>NZ_JAAWWL010000001.1:0-452833 GCF_012272815.1 Croceivirga thetidis
GCAGGGGACGACTATACCGCACAGAGCGGACAGCTCAACTTTGACGGTAACGATGGTGAGGTACGCACCATTACCATTGACATCCTTGAAGATGATATCATAGAGGCAACGGAAGACTATACCCTTACACTTTCAAACCCTTCACTTGCACTTGTGGCCATCAATACCGCAAATGCAACGGGCAACATCACCGACAACGATGCAAATCCCGGCGTGACGGGGCTTGCATTCGACCCAACCGAGGTGACCGTCGATGAGGGTGCCGGGACCGCCACATTCAACGTCGTGCTTACCGGAAACGTAGCAGAAAGTTTTTCTGTAAACTATGGCACTTTGAACGGCACCGCTGATGCAGCAGCCGATTTCACAGCAACTACGGGAACATTGGATTTTAATGGAACCGATGGTGAAACATATCAAATTACGGTTCCTATTCTGGAAGATGATATTATAGAACTTACCGAAGATTTTGTTGTAGATCTTTCGGGTCTTACAACAACATTAATTGGAATCAATACACCTCAAGCAACAGGTAGAATTATCGATAATGATGAAGAACCAGGAGTAACAGGTGTTGCATTTGAATTTACGGAAGTTACCGTAAACGAAGGGGATGGTACAGCAACATTCAATGTAATTCTGACCGGTAATTTTGCGGAACCATTTACAATTGACTTCGCAACCTCGGATGGAACTGCAACAGATGGTTCGGATTACACTGGAGAAACAGGGCAGCTTACTTTCGCAGGAACGGATGGAGAGGTTCAGTCGGTTACCATTGATATCATTGATGATTTGATCATAGAACCAGGAGAAGACTTCTTGGTAAGCCTTAGCAATCCTTCGAACAATCTGGTCCAGATCAATACGCCTCAAGCAAATGGTATCATTGATGATAATGATGCGGCCACTGGCAACGGACTTGCTTTTGAGTCAACAAATGTTACGGTAAACGAAGGTGATGGGACAGCTACTTTCAATGTGGTGCTAACGGGTAACTTCCCCTCTTCATTTACAGTAGACTTTACCACTTCGGATGGAACTGCAACAGATGGTGATGATTATAATGTAGCATCGGGGCAACTCACATTTGCAGGTACCGATGGCGAAATCCAATCCATTACCGTTGACATTCTTGAGGACGATATCATTGAGGCAACTGAAAACTACACAGTTTCACTTTCGAATGTGTCATTAGGTTTGGTTGATATCAACACCCCTAGCGCGACTGGAAATATTACCGATAACGACACGGATCCTGGAAACACCGGAATTGCATTCGAAGCAACCGAGGTCACCGTTAATGAAGGTGATGGGACTGCAACGTTCAATGTGGTACTAACAGGAGATTTCGCTGAATCTTTCACCATCGACTTTGAAACTGCTGACGGGACTGCGGTCGATGCAGCTGACTATACGGGGCAAACAGGACAATTGACATTCGCAGGTACGGATGGTGAGGTACAGACCATTACCATCGATATCTTTGAAGATGATATCATAGAAGCGACCGAAAATTATACGGTTACTTTATCAAACCCTTCACTTGCCCTTGTAGCAATAAACACCCCTAATGCAACCGGTAATATCGAGGACAACGACGCAGACCCAGGTGTTACAGGACTGTCTTTTGACCCTGTGGTCGTGACTGTAAACGAAGGGGATGGAACGGCTACATTCAATGTTGTTTTGACTGGAAACTTCCCTGAAGCCTTCACGGTTGATTTTGCCACAACAGATGGCACAGCTATTGACGGCTTGGATTACACCGCCCAATCAGGTCAACTGAATTTTGCGGGAACGGATGGAGAGGTTCAGACCATAACCATCGACATTCTAGAAGATGATATCATTGAATTCACTGAAGATTTTACCGTGACACTTTCCAATGTATCATCTGCGTTGGTCGCTATAAATACACCTGTGGCGACTGGGAACATTGAAGACAATGATTCGGACCCTGGTGTAACTGGTATTGCATTTGAGGCGACTGAGGTTACCGTAAATGAAGGGGATGGAATAGCCATATTCACGGTTACCCTTACGGGTAATGTTGCAGAAAGTTTCTCATTGGACTATGGCACCTTAAATGATACTGCCGAAGCTGCAGCTGATTTTACGGCCACCACAGGCACACTAGACTTCGATGGAAATGATGGGGAGTCTTACGAAATTCAAGTCCCTATTCTTGAAGACGATATTATTGAGATTACGGAGCGATTCCTAGTAGATCTCTCTGGATTGACAACAACTTTAATAGCTATAAATACACCACAGGCTACAGGCAACATTGAAGACAATGATGCTGACCCAGGTGTTACAGGTATTGCCTTTGAGGCCGCCGAAGTAACCGTAAATGAAGCAGATGGTACAGCTACCTTTAACGTAATACTTACGGGTAATTTTGCCGAGCCATTTACCGTGGATTTTGCAACTTCTGATGGAACCGCTCTGGATGCCCTCGACTACACAGCACAATCAGGTCAGCTTTCATTTGCCGGTACGGATGGGGAAATTCAGACCATAACGATAGATATACTTGAAGATGATATCATTGAAGCGACCGAAGACTATCTCGTAACATTATCCAATGCATCTTCTACACTGGTAGCAATAAACACTCCTGAGGCAACGGGCAACATTGAAGACAATGATGCTGACCCAGGTGTTACAGGTATTGCCTTTGAAGCTACCGAGGTTACTGTAAACGAAGGTGACGGCACAGCTACCTTTAACGTAATACTTACTGGTAATTTTGCTGAACCATTTACGATAGACTTTGCAACTGCTGATGGAACGGCTCTGGATGCCCTTGACTACACAGCACAAACAGGTCAGCTTTCCTTTGCCGGTACGGATGGGGAGATCCAGACCATAACCATTGACATCCTTGAGGATGACATAATTGAAATTACTGAGGACTATATTGTCAGTCTTTCAAACCCATCACTGGGATTGGTTGTAATCAATACGCCAACCGCAACGGGCAACATTGTTGACAACGATGCAGATCCAGGGGTCACGGGAATTGCCTTTGAGTCAACTGAGGTCACCGTTAATGAAGGTGATGGTACGGCAACTTTCAATGTGGTGCTGACCGGAAATTTTGCCGAGCCATTTACCGTGGATTTTGCAACTTCTGATGGAACCGCTCTGGATGTCCTCGACTACACAGCGCAGACCGGTCAACTTTCATTTGCCGGTACGGATGGTGAAATACAGACCATAACGATTGACATTCTTGAAGACGATATCATTGAGGCGACCGAAGACTATCTGGTAACATTATCCAATGCATCTTCTACCCTAGTAACAATAAATACACCTGAAGCTACTGGCAACATTGAAGACAATGATGCTGACCCAGGTGTTACCGGTATTGCATTTGAGGCCACCGAGGTTACCGTAAACGAAGGTGACGGCACAGCTACGTTCAATGTGGTGCTTACTGGGAATTTCGCGGAATCATTTACCGTAGATTTCGCAACTTCTGATGGTACAGCAACTAACGGCCTAGATTATACTGAACAAATAGGTCAATTATCGTTTGCAGGTACCGATGGTGAGACACAACAAATAGTTGTTCCTATTTTGGAAGATGATATCATCGAGGCGACTGAGGACTATCTCATTACCCTATCCAATGCATCTTCTACCCTAGTAGCAATAAATACACCTGAAGCAACCGGCAACATCGAAGATAATGATGCTGATCCTGGAGTTACGGGTGTAGCTTTTGATACTTTAGAAGTTACCGTAAACGAAGGGGATGGAACAGCAACCTTTAATGTGGTACTTACTGGCAATTTTGCCGAGCCATTTACCGTAGATTTTGCTACTTCTGATGGAACGGCCACAGATATAGACGATTACACAGGGCAGATTGGGCAACTTTCATTTGTTGGAACAGATGGCGAAATTCAGAGCATAATTATCGATATCCTAGAAGATGATATCATAGAGGCTACTGAAAATTATACAGTTACCTTATCTAATCCTTCTTTGGGCCTTGTAACTGTAAATACTCCAGCGGCAACAGGTAATATCGTTGATAATGATGCAGAACCCGGTGTTACAGGTGTTGCATTCGAAGCAACGGAAATTACTGTAAATGAAGGCGATGGTACCGCAACCTTTAATGTGGTAATTACCGGTAATTTTGCAGAAGCATTCACTGTTGATTTTGCAACTTCAGATGGTTCAGCATTAGATACCGAAGATTATACGGGTATCACGGGTCAACTATCTTTTGCCGGGAACGATGGAGAAATTCAACAAATTATTGTTCCTATTCTTGAAGATGATATTATTGAACCTACTGAAGATTACACGGTAACACTTTCAAATGCCTCTTCGACTTTGGTTAATATCAATACCCTTAATGCAATCGGAAATATTATTGATAACGATGCCCAACCTGGAGTTACAGGAATAGCTTTTGAAACAGCAGAAGTGATTGTTAATGAAGCAGATGGTACGGCGATATTCAATGTTATTCTAATAGGAAACGTCTCTGAAGCATTTACTGTTGATTATGTAACGTCTGATGGCACTGCAATTAATGCTGAGGACTACACTACCGTTGCTGGACAACTTTCGTTTGATGGAAATGATGGGGAAATACAACAGATAATTGTTCCTATTCTAGAAGACGACATCATTGAAGAGATTGAAAATTTTGTGGTTACCCTTTCAAATATTTCAACCGATTTAATTGAAATAAACAGTGATACATCAGTTGGTTCTATTGTTGACAATGATGCTGAGCCAGGTATCACCGGAATTGCATTTGAAGCTACGGAAGTTACCGTCAACGAAGGAGATGGTACTGCCACCTTCAATGTTGTCCTTACCGGTAATTTTGCAGAATCCTTCACAGTTGATTTTGCAAGTGCTGAAGGCACGGCTACAGATTCAGAAGATTATACCGGACTATCAGGACAACTTTCTTTTGCCGGAAATAATGGAGAAATACAACCCATAATCATCGACATTCTCGAAGATGATATTATTGAAGCTATCGAGAATTTCACAATTAACCTTAGTAATCCTTCATTAGCTCTTGTCGATATAAATACTACTACTGCGACAGGAAATATTATTGATAATGATGCTGAACCTGGGGTTACTGGTATTGCTTTCGAAGCGACAGAAATAACTGTAAATGAAGGTGATGGGACGGCCACTTTCAATGTAGTGCTAACCGGTAACTTGGGAGAACCATTTACCGTAGAATATAGTACTTCAGACGCTTCTGCGACAGGAGATGAAGATTATACTATTTCGACCGGCACTTTAACATTTGAAGGAACAAATGGTGAAGTGCAACAAATTACAGTGGCGATAATCGATGATATCTTGGTGGAAAATCCTGAATCATTCTTTGTTCAATTATCAAATCTATCAACTGATTTAATTGAAATTAACTCAGGTGAAGCCCAGGGTACCATTATAGACAATGACAGTGATGACGATTTCCCTGGAGATGTGTTTGTAACTTGTGAGGATGATGTTCCACCTGTTGATACCTTGGTGTTCAATGCTGAAGGATGCGATTACACCGAAGAGTTCACCAAAGAATTCGTCGGATTGGATGACGGATGTCCAACTGAGTACACCATTAATAGAACTTGGACAATAACAGACTGTGTCGGTAACGTAAGAACCCATACACAGGTTATTACCATTGAGGACAATATTCTTCCAAATTTTGTTGAAGAGCTTCCACAAGATATAACCATATCGTGTACGGAGACTATTGAGCCAGCTGTTCTTACAGCCGTGGACAACTGTGATACTGAGGTTGAGGTCATCTTTACTGAAACCCAGAGTGAGTCCCCTTCTTGTGGTAACGAATTCGTGATTGTAAGAACTTGGACGGTTAGCGATTGTTCAGGAAATACAAATGAACATGTTCAAGTGATTACAGTTGAAGATGATGAGGCACCAGTATTCCTTGGTGAGCTTCCAGAAGACATGATTGTTGAATGTGAGCAAATCCCAGATGCGGTAGTATTGGAAGCTACTGATAATTGCGACCCTGATGTAATGATTGATTTTACAGAAACAGTTACAAACGATGAAGACTGTATTATGGGATATACCATTACGCGTACTTGGACAGCTATCGACTGCTCAGGTAACAGTGCTACCCATGTTCAAATATTGACCATTGAACCTTCGGGGCCTATTATGGCAAGTGATTATCTTGAAGAATTCTCTATTGTATGTGGCGATATGATTCCTGAAGTACCCGAAATTGAGTTTACTGGAGGATGTGGCGGTTTAGAAGTTGAGTTTACAGAAGACACCCAGTTCCCAGATGAACCAGCTGACTACCAAATAATCAGGACATGGACCGTAACCGATATCTGTGGCGAGCAGGCAGTATTTCAACAAATAATCAATGTTGTTCAGGCGAAGAGGGAGGAAATCAGCATTGAAATATGTGTTGACGATGCGCCAATCGATTTGCTCGATTATCTTCCAGAGATATTTGACAGAAACGGTCTTTTCACTCCAGATAGAGATGGCATCGCACTTAATGGTAGTATTCTTGACCCAGCGAATACTGAGATTGGTGAATACCAAATTGATTACAGTTCAATAGTTGTTACCTGTGCTTACAATGCCACCTATACAATAAGCTTTAACAGAGATTGTATAGATTGTAGCAGGGATGATATCATAATATCAAAAACTGTTACCCCAAATGGAGATGGCCTGAACGATTTCTTTGAAATCAAAGGAACCGAGGCATGTGGTTATAGTTATGATGTCATGATATTCAACCGATGGGGTGATAAAGTATTTGAAGCAAGGGAATACCAAAACAATTGGTCGGGCTTTTCACCAAGAAATGCCGTTGGAGGTTCTGGAGTACTACCGTCTGGAACGTACTATTATATCATAAATATAACTGGAACGGAATTCGAACCATTTAACGGATTTATTTTCCTTGGAAACTAATATTAAAAGGGGGCTATGCCCCTTTTTTTTATGCTATCTAATTGTTTTTCAATGTTAAGGGTGATTTCAAATACTATTTGGATGAAAATCGAGTTTTATAGATGAATGAACGTATAAATTGTTGATTTTTTGATGACTTTTGTTCCTTTACGACGGAAATGAGAACCCCAAATCACAATTCCAATCAAAAGAACCACCTAACTTAAGTAATATGAGACTGTTCCGTCAATTTTTGATATTAATGGTATTGGTCATACCGCTGACCTCATTTGCCCAACAGTTACCTCAATTCACCCAGTACATGTTCAATACGATTTCTATTAATCCGGCTTATGCGGGTAGTAGGCAAGGTATGAATATGACTGCATTGCACCGAAACCAATGGTCAGGAATTGATGGTAACCCTACTACGAGTACATTCGCTTTTCACACACCGTTGAATAATGAGCGTGTCGGACTTGGAGTTTCCTACATCTCAGACCAATTGGGTTTTGAAAACACAAATTTTGTCTACGGTGATTTTTCGTACACCATTCCTATTTCATATGAAGCGACACTATCTTTTGGATTAAAGGCAGGATTTACGAACTACAATAGAGAATTAATCGACCCCACAGACCCTAATGCAGTTGCGGTCAATAATTGGAATCCAAATTTTGGAGCAGGAGTTTATATAACAACCGATAGATGGTACGCAGGATTTTCGTCTCCAAGAATATTGAATAACAGCTTAAATATTGAAAGCCTAAATGCTGTAGAGGCTATAGAAAGAAACAGTTATTACGCTATCGCAGGATTGGTTGTCGATCTGTCATTGGATATTAAATTCAGGCCTACAGTAATTACAAGATTTACTAATGGGGCACCCATGTCTTATGACGCGACAGCTGGCTTTTTGTTCTATGAAAAAATTTGGTTTGGCGCATCTTACAGATTTAACGATGCTGCCAATTTTGGGGCATTTATGGAGTATCAATTTTCAAAAACCATAAGATTGGGTTATGCATATGATTTGCCCACGTCAACAATTAGACCATACACTGGCGGCACTCATGAGGTCATCCTGATATTTGAACCAAAATCGTTGAAAAGATCAAACTTATACCGTTCTCCTAGATATTTCTAAACACAATTTGTTATGAAATCAACAACACTAGCTACATTATTTTTTATAATTGCCATTAGCATTTCAAATGCCCAATCAGGTATTCAGAAAAAGGCAGATGAATTATTTGGAAAGTTTGCCTATGCAAAGGCAATTCCAGAATATGAACAAATGGTAGTTGATGGTAAGAATACCGTTCATGCCTACAAAAGACTTGCTGAGTGCTACCTGTTTCTTCGCGATTTTGAAGAATCAATACCCTATTTTAAACGTTTTATTGATGACCCTGAGACTTCAACTAGTTACTTTTTTAAGTACGCAACGGCTTTAAAAAGTGCCGGACAGGAGGAAGAAGCATTAAAATGGTTCAAGAAGTATAAGAAATTCCATAAAAACGATGCTAGGGTAAAACAGTTTTTGAAAGACGGAAGTCTGGCTTCCGTTGTATTTAACAGTAATGAAAGATATGATGTAAAGCCAGTACATTTCAACACCGAATTCAGTGAATTTGGGGCTTTTTTGTTGGATGGCGATATTTATTTTAGTTCCAGCAGACCTGATGGCAACGCTTCTGATGACGTATATGGATGGAATGCAGAATCGTGGTTAGACATCTATCATGTGCGCGCAGATGATGAAAACGCTGTGCCAGTACCTATCGAAGGTGACATCAATACAAAATTTCATGAGAGTTCATTGGTATTTTCAACCGATCACAGAAACGATACCATAGCATATTTCACTAGAAATAGCTATTTCAACAATGAGGAAACCTTTTATACAACTAAAGACAAAGAGTCAATAGAAAATTTAAGCAATCTAAAAATCTATAAGGCTGAAAAGGATAAAGATACGTGGAGGGTTACCCGAAATATGAAAATGAATGCCGATCACTTTTCTACAGGTCACCCTTCAGTAAATTCAAACAGGACGAAGATTTACTTTGCCTCCGATAGACCTGGTGGTTTTGGTGGCAGTGACATTTACTATGCTTCAATTCATGAACGTGGTGGAATACTGGAAATCAAAAATGCCGGACCTATTGTAAACACCCCAGGTAACGAACTATTCCCTTTTATAAATAATGAAGGTCAACTATTTTTCTCTTCCGACGGCCATGTAGGATTTGGGCAACTTGATGTTTTTGGTACCGTCTTAAATGATGTTGGTGAAATTATTGATATCATCAATTTGGGTAAGCCATTAAACAGTGAAAAAGACGATTTTGGTTACTATGCACTTGATAATGGTGTTGATGGATATGTTAGCTCAAATAGAAATGGCGGCAAAGGAGGTGATGATATTTACAAATTTCAGTTTATTCCTTCTTTAACCCTTGAAGGTCAAGTGACCGATGCAATTAACCTTAGACCTTTGGACAGCGTAAAAATTTCATTGTACAATAAGAAAACTGGAGTCTTAATAGAAGAAACCATGACCAATGACAATGGATACTACAAGATGCTCATTAAAAGAAAAATGAATTATAAAGTGGTGGCGTATCGAAGTACACACCCAGAAAAAACCATAGAATTTGAAACTCACGGTATAAATCGTGAGACCAAAAAGGTAACCAAGAACATACAATTGGAGCCTGTAATGGACGTAAAGGTTCTGGCAGATTTAAATAAAATCTATTTTGACTTCAATAAAAGTAACATAAGACCAGATGCGGCACTAGAGCTTGACAAGGTTGTAAAACTGATGTTGGAGACCTATCCAGAACTCATCATTCGCCTTGAATCACATACAGATCCTGTTGGTGGTGACGAATACAACAGAAGACTTTCTGAATCCAGAGCAAAATCGACCTACGAATACCTCATACAACAAGGGGTGCCGAGTAGTCGAATTCTTTCTTATCAAGGGTATGGTGAAAGTAGACCAGTAAATAATTGTAAGACAAAATTTGATTGTCCACCTGAAATGTTGGAGCTCAATAGAAGAACTGAATTCCCAATTGTTCAGTTCAATTCAAGTTCTCAGGTTTTGACAAATAGAAGATAAAAAAAGCCCCGTAATAGGGGCTTTTTTATTATTCAAGTATTTCAATTCGTTTTGATGTAATCTCGCTAATCGGAATAACAATTTTACCTTTCTTCGTCTTAAGGGTTAGACTTATATTATCGATAGTATCAACTTCACCTTCTAAGTCGTCAATTTTCAATTTGTCACCGACCATATATTTTTTACGAGTATAGAACATCTTTAATACATCGGAAATCACTTCTCTAGAACCCAATCCAAATCCTAAAGCAATTGCAAACAAAAAGGCACCAAGAATCAATGTGAAGTTACTGGTGATTATCTCAGTATCAATTCCTGCTTGATTCAATGCCGTAATTGAAACAAAAAATACGATTAGGTAAAAAATACTACCACTTATGAACTTTGTTCCTGAAACCCCCATGGATTCAAGTAGCTGATGAACAGATTTTTTTACAACCGAAGCTAAATAAAGACCAGCTACCATTATCAGTAAAGCAGTCAGCAAAGTGGGCAAATAACTCAGCAAGGAATATATGCCGTCTGAAATTGCAGTTAAACCAAGGGTTTGTGCCAATACCAAAGTAAATAGTAAAATCAGTAGCACTTTTACAGTGCTTAAAACCAATTTTAGCAAATCAATTTTCAATTGTCGGTCACCAAATAATTTTGCGTCAGCGACCCGTTGTGATAGGACATCTATCTTAGCTGCTTTTAAAATTCTTTTTAGAATAAATAGTATGATCTTGATAACTATCCATGCGAAAATGACTCCTAAAATTCCTAAAAGGATTTTTGGAAGTGAAGCGGCGACATCAGAGAACAGGTTTTTAAAACTTTCCTGAATGGTATTGCTTAAATCATTCAACGTGCTCATTTTTGGTACTTATTTTGGTAAAGTAAATTAGTTTCTTTTATTCGTTTTAAAAAGCCCTCCTATCAATGCGGAGTAATTAGAGGTGACCAAGACGGCCATATCCAATATTAATTTTGCAATGGCAATATCGTTCATCACCCTCTTTCTCATCTCCGGAGGAACCTCCCTTAGATTGGTGTTTAATTGCGTAAACGGATTGTCAAATTTTTCTGCCATCTATCCTAAAGATTTATAGGTTTCAACAAGTTTGGCCTTTGCCCTTTTCAGGCGCATCTTAACAGCACTCTCCCCTATTTCTAATAGTTCACTAAGTTCTTTAATTGATGCCCCGTCTTGATATTTAAGTAATAGAATCGACTTATCTTCTGCCGAAATTTCATTGAGGGCCTTGTCAAGCTTATTAGCCTTCATTTCGAAAATTGCGTCATCAGGCACTTCTTCTTCAGTCAAACGATACTCGGTTTCTTCCACAGGAACCGATTTATCACTCATTTTTCTTTGTTTATTCCTGTTCACATAATTGACGCAAAAATTATAAGTGAACGAATACAGCCAAGTTGAGAATTTAGACTTACCCTTAAATGATGCTAGCTTTATAAATAGCATTAAAAAAACGTCTTGGGTCAAATCTTCGGCCTCGTCTTGAGATCTCGCAAAACCATAACACTTATTATACACCATAGGCACGTAACGGTCATAGAGCACGCCGAACAACAGAGTGTCATTTTTGGCGACTATTTTAGATACTAATTCTTCGTCTGACAGCTTATCAAAAGCACTGTTCTTACCCAATCTTTCTTTTGCTTGGTTTATAAGAATTAGAAACAACTGCTTTAGAAAAGTCACGTGCTGGTTTTTAGTTGTGGGGCAAAAGATACTTCAAAAGCCCTTATCTTTGAAAAAATTAGCCCCAATGAAGAATTCAAGAATACTTTTTTTGCTTTTTTTTGGCCTTATAATTGGCTGTAAAACAGAAACAAAGAAAAAAGATACCCCAGTACAAAAGGTAGAATCGAAAGAACATACGACTCCAGAGAAAATTGCTTTAGCCCATGGTTTTGAGAATTGGAAAAATGTGAATGAAGTCAAATTTACATTCAATGTTGACCGTGAAGATTCCCACTTTGAACGTAAATGGATTTGGTTTCCTAAAACAAAGAATGTAACCCACATTACAAGCAAGGATACCATTACATATAACAGGTCTGATATGGATTCTGTTGCATTTAAAGTAAATGCTGGGTTTATTAATGATAGATACTGGCTCTTTGCCCCTTTTAACCTTATGTGGGATAAGAATAGTTATGACTATTTTGAAGTTGAAAATGATTCTGCCCCAATAGCCAAAATACCTATGAATCGATTGACGATTACTTATGGCTCTGAAGGAGGATATACCCCTGGGGATGCTTATGATTTTTACTTTGAAGATGATTATGTTTTAAAAGAATGGGTTTTTCGTAAAGCAAATCAAGAAGAGCCCTCAATGATAACCACTTGGGAAAATTATTTAGATACAATGGGACTGAAATTGGCTAGAGATCATAGAAATGACCTCGGAGACTTCAAATTGTATTTTGATGGTGTTGAAATTAAAACGGAAAATTGAACCTGCGCATTTATAACGTACTGCTGATATTCTTTATAACGAGCTACTTAACAGGTCAAAAGGTGGGAGTTGTATTGGATTCAAAGACAAAAAATCCAATTGAGTTTGTTGATGTTTACAATAATTTTGACCATACCATAACCAATACCGACGGCTCTTTTTTTATTCTTGCTTCTTGGGATTCAATCAGTTTTAGGAAAATTGGATATGAGCCACTACGCCTTGCTGTTAAAAATGTACAAGATTCCGTTTTTCTTAATCCCAAAGCACTTGAACTTGAAGGAATCACACTAACTAATATAAAATCGCTTTGGGATAAAGTTAGAGATTCAGTCTCATCAAATTACCTACTTAAACCTTATAAAGAGCGGTTTTTTTTACGTTGTATTCTTCGTAAGAATGGCGAAATTATACGCCTTCAGGATATCTCTGGTAAATTAAGTCGACGTACCATGTTGTATAAAAAAGGTATGGACGCTTCAGAAAAGGATTTTCAATTTGAAATTGAAAATATGAGAAAAATTGGAGTTGTTAAAGACGAGAATAATGTGAATTTCAACTTCTTTTCCCTTTCACAGCTTTTGTTCGAAAGTATAAGGTTAAATGCAACAGGTGAAGGTTTTACTATTACCGAAAAACAATTTAAAACTGAACCTTATTCGAGAATCAGCATCAAAAGTGATTCCACACAGCCAAGAATAGAAACTGAAGGCGATTACATCATTAACAATGCCAATAACGCCATAGAATCAATTGACTTGAGCAGTTATTTCGATATTGATAATTATAGAAGAAATGGCAAAGTTGAACAACGCCCTTTGTCCCGAATTCAATCAGCTATTTTTACTAAATCAAAGGTGCAAGGAAAATACTTTATCACACTTGCCAAGTTACTTTTCGAAATAGAAATCAAGTCTACCAAAAATGATTTTGTGGATATTTATAAGAGTGAATACATTCTTCATACAATGGACAACAATGAAGATTTTTCTTTTAAGGCAAATACTAACGGACAAAAGGACATTTTCAAACTCAAACATGAATACAATCAAAGCTTTTGGGACAGTCAAAATACCTTACCGCTGACCAAAGAAATGATTGAATTCATAGAAAATTTTGAAACAAAGAAGAAGGAATTCCGAATAAGACAAAATTTCCATTAATTCCTTTTACCCCTTAAAGTCCAAGTTAGCAAAAGGACCAGAAAAGCGCATACCAGGAGAGTCCAGAAACTGGTTCTTAGAGTAAATTCTTCGGCCAAAAAACCAAGGATTACCGGTCCTGATAGAAATCCTAAATAACCAATACCAGCAATAAATGCAATACCTTGGGCCGAATCAACGCCTTTTACTTTACCACCAATTCTGAAAAGTTCAGGTACCATTACCGAAAAACCCAATCCGGTCAATGCAAAACCGAGAATCGCAAAAAGTGAATTTTCAGAAAGAATACCGAAATATCCCAGAATAGCAACGATAGCTCCAACTGCTACTATCTTAATTGAACCTATACGTTCACTAATACCGTCTCCCAGAAAACGTCCTAAGGTCATTGTTATTGAAAAAGCCAAAAAACCAGCGCCAAACAAATGAGATGGAGCCAACGTAATTTCTTTTAAATACAAGGCACTCCAATCTACTACAGCACCCTCACTAGCAAAACTTATAAACCCAATTAATCCTAGAACAAAAAGAGGTTTAAACAATTTCAAACTAAAGGGTTCCTTTTCAACAGGAGCCGATTTTATAGTTACATAATGACGTTTGAAAATAAGATTGATGATAAGTACAATTAGGGCGATTAAACCCATATGTAACATTGGATTTTCAAAGACGGGCATTAAAAAACTTCCTAGACCCGCAACTACACCACCCAGACTAAAAAACCCATGAGCTGCCGACATAAATTGGACTTTATCTTCCTTTTCCAATTCAGTAACCAGTGTATTCATAGCAATGTCTGTGATTCCATTTGACAGTCCAAATACAAAAAGTGAAACACACAAAAGCTCGTAGCTAGGAGAAGCTAATGGCAGTAAAGCCGCGAGCGTACAAAACAAAACTCCCCACCATGTAGTTTTACCAACACCAAGTTTATCTATAATTTTAGAGGCTATTGGAAAAACCGTAAAAACCCCCAAAGCCAAGAAAAAAAGGGCAATCCCCAAATCAGCTTTGTTAATTTCCAATTTATCCTTGACGTAAGGAATATAAATTGCCCAAGTACCAAACCAAATATTCAGACTTGCGAAAACAAAGGCAGGTGCAAAATATCGAGGATTGGAAAGAATCAGATAAAGCGACTTCATCTATTATTCTGCTAGAATTCCGGTTTTTAAAATCTCACCAAATCGATACATGTCTTCAAATGAACAGTAAAAAGGTGCTGGTGCCAATCGAATTACATTGGGTTCACGCCAGTCAACAATAACACCATTTTTCATTAGGTAATCGAAAATTGACCTACCCTCACCATGAAGAAAAACCGAAAGTTGGCATCCTCTTGATTTCGGAGTTATTATTTCGAATGTACTGTCAACAGCCTTATCAACTTCTTGTAATACAAACTCTAAATACGCCGTTAGCAATTTTTGTTTCTCTATTAGTGCTTGCATACCCACTTCTTCGAACAATTGTAACGAGGCTAAATATGGAGCTAATGAAAGAACAGCCGGATTGCTAACTTGCCAAGCATCTGCACTTGCTATAGGCTCAAATATTGGCTTCATTAAAAATCGACTTTCTTTTTTTGTCCCCCACCAACCTTCAAACCGATTGAAATCGGTTCTATTAAGGTATTTCTCGTTGACATATATACCGGAAACATTTCCAGGTCCGCTATTCATGTATTTATAGCTGCACCATGCGGCAAAATCAACTCCCCATTCGTTCAATTTTAATTCGACATTGCCTACTGCATGGGCCAAATCCCAACCAACCATCGCACCGACCGACTTGGCACTTTTAGTAATGGATTCCATTTCAAAGACCTGACCATTGTAATAGTTGACACCACCGATAAGTACCAAGGCCAATTCATCACCAACTTCTTCGATTTTGGAAATTACATCTTCAGTTCTCCAAAAATGTTCCCCTTCCCTCTTTTTTATTTCAATTATGGATTCACTCGGTTCATAGCCATGAAATCGTACTTGACTTTGTAACATATACTGATCTGAAGGAAATGCCTTTTCTTCACATATGATCTTAAACCTTTTAGAATTTGGCTTGTAAAACGATACCATTAAAAAATGAAGGTTAACCGTTAAAGTGTTCATTACTGAAACCTCATCCGGTTTTGCTCCAACTATTTTAGCTAAAGGTTTTGCAAGTCGCTCATGGTAATCCCACCATGGTTTTTCTGCATAGAAATGACCTTCTACAGCCAATTCTGCCCAATCCTTCATTATTTCATCGACATAGTTCTTTGCAATCTTTGGTTGTAAGCCTAAAGAATTTCCGGTGAAATAAATAACATCTTTTCCATTGACTTGAGGAAAAATAAATTGATTCCTAAAAGCTCTTAAGGAATCATTATTATCCATCTCGGTAGCGAATTGTAATGTATTTTCAAACTTCATATATCAGAATTCAAACGTAAACGCATTTCATTCAAATGGCTTTTGAAACCAGTCTTTTCATAAGCCTTAATTGCTGGGTGGTTATCATGATAAACGGTTAATCTAACTTCATAAAGGTCTTGTTCTTTCGCCCAAATCAAAAGTTCATCAATTATGGATTTATTTATTCCTTTTCCTCTATACTCAGGTTTAGTATACATAAATCCGAGGTATGCATAATCAACATGGTCCAAATAATGTCTTGCCTTTTTTACTCGAGCAGAACCAGACGCAACTATCTCATTATCTGCAATTGCAACTACCACTTGACTTGTTTCGTCTTTTATCAACTCTTCAAGACTATAATAACTAACAGGGTCAGGCCGAATAGTCGGGTCAAACGGCCGTTCGGCAGTAATAATTTGTTGCTCAAACGCTTTGAGTGTTGGCAAATCTTTTAAACTTGCCTTGCGAACCAACAAGTTTTCCATTACGCGAAAATAACCCATATTTGGAAAGGAATTTTAATTGATATTATGCATTTTCTTTCCAAGTCACTAGAAGATTACATTGCAACACATTCTGAAGATGAACCAGAAATTCTACAACAATTAACTCGTGAAACACATCTAAGGGTTATTCAACCAAGAATGATAACGGGTCATTATCAAGGAAGGGTATTGAGTATTTTATCAAAACTTATTTCCCCAAAACGTATTTTAGAAATTGGCACCTATACAGGTTATTCAGCTCTCTGTTTAGCCGAAGGGCTTCAAAAAGATGGTGAATTACACACAATTGACATTAATGAGGAATTGAGTTCAATTCAACGTAAATATTTCGACAAGAGTGGATATGGAAATAAAATAGTTCAACATGTTGGGGATGCAATTTCTATAGTGCCTACGCTCGATTTGAAGTTTGATTTGGTTTTTATTGATGCAGAGAAAAAAAAATACGATACCTATTTTGAAACGGTAATCTCAAAATGTAATCCTGGTTCTGTTATTCTTTCAGATAATGTGTTGTGGTCAGGTAAGGTAACTGAAACTGTTAATGCGTCGGATAAGGCAACCAAATCATTACTTGAGTATAACAAAAAACTAAAATCTGACCCAAGGGTTGAAACTGTTTTATTGTCAATAAGGGATGGTCTAACCTTAAGTAGGGTTAAATAGAATATTCGGTCAACTAAAGTGTAGTTTGCCATAATAGACAAAAAGGAAGTAAAAGAACCATCCACTGGCTATTCCTACTAGTACTCCTGCAATTATGTCAATAGGATAATGAACCCCAACAAATATTCTACTTAAAGAGAATATAATGGCCCACAAAAACAAAATCCAAACCCATTTGTAAACCCCTTTTAAGAATAAGTATGTCAAAGTTGCTACGGCAAAAGAACTCGAAGCATGCCCAGAAAAAAAGCTATAATCTGTTGGGCTTTTTAATACTCGTATAAATGGACTGAATTGACCAATGTTATTTGGTCTTATTCGTGCCACCCATTCCTTGACCAATAAGGTTATAAGGGTCACAAAGACCACTAACATAATTAAGGCCAATATGCGGTTAATGGCCTGGTGCCGAGGTAGTCTGAAAAAGAACAACCAAATAATCAATAAATACAGCGGAATCCAAGTGGTAATGTTTGTTACAATTGACCAAAATGCATCAAACTCCTCAATACCTACACTATTGAGGTAAATAAAGGTGTCATGATCCCATTTCCTTAATTTATCGAACATCGCTAATCTGAACTTCTCTTAATTGTACCGGTTACCTCGTTTACATTTTTTTTAACCTCATCAATCTCTTTCTTTATGTCACTGGTAAAGTCTGTATCGATACCTTGCTTCTCTGCACTCTTCTGTATTTCACGTTTAATGTCGTCTGTAGCGTCACGTAATTGACGCATACCTTTTCCCAAACCTTTGGCAATACCCGGCAGTTTGTCCGCACCAAATACCATTACAACAATGAAAAGTATGAAAAAAATTTCTGCTCCGCTGATAAATAATAATCGCATACACAAATATAGCCGAACTTATAGCCAATAAAAAAAGCCCGGCCAAATTGGTCGGGCTTTTTGCTCTTTTACAAAAGAACTATCCTTTGACTTTTTCTTTGAATTGGTCAAAATCAGACTTTTGCTCTTCTTTTGGCCAAGAATTATTTGTGGTATCAATATCAGCTGTTTCCAATTTTGGATCAACAACAATACCTACCAATTCTTTCTGGGAAGAAATTAGTTTTTTAACCTCTTTATCATTTTTTCGCCAAACCTCTGGTGGATAGGTAACGTTTTCCTTACTTCCATCTGCATAAGTATATTCTACTATTAAAGGCATAGGAATACCACCTGGCTTATCAAAGGTTATTTCGTAGAAGTATTTGGGCTCTTCAACGTTTGCCCTTTCTTCTTCAGACATATTATCCATCAAAAATTCCTTCAGGCTTTGAGAAGTCTCACTGGGTGCCTTACCCTTCAAGTCCTCACTGTAATCCTCACTGCCTTCTTCGGCTAAATACACTAATGGAGGTAAGTCAGCTTCTGTAAGGTTACGAGCTGCCATATACTCCTGCATTCTTTTCGTTGGTTTATCGGATACGTAATATTTTTTGATGTCTTTTACACCAATATCAACATAGTCGGTTGTATAGAACCAACTTCTCCAAAACCAATCTAAATCAACCGCTGAGGCATCTTCCATTGTTCTAAAGAAATCTTCTGGCGAAGGATGTTTGAACATCCAACGTTGTGCATATGTCTTAAAGGCATGGTCAAACAACTCACGGCCCATTACGGTCTCTCTAAGAATGTTCAAAGCCGTGGCGGGTTTTCCATAAGCATTTGCACCCAACTGATATACGTTTTCAGGATTTGACATTATGGGGGCAATAAAATCCTGCTCACCCGCCATGTAAGGAACAATCTTAGAAGGCTCTCCTCTTCTCGATGGATACTTATCATTAGGTGCTACGGCTTCCGGAAAATTCTCCCCAAATTCCTGCTCAGTCAAATATTGCATAAAAGTATCAAGACCTTCATCCATCCATCCCCATTGTCGTTCATCGGAGTTAACAATCATTGGAAAGTAATTGTGTCCAACCTCATGGATTATTACACTTATCATTCCATACTTTGTTCTATCAGAAACTGTCCCATCAGGATTCGGTCTTCCAAAATTGAAGCAAATCATCGGATATTCCATTCCGATATTTTTGGCACTTACCGAAATTGCTTTATTGTAAGGGTAATCAAAAGTGAATTTCGAATAGGTCTGCAATGTTTGAACAACTGCTTTTGTTGAATATTCTTCCCAAAGTGGATTACCTTCTTTCGGATACAAAGAAACCGCCATTACATCTCGATTACCCATTTTAACCGCCTGGGCATCCATAATATATTTTCTAGATGATGCGAAGGCAAAGTCACGAACCGGAATACCAGCTTCTGTCTTAAATCGCCAAGTTTTCTTTTTTTCTGAAAAAGAAGATTCTTTTGCTGTAGCTTCTTCTTGAGTAACAATGATTACAGGCTTGTCGTAAGACTTTTTAGCTTGCTCATAGCGCTTCAACATATCTTTCGAATAAACTTCCTTTCTGTTTTGAAGTACCCCAGTAGCATCTACAATATGATCAGCAGGAACAGTTATGTTTACTTCATAGTCTCCGAATGGAAGGGCAAATTCGCCATTACCCCAAAATTGATGGTTCTGCCATCCTTCATTGTCACTATAGTGCGCCATTCTTGGAAAAAACTGGGCTATAGTGTAATCTCTGTTTCCATCACCTGGGTAAAATTCATACCCTGAGCGACCTCCATCATTTGGCCTATCATTAATGTTATACCACCATTTTATTGAAAAAGACATTTTCTCACCTGCTTTGAGGGGCTGTGGAATATTAATCCTCATCATAGTCTGATTAACAGTAAAGGATAAATTGTTACCTGAAGCATCCTTTACCCAATCAATATTAAAACCACCCTCAAAGCCGTCACTCATAAATGTATTTGTGAATGTACCCGCCTGATAGGCCAAATTAACACCACCGCCATTGCGTAAAGGCGACTTAGAGTCTTTTGCACGAACATTTTGGTCGAGCTGAACCCATAGGAATTCTAGGTTATCAGGAGAGTTGTTGTGATAGGTAATGGTTTCTTCACCATACAGTTTTGCGTTTTTATCGTCCAACTCAATATCCATCTTGTAATCGGCCTGTTGTTGGTAATAATCAGGACCAGGAGCTCCAGACGCAGAACGATATGTATTAGGCGTTGAAAATTCTTGATACATCTGCCTAAACTTACTTTGGTTGGTATGGCCAGGCTTGCGTTCCTCTTTTTCAGCTTCTTCTTGGGCCATTACAAAGGACCCGAACAAAAAGAGAACTGAGGCAAAACAATACGTTAACTTGTTCATTATTAAATTGATTTTAAACATTTTGGAAAATTACCGTTTTTTAACACCAGCCAAAAAGGGTGTTAGAAGTTTAACATTCCTTTAGCATCACTTTTTGTGAGGACAAAACTTTTTTTATCGCCCTTCCATTTAATGTGTACAATATTCTTTTGTTCGTCATATAAATCGGTGAGAATTTCGTTGTAAATGGCAAGTGATTTTAGATTGGAAAGCCCAACATTTTCTACTTCGAGATAAAAAAGAACAAGATCTGCGTCATATTTTTTCCCTAGGTAGGTATAATTTAAAGGCTCCCCATCAATTTCTACAACTAATTTGGCACGTAAATACTTTTCTATATAAAAATCTGCCATGTCACTTTCACTGGAAGTGTCCAAGGCTGCTTTGATATCATATCTTTCTTTTAAAACAGATTCCAAATCATCAATAAAAACGCGCGTTGTTATTTCAAACGAATCATTTTTTTCTGAATAGTTAACATTAGTCACACTAACATAAAATTTATGCATGGTGCTAAATGACATTAATATCAACGTTAAAGCCAGTAAGAATTTCTTCATTTTTTGATAGTATTGGTTAGTGCCCCTCATTCTAATTCGTTGTTTTCACGGTACAACTTACTTCTTCTGAGTAGATATTCCCAAAGTAGTAATTGGTCTTTTCTAGAAACCAATTGTTGAAATTCGTCATCCACTTCACAGAAATACATAAAATCAGCAATTTTCCGTTTTGGAATTTTTAATTCACTTAAAAACAGAGAATCAACAATCGAGGCTTCAACAGCATTTGTTTTTGCATACTTCTTATCTACAGCTACCCGGTTTTTCAACATTTTGGTACGACCAGTAATCATGTTTATCAATGGGTCTAGAGGCGGGCTTAACAACATACCCAAATTGAATTTACCATAAGAGGCCTGCATCAATTTACGTTCACTTTGCGTGGGTATTTTGGCATGTGCGTTTGGTAGGCCCAAAGACTCTGCGGTTACAGGAGCGACATTCATTGCTTTTGCATCCGTATTCAGGTCTCCTGAAAGATTATAAGGTAAGACTACCACTTCGCGCAATTCATTTACAAAGGCTTGCATAGGAACCCGAACAAAACTAGAATTGAAAATTGGTTCAGTGACCGGAAGTATTTTTCTTTTAAGTTGTACTGCTGAAAATACCAAGGTATCCAGCTCCCTAACCTCTATAGAAAAATTGCCTTCAAAATCGGTAATGGTTGCTTTTTTTGTGGAGACATTTTGAATGGTAACACCTGTTACATCTTCTCCAGGGGCAATGACCTTACCCTTTAAAAGTTTGACATTTTGGCCTTGGGCAACAAAAAATACCATGAAGAGGCCAAGAAGAATGCTAATTTTCTTCAAGTTCAGCTCTGAAATTGTCGCTTTCGGTAACCAAAAAATCAAGAAGTTCAAACTCATTTTCCTTGCGTAACAATGTTTTTGAAGGTACTTTTTCATCAACATAGATTAAAAAAGCATCTATTTTATCACGTGGCAGTCTCAGGTCAACCAAAAAGAACTCATCATCATAAACCGTTCTCAAGACATCACTGACCCTTAAATCAATGCCATCTTCCTCACTATTCTTTTGTCCTTTAAATAAAGCCTTAAAAATGTTAACAAAATTTATGCCATCACGCATTCCCCTCTCGGTCCTAGACATAGCAACGTTTTCTATTTCAGCGCCGCGGTCAATTTCGTATTCGACTTCTTTAAATTCTTCATTTTTCAATTCAACAAATTTTTCTTGATCTTCAGGGCTAACCGTAACCTCGTCCAATTCGCGAACCTTTTCTTCGACCTCGACGACCAATCTATTTTTTTGTAAGATTTCTGCAGTGATTTTCACTAATTCGTACTGATAATTTACTGCGGTGAAAACCAGTTCATCACCAATCTTAACCTCAATGGCAAACTGACCATCTTCATTGGTTATCGTTGAGGTCTCGGTAGTGGTGTTTATTACGTACTCGTTTGGCACATTTACCCCCCGGTAAATTACTTGACCTCTTAAAAGACTACGGCCATCTTGAGCATTTATAACACTCGAACAAAAAAAGACGATAAATATCGCGCCAAAAAACCTCATAGACATTGATACATTGCAATGGGATAAAGAAAATTGAAGTGACCCATTAAAAAAAATGAAATGGTTGTAAACTTTTGTTAATTCTTGGCAAAAACGGGTATTAGACGAGAATAAATATTGAAAAACAACTTAAACATTTCATCCGTTCACTTTGGTATTTTGACGTATAAAATTAGGTTTATTTGGCGATAAGGTTACTTTTGTGATTGCTATAATTTGCTCTAAATCCCTACCTACAATGAGAACACTAGCTGTTTGCCTATTATTTACAATACTTGGCTCAACTTTAAGTGCACAGGTAAAAATTGGTCAAAATCCACAGTCGTTAAATCCTGCTTCCATTCTAGAATTGGAAGACGACAACAAAGCACTCGTGCTTACTAGAATCTCCAATGCGAATATGAATTCGATGAATCCTTTGCAAGGAGCATTGGTCTACAATACCGATGTTGGATGCATATTCTATTTTGACGGGTTGGTCTGGGATAATTTATGCGACTCTGAAGGCACAACCAATGAAAGTCTTGAATTGGTTGACAATGAATTAATTCTTACAGATAGTGCCGGTAATCAGGTAACCGTACTGCTAGAAACAATTAGTCAGCAAACTTTTTCCACCGATGCAGTTCAAAATTTTCGTGAAACAATAGTTATTACCCAGACTGGGGATAATTTCAATTTTGAAGTTTCGGAAATTACCGGAGAACAGATTGCCGATTTTACAATACAAGGAGTGGATATCGCAGAAGAGACCATACGAAGTAACAATCTTGCACCAAATTCTGTAGGTCAGTCAGAGTTATCCGAAAACTCAGTGTCAGATAGTGAAATCGATTATTCGCAGGTAACACTAAACGATTTTACCAACGATGCTGGCTATCTAACCACTGCTCAAATTGTTAGTCCAGATGTGGGTAATGATATCATAGATTCTGCAGGTGCATTTTATGATGATAGTTCATTGCAAACCCAGATCAATACCAATTCGACCAATCTTACACAACATTTGGCCGATGACAATGATTTGGACGAGACGAATGAACTTGTTACAGAATTTAGGTTGGATGGGAATATTTTGACCTTATCTGAAGGTACCAATACCCAATCGGTGAGTCTGGATCCACTAGCTGGAACGGGCACGGACGACCAGAATTTGGAAAATGCCACTTTAGATGCAGGCAATATTCTGACTATAGAAATTGAAGATGGAGATCCGGTTACCGTTGATTTGTCAGCTTTGGCAGCAGATGGTTTGGTAAGTGCTGTCGCATTTGATGGAACAAACTTGAATTTTACTGGTGCGAATGGAGCGTTCAATGGCAGTGTTGATATTTCTGCCTTGACAGGACCTCCAGCAGATGGAGATGAAACGATAATCAATGCAGGAACAAATGTCACCGTTACAGGCACCGGTACAATTGGTGACCCTTATATAATCAATTCCACTGCCGCTGGGGCCGATGGTGTGGTATCCAATGTAGTATTGAATGGTACAGATTTAGAATTTACAGGTGCCGACGGAGGATTCAACGGTACTGTTCCTTTAGCAGGCTTGGGTGCAGGAAGCACCGAAGTTGCTGATGGCACTACAATTACCGGTGATGGTAGTGCGGGAGACCCATTCAAGATTGAACCTTCTACAGTAAACGGTCAATTCTTAAGAACCGATCCTACAACAGGTGATGTTGTCTGGGATGACTTACCTACCGGAACTGGTGGAGCTGTTAGTTCAGATGGGGTAACAATTGTAGGAGATGGTGTTGCAACCGATTTACAAGTCGCCGATGGTGGTATTACCGCCGTTAAGATAGACCAAATGGGGGCCACAGATGGTCAAGCGATTAAATGGAACGATGGTGCAGGTACCTGGGAACCCCAAGACGATAGAAATAGTGTAAATACTTTTTTCGGTTTCCAAAACAACCCAATTTCAGGTAATCGCGAACTCTTTGTACGTGATAGTGACGGCAATGAAGTTGGTGTAGAGGTTACTGAATTGCAAACAGAAATTGGAGCTGGCACTGGTACAGATGACCAAGAGGCAGATGAGGTTCCTTACGACAATACTGCTTCTGGCCTAACAGCAACCGATACCCAAGCGGCAATTGATGAAATAGTGGCCGCTGGCACTGGTACAGATGACCAAGAGGCCGATGAGGTGCCTTTTGACAACACCGCATCAGGGTTAACCGCCACCGATACACAAGCTGCAATCGATGAGTTGGATACAGCCATCGATGCTTTTGTCGATACCGATGATCAAGAAGCAGATGAAGTTCCTTACGACAATACTGCATCTGGTTTGACAGCAACAGATACACAAGCAGCAATTGATGAAATAGTGGCCGCTGGCACCGGAACAGATGACCAAGAAGCAGATGAGGTTCTTTTTGACAACACCGCATCTGGTTTAACCGCCACCGATACACAAGCGGCAATTGATGAGTTGGATACGGCCATCGACGCCTTTGTCGATACCGATGATCAAGAGGCTGATGAAGTTCCTTACGACAATACTGCATCTGGTTTGACAGCAACAGATACACAAGCAGCAATTGATGAAATAGTGGCCGCTGGCACCGGTACAGATGACCAAGAAGCAGATGAGGTTCCTTTTGATAACACTGCATCTGGCTTAACCGCCACCGATACACAAGCTGCAATCGACGAGCTGGATACTGCTATTGATGCCTTTGTTGATACCGATGATCAAGAGGCTGATGAAGTACCTTTTGATAACACTGCATCCGGCTTAACTGCCACCGATACACAAGCAGCAATCGATGAATTGGATACAGCGATTGATGCATTTGTCGATACCGATGACCAAGAAGCAGATGAGGTACCTTATGACAATACCACATCGGGTCTAACAGCTACAGATACCCAAGCAGCAATCGATGAACTTGTGGCAGCAGGAAATAGTGATGATCAAGATGCAACTGAGGTTCCTATTATTGATACAGCAGACAATTTTGTTTCGAATAATGTTGAAGGAGCACTTGTTGAATTATCGAATTCTTTACCAACAGCTTTAACAGAAGGCTCCATACCCTTCGCAGACAACGCAGGGGCTCTAACTGAAGATAATGACAATCTATTCTGGGATGACACGAATAACCAACTCTTTGTAAATATGGTTGCTGCTGACAGAGCTTTTAATGCAGGTACTTCCGTAGCTTCAAGGGCAAAAATATTTATGGGGCATGATGCGGGTAACCTAGTTGCCTATCCACTTCATATTACCCATACCAATGTTGACGGCTTCAGTCCAAGTGAAGGGGTCGGTATTTCTTTTGGAGTAGACCAAACACCCACTTTTGGTAAGGGTGCATTGATTTACCGAAGAGATGATACAGATGGGGCTTTTGGAAAAGGGAATTTCCATTTTTTACAAAACAGTGTAAATTCCTTTAGTAATCCTGGTTTTGGAGACGAGGTAATGACAATAAGAAACAACGGTAACGTAGGTATTGGTGCTGGCTTTACCAACCCAACCTCCAAACTACATGTACAAGGAGATTTATTTGTTGTTAACGAGTTTCGTGATTCTGACGGAGATGCAGGGACAGCTGGTCAAGTGCTATCATCAACCGTTACTGGAACGAATTGGATTGATGCTGGAGGTGCTGGCGCCAACACTAATTTCGCCGAGAATGACCTTACCCTTGATGGTAACAGAACTCATGACCTTAATGGAAATGATTTAACGTTTAACGGAACAGGTTCTGTTGGTATTGGTATTGCCCCAGCTAATAAGCTACATGTAGATGGTGCAGGTAGATTCGCGGGTATTCTAAACTCTGATGGAGTTGTTGGAGAACCATCTTTCAGATTTACTGACGACACTGACACAGGAATGTGGAGACCGGCTGCAGACGAAATTGGTTTTTCTGCAGGGGGTGTTGAAGCCATGCGAATTACAGAATTAGCGAATGCTACAACAGTATTAATCCAAGAAAATTTGGAGCTTGAAGCAAATCTTACCGATGTGAATCAATCCATTGGAAATCCGGGAGATGTGCTATCACGAGCTGTAACAGGAGGAGTTGAATGGGTGGCACCCTCTGCCGTTACAGATGAAAATTTTGCTGAAGATGATTTGACATTTAATGGCCCAAGAACACATAACCTTAGCAACAATAACCTGACAATAACAGGAGAAGGTAACGTTATTATTTCTGGTATACCCGATAATCCAAATGAAGCAAAACTACAAGTAGATGGTACCATTAATACGACTGGTATTAGGAATGCTAATGGTGCGGCAGCAGGCAATGTCTCTTATAGCTTCTTTGATGATTCAAGTACCGGAATGTATAAAGAAGTTGCCAGCACATTAGACTTTGCTACAGCTGGAACCGAAGCTATGCGAATTGATGCCGCCCAAAATGTGGGTATTGGACCAGCGTTCTACGGTGGTGGTGCCATAGCGATTGCCGAAAGATTGCATGTTGATGGTAATATCCTAGCGACAGGAACTATTACTCCTGATTATGTCTTTCAATCATATTTTGACGGCTACAGCCCCTTAAAACCTTCCTATGAGATGTTTTCTCTTAAAGAAATAGAGGAATTCACAAGAAAATATAACCATCTTCCAGGTGTACCTTCTGCAAATCAGATAAAAGTTCAAGGAGGAATACTAGTTAATCGAGCTACTGAAATAAACCTTGAAAAAATCGAAGAACTTTTTCTGCACACCATTGAGCAGCAAAAGAAAATCGACAATTTAAACAACGAGAATAAGGAACTTAAGTCTGAATTGGACAGCCTAAAGGCCGAAATTGAAGCGATTAAAGAAATGTTGGGCAAAAACTAGCTGGTAGTGATGAAAAGGTTCTTGCTTACATTTTGGCTCTTTATACCCTTGCTTGGTTTTTCGCAAACTATAGCGAATTTCGGAGATGTGCGCGTTCACAATACTGCAACAGTTGGTATTCATGGTGATTTAACGAATCTTGGCGATATAAATGCCGACGCTACTTCTTTGGTAGGTTTTTATGGCTTTGAACCGAATCAGATAGAGGGTCAACCATTTACACTCTACGATGCTGAATTTGCCAATTTCTCAGGTTCTACCCTACTGACCCAATTGAACGTTGTAAACAATTTGAATTTTATTAGCGGAGACATTTCTTCCCCTTATGACAACGACGCGGCATTCGTGAACTTTTTAGAAAACTCCTTCTATACCGGTGAAGGTGATTCTGAAAAATTAGTTGGTTTTGCAGGTATTCAGGGTAAGCAAGATTTTGTTTTCCCAATAGGTTATAACACACAACTTAGACCCTTGAGTTTAATTTCAGAAGGAATTAATTCATTTGCAAAGGCAGGATATCTTTTTGAAAACCCAAATGATCCAACCTCAGTCACTGGTAATTTTGATACGGATATCACCGCAGCAGGAATTGGTTTTGTGTCACAAAACGAGTTTTGGCAACTTGCAACAGATGTCAGTTCTAGAGTTACTCTTGATTGGAACCAGTCAAGCAACCTTGGCTTATTGGCTACCGATGTTGCAGAAATAATTCTTGTCGGTTGGAACATTGGTTTGGGTCGGTGGGTTCCGTTGAGTGATGCTTCGGGCTCTGGTGATCTTGACAGCGGTAGTATTACTAGTAATCCATTCTTGCCAAATGAATATGCAGCCATCACTTTCGGTACCGTACCATTGGAAACGAATACTTTCGCGACCAACAATCCTACACTGGGTGATTATTTTATTTCACCTAATGGAGATGGAATTAATGAGGGGTTGGTATTTGATAATTTGGAGGACGCAGAAGGGTCAAACGTAGTTAGAATTTTCAACAAGTTTGGTCAAAAAGTATTTGAACAAGCGAATTATACCAATGAATTCAGGGGTTTTGCGAATACTGGTCTTCTTATATACAAAGAAGAACTCGGACTTCCTGAGGGCTTTTATTTCTACACCATTGACTTACCTGAAATGAATCTCTCTTATCAAGGATTTATTTTTCTCGACCGTTAGTGGTTAATCCCCACAATAATTTTGTCCTACTTATGGTTTTATCTTTGCGTACTCTGCGCAAATTCTTTGAACCATGCTAAGACGTTCGTTTCTCAAAAAAACCTCAGGAGCCTCGGTAGCCCTTGCATCCTTACCCCTTTTTCCAATTACGGTTGAAAAGGAATACAGCACCAAAGAGTTGATGGGCCAAGCTGATATTGAATTGTTCGGTGAAGGTATAAACCTCAGAAAAGAGGCACACGATGCATTTGTTGCAATGAAAAAGGCAGCCTATTCAGAGGGATTTGATGTAAAGATGATATCAAGCTATCGTTCATTTGAGCGTCAAAAGGCAATTTTTGAGCGTAAGTTCATAAGATATACAGAAGACGGTTTAAAACCCATGGATGCCATTCTTAAAATCGTTGAGTATTCAACTATACCCGGTACCAGTCGTCATCATTGGGGGACCGAGATTGATATCATCGATGGCAATCCGAAAAGTTCAGGAGATGTTCTTGTTCCAGAGAAATTTGAGGGAGACGGTCCTTTTGCCCCATTCAAAAAATGGTTGGACGAAAATTCCAAGAAATTCGATTTTCACATTGTATACACCGATAGTATTCTTCGCAAAGGATTCAAATACGAACCCTGGCATTACAGTTATGCCCCTTTGTCAATTCCTATGCTTGAGCAGTTTCGCCAACGTAATATTCTTAAATTGATTTCGAACGAAAATTTCGAAGGTTGCGAACACTTTACAACGGCATTTTTAAAGGATTACATTCACAACAATATTTTAGATATCAACCCTTATTTGCTGTAAGGCGTTTTTTGTATCTTCCACCTGCTAACTAATTAATTATGAGAAGCAGAGGAAGTTGGAAGATTCGAATATTCATAGGTTTGGCAATTGTTGCCTTTGCCTATTTCAACAAGTGTAGCAACACGGAGACCAATCCGTATACAGGCCGTGAACAACATATTACGATGGATGCACAGCAAGAAATTGCCATAGGCCTGCAAAGTGCTCCAGAAATGGCCCAACAACACGGCGGTCTTTATCCTGATGAACGTTTACAAGCTTTTGTCGATGCCGTTGGGCAAAAATTAGTAAACAATAGTATTGCGAGAGAGACACCTTATCAGTACGATTTTCACCTATTGGCCGATGATAGGACCATAAACGCCTTCGCACTACCGGGCGGGCAATGTTTTATCACATATGCATTATTTAAGCAATTGAATGAAGCTCAACTCGCGGGGGTTATGGGTCATGAAATTGGTCATGTCATTGGGAGGCATTCCGCGGAACGCATTGCTGATAGTCAATTTTGGCAACAAACCATGATGGGGGCCACAGTTGGTGCTGGCGACCTTGGTAGCGTTGTCGGTGCCATAGGCCAGAATACCTTATTGAAAAATGGGCGTGGTGACGAACTTGAAAGTGACGAGTTAGGGGTTTTGCTAATGATTCAGTCTGGTTATGACCCCTATGAGCTCATTGAAGTAATGAAAATACTTAAGGCGGCAGCTGGTCCTAATAGGGTTCCAGAATTTCAAAGTACCCACCCTGATCCCGAAAATAGAATAGAAAGAATCAAAGAAGCAATCGTTAAGTATCAAGGTCGATGATATTTCCTGTTCGTCGATGATAAACCGCTGTCTACCGCTTTTTACGTACATTTGAACTATTGAAATCGGGATTAAGACCTACACCTCAATCTTTAAATTTAACAATATGGGAACACTTACAAATTTTAGAGATCTGTATGTAGAGGCATTCAGAAATTGCAAACCAAGTTTTTTGGTAGTTCTTTTAAAAATTTATTCTATTTTTAGTGCACTTATGATTACAATGGCGGTGTATGCATTTTTTCACCGCGCTTTTACAGGTTTTGAGTTTTAAGAACAACGCTCTTTTACCTGAACACTACATGAAATAAGTAAAAAACCCATCCTTAAACGGATGGGTTTTGATTTTGATGAATAAACCCCAATTACTTTTTATTTGCAGCCTTTAAAACTTTAAGTGCTTCGTCAGCATTTGAAAGCTCGGCATGTTTTCGAACCGTATACCCTTTATCACATCTTTTGTCAAGGTCTGCTCCATTCTCCAATAAAACCTCCATGATTTCCGCCTTGTTGTAACGTGCAGCAAAATGTAGTGGGGTCATACCAAGAGATTTTTGGTTAATATCCTCTCCTAGCTGAATCATCTTCTTAACGGTTTCGGTGTCACCGTTCATAATTGCTCTACAGAAAGAATTGGGTTTAAAAAATTCAACAACAATCGTATTGTCGAAATAAGGTTCAGGCTTTTCAGAAGCACTCAGGTCTACTAACATTGATAAGGCAAAAGCCACGGTCAGGATTGTTCTTTTCATGATGTACGATTTTTGATTATAAATATGATTGATATAAAGATAGACTGTCTCGATAGCAATATGTTACATGCTTAACAGCTTGATATGCGAACTTTAACAGCTGCCGATTCACCAATACTTTTTTTAACAATTCCTACGGATTTCAAAGGATAAGTTATCCTACACTGAACAATTCATTTTACTTTTGACAGAAATTCAACACTATGAATAAAAAAGTTGTCTTGATGATTTTAGATGGGTGGGGTAAATCACCAAATCCTGAAGTTTCTGCAATTGATCAGGCCCAAACCCCATTTATTGATTCCTTACATATTAAATATCCCAACGCCGATTTATTGACTGATGGCATGAACGTGGGACTCCCAGAAGGCCAAATGGGTAACTCTGAGGTTGGCCATATGAATCTCGGAGCTGGTAGAATCGTATATCAAGACTTGGCAAAAATCAACTTAGCAGTTGAAGAAAACACTTTGAAAGATGAAAAAGTACTTAGAGAGGCCTTTAATTTTGCAAAATCACAAAACAAAAAAGTCCATTTTCTTGGCCTGGTAAGTAACGGTGGTGTTCATAGTCATATCAACCACCTTAAGGCTTTAATAAAAGCTTCGGATGAGGCAGGGGTTGAACGCTCTTTTGTGCATGCATTTACCGATGGTAGGGATGTTGACCCTAAAAGTGGAAAAGGTTTTTTAGAGGAAATTCAAAACTTTTGTGAAAACAAAAATTGTGAGATAGCCTCTGTTATTGGGAGGTATTTTGCCATGGATCGCGACAAAAGATGGGAACGGGTTAAAAAAGCATATGACCTTTTGGTAAATGGGCAAGGAACTAAAAGTAGTGACCTTTCTCAGAGCATTCAAAATAGCTATGATTCAGGAACGACCGATGAATTCATAGAACCAATTTGCTTAAACTCCGAAGGAAAAATCTCCGAAGGTGATATTATTATATTCTTTAATTTTAGAACTGATCGCGGTCGCGAATTGACCCAAGTTCTTAGTCAAGCTGATTTTCCAGAACACGGTATGAAGAAACTAGATTTATACTATGTGACCCTAACGAATTACGACGATTCTTTCACTGGAGTGAAAGTGGTCTATGACAAGGAAAATATAAAAGATACGCTAGGCGAAATCCTTTCAAAAGCGGGAAAAAAACAGATAAGAATTGCCGAAACAGAGAAATATCCACATGTAACATTTTTCTTTAATGGTGGAAGGGAAGAGCCATTTGATGGAGAAGAACGTATTCTTTGTCCGTCACCTAAAGTCGCTACCTATGATTTGAAACCAGAAATGAGTGCCTATGAAATTCGTGATGCTATTGTGCCCGAACTTCAAAAAGGTGAGGTAGACTTCGTATGTTTAAATTTTGCCAATCCTGATATGGTAGGCCATACTGGCGATATGAATGCAGCTATTAAGGCTTGTGAAACTGTAGATGAATGTGCAAAAGATGTAATTACAGCCGCTTCAAAAAATGGATATTCCACTATCGTAATTGCTGACCATGGCAATAGTGATACCATGATAAATCCTGATGGGAGCCCAAACACTGCCCACACAACAAATCCAGTACCATTGATAATGGTTGATGAGGACATTGATGCCATTGAAAATGGAGTTCTGGGAGATATTGCGCCGACAATCTTGAAACTTATGGGCATAGGGCAACCAGAAACTATGACCCAAAAGTCATTGGTTTAAAATCGATTAAGCTTTATATCAAATCAGATTATCTTTGTAGCTATGGTCAAAATCAAGACGTTAGAGGAAATAGAAATGATGCGCGAAAGCGCTTTAGTGGTCTCTAAAACCCTGGGAATGTTGGCTTCTGAAATTAAGCCAGGTGCAAATCCTTTAAAGCTGGACAAAATGGCTGAAGATTTTATTCGTGAGCAGGGAGCTGAACCTGGGTTTTTAGGAATGTATGATTTTCCAAACACCTTAAATTGGAGTCCCAACGCACAGGTCGTGCATGGTATTCCAAACAATGAAACTTTGAAGGAAGGCGATATCATTTCAGTTGATTGTGGAGCCTTAAAGAACGGCTACTATGGGGATCATGCCTACACTTTCGAAGTTGGTGAAGTTGCAGAGGAGACAAGGAAGCTTCTTGAAGTGACCAAAGAATCGCTTTATGTCGGTATTAGACAATTCAAATTGGGCAACAGGGTTGGTGATGTGGCCTTTGCCATTCAGAGTCACTGCGAAAGTCATGGATACGGCGTAGTAAGGGAGTTGGTGGGCCATGGTTTGGGTAAAGACCTGCACGAGGATCCCCAAATGCCCAACTATGGAAAACGTGGTCGAGGAAAAAAATTTAAGAATGGAATGGTAGTAGCTATCGAACCCATGATAAATATGGGTACGCGCAATATTAAGCAGCTTAAAGATGGCTGGACAATATTGACGGCAGATGGTCAACCTAGTGCACATTTTGAACATGATGTTGCACTTATAGATGGTAAACCCGAACTGCTATCGACATTTAAATATATATACGAAGCGTTGGGTATACAATCTGATGAAGAATCGGAATTTAGAAGTAAGAGCTTGGTCTAAGTGTCAAAAATTTTTAAAACCCTATTAAATTTAATTCCAAGACCATGGTTGATTAAGATCAGTTATTGGGTTCGGCCTATTATCGCGTGGTTTTTTAAAGGTCAGAATTATGTCGACCCTATTGATGGTAAGAGCTTCAGAAAATTTTTACCATACGGTTACGAAAACCAGCGTGAGAATGTACTTTCCCCTTCTACCCTATCACTCGAAAGGCACCGTCTTTTGTGGTTATTCTTAAAGGAAAAATCGAATTTTTTCAATGCTAAACTTAAGGTGCTCCATTTTGCCCCTGAACAAGCTTTTTATAAACGTTTTAGGGAGCTCAAAAATTTGGACTACGTTACCACCGATTTAAACTCACCACTGGCGGACATTAAAGCGGATATTTGCAACCTTCCCTTTCAAGATGAATCTTTTGATGTTATTCTTTGCAACCACGTTTTGGAACATATTCCCGATGATAAAAGGGCAATGCAAGAGCTGTATCGCATACTAAAAAAAGGAGGCTGGGGCATTTTTCAGGTCCCGCAAGATTTGAATCGCCCAACAACTTTTGAAGACGATTCAATAACCGATAAAAAGGAACGTGCCAAAATTTTTGGCCAATACGATCATGTTCGTATTTATGGAAGGGATTATTTTGATAGACTTCGCGAAATTGGATTTCAAGTAGAAGAGGTTGATTACACAAGTCAACTTTCTGATAATGAAGTGGAAAAATACAGATTGGCATCGGGTGAGATTATCCCATTTGTAAAAAAATAGAAATCGATTATCGATATATTTTTACCAATTGTCGATAGTTAATAGACAAGAATCCACTGAAATATTATTCCTTTCCTAAAAATTATTCTCTTTGTCCTTTAAGTATTTATTTCGTTATGAGTAGGTATTTTTTTACTTATTAACAATAATTTACTTACAAATAAGTTTAAGGAGTACAAATCTTACAATAGCTTACCTATGCAAAGAACTACGATTCTTCGAATTTCGTTACGCGCTGCCGTGACCTTTTTGTTTTTAGGAACATTCATAGTACCCTCTTTAACCAACGCCCAAGATAATTTCAACTGTAATAGTGAATTGTATCAAGTTGTAAATGGTAGGGACTTAAAAAAACTTAACCCGACCACTGGAAGCTATGAGCATGTGGGCACCTCGAGTATTACATACAATGGAGCCGGTTTTAATGTTGAAGATGGGTACATCTACGGCATGAGCGGATCTACAATGGTCCGCATCAACAACTCAGGCCAAGCAACCAGTCTGGGCAATGTTAGTGGTTTTAACGCCCTAAGCTATTCCGGTGATTTTGACACCGATGGAAACTGGTATTCTTTTAAGGATAATAACGGCACTTTCACAATGAACACTGTTGATGTAAGTAATACGTCAAATCTTACAGCTACCGTAGATACCATTTTTGAAATGCCAGGTTCGGGTAGTTTGGGCAATTGTGCAGATGTCGCTTACAATACTTTGACCGGAAAATTCTATGGTATGCGCGGGGGTGTGATTCATGAATTTGATAATATTAATTTTACGGTTACCCCTATTGCCGATTATTCGAATGAAGTTTCTGGCGGAGCGGCTTTTGGTGCTGTATGGACAGACAATGAAGGGAATGTCTACTTTTTTAATAATACTACCGGAAATATCTACAAAGCTAGCTTTGACGCAAGTGGCAATGTTACCGGTTTCACCTTTGCAGCTACAAGTGAGCCTAATGGAAGTAATGATGGTATGGCTTGCTCTCAGGCAGAACCACCAGTTTTCCCAGAAATTTGTGATAACGGAATAGACGATGACGGTGATGGCCTAATTGATTGTGAAGATGACGATTGTACGTTGAGTGATGCATGTAAAATTGATGGAAGCATTCTATCAACTTCCACATCGCTTGAAAATGGATTTGTAACGTATCAAGTTTTCCTAACAAATAATACGAATATAAATAAGAGTTTCACGGCTTATGACACATTGCCTGGAGGTTTTGAATTTGTACAGGATACTTTAGACTTTGACCAAAACGGACTATCTGACTTTGCCTTAAATCCAATTGAAGGAGACCAGAATAATTTATCGTGGGGAACCTTAAGTTTAGAGCCAGGAGAAACCCTGAGAATTGCTTACGACCTCATCATAAATAGTTCTGTACAGCCCGATACCTATCAAAATTTATTCACTCTTTCTAATAATGAACTTAAGGAAGGAACTTTACAGGCTGCTGTTGAAGTTGTGGACGATTATACACCAGAGGGCTATTCTTGTGACCCAGCATTCTATCAGGTTTACAAGAAAAGAGGAAAAAATCAACCCAATTTATATGGGCGGCTTGATCCCTTAACGGGAGATTACGATCAAATAGCCGTGGCATCAGATAAAGCAAATGCACTTGGCTTTGATATAAACACTGGGCTTGTCTATGGCGCTTCAGGACGTAAGTTCATTCAGCTTGACAGCATGGGTGTGGTTACCTACCAAGGTATTACGTTCAATAAAAATGTATACCGCGGCGATGTTGACCAGAACAGTTTGTGGTATGGTGTTGATGGTAGCGATATGGTAGTTATAGATGTTAGTGGAACACCGACCCAAATAGCCCGTTACGTTGGTGAGGGCCTATCTGGCTGGGATATTGCATATAACAAGGACGGTAACTTTTATTCGGTTCATAACAATACTCTATACAAATTTGACACCACTACCAATAAAAAATCTACGGTCGGTGCTTTAATCGGTGATGGTATCCCATCGACAGGTAACGGAGCTCAGTGGACCGGTTCTGACGGATACTTATACATATCAAACAACTCCACAGGTAAAATAACAAGAGTGGATGTCAATACACGTGTTGCCAGAATAGTTTCCCAATCAATTGATGGTTTACAGTTGAATGATGGATTCTCATGCCCAACTTCAATACCCGCGGTTTATGGTTATGATTATGGCGATAACTCTGGAATTCCAAAAGCTGGTTTTCTTAGTTATAAGCAAGATATTGGTGATGATACGATACCTGAAAACCAAATGGTATGGCTAGGAAGCACCATTACTGTTGATGACAATGACCTTTCCAATTCAACTGCTGACGGAGACATTGATGATGGAATCGTAATTGCCTCTCAAGTTGATAACAACCAACTAGCAGTAACCATAAATTTAAATTCGAATTTCAGTACAACAGCGAATTACTTGTTAGGAGTTGATTGGGATAGCGATGGAACTTTTGATCAAATAATTTCAGGTTCAAGTGCCATAAACGGTGCGGCTTCAGTAGTAGAACAATTAAGTGTTCCTGTTGATTACGTAACGACCCAAGTTAATTTTAGAGTAGTCGTAACCGAGGAAGCACTTTCGAGTGAGGACATTTCTGGAATAAACGAAAAATTGGGTGAAGTAGAAGATTACCGTCAGGCTATTGGTACTGCCGAAATATGTGATAACGGAATCGATGATGATTTGGATGGTCTCTTTGATTGCGATGATGACGATTGTGCAAACTTTGGAGATTGCGAGACTACTGCAACCAGTGGAGGTAACAATGGTGGTCTTGAAAGTAACAACAGACTTTCTGAAAAGATTGCAAAACGTAATTATGAACGGTACAAAAACAATAAGCTCAACTTAAAGGTCAATACACAAGAGCGTTCATTTGAAGATTATCGTTTTCAAAAGAGACCGGTAAAATCAGCTAAGAATGTAGATTCTTTCGAATTGATTGATTTGATACCAACGAGTGGCATCCCAAATACCTCGGTATACAATAGTACACCCGATGATTTAATCGGAATTACCAATGCAACACAAACCCTTTCCGTTGACTATTTTGACAATGAAATACGTAAGGGCGCTATTTTAAGTACGGTTTCCGAAAATGGGGTTTACGAGCACACCAAAGCAGTTTGTGATAGGGTAACAGGAACTTCAATCATAAATATTTGGAAGGTACCAATGCTTGATGACCAAGAACTTATGGTTTCGAAACTTGAGAATAAAGAAGGCCTGATAGAATACAGCTGTACGTTCTCCTTCTTTATCGATGAAACTGATAAAATCAATATCGAAAACCATTGGAATATTGCTGATTACACTTATAATGACCAATACTACAATCTACAGGTCTGGGCTGACAATATGTTTAATTTGAAGCTTTTGGTAAATGAGGTTATTCAAAATATTAAAGGATTAACGTCTGATGAGCTCAATTATACTATTGGTGATATCCCTGAAGTTTTTGTTCGAAATTTTGATTATAGAAATAATAAACTATACATCAATGTCGTAAATCCTGGTGGATTGAACCAAATTTCTGTGAAAGGTATATTGGCGTCAACAGAAACAGATAGTGACCGTGCCTTTTATGACACTTTTGATTTGTCTGGAGATATTGAAGACCAAATCGTTTTTGATACTGAAGGGGTGTACACTATCGGATTTACAATTAACGACGATGCTCCGGTAACTGATAACATATTCTTTGCAGATGGAGTTTGGGGTTATGATGTTGACGAAACAAAAGAGAACGTTTCAACATTTGCCACCTTCCAAGATTTTCAAAGCGAAAATGACGATGATCTTTACATAGAACGTGGAGCCAAAATCAGAGGTACCATTAATGAGAAGTTTGTTCTGTACCGTTCTGTTGAAGCAAAATTCGGTGTTAAGGATATTTCAGAATACGAAGGTGTTGCATTTGATGCAAAAGCAAGTCAGGTTCGTGAAATGGATGTGATTTTGATTAATCCAGAATTATCTTTCGAAGAGCAATTAAAAGCAAACATAGTACTAGGTGAAGAACAAGATGCGTATTTTATCGATTTCGCTTCATTTGTAGGTGATCAAGAAAACTTGAAAAATATCTCAATGATCATATTCGAAGCCTTGAACTGGACATATGAAGAAACCCATTTTGCCTTGGAACTATCCAAATTACGTTTAACCTCTAACGGTAACGATGCAAAAACAGGTAAAAACAGCGGAAAAGAAAGGCTAAATAAAGTGTATCCAAACCCTGTTAGCTCAGTCTCAACCCTGGCATTTGAAAGTAAAAAATCAGATCACTTTGAATTGTACGTGTATAATCTGAATGGTAATGTCGTTTACGTAAAACAAGGTAAAATTACACCTGGTTTAAACCGAGTAGAGATAGAGCGAGGCAACCAGGCGTCTGGCAACTATTCTTACCAACTTATTTTAAATAACGAAGATAACCTCTCAGGTAAGCTGATTTTTGAATAATGTTTTAAAATAGTATATAATCAAGGCCAGCAAATGCTGGCCTTTTTAGTTTGCATACATTATTTCCCCATTCACAACAATAATTTCTCCTCCAGCTTACATATAGATATTTTTACTACTTAATTTGTAAGTAAATACCCCATGTCTACAATAAGCAAATCACTCGCCCTACTATTCGTTTTTATGGTCATAATTTCTTGTTCAAAAGACACTGATCCTGAAGTTATCACCCCAGATGACAATCCTACGGCAACCTGTAGCGATGGTATACAAAATGGTGATGAGCTTGGTGTGGATTGTGGAGGAACTTGTTCACAATGTGTTAGTGATGACCCTTCAGACCTGGGCGGAACAATCACTGAAGAATTTACTTTGGATTCTTCAATTACCTATACGTTGGGATCGTCATTGGTTGTTCGGAGTGGTGGTACTTTAATCATACCAGCTGGAACTAGAATTCAAGCTGAATCTGGAAGTTCAAATCATATCTTGGTCGAGCAAGGTGGTGATATCGCCATTGAAGGTACGGAACAAAACCCAGTGATTATGGAATTGAAACCTGGTTCCTCGGGGTTTTGGGGAGGGCTTGTCATTGCAGGCAATGCACCGGTAACAAGTGGCGAAAGCACTTCGATTACAGGAAGTACAACAACTTTTGGCGGAAACGAACCCGCAGACAATTCTGGTAGTATTTCCTACTTGATCATAAGAAATGCTGGTTCAACTTCAAGTTCGAGTGAAATTGGTAGAGCTAGCCTAGCCCTTTATGGTTTGGGTACTGCTACAACCATTGATCATGTAGCTATTTTCGATACTCAGGGTGATGCTTTGTCCATTTATGGTGGTAACAATACAACAGAAAACATATACATTGAAAATGCTTCTCGAAATGCCTTGGTATGGAATGAAGGTTGGTCAGGAACGATTGCAAATTCAATGGCAGTGAATACAAATCTATTAACTGCTGTCGTAAGCGCGAACGGGGAGAATAATTTACCCAATCTTTCAAACTTTACTGCAATTTCCGAGCAAAGCAATACAGCCTTTCAATTCTTTGATCAATCTGGCGCTAATATTACAGGTCTTGCCTTAATTGGATTTGAAAAATCATTTGAGCTCTTTGATGCCGTTACCAATGCAAACGTAGCAGTGAACGGCGAAGATGTAGTCGTAGACCTACCCTATATCGCACAGGCAAGGGTAGACCAAACCGATTTTGGCTGGGCAGGTCAACTAACAACAATTGATTTTGTTACGGTCGGTGGTGATATAACTTCAGATACCACTTTGGAAGCTTCATCAACCTATTTTCTAACTGGGTCATTAAGCGTAAAGGAAGGGGCAACACTAACCATTGATGCGGGTACTGAAATCATTGCAGATGTCGAAAACGGCAACTCTACTAATACGTTTATCCTAGTTGAACAAGGAGCACGAATCGAAGTATCTGGCACCGCACAAAATCCTGTGGTGATGAAATCTTCGAATGGACGACCCGGAGATTGGGGCGGACTAATTTTGGCTGGAAATGCGACAACCTCAGCAGGTGTAAATGCTACTGCTGAAGTTGGAGAAATTCAATATGGAGGTACAACTGACAACGATGACTCAGGGACAATCAACCATTTGGTCCTTCAAAATACTGGAGCCAAAATAACTGAAAACTCAGAATATAATGGATTAACGCTTTATGCAGTTGGTTCGGGAACCACAATAAATAATGTTGCGGTCATTGACGGGAGTGATGATGGTATCGAATTATTTGGCGGTACGGTTTCTGTAAGTAATCTGTATTTGGAAAATATTCAAGATGATTCCATCGACTGGACTGAAGGTTGGAATGGCTCAATAACTAATGCCTTAATTGTCCACACTATTGAAAATTTTTCAACAGCAGTGGAGGCAGATGGTATCAATGCCAATCCAGAATTAAATAATATTACTTGTATTTCGGAACATGGTGGAACTGCGATGCAGTTCAAGAACGATTCTGGAGCGGAAATTTCTAATTTATCACTTCTCGGATATGGTAAGTCTTTTGATGTACCTAATAGCAGTACAATTGCGAATATTTCTTTGGATGGCAATAGTATAGATACAGATTTGCCATACATCGCATCACCAACTGTTGACTCAAATCTTTTTGATTGGGTATCAGATAAAGTTCAGGTAAATTCAATGGCCATAACTGGTGAATTAATGAGTGACCTTGAACTAAACCCTGAAGTCACCTATTACCTTGATGGTGTTTTAAGTGTAGAAGCAGGAAATACCCTTACTATTCCTGCAGGAACCCAAATTATTGCAGATGTTGAAGGCGGTGAAGAAACTGCAACTTACATTGTAGTACAAAGAGATGCGCAAATTTCCATTAATGGTACGTCTGAAAGTCCGGTTTTAATGACTTCTTCAAATAAAGAAGCTGGTGACTGGGGTGGTTTGATAATTGCTGGTAATGGAATTACTTCTATTGGTGTTGACATTCAGGCTGAAGTAGGAAATATTGTTTACGGTGGAAGCAATAACGCAGATTCTTCAGGAAATGTCAATTATTTACAAATTGAATATGCCGGAGCATTGATAAATCCTGAGTCACAATACAACGGACTTTCGCTCTATGCAGTTGGTTCTGGAACTACTCTCGCTAATATTGCAATTCTTAACGGTAATGATGATGGAATTGAGTTTTTTGGAGGTGCGGTAGCTGTAGAAAACCTATACCTGAAAAATAACGCCGATGATTCGATTGACTGGACAGAAGAATGGGCTGGTGGCATTACAAATGCCTACATAGAAATTGGAACATCATTTTCAAGTGCCCTTGAAGCCGAGGGAAATCAATCAAGGCCAACCTTAACAAATGTGACTGCAATCAGTTCTATGGGTGGTAATGCACTAGCCTTCAAACAAAATTCCGGTGCAACAATTGAAAGCCTTTCTTTAGATGGGTTTAATACTTCACTAATTATGGTTGATGGTGCCCCTTTGGCCAATGTCAACATTAATGGTGAAGATGCCGACCCCAACGACGATTATGAGGTATCATCAAGTTTGGATATGTCTTTATTCAGTTGGGTTGCAAACTAAATTTGATTAAAAACCCATTCGAACCAAAGAATTTTCGAATCCTGGCGTCATATAGGATTGGGTGGTACCATCATCACCTATAAAAATGATAAAAGCATCTACATCTTTGTCTGATTTTAGATAGGCTTTGGTGTCTTCCAATTCCATTACCATAAATGCAGTGGCAAATGCATCAGCACTTGCACAGTCTTTTGCTAAAACCGTTGTAGCTAAAACATTTGAATTTTTGGTATACCCAGTTTTTGGATCAACACTATGAACGTATTTTTCACCGGTACGTTCATCAATTCTAAATTTTCTATAATTCCCTGAAGAAGCCAATGCTTTGTTTTCAAGTGAAACTACAGCAGCAGAGCCACGGTAAGATAAATCAGTAGGGTTATCTATACCTACTGTCCATCGTTTGCCTGAAAGTACATTAGTACCTTTCGTTAAAATCTCGCCCCCAACCTCAACTAAATAATTTTTATAACCCCTTTCATCAAGCAGATTTCCCAATAAATCAATAGAATACCCTTTGGCCACGGCATTAAAATCGAATTCAATTGCTGGATTTAATTTCTTTATCCGTCCTTTTTTGGTAAGGCTGACCTTATCGAATCCGACGAATTGTAGAAGGCTGTCCACTTTTGTACTGTCCAAAATTATTGATTCTCCCGGGCCAAAACCCCAGGCATTGACCAAAACACCAACTGTTGGGTCAAAATAACCATTGGATGCCTTATGTACCTTTTTCGAAACTTCAAAAACCTTTTTGAACATGTCATCAACTACTATCGTTGAGTCACCACTATTTATTCTTGAAATATCTGAGTTCGGTATGTAGGTGGACATCGATTGATAAACTTCAGCAAAAACCGATTCAATTTCATTTTGCAAATCAACCTGGCCTTTCGCGAAATAGGTAATTGCATATGTTGTACCCATTGCCTCACCTACAGCAATATTCTTTTCTAAAGGCTTTTCAGTTTTACAACACAACAGAAAAGATAACAAAATGACAAAGCAAGCTTTTTTCATATCATACCTCAATTAGTCCTTGATAATCGACCAAATAATCCTCATTCAAATATACGGGGATGTTTTGATCTGTTGCATTCGAAAGCCCTACTCCGGCATAGTAGGTCTTGGCTTCAAATTTATCTGCATGGTTCTTCATTTTAGCCAAGAGTCCTTCATCGTATGTTCTAGGATTCTCTGGATGATTCACATGCCTCACAATTATAAAATGAAGGATTTTGTCCTTGAGACAAACAAACTGAGGGTTTTTCTTTGGTTTACTGTTCACGGCCATAAACTCAAATCCGTCAGCCTCTAATTGCCGACCAACTATGTTCATGGCAAGATTATGAAGTTCTTGTTCCGTTAGTGTTCTTCTTTCGTCCCTCATTTAATAAAAAACCGACGCCTAGGCATCGGTTTATATTTAAATTAAATATTCTATGATTAAACTTTTGCTGGATTTTCTATCCTCCAAAATCATCGAATCTAATATGCTCATCAGGAATACCGAAGTCCTCTCCCATCTTTTGAACTGCTTTGTTCATTAATGGTGGGCCACAGAAATACAATTCGATATCTTCCGGAGAATCGTGATGGTTCAAATAATTATCAATAACACAATTGTGGATGAACCCAACAAAACCATCACCAGGAGCATTAATGTCTTCTTTTACTTTCCAATTATCCTCTTCTAAAGGCTCAGATAATGCCATATAAAATTTGAAATTGGGGAAATCTTTTTCCAACTGTTTAAAGTGATCAATGTAGAACAGCTCTCTTTTTGAGCGCCCCCCGTACCAGTAAGTTACCTTTCTATTGGTCTTTAATGTTTTGAACAAATGGTATAAATGTGAACGCATTGGTGCCATTCCGGCCCCACCGCCTACATAAAGCATTTCAGATTCCGATTCATTGATAAAGAATTCACCAAACGGACCTGAAATAGTTACCGGATCACCTTCTTTTAAAGCAAAAATATAGGAAGACGCAACACCTGGATTTACATCCATCCATCCATTTTTAGAACGATCCCATGGCGGCGTAGCGATACGTACGTTCAGCATGATCTCTCTACCTTCTGCGGGGTAAGAGGCCATTGAATATGCCCGCTCAACAGTTTCAGGGTTTTTCATTACCAAAGGCCAAAGACCGAACTTGTCCCATTCTGTCTGAAACTTATCAGGGGTTTCATGCTCCTCTGGGTGGGCCGTGATATCGATATCAGAATATTTGATTTCACAAGGTGGTATCTCAATCTGAATATATCCGCCTGCTTTGTAATTCATCTCTTCTGGAATCTCAACAACAAACTCTTTGATGAATGAAGCAACATTATAGTTACGAACAACTTTCGCATCCCATTTTTTGATACCAAATACCTCCTCAGGAATGGTAATCTCCATGTCTTGCTTCACCTTAACCTGGCATGCAAGACGTGCACCATGTTGTAACTCTTTTCTTGAGAAATGCGGTGTTTCTGTTGGTAGCGCTTCACCTCCACCAGATAGCACGTGACACTCACATTGAATGCAGGTTCCACCACCACCACAAGCCGATGGTAAAAATACCTTTTGGTTACCAAGCGTAGACAAAAGTGTTCCTCCAGAGGCAACCTCAATCTTCTTTTCACCGTTTATGGTCAAAGTCACGGGACCAGAAGGGCTCAGCTTTTCTTTGGTAAACAACAATAAGGCTACCAAAAGTAATAGTAGAACCAGAAATGAAACTACCGTTATTAAAATCGTACCGCCAGTTGTAGCTAATATCATTTTTCTTCTTTTATAGCATCGTTAAACGAAATGGCATCGCCATCTTCTTCAATTTCTTTTTTTACTTTTTTCTCTTCGAGATTTTCGGCCGTCGTAGTCTCTTCAGTTGCAGGAGGATCGTTATCCCCAGTCAACATTCCACCAAAACTCTGAAAACCTATGCCCATCAAACCAGTGATGATGAAGGTAATTCCTAGTCCACGTAATGGGGCCGGAACATTTGAATATCTAATCTTTTCTCGGATTGCAGCAATCGCGAGAATGGCCAAGAACCATCCAATACCTGAACTGATTCCGTAATTCAAAGCCAAACCTAAAGTTGGTATTTCCCTAGCCTGCATGAAGAGGGAACCACCCAAAATCGCACAGTTCACAGCAATCAAAGGCAAGAATATACCTAAAGAGTTATACAATGAAGGAGAAAACTTCTCTACGATAATTTCCACAAGCTGTACCATTGTTGCAATGGTGGCGATGAACAATATAAAGGAAAGGAAACCTAAATTATAGTCTGCATATTCTGGTCCTAACCATGCCAATGCACCATCGCGAAGTAAATATTGATCTAACAACCAGTTTAGTGGCACCGTCACCCCTAAAACAAAGATTACAGCTGCACCTAAGCCTACTGCAGTACTCACCTTCTTTGATACCGCTAGGTAGGAACACATTCCCAAGAACACGGCGAAAACCATGTTGTCGATGAAAATTGATTTAAAAAATAATTCTAAATGCTCTAACATGTTTTTCTTTTTTAAGCTTCTTCAATTAATGCGCGGTTTCTTGAGCGCTGCACCCAGATAATGATTCCTACAACAATTAAAGCTGCAGGCGGAATAATCATAAATCCGTTGTTCTCATATCCAGTGGCATACAATCCTGTCTTTGCAATTGGATCGCCCAATACTGGAACGCCCCATAGGGTTCCGGAACCTAATAGCTCACGAAAGAATCCGACAATGACCAAGATTACACCATAACCCAATGCATTACCAATTCCATCCAAAAATGACTTCCAAGGTCCATTACCTAAAGCAAAAGCTTCAAAACGACCCATTATAATACAGTTGGTAATAATTAGTCCCACGAAGACCGAAAGCGTTTTACTTAATTCGTAAGCAAAAGCTTTTAATACCTGGTCAACAATAATTACCAAAGTTGCAACCACAATAAGCTGTACAATAATTCGAATTTTTGATGGGATGATGTTACGCATCAATGAGATGACAACGTTACCAACTCCTAATACAAAAATTACAGCAATAGACATTACCACAGAGGCTTGTAATTCGGCAGTGATGGCCAATGCAGAACAGATACCCAAAACCTGAATGGTTATGGGGTTATTATCGGCAAGCGGATCAAGAATTAGATTCGCATCTTTTTTTGATAGTAATGCCATATTAATTGGTTCTAATTTTTTCTAAATAAGGTTTGTAAAGATTCAAGCTTTCTTTAATCATTGCAGTAACGCCGTTTCCGGTTATCGTTGCGCCAGCCAAAGCGTCCACTTCATTATCGTCTTTATCAGAATTAAGTGGATCATTATTTCCTTTGACCACACCAATCCCTTTGTAATTATTTCCATCCAAAACGGATTCCCCTGTAAAGTCATCCATGAAATAACGCAGTTTGATATTGGCACCAAGACCAGGGGTTTCGCCCTTATGGTCAAAATACACACCTTGGACTACCATATTTTCGTCAAGGGAAACAAATCCCCAGATGGCATCCCAAAGGCCTTTACCATACATTGGCAATATGTAAAAGGTTTCCCCATCTTTTTCACCTATAAACAAGGGTAGGCCAACGTCCTGACCAGACTTTAAAGACGCAAGTTGCTTTTTGACATCTACCAAATAAGCTTCATTATCTTCTGTTGTATTACCACTTGAATCAACCAGTAGTTGCTTGGTAATGTACTTAGAGAACTCACCTTCAACTTCTGTTTTTGGCACAAAAGCAACATCACCCTCTCCCTCATTATCATTGACACCCATTGCATAAAGGATGTTCTGTTGTTTTTCAAATCGTTGGTTCTCGTCAATCTTTGGTTTTAGTCCTGAAGCCATAGAAGCCAAAATGGTTCCTACGACCCCTACCATAACAACGGCAAAGATTACGGTATATATATTCTTTTCAGTATTTACTGCCATAATTAAACGGTTTCAACTTTAAGTTCTTCTGCTTGACTATCACTTGGTTTTGGAAGAATCGTAGCATTTTTCATACGCTTCAGTCTTCTTTTAACATTGCCGCGGACCACATAGTGATCAATGGTCGGTGCAAATACATTCATTAAAAGAATGGCCAAAAAGACACCTTCTGGATAACCAGGATTGAACACTCGAATCATAACGGATAGCAATCCTATCAAAAAGCCATAAATCCATTTTCCTTTATTGGTTTGTGAGCCGGTCACCGGATCCGTTGCCATATAGACAATACCAAATGCCAACCCACCAACAATTAAATGTTGCCAGAATTCAAATTTCATCAAGGCGTAGAATTTACTGTAGTCTTGAATCCACTCCATTTCAACTACTCCATTGAAAATCAGACCCATTGCTAAAGCACCTAGAACAGCACTCAACATGATTCTCCAACTTGCGATTTTGGTAAATATTAAAAATAGACCTCCAAGCAATATTAATAAGGTGGAAGTTTCCCCGACCGAACCGGGAATAAATCCAAAGAACATTTCAGCTAAGTCGTATTTCTCATACATACTCTCCGTATTGCCAGCAGCCAAATAACCTAACACCGTCTCACCAGAAATGGCATCCATATTTGCCCCAGCTGTAATCATATCAGCTCGTTCACGTGCACCATGAACCCAAACTTTGTCCCCGCTCATCCATGTCGGATATGCAAAGAATAAGAAAGCTCGTATACTAAGTGCTGGATTTAAAATATTCATGCCAGTTCCACCGAATACCTCTTTAACTATGACCACCCCAAAAACTACGGCGACAGCCAACATCCATAAAGGCGTATCAACTGGTATAATCAATGGTACCAACATACCTGTTACCAAATAGCCCTCTTCAACCTCGTGCCCTTTGATAACAGCGAAAATGAATTCAACCAATAGACCTACTCCGTATGAAACAATAACCAATGGCAATATGGTAATCGCCCCTAGCCAGAAGTTATCCCAAGTTAAAAAGTGCTCGAACAGCGAAAAGTTCTCAGGAAAACCATTGATGGCAGAATAATGTTGATATCCGGCATTGAACATGCCAAATAACAAACAAGGAACCATGGCCAAAATGACCGTATTCATGGTCCTTTTAAGGTCGTCGGCCCCTTTTACGTGGGTACCGCCTTTAGTCGTAAAATTTGGAGTATATAAAAAGGTATGAAAGGCATTAAAGGCCGGTGCCATTTTTTTGCCTTCATACTTCATTTTTAACTCATGCATTTTTTGTTTCAATCCCATAGCTTATCCAATTTCTTGATGCAATAAATCCAATCCTTCTCTGATTATTTGCTGGTGTGGTTGTTTTGAAATACAAATGAACTCCGTTAAAGCAAAATCTTCAGGAGCCACTTCATACAAACCTAATTGCTCCATTTCATCCAAGTCCTTTACCATACAAGCCTTCAACAACTGTAACGGATAAATATCGAGCGGAAAAACATCCTCATACCTTCCGGTGACCACAAAAGCCCGGTGTTCTCCATTGGTATTTGTATCTAAGTCATACTTCTTCTTCGGATTCAACCATGAGAAGGTCAATGCCCGTGTAGAAGAAATTTTATTAAAAATAGGCTTGTTCCATCCAAAGAATTCGTAATCATCTCCTTCTGGAATGGCGGTCACGGTGGTGTTATAAAAACCAAGGTGTCCATCTGGCTTTGCAGCACTGCCCGTTAACACATCACCATTAATCAATCTGAAATTATTGTCATTAACTCCACTCGCATAGAGAAATGTAGAAATTTCAGCTCCGATTTTAGTGGTGTAGTACTTTGGAGCCTTTATTGACGAACCGGCCAATGCCACTGTGCGTTCTGCATTAAATTTACCAGTTAGCAAGAACTCACCCATGATTACCAAATCTTGTGGATTGATGGTCCATGCCACCTCTCCCTTATTGATAGGGTCTATCTTGTTTATTTGGGTTCCAACCAATCCTGCCGGATGTGGACCCGACACTTTATGCTTGGTAACACCCTGAATCGAAGTGAATACGGATGTTTCAGCATTCGCAACGCAAACATGAATCTTACCAGGAGTAAGAATCTTTAGGGCATCAATGGCTGCTTGGACTTCTTTTTCCCTACCCCTTAACTGATAATCAACATCAGCTGCAAGTGGAGATGTCGAAAACCCCGAAATAAAAATTGCCTTAGGGGTTGCGTCTGGATTTGCGATAATGTCATAAGGTCGCTGCTTAATGAATGGCCAGCAACCGGAAGCAAGCAAATGTTCAGTCAACCCTTCTGCATTGGCTTTTGTCAAATCCAACGTCTTTGACTCATTATACTGCTGTTCTTTGTCAGCCAAAATTTTCACGGTCAGGATTCGGCGTCGTGCCCCGCGAACAATTTCAACCAATTCACCACTAACAGGTGAGACAAAAAGCATTTTTTCGTTGTTCTTGTTAAAGAAAATCGGTTCGCCAGCTTTTACCTCTGTACCCTCCTTGAAAAACATCTTAGGAGTTATACCATGAAAATCATCAAGATTAATGGCATAAATATTACTTGATACAGCTTTGGTGGTAGTCTGTTCTGCAGCCCCGACAAGGTTAATGTTCAAACCTTTTTTAATTCGGATGTCTTTTGACATATTTCTGTAGACCTTAGATTAGTAAAAATCGATGCAAATTTACCACATAGAAGGCAATTTTTTGCATTATTTGACTAGAAAAATGGGGTTTTATCGAACTAAGTTTGAACGGCATGCTTTTTGTTTACCTTTGACCGAAATTTTGCGTAAATATGCCCCATTGCGTTAAACAATTTTATGTACTCTTCTTCATTGTGCAGTTCACGCTTGGCCAAGAACAAGTTGAAGTTAATCCGCCTGAAAACATAAAAACCATCATATTTAGAGGTGAGACCGAAGATCAGTTTCCTATTGTTCAGCTCGGAGAACCCATTTTTTTGACTTTTGATGACTTAACAGCAAACGAACAAGACTATTATTACAAAATTGTACACTGTGATTATGATTGGGCTCCCAGTCAGTTACTAAAATCGCAATACCTAGATGGGATGGATAATCAACGTATCATTGATTACGAAAATAGCTATACCACCTTACAACCCTACTCCAACTATCGATTGACCATTCCTAATAATGAAGTAAGCCTTAAAGTAGACGGAAACTACGTTCTTGAGGTTTACAATATGTTCGGTGATTTACAATTCACAAGACGGTTTGTTGTCTACAGAGATTTAGTTAGTGTCGGCGGAGTTGTCAAACGTTCACGAGATTTTGGGTTTTTGAACGAAAGACAAAGTGTTCAATTCACCATTAACACGGCCGGATTCCCCGTTGTGAATCCGAGGACTGAAGTCAAAGTAGCGCTTATTCAAAATTACTATTGGCCCAAAGCAAAGTTCAACATAAAACCACAGTTTACGAGAGGACAGGAATTGGTATATCGTTATGATAAGGAGACCAGTTTTATGGGAGGAAATGAATTTCTGAATTTCGACACCAAAGATTTACGGGCACCTAGCTTTGCCATTTCCAAGATTGAATTCAAAGAACTGTACCATCATTATTTGTTTACAAACGACTATCGATTTGATAGGCCGTATACTTATTTTCCTGACATAAATGGAGACTTTGCTGTAAGAACCTTACAGGGCACTGATGTAGACCGAGAGGCAGAATACACCAAAGTCCATTTCAGTCTACCCTATTCTTCCGACATAGGTCTTGATGACGTTTATGTAATCGGAAAGTTCAACAACTACGATTTGAATGAGGAAAATAAAATGGTCTACAACGATGAAACTGCAAATTTCGAGTTGGAATATCCATTCAAACAAGGTTTTTATAACTATAAATACGTGGTGAAACGTGAAGATGGCACCTTGGATTCCAATTTGGTTAGTGGAGACTTTCATTTTACCGAAAACAATTACCTCATCTTGGTCTATTACCGGGATTTTGGTGATTTGTATGATGGCATAATAGGTATTGGAACTGCTAATTCTAGAACTATTACTAATTAATTATTTTTATTCCCAGAACCGATAAAGTAAATGGGAAAAAAGAAAGCCCTTATCACCAAAGGGCGCTTTGAACTTAAATATCGAGGGGAAGCGTGTCGTAATTGTGGGCAACCTTTAGATATTACCGACAAATACTGCCCTAATTGCGGTCAAGTTAACAGTACCAAGAAACTGGCCTTACGCGATTTTGTTGATGAGTTCCTATCCAGTTTAATCAACTACGACTCGAAGCTACTGAAGACCTTATACACGATGATGTTAAAGCCAGGCACCATCACTAGAGATTATATTAATGGTAAACGAATTAGCTATACCAACCCATTTCGTTTTTTGTTTAGTTTAGCGTTTATCTATCTTTTATTGTTTTCGTTGGGTAGTAATTGGGCAGAGACTGCCGATAGTTGGAATCTAGACAAAAAGGTTAACAACGAAGAGAACTTCAATTTCAGTTTTAATGAGGATGGCTTTGAAGTGGATACCTTGGGTAATCGTAAAAAAATAAAAGACCTAATCCCAATAGATTCCATACAAAACGGAAGTCCCGAGGTAGCCGAAGGACTTTCCCAATTGGGTTCGCTAGATTCAATAATAGCATTAGGAGTCAAGGAAAAACAACGAAAAGATTCTTTATTGAAGGCTAACCCCAGACAATACATAGCCGAACTGAAAAAAGAAGATAACCTAGGTTTTGGCCCTCAATTCGAATTTTTTTGGACAATGCTTCGTAGGGATTCCATTTCTACTTATAAAGAAGCTCAAGAAAAATTTGGTGTTGAAGAAAGTTTCAGCGGTGAAATGGCCTTTAATTCTTCAAAGAGTTTTATGAAGGCAATTGCCCAACCTGGTGACTGGCTCAACGATACAATTGCAAAACTTCCATTTGTCATTTTTCTGTTTCTACCGGTGTTCACCGTTTTCATTTTTGTGGCATACATCCGCAAAAATTACACCTATACCGATCATTTGATCTTTAGTTTCCACAACCAATCTTTATTATTTATCTTGCTCATAATTAGCTGGATTGTTGACAAAATATTTGGTCTTGCAACCGCTGGTTTAGCCCTTGTTCTCTTTGCAACTTACCTTTTTCAGGCGATGCGTAGATTTTACGGGCAGAATGTTTTTAAAACGATTATAAAATATTTGTTCCTTAACACAGTGTTTACAATTTTGGCCGTCGTTGCCTTATTGTTGCTGTCTATAGGGAGTATTTTTTTACCATTTGAATTATGATGACCCAAGTTACCAAAGGAATTAAAGTATCTGTTCAAACCACTTTTGAAGGTACCTTCTTCAAAAATTACAAAATGCACTATGCCTTTGGTTACACTATCACAATTGAAAACCAAACTAATGATGTTGTTCAATTGACTTCGAGACATTGGGACATTTTAGATTCTTTAAAAGAAACCGAGACTATTGATGGAGAAGGCGTGATTGGAAAGAAACCGGTCATTCAACCAGGAAAATCGCATACCTATAGTTCTGGTTGCCTTTTGGCCTCACCAATTGGTGCCATGACAGGTTACTATAATATGGTAAACTTAGCTTCTACCGAAGAATTTGAAGTAGAAGTACCGACCTTTAAACTAGCGGCCCCTTTCGTACTTAATTAGTAGTTACCCTTACTAAATTTTACATTTTTTACCCTAGGCATTCCGTACCTTTGCGAGAATTCAAAATAAAATATTCTCACAATGGGTAAAGGTTTTTTTCAAGTTCCAACAGCTATTAACGAACCTGTAAAAAGTTATGCTCCAGGTAGTGCTGAGCGCAAAGAAGTACTAAAACAATACAAGGAATACTATAATTCTAAAATTGAAGTACCTCTATACATTGGGTCTGAAGAAATCAGATCAGGACAAACTAGAACAATGTCACCACCTCATGATCATCAACATGTAGTGGGTCATTATCATACCGCTGAGAAAACACATATAGAGGCCGCAATTGCAAACTGTTTGGAGTCACGCTCAAAATGGGTTGATTTGACTTGGGAACAAAGAGCTGCGATTTTTTTGAAAGCTGCAGAATTGATTGCAGGTCCCTATCGTGCAAAAATTAACGCTGCTACAATGATGGCGCAATCCAAAACAGTTCATCAAGCAGAAATTGACGCTGCCTGTGAATTCATAGATTTCCTACGTTTTAATGTAGAATTTATGAGTCAGATTTACGAAGAACAACCTGATTCTGCAGAAGGAATATGGAATCGAGTTGAATACCGTCCCTTAGAAGGTTTTGTTTATGCCATCACCCCTTTTAATTTTACCGCTATCGCGGGAAATCTTCCGGCAAGCGCAGCCATGATGGGTAATGTAACTATTTGGAAACCAAGTGATAGTCAAGTTTACTCTGCGAAAGTAATTATGGATGTTTTTAAAGAAGCAGGTTTACCAGATGGCGTAATTAATATGGTAATGGGTGATCCCGTCATGATAACCGAAACAATCTTAGATAGCCCCGATTTCTCTGGTGTCCACTTTACGGGTTCCACTCACGTATTCAAAGGATTATGGAAGCAAATCGGTACTAACATACACAAGTACAAAACCTACCCTCGAATAGTTGGAGAAACAGGTGGTAAAGATTTTATAGTAGCGCATCCCAGTGCTAAACCTCAACAAGTGGCTACAGCAATAACCCGTGGGGCTTTTGAATTTCAAGGCCAAAAATGTAGTGCTGCATCGAGGGTATACCTACCAAAATCTTCCGCAAATGAAATATTGGACTTGGTCAAAAAGGATGTAGAAAGTTTTAACAAACCTGGATCACCTGAAGACCTTTCAAATTTTATAACTGCCGTTATACATGAAGGTTCCTTTGACAAATTGGCCAAATATATTGACCAAGCCCAAGAAGACAAAACCGCGGAAATTATTACGGGCGGAGGCTACGACAAATCAGTTGGTTACTTTATAGAACCTACGGTCATCGTTACCACAGACCCAAAATACACCACAATGGAAACCGAATTATTCGGCCCGGTTGTTACGGTTTATGTTTATGAGGACAAAGATTGGAACAAGACTTTACAACTGGTTGATGAAACTTCTGAATATGCATTGACTGGAGCGGTATTGGCAACTGACCGGTATGCAATTGATGAGGCAACAAAGGCCTTACAGAACAGTGCTGGAAACTTCTACATTAACGACAAACCTACCGGAGCCGTAGTAGGACAACAGCCTTTCGGTGGGGCAAGAGCTTCAGGAACCAACGACAAAGCCGGTTCTGCCCAGAATTTATTGCGCTGGGTTTCTCCAAGATTGATAAAAGAAACCTTTGTCAGCCCTGAAGATTATCGTTATCCATTTTTAGGATAGCCAATGAAGATTTCATTGGAGTCATACAAGATTAAGGAGCGGTATCCTGTTCACTGGGGTGACATGGATGCCGCTAACCATGTCAACAATTTGATTTACTTACGTTGGGCGGAATCCGCACGAATAGGATTTATGAGGGCAACGGAGATTTCCACATCCTTTTCAACGGGCGATGTCGGTCCAATTTTAGGTTGGCAAGAATGCAAATACATTTTTCCTATCACGTTTCCAGATACTATAATTGTTGGCGTTCGATGCTTTGAAATATTAGAGGATAGATTCAAATTAGAGTGTGGAATTTTTTCTGAAAAACACAATCGCCTTGCGGCCATCTCAAAACAAGATATCATACCTTATGATTATGGTGCTTTGAAAAAAGTGGCACTTCCACAAAAATGGCGGGAAAAACTCGAAAAACTATAACAATGACCAGGTTTTTGATGCTCATTTGCCTTTTAGGATTTCTCCGAACACAGGGTCAATCCAATTTTGAAACTAGTTTTTCAGACAATCCTAGACCATCAAGACAGGACATCAGAATTCCAATTCTTGATAGTTTAGGAAACGAAGGTGTTTTACCGATTTCCATTCTAAAGGGGAAAACCAAAGGTCCTATTTTTACTATAGTTGCAGGTGTGCATGGTTTTGAGTACCCCCCTATCATGGGCGTTCAAGAATTACTACAAGAATTAGATCCAGCTAAATTAAGCGGAGACCTCATAATCATTCCTCTAGCAAGTGTTGGGTCTTTTTACGGCCGGGAACCCTTTAGAAATCCACAGGATAATGTCAATCTCAATAATGCTTTCCCTGGAATTCAAAATGGAACGATTACACAAAAGACCGCATACTTCATTACTGAAAATATTATTCCTGTTACAGATATTTTTTTAGACATACATGGTGGCGATGCACCAGAAGATTTACTCCCGTTTATCTGCTATTACGACAACAAAAAAAAGCCTGAACAAACCCAATTGGCCAAAAAACTCTCAGAGACAAGTGGTTTTGAATATGTGGTCTCCTACCCCTATTCCTTATCGGATGATGACCCCGCAAAATACATGTTCAAACAAGCGGTACAGGATGGTAAGACTGGGGTAAGTATTGAAGCAGGTAAATTGGGCAACGTTCAAAAAGAAGCCGTCGAAATGGTCAAAAATGGGGTATACAATATGCTTAGGGAGCTTAACATGTATGATCACCCCACAAGGCAAGTTGAAAACATTATTAGGCGAAATCACCAAGTTTACGTTCGTTCAACCAAGCAAGGCATTTTCTACAGTTCGGTTAAGGCCGGTGATAAAGTAGAAGAAGGGCAACTAGTTGGTTACACCACTGATGAATTTGGCAATGTACTTGAAGAATATAAAGCCTCCATTTCTGGTATTATTTTATACAAACTTGCGACCCCACCAATAAATATTGGTGATACGGTAATGTGTATCAGTGCATATTTGTAGTCTTTCAATTCAATTCCGAAATTCATTTTGGTACCTTTAATAGGTTCCCCACAACCTAAAACCAACCAAAAATGAAATACAAAGGCTTTATTTCCTATAAGCATGGTGATGATGATGCACTAGCAAAAAACTTAGAAAAAGCTTTAGAAAAGTTTGCCAAACCTACTTTTAAGAGACGGGCCATTGAAATCTTTAGAGACGGTAACGATTTGTCAGCGGCTGCAGATTTAGGTGAAAAAATTAGAGGGGGTCTTGACAACTCCGAGTACTTTATTTGTTTGGCAAATCCCAAATATGCCAACTCAAAATGGTGTGTTCGCGAAGCCGAATTTTGGCGCGAAAATAAATCAGTTGACAACTTTTTAATTCTACTAACTGATGGAGAAATTCTCTGGGATGAAAATACCAATGACTTCGATTGGGACAAAACCACTGCATTGCCCAAGGAGTTATCCGGATTTTTTAAAGGAGAACCTTTTTTCATTGATTTTAGGGATGCTGGTCAGCCCCAAGAACAGAACCTTGACAATCCTGGCTTTAAAAATCGATTGGTGCTTTTGGCTGCTACGCTACACGGCAAAAGTATTGGTGATATGGTGGGTGAAGCAGCTAAACAGCACAAACGCACATTACGAATTAGAAATGCAGCTCTTGCGGTGTTGAGTACGCTGCTATTGATTTCTATTTTCGCGACAATTAATGCCATAAAACAACGAAATACTGCTCTTCTGAACAATTACCTGGCAAGTTCAAAAGCTCAATTGAGCGAAGATCCCACGAAGGCGTTACGACTCGCAGAGCACGCCTATTTATATGCTAAGGAAAAAAACCTGCCTTCGCTAGAGGCTGCGGAACAGTTGATAAAGGTTTTTTATAGTGGCAATGGATTCTATCAAGAAGGTTTGAATTTGTCCGTCGATTTTAACAAGTCTGAAGTTGATTTTAAAAAGCAGCAGAATCCTTACTATTATGCCATACGCAATTATGCAGATTCCATCTATCAAAAAGCGGGGCAAAATAAGGGATACGCAAGTTACACGGGAGCCATTTTTCCTGGTAACAATAGCATACCACCACTTTATTTGATTACAAGTAGAACGGGGCCACAATCAGAATTTCCTCAACTTCATTTTTTCGAGGAAGATTACGAAGGCTATCTAAGTGTAAATAAAGTTGATATTGTATTGGAAGAGTTCTTGGATTATGTAGCCTATATTTCTGATGTTTCCATCGCGGAAAACGGAAAATATTCGTTGCTAGGCGCAGCAAATTCCAAAGCTGTTCTCATAGATAATACCCTTTACCAAAGAGAATCCAAAATAAATATTTTTAAAGATAGGGCCATCTTTAATACCAGGAACAATGATCCAATAGAACAAGTAGCCTTTTCCGAAGACCAAAAGTACTTGGCCACTTTAAGCTTATCTACAAAGACCGAGAATGAGCGAGTCATTGTTTTGGGTAATGCAATATATTACTACCAAGTAGAGCCATTCCCTTATATTGAATTCAATACCAATGAAAAAGACGGAATGTATTATTCATTGGGTGAAAATATGGAGATACAACTACCAGAAGATGCCGAAGAATCCTCATTTGTTTTTCTGGGAGCACATGAGCTATATGATAAGGATGAATTCATTACCTCCTTTCCAAAGGCGCAACATTCGGGTTTAGATTATATTGATAATGAGGCTAATGGTTACAAGGCTAATTTTTTGGGCGTATTTAATGCGAGTGGAGACCTGCTTATAAAACTGAACCTTTTTTGGATTGACAACAGTGGGGTTAGCTACTCTTTTTCAGAAGACGGTGAATTTTTCAGGGTCGCTTATTTTGACGGTACAGAACGGGTATTCGCATTGAATCCTGAATTTATCATTGACAGACTAAACGACACTGAAACAATGGGCCACGTAGCCAAACTAAGCTCCGAAGACAAAGAGCGCTTTCTTATTGAATAGAACCGTATTTCCAACGTATTTTTACACCATGTCTCTTTATCAAAAATTCACAGAGCTCGGTAAAAAATTTATTGGCTACAGCACTTTGTTCAAATATGGGTTCAACCTTTCCCCAATGTATCGTAGGAGCACAGGAAGGGTCCAAACCGTGACAAAAGATCTTTCCAGAATTACGATTAAGATTCCCTTGAGTTGGAGAAATCGAAACTACGTAGGTACCATTTTTGGTGGTAGTATGTTTGCCTCAGTCGACCCAATCCCCATGGTACAATTGATCAATCTATTAGGCGATGATTATGTTGTTTGGGATAAAAGTGCCCAAATAAAATTCAAACGTCCGGCCAATGAACATCTTTATGCTGAATTCACCTACACCCAAAACGAATTAAACGACATAAGAGAAAGGGTTGCCAATGAAAATGAGGTTGAAATCGTAAAATCTACTTCTTTAACGAACAAAGATGGTTCAAAGGAATTCTGTGTTATTGACAAAACCTTGTATATAGCTGATAAACTCTATTATAAACAGAAGCAACTAGCACGAAAACAAGAAAAATCTAAAATTTAACACTACCAAATTTGTAAGGTTTGCCCTATTTATTTCACTACCTTTAGATTCCCCTGATAATCAGGGAACAAATCAATAAAAAACACTTAAAAATGAAAAAATTAGTAGTAGCGGCACTTTGTTTGGTGTCATTTACTGGGTTCGCCCAAGAAGAAATGGTCGTTCAAAATTCAGTTAAAGGAATGGTCACTTTTGTGCAAGGACAAATAATACAATTGGCAGAAGCATTTGATGAGGGCCAATACGATTGGAGACCTGCTGAAGGTGTACGTTCTGTTCGTGAAGCAATACTTCATGTCGCGGCAGCAAATTACTTTTTAGCCTCTAAAATGGGTTATGCGCCACCAGCAGATGTTGATTGGATGGGAATGGAAAAAAATATCACAGGTAAAGACAATGTGATTGCAGCCCTCAAAGCTTCCAACGAATTTATTTTGGACAAAATCGGTCAAGAGGAAGCTGCCAAATTTGGCGAAGAGGTTGATTTTGGTTTTATGAAAATGAATCGTTTAAGCGGAGTATTGGTCGTATTGGACCATAATGCAGAACATAAAGGACAGTTGATTGCCTATGCGCGTTCAAACGAAGTAGTTCCGCCCTGGAGCCAACCACAACCTGAATAAAATAAAAGCCCCTTAAAGGGGCTTTTTTTATGTCTTGCTAAAAAACAATCGCTACAAATCAGAAGATTTTTCTTCCAACAAATAATTTATATGTAAATTTAACGTTAATTAATTGTTTAGTAATTGTTTCAAAACATTTTGGAATATGACAATCTTAGGGAATTTATTCATTCGGCTCGGGAATACGATTGAAAAGTTATGGTACAGTCTAAAGTGCTATTCCTATAAATGTAGAAGGGTATACAAAAGTGTCCATGGGACGTAACTATTAGAACCAGGCGTAGAATATGGAGGTAGAAAACCCGCTAACTTCTAAACTTCTGAGGTAGGTAAACAACCTTTTTCGTTTCAAAAAACTCCTCTTCGAAATAGGTACTGAGATTGAACAATTCAATATTCTGGTAAGGTGCCAACTCATCAGTCAAATCACCACCCTTTAGATATAGAATACCATTTCTTCTTTCATGGGCAGATTCCTTCTTGATTTTCCCTTTTGTCCAATGCACAAAAGTGGGCATTGCGGCAACGGCCCTACTCACTATAAAGTCGAACTGGCCTGATAGGTCCTCAACCCTTGAATGATGCGCCGTTACGTTTTCCAAACCTAGACCATCCACAACCTCATTGACAACTTTTATCTTTTTTCCTATGGCATCTACCAAGGTAAAATTCGTAGTTGGAAATAAAATAGCTAAGGGAATTCCCGGGAATCCCCCTCCAGTGCCTACATCCAAAATTTCCGCACCTTCATTAAATTGTTGAATTTTTGCTATCCCTAAAGAATGAAGAACATGTCTTAAATAAAGCTCATCAATGTCTTTTCTTGAGACTACATTTATTTTTTTGTTCCAATCTTGATAAAGGAACCCAAGTTTCTCGAATTGTGATAGTTGCAGCTTTAATAATGAAGGAAAATACTTAAGCAGTAAATCTACACCCATGTAAACATGTTAATTTGTGCAAAATTAATACTTTTAAAACCCTAGCAGCCGTTATTTTTACAGCCCTAGAATGCTGAATGACAAAAACTAAATTATGCAGTTAGAAACCGTTCGTTTTTCAAGAAAAGATTCCGCGCAATTTTTTAGAACACTTAATAAACGGGTTAATACCTATTTCAAGGAAAAGAATATCAAGAAAACAGGCAATTGGAAATTGCACTTCAAAACCATTGTGATGTTCAGTTTGTTCCTTGCACCATATTTCTTGGTGCTTTCATTAAACCTACCAACGTGGGCTCAAATACTAATGACCATTGTCATGGGCGTTGGTATGGCGGGAGTTGGTATGAACGTAATGCATGATGCGAACCACGGCTCTTATTCAGATAAAAAATGGGTCAACAAATTGATGGGAAGCAGCATGTATCTTCTTGCGGGTAATGTTTATAACTGGCAAGTTCAGCATAATGTTTTGCATCATACTTACACGAATATTCAAGATCATGACGAAGATTTAGACGCTGGCCGTGTACTCCGTTTCTCAAAACATGCCCAATGGAAAAGGCATCATAAATTTCAACATTGGTATTCAATTTTCTTGTACGGACTATTAACTTTCAATTGGTCAATTACCACGGATTTTAAACAAATGTACCGGTATACCAAACGGAAACTTTCGTTTGGAAAATTTCCTAAGCCTGCATTGAACTGGACCATTTTGGGGGTAACAAAGGCCTTATACTTTACTGTTTGGATTGTTCTGCCAATCGTGATTGTCGACATTCCTTGGTGGCATGTCTTAATAGGCTTTTTTATTATGCATTACGTAGCTGGGTTGATTTTAAGTGTAGTATTTCAATTGGCGCATATCGGTGAAGATGCACAGACCCCACTACCAGACGAGACTGGAAACATGAAGAATACCTGGGCAATTCACCAACTATTTACCACGATAAATTTCGGAACAACGAACAGACTTGTAAACTGGTTTACAGGAGGATTAAACCACCAAGTAGAACATCATATCTTTCCGCATATCAGTCATATTCACTACACAAAAATTGCGAAAATTGTGAAAGAGACCGCGAAGGAATTCAATTTACCTTACAACGAATATAAAACTACCAGAAAAGCCATAATTTCGCACTTCAAACATTTGAAGGAGCTCGGTAAAGAGCCTGTTTTACAATACTAGCGAAGTAACGATTATGAGCAACCAACTTTCTGACCGCATTAATAGTTTAGTGCCTTCAGCCACTTTGGCTATGGCTGCCAAAGCGAGGGAATTAAGGGCCGAAGGAAAAGATATAATTGGCCTAAGCCTTGGTGAACCTGATTTCAACACTCCAGATTACATTAAGGAAGCTGCAAAGCAGGCCATTGATGAAAACTACAACTCTTATACCCCTGTTGACGGTTACGGCGAACTTAAGGATGCCATAATCACTAAGTTCAAAAGGGATAACAATTTAACGTACGAACCTTCGCAAATTGTGGTCTCTACTGGAGCTAAACAAGCACTTTACAACGTGGCACAAGCTTGTTTGAACGCCGGTGATGAAGTAATTCTACCTTGCCCCTATTGGGTAAGCTATGCCGATATTGTGAAATTAACCGGAGGGATTCCTGTTGAGGTTCCAACAACTATTGAGAGTGACTTCAAAATGACACCCGAACAGTTGGAAGCAACAATTACGCCTAAGACCAAAATGCTTTGGTACAGTTCTCCTTGTAACCCCAGTGGTTCGATTTATAGCAGCGATGAACTACGGGCCCTAGCAGACGTGCTTCAAAAGCACCCGCAAATAATTGTGGTCAGTGATGAGATATACGAGCATATCAATTACGGTGTAACCGCACATGCTTCCATGGCCAATTTTGAAGACATGTATGACCGAACCGTAACTGTAAATGGGGTGGCAAAAGCATTCGCAATGACCGGTTGGAGAATCGGGTATATTGGTGCCCCCAGTTATATTGCAAGAGCCTGCAACAAGCTTCAAGGACAGGTCACCAGCGGTGCCAATTGTATTGCACAACGAGCTGTCATTACAGCTTTGAATGAATCACCTGATAGAGTGCAATACATGGTTGACGAATTCAAGAATCGAAGAAAACTAATTCTTGATTTATTGAATGATATTGACGGTTTTGAATGTAACGAACCAGAAGGGGCGTTTTATGTTTTTCCAAATATTTCTGCATTCTTTGGTAGGGAATTGAATGGTGTAAAAATCAACAACGCATCAGATTTGGCTATGTACCTTTTACAACATGCCAATGTTGCTACTGTCACTGGTGACGCATTTGGTAATAGCAATGGTATTCGAATTTCTTACGCGGCCTCTGAAGACCAAATTCGCGAAGCCATTTCAAGAATAAAAAAGGCAGTCTCGTAATATTCTACTTTCTAGTTTTTCCGATTACCAGTTTAATTTGATGCATTGATAATAGCATTTACAATATCTGGAAATTGCCAAGAAGTAGTATTCCGATTTTGCAACATAAAATTACCTCCGTCATCCCAAACCACGGGCACAAAACCCCTACTTAAACTAGCTTCTGCATAGAATTGGGCATACTCAACACGTTCGGAAAGGTTACCCTTGTTTCGGGTTCCCCATTCTCCTAAAATTACTTCTCGACCTTCTTCCACTTGCCATTTTTGTCGAATTCTATCCATTTCGGTGTTTAATGCTGCTCTTTCGTCAGCACTACCCCAAGTAGTTGGACCGTTCTCATCGCCAGCAAAAGACCAAGGGAAATAAGTATGCAAAGAGATGATAATATTTGGGTCGTTATTGGGAATGACTAAATCATTCATAGGACCATCCAAAGTGCTTGCTGCATAGGTTGATACCATTAAAAAACGTGATGTGTTGTTTCCACCAGTTGCTCTAACGGCGTCAACTCCTACCTGATGATACTCATTCAAAATGCTTCTACTCTCCGCATCACCACCTGTCCATTCCAATGATGTTCCCTTTAATCTGGGCTCGTTGAGAATATCAAAAATCAATTGTTCATTATAATCTTTAAAGTGGGTGGCTACTTGTTGCCAAAGACTTGAAAGCCTAGACTTAACATATTCCTTTTCACTCGAAACCAACTGAACCCAGTCATCATCATGATGCACATTGATAATTACAAATAAGTCATTTTCAATACCATAATCAACAACCTTTTGCACACGATTTATATAATCTTGTTCAATGGTAAATGGCTCGGTAATGGATTGATGATATCCCCATGTGACAGGAATTCGCAATGTCTTGAAACCCGCAGATGCCACAAGGTCAATCATGGCTTTAGTTGGTAGCGGATTGCCCCAAAAGGTTTTATCTCGATTCTCGACATCAAAACTATTGCCCAAGTTCCAACCTACTCCCATTTGAGCGACCAGTGCACTAGCCGTTGATGAAGTATCAAAATCGACTGTGTCATCTCCTGAAGTTCCATCATCATCAGTATCGATCATTCCATCTGATTGGGTATCTGGTACTGTATCACTTCCCGCATCACTTGAGCTGCAGGCTATCCAAAAAAATAAAACAAAGAGGATTGAGGTTATTGGGGCAACAAATTTTTTATTCATAACTGGGGCTTTTTCTAAAATTAGGAATTTAATGTAAGGGAGTAAAATAAAGGTTTAATTGAAAATCAGTTTAGAACTTAAAGATTTGGCCAACCTTGAAAGTCTCAACGCAGGATAAAACCACTTTTCATTGGATCTTCAGGATCAATTAAAAAGGTATGTTGTCCAGTAATATGAGCGGTACCCTCGACCTCCGGAATTACAGCATTGTACTTACCATATTTTTGTTCGGCAACTACACTTCCTTTAAAAACAGAACCCGTAATACTTTCAATATTGACAGATTTACCCTGTTCAATTTCTCTTCTTTCCCAATGAATTGCCATTCTCCCTGATACTCCTGAGCCTGTAGGGCAACGGTCTACTTCACCATCAGCAAAAATACAGACGTTTTTACTGTGTATATGATTCTTTTTCGATGGACCAATAAAAATTGTGCCGTACAAAAAGCTTAAATCATTTTCAAAGGGATGTTCAATTTCAGAATTAATGGACATTACTGCATGCTTAATGTCCATGCCGATTTGAATTAGTTTTTGATATGAAGCAGGCTCAAGGTCAATATTTAACTTGTTCTTGTTCAAATCTACATATGCATAAAACGCTCCACCATAGGCCAAATCATAAATAACTTCCCCTACTCCTGGAACGATCACTTTTTTATCAAGGCCAACGACAAAACTTGGAACACAATGAAATCGTACACCTTTGACCTTACTATCATCCACATTTACAAAGGATATAATTCTCCCACAGGGCGCATCAATCCTTAAGATGTTTTCACCTTCAACTACGGTAATCCAGTTCATTTCAATTGCTAAGGTGGAAATGGCAATAATGGCGTGACCGCACATAGTGCTATAGCCTTCATTATGTAAAAAAAGAATACCGAAATCAGCCTCATTATCATTTGGTGGTACTAGTAAACATCCATACATATCGGCATGACCCCTAGGTTCGAACATGAGGGCTGTTCGCAAATAATCAAAATTCTCTTTGCAATATTGTCGGTATTCCAACACCGAATTTCCAATCAATTCAGGAAAACCATCAATGATTACCCTAAGGGGTTCGCCCCCTGTGTGCATATCAATGGTCTTTAGCCGTAACCAATCCTTATGAATTTTGAGTTCTTTGGTGGCTAATATTTTATCGTAGGTTGTTTGCATGGATAAATTTTTCGTAAAAATGGGCAGCACCGGCTAAATCTTCTAAGGCATGTCCTACCGATTTGAAAAGCGTAATTTGCTTGGAATTGGTTCTGCCTTTTTTCTTACCCGAGCATAGTTCGAATAAGTCCGCACCTATACTTTCTTCTTTTAAAACTCCACTTTGAAGCGGAATTGCAATATCTCCGCTCTCCTTTAGCCCACCTTCATAGCTATCTAAAAACACTGTCGCCTTCTTAATTGTATTATCATCAGCTTCACGCATATTGGGCTTATAGGACCCCACCAAATCAATATGCTGACCTTCGGTCAAATTTGCTCCCAAAACCAAGGGTGTTTCGGAAAGCGTGGCACATGAAACTATGGAGACCTCAGAAATTACTTCATCAATATCAGATACTGCCTTGATTTCGAAGGATTCAGCCTTAAATTGGTCAACTACTTTTCTAGCCTTACTCAGTTCTCTCCCCCATACGTAGACCTTTTTTATTGGGCGTACTGAGGTATGGGCCTTGATTAAATTAGGAGAAAGTGCACCAGTACCAATCATCAACAAGGAGTCGGATTCCGATTTAGATAAGTATTTCGATGCCAAAGCTGAAGTTGCTGCCGTTCTTTTGGCCGTTAAACTTTTTGCTTCCAGTATGGCCTTTAGCTGACCAGTAGTTGCATCCATATACAAATAACTGCCTTGAATTGATGGCAATTTATATTTCGAATTATTTGGGTTAATTGTAACTACTTTAACTCCCGAATCTACTTTAGGGTTAAATGCAGGCATCAGTAACATCGTTGTTTCAGATTCAACCTCTGAATTCGAAAAATTATGATGGTGTCGTTGCGGAACAATAGTTTTATTGGAAGAAAATGCCACTTGTAGAACCGAAACCAACTCCTCAAAAAAGCAATTGGAATCAATAAAACCCTCGTCGATATAAATAGGATGCTTTTGCATTATTGCTGACCAGGTTGTTTTTAAATACAACTTGAAATCCAGATAAATATACCAAGTCTTAGGTACGCTTCCAGAAAACTGGGGTCAATAAAATTAAAACCGTAAAGAGTTCCAATCTCCCTAAAAGCATCAAAAAGCCACACCACCACTTGCCGAAAGGGGGTAAAATACTAAAGTTCACCACTGGGTTTAAATCTCCTAAGGCCGGTCCTACATTTCCTAATGAGGAAGCTGCACCACCAATTGCAGATTCAAAATCCAGACCTAAATATGCCAAAACCAACGCCCCAATTATAAATAGGAGCATGTAGAGCACAAAAAATCCAATGACATTGTAAACAATGTGTTCACTGACCGATTTATTATTCAATCGCACCGGGATAATTGCATTCGAATGAAGGGTGCGTTTGAATTCAAGAATTCCATTTTTGATAATCAATAAATGGCGAACTACTTTAATGCCACCACTTGTAGAACCTGCAGAACCTCCGAGAAACATTAAACCGAAAAAGAAGACTGTCAAAAAAGGTGTCCAATTGGTAAAATCAGCCGTTACAAAACCAGTCGTAGTGACCACTGCCAATACTTGAAATAAGCCATGTCTTATAGCACTTTCAGCGGCACCCCATACCATTGGATGATAGTCCGAAATTTGAACATCGGCTTCAAAATAAACAAGAACCGCTGCTATAATGGTGAAGGAAAGAATGAAGAAAAAATACGTTCGAAACTCTTCATCCTTCAATACTTTTTGAACCTTTCCGGTGAAGGCCAAATAACTCATCACAAAATTGGTTCCAGCCAAAAACATGAACAACATTATGATGTATTGAATCCATGGGTTATCATTCCAAAAAGCAACGCTTTGGTTCTTTGTTGAAAAGCCTCCAGTAGAAAGTGTTGAAAGCGCATGGTTAATAGCATCAAAAAAAGACATTCCCGCCAATTTCAATAACAAGGTTTCCAAAAGCGTATACCCAACATAAATTAGCCAAAGTCGTTTTGCGGTATCGGTTATCCTCGGGTGTAACTTATCACTGCTGATACCCGGAGCTTCGGCAGTAAATAATTGCATGCCTCCGATACCCAGTAACGGCAGTATCGCAATGGCCAACACAATGATACCCATACCCCCAATCCAATGGGTTAAACTCCGCCAAAATAGAATACCTTCAGGCAAAGCTTCGATATCAGAGAGTATGGATGCACCAGTAGTTGTGTATCCTGAAATAGTCTCAAAAAAGGCGTTGGTTAAATTTGGAATGGAACCTGTAAATATATAGGGTAGAACTCCTGAAATGGACATCACCAACCAACCGGCGGTCACTATGATATAGCCCTCTTTGGGTTTTACCTCTTTTTTATGACCCCGAGTGTAGAACATGGCCATGGTACCTACTAACATGGTAACGATTGCGGCCATAAATATTTCTGGTGTCGCACCATCAGAATATACAACACTTACTAATGCAGCAAGGATCATAAAGGAGCCATTGCAAAGTAGCAGTAGACCCATGATGTGTGCAATAATTCTGAGATTAAGGCCCATTACAGGAACATTTTTTCAATTCGTGGAATTGCTTTTGGCAGCGTACAAACTACCACCTTATCGCCTTCCCTTATAATGAAATCACCTAAGGCGATGATTCCTTTACCATCCCTAATAACACCACCAATGATGGCATCCCTTGGAAAATCAAGTTCCCTAATCAATTCACCATTTACCAATGAGGTGGATTTCACCTCGAATTCAAGAATTTCAGCATTAAGGTTATTTAGTCGGGTCAAAGCCAACACCTCACCCCTACGCACATGCCTAAAGATATTATTAGCGGCAAGTAGTTTTTTATTGATTAACGTATCTATGCCAATGGATTGGGAAAGCTGAAAATAATCCATGTTTTCTACCAGTGCTATTGTCTTTTTGATGCTCTTTGATTTGGCCACCAAACAAGACATGATGTTGGTTTCAGAATTACCAGTAACCGCAATAAAGGCATCCATCGAATCGAGGCTTTCTTCTTCTAGCAATTCCACATTGCGACCATCACCATTGATTACAAGTGCCCCAGGTATCTCGTCAGCAATATCAAATGCCTTTTGCTTGTCTTTTTCAATCAAGCGAACGTTGAACTTTTTCGCACATAAATCACGGGTAGTCTTATAACCTACTTTGCTACCACCAAGAACCATAACATTCTTGATTTCCTTTTTCTTCATCCCAGTAAGGTTGTACAATTCATCAACTCCCTCTGCAGAAGTAATGAAATATACTTGATCTCCTTCCTTAAAAATGGTATCACCTCGTGGTATTAAGGTATACTGGGTACCCTTTCTACGAAGGGCAATTGGCATAAAATGAAGTTCAGGAAAAATATTTGCTGCCTCTTTAACCATTTTTCCAACGAATGGTGCATTTTTTGGCAAAAACATTCCTGCCATGGTCAAAAGGCCACCCTCAAATTCATAAGAATCACTAAAAGCAGATTGATTTAAAAGCAGTTGAATTTCTGATGCGGCCAACTCTTCGGGTGATATCAGTTCATCAATGCCCAGTTCATCAAAACGTAAAACCTCTTTATTATCAATAAATTCAGTATTTGAAATCCTGGCAATAGTACGTTTACAACCAAGTTGCTTGGCCAAAAAGCATAAGGTAATATTTGTCGTTTCAGAGGCTGTTACTCCAATTACCAAATCAGCATCTTCAACTTTAGCCTCACCTAAAACCGCAACTGATGTTGCGTCGCCACGAAGAACCTTAATATCGAGATGAGCACTTGCGTAACTCAGGCTTTCTTTATGGGTGTCTACCAAGGTAATTTCTTGTGCCTCGTAAGACAATAGCTTTGCCAAATGAAATCCAACTTCACCTGCCCCAGCAATTACTATTTTCATTTTTTAAGCTATAGTTTTGAATTCGACCCTGACATAAGTTGAAGATAATCCGTCAGTATTTTTTTAGATACAAATGCACGTAATCCCATGAAAGGGTGTCTCTTTTAGTGAGGCAAAAGTACATAATTTATTTATGGTGGTCTTCACGTATCTTTGCCGGCAAAATTGCATATGTCGTCTCCAGTAAAACCTTATAACGATTCAGAGTCTGGTAAGAAAGAACAGGTTACCAAAATGTTCGATACCATTTCAAAAAATTATGATGGTTTAAATCGCATCATTTCTTTGGGAATTGACACTTCTTGGAGAAAAAAAGTGGTCAAATTGGTTAATGAGGTAAAACCTGAGACCATTCTTGACATTGCCACGGGTACAGGAGATTTAGCTGTAGCAATGGCAAGTACCGGTGCAAAACGAATTGTTGGACTCGACATCTCACCGGGTATGTTAGATGTGGGAAAAGAAAAGGTAACTAAGAACAAACTCAACAAAACTGTTGAAATGGTTCTGGGTGATAGTGAGAATTTAACTTACGAAGAGAATTCTTTTGATGCTATAACCGTAGCTTTTGGGGTTCGCAATTTTGAGAACTTGGATAAAGGTTTAAAAGAAATCCATAGAGTCTTAAAACCTGGTGGAAGATTTGTGGTGCTTGAAACTTCTGTACCCACAAAATTTCCCTTTAAACAAGGGTATAAAGTGTACGCAAACTACATTTTACCTTTAATGGGGAAACTTTTTTCAAAGGACAAGGTGGCCTACAACTATTTATCTAAATCTGCAGCTGCCTTTCCATATGGAGAGGCATTCAACAATATTTTGGGGAAAAATGGGTTTATAGCTATGGAACACAAACCCCAAACCTTTGGGGTGGCAACAATATATGTAGCCTCAAAATAATTGAATGAAAAACATATTTTTTTCCCTCATCTTTTGCCTATTTGGCTTACAGGCAAATTCTCAGCTATTTGGCAAAGATCCTATTTTGAATCTTCAAACTGAAGATAAGCGACTTTTAAATTGGGGATACTACCTTGGTCTAAATCAATATGACTTTCAATTTGAATACAAAAATGATATTGGTCAAGATATCTTGGTAGACCGAAGTTATGGCTTCAATGTTGGCCTGATTGGTGAAATGAGAATTAATGAATTTGTTGATCTTCGCTTTGAACCTGGTTTGCTATATACATCAAGACTACTTGGTTTTCCGGGTTTTACCACTGAACAAGACGCAATTAGAGAAGTTAGGTCAACATATATCAGATTCCCACTTTTGGCAAAATTAAGCACCAGACGAATGGGAAATATTAAGCCCTTTGTCGCTGTTGGTGGATATACCGCTATTAATTTAGGGAGTAACGAAGATAGCTTGGATGATAACAGAAGCGGGGAATTTCGAATGAAAACCAACGTTTATGGCTATGAACTAGGATTCGGAATTGATGTTTATACCGAATTTTTTAAGTTCACCCCAAGTATTCGGGGCGTTTTTGCGCTAACCAACGAACTCATTCCTGACAATGATCCCAATAGCCCTTGGACAGGTAATATTGAAGCTATGCGCACTCGAGGCATTTTCATAAACTTCACGTTTGAGTAGTCGGTTTTATTAACTAGATTCTCCTAATTTCATTTAACAGAATACCTGTGGCCATTGCCACATTTAAACTTTCTGTGGTTTGATTGCCGAATTGAGGAATGGAAATTTTTTTGGATATAAGTGCCTCAAGGGTAGTAGAAATCCCGTTTGCTTCATTGCCCATTAATAGAACACCAGGCTTTCGAAAACTTTCATTATAAACCGAATTTCCATTCATAAAGGCTCCAAGAACTGGCACATCAATATCATCTAGAAAATTTGATAAATCCAGATAATGGATATTAACTCGTGCTATAGAACCCATAGTCGCCTGTACTACTTTAGGATTAAAGCAATCAACCGTATCATTTGAACAGACCAAATGTGCAATTCCGAACCAATCGCATAATCGTATAATGGTTCCCAAATTTCCGGGATCTTGTACAGCATCCAACGCCAAAATCCAATCTTCAAAATCTATACCCAAGTTCTTTGGATGATGAAAAACCCCAAAATACCCGTTCGGATTTTTTAAGGCACTAATAGTCTTTAAATCGTTGGCCGCGACTTTATCAACTTGGCTTCCCTGTGGGAAAGATTCAATTTTTTCTTCAGTAGCCAAAAGTTGAAAAGGCTTTAAACCCGAAGCCAACAAATCAGTTATGACCTTTATGCCCTCAACAAAAAATAGTTTATTTTCATTTCGGTACTTTTTTTGATGAAGCTTTTTAATGAGTTTTAATTGGCTTTTGGCAACCATGTTAAATCTGTATTTTTGGCCGTTATGAAGCTTTTGTTAGGGTGTCGACAAGTTAGCCCAAAAATAGGTATACTGTTTTTGGTACTTTTTTTGGCTTCATGTAATGCGGTTAAAAAGGTTGGCGAAGACGAGTTTTTGTTAACCAAAAATATAATTGAGGCAGATGGTAAAAAAATAACCGATGAAACAATTAAAGGTCTTATTCTGCAAAACCCAAACACCAGCATCCTCGGCTATCCTTTACGGCTAAACCTCTACAATCTTGCAAAGAAAAATCCTGATTCGCTTTACCAAAATTGGCTAAACAAAAAAGAAAAGCGTCAACAGCGATTGAATTCATTTCTATCCAAAAAACAAGTTGACCGGTTGGGTGAGTCTTTTGTAGTCAGGGGTTATAGTAATTTATTTGAACGAATTGGAGAACCACCATCAATAATTGACACCGTAAAAACCAGAAAATCTACTGAACGACTACAATCATATTTTGGAAGTAAAGGCTATTTTAATAGCACCTCAAATTTTAAAATAGTTTCAGAAGAGCGTAAAAAAAAAGCTCAAATTATATACGAGGTCAATAGAGGGAAACCCTATTTCATCGATAGCTTGCAGTATAAAATTCCATCAACTGATTTAGATTCTTTGTACCAGTTGCATAAAAACGAATCTTTGGTCAAAAATGGAGCACAATTTGATTTGGAAAATTTTAACGCCGAAAGAGGTCGATTGACTAATATTTTTCGAAATTCAGGTGTATACAATTTTCAAGAAAGTTCCATATCATTCAATATTTTAAGAGACACCTCCTTGGTTGCTGACGATCAATTATTAGAGGTAGAATTAGATATAAAGAACCTACCTAAAGGCGATGGGAATCCTGATGGCGTAGACTACAAAATCCACACCTTTAAAGAGATTAATATTTTTGCTGATTACAGCTTTAATTCACAGACGGACTCACTTTTTTCTTTGGACTTCAAAGGCTACAAAATCTGGTATGACAAAGAACTCAAGTACCAACCCAAAGCCCTTACAGATGCGGTATTTTTTGAAAAGGATAGTGTGTATAGCGATATCAATAGAAAGCGTACATTAGGTCAGATTACCAACCTAAACACCTTCAAATATCCAAACATAGAGTTCATTGCCGATTCAACGAACGCTGAATTGATTTCAAATATTTATTTAGCTCCTCGACCTAAATATTCTTTTGATATCAATTTCGACATCTCTCGTTCTAATTTGCAACAAATCGGTGTTGGGTTAGGAACTTCCGTCATTACAAGAAATGTTTTTGGAGGTTCAGAAACATTAAGTCTATCTGCCCGGGGATCTGTGGGTATTTTAGATGACCCCGTTTCTGATGAAACCTTTACCTCCGAAATTGGAGGGGATATCAATCTAACCTTTCCGAGAATTTGGCTGCCCTTTAATACAGAGCAAATCATACCATATTATATGACACCCCAAACCCGTTTTTCAGTTGGTACCAATTTTCAACAAAATGTAGGTTTGGACAGGCAATCATTAAATTCTATACTTAGTTATAATTGGACACCGTCTAGTTTTGTTCGAAACACCTTTGAATTACTAAATATTGAATTTGTCCGAAATACAAATACCGATGCCTTTTTTAATGTTTATGATGCAACATACAGTATCCTAAACGGAATTGCTGATGGCTTTGAAGACATTCCGGAATTTGCTGACTTTTATGATGAAAATGTTGACCCATCAATCGATGATGATGATTTACAAGATCTAATTGTACCAAATGGGGCTAATGATTTTATAGGTGCAGTTACCGAACCTGGATTCGACATTACTGCTGAAGATTTAAGTACGGTTAGAAGTATAGAGGAACGAAGAGATCGATTAACCGAGGATAACCTGATTTTTTCTTCAAGTTTCACATTTCAAAAAAATAATCGCGAAGGTATAAACGATAATCAATTCTATTCTTTTAGAGGTCGATTTGAAAGTGCGGGTAATTTACTTTCCTTGGCCGAAAACTTTATTCCCTTCGAGCAACGAGATGGTAGTGGATTAGTATTTGGTGTTCCGTATACCCAATATGTCAAAACTGAATTCGATTTTATCAAACACTGGGATTTTCGCAATACGAAAGTTTTAGCATTTCACAGTTTTATTGGATTGGCAATCCCATATGGTAATTCGGAAAGTGTTCCTTTCGTACGAAGTTATTTTGGGGGTGGGTCTAACGACAATAGGGCTTGGAATCCTTATTCCCTGGGCCCAGGTAGAACCGATAATCAAAATGACTTTAATGAAGCTAATCTAAAGATAGCCTTGAATTTGGAATATCGTTTTCCACTATTGGGAGACTTCAAAGGTGCCTTTTTCGCTGATGCCGGAAATATTTGGAATGTCTTTGATAACGTTGAAGATCCTGAGGCCACATTTAACGGATTTTCTTCTCTGGAAGATATTGCATTGGGCACTGGTTTCGGCCTTCGCTATGACTTTACCTACTTTGTAATTCGCCTAGATACCGGTTTTAAAACTTTCAATCCTGCAAAAGAAGGATCGAGAAGGTGGTTTACTGATTTTAACCTAAGTGATGCGGTCTTAAATATCGGTATTAACTATCCTTTTTAGACCTGAATTATTTCTTACTTTTGTCACCTAATTTTATTCAACCGACTAAAAAATGGCGCACAACATCAAGCCTGGTGTAGCAACCGGAAACGAAGTTCAAGAGATTTTTAAATTGGCAAAAGAAAAGGCTTTTGCACTTCCTGCAGTTAATGTAATTGGCTCGAATACCGTCAATTCTGTATTGGAAACTGCCGCCGATTTAAATTCACCTGTAATTGTTCAATTTTCAAATGGAGGGGCACAGTTCAATGCTGGGAAAGGCCTTTCAAACGAAAATCAACGCTCAGCAATATTGGGCGGCATTGCTGGTGCAAAGCATGTTCATGAAATGGCAGAAGCTTATGGTGCTACGGTTATTTTACATACCGACCACTGTGCGAAAAAATTGTTGCCATGGATAGATGGCTTACTTGACGCCAGTGAAGCTCATTTCAAGGCTACAGGAAAGCCATTATACAGCTCTCACATGATTGACCTTTCGGAAGAACCTATCGAAGAGAATATCGAAATATGCAAGCAATATCTGGAACGTATGTCCAAAATGGACATGACGCTAGAGATTGAATTAGGTGTGACAGGTGGTGAGGAAGATGGAGTTGACAATACTGATATCGATAGTTCAAAACTGTACACCCAGCCAGAAGAAGTGGCCTATGCGTACGAGGAGTTATCTAAAATCAGTCCAAGGTTTACCGTAGCGGCGGCTTTTGGTAATGTACATGGGGTATATAAACCAGGTAATGTGAAATTGACCCCTAAGATTTTGAAAAATTCGCAAGAATATATTTCTGATAAATATGGGGTTGGGCACAACCACATTGACTTTGTTTTTCACGGTGGATCGGGATCGACTTTAGAAGAAATTAGAGAAGCTATCGGTTATGGCGTTATCAAAATGAATATTGATACCGATTTGCAATATGCATTTATGGAAGGTGTTCGTGATTACGTTCAAGATAATTCTGCTTATTTGCAAGCACAAATTGGAAATCCTGAAGGAGCAGATGTTCCGAATAAGAAAAAATACGACCCTCGAGTTTGGTTACGAGAAGGTGAAAAAGCCTTTCAAGCCAGATTAAAACAAGCTTTTGAAGACTTGAATAACGTGAATACACTTTAATTAAAAACCTTTTTTATGACGGCCTGGTTCAAGAGGAAAGAAAAGGGAATTCAAACGACTACCGAAGAAAAGAAAGACACTCCCAAAGGGTTGTGGTACAAATCGCCTACAGGTAAAATTGTTGAATCTGAAGATTTAGCCAAAAACTTTTACGTTAGTCCGGAAGACGATTACCATGTTCGAATTGGAAGCAAAGAGTATTTTGAAATTCTTTTCGATGATAATAAATTCAGGGAACTGGATGAGAAATTATCATCAAAAGACCCTTTGAAATTTGAGGATACAAAAAAATACAGTGACCGACTAAAAGCTGCGAAATCGAAAACAGGATTGAACGATGCCGTTCGAACTGCCGTCGGAAAATCTATGGGCAAAGACCTGGTAGTAGCTTGTATGGATTTTAGTTTTATAGGTGGCTCAATGGGTAGTGTTGTTGGGGAAAAAATTGCTCGTGCAATTGATTATGCCAAAAAGAAAAAATTACCCTTTTTAATGATTTCAAAATCGGGAGGTGCCCGAATGATGGAGGCAGCACTTTCACTTATGCAATTGGCAAAAACTTCAGTGAAATTAGCGCAATTGGCTGAAGCTAAAGTTCCCTATATTTCATTATGTACCGACCCTACAACTGGTGGTACAACTGCCTCATATGCCATGTTGGGTGACATCAACATCGGGGAACCTGGTGCGCTAATAGGTTTTGCAGGACCAAGGGTGGTAAAGGATACTGTTGGAAAAGATTTGCCTGAAGGTTTTCAAACAGCAGAATTTGTTCAGGAACACGGCTTTTTAGATTTTATCGTTCATAGACGTGAACTCAAGAAAAAGGTCAACCAATACATCGATTTGATTACAAATCAACCTTTCCGAAGAATGACCGAAGAAGTTGAGTAAAATGGTTGCTCAAAATATCATAAAAATGACATAGAAAAAGCCCACTCGTAAGTGGGCTTTTTTATAAAACAAAAAATCCAAAAAATTAATTCCAGAATCTTCGCAGAAAAACTTCTTCTTGGCTTCCATCTGGGGCTGTAAGTAGACCCTTGGCATCACAGCTACCATCACCAAAATCAAGGGATGCAGTAGCATCGTTTCTTGAAATATCAACTACACCACTAACGATAAATCTACATGACATTTCCCTTCGAAGGGGTGTTGTGATTTCTTTTGAAAATGTATTTCCAGCTTTATTGATATACGTACCACTGCCAGTAATTTCAAAAACATTATCTCCCCAGAATCCAGTACCGAAACCTTCAATCCATTCTCGAGTTCGGGTGCCGGTAATAGAAGCGGACTCCCCGTCAGGCCATGTAGCACTATAGTTACGGGTTGCCGTGGATTGGGGGTTTCCATTTTCATTTGAACGAACTCGTACTACAGACTTACTACCTTCTAAGGCGACATCATTTAAAGAGAAATTCTCAAGTTCAACCATAATGGTTTTGCTTACAGCTTCCATATCCAAGGCATAACTCATTTTTAATATGCCTGAAAGTATATTCCCGTTGCGCAATTCACAGCCTTCACCAAAGTCAATGGTCTTCTCTTTGGAGGTTTCTGTTACAACTGTGGTAATGGTAACACAATCGGGTAGATAATCAGAAATATAGCTGCCTTTTGCAGTACTATTGATTTCATCCGACACATATACGTCTTCTATTACTTCAGCAATATCATCCGACATTTGATCGGCCTCATCACTGTAATTGAGCTGCGTCGCACTTATAACAGCTTGGTTTTCAAATAATACCTCGTCTTGGGTTTCCTCGTTGGAACATCCAACTAAAAGCAATCCAGAAACCAATAAGGTTCCCATAAATTGAAATGATTTTGAATTCTTTTTCATCATTTTAAATTTTAATTGATTCTACATTTGGTGGGATGAAGCTTATGCCTAAATTTTAGCTAGCATTGTAATTTGGGGCAGGCATCATACTAACAAACTTTTAACGTTTGCTTCTTTGACGGTTTTCTTTTTAAAAGGTTTAATTCGACTATAAAATTTTTTATGAATGAAAATGGATTATCTTTGCGCTCTGATTTATGGAAAATCAGGTACATAAAAATCATTTTAACAATATTGGCATGTATTTAGACAAAAAAGAAAAACAGACAATTTTTAAGAAACACGGTGGTTCTGAAACGAACACCGGATCAACCGAAGGTCAAATCGCATTGTTCACGTATCGAATCAATCACTTGACCCAACACCTAAAAAAGAACCATAAAGATTTTAATACTGAACGTTCTTTGGTGAAATTGGTAGGTAAAAGACGTAGTCTTTTGGATTACCTAAAGAAAAAAGATATTCAAAAATACCGTGAGCTCATTAAGGAGTTAGGTATTAGAAAATAATTTTACGGGGAGGTTTCGGCCTCCCCTATTTTTTATTGCCAATTGGCAATTCTAAAAGCTGCACCCGGTTTTTCATTGGTCTAACACAACAACACAACCCGACCGTCAGGCAGGCGGCAGACCAAATGTTTAACACCCCATTTATTTAGGGGCACATTTTAATTTATGATTCCAAAAACTTTTAAAGAGGTCATTGACCTTGGTGACGGTAGGGAGATTTCTATCGAAACCGGAAAATTAGCAAAACAGGCACATGGTTCTGTTGTAATCCAATCAGGTAAATGCATGTTGCTTTGTACTGTTGTATCTAACTATCATGCTGCAGATGTGGATTTTTTACCACTTACCGTTGATTACAGGGAGAAATTTGCTGCAGCAGGTCGTTATCCTGGAGGATTTTTTAAACGTGAAGCACGACCAAGTGATGGTGAGGTTTTAACCATGCGATTGGTTGACCGTGTATTGCGTCCACTATTTCCAAAAGATTACCACTCGGAGACACAGGTAATGATTCAGTTGATGTCTCATGACGAAACAGTAATGCCAGACGCCATGGCTGGTTTAGCTGCATCTGCGGCAATTCAACTTTCTGACCTTCCATTTGAATGTCCAATTTCGGAAGTACGTGTAGGTCGTGTTGACGGTCAATTGATTATCAACCCAACTTTTGAACAGCTTGCTGCATCCGATATTGATATGGTTATCGGAGCCTCTGAAGATTCAGTAATGATGGTCGAAGGAGAAATGAGCGAAATCTCAGAAGAAGAAATGGTCGAGGCGATCAAATTTGCCCACGAAGCCATTAAAGTCCAATGTGCTGCACAGGTTAAATTGGCCGAAGCAGTTGGAAAAAAGGATATTAGAGAATACGATCCAGAACCAGAAGACGAAGAACTTAAGAAAAAGGTTTATGATATGGTATACGGCAAAGCGTACGCCATAGCAAAAGCCGGTAGTTCCAAACACGAACGCGGTCAAGCTTTTAGTGATTTAAAAGAAGAGGTCTTTGCTGCATTTCCAGAAGAGGAGCACGACGAAATTGGTGGTTTCATCCACAAATATTTCGGAAAAACCCAAAAAGAAGCCGTTCGTAACCTAACATTGGATGAAGGACTGAGATTAGATGGAAGAAAAACCACTGATATCCGCCCAATTTGGTGTGAAGTTGATTACTTGCCATCTGTACACGGGTCTTCAATTTTTACAAGGGGTGAGACCCAGGCACTGGCAACGGTAACTTTAGGTACCTCTAGGGATGCCAATATCATTGACATGCCTTCTTACGAAGGTGAAGAACGTTTTTATCTGCACTACAATTTCCCACCGTTTTCAACTGGAGAGGCAAGACCAATTAGGGGAACCTCAAGACGGGAAGTTGGTCATGGTAACCTAGCCCAAAGGGCTTTAAAAAGAATGGTTCCAGAAGACTGCCCGTATACCGTACGTGTGGTTTCTGAAGTATTGGAAAGTAATGGTTCTTCTTCAATGGCGACCGTTTGTTCTGGTACTATGGCAATGATGGATGCCGGTGTACAATTGATCAAGCCTGTTTCAGGTATAGCCATGGGATTAATTTCAGATGCGGAAACCGGTAAATATGCCGTACTTTCTGATATCCTTGGAGATGAAGATCATTTGGGCGATATGGATTTCAAGGTTACAGGAACAGAAGACGGTATTACTGCATGTCAGATGGACATTAAGGTAAAAGGCCTTTCTTACGAAATCTTAATCCAAGCTTTGAAACAAGCACATGATGGCCGTCTTCATATTCTTAAGCATTTGACGGATACCATCGAGGCTCCAAGACCGGAAGTGAAATCTTATGCTCCGAAAATGGTGACGCGTATTATTCCTGGGGAGTACATCGGTGCTTTGATTGGAAAAGGTGGCGAGGTGATTCAAGAACTACAGAAAACTACTAAGACTACCATTGTTATTAACGAAGATCCTGAGACAGAAGAAGGAATCGTTGAAATTTTGGGTACTGACCAAGATGGAATAGATGCCGTTTTGGCAAAAATCGACGCCATAATGTTCAAACCTGAAGTTGGTAGTGTCTATGAGGTTAAGGTTACCAAAATCATTGAATTCGGTGCTGTTGTTGAATATATGGATGCACCTGGTAACGATGTACTATTGCACATTTCAGAGTTAGCTTGGGAACGAACCAATAATGTGGAGGATGTTCTTAAACTTGGTGATGTTCTAGATGTAAAATACTTCGGATTTGACCCAAGAACCAAAAAAGAAAAGGTTTCTAGAAAAGCCTTGTTGCCGAAACCCGAAGGTTATGTAGAAAGACCACCAAGACGTGATGGTGGCGGCAATCGTAGAAATAACGATCGTAGAGGTGGAAATCGTGATAACCGCGATAGAAAACCAAGAAACGAAGATTAGTATTGAACTTAAATATGTCTTTAATAAAGCCCTGATGCATATCAGGGCTTTTTCATTAACAAAATATTTTTGAAATAAATTTTATCAAAATGTAACTTTTTAGTAATTCTTACGTATTAGTATATGCAGGCTATTGCCTACGTAATTAAATGATAGGGAAAATTAGATGAGACAGTTAAAAATTACAAAACAGGTCACCAACAGGGAGACCGCATCGTTGGACAAGTACTTACAAGAAATCGGTAAAGTAGATTTGATTACTGCCGAAGAGGAAGTTGAATTGGCCCAACAAATCAAAGCAGGTGACCAACTTGCTTTGGAAAAATTGACAAAAGCAAACCTAAGGTTCGTTGTTTCGGTTGCCAAGCAATATCAAAACCAAGGCTTAACCTTACCTGACTTAATCAATGAAGGTAACCTTGGCTTGATTAAAGCTGCACAACGATTTGATGAAACCCGTGGTTTTAAATTCATTTCATACGCAGTTTGGTGGATTCGACAATCAATCCTTCAAGCATTGGCCGAACAATCACGTATTGTTCGATTGCCATTGAACAAAATCGGTAGCATCAATAAAATCAATAAGACTTTTGCCTTCTTAGAGCAAGCTCACGAACGTATGCCTTCTGCTGAAGAAATCGCAAAAGAATTGGACATGACCGTTGAAGATGTAAAACAATCTTTGAAAAATTCAGGTCGTCATGTATCGATGGATGCACCATTAATCGATGGTGAAGATTCTAACCTATATGATGTTCTTCGTAGTGGTGAATCTCCAAATCCAGATAAAGACTTATTGCATGAATCTTTACGCACTGAGATTGAAAGAGCCTTGGAAACATTAACACCAAGAGAGGCCGATGTAATTCGTCTTTATTTTGGTCTGGCAGGTCAACATAGCATGACCTTGGAAGAAATTGGCGAAACCTTTGATTTAACTCGTGAAAGAGTTCGACAAATCAAAGAAAAAGCAATTCGTAGGTTAAAACATACATCAAGAAGTAAGATTCTTAAGACATACTTAGGGTAATTTTAAATTTTTTGCCGTTAAAAATGAGTTAAATTGGTTTTATGGCAAGAATGTTGTATTTTTACTAGATATAACAGTTTATCATGACTGTTCGTTTTTTGATTGATGAATAAACTCCGGCTGATTACCGGAGTTTTTTCATTTTAGGACATTTCCTTTCGAATCCTCCCTGATTTTAATTCCTATTGTTCGCTATCTTTAGAGGAAAATCCTAGGCTTTAATGAAGCTTCGTCTATTTCTTATTTCACTAATTGCCCTCACCTATTCCTGCAAAAAAAATTATGTTGAGACCGTTGTTGATTTTTCTTCTTATGAGGTACAAGAAGGCCTATCACTTAAAGCAATTGCAGCCGAACCATTGGTAGAGGCACCTGTTGCCCTAAGTTTTGATGAAAAAGGTAATATCTGGGTTCTTGAAATGCCAGGGTATATGCGAACCTTAGAGGGTGTTAATGAAGAAGACCCAATTGGTCGTATTCTAATACTTCAAGACAAGGATGGCGATGGTCAAGCTGACCATACAACCGTTTTTTTAGATAGCTTACAATTGGGGCGGGCCTTTGCTCATGTTTATGGGGGACTTTTGTATGCCGAACCTCCCAATCTTTATTTTACCCAAATCAACGATGATTTTACACCTGGCCGAACAGTTGTCGTTGATTCGGCTTATGCCGTCGGTGGAAATGTCGAGCACCAACCTAATGGGCTCCTACCCAATATCGACAATTGGATTTATAGTGCCAAAGACCCCAAAAGATACCGTATGAAAAATGGAGCTTGGTTAAAAGAAAAAACAACCTTTAGAGGTCAATGGGGAATAACCCGCGACGCTTCAGGTCGATTATACTACAACAATAACTCAAACCAACTTCGAGGTGACTATAGCCTACCTAATTTGGCGAATCAAAATCCAAAATATCGACCAACAAAAACGGTACGTCAAACCATTGTTCAGGATCAATCGGTTTATCCCATAAATGCCACAGCGGTCAATAGAGGTTATATTCCTGGCATGTTGCATGAAAATGGCAAGTTGAAAAATTTTACAAGTGCTTGTGGACCTGTTTATTTTGAAGGAGTTGGCCTTGATGAAAACTATCAAAAAAACTTTTTTGTCTGTGGCCCTGAAGTTAATCTCATCAAACGAAATCTAGTCAATTTTGATGGGTTGCGAATTTCTGGAACTCAAGCTTACAATGAAGCAGAATTTTTAAGAAGTAGTGATGAAGCTTTTAGACCAGTGAATTTATTTAATGGTCCAGATGGTGCAATGTACATTGTTGATATGCACAAGGGTATTATCCAGCATAAGACCTACCTCACTAGCTATTTAAGGAACAAGTATATCGAAAAGGGGCTGGACACCATCAAAGGTATGGGAAGAATCCTTCGTTTAGCCAATAATTCACATAGCTACTCAACTATAAACCTGGATGCCCAAACCTCAGTAGAATTGGTTGATTCACTTTCCTCCAAAAATATTTGGATTCGGGATATGGCACAGCGAATACTGATTCATAGAAATGATGATTCAGTAGTTGAAAAATTAGAAAATGTTATAGGCCAGTCTTCCAATGAAATTGCCAAAATCCATGCAATGTACTGTTTAGAAGGTATGGGGCTGCTTGATTTATCAAAGATTTTCAATGAAAACCAAATTGTATTCCCCGAATTCACTTCACATGCACTAAAACTCATGGCCGAAAATGATTACGAAATATCGAGTGCCCTTTTAGAAGCTTTTTTAAATCTAAAAAATGATAAAGTAGATTTTTATTTCGCTTATTATCTATCCAAAAGATTTACTGCCGACAATTCGAATTACCTCATTACACTATTGGATGATCGAGATGAAAAAGAAGAACTGGTTGAAGCTGTTCTATCGGGCATTCACCCAAATGAAGAATCATTTCTTGAGTTAAAAGAGTCCGTTCTACTAACGAATACCCGTTCATTAATGGATTCCATTTCAATGATTGAATTGGTTCAAAATGAAGACTTTAAAATTGGGGAAGATGGACTAACTCGTGGTAGATTGTTATATAACGCCAATTGTGCTACTTGCCACGGTCCTGACGGTAGGGGTCTGGAAAACTTGGCTCCACCTTTGTTGAATTCCGAATTCGTGTCAGATAAAAAGGAACGCTTGGTTGCCATTATGCTGTATGGTATGCATGGTCCGTTAACGGTAAATGATAAGGATTACAGCTTTTTAAATGCAATGCCCGGGATTGGCTCAAATGAAAACTTAACAAACGAAAACATACGTGATATCGGTAATTTTATTCGAAATGCCTTTACCACATCTCCTCAAAATATAAATGAACAAATGGTTGATAGCCTACGAAATATTAAGAGACCTTTCGACAAAACCTTTACTCAAAATGAATTGGATGAAATCTTTGCTTCAAACTAGTATTTATGTTCTTTTTTGCCTTTCAACACTCTCCTGTCAAGAAGTAAATGAGCCTTGGATCCAACTAATTGATGGTGAAAACCTTGATGGTTGGGAAGTGAAAAATGGAACTGCCAATTTTGAAATTGTAAATGGTACTATCATAGGTACTACCAAAATGGATACGCCCAATACCTTTCTCTGCACAACTCAAGATTATGATGACTTTATTCTTGAGTTTGAAGTACGTGTAGATTCGGCTATTAATTCAGGGGTTCAATTTCGTAGTAATAGTTTAAAAGAATACAACGACGGCCAAGTTCATGGATATCAAGCAGAAGTTGACCCTAGCAAAAGAGCTTGGAGTGGCGGCATTTACGAAGAGGGAAAACGAGGATGGCTTTACAATTTGGAAAAAAATGAAGCTGGGAGAAAAGCCTTTAAAAACGGAGAGTGGAACCATTATAGGATTGAAGCAATCGGTAACCGGCTAGCAATTTGGGTAAACGGCATCAATACGGCCAATTTAGATGATGATGAAACATCATTAGGCTTTATTGGACTGCAAGTTCATAGTATTGGTAAAAAAAAGCATTCAGGTAAAAAAGTAGAATGGCGAAACATAAAAATAATTACGAATAATCCTGAAAAATACGTTAGGCAAACAACTGCTCCCTTAATTCAAACCTGAAATTCTATTTCTGTAATTTTGCGGTAAGAAGTAACATATGTCACAGAAAAAAATAGCCCCCTCCCTACTCGCAGCTGATTTTGCCAATTTACAACGTGATGTGGAAATGGTGAACCAAAGTGAAGCTGATTGGTTTCATTTGGATGTAATGGATGGGGTATTTGTACCAAATATTTCTTTTGGTATGCCGGTTATTCGTGATATAGCCAAGCATGCCAAAAAAACACTTGATGTGCATTTAATGATTGTTGAACCTGACCGATACATTCAAACCTTTGCAGATTTAGGTGCAGATATCCTTACGGTACACTATGAAGCTTGCACGCATCTTCATCGCACGCTGCAAGCCATTAAGGCAGCTGGTATGAAGGCTGGTGTGGCATTAAACCCGCATACTTCGGTTAACCTATTGACCGATACCATAAATGACATTGATTTGGTCTGTTTAATGAGTGTTAATCCAGGTTTTGGAGGGCAGTCTTTTATTGAGAACACCTATACTAAAGTTGCTGACTTGAAGAATATCATCATTTCAAAAAAGACGGATACCTTAATTGAAATTGATGGGGGTGTAACTTCTGCTAATGCCAAAAAGTTGACCCAAACAGGTGCCGATGTATTAGTTGCCGGTAGTTCCGTTTTTAAGAGTTCTAACCCAACCGAAACCATTCAATCACTGAAAAAGGAAATTGCCTAATGTCGCATTTTGATGTTATCATTATTGGTGGAGGCCCCATAGGCATTGCCTGTGGGCTGGAAGCTAAAAAAAATGGACTTAATTATCTGATTTTAGAAAAAGGGGCAATTGTCAATTCACTTTTTAATTACCCCATCAATATGCAGTTTTTCTCATCATCAGAAAAACTTGAAATAGACGGGATTCCATTTATCAGTAAGGAGGCAAAACCAAAAAGGAACGAAGCCTTGGAATACTATCGCCGAATAGTAACATCAAATGAACTAAACATCCATCTCTTCGAGAGGGTTGAAAAAGTCCAAAAGGACAATAATTTATTTACTATTGATTCTTCCAAAGCCTCCTATACTTCAACTAATATTATCGTTGCCACTGGATTTTATGACATTCCAAACTTGATTGGCGTTCCTGGTGAAGAATTACCAAAGGTTTCCCATTACTACAAGGATCCGCACTTTTATGCCAGTCAAAAGTTAGCGGTAATTGGGGCTAGTAATTCTGCTATCGATGCAGCCTTGGAGTGTTGGCGCAAGGGTTCAGAAGTAACTTTGATTATTCGTGGCCCAGAAGTTGGTCAACGTGTAAAATATTGGGTTAGGCCAGACATAATCAATCGAATAGAAGAAGGTAGTATTAAAGCGCTTTACAATGCCGAAGTCAAAGAGATTAAGGAGGGTAGTCTTATAGTTTCTATCAATGAAGGTGACATCGAAATAGAAAATGATTTCGTATTGGCATTGACCGGCTACATGCCCAATTTCAACTTCCTTGAAAATTTAGGGGTATCACTATCCCCAGATGAAAAGAGATTACCTGAGTACAATCCTGAAACAATGGAATCAAACATTGAAGGCCTGTACTTAGCTGGAGTTATCTGCGGCGGAATGGAGACTCACAAATGGTTCATTGAGAATTCGAGAATTCATGCACCAATTATCATAAATTCTATCCTAAAGCGCTCAGAAGCTGTTAACTAGGAGAATATCTTACGACTTAATCGAAGTAGGTAGTCATAAATCCTATATTAAAAGTCAACAACCAATGAGCAATCAAATTCATTTCATAACGCAATACCTGGCAATGGCCGGAAAGAGATTTTTAGAACCAAAACCCGATGACAGTCATACCAATTTGTGTTTTAATTCAGAAAATAAGTCGTTTGAGACATGGAGCCTAAATCAAAATGGCCTAAAACTGCAATTTGACTTGCCCGATTTTCGATTACAATGGTCTACGGGTACTTCATTCGAGTTGGATGGAAAAACACATGCCACGGTGGTCCAATGGCTTGAGTCTTCGGCAAACGAGTTTGATTTTAATAAACCCTATAATTTTGAACTTCACTATGAACTCCCCTTTAAGTGGGATGATTCATTCACTTTTGAAATGCCTGATAATTCGCTATTACGAAGCGAAATCGAATTGCGAACAATGGCAAATAATGCACTGCAAGAATTTTTGACCGAAAATAATCTTAGTTCAGCTATTCGTATTTGGCCCCACCATTTTGACACGGGTGCATTTGTTTTATTAGAGGGGACAGAAAAATCTGTAGGGATGGGAATGGCCATTCCTGACACATTATTAGATGAGCATTACCTCTATCTAAGTGGATATGTTGGACATAATGGGATTGACACTTCCAATTTTAATCCATTGAGCTTGGGTCAATGGAAGAATGAGGGATTTAAGGGCGCCGTACTACCCGTCTCAGATATTTCACAAAACCACGCAGTTCAATTTCTAAATGAAGCACTTTCCCAATATAAAAAGTAGGATATAATTATCGCTTGTGTTCAGGACTGTCAAATCCTGCTTGGCATCCTGCAGCCCATTCATCAGGTTGATTACCATAAGCAGGTATTCCTCCTTGGTCTTTGAGCATTCTTGCTAAATGTAAACAGTTCCATACTAAAAAGGTGGTGTTTCGATTGGTAAAATCGTTTTCGGGTCCGCCAGAGCCTTCGTCCCGATAAGAAGGGCCTGGTCCTGCCTCACCCATCCATCCAGCATCAGCTTGTGGTGGTACCGTGTAACCAATATGTGAAAGCGAGAAAAGAATATTCATGGCACAATGCTTAACCCCATCTTCATTACCAGTTATGAGTGTAGCACCAACCTTACCGTAATCACGATATTGACCTTTTTCATTGAACTGATGGGTATAGCCATACATGCGTTCTAAAGTTCTATTGCAAACAGATGATTTTTCGCCCAACCAAACAGAGGTACAAACAATCAAAATATCACAGGCATCGATTTCTTTTTGTATCTGTGGCCAATCATCTCTGTCCCATTCTGGAGTTTGAGACATATCCAATCCCAATCCCGCTGGTATTACATAATCAACTGGTCGAATGACTTTGGTACTTACACCATTTTTCTCAAATATATTTTTGGCCACATTAATCAGACCTTCGGTATGCGATAAAACCGGTGTTCTGTTCAAAGTACAATTCAGAAAAAGGACCTTTAGGTCATCATATCTTGCTGGTGGATTTTCGCAGTGTTTTTCAGTTAGTTGATGTAATTGCTCACTCATCTTTAGTGTCGTTTGTTACGGAATAGTTTTTTGGTATTTTTTTAGGTGTTCTCACCAAGATTATGGTAATATCAATAACCAGTAATTTACATAAAATTAAACGATAAAACTAGGCTGTGTTTTGATGACAATTAGAAGGAATAAAAAAGCCCGGGAACGTTAAAACCGGGCTTTAAAAAAAACCAAATCATCAACCAACTATGGCATGAATACGTTTAGATGCATTTACAAAGAATTACTTGTGCATTGGAGGTGGTGGTGGACCATTACCAGGCTTAGGTCTTTGAATTATTCTCCTCAATTTCTTTTTTTGGTCTTGGGTACATAATTTATCTACTGCGACAAAGAAAGAAAACAACTCCTTATTTTTCTCCTCCTCATATTCTCCTATTAGACGAATCAGTGAGTCTCTTTCAGATTTTGAAAAGTTTATATTATCAATTTCATTCAACAGTTTATCCTTTAATCTCCATTGTTCTTGTGATAATTCACGCATCTTATCGTGATGTTCTACATCTAAAAGTTGAAACTGTTCTGCTTGGCTCGCATCAAAATTTAGAACCTCTGACATTAATACTCTGGGTAGCCGTTCATTTTGTTTATCCTTTCGGAATAACAACAAAATCAAGGCGGCATTCATGGCCATCAGAAATATCAATAAAATCGTAAATGGTAAATTCTTCTTCATAGTGACGATTCATTTTCTGTGGTTGTAATACCATAACTATTGGCTAAACTTTCGAGTTTTTCTTCTTGCAAGGTAGTATTGTAGTAAAATAGTGCTGAGAGATTAATGACCAAAAACGTCAATACAGCAGCAATTTGATATTTGGGTGTAAACCAAGGGAGAAATTCAACAACCTTTGATTGCTGATTGGCAAGCTTGTCTATGACGTTTTTCTTAAAATCGGGGCTTACCTCTACTTTTTCTATTGCACTAAGTGAATTTAAAAGATTTTCTACCTGGTCTGGTGTAGTATTCTTATCATTCATGGTTCTTTTTGATTTCAACAGTTTAGACAATATTTATTCTAAAAACTTGCGTTACCAACCTTCTTTTTTATAGAATTCGGTAAGCTTTTGCTTTAAATTTTTTCTAGCCCTAAATAAAAGGGACTCGATGGAGGAAATACTCTTCTGCGTTACCTCACCAATTTCTTTATAACTGAGTCCATCGATATTACTCAAGGTAAAAACTACCTTTTGTGCTTCTGGTAGTTCATTTATTGCAGAAAATAATATCTCTGTCTTCTCTTTATTTTCGAGTTGTATACCAGGGTGGTTAAACTCTGTAAAATAACTTTTTCGGTCTAATGGTATCTCTCCGCCCGATATTGATTCCATAAAACCAAATCTTTTTTTGGTTTTCTTTTTCCGGATAAATTCAAGGCATTTATTAACTGAAATTCGGTAAATCCAAGTTGAGAGCTTTGCGTTCCCTTTAAACTTATCTATTGAATTAAATACCTCTAAAAAAACTTCTTGAGCTAAATCTTCTGCATCTTCGGCATTGGGCACAAATGATAAGCATGTATTGAACACTTTTTTTTGATAGGTATCCAATAATATCGAATAGGCCGCTTGGTCTTTGTTTTTTAATTGCTCTAAGAGTTTTTTATCCTCCAATTAGAAATCTCTAAGATTTATTTCCATAAATGTATTTGAAAAAAAATTGTTTGGAGCACAAGTTTTTTTTCCAAGTCACATCTAACCCTAAAACGATAAAGAATTATTTAAATGAAAACTAAAGCAATTTTAACCAGTATAGTTATTAGCACAATTTGCATGATATCAGTTAACGCACAGCAATCAAATAATAGGGAGAGACGACAACCCCCAAGTATAGATAAGTTATTTGAGCATATGGATAAAAATGAAGACGGCTTCCTCTCAGAAGAAGAAGTAAAAGGACCTCTTAAAGAAATGTTTGCAAAAATTGATGCAAACGAAGATGGTCTCCTTTCAAGAGAAGAAATCGAGAAAGCGCCAAAACCAGAAAGAAGAGATAGACCTAACAGAAATTAAAAAACAAAGTCATGAAAGTAAAAACAGCAATATTGATTTTAAGTATTGGTATAATGGCAGTACTAGCCTGTAGTTCAGATGCTGATGATTCAATTGTATTCACGGATGACGAATCAACAACCGATGACGATGGTACGGCAGAAGAGGTTACGCTTAGTGCGGCATTCAGTGAATTTGACGCTAACGAGACAACCATCTATTTGGATGGAAACAATGTGGTTATTGAAACAACAGGTTTTCCCAACCATGAAACTGTCTATTGGGGGGTCGGCAATGAACTATACCGCGAAGAACCCGATGTTGATTTAACACCAAGTAGAATACCAAATTTTGATGGATCGGCAACCTTGGTAGTTTCAGCCAATCCACAATTGGCGTCTTCAAGTACTTCTACCAGTCTAGGCGCAATTGGGATTGCAGTCAGTGGTGCGGCAATTTTCAATGACCAAGAAGGGAATGGTCCCTTATCCGGTGCAGCAGGAAGTCTTGATTGGACAGGAGCCCATATTGGACCCAGTGTTTATCATTATCATCTTGAGCCTAAAGCATGGTCAGATGATGACGGTGCTTTAATTGGGATTTTAGCCGATGGTTTCTTCATTTATGGACGACGGGATTATGACGGAAATTACCCCACAGATTTGGATGAATCGGGAGGACATTTTGGACCTACACCGCATAATCCTGAAGAGGAATATCATTACCACATACAGAATGAACTCTACTTAAATCAGTACTATGTCATATTTCCAGGTGATTACCAGGGTACCCCTAGCAGCATCAATTAAGTCTATTATCCTCGTAATAGTTTTCGGAATAATGTCGTTGATTGGATTAGACCAAGAAAAGAAGGAAAACGGTCCTCTGATTAAAGAAATATGGATTGAAAAAGACAAATTAGAACTAAACAAACTAGAAGGAAGATGGTATTTTAATCAGACAGTTTTCAATGGTTACGCCATCACTAGATTTGAAAATGGACGACTCAAAGAGAAAATAGGATTCTCTAATGGGAAAAAACAAGGTCCCGCATACTCTTGGCACAATGATGGTGCTCTAGCAAGCGAAAAAAATTATATAGCGAATCGACAAGAAGGAATAGCCAAAACCTGGTGGTCCAATGGACAATTAAGTTCTGAATCCAACTACAAAAATAGGATTCGACATGGTGAACAAAAAAGATGGTACCCTAATGGGTTATTGGCAAGAGTCATGCATTTTAATGAAGGTAAAGAGGAAGGCCTACAACAAGCTTGGTTACCATCTGGCAAGCTTTATGTCAATTATGAAGCCAAACATGGTCGTTTTTTTGGATTAAGGCGTTCAAATCTTTGTTATGAATTAAAGGATGAAGTGGTTCAAAAGTAAATTTGGTATTTGTATTCTGACACTATTGGTCAGTTGCAATACACAGGTTAAAAAAGAGAAATCAAGTAGGGTTGAAAAGTTGCCATTTTATAATGATGCATCTTTCACTCCACATTGGGTAGATTCTGAGAGTGAACAAAGTGGTTTGCACCAAATTCCACCGTTTGAAGTTATAAATCAGTTCGGTGATACTATCACCGAACAAACTTTCAATGACAAAATTTATGTGACAGATTTCTTTTTTACATCCTGCCCTGGTATTTGCCCTAAAATGACCAATAATATGCTCTTGGTTCAGGAAGCATTTGAAGAAGATGAGGAGGTTCTTCTACTTTCTCATTCTGTGACTCCTGAATATGATTCGGTACCAGTACTAAAACATTATGCGGATGCTAAGGGAGTATTGGAACAAAAATGGCATTTAGTTACCGGTAATAGAAACGAAATTTATAAGCTTGGGCGTACCGCCTATTTCGTCGATGAGGACCTGGGTGAACCAAAAGGCTTAGAAGACTTTTTACACACCGAAAACTTCATTTTGATAGATAAAAACCGTCATATACGTGGTATCTACAACGGGCTCAACAAAACAGCTATTTCCCAATTAATTGCTGATATAAAAACTCTCAAAAAGGAAGGATGAAATATTTCTAAAGCTTCTTTCGTTTGCTTTAGAAATAAATCTTACCATGATAAAAGCGCTAACCAAATTCACAGTATTTTCTTTCTCTATATTTAGTTTTTCAAGCAGTCTAGCCCAAGAGGACAAAGTTGAAAAACAATCCCAAAAACAAGTTTTAAAAGATATGTTTGAGAAGATGGATGAAAACAAAGATGGTAAACTTACTTTAGGAGAAGCAAAGGGCACTCTTCTTTTAAATTTTACCACATTGGATGCCAATAAAGATGGGGTTTTAACCAAAGAAGATCTCGAAAAATTCGACCTGCCAAATCAACCTAAACCAGAATAACTTTTAGCTATTTTTCTTTAAAATAGATGCAAAGTTATAAATCGCAAAAGCGAGGTTTTCTTTTGCATTTACCATTGCTTCCTCGAGATTACTTATACCTTTTGAAACGGAGACCGCATAGTCCAGACCCATTGTGCTCTGGTCTTCAACACTGAGTTCAATTCCACCACAAAAAGCGGCTACAGGTATATTTTTAGACTTGGCCGAAGACAGAACACCGCCAATTGTTTTACCCGAAAGTGTTTGTGAATCCAAATTACCTTCGCCGGTAATAATCCAATCCGCCCCTTCAATTTGATTGTCAAAGTCTGCAATTTCCTTAATCAAATCAATTCCTGAGACCAAATCACCATTTAAAAAGGCTACCGCACCACCACCAAGACCGCCGGCTGCACCAGCACCCGGTATTTTTTGAAGATTTAGACCAAAAGTACTTTGAATCAATCCTGCGAAATTTTCCAATCCTTTATCAAGTAATTCAATTTCTTGAGGTGTAGCTCCTTTTTGTTTGGCATAGACTTGAGCTGCCCCATTTTTTCCATAAAATGGATTATCAACATCACAAGCAACTTGAACTTTAACCGCCTCCATCATATCCAGTTCAGGTTTTTCAATTCTGGCAACCTTGTTCAAGTTTTTTCCTGTAGGACTTAATTCCTCTCCATTTATATCCATAAAACGATAACCAAGAGCTTGAGCAACCCCCATTCCACCATCATTGGTGGCACTTCCTCCGATTCCTAAGATGATGTTTTTTGCACCTTTTTGAATGGCGTCAAAAATGAGTTCTCCGGTCCCCAGGGTGGTAGCCTCTTTACAATCTAATTCTGAGTGATCTAGTAATCGATGACCTGAAGCTGTTGACATTTCAATAAAGGCGGTCTTCTTAGATTGTGAATAGAGATAAGTAGCAGAAACTGATCTAAAAAAAGGATCGGAAACTGTTTTATTTACCACTGAAGCATCCAAATATCGCTCGACGACTTCCAAAGTTCCATCTCCACCATCCGCAAGCGGAAGCTGTACCAATTCTGCACTTGGATAAATCTTTTTAATCTCCGTAGCTACAATTTCACAGAATTCCTGGCCTGAAAGCGAACCTTTAAATTTATCGGGTGCAATAACAAATTTCATGCTTGTAACTAGCTTAGGATATTCGGCAGGGCTATACTAATTGCTATAATGAACAAGAAAAAACCGACCAAAATCAACACCTCTTTTTTACCAGAGTAATATACCACAGGCAATCCTTCATTAGCCTGCTTCTTAACTATCACACTGACAAAATAGGCTACGATCATCGTTACCAAACAACCAATGGCATTCCACCAGAACCAGAATACCTCAGGCACATATAACCACAAGTACATATTGAACAAAACTCCTACCACAATACCGATATTTGCTCCTAGTGCGTGTGTCTTTTTCGTAAGAATCGCCAAAATGAACGCTGCCAATATTGGACCATAGAATACAGAACTAATTTTATTGATCACCTCAATGACAGTACCTTCAATCTCACCTGCAAATAGTGCAAAGGCCAAGCAAACCACACCCCAAAAAAGAGAAAGCAAACGAGAATTGAACACATAAGCCTTATCACTCATCTCAGGTTTAAATCGTTTTACAAAATCCTCCATAGTTACCGCTGAAAGTGAATTAACTGTTGAACTTAATGATGACATGGCAGCCGACATAATAGCTACAATCAAAACACCAATTACACCATTCGGCAAATATTTCAAAATAAAAACAGGCACCATTAAATCAGCCTTTTTACCCTCTAACGAACTTATGTTCGTTTGATACGTTGAATCTAATAGTTCTTGAAAACCTGCATCTTGTAAAAGCAAGGTTCCTAAAACAAGACCCATAATGCAATAGGTCAAGGTCAATGGAAAACGGAAAAGACCATTGGCCAACAATAACTTTTTAATTGTGGGCATTCCACTTGCAGAAAGCAATCGTTGTGATTGGGTCTGATCTGTACCGTAATAAGAGGCATATAGAAAGAAACCACCTATTATCATTGGCCAAAAACCAAATTCATCATTCTTGTCAGCATTGTTAAAACCCCATTTTGAAAAATCGACGGCTGTTAAACGGTCCTTATCCACATGGGTCAAGAAGTTATCAAAGCCACCCAATTCACTGAGACCGTAAATCAAACAAATAACAATACCCAAAAAGAGAATGATCATTTGAATTACATCACCCCATATTACTGCTTTCATTCCCCCTTGGAATGAATACACAAGGGTAATTACTCCAATTATTAAAATTGAAATCAAGAAATTAACACCAACAGTTGCTTGCAAAATCAACGCCATAGTATAAACCATAACCCCTGTAGCAACTGACCGACTTATTTGAAATACAAAGCTTATCAATAGTCGAGATGAAGCATCGAATCGTTTTTCCAAATACTCGTAAACACTAACAATACCAGATTTATAAAGTGTCGGAATTACTGCAATCAATAAAAACGCCATTGCCAAAGGCACACCAAATTCGTAGGTAAGCCATTGCAATCCCCCACCCTCTTTTAAACCTACAAATGCGGGAGCCGAAATAAAACTAATGGCCGACAACTGTGTTGCCATAGTTGACAAACTCAATGGAAACCAGCCCATACTTCTTCCCCCCAAAAAGTAATCACCAGAACTTTTATTTTCTTTAAACAGGTATCCAATACCCAGAAAACCAACGAGGTAAACTATGATGATGACATAATCGACAATATTCATAATTTGTTTTTTAAAATTTCTTTTTCGGTACTAAACCACTCATCTTTCAAAATACCCAATAAAACAGCATCGGAACGACCAATACTGTTTATGGATGGAAATGCATTTCTAATTCTCCCCTCTTCCTTACACCCTACACTTTTCATGGCCGCTATACTTACTTTGTTTTCAATATGGGCACCCAGTCCTACACGCTCAAGGTTTAGTTTCTCGAAGGCGAATTGGAACATAAGATACTTACAATTCTTATTGAGTCCGGTTCCTCTGAATTCTTGTCCATACCAAGTGTACCCCAACCTGATGATCCTTAAATCAGATTGGTAGTCGAAAAAACGAGTGCATCCAGCATATTTTGACTTTTTCTTGTCGTATATGGCAAAGGGGTATTCTTTTTTCAGCTTACGGAAATCAATTGCATCCGAAATGTAGTGTTTAAAGTCATGGGCACCATTTGAACGACCTAAAAAATAGGTCCAAATTTCCTTTTCTTTTGCCCAAATAGTTAATGTTTGATAATGATGCTCTTCAAGGGGTTCAAGACGTACCCGATTGTTTTCTAGAACATAATTTTCATTGAAATCAAACAACATAGTTTAATCTGAGAGCAAAAAGTCTATTAAAAGTGCGGCTGTCCAAGAAAAGTTGTCTCCGCCATAACCGCTATTTTCCGCATCAGGATTTTCCTTTCTAGCATCAAAATATTCGAAAAATCCATTTTGTTTTACCAGTTCAATGGAATCATTTTTTATTCTTGAAGCAAGTTCATTGTAACCATGATTTTTTAATCCTTGATAAAGCATCCAGTTCACATTTATCCAAACCGGACCCCTCCAGTATTTTCTTGGATTAAATCTTTCATGGGTAGGGTCAAATGATGCACACAAGTATTTATCTTCTCCACCAAAGCGTTCAAGCATGGTACTAACAAGTCGTTCGGCCTTTATGGCGTCAGGCACCTCAGAATACAGAGGTGTGAACGAAGAGGAACAAATGTAGGGCAGTTGTTTACCTTGTCGTAAATCATAGTGAACGTATGCTCCCAAATCTTCATTGAACAATTTTGTATTCATGCCCGAAATACTCAAAGCTTGTTTCTCTCTTAAAAGTGCGGTTATGTCTTCATTACCACCGAGCAATTCATAAAGTCTTATCAATGAAGCATTGGACTGTATGAGCATTGTGTTGAACAACGGGTCTTGGACCAAGAAAGGTGAATGTTCGGCTATTGCTTTATCATCATAGTTATATTTTTTGGCAATATCAATGATATATAAGTAGTGATCATATTCCCTTTTTGTTGGACGCTGGGCAGCATCAACATGGGTGGTATCGCGCCTTTCAAATGTATATTCTGGAGGATTCATGGTCTTCCAGATATCATCCCAAATAGGAGAGTTATCGGTACCCGATTCCCAATTGTGATAAATATAAACCAGCCCTTCTTTATGGATATCACGATTTTCGTAGAAGTACATATGGTTATTGAAAACCTTGTCAATGTGTTTTTCAATAAATGCCAACATATCATTTTTATCCTCGGCAATCCGGTACAAATGCTCTAGGATAAATCCAAAAACTGGCGGTTGGGTCATACCTGTAGAAGGATACTCTTTTGATGATTTTGGATGAAGACTTGACTCATGAAAATCCTTACCAGGAAAATAGGTGTCAGTTTCTGTATGAAATACTATGTGGGGAATAAAACCATTACCCCATTGGGCATTCAATATTGTTTCAACCTCCTTTTTGGCCTTAGCAACGTCATAATGGGCAAAACCCAAGGCGATGAAACCCGAATCCCATTTCCATTGAAAAGGATAAAGACCTTTACTGGGAATTGTAAATCCACCATCTTGATAGTTGTCGTTTAAGACCTTTTTAGCTTTCGCCAACAGTTCTTCACTCATTGATTTGGTTTATAGAAAAACACTGGTGACTGCAACCCATCACCAGTGTTTTAATGAACTAAACTAACTTAAACTAATTCGTACAATTCTAAAAATTAAATGTGGCGGTCAAAAAGAATCTTCTTGGTAATATGGGGCGACCAAAGAAAAAATCACCATCATCTACCTGACCACCAATTCCTGCACGTGGGTTACCTTCGGTAAGTCCAACACTGTCAAACAAATTAAATACTGATGCTCCCAAACGAACTGTATTCACATCTGCTGTTCTAAATGTATATCCGAAGCCCAGTCTTGCAATTGTAATGGCGTCTAGTTCAACATTATTGCCATCATCAGTAAATTTGCTACCAGTGTGGTTTAGGGTGAAATTGGCATCAAACTTCTTATCGTCGTAGTTTAACCCTAAACTACCTAAGAAGTTAGGTTGACGACCAATTTCATTGCCTTCGTTAATGGTTGTGACATCTCCGGTAAGGAGGTTTGTGGTTTCATTTTTAGTGATTTCGTGATTTTGATAGGTTGCCGTACCGTTAAAACTGAAATTATCAGTAAAGCGATATAACCACGAAGCTTCCAAACCGACTGTAGAAGTTGTTTGCTCACTTCTTGCCTGATCTTCCAATTGACCATTTACAATCGCTTGGTCTATACGAATCCTATCTTGTAAGGTTACATAATACCCGGCAATCGAACCAGAAAATTTAGAGGTTCCGAATTTTGCACCCGTTTCAAATTGGAGTATAGTTTCTCCATCATAATTTGATTCACGAATTCCAGGTGTTGGAACAAATCCTCTTTGTTGTGGCCAGAAGAATCCTCGAGAAAAGTTAGCGTAGAGATTTGTTGCTTCAGTTAGTTCATACAAACCTGCTAAGGAAACAGCCCAATCCGTTGCATTTATTTCAGCAGTGGTAAAACTGCCATCAGCAAAACGAACATTGGCTAATTCTGCTGTCAATTCAGGATTGTCATAAACTTGGCTTTCTTCAAGACCACCATTGTTAAATGTACCAGTCGTTGACTCTACACGAACTCCAACGTCAAAACGCCATCTGTCAAAAATCATCTCATCGGTTACATAAAAGGCTGTTCTACTTTGAGATAAAAACCTATTTGAGGTCATACCGATTCTATTGTAAATACCGCCATCCGAATACACAACATTACCACCTCCTGCATCGGTGTAACTCAAGTTTACCAATCTAGGGTTATTATTGAATTCTGAAAGAACTCGATACTGCCAGTTAACATCCTCGGCTTCAGTTCTGGCCATATAAGTACCCAATGTAAATGTATGCTCCCTACTATTGGTTCTAAGAATCAAGTTTGCATCACCCGAATAATCAGTCATCGGTCTTAAACGATCTACATGCAAATTTTCAACGACAAGGTCGCTTCCGTTTATTTGATCACCGCTACCACCTTGGTAAGTTGCATTAAAGGCTGTATTGTCTGGCGCAACTTGTGCAACATAGTTGCTAAGCGTCAGTGGATTTCCAAATGTTCCGTTACCGCCAACATATAGTGCAAAATTGTGCTCGTAATTAGCGTATCTGATTTTCGATTTGAAACTTACCAAATCACTAAAATTGTAGACAAAATCTCCCATTAAATAACCACCTTTCGCGGAAACCCCATCTTCAATCGGGCTTTTATAGACACCACCAGGAGTTAAGAATGACGTTTCGGCCAATTCGCCAGAAAGTAATTGCTCTACATCTTCACCATCGTTACCTGCAATACGCTCCCTATCAGAACCAAGGGGCAATGGCAAGAAGAACTGTGCATTGTCATCAATGTATTGACCATGTATGGTGAATGAACCATTTTCAAAACGTTTCTTAATGTTACCCCTGAATTGTACACCTCTGGTAGTCAAGCCTGTTTCTATAGGACCGTCATCTTTACGAACAAAACCAGTAAATGCATAAAAGGTGTTCGAATCTTCACCACCCAATTGACCACCGCTGTAGAAATCAGTTTTGAGACGCCCGCGGCTTCCCCATTCCACATTAATGATGTTACCAGGGTTGGTGTCACCGGTTTTACTGGTGTAGTTGATCAAACCTGCGACCGAACCCGCACCGTACAGCACTGCAGCACCACCACGAACAAATTCAACTCCTTTGAATCCGATATCAGGTCGTGCATACACATCGTGTGCAGATGAGTTTAAACCAAACGTACTCATCAAAGGCATTCCATCATATTGTAATGGATTGAAAACGTATTGACCTCCAGAGGGTAAACCTCTAACAAATAAGTTTGTGGCTGTTTCACCACCACCACCTTCAGCGGTTATACCTGGTACATCACGTAAAATATCTGCCTGTGAATTGGCTGATAATTTTGTAATCTCAGCAATCTTTTTAGAACTGATCGACAATGGTGCCTGCTTTTGAGACCTAAAAGTTGTAGAGGCAGATATTACGACCTCATCCAATTGTTGACCGCTCTCTTGTAAAACGACATCCAAAGTCACTTGACTTCCATTTAAATCCACCGTTCGTTCAACAGTGGTAAATCCAATAAAGGAAAATTGGACCGTTTGAGAACCAGTAAGGTTTGTGGTCAACACAAAGTTGCCATCAAAATCAGTTGTGGTACCTTCAGTCGAACCAGCAATTAGTACGTTTGTACCTAATATAGGAACACCAGCTTCATCTTTAACGGAACCAACAATTTCTGTCTGGGCATATACCGTAGTAAAACCAAACAGAACAAGTACCGCAATAAGTAAATTTTTCATGATTGATAGTTGTTAGTTAAACACTTTTTTCAGTTAATTTTTAATAAATTCTCAGTTTATAGGCTAAAAATATTTGAATATGATGCCTGATACCCCTAAAAAATCAGCAAATTCTTATGCAAACGTTTGCGGAAACGATTGCAAAACGTATTATTGCCTTCACAAAACCTGACAATGCGGCAAAACATTACTTTAAAAGGACTGGCCAAAAAATTGGACTTATCAATATCTACAATCTCAAGGGCGCTTAAAGATCATCCCGACATCAGTGACAAGACCAAAGAACGTGTACAAAAACTGGCCAAAGAACTGAACTACTCCCCCAATGTATTTGCTCAAGGTTTTCGCTCACATCGTTCCCACATCCTTGGGGTTATCGTTCCGAATGTTTCACACTACTTCACTACTACAATGCTCAAGGGAATCATGGATGAAGGGGAGGCACTGGGATATCGCATTATCGTTTCAGAATCAAAAGGCGAAGAAAAAAAACAGATTGAAATGCTTCAGACGATGATTCAATTTGGGGTGGATGGCATTCTAATGTCCTTGGCCAGAAGAACCAAGTCGATAGCAGAAATATTGAATATCATGAATCAAATACCCTTGGTACTCTTTGACAAGGTATCCGATAAAATTCCATGTACCCAGGTCGTTATTGATGAAGAAGTAGCTGCCTATAATGCCGTGGAACACCTAATCCATACCGGAAAAAGGAGGATTGCCATTATTAAAGAAACCGAGAATTCTTATAATTCGGAAAAACGATTTAAGGGATATCTCAAAGCTTTACGAGATAATGATATTGAAATTGATGAAAAGATAATATTAAGTACGGAGGACATCTCACTTGAAAAAGGAAAATCGATGGGAAATATCTTGCTCAGTCAAAAAAATAGACCTGATGCCGTATTTGCTATAACCGATAGTGCGGCTATTGGGGTAATTAAAGCTTTGAATAAATTCAAGGTCAAAATCCCAGAAGAAATCGCAGTGGTTGGTTTCAGTAATTCTAAAAGTTCCACCATTGTGAGTCCAAGTTTGACAACCGTAGATCAACCCGGAAATAGAATCGGAAGGACCGCACTAAAATACTTGGTTGATGAAATCGAAAATCCTTCAGAAGACTCATTTTCAAAAACTATAGAGGTAAAGACGAATCTCATTATCCGTGACTCCTCATTTTTACCTGCTTAATGGTCTTCATACTTCTAAATAATTTTTATCAACCAAGCGACTTTTACAATTGTTCCTATTTTTAAATTTTTCAAACTGACTTAACGCTAAACTAAATGACGAAAATTAATATCCGTTCCAAAGATTTAGACGGTGCTGAAATTTCATGGTTTGCTCCAATTTGTGATGGTGATGATCGCTATTTAGGTGAGCGCGATCCAAATTTTAAAAGCAATTGGAAAAATACATCAGACATACTGCTAACCGCTGACGAACTAGGGTACCGAAACATCTTATGCCCATCTTCATATCAAGTAGGTCAAGATACCCTACCTTTTGTTTCAGCTGTAGCACCCTTGACAAAGAACATTAATCTTTTGGCGGCGATTCGCTGTGGCGAAATACACCCACCGATGTTGGCTCGTACCTTGGCAACAATAGATCACATTTTAGAAGGAAGGCTGACCGTAAATATCATCTCATCCAATCTGCCAGGCGAAGAATTGAGTTCTGAAGACCGTTATCAACGTTCACGAGAGGTCATTGAAGTTTTGAAACAGGCTTGGACCAAAGATGAAATTGAAATTGATGGTAACTTTTACAAGTTAAAATTACCCTCAAATCCTGGTAAACCCTATCAAAAAAATGGCCCCTTGCTATATTTCGGCGGATACTCTCCACCAGCAGTTGACCTATGTGCCGAACATTGTGATGTTTACCTCATGTGGCCGGAAACTGAGGGAAATTTGGAAAAACACATGCGCAACATGAGTGCAAAAGCAGCCGCCCACGGCAGAACCGTTGATTTCGGTCTTCGGGTTCATATGGTTGTCCGGGAAACGGAGGAAGAAGCACGAGCTTATGCCGATAGTATTATTTCAAAATTGGATTTGGAGCAAGGGAAAGAGATTCGTGAGCGCGCATTGGATGCCAAATCTTATGGGGTCAGCAAGCAAACAGCAATGCGCGACCAAGCAGATAATGATGGTTATATTGAATCCCATTTATGGACGGGAATAGGTAAAGGCCGATCGGGTTGTGGGGCTGCCTTGGTTGGAAATCCTGATCAAATAGTAAATAAAATCAATAGGTATATGGAAATGGGTATCCGTTCCTTTATTTTTTCTGGTTATCCACATCTAGAGGAATGCAAGCGTTTTGCTGAACTGGTTTTACCCCGACTAAAAACAGTCTCCTTCCCGATATCACAAGGAAAAGTAACTGATCAAATCCCTAGTTCTCCATTAGCTGGTGGAATTCGTATTTAAATAATATTAAATGGTTGATTTAGTATTGGTACTGGTCTATTTCGCAGCTGTAATGATTGCAGCTATTTCTGGCCGGCAAAAAGGTGAAGTTACGAGTGAAGACTATTTTTTAAGTTCTAGAAGCTTAAAATGGCCCTCCATAGCATTTTCGACCATTGCGACAAACGTTCAGGGCTATCAGTTTTTAGGCATGATGGGCTCGGCCTACCTCTACGGACTGGCACAAGCAAGTCTCGAAATTAATGCCATACAAGGTATTCTTTTGGCTGCCTTCATTTTTGTACCACTTTACCTCAAAGAAAAGGTGGTGACCATTACCCAGTTCATTAAAACTAGATTGGGCAAAAAAGTAGCACTAGCCTATTCACTTTCAAACATATTTTTGTTCTCGACCATCACTATAGGCGCTGCGTTGTTTTGGGGGGCCTATGCAGCAGACATTGTTTTTGGTGAATACCTTGCCTTAATACATGAAGATCGCTTGACTAGAATAACCATCTTGATTTTTATTCTGGGATTGTTTTCTGCTATCTACACCTATCTTGGCGGACTAAGTGCTGTGGTCAAGACCGATGTCATTCAATTTTTGATTCTATTCGCTGGGGGTATTACAGTGTTGTTCATTGCCATTCATCATCTTGGAGGTTGGTCTCAGCTATATCAAAAAACACCTGAGTTGATGCATTTACACCTTCCAGCGGATCATGAAAAATTACCTTGGCCCCATATTTTTGGACTGTTCCTATTGAATATCAATTATTGGTGCGCCAACCAATCGGTTGTGCAACGATCATTGGCTGCCAAGAATTTAAAACAGGCCCAAATTGGCCTTATGGTCGGAGGCCTGATGAAATACGCAATGGCTATAATTATTGTAGTACCTGGAATAGCATTGGTTGGTATTTTAGGTTCGAAAGGTCTTGGAGACCCAGACATGGCTTTCCCTTATTTGGTCAACACCTATTTACCTATTGGTGCTAAAGGATTAGTGCTTTGTGCCCTTTTCGCCTCTTTAATGAGTACTGTCGATTCAACCTTCAACTCATTGGCTACGTTGTGGTCAATTGATATTTATAAAGGATATTTAAAAAAGGATGCTCCGGATAAAGAAGTAGTAAAGGCTGGCAAACGTGCAATTTTATTTGCATTCATATCTGGGGTGACCATCGGTGTGGTTCTACTGTATCTGAAATTTTCGGATCCGGACGCTGCGTTCACCCATACCTTGAATGAATTGCGTTATTACATTAATTGTGCAATTGTGGTCTTGATATGCGCTGCGGTATTCTTATTTGCTCCAAAGCACAAAGTGGCTTTTTTGGCCTTTTTTGCCACTATTGCACTACAATTTGTCTTTAAAGCCGCATTCCCTGAAATGAATTACTTCATTCGGGCTATGTGGGTTATTGTTTGTGGTTTTTTGATAATTGCTTTGGGTTCTATGACCAAATTCACCTCTTGGAAGGAGCTTTTTAACCCTGCTTCGAAGAAAATCACCCAATTCGGAATTGGGATGTTAGCTTCGCTGGTACTGCTACATATTATTTTTCATTGATATCGCTACGGGTGAAAAAATCAATATGATATTTATCTGCAAGATAGACTTGAATGTTCCTTCAAAGTCTCCACTAAAAGGTCGCTGTCATTCGACTACAAAACTATCATTGTCCTTATCCTCAATCCAATTGTATTCAATCTCTTTAGCAACTTTTCTCGCAAAGTCAATTCCATGTCTATCCGCTAAGAAACCTAATGTCATGTCCATTCCAGCACTTACTCCTGAAGAAGTATAATATTTGCCATCAATTGCCCATCTTGCTTTCTTATTCCAATCTACATTTTGATTTTGGGAAGCTACCCAAGCAAAAGCCCGTTTATTTGAGGTTGCCTTTTTGCCGTTCAAAAGTCCAGACTTTGCAAGAAGCGCACTACCCGTACAAACTGTAAGCACATAATTACTAGATTGAGCGAGTTCTTTTATTTTGTCGATAAGAAGTAAATTATCCACCTCTTTTCTTGTCCCCCAACCTCCAGGGATTAAGACTATTTCGGGTATACTGTTAATGATTTCCAATTTTTCTGTCATTATCGGTACTCCATGCCGGTTTGAAATCACCCCTCCTTTCAACGAATAGAATTTGAGATTATAAATGTCGGTCAATCGACCAAAAATCTCGGCTGGGCCAAATACATCCAAAGTTTCATAATCATCGAACATGATGATAGCGATTTCCATAGTCGTGTCTTTTTTAGTAGCATCAATTTTTTTCTGAGCGCTTAAGGTATTTCCATCGACCAAAATGAGTATTAAAGCGAACAAAAGTGAAAATCTTCTTTTCAAAAAAAACTTCAGACCCATATTATTTTAATCGATTTATTTACCAATGCGTTATTCGAAAACTTCTTTGACCATTACTACCTTTAAGATTGGATAATCATAAGCCAATACATTTTTAGTTTCCTGTTTGGAATTAATTATTTGGGCAGTCGATTCATGATTGTAGCAATTTGTCCCATATGGTTCGCAGAATGCTCCATGACGTGGTACCAGACGTAATGGTAATTGATTCCCTCTTCAAGATTTGAAGCAAACCATTCATCGTCCTTGGTTTTGAGTCCAGCCAGAGACTTTTCACGAACTTTGGTCCACAAGTCCAAATAGTAGTCTATTGGCTTGCCAATGAGCATTTCTTTTACCCTTGGATTTAATTCACCTGCCATTTCCAAGGTCCTTAACTCCTCTTCGGTCCAGTCAATTCCTTCAAGGGTTCCCAGTTGGTAGTAAACTTCCGTGGATACCAAGTGCATTAACAATGACCCTATGCTATTCGCATTAGCATCGTATAAAAAATCAGTTTGCGATTGGTCGAGATCTTTGACTTGTTCAGTAATTCTACTTTTTAAATCCTCCATCATAAAGACCATGTTCCCGATTTGAGGGGAGTACCCTTCTAAGGGTTTTAATTCTCCTTGTGCGCTTACCGGTGAACTGCACAAAACAAAGAGAAAATAGAGGGCGATAATCGCTATAAATCTCATTACTTAACTATTTGAATTATTACCAATGCAATATTCGTTTGTTGTTTTCTTAAGAGTCTGAACGGGTTTTTATAGTTCATTATGCTGAGCCTCAACAGCAATCAATTAAAATCGCCAACCAAAGTTGAGCCCTCCTCGCAATTGCACTTCTTCTCCGACAAACTCTTCTGATGGTAAACCAAGATTTCTTCCCACTCCAATACCTAAGTCAACCAAAAAACCACTTTGACTAATCCATTTCCAACCGATACCTGCCCCTATGGAAGTATCAAAGTAGCTTTCTTCATTAAAATTGGAATCAAAGTCTTCAAATACGAATTCCTTAAACGTAAAAAACTTCACAAAGCCTTCTGCGTAAAAGCCTTTCGCACCATAATCCTCCTTCGAAAAGAAATATTGACGATAATATGGCGTAATAGAAAAAGACTCCAATTCTGAATAGTCATCAAGTTCCCCACCGTCAAGTGTCACGAATAAATCAACCCCAACCCCGGAATAACGACCTAAAATATATTCGTACCTGGGATTCAACGCGGGAATTGCAATTGCAGATAAAACGTCAAGACTTAATTCGTTTCGTTTATCAATAGAGAAGGTTGCAATTCGCTTTTGGGAATCCGTAGGTTCATCTTCTTGGCAAATTGCACTTAAGGATAGAAAGAAAACGAAAATTGAAATTGGGAAAACTTTTTTCATTCGAGTAATAGTTAGCGGTTTTAGTTATAGACAATAATAATTAAATAGAATCTTCTAAATGGATACAATTTTGACTTTATAGTTGCTTTAACGCTTTTCGAAAAAATAAATCCCGTCTTACTTGGCTAAAAATTATCATACTAATTTTAGTCTCTTTCACGATTTAGCGGTATTGATTTTTTCAGCTAAAAAAGTGGAGAAATAGTAAACTCCTATTTTTATGACCTCTTCATCAACTTCAAATTCCGAGGTATGCGGCAAGGCATAGATTCCCTTTTCATGATTTGAAGCTCCCAATAGGAACATTACGCCTGGTTTTTTATTCTGATAATAAATAAAATCCTCATTCGAATACGGCATCTGACCGTAAAATAGGTTGACATTCTCTTTACCATGTAAACCCTTTAAAAGGGAAATGCTTTCACTGGTCAATTTTGGGTCATTCATTACTGTTGGTCGTTCAGCAGTAAATGAGGTATTGATGTAGAATTCACCAAATTCAGAATTAATGACAGTATCGGTAATACGATCCAATCTTTCAGCATCCGTCTCATAATAGGTGCATTCGAATGAGGTTGTGTTCTTTTCATAACGCGTAGCTATAGTTGAGCCTAAAATGAAATAATCACTATAAATCGTATTTGGATTGGAAAGGCCATTTTGGGGGTCGGTCAAAAAGTCCAAAGACCAGGGTTCAGTGTTGGTTTTGTGACGAACCAAACCTTCTAATATCTTTTGAAAGAAATCACTAAAAGCATCTTGTTCAATAGTATTTTCGAACGTCAATTTGATTCTTCTCTGATAAGCGAACAATTCATTTGGTTTCGAACTAATAGAACCTATTTCAGTCGGAAAAACATGAAGGCCAAAAATTTCATCAGTTTGAATTTCCTCGAACAACCCATCTTCTAGCATTGATTTTGCTCCCTCAAAAGATTCTTCGGCAGGTTGGAAAATAAAATACACAGTACCTTGAATGTCAGCTTTACACTTGGAAAGAACGTTGGCCATACCTAGGGCGATTGTGGTATGTACATCATGGCCGCAGATATGGGCTACTTGTGGTTTATGATTGAGCTTGTTGTCAAACACATGAAGCGCAGCGTCCATATCGGCGCGCCAGGCAATTTTCTTTCCTTTTTTATTTCCATTTAAAATTCCAACTACTCCATAACCCCCGATTCCTGTTTTCACTTCTAAACCTAAATTCAACAAATAGTCCTCCACTATTTTTGCAGTTCTTTTCTCTTTCCCTGCCAGTTCAGGGTGGTCATGTAAATCGTTTCGAATAGCGATGAGTTCATCAAAAATCTCTCGGGAGAGGTTTGCTATTTTCTCATTTGATCTGAGATGTTTAATTGAATCGTTGGAAATACTAAATAGTAGAATAAAAAAAGTAATAACCAATTTAAATTTCATTTCTGTCTTTTTTAAGCAGGCCATTTAAAGTTTCTTTAGTTGCAAAAAGAGACTTTCTAGAACGCCTATATTTTTAAATCACTTTTCAAAGAGAATTCAAGAATCTTAGGCTCGCCAAAAAGAGTGATGGATAGGTATTCTTCTTGATGAAACAATATATAATGGGCCCAAATCGTAAATTTTAGGGCTAAAGTGGTAAGGCGGATTTCACTTTTTTATAGTAGGTATTTGATAAGGGAATTTCCAAATTGAGATGAAATTGAATCTTGGCATTTTGCGAATTACCCTTTATCCGTTTTATGTTAGAAGTGTTTACGAGATAGGAACGGTGACAATAGCTTAAAAATGAAGCCTGCTCTTTAATGGAGGATAACTTATTTCTGAATATGGTATGTTTTATGTCATTTTCTACTTCGTAAAAAATCTCAACATAATTCTCTGATGATTTCACAAATAGTATTTGGTTTTTTTGCAAAACCAGTTTCTCACCCTTATTCACCCCGAAAATCTCTATTTCCGTTGTTTTTCCCTCTGAATGAACTTTTCCCAGCCTATTCCTTAAATAGAGAAAGAAGGGTAGAATCAGTAACATTATCGGGATTAAGGTTTCCCGAAAAAACCAAATCCCGTGCTTTACATAATTGTTATAAGATTCATTTTGATTGAACCAATCGTTTAAAAAGATTTGGTTGTAAAAATGAATGGGAATACTGGTAATCAAGACCAAAGCTATAAAAGCAAAAATCTCATCGGTTACCGTCCATTTATAATTTCGGGTAGAGAACCACAAGCTTTCAATTCTTGAGTTTACCAAATAAAAAATTGAAAACACGATGCCAAAACCCGCCAATATTAAATGCTTGTAACTTGACTGAAAATCATAAGTGCCAAATGGACCCAAAAAAATCATGATAAGAGAGAGAAGACAACCTAGGACGAACGCTATCACCAGTTGATTCTTTACCCTAAAATTAAATGGTATATGCTTGTTTAGAAGCTTTATCATTAGCGTTTATACTAAATCTAGTTTTGACTTTTAAACCCTCTTTTAAATTTCATCATGAATATAACCTATTATCAAAAAATGATAAAAAAGATGCTTGGGGAAACAGATTTGGAGCTGGTGTTTAAAGATTTCTTCCCATAAAGCTCCTTATTAAGGCTGTTGCCTAAGTCAAAAATTTGAGAAAGTTCAAGTAAGCAAATTGTAATTTGCAATTGAATGATACGATGCAGATTCAGCGCTACGCTATCCTTCCCTACAAAGCTCCGTTTTGAGAATCGAAAAAACAATCTTTCACTTTATTTCAAAATAAAAGCGAGCTTCTGTTTTGAAACTCGCTCAATTTTGAATCTTTTTTCGATTCATTCGTGACCACGGAGGGATTCAAACCCCCGACCGCTGGAGCCGAAATCCAGTGCTCTATTCAGCTGAGCTACGTGGCCTTTTTTAACACAATCCTTTTACTCGAAGAGTACAGTTTTATGCCAATTTATTTTTGACAATAGTAGAAATGGTCTTTCCGTCAGCCTGACCTGCCAACTCTTTTGATACCATACCCATAACCTTGCCCATATCTTTCATTCCAGATGCACCTATAGCATCTATGGTCTGAACGACTACTTTTTCTATTTCTTCCTCAGTTAATTGTTCTGGTAGAAATTTTTCAATTACTGCTACTTGTGCCAACTCAGGTGCAGCCAAATCATCACGCCCCTGCTCTGTAAAAATAGCAGCACTGTCTTTGCGCTGTTTCACCAACTTTTGCACCAACTTTATTTCATCAGCTTCTGCAAGTTCGTCGCCACCTCCCTTTTCTGTTTTAGCTAATAAAATTGCGGATTTAATAGCACGTAATGATTCTAAAGCCACGGTATCCTTAGCTTTCATCGCAGCCTTCATTTCTTCCATTACCTTTGCTTGCAAACTCATTTTTTGTGCATTTTGGGCTGCGAAGATAAGAAAGAATTTTGGCAATTATATGCTCTCATATACTAGGGGGCCCTTGTACCAATACCATCAAATAAAAAACCCGAAAGCAGGAAACTTTCGGGTATATTCCTTTCCTCAGAAAGGGAAATTTAAACACTACTAATCAACATTATCGTGAAGAAATGAGTTGTTTGAGCGTAACTGCATTTCATCGTTACTATCCTCACCTAGTGAAGTTCTAGATAGCTTTTGCTCTTTAGGTTTTTGCTCAATATCAACCCCCTGTCTTTTATAGGCAGGCTCCTTTTCAATCTCATCAATGCTGTTCACATTGTTGTTCTTGAATTTATAATTGAAGTCTTTAAGCTTCTTTTTACGCTCATCAGCCCTCTCTTTAAGCAAGTCACTTATAGAACTATTAAAAGGGTCTACTTTCTCTTCAGCCTCAGCATGGGTTTCCTCAACAGCTACGGTCTTCTTTTCCAATTTTAATTCCTCTTCCAGAACAACCGGCTCATCTGATTGAGCAGACACCAATTGAGATTCCAACTCCATGTATTCTTCTAGATCATATCGCTTTTCGGCAACAGGCTCCGCCAATACCTCCGGAGTAACCTCATCATAGTCTACTTCAATGTTTTTTATTGAATCGGTCAGATCAAATTCAATTGGTGTTTCTTCGACCTTCTTCTCCACCTCTTTAATTGGCAAATCGAATGTAAACGCGAATTGTTCTTCTTGTGAATCCACAGGTTCAACAACTATTGCATCTTTAACTTCAATATCAAGAATGTCTTTTGATTCAATGATGATAAAGTCATCTTCAGAAACCGGAACGTCAATTTTTTCTTCCACTTGAGTTGCTTCTACGGTTACTTCCTCATAAAAAACAAAAAGGTTCTTTATCTGATTGGTTGTTGGTATCAACTCATTTTCTTTCGGTTCTTCTGGTAACTCTTCCAATTGGTGCTTAATAACAGGCTCTTCGATGCCAAGTGGTTGGTCAATATCCAACTTACGCATTGGTTTTTCACCACCAGTTAAATCGTGAACCGCCTTTTGTTCATCCTCAAGGGTATGAATAATTTTCTTTGATTCCGTATTTACAATATCATCTTGCTGATCTATATGAAAACCCGTAGCAATTACGGTTACTGCAATCGCATCACCTAAGCTTTCATCTTCCCCGACACCCATAATAATATTGGCACTATGACCGGCTTCAATCTGTATATGATCATTGATTTCACCAATCTCGTCTATGGTTATTTCTTGTGCACCTGAAACGATAAGCAACAATACGTTCTTGGCTCCTGTGATTTTGTTATCATTCAATAGAGGCGAATCCAAGGCTTTCATTATAGCTTCTTGTGCTCTTGAGGAACCCGACGCCTGTGCTGAACCCATGATGGACGTTCCACTATTTGAGAGAACCGTCTTTGCATCCCGTAAGTCAATATTTTGGGTATAATGATGCGTAATAACTTCGGCAATGCCCTTAGCTGCCGTGGATAACACCTCATCTGCTTTTGAGAATCCAGCCTTAAAACCTAAGTTACCATAGACCTCTCGTAATTTATTGTTATTGATAACAATAAGTGAGTCAACATTTGCACGTAACTTTTCAATACCCTCTTGGGCTTGTGTACAACGCATTGCGCCTTCAAATTGAAATGGTGTAGTGACAATACCAACGGTAAGGATATCCATTTCTCGAGCTAGCTTCGCAATGATTGGGGCAGCACCCGTACCTGTTCCACCTCCCATACCGGCAGTTATAAAAGCCATTTTAGTAGAGGTCTCCAACATTGCCTTAATGTCTTCCAAGCTTTCGATGGCAGCTTGTTCCCCTATATCGGGATTTGCACCCGCTCCCAATCCTTCGGTCAATGATACCCCTAGTTGAATCTTATTAGGTACCTGACTATTTTGAAGCGCCTGTGAATCTGTGTTACAGATGACGAAATCAACACCATTTATACCCGACTCAAACATGTGGTTAATTGCGTTACCGCCACCACCACCTACACCAATAACCTTGATGACATTGCTTTTGTTCTTGGGGAGATCGAAATTAATACTATCCAATTCGTTGCTCTTGCTCATTTTATTAGGTTTTTGTGGGGTTTTCTTATTCTGCGTTATCTAAAAATTCCTTCAATTTTTCAGACCATTTGTCGAAAATTGATTTACGTCCTTTTTGCTGTGCTCTAGCCAAGGTTTCTGCCCTGGAATCAACGTCTTTTGGGGAAGCTTCCTTCTCTTTATCTTCTATCTCCGGTTCAATTTGAATTGGCTTTCGGTCACCATCTATGGCCTTCATTAAAAGACCAACTGCCGTAGCGTATAAAGGGCTTGCCACTTCCTCGTCAGAATCACCAGCCAAATGTTCGTTAGGATACCCTATTCTTGTATCCATTCCAGTGATGTATTCCACTAACTGCTTAAGATGCTTTAGCTGGCTACCACCGCCGGTCAAAACAATGCCTGCGATTAATTTCTTCTTCTGTTCCTCGTGCCCGTAATTCTTAATTTCAACATAGACCTGTTCCACTATTTCCACGACACGGGCATGAATGATTTTGGAAAGACTTTTAAGTGTGATTTCTTTGGGTTCACGACCACGTAAACCAGGTATTGATACTATCTCGTTATCCTTGTTCTCTCCAGGCCATGCCGAACCAAATTTCATCTTTAATAACTCGGCTTGCTTTTCAATGATGGAGCAACCTTCTTTGATGTCTTCGGTAATTACATTGCCACCAAAAGGTATTACAGCAGTATGGCGAATTATACCATCTTTAAAAATGGCCAAATCAGTTGTACCACCACCTATATCAATTAAAGCAACACCAGCTTCCTTTTCTTCTTGACTCAAAACGGCATCTGCAGAAGCTAAAGGTTCCAAGGTAATATTACCAAGATCTAAGCCGGCACTTTTAATGCATCGGCCAATATTCTTAATTGAGGAAACTTGACCTACAACAACATGGAAGTTAGCTTCCAATCTGCCCCCGTACATCCCTACCGGATGTTTGATTTCAGATTGTCCATCAACCCTATATTCCTGCGGTAACACATGGATGATTTCTTCACCTGGAAGCATCACCAGTTTGTAAACTTGATTGCAGAGTCGCTCCAAATCATCTTCATTGATAACCTCTTCTGCATTCGGTCTTGTGATGTAGTCACTATGCTGCAAACTGCGAATGTGTTGACCGGCAATACCTACAACAACAGAACCTATTTTCAGTCCAGCATTTAGTTCGGCTTGCTCCACAGCCATCTGTATCGATTCAATCGTTTGGGTTATGTTATTAACTACCCCACGATGAACACCAAGGCTTTTGCTTCTACCGGAACCTAAAACCTCTATTTTCCCATATTCGTTCTCACGACCTATTATGGCCACAATTTTTGTTGTTCCAATATCAAGGCCGACCGAAAAATTTTCTGCTTCCATAGTTATAGTTTTGTGCATACTACCTGATTATCAAATTCTAAACTTATCGCCGCGTAGGCGTTCAAGGTTTTGTCTTTTGTTGCCTTTAAATAAAAGGCGATAAAATTTTTGAACTTGTGATCCAAATCTTCTGCACCACCCAACCGAACCTCAAAGTTTTCAAGTCGCAATTTTAGAATGTAACTGCCTTTATCTTCGATATGGATTCCTATGATATTTTTTCGTAGAAACTCATCAAGATTGACATGCTCCAAAATTTTATAAACGTCTTTGAGGGCCTCTCCGGAAATCTTGCCTGTAATCAGCGGAACGCGTGCTGAGTGATACTTTGACAACGGCATACGTTCACCAATGTCATCCAGATAAAACTGGTCAACTCCCGCAATACGGGCAATAGGTTTCCGTAGTTGAATTTCTGAAATAAGCTCCCCCTTAACCGAAAGGTAAACTTGGGCATTTTTGACCATAGGATTGGCCTCAATGACCTCCTCTATATCGTTCAAAATTATCGCATCCTTAGACCTATTTTTTACGCTACCATGATTTTGTATTAACAATTTATTAACCGCTTCTTCGGTTAGGTATAAATTATTGTCACCCAGAAATTTGATCTGTATATCTTCAATAGATTTGCTATTTACCCGATAATTGGCAAAGCCAAACAGACCAGCCAAGACCAATAACAAAACAATAATTTTTATAGGTATCCAGTTAACTCGCATGCGCTAATACTTTTTTAATCTTCGGCACTTCAAGACCTATGTCGCCAGCGCCAAGTGTTACCAAAACATCTGTTTTACAATTAGTTATCTTTTCAATTAAATTGTGCTTCTCAACCAACTCTTTATTGGGATTGTCAATTTTATCCAACAACCAAGCAGAAGTTATACCCGCAATCGGTTCTTCTCTTGCTGGATAGATTTCCAACAAAATAACTTCGTCAAACTGCCCAAGTGATACTGCAAAATCATTTGCAAAATCTTGTGTTCGTGAATACAAATGGGGCTGAAAAACAACAGTTACCTTTAGATTGGGATGCATCTGTCGAATGGCCTGATGAACCGCCTCAATTTCAGTTGGATGATGCGCGTAATCGTCAATAAAAACAAAATCGTTTTCCCTAATGTGATATGTAAATCGGCGTTGCACTCCTTTAAAGGTCGAAAGGGCTTTTACAAGGCGGTCGGTGGGGCATTCAATTTCGACCGCCATTGCAAAAGCTGATAATGCATTAAGTAAGTTATGCTCGCCGGGTTTATAAAATTTAATATCAGTCAAAAACTCCGTAGGCGTTTGTATATCGAATACATAAGAGCCATCTTCGATTTTGATATTTTTGATACTATAATCAGAACCGTCTTCTATACCGTACGTTAATCCTTCCAGAGGTAGGCCATTACGTACAATCAGTTTACCATTCGGAACAATCTTATTTACAAAATCTTCGAAGGCTGTTTTCAATTCATCATGGGAACCGTAGATATCTAAATGGTCAGCATCCATGGAGGTTATACTGGCAATATCTGGAGAAAGCCTCAAAAAGGAACGGTCAAATTCATCGGCTTCAACCACGGTATATTTTTCACCTTCAAAAACAAAATTGCTATTAAAGTCTTCCGAAACACCACCTAAAAAAGCAGTAAAAGGAAAGTCACATTCTGCCAAAAGATGCGCTAAGATACTTGTCGTAGTGGTCTTACCATGGGTACCTGCTACTGCAAGACAAATACTATCTTGAGTAATCAAACCTAATACCTCTGAGCGCTTTTTTATGTGAAAATCATTGCCTTGAAAATAGCGAAGCTCTACATGTGAATTTGGCACTGCAGGGGTATATACCACAAGAGTGCTAGTACTATTTTTAAATGGAGTTGGAATAGCCGCAACTGCTTCATCAAAATGGATTTCGATACCAAGCTTTTCCATTTCATCGGTAAGTGGTGTACGGGTTTTGTCATACCCGGCAACCTTTTTTCCAATGAACTGAAAATATTTTGCCAAGGCTGACATGCCTATGCCCCCAATGCCCACAAAATAAACACTATGGATATCCTTCAGGTTCACTTTAATAATTTTTCAATTTCATCCACTATCTCTTCCGTTGCTTTTGGTTTTCCCAATTGCTTGATATTGTTTGCCAGTTCTTTTTGTTGGTCTGGAGAATCTAGTAGTGTTTTAAAAATCGTCTCAAAATCAGAATCAATAGTTGACTCTTTTAATAGTATTGCTGCATTCTTCTCGACCAGGGCTTCAGCATTTTTTGTTTGATGGTCTTCCGCAACATTTGGAGATGGAATGAAAATAGTAGGCTTACCTACCAAACACAATTCAGAAACTGACCCTGCACCGGCCCTTGATATGATAATATCGGCTGCAGTAAAGGCAAAATTCATTTTGTTGATAAAGGCCAAGACCTTGACTGTTTCCGATTCAAATCCCTTGTATTCATCGAAATAGAGTCTACCACACTGCCAAATCAATTGAACATTCAACTGTTCGAAAAAATCCAACTTTTCTGCAACCAATTGATTGATTCTTCTTGCCCCCAAACTACCTCCAAGAATTAAGAGTGTTTTTTGGTTTGGATTTAATTTAAAATGCTCACTTGCAGTTTCGCGTGTCACATTCAATTTTACCAAGTCTGCGCGAACAGGGTTACCGGTTTTGACCAATTTCCCTTTCGGGAAAAAGCGCTCCATACCGTCATAAGCAACACAAATTTTTGCAGCATTTTTTGCCAGAAGTTTGTTCGTAATCCCAGCAAATGAATTCTGTTCTTGAAGTATATAGGGTATTTTGGAAGATGCAGCAGCTTTTAAGGTTGGGCCACTTGCAAAACCACCTGTTCCAATAGCCACATCGGGTTTAAATCTTCGTATAATCCCTCTTGCCTTTAACAAACTTTGAATCAGTTTTATAGGAAATAATAGGTTCTTGATGGTCAATTTTCGTTGTAGTCCACTTATCCAAAGACCTTTGATTTCATAGCCCGCTTTTGGAACCTTTTCCATTTCCATTTTATCCTTAGCCCCAACAAACAAAAACTCGGCATTGGAATGGCGTTTTTTCAATTCATTGGCAATGGCTATGGCAGGATAGATATGTCCTCCTGTACCGCCCCCTGATATGATGAATCTATAATTGCCCACTCAATACTTCTAAAGGATTACTTTCATCGATGGTCGCAGTTTTACGCTCCTCATGTTGCTTCTTATCGCTCGCGCTTAATATGATTCCAATAGCCAAACAGGTCATCCAAATAGATGTACCACCTCTACTTATAAGTGGCAGGGGTTGACCTGTCGTAGGAAGCAATCCTACGGAAACTGCCATATGGAATAGGGCTTGGAACACAATCGGAAGTCCAACACCAATGACGACAAGCTTTGAAAAAATGCTTTTAGCCGAATTGGCGACAACTACAATTCTAAATAATAAGAGTAGATAAAAGAACAGTAATGCAAATCCTCCAGCAAGGCCATATTCTTCAACAACAATTGCAAAAATGAAATCTGAGTCACTTTCAGGAAGAATGTTTTTCATTACACTTTTCCCCGCCCCTTTACCAAGTAATCCGCCCTCGGCAATTGCCATTTTGGCCTTATCCAATTGTGTGAGAATCTGCCCATCGGTTTGATTCTGCTCGCCATTCCAATAATTCTCTATTCTATTTTTCCAAGTAACCGCCCTCGAAGATGGAATTACATCAGGATTCGTGAATAGCACAAACAAAAACATACCTGCAACCGCAATACCTGAAATCAGTATCCTGGCCAGATGACGAATTGGATAACCGCCTAAGAAACATAGCAATAGTGCCAAAAAACCGACCAAGGCCGCTGTAGAAAAATTAGCAGGAAGAATGAGTCCAACAACAAGAATTATGGGTAACCATAATGGCACAAAACTTTCGTTGAAACTAATATCCTTATCTCGAACTTTTGTTAAATAACGGGCTATCCAGACCATCAAAACCACGGATGCCAAAGTTGAAGTCTGAAAGTTCATACCGATTACTGGAATTCGAATCCAGCGGTTGGCCGAAGCTGCACCGATTGTGGTTTCTACGGTAAGGGTATAGGCCAATAAAAGCAATACAATAGGCATTGCTATTAACGAAAGTCCTTTAAAATAATGGGTAGGGACGCGATGCACCACGAACATTATGGCAAAGCCCAAAATCCAAAGCAAAGACTGCTTAATCATCAAATAACCAAATGAGGAGCCCTTATTAAAAACTTGTTCGGCAGTGGCGCTGTAGACCGGCAAAAAGGAAAATAACGCCAATAGGGCAATGATGCCCCAAATAGCTTTATCTCCACGTAAACCTTTTGCTAGTCTAAACATGATTATAATTTTCTAATTGCTGCTTTAAATTGATCGCCTCTGTCTTCGTAATTCTGAAACAAATCAAAACTTGCACAGGCAGGCGACAACAGAACAGTATCGCCACGCTCTCCAATTTTATAGGCCATCTTAACGGCTTCTTCCATTGAAAAGGCCTCCACCATAAAATCCATGACGTTACCAAAAGTGTCTTTTAGTTTACTGTTATCCATACCCAAACAAATAATAGCCTTTACCTTTTCGCGAACCATGGGCATCAGTGAAGAATAATCATTGCCTTTATCTACCCCACCAACAATCCATACTATTGGTTTTTTAACTCCTTCAAGTGCGTAATAGGTTGCATTTACATTCGTTGCCTTAGAGTCATTGATATATTCAACGTGGTTGATTTTCAGAACTTTTTCCAATCGATGAGGAGCCCCTTGAAACGTCTGAATACTCTGGCGAATGGTTTCTTTTCTAACATTCACCAACAGCGAGGCAAGACCGGCTGCCATGGCATTCTTTACATTGTGCTGACCATCCAAGGCCAAAATATCTGTACTCATTTCAAAGGTTTTTGGTTCTACTTTTATTTTAATCATTCCGTTCTCTACCCACGCTCCAAATTTCTGTGCTGACTGCAACGAAAAAGGGACTAATTTGGATTGAATAGGGTTGGATTTTAACCAGCTGACGATTACTTCGTCATCAGCATCATAAATCAGGTAATCGTTTGAATCTTGATTCATCGCAATTCTGAATTTGGAGGCAATGTAATTTTCAAATTTGTAGTTATAGCGGTCCAAATGATCAGGTGTGATATTGGTAATAATTGCAATCTTCGGTTTAAAATCAACTATCCCATCTAGCTGAAAGCTGCTGATTTCAAGCACATATTGGCTAAAATCATTTTCGGCGACCATTTTGGCAAAACTGTCACCAATATTTCCGGCCATTCCAACGTGCGAACCACCATTTTTTACCAAATGATGTGTCAGCATTGTGGTCGTGGTCTTACCGTTACTACCCGTAATTCCAATGATTTCGGCCTTCGTGTACCTAGTGGCGAATTCTATTTCAGAAATTACCGGTATTCCCATTGCAACCAGTTGCAATACCAGTGGAACAGTATCTGGAATACCCGGGCTCTTCATTACCAAATCGGCATTTAAAATCCGTGCTTCGGAATGCTGTTTTTCCTCCCATTCAATCTCAATATGTTCAAGAACTTCTTTGTATTCTTTTTTGATTTCGCCTTTGTCAGAAACAAAGACTTCAAATCCTTCTTTTTTTCCTAAAATGGCCGTTCCTACTCCACTTTCTCCCGCACCAAGCACGACCAACCGTTGCATCCTATCTTACTTTTAAGGTCACAATGCTCACAATGGCCAAAAGAATTCCTATAATCCAAAAGCGGGTAACAATCTTACTCTCATGGTATAGTTTCTTTTGGTAATGATGGTGTAATGGCGCCATTAGAAAAATTCGACGACCCTCACCGTATTTCTTTTTGGTATGCTTGAAATAACCCACTTGCAGCATGACCGAAAGCGATTCAGCAAAAAAGATTCCGCATAAAATGGGAATCAATAATTCCTTTCGAACAATGATTGCAATGACAGCTATAATTCCACCAATGGTCAGACTACCCGTATCGCCCATAAAAACCTGTGCCGGATAGGCATTATACCAAAGAAAACCTATCAAGCCCCCAACAAAAGCGCCGAGAAATACAACCAATTCACCCACCCTTGGGATGTAGAATATGTCCAGGTAATCAGAAAATTCGATATTACCCGATACCCATGCAAAGATGGCAAGGGTCATCACCATAATCGCTGATGACCCCGCAGCTAATCCATCGATACCATCTGTTAAATTTGCGCCATTGGAAACCGCAGTCACTATGAGTATGACAATCGGTATGAATATGAGAAAGGCATAGTCTTCGGCCCCCTCACCCATCCAAGAAATAAATTCGGTGTAATCCAATTCATTGTCCTTAAAAAAGGGAACATTGGTCCGTAGTGCTTTGGATTCTTCGCCGTATACTTTTTCAACTTTAAAATCAGTTGTAATTCTAGAGCCATCTTTTTCTTTAATGGTTACCTCTGGATGGAAATAAAGTATAGCACCAACCAACAGGCCAAGAACTACTTGCCCCATTATCTTGAACCTACCCTTGAGTCCCTTTTTGTCCTTCTTGAAAATCTTAATGTAGTCATCTATAAAGCCGATGATACCCATCCAAACCGTCGTGAGGATGAGGAGGATAACATATATATTACCTAAATCACCAAATAACAGTACGGGAATTAGGGTGGCAAGAATAATAATGATACCGCCCATGGTAGGGGTTCCGGCTTTCTGTGTTTGGCCTTCAAGACCTAAATCACGAATACTCTCACCTATTTGCTTCTTCTGTAGAAAAAGAATTACCCGTTTACCATAGACCATGGCCAATAGCAACGACAGGATAACTGCCATACCAGCCCTGAACGTAAGGTATTGGAACAATGAGGCACCCGGTAATTGGTACGCTTCTTCCAAATATTCAAATAGATAGTATAGCATTGGTCTTTATTTCTCTAATTCGTTTAAGGCGCTTTGAACTTCTTTGAAATCATCAAAGTCTGTTCGAACACCATTTGTTTCTTGATAGGTTTCGTGCCCCTTGCCCGCCACAAGGATTATATCGTTGGTCATTGCGAGTTTACAAGCCGTTTTTATAGCCTGCTTTCTATTTTCTATTGCGATTACCTTTCGCACATTCTGGGGCTCCACACCCGCTTCCATTTCCTCAATGATTTTAGTAGGTGATTCGCTTCGCGGATTATCAGAGGTAAAAATGGCCTGGTTGCTCAGCTCGGAAGCAATATGACCCATAACCGGGCGCTTAGAACCGTCACGGTCACCACCACACCCCACAACGGTGATGACACTTTCATTTCCAGTTCTCAACGTATTGATAGTGTTCAACACATTTTTAAGCGCATCCGGTGTATGGGCATAATCAACAATAGCAGTAATTTTCCCTTTTGATACGTAATGCTGAAATCGACCGTCAACATTTTCAAGTTGACTGAGCAATTGCAGCAGTTCCATTTTTTCAAGACCGAGTAATGTGCCAGTAGCATAAATGGCCAGCATATTGTAGGCATTGAAATTGCCTATCAGTTTTGACCAAACTTCATTATCATCGAGCTTTAGTAATTGTCCATCAAGTTGATGTTCCAAGATTTGGGCCCTGAAATCAGCAAAGGATTTTAGGGCATAGGTATGTTTTTTCGCTTTGGTGTTTTGCAACATGACCATACCGTTCTTGTCGTCTAGGTTCGTCAGTGCAAAAGCAGACTTAGACAGTTCGTCAAAAAGCACTTTTTTGGTATCGCGATATTCTGCAAAGGTTTTATGGTAGTCTAAGTGATCATGCGACAGATTGGTAAATACAGCACCGGCAAAAGTTAGACCTTTGGTCCGCTTTTGGTGAATACCGTGTGAACTCGCTTCCATAAAGCAATACTCTACTCCTGCATCGTTCATCAATTTCAAATGTTTATTGATGGTCAACGCATCTGGTGTGGTATGCGAAGTATCGTATTCCTTTTTATCCACCTTGATTTTAATCGTTGAAATCAAGCCAACTTTGTACCCTGCCTTTTCAAAAAGATTGCTCAACAAGGTGGTCACGGTGGTTTTTCCGTTGGTACCCGTTACCCCAACCAGTTTGAGGTTTTTTGAAGGATTATCATAAAAGTTACTCGCCATAATGGCCAAGGCCTCATTTGAACTTTCAACCTTTAAATAGGTAATACCATTGACCAATAACTCTGGAAATTCTTCGCAAACGATTGCCTTTGCCCCAGACTCGACAGCCTTTTGAATGTATTTATGACCATCAGTTATTAAGCCGCGTACGGCAATAAAGGCATCATCCATCTCAACCTTTCTAGAGTCAAAATGCAAGTTGTTCACCAAAACATTGGTATCACCGTTTACAGCAGATAGCCGTACCCCAAACAATATGTCTTTCAACAATTTCATTGTAGCGTTAGGGTTATTTTTTTGACTTCGTTCAGGGCAGTTCCTTTTTCAACGGATTGCTCTACCACTTTTCCATTGCTTTGCAACGCGACTTCAACCCCTAAGTTTTCTAAAAGGGAAACCGCATCCATACCGCTCATACCCAATAGATTGGGCATCTTTTTAGTCTCTTCTTGAGCTTTGGCGTAATAATCTTCGTATTTCTTGTTCAGCTCCTCGTTTTCAGGAATATCCACTTCAACCTTATCGATTACTGGCGAGGAGAGGTATATTTTTTTGGCCATTGATTTGAAAACGGGCCCAGCAACATCTGCCCCGTAAATGCCCTTTTCTTGATTGGGTTCGTGAATGATAACAATGCAGGAATACTTAGGATCATCAGCTGGAAAATACCCTGCAAAGGAGGAGATATAGTCCCTATCGTCAGCATTCGCCCAATAATTCTTCCAGCTCGTACCGGTTTTCCCGGCCATGGAGAAGTTCGGGTCGTAAAGACCACTACCTGTGCCAAAGTCTTTCTCTACCACATCTTTCAATAAGCGCTGAACCTTTTTGATATTTTCAGTCGAGGCAATTGATTTGGACATCACTTCCTTTTCAAATTTTTCAACTTCGCGATTACCTACTCTCGCCTTGCTCAAAAATCGTGGACGTACCATTTCACCATCATTGGCAATGGCATTATAAAACGTAAGTGTTTGAAGCGGAGTAAGTGCAACCTCGTACCCTTGTGACATCCATGCCAAAGACAATCCGGACCAAAGCTTATCGCCAGGGTATCTAATAATTGGTTGGCCTTCACCTATTATTGGTAAGTCCAATTTCTTGTGAAGCCCAAAATTCATTAATCGATTGACGAATTTTTCGGGCTGGTCTTCATAACCATTGTTGATCATTTGAGCGAAAACGGTATTTGAAGAGACGGCAAAACCCTTTGCAATGGAAATTTGACCATAACCTCCCCAACGAGAATCTTTGACCAATTTATTGTAGACCTTCCAACGCCCTTTATGGGTATCTAAAATCTGGGTGGTATCTGCAACATTATCTTCCAAAGCTGCCAAAAGGGACATCAGTTTAAACGTAGATCCTGGTTCATGGGCTTCCCAAACAGCATAATTACGCAGCTCGATGTAGTTGCCATCTTCATCCTTGCCCAAATTGGCGATGGCCTTCACAGCTCCGGTCTCTACTTCCATCACCACTACACAGCCATGATCTGCATCGTACGCTTGAAGTTGCTTTTTTAGCTCATTGTGGGCGATATCTTGAAAATTAATATTTAAGGTGGTAAGCACATCTAGACCGTCTTGCGGTTCTACGATATTATTGGCACCCATTGGTTTCCATTGACCGCCACCACTCTTTTGTTCCATTCGCTTACCGACCACTCCACGTAGGAAGTCTTTACCAAAAGCACCATCAATACCTACACGGGTATAGTAGCCGTTTTCATCGACCTTTTCATAACCAATACTTCGCCATGCCATTTGACCAAGTGGATACTCTCGAACCACCTTGTAGTCAGATTTCATTCCACCTTTATAAGGATGGTATTTTAAAAGCGGAAAATTTCGCATTCTGGCGAATTCTGGATAATCGATATCACGCGCCAAAAGCACATGTCGCTTTTTATTGGCCCTGGCCTTTCGCAATTTTTGCAGGTAATGCGATGAAGGTTTACCAAAAAGAGTGCCTAACGAATCACAAAGGGCTTTGTGCTCATCTTCCCAAAGTTTACTCTTTGGGGTAAGTGCGTCTAAGTGTACCGTGTATTTTGCTACAGATGCGGCCAAAAGACTCCCATCATCTGAAAAAATATTTCCCCGAATGGGTGGTATAGTAGCGACGCGTTCTGTTTTCTCAAGGGCCCATTGCTTATATTTTTCACCTTCGACCGTTGAGACTCCAATAAGTTTGAAGGCTACTAGACCAGCGAAGATGACCATACCTACCACAATTAGGTATAATCGACTCATGATATTTTTATCACTTACTGGCAAGGGCTATTTATTCGATTTAACTACTATTTTTTGAGGAGGATTCTCAGAGGTTCGCAACCCACGTCCTTCTACACGTAAGGTCAGGGTCGATTCCATCTTCAATTGCTGTACATTTCTACGGTTGGCAAAAAACTCACTTCGCAGTGCCCGTACCTCTTCATTTAAGTTTGAAATACGCTTCACCTTCAAATCTGCCTGATGGCTACTTGAAATCATGAAAATGGCCAATAGGGAAATGAACAAGAGAAACCTCCAATTCTTAGGGGCGTCTCCGCTCACTAAAAATTTTCCCTTAAGTATGTCCAAAACTCCTTTTTTCATTTATTGGTTCTTTTTATTCATTCTTTCAATCGAAGCAAAACCTTATTCTACATCCCCCGACTTGGCTTTGCCAAGCCACCCCCTTTCATTAGGGGGATTGAATTATATTTTTTCTGCTACTCGAAGCTTTGCACTTCGCGCTCTGTTATTCTTTTCTATTTCTTCAGTTGATGGTGTAATCAATCCGTTTATTTTTTTCAGCGGAACATCAATGTTTCCATAAAAATCTTTCTCTGCCTGACCTTCGAATTTTCCATCACGTATAAATCGTTTTACCAATCTGTCCTCTAGGGAGTGATAGCTAATTACACTCAGTCGCCCTCCTTCTTTCAACACTTGGGGCACTTGCTCCAAAAACTCCTTCAACACGTCAACTTCTTCGTTTACCTCAATTCGTATTGCTTGAAAGAGCTGTGCAAGAATCTTGTTTTCCCGCATTTTTGGTATAAACCGTCGCAACGCGGTCTTCAGGTCTTCGGTAGTTTTTATGGGGTTGGAATTTCTTTCTGCTACAATTTGATTTGCCAAGGCCTTCGCGTTTCGGAGCTCACCATATTCCTTAAAAACACGGGTCAGCTCATCGACTTTATAGGTATTGACCACTTCAAAGGCACTTTTACCGCCCTTCTGGTTCATACGCATATCCAATTCTGCATCAAAACGAATGGAGAATCCTCGTGAGGCTTCATCAAACTGATGTGAAGACACCCCGAAATCCCCTAGAATTCCATCAACTTCAGTAATGCCATAGAACTTTAAAAATCGTTTGAGGTATCTGAAATTCTCATTAATGAGCTGAAACCTCTCATCTTCAATTGCATTGGCGAGGGCATCTTCATCTTGATCAAAGGCGACCAATCTTCCTTCTGGCCCGAGCCGTCTCAATATTTCTTTTGAATGTCCACCTCCACCGAAGGTTACATCCACATAAACACCATCTTCTTTAATGTCAAGACCATCTACCGATGCTGCAAGCAAAACGGGATCATGGTAACGGTTGCCCTCCTCCATTGAAAATTTCTTCAGAAATTTCGTCGTAACGCTCATCGCTCATTGAGTCAAGCATGCCCTCATATTTGGCCTTGTCCCAAATTTCTATGACCGTGTGCGCCGCGTTCAAAACCACCGCTTTGCCCAGACCCACATGGTCAAACAATACTTTGGGTATCTGCATTCGACCGCTATCCTTATCAATGGTGACATCATCTTTTAAGCCTGCGGTGAATTTGCGCAGCCATATCCTAAAGTCTTTGCCTTTATTGGGGTGGGACATGACCTGCGCCATCATTTCATCAAATTTTACTTGGGGGTAGAGTTCCAAACAATCCTGATCTATGGAACGTTTGATAACAAAATCATTACCCATAAAGGGCATGAGTTTGTTCTTTAGCGATGTCGGCAGGGTTATACGCCCTTTGGCATCGGCCTTACATTCATATTGTCCGACGATTGATGTCACTCCGTACTAATAATTGCAATTATTACCCAAATATGGTAATTATTTTGCAGAAAAAGCCACTTTATACCACTTTGTTAATAAATTTTCCACTAGAATTTCTAAAAAACAGTTTGATTGGAAGCACATCGCGCTGAAAAACAGCAGTTACATTCATTAGTGAATTACCTATATTTGCGCTTCGATTTCGAACCAGACCAAATGGAGGACCAAATCATTAAAGAGGGTAAATTCCGATACATTGAGCATGGAGAGGGCACGCCCATAATCATCCTTCACGGTTTGATGGGCGGACTGAGCAATTTTCATGGGGTAACCGACCATTTTCCGGCCAAGGGCTACAAGGTTTTGGTACCTGAACTGCCCATCTATGACATGCCCATGTTAAAGACCACGGTAAAGAATTTTGCCCAATTTTTAGAAGAATTTATTGACCACAAAGGGTTTGATGAAGTCATTCTTTTGGGGAATTCACTCGGAGGTCATATTGGTCTGTTACATACCAAAATGTTTCCTGAAAAGGTTAAGGCATTGGTCATTACCGGCAGTTCTGGTCTCTACGAAAGTGCCATGGGCGACGGATACCCAAAACGCGGGGACTACGAATTCATCAAAAAGAAGGCCGAAGACGTTTTTTACGACCCTAAAGTGGCCACCAAAGAAATAGTCGACGAGGTTTTTGCCACGGTCAATGACCGTATGAAATTGGTCAAGACTTTGGCCATTGCCAAAAGCGCCATACGTCATAACATGTCGAAAGACCTGCCTAAAATGAACACGCCAACCTGCATTATTTGGGGCAAGCAAGACAGTGTAACCCCACCTAATGTGGCCGAAGAGTTTCACGAACTCTTACCCGATTCCGATTTATTTTGGATTGACAAATGCGGTCATGCTCCCATGATGGAGCATCCTGATGAATTCAATCAGGTATTGGACGCTTGGTTGGAGCAACGCGGTTTTTAGATTAGGGTAAACGACCTATACTTCAATACTATTTTTCAGACCTTAAGAACGCTATCTTTGTTTTAGGAAATTGTTTTGCGACATACGTTCAATCTGTAGTACAGCAACCAATGAAAATAACCTCTGCCGAATTTGTAATGAGCAATAGCGATGTGGCCAAGTGCCCCAACGAACCCTTGCCCGAATACGCCTTTATAGGTCGTTCAAATGTGGGGAAGTCTTCGCTCATCAATATGTTGGTCGACAATAAGAATCTGGCCAAAACATCGGGCAGACCAGGTAAGACCCAACTCATCAACCATTTTAAAATCAACAAAAATTGGTTTTTGGTCGATTTGCCCGGTTACGGTTACGCGAGGGTTTCCAAAAAAGAAAAGAAAACCTTTCAGAAGTACATTACCCAATATTTTTTAAAACGCAAACAATTGGTCTGTGGTTTTGTGTTGGTTGATATACGCCATACCCCACAACCTGTAGATTTAGAATTTATGGAATGGTTGGGAACCAATGGTATACCGTTTGCCATTATTTTCACCAAAGCGGACAAGCTTAAATCTGAAGAAATTGAGCAGCATGTTTCGAAGTATCTGCAAATTTTGTTGGAAGGAGCTTGGGAAGAAGCTCCACCCCATTTTGTGACCTCATCGACCAAGCACATGGGCCGCGATGCACTCTTAAACTACATCGGTCAAATCAACGCCGAAGTCACCTAATGGTCACCCATGGATGCTGTAAAAACCTACCGTAACATCAACCGTTCAGATGCCAATGCAAGTTTTGGCATTTCGCGAATGGAAGACATTTTTGAAAACCGGAAGGGAGCTCCCGATGCGCCACATCGCCATGATTTCTATACCGTTCTATTTGTAAAATCGGCCAAAGGTCAGCACCGCATTGACTTCAACTCCTATGCACTGGATAAAAATCAGGTCTATTTTATAAGTCCAGGGCAAGTACATCAATTGATTGAAGATGAACAATCCATAGGCTATTCCCTAGTGTTTTCAGAAGAATTTTTAGTCTTAAACCAAATCTCGGTTTCGTTTATCGAAGATATCAACCTCTTTCAAGACAGTGGTGCCAACCCACCGCTTTCTGTTGATGACACCTCATCTCAGGCCTTGGCAACATTGACCGAACAAATGCTAATCCAATTCAGCAGCAGCCACAAATACAAGTTTGAAGCCCTTGGCGCTTTATTGAAACTGTTTTTGATTCAATGCCACTCCCTTTGTTCGTTGAACGAATTGGATGTGCAGACCCAAGAAACAGGTGCTAACCTCGTGCGTAATTTTAAAAAATTGGTACATACCAAATACAAAGAATGGCACCATGCCAATAGCTATGCAGAAGCATTGCATATTACCCCAGACCATTTGAACCGGGTCATCAAATCATTGACGGGCAAGACCACGAAAGAGCATTTGCAGAGTAGGATCACTACGGCTGCAAAACGACTTTTGTACTTCAGTGAATTGTCGAACAAAGAAATCGCCTTTGAACTAGGGTTTTCAGAGCCCGCAAATTTCAGTGCATTTTTTAAAAAATGTACCGGGATTTCACCCAGTGCGTTTCGCGAGGAACCCAATATCGGATTTTCATAAGTAGCTCCCGTTTTTTCATATTCCCAAAGCCGTTTCGGTAAGCGAAATTTGTATCAAACAAAAAATAAGAACAGATGCAAACGGTATTACATAAAGCAGACACAAGAGGCTACGCCGACCATGGTTGGTTGAAAAGCCATCACAGTTTTAGTTTCGCTGGCTATCAAAATCCGGAGCGAAACCATTTTGGGGTGCTTCGCGTATTGAACGACGACCAGGTTTCTGAAGCCAAAGGTTTTGGAACCCACCCACATGATAATATGGAAATTGTATCCATACCCCTAGAAGGCGATTTGGAGCATAAGGACAGTATGGGCAATACCACGGTTATTCGCGAAGGCGATGTACAGGTGATGAGTGCAGGTACAGGAATTTACCATAGCGAGTACAACAAAAATGCGGACAAACCGGTCAAGTTTTTGCAGATTTGGGTATTTCCGAACAAGCGTAATGTTGAACCACGTTACGACCAAGTTTCAATTCGGGATATTGAAAAGGAAAACCAATTCTATCAGGTATTGTCCCCAAATACGGATGACGATGGGGTTTGGGTACACCAAGATGCCTGGTTCCATTTGGGCAAATTTGAAGAAGGTTCATCAGACACTTATAAGATTAAAAAAGAAGGCAATGGCGTATATGCTTTCGTGTTGGAAGGTGATGTTGAAATCAACGGACAGCAATTGCAAAAACGCGATGGTTTTGGAATCTGGGAAACCGATAGCCTAGAATTCTCTGCAACCTCAGACAGTAGGGTATTATTGATGGAGGTACCTATGGCCCTACCAAGAATTGGCGGATAGGCCGCTCCGTTAAATCCCCTTTCTAAAATGAGAGGGGATTTTAACTTCTCTCGTTGATGAGCGCTATCAGTTCTTCGACCGACAGCACTTGATTTAATTCGTTGGTTGAAATCAAGACTTCAAGCCCCCCTACCCCTTCAGCTAATACAATCGGAAAATCGAATTTATAGCCAAACTTACTGGCATAGGTTTTGGTGAATTCATCTTTATGCAAGAAGACGAGCTCATGTTTACTTTCTTTGCGAAACTTTTTCCACGTGCGGTTTTCTGTAAATACCCCATAGGTAATCTCACAGAGCTTACAATCGTAGGTTTTTGGGCTAAAAATTTTGTGCATACTATCGAGTATGGCATTGCGGGTACTTGAATTCGCGTTATAGACAAAAAGGAATTTCTGCATTGAAATTTTACTGATTAAAGGGCGTCTAAAGGACTTTGAATTTTTGATAAGCTACGTGGGGTAACCTTGGTGTACACTTGAGTGGTCTTGATTGAATTGTGGCCCAACAATTCTTGAATAAAGCGCATATCGGCACCAGACTCTAACAAGTGGGTGGCGTAGCTATGGCGAAGACCATGAATTCCAATTCTTTTTTCAATACCTGCTTTTCGCATGGCGGTCTTAAAAATGTTTTGAACGCTTGCTTTTGAATATTGACCCCCATACTGACCTTCGAAAAGATAAGTTTCAGGTTTAAATTCTATATAATAACTTTTGAGTAACGGAAGCAAAGTGACCGGCAGAGGCACATATCTGTCTTTTTTTCCTTTAGCGCCTTGTACATGGACCATCATACGGTCGCTATCTATATCAGAGACTTTGAGATTGACAACCTCAGAAACCCTGAGACCCATACCGTAGGCCAATTGCAATGCCAACAAATGCTTTGGGTTTGAGGTCTCTGAAAAAATTCGCTTTACCTCTCTTTTACTGAGGGTTTTTGGCAGCTTTTGCGGCTTTTTTGGTCTGGGAATATCAAAAAACATCTTAGGTTGGTGCAGTACCTGTTCGTAGTAGAATTTTATAGCATTAATTTTTCCGTTCAACTTTCGTTCGGCCATGCCCTCCTTTTCTACACAGTACAAAAAGTAATCCTTTAACCGTTTTGGAGAGAGTTTGTCTACAGGAAAATCCTTTAATAGCGTGAGCAAATGCTTAAATTCACTTAAGTACTGCCGTACGGTGTTCGGACTATACTTTTTAAGTTTTAATTGCTCATGCATCAAAAGAAATGCCTGACGGTTGGCAGGGTTTATTTTTATGACTTTGCCCTCGACAGCAGTTTTTAATGGCAGTTGCAAGGCTTTTCGAACACTGGGTAAGTCTGGCAAATACCATGATTTTTTTGTGGCGCTCCATTTAGCGGAAGGAAAACGTGACCTCAATTCATCTTTAAGCGTTTTATCAAATTTGAACTGCACGAGAATAACTGCTTTTCCTCGATGTTGGTCAAATTTGTATGTATAGTTAGCGTATATCACTTAGGCAATTTGTATATATTTTCTGAAATTATATATTTTTTATATACAAATTACCTAAGTTGATTAAAATTTGTTTTTAAGTCCTTACAGGGCTTACCGTAGATTTTCTTAGATTTAGATGAGTTAACTAAAACTGCACATATTTATGTGATGGTGCAGCATTCGCCTGCGGCGAACAAAATTGCTACACGGCTGCGCCGTTCCCGCCCTTTTGCAAGGCTGCCCCATCGAGAGGACTACACCAAATTGCCAGAACCGTAGGATGAGGGACCTATAACCAAACACCGCCGCAACGGCAGAAATCAACGCAGCACATCACCGGCTAAACGCAATTTGGCACGGCCACAATTGTCCTTTTTGTTTTATGTAACTTCGTTACAACACCAAAAATTACAGGGCCGCACTGCGCGTAGCCCTCTCGTTACACCACATTTGAAAAAATAAATGGCAACCCTTTTTCATTTAGTTTTTGAGATTATTAGAATTACCATCCTTTCTGCCATTTACGGACTTATAATCTGGTTCATTTTGAACAAGCTATTTGGACAAAAAAGGCTGAAAAAAGAGGTGATTATTGTGATCTTGTTTGTTGGACTTTTTGTTTGGCGATTTTCATATTGGAGAAACAATGGACTGGGAGATTTTGGTAGAGTACCAATAAATTCGCAATATGAAATAACCATGATTGACTTTTGGCTTGCCAATATCGAAGAAGATGACATTAAAAAAAATGGACAAGGTTTAACCAACGGAATGGAAAAACTATATCTGGAAAATGGATTTGTTTATGGACAATCCAATTCTAAATATTTGATTTTTGATTCATTTTCTGGCGAGCTAACAGATGGACTTTCTAAGCGGGAATTTGAACAAGAAAATGGGAATTTGGACAAATTAGTCACACCTGATAAATTTCATGGAGATTATTGGGGCTGGAAAATCTTGTTGTATTAAAAACGTGGTATAACAATGTGTATAGCTCATTGCGGTCGGAATTTCCAAAAGGAAATTCCAGCCCGATTCGCTAACTTGGGGGTACGGCGGAAAAGTCCGGTGGACGTTTTCCGCAACGAAGCCACACACGAACCGTTGTAAAACATTTGACCAAAATCAAGAAAGTATGGAAATAGACCACATATTTATATTTTCTAATAAGAGAGGAAAGGAAGCTAGTGATTTGGTTGAATTTGGATTGACGGAAGGAAGTAGTCGACTTCATCCTGGTCAAGGAACTACAAATCGAAAATTCTATTTTGACAATTTTTTCCTCGAAATTTTATGGGTTGTGAATGAGGATGAAATTCAGAGTGATTTAACTAAAAAAACAAAACTTTGGGAACGTTCTCAATTTGAGAAAAACGGAAATTCACGTTTTGGAATGTGTTTAGTAAATTCAAAATCGACAGATAGCCTTTTTGAGACTAGCAAAATTTATGAACCCGATTATTTTCCAAAAGGAATGTCAATTGACATAATTACGAATGAGCAAAACCCAGATTTACCTTGGACTTTCAGACTTCCATATCGTGGTGTAAAAAAGGAAAATAACGAACCAATTGAACACTTAAATGGAATAAAAAGTCTGACAAAGGTAGAATTTGAAACTCAAATAGGTAGGCAGAAAACAGATTTTGAAGATGCTTTCAAAAACGTTGAGAATATAGAATTTACTAAAAGTGATAGTTTAAATTTAATACTTGAATTTGACAATAGTGCTCAAGGAAAAGTAAAAGAATTTCTAGAATTGGATTTAAAAATAAGATACTAAAAAACGTTTTACAACACGGTGTATAAAACATAGCTAATAAGCGCTTAACCGAAAGGTTTGTGTATATTTAGAAAGTCCGCCAAATTTTTAATTTGGCTTTTTAAGAAAGAAAAAATAAAATATAAAAATTCGGCTCTGTGCTAATCCGAAAAGTTAGTGTCTTTTTGCACGCTACGTTTCATACACAAGTCCGTTAGCAATAATTATGAAAAACCTAATTTTAATTATCTCGATTTTACTATTCTTCTCTTGTAAAGAAGAAAAAAAAGTTAAGATTGCTGAAGGAGTTGTTGATTGCAATGATCTATTTCAAAACAATGATGGAACTTGGTTTTTGAATAATCAACCATACACAGGGACTTGCGAAAGTTATGAAAATGGTATAATTCAGTCCTATTCAGAATTTAAAAACGGACTTATCAACGGAAAAATGAAATACTTCTTTCCAAACGGACAAGTTGAGGAAGAAGTGGAATGGACAAACGGAATTGCTAATGGAACGGTAAAATATTTTTATGAAAATGGACAACTAGCCGAAGAAGGTCAAGTTAATAATGAATCAAAAGAAGGAGTTTGGAAAAGTTATTATGCAAATGGACAACTAAAAAACTTGGAAAATTGGAAAAACGGACAGATGAATGATTCTGTATTTAGTTATTTTGAGAATGGGAATATTCATTCCAAAGGCATATTCGTTGACGGAGAAGAAAATGGACGCTGGATTATGTACGACAGTATTTCAGGAGAAATCGATGGTTATCTTTTTTATGAAAATGGGAAACCAATAAAGGCTGAAAAAAAATAACTATTGCTAACAATGGCTAAAATTCATTGCGGCGGAATTTCCATTGGGAAATTCCACGCAAACAGCTAACTTAGGGGCTACGGCGGAAAAGTCCGTTGGACGTTTTCCGCAACGAAATCTTAGCCGAGACCGATGGTGCAGCATTCGCCTGCGGCGAACAAAATTGCTACACGGCTGCGCCGTTCCCGCCCTTTTGCAAGGCTGCCCCATCGAGAGGACTACACCAAATTGCCAGAACCGTAGGATGAGGGACCTATAACCAAACACCGCCGCAACGGCAGAAATCAACGCAGCACATCACCGGCTAAACGCAATTTGGCACGGCCACAATTGTCCTTTTTGTTTTATGTAACTTCGTTACAACACCAAAAATTACAGGGCCGCACTGCGCGTAGCCCTCTCGTTGTGCTTCATTATGACAAACCTCTAAACAATGATAAAATTCTTTAGAAAAATTAGACAAAACTTACTTTCAGAAGGAAAAACTGGAAAGTATTTTAAATATGCTATTGGTGAGATTTTTCTTGTTGTTATAGGAATTTTGATTGCCTTGCAAATCAACAATTGGAATGAATCTAGAAAAGCCGATATCGCATTGAAAGAGTATTTGGTAAAAATCAAATCCAATACCTTGGAAGATATTATCGAGTTAGACTCTTTAACAATAGGCAGAAGGCAAATAGCTGAGCTATGCAAACAGGCACGTACCAGTATTTTGGATAAAACAGAAGATGAAAACACTTTGCTTTTTATGTCTAGTGGTTGGGCATTTATTGACCTCTATTTTTGTCCTAGCACTGGTGGGTATGAAGCTTTAAAAAATTCAAATTACTATGGAAAAATCAACAATACGGCTTTAGATTCGCTTCTAACAAGATACCATACCATTATTGGTGAAATTGAATTAAATGAAAAGAGTTATAATGAATATGCCGAAAGTCAAGAGGCCTATCTTTCCACTCAATTTGACAGGTCGTTGGTCTTGGCATATGCATTTGTACCACCAGATTCACTTTACACTAAAGCAACTTCCCAAACCGAGTATTTTACCGATTTTAAAAATTACACTTCATTTCCCGCCTTTAGAAACGTAATTAGTTTAGCAGCTTGGCAGTTTGATACGATGATTCATAGATACAGTGAATTAAAGGACGTAGGCTTGAGTATTATTCAAGAAATAGACAAGATTATCGAAGATTAAAATGATAAGAAACAAAAAAGCCAAATGGGTTGTAAGAGCTTTATTGCTTGTCGGAACAGCAGTTTCTTTATTTTTCGTTCCTTGGATATTAGTAAAAGCTTGGATTTTACCGCTACCAGATTCCGTTCAAGAACAAGTTGATGAAGCAATAAGCCATGGTTTTGATGGTATGATCGTTTACGTAGACCAAGCAGGTAAACCACCGACATTTTACACGGGTGGTTGGAAAGATAGAGAAGCGAAAATAGCGGCCGATCCGAAATCATTGTTCAAAATTGCAAGTATTAGCAAGCTGTATACGGCTGTTGCAGCTACTAAATTGGTGAAAGAAAAGCGTTTGTCTTTTGATAAATCATTAACCGATTATCTTCCTGAACTAAACGAAAGAATAGAATATGCCGATGAGATCACCTTGAAAATGATGATTCAACACCGTTCTGGTATTCCAAATTTCACAGATAATCCAGCATTTTGGGAAAACGAAGAAGAAAACGGTAAAAATGCCTTAAACTTTGCTTTAGACTTACCGGCGAGTTTTAAACCAAACAAGGGCTATGAATATTCAAACACCAATTATTTGTTGCTACGCAAAATAATGGATGAAGTTTTAGGATATAACCATCACAATTATATCAAAGAAAAAATATTGAATCCCTTAGGGCTGAAAAACACCTACTTTTCAATAACTGAAGTGGATTTGGAAGATGTGATGAGCGGCTATTATGTAGGAATCGAAAAAGATTTCAAAGCGCGTGAATTTGGAATGCTAGCAACGGCAGCAGATGTAGGAACGTTCTTAAGAGCCTTAAATGATGGTTCTGTATTTGAAGAAGGAGAAAAAGATATATATCCTTACGAATATGATCACGGCGGTTTAGTGATTGGTTACCAGAGCTTGGCAGAGTATCACGAAGATATTGACGCCGTAGTTGTTCAGTTTATCAACACCACGGATTTTGAAGGTTATGAGTGGAATTTGTCGGAAATTATTATAAACCGAATTGTGAAAATTATAAGAACGAAAAACCAGGCGCGACAATAGCTATAAGCAAATTTGCCTTTATCGAATGGCCTTCAACAGGCGCAAGCCAACACTTCTGAAAATCCTATCTTTAGAGAAACCAACCTTTGATGATCAAATTCTTCCGCCGTATCCGGCAAAAATTGCTCTCTGAGAACAAATTCAGTAAATATCTGATTTATGCAATTGGGGAGATTGTGCTTGTTATGATTGGGATTCTACTGGCTTTACAAGTAAACAATTGGAACGAAAACAGAAAAACTCAAAATACCATAAATGAGTATTATGGCCAGTTGCTTGAAGATTTAAAAAAAGATAGCAGCTTTTCTAAAATAACTATTGAGGAATTCAAGAACAATCAACAAGCTTTTCAAAAATACTATGAGTTATATAACAAAGACAATCTTGAATTAGAAGAAGTGTATGCGTCAATAAATAGTTTAATCGTAGCAACCAAACCACTTTCGTTCAATTCAAGTACTATTGAGACCCTTCAAAATAGTGGAGATATTAAGCTCATTCCAACCACAATAAGAAATAAGTTGATTGATTTAAGACGAAATCAATTAAATACAATTAAAAGAGCAGAAGGTTTGGAAAATGGAAAATACAATATTATACAAAGAACTTCACTGATGACCGGTTCAGATGATTTACAGAAAAAATTAGAACGACATCCGGAATTAAAAAAAAGACTTGGAAAAGACCTTAAATTAGAAGAACTCATTTTATCAATAGAAGGAGGACATAACTGGAAAAATATAATGGAAAAAGAAATTATAGCCAGATTACAACAAATGGAAATTGATATAAATGAAATAACAAATCTTATTAAAGAAGAGATTAAAGAATAGCGAAAGCCCAACAATTCCTATACAAAATGGCGCGGCTCTCGCCTAGTCTTCAACAGACGCAGGCCATCACCTCTGAAAATCCTATCTTTAGAGAAACCAACCTTTGATGATAAAATTCTTTCGCCGTATTCGGCAAAAACTACTCTCTGAAAACAAATTCAGTAAATATTTGATTTATGCCCTAGGAGAAATTGTCCTTGTGGTCATTGGAATTTTGATAGCCCTCCAGATTAATAACTGGAATCTTACCCAACAAGATAGAAATACTGAGAAACAGAACCTTCTAGCACTTCAAGAAGAATTTTCAAAAAACAAAGCTACCCTTCAAGAAATTATCGAACTGAATAATGAGAATATTTCTAGTGCGGAAAAGATGATACAGTCTTTTAGTAAGTCAACAAAAGACACTATCACCGAGTTATCCATAGCGAATTATACTAGTGAAACCTTCGGAATCGAAATAAATTTTGAACCTGAAACAGGCGTTCTTACTGAAATCATAAGCTCTGGTCAATTAAAACTTATCCAAAACAAAAGGTTGAAACATAAATTGGCGGGATTACAAAGCAAGATTGATGAGATAAAACAACAAGAAAACGAAGTTATCGATTACCGACTGATGGCTATTAAACAAATGATCAATGAAGCAAATATGGAAAGGGTTTATACCCACATAGGGTTCAGAAAAACTTATGTAAATACTGACTTCGATAATACCGGCATTAAATCAATGCTTAACTCTATGCCTTTTTTAAATCTGATTGTTTTGTATCAGTCTAGCTCAATCATAACTAATGAGAGTTTTTATGATCCGTTAAACCAAGAAATAGACATCATCTTAGAATTGATAGCGAATCGTCTGAAAGAATTATAAATATTAATGAACGTACAACATGGGCTTCATTATAACCAACCATTAACCAATGCTAAAGTTCTTCCGTCGCATCCGGCAAAACCTACTCTCTGAAAACAAATTCAGTAAATATCTGATTTATGCAATTGGGGAGATTATACTTGTTATGATTGGAATCCTTTTGGCGTTGCAAGTAAATAATTGGAATAACAATCGTATTGAAAGAACTAAAGAAGCAAATTATATCGAAAATATAAACAGGGAGTTCAAATCAAATAGAGCGCAATTAGACTCTGCCATTTTTTATCACCAAAAAGTTCATCTCAATACCACCAAAATTTTGAATTTAGTACCAGTAGCGATTGATACCTTCAATAAAGATTCACTATCATTTTATATTTCTGAAACCTTTAACCATCATACGTTTAACCCGCAACAATCAACTATTAATTCTTTAACAAACACTTCCTCTTTTGAAGTTATTTCAAATCTTGAATTGAGAGGACTTTTACAGCAATGGGATGAGTTGGTCAAAGATTACCGTGAAGAAGAAATTGTTGCAAGAGAACACGGATTTGACAAATATGTACCCTATTTCGAAAAACATATTTCATTCTTAGCATATTCTAATAATGACAATATTTTTAATCAGGAGATTGCGGACTACAGCTTTTTAAAAAGTTTAGAATTTGCAAATGCCATAGCCCTAAAAAGGGAATTTGTAAGAGATATACTATTTGGAGCTGAATTGAAAGAAGTCAATGCAACAATTGATAGAATAATTGAACTAACATCGCCTCAAGAAAAATAAGGATAGTACAATCATGGGTTTACCAAATGGCGCCCTTATCGCCTAGCCTTAAGAGGCTTAGCCCATCACTTCTGAAAATCCTATCTTTAGGGAAACCAACCTTTGATGATAAAATTCTTCCGCCGTATCCGTCAAAAGTTACTCTCTGAAAACCGTTTCAGCAAATACCTTATTTATGCCCTTGGAGAAATTGTGTTGGTTGTTATTGGAATTTTGATAGCCTTGCAAATCAACAATTGGAATGAAAACCGTATTCAAACCAAAGAACTTGACGGTCTATTAAAAAGCATTTCTCGTGCAATTCAAACAGATGTGAAAAATCTTCATTTAATAAAAAGAGGACGTGAAAACATAGGCCAGAATGTCGATTCTATCTTTAACGGCTATATTGACAATAGACCGACTGCACTTAATTTCAATGATTATGCTTTTATCGGTAATACTTTTGGAGATTTAAATACGACCATTTATTACCAACCCAACACAAGTTCTTTTGAAGCCTTAAAAAATTCCATCTATCTCAGTAAACTTCAAGGTACCGATATTGAAATATTACTTCACACCTTCTACGCAACGGCCAACCGCATTCAAAAACATGAGGAAGAATACAATCAAATGCTGCGAAGTGATAACCAGGCGTGGACAAATAAATTTAGGAACAATGGTAGTGATCTACTTACGGGCGCCTGGAACTATAAGGAATCCCAAGAAAAATTCAATCGTTTTCTCGAAATTCTAAAAGACGAATACACCACAAAACTTCTAGCAAATGGTTTTGAAGAAGAGGGTATGACCAACATGTACAATGAATTAATTGTTCTTGGGGAAAAATTCATTGAAATGGTGAACAACCAACAAATGAATTTTGATGAGCAGACCAAAATTGATTTTAGTAGTATTCTGAATTCATATGAAGGGATCGATCAGTTAAATCTTTTGGTAAATGGAAAAGTCCCTTCCAATTTTGGATTTCTATATGCACAATCGAGCAATGAATATTACCCGGGAATCGAATTTAAAGACGACCATGTTGTTTTGATTTATCCTGAAAAAAAGTTTGCATGGGGTGCTCCATTTTTTACCATTGAGGCCTTAAACGGTCGGGTAACCGAGATGGATTTTTCAAAATACAAAAATGTGATTCTTGAAATGAAGGGCGCAAAAGGAGGTGAAGAATTAGAAATTACCATGAAAGACAAGTATGATCCGCCCGATGGATCCGAGGCAAGAGCTTCACTAACGCTAACGAATGACTGGAAAACGTATCAAGTACCTATTGCAGAATTTAAAACAGCTGACATGAGCATTATTCAGACACCACTTGCATTTGTTTTTGTAGGCGAAAAAGGAAAAACAATTCATGTGAAGTCAATTAGATTTAAATAAAAACTTAAGAACTCCAGCACAACAATGGCTATAATTCAGTTTTATCTATGAAGCAAAAACAAAATTCCTAACTTTAAAAACGGCCGGATTTCTTACTTGAAAAATCCGATGGATTTCCCAAGCAAAAATTATAGCCGAGACCGTTACCTGCGAGCTCAATAAAACAATGGAGGTTAAATATAATACCATAGGACTTGATTACAATCTGACACGAAGAGCGGACAAATATTTGACCAAACAATTACTGTATCATTTACAACCAACCAAAGATGGAAAATACTTGGATATTGGTTGTGGAACAGGAAATTATACGAATGAACTTCATAAAAATGGCTTTGATTTTATTGGAATCGATCCTTCTGAATTAATGTTGGAAAAAGCAAAACTTAAAAACAACAAAATTCATTGGAAAATTGGTTCAGCAGAGAATACAGGGCTTCCTGCAAATTTTGTGGACGGAATAATTGGCTCTTTGACTATACATCATTGGACTGATTTAACATTGGGCTTTTCAGAACTGAATAAAGTATTAAAAAAAAACGGCAGAATTGTGATTTTCACATCAACACCTGAACAAATGAAAGGTTATTGGCTCAATCATTATTTCCCAAAAATGCTTTCCGACTCAATAACTCAAATGCCGACTTTAGAAAAAGTCAAAAAAGCGATAACTGATAGTGGAATTGAATTTATTGAGACGCACAAATATTTTATAAAACCTGATTTGGAAGACCAATTTTTATATTGTGGAAAACAAAATCCTGAACTTTATTTTGACGAGCAAATTAGACACGGAATTTCTTCATTTTCATCCTTATCAAACCAAACTGAAGTAGAAAATGGATTGAGTGAGTTAAGAATAGATATTGACAGTGGAAAAATTAAAGATATAATCAATTCATATGAAAACACCTTGGGCGATTATTTATACATAATCGCGAAAAAACCAGCGGTTCAAAGCTCTTAATAAATGGAAGAAAACGTTACACTTAAGGAAGGTTTAGAGCAATTCTATAAAAAATATGATAGAAGATTGAGCCATAACAAGATCAACATTCCGATAGAGGTAAAATCATTCTTTAAATCACACGATATTGCCCACGTCCTTTTTGGATGCGACATTACATTATATGGGGAAGGTTCAGTTAAAATATGGACAATTTTCGGAACTACTTTAGGATTTTGGGACCATATAAAGGCATACAAAAAATCTAACGCTTATGAATTAGCGCAAAATTTCAGTCCAAAGCACGTTGTTTTGAATCTATTTAAGTTCTTATTCAGCATTCCGTTACTAATAATTAGAGCAAAACGTATGAATAGGCTATGGCCTTGGTCTGACTTTGACCATTATTTAGATAAACCAATATCCGAGATACGGAAAGAATTTAATATCAAAATATTGAACTGAAAACATTTTAAAACAAATCGTGGAAATAGAATATAGCCAGCAGGTAACTATGTGTATAAGTAATAACGGTTTAAGTAATAAAACGAAAGGTTTGTGAATACAAACCCTCTAATACTCATACACGAGACCGTTGTACACCATTTGACAAAATTGAAAAAGACACCAGAAGATATAATCCAGGAGTTAGAAAGAAAATTTAATTCAGATGCAAAACAGGCACTTAATTTGATTAATATCTATCGAAATAAATATGAGTATATGGATTCTGATAGAGTTACGCGATGTGTTATTCATTTGTCCAATGGAGATTTAGAAAGTTTAGAACATTATTTGGAATTGGGTAAAACAGACCCAAGAGATGTGATGCTTTGGGCAGAATATGAAAAAACGAATGGATGGAACCCAAAGCGTGTTCGTGATTTTGATAAAACTTTCGGTCAAAATAAATTTAATCAATGAGTTGGGACATTATACTTTTTAATTCAAAACAGAAAATAGAATCGGTTGCGGAATTGGATAAAGAACAACTCGTACCAATAGATTTTTCCAGTATCCTTGAAAAATCATTTGATAACATTGTCAAAGACGAAAATCACCGAGAAATAAAAGGGAAAGACTTTTCGATTGACTTCTTTACTGACGATAAGTTGGTAAGTAATAAAATGTTGAGTCTTTACGGAGAAAACGGACTATTTGAATTAATAGAATTAGCAAAGAAACAAGATTGGCAAATTTTCGATACAGGATTAGGAAGTATGATTGATTTGGAAAACCCCGAAAACAACGGCTACGAAAACCACAGAAAGTATGTAGAGCAACTAATGAAAAAATAAAAACGGTATACGACAACACCTAGAAGAAGTGCCCTTCGAGACAATGCAGATAGCCAAAATATTACCTGCAGTTATAAAAAATGGACATCAAACAGATTTCAAACAAACTAAAAGACCAATTACTAGCGGTAAAACCTTCTAGGGATTGGACAATGGAATATCGACCTTGCCAAGTAAAACTAAAAAATGGTGAAATACTTGACCGAGTTTACTTGTCAGCATCTGAACCTTACATGCGTACTTGGGGTGTAATGCCCGACCAGGACAGTGGAAAAAAATATGTTCTAATCGAAGATGTTGAAGAAATAAAAGAAAGTCCATATAGAATGCCAGTTCACTTGGCCAATAAATTGTATAAAGCTGGAGAATCAGGAATGGGATATTGTCTTTATAAAATGCAATTTGATAACGGAAAGACCATTGAGGTCTCATCAGGGAATGCCGTTGATTTCCCACCCATCCCCAATGGTCTGAAATCCGAAAATATTAAAGACGTATTCCCTCACGAAGGCTCGAGAAAGAATCCAATAAATAGTCATGACTATACTTGGTGTTTATTCAAATGGGAAATACCCGAAATTGGAAAAGAAGAAACAACAGCTAACATCGACTATACGTCAATGGCAGCTGATGTACAACCTGATAAAATGGTACCTAAATCAAATTTTTGGTCAAAGCTGAAAAGCTTATGGTCCTAATTTGCCTCGACTCATAGCCAAAACCATTATAGGCAATTGAAAATATCCGCTCAAAGAAAAATGAAAGAAATACTTCAGTCGCTATTGGAATTTTCAGATGAGAGTTATGAGCTCTTACTAAAGATTGCTACTGAAAAAGAAGTTGGAAAGAATCAACTCCTATTCCCTCCTAATAAACCAACGAACAAGATTATATTTCTAAAAAAAGGACTGCTTCGTGGTTATAAAATTATTGACGGCAAAGACTACACCCATCATTTCTATTTTGAAAACTGGTTTGCAACGGATTTTTCGAGTTATTTAAATGAAACGCCCAGTCAGATTTTCATCGAAAGCATTGAAAAAAGCAGTTACTACGAATTCAAAAAAAAAGACCTTGTTGCCCTTTACAACAAATCGCACCAGAACGAGCGATTGGCAAGAATAATTGCGGAAAAAGCTTTTCTTTCAACAGTGGAAAAGCTAGCAGATTTACAACTGCTCAACCTAAACGAGCGATACAACGCCCTAATAAACAGAAACCCAAGTCTCTTTCAAAGGGTTCCGCAAAAGTACATAGCATCGTATTTAGGTGTTTCTGAGCAGAGTTTAAGCAGAATTAAGAAACAGGCCATTTCTTAACAAATGTGAATGTCTACTTTGTAAATCGGCATTTACCTTGTGAACTAGTTCAATCCAATTAAGATTCACATGAAGCCTATTATTTCGGTCTTTCTTCTCAGCCTTTTGTTTTTGCCTTTTTCAAACCTAAAAACGGAAAAAAAGTTTAAGCCAACTTTTACAACATCCAAAAAGACCACTCATAAAATTCCCGAGGGACAAGAGTATACTTTTGGCTATTTAGAAGTACTCGAGAATAGAAATAAGCCCAATGGCAATACCATAAAATTACCTGTATACATTTTTAAAAGCCGGAGTAAAAACCCAAAACCAGACCCAATACTATATACCGTAGGCGGGCCAGGTTATACTTCGATGCGTTCCTCAAAATATATGAAGTACTACCAATACCTTGATGATCGAGACTTTATTCTTTTCGAACAAAGGGGTACGCAATACGCGGAGCCGAGCCTCGATTGCCCGGAATGGGCACAGGCGATTTATGCATCAAATCAGCCGAATTTTGATAGTACCAAAACCGATAGTCTATTTCAAAATGCCGCGAAAGAATGCAGTGAACGATTGCGTAGAAAAGGTATTGACTTGAACAGTTATACCACAAACCATATTGCTGCAGATATAAACGACTTAATGAACGTACTCGAAATTGAGGAGTATAATTTATTGACCATGTCTTACAGCACTAAAATCGGACAGGTCTTACTACGGGATTATCCAGATAAAATTAGAAGCGTTGTGATGGATTCACCACTCCCAATGGAAGTTAATTATGATGAAGAAAGTGTAAGCAACCTTTTGGCGTCTTTAGACAAATTATTTGACGATTGCGAAACCGATACGAATTGTAATGCCAGCTTCCCTAACATCAAAAGTCGATTCATCGCCTATTTAGAAGAGAAAACAAACAATCCTCTTGAGGTACAAGTGGAAAACCCAGAAAATGGAAAACTGGAAACCTTTTATTTGAAAGGTGAAGATTTGATTTCAGTCTTTAGCAATGCCAGTACAGGTGATGTCCCCAATATTCCGTTTGAGATCAACAAACTATTGAACAACGACTTAACATCGGTTAAGGAACAACTGTCTTATCTTTTTCAATCCCCTGGAAAAGGCATAGGAACTGGAATGCGTTTATCGGTTTGGTGCGCAGAAGAAACACCATTCAATTCCCAGGAAAAAATCATGCTCGAAACAAACAGATATCCTGAAGTTAAAGGGTTATCCCCTGCGGTTTTTGATAAAGAAGTTTGTGCGATTTGGGGCGTTAAAAACGTCTCTGAAATTGAGAATATGGCGGTTAAAAGCGATGTACCTGTTCTTTTGATAAGTGGAGAATATGATGAATCAACTCCCGTTAGATGGGCCGAAGCAATGACCAAAAATCTAACAAATTCCTACCATTTGATTTTTAATGGCTGGAAACACGGCCCAACAACCAATTGGGGTAACCCCTGTGCTATGCAAGCTGCAAACGATTTCTTTAATAATCCGACTGCAGAACCAAAACCAGCCTGTTTTGCACAAATTAGAAGACCTGAGTTTAAAACGGAGTAAATACCTGCTTACAATAAGGCTATAATTCAATGTCTAACGCTTGACCAATTTTTCCTAACTTCCATTAACTAATAAATAGTTGATGCTGGCCAAAGAGTTATGACCCAAAGCATTTTTCAATAATTGATAAACCCCAAATACGAATGAAGCTTAAATCAATTTTAATCATATCCTTAATCATCACATTTCAGGATTTTGCCTTTTCACAGCAATCGTATCCTTCACTTAGTCCAAAGGGAATAATTGAACAGGGTGTTGGAAACACAAATCTGAAAATTGAATATGAGAGACCTTCGGCCAGAAATCGTAAAGTATTTGGCGAACTGGTTCCATGGAATGAGGTTTGGAGAACCGGAGCGGGGTATTGCACAAAAATTAGCTTTGATAAAAATGTAGCAATTGGTAAACAAGCAATCGAAGCTGGTACCTATTCCCTACTTACAATACCCAACAAAGAAGAATGGATTGTAATCCTCAACACAGATACATCTTTGTATGGAGCGTACGATTATAATCCAGATAAGGATGTTGCACGATTTGTGGTGTACCCACAACATAGCAATCGTTATTACGAGACCCTGACAATTGATGTTGACCTAATTCCCAATAATGCGATGATATATGTTTCATGGGAAAACACTTCAATTGCATTTGCATTCGAAACATCTACCGATGCGGAAATTGAAGACTATATCAATGGGCAATTATTGACCGGAAACATAAAAGATTACGATGAAATGTCCAATGCAATAGACTACCTATATTTTCAAAGTAAAGATTTTAAGAAACTGGAATGGTTAGCTAAAGAATCAATAAAACTAAACAAAAGCGAGTTTGCCTATCGACTGTTGATGGAAACCTATGAAAGGCAACATTACTATACGAAGGCTATAGAAGCTGCAAAGAAAGCCATTGAAACAAGAAAGGAAAAAGCGGAAGACAACGATAAATATCTTGCCAGGGACATCAAGCTATGGGAAAAGCATTTGGAAAGAATACGAACTAAGGCAAACAAGAAAAGCAGCTAAGAAGGTTTACAATTAACTGGGATTGGAATTTCAATACTTCGACTAAGCTCAGCCATTTGAAAAGTCCGCAATGAATCATAGCAAAGACTTTTGTTAAAAATCCAAAAAATTAGAACCAAACCCAAAATGGGAAAGAACTCAATCATATCAAAGACATCAAGAACGGTAACTGAAAGTTCTGAACAGATTCTGACACAACTCAAGAATGGACTCTCTAAAATTGGAGATATTGGGTCTAATACGAAAAATAAATTCATTGATTATGTCAAAGAAGTATTTGAGGTCTTGCCATTGATTGAAAATGCAGGTTTTAAAACCAATAGATTAATCGTTGGAATATCAGTACCGCCATCAATAGAAATTCACTTTAGCAGATTTAAAGAATTAAGTCAAGATGAAACCGATAAATTACTTGAACTATATTCTGACAAAAAAATGTTCAAATTGATTTTTAAGGCATTGAAAATGTCAAATGAGTTTCAGGGAAAATTATCTTCAGAAACATTGGTCTTTAGTGAAACCTGTATTGAAATTTCAATTCCACCGAAAGTCAGTATAAAATATCTAAATAAAGACATATCCAATCTGACTAAAATTGAAACTGAGTTTGAATAAAAACCTTGCACAACAATGGCTTTAACATGCCTAAAGCTTAGGAAAACGAAACTTGTAAGCTCTTTTTATCCAAATCCATCAATGGGAAAAATAACTATCAATCTTGAAAAACAAGATAATTATGAAATCCAAAATCTTTGACTGTAATGCCCAATCAGAACGATATTCATATAAAAACAAGTAGCCCTATGTTCATTGTAAACCTAACCTATAAAACCCAACTTGAAAAAATTGACCAATTCCTGAATGCACATATTGAATTCTTAAATGAACAATATGAATCTGGAAATTTTCTTGCGTCGGGGCGGAAAATCCCGAGAACGGGTGGGATAATTCTATCGAACGTTGCCTCTAAGTCTGAATTGGAAAAAATTATTAAAAAAGACCCTTTCAAGAAAAACGAATTAGCTCATTATGAGGTAATTGAATTCGTGCCCAGTAAAACTTGTGACGAATTAAAATTTTTGATGGCTTAAAACCAAAAGGGCTTTAAACAGTATATTTTTACAGAATAGCAACCCACATTACTAGGTAGTTGACGGTTAAACCCTACTGCTACCGACAATTCTGATTAAATCTTTCAATGCAAACATTTTCACTACAAAAAGACGAGTTCCTCATTTCTACAGATAAGTCAAAACTGGACATTAATGCTATTCATGACTTTTTATCCACTAAGGCCTATTGGTGTTTGAATATTCCAAAAGAAAAAGTTGCAATGTCAATTGAAAATTCACTCTGCTTTGGTCTTTTCGAGACCCACAAACAGATTGGTTTTGCTCGAATTATCACAGATTTTTCGACCATAGCCTATTTGGGTGATGTTTATATTTTAGAGGCATATCGAGGCAAAGGCCTTTCAAAATGGTTACTAGAAACGATTATGAATTTTTCTGAACTACAAGGCCTACGACGTTGGATTCTACTCACCGGAGATGCGCATGAACTCTATCGAAAATACGGTTGGACAGACTTAGCCGATTCAAGTAAATGGATGGAATTCCATAATAAAAACGTGTATGCTTTAGATTAATGTGTTATAGGGTATTCTATTGGTTACTTAAAAAGAGTAAACCTTAAGAATCACAACTGCCAGCAAAGGTCATTAATCATTGCTGGAATCTCATTAACTTTATTATTACAACCATGGCCATTGACTGGTTTCGTAAAGGAAAATATACTCAAACCAACAACGAAATCATAGCAAAGACTTTTGGCTAACATTAGGGTAAGAATGAACATCCTCTCAAAATACCATAAGCATTTTCTGATAGCGGCCCTTGTTCTATCATCAATAGCTATTTCAATAAGGGGAAGTAATGGAGAGGTTAAATTGGTCTTACACAACTACCCGGTCATTATAACTTTATTGATAACCATTAGCCTGTTCTTGGTGGCCATTTATTTTTATCTCAGCAATAAGAAAATCACCAATCTCGTAAATCAAATTAAAGAACAGAGCGAATTAAAAAGTGATGGGGTTGATTCCAATCTTGCTGAATTGACCGAAAGACAACGAGAGGTGTACAACCTAATTCTATCGGGTAAGACCAACAAAGAAATCATGACCGAACTCTTCATAGAACAAAGCACCCTAAAGACGCACATCAACCAGATTTATAAAAAACTAAATATCAAGAACAGAAGGGAGCTTAAGTCGAGGGCAAATGACTAAAAATCATTAACAGGTACCAAAATCAACCCTTTATCAACCCATCTTTAGTTGTTGAAATTGACAACTAAAGGGATATTGCGCTCAAATTTTCACCTAAACAAATGAATATGAAAAGTAACGTGTTGTATCTCGCAATGTTCCTGTTGATACTGTGTATTCCATATAAGGGCAATGAAGAAGGTGTTTACTGGCTATGGACAAACAACATCTGGGTACCAACCTCTTTCATCATGGTTGCTGTATTATGTATAGGGCTGTACTTGTACAAGAAAGAGACAAGCCATTAGATAACCTTAAGCTATTAAGTATTAGAATTCATCGCTACTTTCTTGCTAACTTTAAATCGAGTGATACTTCGCGATTTGAAGTATAAAACATTGCAAATGAAATTAGCTTCGGAAAGACTACTATTCAACGAGATTACCTTGAACGATGCAAATGACATTCACAAACTGCATTCTTATCCTGAAGTTGATAAATACAATACGCTCGGCATGCCTAAGGATATTAATGAGACCATAGAACTTATTCAGCCGTTTATAGAAGTCCAAAATACAGCAAAAAGGAAGAGCTATTTTTGGAAGGTAGTATCAAATGAAACAAAGGAATTCATTGGTATTGCCGGCATGAATTTATCATTGAACAAATTCAAGCTAGGAGAAATTTACTATAAAATTTTACCGGATTTTTGGGGAAAGGGATACGCCACCGAAATATCAAAAACATTGATTAAATCAGGCTTCGAAAAATTTCATTTACACAAAGTGGAAGCTGGGGTAGCCACCGAAAATATAGCGTCCATAAAAGTTCTTGAAAAATCGGGTATGACCCGTGAAGGACTACGACGAAAAATACTCCCTATACGAGGAGAATGGAAAGATAATTACCACTACGCAATTGTCGAAGACGACCCGAGGGACTATTAATTAATGAACCAAAAGTATAATTTAACTCGAAAAACCATATCTTAAAATTCCTGTCAATAGTTTAATGAGACTATTATAACCAATTTTACAATTCATATTTTGGAAATAAAAATCCGAAAAGCAGAAAGATGTGATTTGAACGCTATTTTAGATATCGTGAATTACGAAATCTTAAATTCTACTGTGCTTTATGATTATGAAGAAAGAACTTATCAGCAACAATTGGAATGGTTCAAAAAAAAACAAGCTGATAAAATGCCGATAATTATAGCTGAAATTGAGAATCAAGTTGCCGGATTCGGTACTTATGGAATTTTCAGGCCTTGGGCGGCGTATCGGTTCAGTATTGAACATTCTATCTATGTCCATAAGAAATTGAGAGGAAAAGGCGTAGGAAAAGAGCTTTTGTCAAAACTCATTGAATTAGCAAAAGATAGCGGTTTTCATACTATGATTGCAGGAGTCGATGGTTCCAATGAAAAAAGCTATGAATTTCATAAAAACTTTGGATTTGAGGAAATAGGAACTTTTAAGGAGATAGGATTCAAATTTAATAAATGGCTTGACTTGAGGTTTTTGCAACTCCTTCTAAAATAAATCTGGCTAAAATTAATTGCCTGTTCTACCCCATTTCAGAAAGTCTTGGTAGCTTTTTAGTTAATTTGGAAGGTACTTTTTAAAGTAGCTACAATATCCATAACTGCTACTTTAATTTAATGTCCGAAAAAAATCACATTGCTATATGTTTAAAAACATAACGAAATCCAACATCCCTATTACCAAACTCGTCAAACATATAAATGAAGTTTTATTACTAAATGAAAAAGAAGAAAAAGTAATAAAAGAAGTTTTCACCCCAAGAAGAATAAAACGTAGGCAGTTTGTCCATCATGAAGGTGATGTTTGTAAATACGCGAATTTTGTCGTTGAAGGCTGCCTAAAAATGTATATGGTTGATGAAAATGCCAAAGAACATATTCTTCAATTTGCTATAGAAAACAGTTGGATTGGAGATTTAGGTAGTTTCCATTCTGGAGAACCAAGTAAATTGTATGTAGAAGCTCTTGAAAATTCCGTTATTCTTCAAATAACAAAAAAAAATCTTTATGATTTATATGAGGAATATCCTAAGTTCAATAAGATTTTTAGAATTATGAAGGAAAAACTTATTGTCGAATATCAAAACAGAATTCTGCAAAACATTAGTTCTACAGGTGAAGAAAGATATCTTGATTTTTTAAATCGACACCCAGATCTTTTCAACCGTATCTCAAATGTGCAAATTGCTTCCTATTTAGGTGTTACTCCAGTTTTTCTTAGCATGATTCGAAAAAAGCTGGCTAAGGCTTAAACTATTTTAACGCTATTTCTTAAAATACTTTACGGTTTCGCATTTAGTTCTTTTTGGAGTTTTGTCTAAAAAAAAGAACAACAATGAACAAAGTGGCAAGATTAATTGAATTTGCAGGTCCTGGAGCAATACGTATTACTAACGAAGAAATCCCTTTTCCCGGGTTTGGTGAGGTTTTGGTAAAGATGAAAACTGCAGGTCTAAACCATGTAGAAAAAATGATTATGTATGGCCGCTTTCCTATTAAACCAGAACTTTCTGCTCATATAGGATTCGAAGGTGCAGGAATCATAGAACATTTAGGTTTAGGGGTTAATGGTTTTCAAACTGGAGATGAAGTTTGTATCATTCCAAATATGGCATTCGACAAATATGGAGTGATTGGGAATTACATTGTTGTACCTAGCACTTCTTTGGTTAAAAAACCATCTCTAATCAATTGGCAAGAAGCATCCGCTATTTGGATGGGATTTGGCACCGCATATCAAGGCTTAGTTAATGCTGGAGGTTTGCAAAAAAATGCAGACCAAACCGTTCTTATTTCTGCTGCCAGCTCTTCCGTTGGGTTTCCTGCAATACAAATTGCTAAGTTACACGGAGCCCAAGTAATTGCAACAAGTAGAACACTAGAAAAAGCGGAAAGCTTGAAAGAAATGGGTGCTGATTATGTGGTTGCCACTTCTGATGAAAAATGGACAGACCAAATTGCTGATATAACATCAGGGAAAGGATTCGATATCGCATTTGACCCAATAACGGGACCTTTTACAACCCAATTGGCGGATGCATCAGGTTTCGGAGCCATTATTGTCTCTTATGGAACTTTATCAATGAGCGAAACCTCTTTGCCACTTTTTCCGATGCTTATGAAAGCGTTGAAATTCACTGGCATCGATAGCGGCCATCACCTATTGGGAAATCCAGACCGATTTCAAATCGCAAGACGACATATTGTCAAGCATCTTGAAAATGGAAATTACAAACTGAAAATCGACTCTACTTTTCCATTTACAAAGGTGAAACAAGCCTATCAACGATTAGAGAGTGGTAATCAAATCGGCAAAATCATCATTAACATTGAACAAGAATGATTTATAGAGTGAGTGCAAAATTCAATTTTGACAAGACTTTAGAATATCTGCAAAAACTAATTGACGGAAGTATTGAAAAACAAAGGCCTGATGGCCCAGAAATTATTCGAGCAATGTACAGCGCAACCATAGATGAAAATGGTATTGTTAACTGGACTGAAAAGTGCTTCTGTCCAACCCCTTTAAAACATGAACGTGAAACAGTGTATGATTTTTATTTTACAGAACTGAATACAATACCTACCCCGAAACATGAGATAACTGCAGGTGTTTCGTTTATTTGTAAACTTCATTCCTTAAGTGCGAATTAAAGACCATAATCACAGAAGTTTATAATGATTGAATTGAATATTTGGGATGTAATGCAATTTGCTATCTTTCGGTAAATGTTTAGAATGGTCGTTAATATGTTCAAATAATAGCACTTAAAACGACCTTACTTTAATTTGACCAACCCGCAAAAGATGTTAACCCTATTTTCGCAAGCCACCTTAATTATTTTAGTTCTTGTAACACTGCTATGGCTATGGAGTGTTGTTATAAAAAATGTAAGCATCGTTGATATTTTTTGGGGTCTTGGCTTTGTGGTGGTCAATACCTATTACGTTTTTATGTCAGGTGAACTGAATACCAGAAAACTGCTGATTTTGCTCTTGGTGGGCGTTTGGGGCCTTCGGCTCGCCCTTTATCTCGCTTGGAGAAATATTGGTAAAGGGGAAGATTTTAGATATCAAGAATTCCGAAAAAAATACGGCCCTGAGCGCTATTGGTGGTTCAGTTTTTTTCAGACCTTTTTGTTACAGGGTGTTCTAATCATGATTATTTCGTTGCCCCTTTTAGGCATCAGTGCCAGTGAAAGTGATGGTACCCTCAACCTATTGGACTATGTGGGAATTGTGGTTTGGCTTATTGGATTTACTTTTGAAGCTGGGGGCGATTTTCAATTGGCCCGCTTTAAAGGGGATGAAAAAAACAAAGGAAAGGTCTTGAACACTGGTTTTTGGAAATATACCCGCCACCCCAACTATTTTGGTGATGCTGCAGTCTGGTGGGCCTATGCATTAATAAGTATGGCAGCTGGTGGTTACTGGCAGATTATAGGTTCAATTATTATGACCTTGCTGATCATCAAGGTTTCTGGGGTAAGCCTACTTGAAAAGACCTTAAAAGAGACAAAACCGCAATATCGAGAGTATATTCAGAAGACCAATGCCTTCATTCCTTGGTTCCCTAAAGAGTAATTGTTGATGGAATTTCTAAGTAAAAATATTTGGTTTATACTTTTTGTGGCCTGGGGGCTGCCCTTGAGTTTTTATCGTAGTAAATTCCGTAAAATCGTCTATCAAACTGATAGTTGGACCATCAATATAAAACCGCTTTTTATCAAGGAAATCAAGGGGCTTTTTGGCAATATCTATCCTGAAAACAAGGAATACAAAAGGTTTCGAAATTTCTATCGTTTCTATCTGTCCATTTATTTAGTGTTGTTTATCGCTTATCTGATCTTTGATAACAACCCCTGAAAAGACAATCGAAACACAATTAAGTATTTGATAAATCGAATTAGATTCAATCGTTTATCTTTATTTATAGTTGAAATGTTTCAATTAAAACTTTATATAATTTTTGAAATATAGCCCCCCTAAGTCCTAATGAAAGAAGACAACAAACTACGCAAACTTAGGGTCACCAATAACCTTACCCAAGAAGAACTCTCTAAACAATCAGGTATTTCGATTCGAACTATACAACGCTTGGAAAAAGGATTGACTTCTGGTAGTAGCTACACCTTAAAAGCTTTGGCAAAAGTTCTGAACGTAGCACCGAATCAGCTGTTTGATTTAGCAAAACCCCAAGGTGCTGAAAAAGCAGATATTGATAAAATAAAATTCCTCAATTTCAGCATACTGAGTGTTTTGTTAATACCATTCGGGAATATTATACTACCTACAATCATATACCTGAGAAACCGGAAAAACAAAGCTGTCAATCAAGCGGGTCGAAAAATTATAAGTTTTCAAATTGTAAGCACCTTTGTTTTGTTCTTTTTTAGTGTTTTAATCTTTCTCTTTATAGGTCGGGGCAATGGTGCGATACCCCTACCCGTTTTTATTATTTACTGTATGATTGTTATTGTAAATGTTCTTATCGTTATACGAACAGCAATCGATATTGAAAAAGAAAACGAGCTATTGAGCTTCTTTCCGAACTTATTCTAATTATTTCACCTGTCATTTAAATGTCACCTAAATGACAGGTGACTTTTCTGCTTATCAGTTTCAATTAAAAATAGTTTTGGGTCATCAAAATAAATGGCATGACACAAAAAATTTTTGCTACCGTTCTGTTTTTCTTGGCATATACAGCTTTATTTTCACAGAACCTGAATACCCAAAAATTGGATGATTATTTTGATTCCCTCGAACAACGGAATCTAATCATGGGCAGTATTTCAATTGCACAAAATGGAATTCCAATCTATTCAAGGGCAATAGGCTTTCGTTCTATTTCTGGTGAAACGAAAATTAAAGCAGATACGGTTACCAATTATAGAATTTGGTCCATTACTAAGCTCTACACGGCCACCATGATCACGCAATTGATTGAAGAAGGCAAACTATCACTAGATACGAAGCTTAGTCGGTTCTATCCTCAAATTCCAAATGCAGAACGTATCACTATAAAAAGCATGCTCAATCATAAAAGTGGAATTCATGATTTCACTCAAAACGATACTGAAGAAGATTGGGATGCAACTATTGCAGAGCCAATGACCCCAAAATTCATGGTTGCCCAAATCGCAAAATATCCCTCTGATTTTGAACCCAATTCTCGATTTAACTATAGCAATTCAAACTACCTACTTCTGGGGTACATCATCGAAAAACTTGACGGTAGTCCATATGGAACATCGCTTGGTAACAGGATAATTTCAAAACTCGGCCTTCAAAGCACCTATTTCGGTGTTGGAGCATTGGACAGTATTGATAATAAAGCTAATACGTACGCCTACAAAAAGACTTGGTTCGCTGTAGATGAAGGTGAGTTTAGCGGGTTGATTCCCGCTGGTGCGGGTGGAATCGTATCCACTTCAAACGACATGGGTTTGTTCATTCAAGGTTTGTTTGCAGGAAAGCTTGTATCAAAAGAAAGTTTGGCAACCATGATACCAAAAAATGAAAGCTACGGACTTGGCATTATGAAAACTTCCTTTCAAGAATTAGCTACTGGGTATGGACATACTGGGGGTTACCTTGCCTCTGAATCGAGTTTATTCCATTATCCAAAACAGGGCTTGTCCATTGCGTTTGCAACCAATGGATTGGTCATCCCAAAGGAGGAAATTCTAGATAATGTTCTAAAGATTTATTATGACAAACCTTTTGGGATATCCATGAATAGAAAGTTACAAGCACTTCTGATTTTTTGCATTGGCCTGTTATTATTTCTTGTTGTAAAACTAAAGCTCCTTGCGTCCATTAATCAAAGTAGTTTATTGTATTTAGGATATGCAACAGCACTTCTGTTCTGGATTGGTTCTCTTGTTGCCAGCCGAATACATGGCAACCATAGTTTTATAAAGGATGGCGTTACCAAACTCGATGAATTTTACAGCAATTCTGGAACCTTTATGGCCGGAATTCAATTCATAATGGTCTTTTTATTGCTACTCTTCTTTTTGAGCGCCATTCAAAAACTAAAACTATTAAAGCTTAGTATTTTGCCTATAGCACCCATTCTTGTGTTACCAATAACTCTATTTGGGAGCACCATTTTTCCATTCCCAAATGGGTTGTATCAGATTTTTACCAATTCAATTCTTCTAATTATTCTCGGGCCAATTTTGGTAACTATATTTTGGCGAAAAAAAGAGGTAATAAAATTTCGTTGGCAGTCAGCAGCATGCCTTGGGTTAATGTTGGGCTCAATATTTTTAATATTCAATCGACCATCTTTCCCAGAATTTATTCATAACCATTGGGGAATAATTCAACGGTTATTCTATTTGGGATGGACCCTCTGGTTGTGTTTTTTAAGTTATCAGCTTTTAAAGCTGAAAACACGACAATAGTTCAACAAACCTAAATTTCAAATTGGAGTTTGCCGTTGACACCCTATGGTTGCGACTTATGTAGTACCTTCAAGACGTTAATTCGCAATTCATAAAAAATGCAAGGCAAGGTCGTTGTAATTACTGGTGGAAATGGAACCTTAGGCTCTGCCTTTGCTAGAGGTATGGCCGAAAATGGCGCCACTGTTTTCATTTTAGGTAGGGATGCCGCGAAGTCTAAAAAAGTAGTTGATCAGTTAAAAAATCAGGGGGTACAAATTCACAGCCTAACATGCGATGTCTTGAATGAACAAGCAGTCGAACACACTGTTGAGACTATTATGGAAAAGACCGGTAAGATTGATATTTTGATCAATGCTGCGGGAGGAAACCGAACGGGCGCTACAGTTACCCCGGAACAATCCTTCACCGAATTATCCATTGATCAATTCAAACAGGTTACCGATTTAAATTTATTGGGCACTGTGATTCCGAGCATGGCCTTTTCAAAACCAATGATAAAGGCAGGAAAGGGTTGTATTATCAATATTTCATCAATGGCGGCACAATTACCCTTGACCAGAGTGGTTGGTTATTCAGCCTCCAAAGCAGCCGTTGACAACTTTACCCGATGGATGGCCATAGAATTTGCAACTAAATATGGAGAGGGCATTCGAGTGAATGCCATTGCTCCAGGATTTTTTATTGCTGAGCAGAATAAGCGCTTACTCTTAAATGATGACGGAAGCCTTACCGCGAGGGGCCAAACGATTATAGACCAAACACCGGCGAACCGATTTGGTCGACCTGAAGAATTAATGAGCACCTTACTTTGGCTTTGTGATGACAATTCGAGTTTTGTAAATGGAGTTGTAATTCCTGTAGATGGCGGATTTAGTGCTTTTAGTGGTGTTTAACAAATGATGCAAATGACTAGCTTGGAAAAAACATGGCGTTGGTATGGTCCTGATGATGGGGTGAGTCTCGCTGATATTCGGCAAGCTGGGGCAACCGGTATAGTGACCGCACTTCACCACATTCCCAATGGTGATGTCTGGCCAATTGCCGAGATAGAAAAACGAAAAAAGACCATCGAAAAAGCGGGCCTGCAATGGTCAGTGGTAGAGAGCATACCTGTGCATGAAGACATTAAACGAAGGTCCGGTGATTTCGAAAAATACGTTCAAAACTACAGGCAAAGCATTCAAAATCTCGCGCATTGTGGTATTAAAATAGTCACTTATAATTTCATGCCGGTATTGGATTGGTCCCGAACCAATTTAGCCTACCCCATGCCTGATGGTTCAACCGCGCTTTATTTTGACGCCACAGCTTTCGCTGCCTTTGACCTCTACATTCTAAAAAGGCCGAATGCGTCCAAAGATTATAGTCCGGAAGAAGTTGAACGTGCTGAAAAATTGTTTTCCGAAATGTCTGCACTGGACAAAGAAAAATTGACCAAAAATATTATTGCAGGCTTGCCAGGTGGCACCACAAAAAGTGTATTAGACCTAACGGCTTTTCAAGAAATCTTAGACAGCTATGCTTCTATCAATAGCGATACTTTACGCAGCAACCTGATTTATTTTTTAAAGGGAATCACACCGGTTGCTGAAGAATTTGGAGTAAAACTGGCCGTTCATCCGGATGATCCGCCATTTCCATTGCTTGGCCTACCGAGAATAGTCAGTACTGCTGCTGATGTGGATGAACTATTTTCTCAAGTTCCTTCTCGTTCCAACGGTCTTTGCTTTTGCACAGGTTCTTTTGGGGTGCGGCCGGATAATGACCTTCCTAAAATGGTACGTCAATTCAGTGACCGTATTCACTTTATTCATTTACGTGCAACCAAACGAGATGCGCAGGGTAACTTTTACGAAGCCAACCATTTAGAGGGTGATGTAGACATGTTTGCCGTAATGAAGGAATTATTGCATGCGGCAAAAAATCAAAAATGTGCAATACCTATGCGTCCAGACCATGGCCATCAAATGTTGGATGACCTCAAGAAAGAAACGAACCCTGGTTATTCTGCCATTGGAAGGTTACGAGGTCTTGCAGAACTACGTGGATTGGAATTGGGAATCCTAAAATCAACATTTTAATATTCGGTATGGCCAAGGCATTTTTAGACGATAATTTTCTTTTGCAAAGCAAAACCGCTGAAAAACTGTTCCATGACTTTGCTCGCGACCTCCCCATTATCGATTATCACAACCATCTCAACCCAGAGCATATTGCCACCAACAAATCGTATGCAAACATCACAGAGATTTGGCTTAAAGAAGATCATTACAAATGGAGAGCAATGCGCGCTAACGGCATCGACGAGAAATATATTACGGGTAAAGCGACTGCCAAGGATAAATTTCAACAATGGGCCGAAACGGTCCCATACACCATGAGAAATCCATTGTACCATTGGACGCATTTAGAACTGCAACGGTACTTCAATATTTCAGATTTGCTGAACCCAACCTCGGCCATCCAGATTTATGAAGAAACAAACCAACAACTACAAAAAGCTGATTTCAATTCACAAGGCCTTTTGGATAAAATGAAGGTTGAAGTTATTTGTACCACTGATGATCCAACCGATAGATTGGAATTTCATGAGACCCATCGCAGTGGTACTTCAAAATTAAAAATGCTGCCCACTTTCCGACCTGATAAACTTATTACCATTGACAATCCTGATTTTCTATCGCAGTTGGCCAAACTCGAAGCGGTTGTTGGCACAGAAATTAAATCGTTCACAGATCTGGTCTCCGCTTTGGAAAAGAGGATTGATTTTTTTGATGCTAAAGGATGTCAATTGGCAGACCATGGTATGGCCCAATTATTTGCAATTTCACCTTCAGAAAAAAAGCTTGATGGCATCCTTGGGAAAAAGAGGGATGGAAAAACTCTCACCCAAGAGGAAGCTGCACTATTTCAAATGACTTGCTTGCATGAATTGGCACAAATCTATAACCGTAAAAACTGGACCATGCAGTTTCATTTGGGTGCGCTCCGTAACAATAGTGATAGATTAATGCGCCTAGTAGGTGCAGATGCCGGCACGGATAGTATCGGTGATTTTGAACAAGCAACAGGTTTGGCCGCTTTCTTAAATCGATTGGATAAAATTGATTCCCTACCAAAGACCATTTTATACAATTTGAATCCTAAAGACAATGAGGTCTTTGCAACCATGGCCGGAAATTTCAATGACGGCAGCATGGCAGCCAAGATTCAATGGGGCTCGGCCTGGTGGTTTCTTGACCAAAAAGATGGGATGGAGAAACAAATCAATACCCTGAGCAATATGGGTTTACTAAGCCGATTTATTGGTATGCTTACAGATAGTCGCAGCCTCTTATCCTTTCCTAGACATGAGTATTTTAGAAGAATCCTTTGCAATCTTTTGGGGCAGGATATTGAAAATGGCGAACTACCAAATGATATTAATTGGATAGGTCAACTAGTGGAGGATATTTGCTATAACAACGCCAAAAGTTACTTTGGGTTTTAACTGAGAATTTCAGCTACCATCTTTTCAAATCGTTGGGCATATTCTTTATAGATATTGTACGCAAAATTATCGTCTTGGTTCTGTGACGCATCATGAAAAACCTTACCCATATGAGGCTCAATCGCAAATAAACCTTCATAACCGTTGGCCATTAAATCAGCAATAATGGTTTTAATGTGGCCATGGCCTTCCCCGGCAAAAGTGTAGTTGGGCGTATCATCCGCAGATATCACTGCATCTTTTACATGCACATGAGCAATAGCATGTTTGACTTGGTGGTAAAACTCTAGTGTACTTTGCCATGGATAGGGTGGTTCTTTTGAACGGTCTCTTTGAAATATGGGATTGCCGGTGTCGAAAACCAATTGCAAATCTGCAACCTCATCTAAAAGTCGTAGTGTATGTTCTGCAGAAAAACCACCCCAGTTCATGCAGTTTTCGTGTAATGCTGTTAAGTCCTCATCTTTGAATCGCTGTACGATATAATTCAATCTCTTGAACCGTTCTTTTTCATATTGGTCCTCTCCCCAAGGTTCTTGGGCATACGACATGACCCTGACATAGCTAACACCTAAACGTTTCATTCTCGGAATACAACGTTCTATTTCTTTTTTGGTGATATCAAAATCAGATTTAATATGCTTTGCCCAATTACCAATGAGACTGCCGAACTCGGCAACTTTCAAATTGGCCTCTTCTAATGTACTAACCACTTTTTCAAATGCTTCATCGGAAATCTCGTGAATATTTGCGTCACCAACAGTTCTTGCAGAAATATACTGCCAACCGAGTTCTTGGGTCAACTTAATTTGAGCCTCCAAATATGGCGAAGCTTCATCGGTAAATCCGCTGAGTCTATTTAGGTATTTGTTTTTTAGATTCGATTCCATTTCGATTCCTTACAGTGTAATCCAGGCACCATTGTTTTTTGCCGATTCATAAATAGCGGTTATCAATTTCACGGATTTCATCGCCTCCTTGCCCGAAATTAACGGTTGTCGATTGTTTTTAATGGCATCAATTACATCTTCAAAATTTCGTTGGTGGCCGATATAGTTGATGGTATTAGGATCATTGGCTCCTAAGGGCTTTTCGTCTCCTTCCATCAAGGAGTTACGAATTTTGTCATCTACAGGCAGTCCATTTTTAAAATCCCAAACACTGAATTTTTCGTCCTTTAAAAAGACAGAGCCATGTTCACCACATATCTGAATTTGCGCTGGATGTCCTTCGGAGGAAAAACAGCCGGTCGAAGCTTGGATTGTTCCCTTGGCACCATTCTCGAATTCCAATAGTGCAACCGCCGTATCTTCAACTTCAACTCCGGTATGGGTCAAGGTAGCCACCGACGCTGATAAACGATTGACCGGACCTACTACATACAATAGTTGGTCAATGGTGTGTATGGCCTGATTCATAAGGGCACCTCCCCCATCAAATTGCCAGGTGCCACGCCACGCTCCTGAATCGTAATAGGCTTGGTCTCGGTACCATTTTATTTGTGCATCGCATAAGGTCAATTGCCCAAAACGGTTCTGTTTCACAGCTGTTTTTAGCTCTTGCAATGCCGGATTAAACCTTCGATTAAATATACCGCTTAGTACCACCCCCGCTTCTTCGGCAGCATTGATCATTTGTTGAATACGTTCAGGGTTGATTTCCAAGGGTTTCTCACAAATGATATGCTTTCCAGCCTTTGCAGCTAACAAACTTGGTTCTAAATGGGCCCCAGAAGGTGTGGCAATGGTAATTATTGCAATATCAGGATTGTTCAAAAAATCGGATAACTCACTGTAAAAAGGGCAATTGAATTCTTCACCTAAAGCTTTTGCCTTTTCAGGATTACGTGCATAGATACCTCCCAATTCCGCTCCTTCAATTGCCTCTATGGCCATTGCATGAAAACGGGCTATCATTCCCCCACCTAGTACTCCAAAAATCATGAATTCGTATTTTCTCTTCGGTAAAAGCTGTAACAACCACTAACGGTCAATACCAACAAAAGTACTATTCCACCTGTTGCAAAATAGCTTTCAAAAGAATTGGCGCTTCCCATTTTACTCCACAATGCCCAAATAGAAGCAAAACTAGCAAAGCCCATAGCGGTCAACAAAAGTAAATTCAGGGCAATCCTATTTTTGGGCAACTCTGATTTTAAGGCTGACTTTGAATTTAATAGCAACATAATAATCAAATAAGCAATGGGCAGTAAAGTTGTAGCGATTACAGAAGCAGGAATCACCAAGGCACTTTTGATACTTCCTGACCAGATAATTGGGGAAAGCAGCCCCATAAAAGCGGGAATCAATGCCCCAAGAAAGAAAACCTTTCTATTTCCAAATCTGTTTAAGGCTTCACTGATTGCATATCCGTTCATCATCATATGAACAAGCATGGTACTCAGGGCCATAGCCAAAATTCCAATTCCAAAAATCAATTGGGACCATCTGCCCAAAAAGGGTTCCAAGGCGACAGCCAAGTCTTTGGCATTACGTTTCGATAACATAACCGCCAATTTTTTATCAGCTGGGCTAACGGCCAATCTTAGCTCCTCCTTTCGTTCTAGAGGATAGGAGCTGTACCCTTGATGTTCAAAGGTCAGTCTGGCATCCAAAACTTCGTGATAGGCCTGTGCATTTACAGAAGCGTTTTCATTGGCATGAAACTGGGAAGCAGAAGCAATGATCAAAGCAGAAGCTCCCAGAACAAAAGGAATCAATAGACCCAAAACCAAATCAAATCGGGCCAGTTCGCGATCTTGTTTCCCCCATTTTCGCTTTAAAATGGTGTAGGGCAATAGAAAAGTCATATTGATTCCCACAGCGGTACCGAATGCCCCAATAATTATATTACGTTGACTTCTGGTTATGTAGCCAGACCAAAACGACTTATAGTCCGCAGTTGCTTCAATAAATTTTTGATACGAATCTGTTGGATGAAACAAGGCACCAAAATCAGGCACTAATCCTTTGCCAATTTGATTCCAGGCCACCTCCCCTTTTGCAATTAATAAAATTACCACTACAATAAAGGCTAAAACAATAATGGCGACTAGAGCCTTGATAATTTGATCTATGATTACCGCGCTTTTTCCTTTCCCAGAAAACAACCATATCAATGTCGAACTCAATAAAAAAAGTATAGCTGTAATGATGAAGGGGTTGACATCAAACCCCAGATTACTCTGAACCGCATCAGTGCCCAAGGCGAACTGTGAAGCACAAAAAACAACATTGGCAACCACAGTTGCCAAAAGCCAACCCCAAGCCAATGTTGGGGAAACTCTTTTTTTTGCCAATAGGAACGGACGGTCTTTTGCACTCAAGGTGATATAAGAAAGTGCACCAAGCATCAGCACACCACATAGCATTGCCAAAGGCTGAAGCCAAAGAAATTCAAATCCGCCGATAACGCCCAAGTAAAGCGCACTTACCAAAGTTCCACCCCCCAATGTAACTGCTGCCTGTATCCAACCAGGTCCACTTAAACGAGCGTACTTGAAGCTTCTCTTGAAAAAGGAATCTGAATGGGCTACTTGAGAATTTTTCTTCATTGGATTGGTTGGCAGAAGTCTAAAAATAAAAAATCAAAAGTGATAATGAGATTAGACATGCAAACTGAAGTAAAAAATTCGAATCCCCATAATCAAAAATTGAAACGGTAATTGCCTAACTTCAGTCACAAGAAATATCCTTCTTTAAATAAGATTCCTTTTCTTAAAAATTTTAAATCTTCATAGACGCATAGTGTACTTAAATAATGAAAAAGAAATTCATCAAACTAGCTTCCATTTTATTTCCCAAAACCATTACTTCTTTTGCTTATGATAAATTAACCAATCCGCAAGTGCGTAAACTTCGTGAAAATGAATTGGTCACCCTTGAAAAAGCTGAATCTGAGGATTACGCCTTCAAAGACTTCAACATTAAACTTTATAAATGGTTAGGCGGAACGAATACAATTTTACTTATTCATGGTTGGGAAGGGCAAGCAGGCAATTTTTCAGATTTGATTGATGCCCTATTAGACAAAGGGTTTACAGTTTATGCCTTTGATGCGCCTTCGCACGGTTTTAGTTCAAAAGGAGAAACTAGTCTTTTTGAGTTCACGGAGTTGGTTGCCGTTTTGATAAAAAGGTTCGGTGTGAAAAATTTAATCAGTCATTCTTTTGGTGGTGTTGCGACCACCTATGCCCTCTTCAAGAATCAAGATTTGGTAATGGACAACTACGTTATGCTTACCACACCCGATAAGTTTACCGAACGAATCGATGATGTTTCCGAAATCGTGGGCATTACTGAAAATGTCAAAAAGCGATTAATCCAGCGCTTGGAAAAAGAAAACGATATTGATGTGACTACCTTAAATGTCAGTGATTTTGTAAAGACAATGAATGTAAAAAAAGGGTTGATTATACATGACAAAAACGACCAAATCATTCCGATTTCAAGGTCGAAAAATGTACAAGTTAATTGGGTCAACTCTGATTTTAAGGAAATCACTGGAACAGGTCATTTTAGAATTCTACGCACTCCAGAAGTAATTGACGAAGTGGTGGCGTTTTTCGTTTAAAAGACTGCTGAATTGGTTTTACCAAATACAAAATAGAACAACTCTTTCTTGAAAATCAGTACCTTAATACCAATAATTTTAATATTCATTAAGAGGTAAATGGAAGAACAAACCATAAGCAAACTAATACCTGTAACCGTATTATTTGTTCTAGGCATTATCGAATCACTGGGCGGATTATATTTTCATGATAAGCGTTCAAAGAACGATTTTACAATTGAATTGGTAAGTCTAATAACCTTGCCGACCTTAATTCAACCAGGTATCTTTCTTCTTGTTTTTTGGATAATGAACGTTGCATCTCCAGGCCTGGAAAATTACTTTCTTGACACTTCCTTATGGTGGCATATTTTGGCATTCCTCGTTTTGGACGATATGACGCAATATTGGTGGCATAGGCTCTCCCACGCAAATAAAAAAATGTGGAAGCTTCATCGACCTCATCATGTTGTGGAGGAGATGGGTGTTTTGGTCACCTATAGAAATGCCGTGTTGTACTACGCATTGATGCCAGGTATTTGGTTTTCAGCGGTATTGATTTATATGGGTATGGGCTACGTATACCTATTTTATTTACCGATTAAATTGGTGATTATTCTATTGGCACATAGTGAGACAAAGTGGGATAGGGTACTTTATCGCTATAAATTTTTAAGTCCGTTGGCATGGGTGATCGAGCGTACGATTTCTACTCCAAGCACACACTTTGCACATCATGGATTAACAGCTGAAGACGGGGTTTCAAACCCGAATGGCAATTATGGTAATTTGCTATTTATTTGGGATGTGATTTTCGGTACTGCAAAGATTACGAGAAAATATCCTTCGAGATTTGGGGCTTGGAACCAAATTAAAGAACCATGGCACGTTCAGCTACTCTTCCCATTAGTAACCTCAAAAGATGTAAATAGTGAACTGCATTCCATTAAAACGAATAATGACTATGACCCCTCAGTAGATTTTAAAGAATTTACCAAATAGCACCGAAAACAAATGAAAAAGACCGTAGTACATTTTGAGATTGGCTGTGGGGATATCGATCAAACTTCAGATTTTTACAGTAAGGTTTTTGACTGGAAAATGACTAGACATGGTAATGCTGCGATTATCGATACAGGCAATGACGGCAGTTTAGGAGGCCATCTTAATAAACTGGGCCCGAACGACCCTGAAAACTATGTTACCGTCTACATTCAAACAGATTCATTGGAATCTGATTTGGAAGCAATTGTTGCAAATGGAGGGGAAATTTTTGTCAATCCTGTAAAATTACCTGATGGTAGGCAATTTGCTTGGTTTAAAGATGTGGCCGGTAATCTCATTGGATTGATTACGGCCTAAGCATAATTCGACGATAGTCGCAAAATCACAAATCAATTGGTTAGCTCAAAGATTTGAACTTAAAATAAATTAACGCAACCCAAGTCAATCGAATGCACCTTAAAGTAAAAAGGTCATGAATAAAATTCGCCCCATCTTGATTTTCATACTGATGACTGCGCTGATATTTGGTTGCAATGATTGTGATGATTGTTTGGATACCCAAGAAAAAAACTTACTTATAGTTGACAACAATGGCAATAATTTGCTATTTGGTTCAAATGCGATTTTTGACCCTTTTAACGTTAACCTCAATTTTGAAACTGGTGCAGCTTCAGCCTGGTTCGTTGATGAGCAGACACAAAGTATATGGTTTGCTTTAGAACCTGAGCAAACTACTTATATTCTACAATTGGATGATACCTATTCAATTTTCATAGAATTCGATTTGGGCGAACGTAAAAGTGAACGTTGTTGTGGCAACCAAATCTATTCCACTTCCACTCAGGTCAATGGTGTTATGGTTGATAATTCAGATACCATCACTATTACTTACTAGTCTATATTACTTAAATAAAACCACTAGAAATACTTGTGGGATTGTAGTATATTTAAGGTAACCCCCCTGTTTGGGGAAGGAAACGACTAACGAAAACACCATCCAAATGAAAAAAGTCTTACCAAGCGCATTTCTATGTGCACTATTTTGCTGTTTTTTCAGCCTATCTTCTCAAGAAACCAACGAACAATCTTCCAAAACCGAAATTGATACCAGTTTTTACAGTGGTCTAAAATGGCGGAACATTGGTCCCAAACGAGGTGGTCGTTCGCTAGGTTGCGCTGGCAGTCCAAGTCGCCCCAATGAATACTATTTTGGAGCCACCGGTGGAGGATTATGGAAAACCGTTGATGGCGGAAATGAGTGGAAAGCGATCACTGATGGCCAAGTAACAAGTTCTTCGGTTGGTGCCGTAGCAGTTGCAGAAACGAATCCAGATATTGTCTATATCGGCATGGGTGAAGTTCAATTACGGGGTAGTATTACCCAAGGTGACGGCGTTTATAAATCTGAAGATGCCGGAAAAACATGGAAACATTTAGGCCTGAAGGAAACCCAAGCTGTCGCACGTATTCGAATTCACCCAACTAATCCAGATGTTGTGTATGTGGCTGCCTTAGGTCACCCCTACGGAGATAATGAGGAACGCGGGGTTTTCAGAAGTAAGGATGGTGGTGATAACTGGGAGAAGGTTTTGTATGTAGGCCCAAAAGCTGGTGCAGTAGATTTAATTATCGATAGGAACAATCCTGAGATTTTGTTCGCAACTACATGGCAGGTACAACGTAAAGCTTGGAAAATGTGGGGTGGCGGCGGCCAAAGTAAATTGTGGAAATCGATTAATGGAGGAGATACCTGGACGGACCTAACCCAAAACACCGGAATGCCTGAAGGCCCAATCGGTAAAATTGGGGTAACGGTTTCTCCAGCAGATTCAAATCGGGTTTGGGCCATTGTAGAGGCGAATGAAGGTGGAGTTTTTCGTTCAGACGATGCTGGTATGACTTGGCAAAAAACCAACGATGAACGTAAGCTACGACAGCGCGCATTTTACTATTCAAGGGTGTATGCTGACCCCTTAGATAAGGATAAAGTATATGGTTTGAACACTCGAATGTACTTATCATTGGATGGTGGTAAAACATTTGATTCCATTGTTCAAACCCCACACGGTGACAACCATGACCTTTGGATTGACCCCAATAATCCAAAACGCATGATAAATGCCAATGATGGTGGTGGTAATGTTACCATAAATGGTGGTAAATCGTGGACGGAACAAGACTTTGTAACCACACAATTCTACCATGTTATGGCTACAAATGATGTGCCCTATCATGTTGCCGGTGCACAACAAGATAACAGCACTTTGGCCATGCCAAGCGATGGCTGGAGCCATATGCAGGCAAGGGGTCACAATAAGGGTTGGTATTATGCAGTGGGTGGTGGTGAAAGTGGCTGGATTACACAGCATCCTGAAAATCTTGATATTTTTTATGCAGGCAGCCAAGGAGCCCTATTGACCAGATACGACAGAAGCAATGGGCAGATACGTGATATTCAGGTATATCCAAGGTTCTTTTCTGGTGAACCCGCCGAAGCCTTACCTGAAAGATGGCAATGGACTTTCCCAATTATGTTTGCCCCGCAAGACAGTAAGGTAATGTACACCTGCTCCCAGCACGTTTGGAAAACAACAAATGATGGACAAACTTGGGAAAAGATAAGTCCTGATTTAACCTATGCCGACCCAAGCACCTTGGGTAAAACTGGAGGCGTTATCACTATGGACATGAATGGACCCGAGATTTATGCTACAGTTTTTGCCTTAGCTCCTTCGTTTCATGACATTAATACCATTTGGGCAGGTTCAGACGATGGCAAAATCCATATTACCCGTGATGGAGGAAAGAACTGGGAAGATATTACCCCCGCTGATTTACCTAAATTTTCTAGGGTTAGCATTATCGATGAATCAAAACATCGACCCGGAACCTTGTTTGTAGCTGCTAACCGTTATCAGGTTGATGATAGACAACCTTATGTCTTTAAAACACATGATTACGGTAAAACTTGGACAAAAATTATCAACGGAATTGAAGATGGGCACTTTGCCCGAGCTATTCGAGAAGATCATGAAAGAGAAGGACTGCTATTTCTAGCAACGGAACACGGCGTCTACTTTTCGATGAATGATGGTATGCAATGGACGAGCTTACAATTGAATTTACCGGATACCCCAATTCGAGATTTGGTAATTAAGGATAATGATGTGGTTTTAGGTTCCCATGGCCGGGGTTTCTGGATACTTGACGATATTCAACCTCTACGCCAGTTTCAACCGAATATGTTGAATCAACCCGTAGTGTTATTCGAACCATCTGATGCCATTCGAGGCATTACTGAAGCTTCGGTTCAGTATTATCTAAAAGAGCAATTAGACACGATTACTTTTGAAATTCTTGATGCCGAAGACAACATTATAGATACGTTTACCGGCAGCAAGCCAAAATACAAAGTAGACAAGAACATTCCTTGGTGGCAAAGAGGTGGCTCATCTAAACCAACAACCGCAAAAGGAATGAACACCTTTACTTGGGACCTTCGCTATCCTGGTGCCACTGATTTTGAAGGAATGATTATTTGGAGTGCCCGCCCGACCAGGGGCCCAAAAGCACCACTTGGCAATTATAAGGTCCGACTAAAATCGGGTGATTATCAGAAAACTTTTCCCTTTGCAATTCACATGAATCCTAATCTAAAGGGAATTACCAAGGCAGACTTGGACGAACAGTTTGAAATGGCCAACAATATCATGCAAAAAACAAGTGCAGCCAATGAAGCGGTAATTCAAATTCGGAAAATCAAAGGCAAATTGAACGAACAAGAAGATAAAATCTCAAGCAGTGTGATGAAAAAAACCATCACACCTTTCATCAATAAAATCAGTACTATTGAAGAAAATCTATATCAAGTTAAAAATCAGTCTGGGCAAGACCCATTGAACTTTCCAATCAAATTAAACAATCGATTGGCGTCTTTGAGACGAAGTGTTGAAAATGGAGATGCCAAACCGACTGATGGCGCTTACAAGGTGTTCAACGAACTTTCTGCAGAACTTGAGGTTGAATTGAACAATTTGGCGAATATTCTGAAAAAGGAAATGCCAAAAGTGAATAAAGCACTTACGGATGTTGGAGGAATGCGTATCGAATCTTTTAAATAAGAAACTAAGAATGCCTTAGTTCATGAAATTAGAACAATTGCTTAGAAGTCTAACCGAATTGGAAAAACTCAAAACGGTTGATCGTGGTCTTAATGTAGGAAACCGAAAAGAGAGTTCAGCGGAGCATTCATGGAGTTGTCTTCTAATTGCTGACTTGATTATTGATTTTGTCAATGAACCGCTAGATAAGTTAAAAGTTTTTGAATACCTGATCTACCACGACGTTGTCGAAATCTATGCTGGTGATGCCAAATTCAATAATCCGGAAGAAATGAAATTGAAACGGAAAAAAGAGCAACGAGCTTTGGAACAAATTTCATCGTTTATACCAAATACCAATAAATTTCAGAGAATAATGCATGAGTACGAAGAGCGTTTAACGAGGGAATCGGAATTCGCGAAAGCCATTGATTGTATAGACTCATGCGTTAGAAATCTAAATGATGAAAGTGCATCAAATAAAGACGGTTTCACAGAAACATTAATTCGGGCTAAATACGTACCCCATGTTTCGAAATTTGTGCTAACACAAAAATTGTTTGAAGCGCTCATGAATAGATTAGTTGCACAAAATAAAGTTTAACTAAAGAATTGGAACTTTAAAAATGAACCCAAAAATAAATTAGTCCGTAACTATGGTGTAATCGATAATTTTGAAATCAGCTACAGAATTCTGACTAAAAATCAAAGTGGAAACCTAAAAACCAGACTAATTCTACTCGCTAGTAAATACTAATAGAATACGATGAAATTGACAAAAAGCCCAATCCTGAATAAAATCAAATCTACCATCCGAAAACCATTATACCTCGTTTTAGTAGTGTTGTTATGCTGCAGCCACGATTTGTATTTGAAAATGGGAACTTACTTTTTAGAGTCAAATCAAGATGCCATTATCAGTCTTTTCAATGGGACCTTCGAACGGAGTGAAAATATAATTACCCGAGACCGTATGTTGGATGCCTCTCTTGTTGGGCAAGGTGATAGATTACCTATCGACCCAGATTGGTGGAAAGACCAAGACAGTACAATTACACAACTAACCCTTAATTCGGGAGATGCTGGCACCTATATGGTAGGGGTTTCTACTAAGGCAAGAAACATAGAGCTTACGTCAAATGAGTTCAATGATTACTTGAAACATGACGGCATATTGGATATGCTGGAACAACGAACCAATGATGGTGTTTTGGACCAAGATGCAGTAGAGAGTTATCAAAAACATGTAAAGGCCATCTATCAAGTAGGTGAAAAGAAAACAAACGATTGGAGCACGGTTTTAGGATATCCAATTGAATTTGTTCCTCAAGCAAACCCTTATGACTCCTACAGCGGTGAAAAGTTGGAAGTACAAGTTTTGTTGGACGGTCAACCACTTTCGAACCAGCTTGTTTATGCTGATTATATCAAAAGCACACATTCACATTCACATCATACACATGAGCATGATAGTCATGGCCATTCACATGATGATGGGCATAGCCATGACGAGGAGCATTCACATGAAGGGCATACACATTCTCACGATTCTGATGAAGGACATACACATACCAGCGGGCAAAAACTACGAACAAATGAGAAGGGTATGGTCAATGTAAATTTACCCGAAGATGGTATTTATTACTTACGCACCATTCATATGGTTCAGGTCACCAATAGCGAAGAATTGACCCATGAATCTAAATGGGCCACGCTGAGCTTTGAGGTTACTCATGAGCATAGTGCAGATACACATACTCATGACCACGACCATGAAGAAGGTATTTCAACTTGGATTTTTATTTTGGCCAGTATTCTGATTATTGGTGCACTTTTTTTGGTCTTTAGAAAAAAGAAATAGCAATGTGGCTTAATTTCCGAGTTGTATTATCCTTTGCCTTGATATTGGCTCCATTTATTGGTTTCGCCCATGATGTAAGTAGTGCCGACCAAGAAATCTTACGTAACGGTGGTCTATTGGCCTATGTTCAAGTAGGGGCTACTCATATGCTTACGGGTTATGATCATTTGCTTTTTCTGGCGGGTGTGGTGTTCTACTTAAACAGCTTTAAGGACATTTTAAAGTTCATCACCGTCTTCACCATAGGTCACTGCGTTACACTTATTGGAGCAACTTATGCAGGTATCACAGCCAATGAACATCTTGTTGATGCGGTGATAGCCCTCAGTGTTCTCTACAAAGGATTCGAAAATTTAGGTGGCTTTGAAAAACTTAATCTCAAATCGCCAAATCTGCTGTTCATGGTAGGTCTTTTTGGATTGATTCACGGCTTTGGTCTCTCTACTAGATTGCAGTCCTTTGATATGGGTGAAGACCAAATTTTAGCAAAAATTTTATGTTTCAATTTAGGTGTCGAAGTAGGTCAGGTATTGGCTTTAATTCCTATTGTGGCCATAATTACGCTATCACGAAAACACAAACAATTTTCAGCGTTTTATAAGGCTGTTAATTGGTATTTGGTTTTGGTTGGAATAGGCCTTTTCGCCTATCAACTTTACGGTTATTTTCATGGGCATTAAAAATATCGAGACACGATAAATCCCTTAAATAATTAAGTAAATCCGATTCATGGCCCATTTGATTGAAGTTTTTTCAGACCCTGACTATCAAGTCGCCATTGAACTCTTTAGGGCCTATGCTTCAGAAATTGACATTGATTTAGAATTCCAAAATTTTAGTGAAGAAATTGAAAATATCAAGCTTCAGTATGCCAGACCTGCAGGGGTACTATTTATTGTCAAAAATGATGAGAACAAACCACTAGGGTGCTTCGGAATTCGAAAATGGAATGAACAGATTTGCGAACTTAAACGAATGTACCTTAAAGTTGAGGGAAGAGGTTTGGGCATAGGACAACTAATGATGGAAAAGGCAATAGCAGAAGCAAAGGAAATGGGCTATGAAAAAATGCGTTTGGATACCTTATCACAAATGCATGCTGCAATTGGACTGTACAAAAAAATGGGCTTTTACGAAGTAATACCTTATCGATTCAATCCCTTCGTTGGGGCCAAATTTTTTGAAATCGAGTTACAGGATAAATAGTATTCATTCAAGCGCTAATAAATCATTCACTGGTGCATTTTGATTAAGGCTTTTTGATTAACTTCCCTGACATGAATTTTCTAATCATTTTACTGGGTCATTGGGTGGGAGATTTTGTTTTACAAACCTCCAGCATGGCCAATGAGAAAGGACATAGTATCAAATGGTTATTATTACATGTATTGCTTTACACGATAACCCTACTCGTGACGGCAAGTCTGGTTTTTTCTTGGCAAATCGCATTCGGTTACACCGTTATCAGTGCATTGTTACATCTGGTAACGGACTTTTTCACTAGCAAGTTAGCTGCTCGCTTTGCTGATAAACCCCGTATTTTTTACCCTATTTTAGGTTTTGACCAGTTATTGCATGTCGCTTGTTTGTACTGGGCCTATTTAAATGCAGATATCTTAGCATTATGATAAAAAATAACCAATCTCCTACACCAAATGAATTTGTAAAAACAATTTCAATCATTCATTTTGGTCTAGTTGCCGGGCTGTTGGCCTTCGGTACAATTACGTTTTTTCAAACTGATATTGCGAATTCTTCGAGCCTTAATCAAAATGACCCCTTAATTTATATCGCCCCATTGGTTGGCATGGCCGGTATTTTTGGAAGTAAGGTGGTTTTCCAAAAACTAGTGGAACGGGCAAAGTCTGCAAATGGATTACAAGATAAATTAGCAGCTTACCAGACGGCGAGTTTGATACAATGGGCACTGATTGAAGGCCCTGCTTTTTTAAATCTTGCTTTGTTCATGTCGTCAGGTAACAGTCTGTACCTGGCCGTGGCCGTTACACTTCTATTGTATTTGGCCTGGCTGAGGCCAACAAAAATTAAAATAAGTTCTGATTTGGAATTACGAGGTGATGATCTCGCTCAATTCTAATAAAAAGAAAAATCAAATTTCAATAATCTGTGTGAATAAAGTTATTATTATCTCTCAGATCAAATCAGTTCAGTCTTAATGACCACACCATTTAATTGATAGAGACTGATAAAAGTCATATTCCCAACAAAATCTTAGTAAGAAATTTAACATTGATTATCTTACAGAGCTATATTCACTAGCCGTAATTGCAAATGGAGTAAATTATGGTTGAACCTAAAATACCTCAGAACGAAAATGAGCGAATTTCAGAATTAAGAAAGTACAATATTCTAGATTCCCTTCCTGAAAAGGAATACGACAGCATTACAACTATTGCTTCAATTATTTGTGACACTCCTATTTCCTTAATTTCATTGGTAGATCGAAACCGCCAATGGTTCAAATCAAAAATAGGACTTGAGGCAGATGAAACTCCAAGAGACGTGTCATTTTGCGCACATGCCATAAATGATCCCGATAACATGTTTATCGTCAATGATGCTCAAAAAGATTTGCGATTTAGAGACAACCCGCTCACGACAAATGACCCGAATGTAATATTCTATGCCGGAGTTCCTCTAAACTCCCCAAAAGGACATTCTTTAGGAACACTTTGTGTGATTGACAATAAACCTCGAAAATTAAGCATTGATCAAAAAAAAGCCCTAAATGCCTTGGCTGAACAGGTAGTTCAACTTCTTGAATATAGAAGAATAATCATGAAGGTAGAGGCACAGAACACCTATATCAAATCTCTTTATGACCGCCTTCACTCTTACAGTCATAGCTTTGCACATGAGTTAAAAACACCTATTCGTGGCAATCATGCATTATTAGAATGGCTAAAAGCAGATTATAGCGATAGGCTTGACGAGCAAGGTCTTGGTCTAATTCAGAAAATGATGAAAAACAATTCATTTTTAGATGCAATGACCCAAGGCATGCTTGAATATCACCACGTTTGCACGATGAAATTCAAGTACGAATCATTCAGCTTATTGGATTGCATTTCGCACATTACCAATCAAATAGAGGACTTTTCCAAAATCTCATTCACTGCCAAAAATTTAGGTTTGAATGTTTTTCATTCCAAAGATGCATTTCAAATATTATTTCGACACTTGATAAGAAATACCATTGTACATGCGGGAGAAAACTCTAATTGTAGTCTTGAACACATAAATGGAGAAGAGTGTCATTATTTTATTTTTAGAGATGATGGTCCGGGAATAGAAGAAAAATTTCAAGAGGATGTTTTTGAAATCTTTGTTACCCTTAAATCTAAAAACGAATTGAATAGGGGAATCGGATTGTCAATAGTGCGCTGTCTGGTAGAAAAGTTAAATGGTAACATATCAATTTCAAAAAGTTCTAAGGTACAAGGGTTGCAAATTGAAATTGAGTTGCCAAAAATTCAGAATTCCATTTAAGATTTGAGTTCCAGTTTATTAGCAAAGTATTCACAGAAATCTTTCATTGTTGCAGTCATTTTTTCATCCTGTGTGGCCCTCATAAAAGTATCACTCAGCGATACCAACGTTTGGTGAAAGAAGATTTTCATTTCGTCCAATGGCATATCTTTTGTCCAAAGGTCAATTTTTAGTGATTCCTTGTTTTTACTATCCCAGACCGAGAGCAACATCGCTTTGGCCTCTTCATTATTGACACCGCCATCTTCAGCAGACCAATTTAATTCTTCGGGTACCCGATTTTCATCTAGACCTACCGTAAGTGTTATTTGTGATGTGTGTTTTACCGCCATTATCTTTTGGGTTTGTAATTCGCCATTTTAAAAAGTTCATCTGCTGGAAGTTGTAAAACGGCATTCAAATCCGCCTCCGGATGCTTCTCCGCGTAGGCCCTTACAATTTGCCATCCTAAAAACCGACCTAGTCTTCCTGGTGATTCACTGTCCAGTTCCAAACCAAACTTTGAAAAGGGAGCTGGGTCTAAAAATTTTCTATCCAAACTAGAATCAGTGCTATACAGTAACTCGTTCTCCACAAAATAGCGCCACATTTGTTCTTCATTGGCCAATGCCCATTCATGTTCACCTTCTAGGTAGTTCAATTTTTGGGCGTCTGTTAGTTCTGGCAGTAGTTTGTCTTTTAAATACAGTTCTTTACCGTAATGGACCATACGTGACAAGAAACTACGATTTCTAGGGTATGACAGTACCTTTTTGGCAAAAGTACTTGCCACATCAGAGGTTAAAAAGTCTTTTGACAATCCTTTTGCCACGTAATTGGGCAAGCCCGAATAAAACTTATGATCTTGACCGAGGTAATTGTCCAACCCAATAAGTAGCAATGAATCTGAATACACAACACGATTATTGTAATCAACTTCAGAAATCAAGGTAACGATACTTGGAGCTGTAAATTCAGGAAAATAATAGGTAATATGTCTAAATAAGGATTCAAGACTTTCCTGCTCTGATTCAAAAGAAGGAAATACAAGTTCAACCTCTTGCTCCAATTCCATTTGAAGGGTATCGTTCATTTTCGAAATCCATAGACTATCTGAAAATCTACTTGGAAACAAATAAGGATAAGTTGTTTTTAGCTCAGGCAAATCTTCAACCTTGGCTTCAGCAAACTCCCTATCGAACCTTGAGACGGTTAGCTCAACATCAATTTGGGCAATTTGTTCTTTAATCTTTTGATTGTTCTTACAGGAAGAAATCAAGAAAATCAATACTATAATTGGAAAGTATTGGTGTATCAGCTTCATTTTTAACATTCCAGCCTCTAAATTTACAGGGCACAAATTTAGTTTAAAGCATCAAATCATAGCTCATGCAAACAGAAAAGGTAATTGAACATATTGTTAATTGGTTAAAAGATTATGCAACCAACGCTAAAATGAATGGTTTTGTAGTCGGTGTTTCCGGTGGAATCGATTCTGCCGTTACCTCGACGCTATGTGCAAGAACAGGTCTTGACCTCTTAGTTCTAGAAATGCCAATTCACCAGGGCAAAAATCAAGTTACGCGTGCCGATCGCCATATCGACTGGTTAATGGAGAATTTTCCTAACGTCAATCGCCAACCGGTGAACCTAAGCCCAGTTTTTGATAATCTCGTTGCTGCCTTACCCGATGTTGAAAATGAGGAAGAACGTTTTATGTCTCTGGCCAATACCAGGGCAAGATTACGCATGACTACTTTGTATTATTTCGCCGCGCTAAAAAAATATCTCGTCGCCGGAACAGGAAATAAAGTTGAAGACTTTGGTGTAGGATTTTATACCAAGTATGGTGATGGTGGTGTCGACCTAAGTCCGATAGCTGATTTAGTAAAAACAGAAGTTTGGGAAGTTGGTCGCGTTCTTGGTGTAAATCAAGAAATAATCGATGCAGCACCAACAGACGGTCTTTGGGGTGACAATAGAACAGATGAAGATCAAATCGGAGCTTCCTATCCAGAATTGGAATGGGCAATGAAAATGGATGAAGAAGGAAAAACCGAAGATGATTTTTCTGACAGACAAAAAGAAGTATTTATAATCTATAAACGATTCAATTCTTCCAATAAACATAAGATGATTCCTATACCAGTTTGTGAAATCCCTGAAGGATTAAAATAGCCTTACAACTGAATTTTCTGCAATTAAAACGAATAAAACCCCAAAAAAACTAAGGTTTCGGAAATTTTTTGGCACATTTGTTCACACAAATATGTATATTGCCTTTCGAATTTTGTAGGCATTAGACTACTAAACACATTCATTAACCCATAAACTGAAGTAAAACCCACAAAATGATTAAAGTTTTAATTGCGGACAATCATCCAATTGTAAGATTGGGGGTCAAGGAAGTCCTGAGCAGACAACCTGACTTTGATGTGATTGCCGACGTCGCTACTACTTCCGAGTTGTTTGAGACGTTAAAAAAAGTTTCCCCCGACGTTGTGATGCTAGAAATGGATATTCCAGAAATAAATGGCATTGCTACCCTAAGAAAGATTAAAGACGAGTTCCCGAACACCAAAGTTTTGATGTTCAGTGGTCAATCTGAAGATGTTTATGCGCTTAGTACCATTCGTGCTGGGGCATTTGGTTACCTTTCTAAATCAGCTGATATTGATTATATCATGTCTGCCTTGAGAAAAGTTGCCGAAGGAAACATGTTCATTACTAATGAATTGGCACAGCGTTTAGCCTTTGATGAAGGCACACAAAAGCCAAGAAGATTCTTTAGAAAATTATCTACTAGAGAGGTAGAGGTTCTAAAGTTACTTGCAAGCGGAAAACGCAATAAGGAAGTAGCCGAAGGTCTTAACTTGAATGAAAAGACCGTGAGCACCTACAAGGCACGTTTAATGCGCAAATTAAACGTTGATAACTTGGTAGATCTTTTGCAGCAAGCAAAAGCGTTGGAATTGTACTAAACAAACTAGAATATTTCAAAAAAAACCCCAATTAAATTGGGGTTTTTTTATGGTTAAAAACTAAGAACGCGCCCTAATCTTTTGTTCAATAGAACATGAAGCTCGTTGTAGTCATTTATTTCAATTAAAGTTTCCCTATTATCTTCTTTGAGAAGAGTTTTTTGTTGCAACGTAGAAACAACCTTTTTTATTAAAAAAGAGCGTAAGGTTAAAATTGTTTCGTCAACTAGTTGAACCATACCAATTCTTTTCTTTTTTGGATATATGTTTTTTCTCTCCCAATCATGCATTGAATACTTTTCTTCTTCCATTAAAATGGTAGAAATTTCTGCCGAATATTCTTGGCTTAATTTGCTCATAAAACTTCTAATCAAGAATTCTTCTTTCTCATTCATTTCTGATATTAATTGAAAATAGACTTCTTTGAATGTTTCATTTGTAAATTCAATTTCATCTTCTTGGAGATTTAAAAATACTTTTTCAAAAACCTTTAGAGTAGATTTTTCGCTTTTTAGTTCTAGGTCTCCTTCTTCGTTTTCTCGAAGTATTAGGTCTTCAAATTCGTCTCTTTCAAATCCATAAATTAAAAGAATACCTATAATCTTCCTTTCTAGTTCAAACTGAACATCAACTTTCTCAACAACAGGGTCATTTTTGACAACTTCAAAAGCCTTCTGTTCTTGCTTGACCTTTTTAGAAGCCTCATTCATTGATTTCTTATCCAATTGGGCCAAGGCACTGTACAGCGTATCTTCTGATAACTGCATCATTTTGGCACACTCTTGAATATAGATTTCTCGCTTTATACGATCCGGAATCTTAGCTATGGAACCTACAATATCACGAACGGTTTCAGCTCTTTTTATAGGGTCGTTGGCAGCTTCTTTAGCTAATAAGGAGGTTTTAAATTGAATAAAGTCCTTTGCGTTTTGTTCCAGGTACAACACCAAATCCTCATAAGCATTGTTTTTAGCGAAACTATCGGGATCCTCTCCTTCAGGAAAAGTGCATACCTTAACATTCATTCCTTGTTCCAATATCAAATCGATACCGCGCAGGGAGGCTCTTAGACCAGCAGCATCGCCATCAAAAAGAACTGTGATATTTTTTGTCAATCGGTTGATCAATCGAATTTGTTCTGGGGTCAATGCGGTACCACTCGATGCAACCACATTGTGAATTCCCCTCTGGTGCATTTGTATCACATCAGTGTAGCCCTCAACCAAATAGCAATTATCTTCCTTAGCGATGGCCTGCTTGGCATAATAAATACCGTACAGCACTTTACTCTTGTGGTAAATCTCACTTTCTGGTGAGTTTAGGTATTTAGCCGCCTTTTTATCATTAGTCAATATTCGACCTCCAAAACCCAAGACCCGTCCACTCATTGAATGAATCGGAAACATTACCCGGCCTTTGAAACGATCAAAGGTCTTTTTTTCTCCTGCTCCCTGATCTTTGACAATCGTCAAACCGGTTTTTTCTAAGAAATCCAATTTATAGCTGCCGCTTAAGGCCTCTTGGGTAAAGGCTTCCCATTGGTCAAGACTATAGCCCAAACCAAACATTTTTATAGTTTCATCTGTAAAACCACGTTCCTTGAAATAGGTAAGTCCTATGGCCTTTCCTGGCTGCGTCTCCCATAAAGTCTTTACAAAATACTGCTGAGCAAATTCTGAGACCAAATACATGCTTTCACGTTCGTTGGCCTGTTCTTTCTGCTCATCGGTCTGCTCCGTTTCCTCTATCTCAATATTATATTTCTTGGCGAGATAGCGAATTGCTTCTGGATAGCTAAAATGTTCATGTTCCATCAAAAAGGCCACTACGTTGCCACCTTTACCGCTACTAAAGTCCTTCCAAATCTGTTTCACAGGACTAACCATAAAACTTGGCGTACGCTCATCACTAAAAGGGCTCAATCCTTTGAAATTACTCCCAGACTTTTTTAGTTGCACAAAATCACCAATGACCTCCTCAACCCGAGCGGTTTCATAAACTTGATCAATGGTATTTTTTGAAATCATGGACTATCGATGTATCCTTCGGAAAAAAGGAAATATTAACTTTACGGATAAGCTATCAAATTTATTACAAATAATGATTCTTTTCTTCGGTACTAGACCTGGTAAAATGGAACAGCGAAAATTGGTTGGTGCCACTTGTAGTTATTGTAAACAAACCAACACTTTAAATTTAATAGAACAAGCTAACTTCTTTCATTTGTTTTGGATAAAGCTATTTAAGATACATACTAACCGTTTTGCCGAATGTTCACATTGCAAGAAGGCCTATTTAGAAAAAGAACTTCCAAGCGAAATAATACGCACATAAAAATAAAAAAGCCCCTGTTGTCAGGGGCTTTTTTTGATTAGTCAATATCGAACCGAAGGCCTAAGGATATGTTTCGTTGTTCAACTGGATTATCAGTGAATATGGTATTCAGATCATACTTGCAATACAAGAGTGTGTTATCAAACCCGATATAGGCACTCAGACCATAGATTAAATTGCTTGTATTGTAGTCGCGTTTCAATTTATCTTTAATATCATCCCCATTTTCGCTGTACTTCAATTTTTGTCTTGTACCTATATTAAAGCCACCGTAACCACCGATGCCCATTCGAAACTGACGATTTAACGAGTAGCGTATTTTATCTTCTGAAGCATAATATTTCGAAGGACCAAATTCGAAGTGGATAGGGAAAACCAAATTATCCATACGAAGTTTGGACTTGTTGAGTTCCAAAGGAAATTCTTCAAGATCTGTTTGATCACCATTAATCACAAAATATTGATTATCAACTGGCTTTAGCCCATTAAATTGAAAAGACAACCCATAATTCAGGCGCAACCAATTAGAATTTCTAAAGACCCTTGTTCGCCATTGCCAGCCCATTTCAAAAAATCGGCTACCACCTATCTTATAGGGTGAATCATCCAATGATTGATTTTCAATAATTGCATTGTTCAAACCTATGGCAATTACAAAGTCTGAATAGGTTCGGCGATCATACTTCACAGGTCTGTCCCATTCCTTGTCTCGAAATCGAATACCTAGAATACGATAATCCTCGTCATCATTATCAGTTAGGTTAATGATTACAGCATTTGTATCCTCTTCAATTGGTTCATCAATAGAAAGGTCTTCATTTCGTTCTAAAAGCGCGATTCTGTTGTCAATTATAGAGATTCTGTTTTCAATGTTCAACGCCCGTTTTTTTGCTGCTGCTTCTTTTAATTCCTGAGCTTTTTCAAAAGAAATTGTTCCATTATCAAACCTTGCATTGATATCTTTTACTTCTTGTTTTAGTGCTTTCTTTTCTTGGTCTTCGACTTTTTCGCGTTGCTCCTTTAGTTTCTTGATTTTTCGTTCCAAACCATTACTTTGACCCAGGGCATCTTGGGCAAGAAGTAAAATAAGCATTACCAAAATTGTAGTGATTTTTCTCATGATGATTTAGTTTAATACTCCCCTTGGTTTCAAGGTGGCCATTTAATTTGACCACCTGAAACTTTAAGGAATTTTGATTGATGAATATTTATTTATTTCTGTCTGCGACGGCCGTCCGCAGTTTAAAAAAGCTTTCTTTTAACCTATCAAATAACTGGTTTCTTTCAGTGGCTATTAATTCAAGTTCAACTTCATTGAGCAATGCCATCGCATCAATTTCACCGTCCTCCATTTTTGGATTTATTCGTTCCGCCAATAATTGCTTTTGGGCAATCAGCAGCAACGAATCAATTTCGGCATCGGTTATCTGATCAGTATCCTTTTCCATGGCCAAAACCTCACTAAGTAAATTTTGTGCACTAATTGCAATTGCTTCTTCAGAGACTTCAATTTTATTGAGCGAAACATACTCTTTTTGGTTTAGTTCCAAAACCTCTTCAGTGTTCTCCTTATCTTCTTTGAATACGATTTCAAGTTCTTCAGAAAAGCTTTCTTGAATGGATGTATTGAACTCAACCTCTTCCTTCTGATTTAGAGTGATGGTCTCTGAATCGTCAGTATTATTATCGTCGGCACTATTATCAATAGACACAACAGTGTTTGGATTAGATTCTAATGTGGGTTGCAAGGTTTCTTCTTCGTTAATCAAAAGAAATTGTAAAGCAAACAACACCATAAATACTACACTGGCGGCAATACTAATCGGAAGAATAAAGTTGCGCTCTTTTTTTTGTTCGACCTGTACTGAAATTCGCTCCCAGGCCCTTGGAGAAGGTTTAATTTCCCGTTCTTCCAAGGATTTTTTAATATGATTTTCTAACTTTTCCATTACCTCAAGATTTATCCTTCTGATGCCTTCTTGACATCTCCCCCCAATGTTAATTTACGCTGTAACAACCTTCTAGCCTTTGACAATTGTGATTTTGAAGTACCCTCAGAAATATTGAGCATTGTGGCTATCTCATTGTGCTTGTACCCCTCAACAGCATAGAGCACAAAAACCATTTTGTAACCTTCTGGTAATTGATCAATCAATTGTTGAATATGTTCAGTATTGAAAGATTCTATCACCGTCTCGTTCACTTGTGCTTTTGTTTCGATGACCTCATCATCAAAAACAACGAATTGGCTTTTTCTTAAATACGATATGCTTTCACGTATCATAATCTTCCGCACCCAACCTTCGAAACTTCCGCGATGTTCAAAGGCATTTAAGTTCTTGAATACCTTAACAAAACCATTTACCATTACATCTTCCGCAAAATGAATGTCTTTGATATACTGTCTACAAACACTAAGCATTTTTGGTGAAAATCTTTCATAAATAGCCCTTTGTGCCAATTGATTGCCATTTGCAGCCTTTTTAATAAGCTGCTTCTCATTACTATAAAATGAAATCACTTTCACAGGTAACATTTTGTCCTCTTATTTAGATAGACGAGAAGAAATTTCAAACAGTTGCCTAAGGCCAAAAAAAATTATTTTTTCCGTTCGACAACATAATTGACCATCAAAGTCAAGGCTTCTTTATAATCGGAATCTGGATAATCTGAAAGTAAATTCAATGCTTCATCTTTAAATTCCAGCATCTTTTTTACAGCATAATCCAATCCGCCTTGTTCCTTAACATATGCAATGACCTCCTTGACACGCTTTTTATTTTTGTTGTGGTTCTTTACGGAATTTATAAGCCAGCGTTTTTTATCTTTTGTGCTCTTGTTCAAGGCATAAATCAAAGGAAGGGTCATTTTCTGTTCCTTGATATCAATACCTGTGGGTTTACCGATTTGTTCAGTGCCATAATCAAAAAGGTCGTCTTTTATTTGAAAGGCCATACCACAAAGTTCACCGAACCGCTTAAATTTTTTAACCTCCTCTGAATTGGGTTTGACCGAAGCTGCACCAATACTGCAACATGCTGCAATAAGTGTTGCCGTTTTTTGACGAATGATATCGTAATAAACATCTTCGGTAATATCCAGTTTTCTTGCCTTTTCTATTTGTAAGAGCTCGCCCTCACTCATATCACGAACAGAATTTGAAATAATCTGCAATAAGTCATAATCCCCTCTATCCAAGGCTACTAAAAGTCCTCTTGAGAATAGAAAATCCCCGACTAATACTGCAATCTTATTTTTCCAAAGCGCATTTACTGAAAAGAAGCCACGTCTTTTGTTGCTATCATCAACAACATCGTCATGAACCAAGCTTGCAGTGTGAATTAATTCAATGATAGTGGCTCCAGTATACGTGCGCTCCAAGACTTGGCCATCATTTACGATTTTAGCCGTTAAGAAAACGAACATTGGACGCATTTGCTTGCCCTTTCTATTTACGATGTAATAGGTGATTCTATTGAATAGGGCGACTTTAGAGGCCATGGAGTCGCGGAACTTGTTTTCAAAACGTTCCATTTCCCATTCAATGGGTTGTCGTATTTGTGCTACTTCGCGTTTCAAGTATTCAAAGATACTTGCTGAACTTCAAAAGACCTTGAAAATGGAATAATTTAGGTCTTATTGGCCAATTGTCCGCAGGCCGCATCTATATCCTTTCCCCTTGAACGGCGAACCGTGACGGTAATTCGATTGCGTTCCAACATCTTAATGTACATTTGGATTGCTTCATCATTCGCTTGTTGAAACTCGCCACCGTCTATAGGATTATATTCAATCAAATTAACCTTTGAAGGAGCGAATTTGCAAAATTTCACAAGAGCATCCACGGCTTCTTGAGTATCATTTATTCCCTTCCAAACCACATATTCATAAGTGATTCTATTCTTGGTCTTTGCATACCAATATTCCAATGCCTCCCGCAAGTCCTTAAGTGGAAATGTAGCATTAAAGGGCATAATTGTGGTCCTGACATCGTCGATTGCAGAATGTAGGGAAACGGCCAAATTGAATTTTACTTCTTCATCGGCCATTCTTCTTATCATCTTCGGAACCCCAGATGTTGACACGGTTATTCGTTTAGGAGACATGCCTAACCCTTCATCAGAGGTTATTTTTTCAATGGATTTAAGCACATTATTGTAGTTCATCAAGGGTTCCCCCATACCCATAAAGACAATATTGCTAAGCGGACGATTGTGGTACAACCGGCTTTGTTGGTCGATGGCCACTACCTGATCGTAAATTTCATCAGGATTTAGGTTGCGCATACGTTTTAGTCTTGCAGTTGCACAAAACCTACAATCAAGACTACAGCCAACCTGACTCGAAACGCAGGCCGTAGTTCTTGATTCTGTTGGTATCAAAACGGATTCGACAACTAATCCATCGTGTAATTTGACCGCATTCTTTATAGTACCATCATTACTACGCTGCATTTGATCAACACGAATATGGTTAATCACAAAATGGTCTTCCAGCATTTGTCTGGTCTGCTTAGAAAGATTGGTCATTCCCTCAAAAGAGTGGGCAGATTTTTGCCATAGCCATTCGTAGACTTGGTTTCCACGAAATGCCTTATCGCCATTAGTCATAAAAAATTCACGCAACTGTTCTTTTGTAAGGGTTCTTATGTCTTTCTTGGCCTCCGGCATTGTACAAAGTTAGAAAAGAAAAATCCCGGTAAAATACCGGGATATGAATTAATCATTACGATATGGAGAATACTGTAACCTGCTAAAGGATAAGCATTGCATCACCATAAGAGTAGAAACGATATTGTTCCAAAATAGCTTGTTTGTATGATTTTTTCATCAAATCATGCCCCATAAAAGCAGATATCATCATCAACAAAGTTGATTTTGGTAGATGGAAATTTGTTATCATAGCATCAGCTATACTGAAGTCATAAGGTGGAAAAATAAACTTGTTCGTCCATCCTTCAAATGTATTTAGTGTATGCTCAGATGAAACAGCACTTTCCAAACCGCGCATTACAGTAGTTCCTACAGCACATATCTTTCTTTTATTCGCCTTAGCACTGTTTACGATATCTACAGCTTTTTCGTCTATTATGAGCTCCTCACTATCCATTTTATGCTTGGAAAGGTCCTCTACTTCAACTGGATTGAAGGTACCTAAACCAACATGAAGTGTTACCTCAGCAAAGTCAACCCCTTTTATCTCTAAACGCTTTAATAAGTGCTTTGAAAAGTGAAGACCTGCAGTTGGTGCAGCTACGGCTCCTTCGTGCTTGGCATAGATAGTCTGGTAGCGTTCTTCGTCTTCAGGAGTAACATCCCTCTTTATATATTTTGGAAGTGGGGTTTCACCCAGCTCTCGAAGTTTTCTTCTAAAGTCAGCATACGAACCATCGTAAAGAAAACGCAATGTTCGACCTCTTGAAGTAGTATTGTCAATTACCTCTGCAACCAAACTTTCGTCATCTCCGAAATAAAGCTTATTACCAATACGTATTTTTCGAGCAGGGTCAACCAGAACATCCCATAGACGTTGCTCTTCGTTTAATTCGCGAAGCAAAAAGACTTCAATCCTTGCCCCTGTCTTTTCTTTGTTACCAAATAACCTGGCAGGGAAGACTTTAGTATTGTTCAAGACCATGACGTCACCTTCATCAAAATAGTCAATCATGTCTTTGAACATCTTATGCTCTATTTTCCCTGTTTCTCTATGAATCACCATAAGTTTTGATTCATCACGGTTTTCTGCTGGGTATTCTGCCAATAGGTCCTTAGGCAGTTCAAAATTGAAGTTGGATAATTTCATTCGGAAATTTTGATTTTTTTCAAAGGCTGCAAATATACAATGCTGAGATAGGGGTTGTCAAGTATTTGGCCTACAAAAACTAAGCTTCAGTTATTTGAAAACCAAGAGATTCGAAATCTGTCCAAAAATCCGGGTAAGATTTTGAAACTACACCTGAATCATTCACATAAAAACTTGTCTTCATAGCTAAAGGTGCGAAAGCCATTGCCATTCTGTGGTCATGGTAAGTATCGACTGCAACTTCGTCATTGGACAATGTTGGAATTATTAAGGTAAGGCTCTCCTTGTCTATTTCAACAGTTGCGCCAAACTTCTCTAACTCTGTTTTCATGGCGGCCAAACGATCGGTTTCTTTTATAGGCAGTGTATGTAAACCCGTAAGTTTACATCCAATCCCTAATCCCAAACAGGTAACGGCTATGGTCTGGGCGATATCAGGTGCATTTGATAAATCAAGGTTCAAGGATTCCATTTCAACTACTTGAGCCTTTTGTAGTCTTATAGCGTTATTATCAAAAGTGGTCTTAACACCTAACTTTTTATAAATCTCTGCCAAAACACTATCACCTTGAAGCGAGTTTTGCTTGTATGAAGCTAGTTCAATTTCCGTCCCCAAATCTGCAAGCGCGACAACACTATAAAAATAACTGGCTGCGCTCCAATCTGATTCTACCACCAGAGTGGAAGGTTTGACCTCTGAAATCGAGGATACATTAATGGAGTTTCCTTCAAAACTGTTTACTATACCAACTTCTGTTAATAAGGCCAAGGTCATTTTTATGTAAGGAACAGAGGTAATTTTGCCAACTAGTTCAATTTCAAGGCCATTTTCCAAACTAGGAGCCACCAAACATAATGATGAAATGTATTGGCTACTAATATTTGCCGGAAGACTAACTTTTGATGCCGAAATTTTTTTTCCTGAAATTTTTAATGGAGGATAACCTTCGTTTTCTGCATACTCAATTTCAGCACCCAAACTTCTTAGGGCATCGACCAAAACAGAAATAGGACGTTCTTTCATTCGATGAGAACCGGTAAGCAAAACTTCTTTTCCTTCTTGACATGCAAAGTAAGATGTTAGAAAACGCATTGCAGTACCTGCATGATGAATATCAACCTCACCGACTGTGACTTGCAATCCTTTTTGCATCACCTGGGCATCATCAGAATTGGATAGGTTCTCTATTTTTAAACTTGGAAAAAGTGCCTGTAATAGCAATAACCGATTTGTTTCACTTTTGGAACCGGTTATTTGAATGGACTTTTGTATTTGTTGGTTTTCCGGAGAGGAAATATGAAGTTTCAAAATGGTCTCTATTAAGCCCCAAATATAATTTTATTTCAACTTTTGATTGTTGTGATGCCGGTCGTGATCCCGCTTTGTTTTCAAATCCAACTTTTTTTCAAAAGCCTGTTGCAAATCCACTCCAGTTTGATTGGCCAAACATAAGACTACAAAAAGAACATCAGCCAATTCTTCACCCAAATCCTTGTTCTTATCAGATTCTTTTTCACTCTGTTCCCCATACCGCCGTGCAATAATTCTGGCCACTTCACCAACTTCTTCAGTTAGCTGTGCCATGTTTGTCAATTCATTAAAATAACGCACCCCATGGTTCATTATCCATTCATCAACTGCCTGTTGAGCGTTCTGTATGTTCATTACTCCTTGTTTTTAGAATCAATAATTATTGTAACCGGTCCATCATTCAGTAAGTCTACTTTCATATCAGAACCAAAGATTCCTGTACCCACCTTTTTATCCAGGTCCTTTTCGAATTGAGCAACAAACTCCTCGTACAACAGAATCGCCACTTCTGGCTTGGCAGCTTTAATATAGGAAGGCCTATTGCCCTTCTTTGTAGCAGCATGCAAGGTAAATTGACTTACAACGATGGCATCACCATCAATATCCAGTAGAGATTTGTTCATTACACCCTCGGCATCATTAAAAATTCTGAGATTCGAAATCTTTCTGGTAAGCCAAACGATATCCTCCACCCCGTCTGCCTCCTCAATACCTAATAGCACTAACAGTCCATTTTCTATGTTGGAGACCGTTTTTCCCTCAACGGTAACACTTGCTCTTGAAACCCTTTGAATTACCGTGCGCATTATCGTTCCCTATATATATCGGTTCGGTAACTTTCGGCAACATCTTCCTCTAACATTTGCACATAGCTACGATATCTACTCCAAGCCAATTCACCATCTTCCAATGCCTGCTTTACAGCACATTTTGGTTCATCTAAGTGCAAGCAGTTATTGAATTTGCATTCCGATTTTAGTTCAAAGAATTCTGGAAAATAATCACCGAGTTCATCCTTTTCCATATCAACAATGCCGAAACCGCGAATACCTGGTGTATCAATAATCTTCGCCCCAAAAGAGAGGTCGTACATTTCAGCAAAAGTGGTCGTATGTTGCCCTTGTAAATGTTGTTCTGAAATCTCTGAAGTTTTCAACTGAAGACCTGGTTCAAGTGCATTTACCAAAGTGGATTTCCCAACCCCTGAATTGCCCGAAAACATACTGATTTTACTTTCCATCAGGTCTTTCACCTTTTCAACTCCATCTCCTTTTTTTGCTGAAAGCCCAATTACTTGATATCCAATATTTCGATATAATTCCATCAAAAAATTGACTTCGACCATTTCGTCTGGGTCATAGGTATCCAACTTATTAAAAAGAAGAATTGCAGGTATTTCATAGGCCTCAGAGGTGACTAAAAAACGGTCTATAAAAGCTGTGTAAGTTGTTGGGTTATTCAAGGTCACCAATAAAAAGGCCTGATCAATGTTTGCGGCAATAATATGAACCTGTTTCGATAGGTTTACCGACTTTCTTATAATATAGTTTTTTCGTTCTTCAATACCGGAAATAATACCTACGGTTTCGTCACCAATGGTTTCCAAATTGAAAGTAACGGTATCTCCAACAGCTATGGGATTTGTGCTTTTTATCCCCTTGATTCTAAACTTTCCTTTGATGCGACACTCATGAAAATTGCCATCATCGGTCTTAACCGTGTACCAACTTCCTGTCGATTTGTACACCAATCCCTGCATTATGTGTGCTGTTGATAACAATTCATACAATAACAAAGAAACAATTTTCTTTTCTTACAAATTCCTTTTAACATTGGGCTCAATTAACAAAACACCTTTCAATTATGAAAAGAATCATTTTTGTAGCTCTTTTTATCGTAGCTGCAGTATTCGAAACCAACGCACAACAATTCAAAGTCATTACAAGTGTTGAATCAATCGTACCAAACGGACTTGGGCGTTCAAGAATTGTAAATGCACTTGAGGACAAAGATTACAGGGAATACACAAGTGTTCAAACTGATGAGGACAATACCCGAAACAAATCAAAAAGAGGTGAGATTCGAGTTAAAAATTTCGAAGAAACCAAACTTTTGAACTTTTATAATATCGGAGGTATCCGCTTTCAGAATATCGCCGCCAATGATGCACTTTTAACTTCAATGATCAATGACATGGTAGCAAACGGCTGGGAATTGGCATTTGTGACCAGTGCCGTTGAAAGTGAAGGAGGAAAAGGTGATGGTAAAGGAATCTTTATCACCCGGTACATATTCAAGAAATAATTTTGACTACCAATCAAAAGAAAGCCCCATATTTCAAATAAATATGGGGCTTTTTCTATCAATCTTAATTTTCTAATCCAATACCCTTACACGACCACCCGCAAAGGTTTTTTTGTTTACTTCTTTGGGTTTGCCATATACGGTAACATCTCCACCTGCTTTAACATTGATGTCGATACGTTCGGATGCAAAAACCTCAGCCTCACCCCCAGCCTGAATTTTCACTTCAGCAATAGAGGTTCTTAAGTCGCTCCCTTCAAAAATACCGCCGGTATTCAACACAATACTTTGGTTCTCTGCTAGGCCAGAGGCTTCGATGATACCACCGGTCACCGCCCGAATATCAACCACAGCAACATCCATACCGATTGAAATTTTTCCACCTTCTTGTGCACGAAGCTCCAATTTGGTTTTCTTGACCAATTCATTGCATGTAATCCGGGCCCCTTCATTCGCGTCGATTACGTCAACATCGGTGTAATAAACTTCAATAAAGGTATTTTCCCCTGTAAATTTTTTATCGAGCTGCATGCGCAATTTCAAGACGCCATCTTTATTGACCCATTTAATGTCTGTGGTATTATCACCTTTAATTACGATTCTGTTTTCATCTGATTGTATCAAATTGACTTCTATCAAATCGAACACTTTAATTTCATTGAAATCACCGACTTGTTTATCAATAGTGCGTTGTGAAAAGGCTAGACCGGTAAATAAGAGTAATGCGATAGTATAAAAATGTTTCATGATTGAATGTTTAATTTTTTAGAAGGATGACTTAAAATACAAATTGTTACACTTTTTGGTATAAAGTTTGATTCATAATTACAAACATCCAAAAATGATAAATAGCTTCCGCATGAGAATAATTGCCACGATTGTACTTCTTTTCAATTTTATGTTTTTTACCCAACTGTTCGCCCAAAATTCTACAAACGGAATTTTTCTAGAAGATGGTGACACTGAACTACATGCAAGTCTACTGGGTGGTAATGAATTCAAAAAAACTGCAGTTAGTTTCATCACCTTTGGAGCAGTACCTTCAGAAAGAATACCATTTTTACTAAATGCTAGTTCAGGTAACAATATTAAGAACCAGAGTTTTGTTTTCTCTTTTTCAAATAATGATCCATTTTCTGACACGGGTACATTTGATAGGGGTTTTAGAGATTCCAAATCCCCAAAAGAGTTTATTCTTTTAAGATTAAAAACAAACAAACGCCGAAATCATAGACAAATTTTTAAGCAAAAAACAAGTTGGCAAGAACGTGTTGTTGCAGCACTAGTACCATTTACAAGTGAACAGGTCGAACCTGGAGTTTTTAGCGTTACACCAAACTCCACCTTAGAGGCAGGAGAGTATTGCTTTGTTCATCAAGATATCTTGAACGCACCAATTTTCAGTGATTTTGCATTCTATGATTTTTCAATAGAAAAATAAAAAAGCGGCCATTTTAATGTAGCCGCTTTAATACTTGATTTTAATCCTCTTAAGAATTAATAATTTTCTCTTGGTGATTAATCGATTCTTGGTGAATCGCTTTGAACATTTTGAGTACAAATTCTTCACTTAGCCCCTTCTGTTCGCCTTCCAAGATCATTTTACCTAAAATAGCGTTCCAGCGATTGGATTGAAGAACTGCAACGTTCTTGCTCTTTTTCAATGCTCCAATCTCATCCGCGACTTTCATACGCTGGCCCAATAAGTCAATCAACTGGTTATCCAATACATCAATTTGAGCACGATTACCGGCCAATTTTGAGTTGTATTCTGCCTCTTCATCTGTTTCTTTACGCATCTTTAGGTCTACGAACATTTGTTTAAGGGCGTCTGGTGTTACTTGTTGACGAGCATCGCTCCAAGCATTCTCTGGGTCGTGATGTGTCTCAATCATCAAACCATCAAAGTTCAGGTCTAAAGCCGTTTGCGAAACATCAAAAACCATTTCACGCTTACCGGTAATATGACTTGGGTCATTGATCAATGGTAAATCAGGAAATCTATTTTGAAATTCAATGGCCAATTGCCATTCTGGTATATTTCGATATTTGGTTTTTGCATATGTTGAGAAGCCTCTGTGAATGGCACCAAGATTTTTTATTCCCTTCTTGTACAAACGCTCAATTCCTCCAAGCCACAAGGGTAAATCGGGGTTTATTGGATTTTTCACCAAAACCACCTTATCAGTACCTTCCAAAGCATCTGCAATATCTTGCATCATAAATGGGCTTACCGAAGTTCGCGCACCAATCCATAACAAATCAATATCATGTTCTAGGGCCAAATCTACATGTGTTTTGTTGGCAACCTCAGTACATGTTTTTAGGCCTGTTTCTTCTTTTACACGTTGCAGCCACTTAAGACCAAGCGCTCCCACACCCTCAAAATTTCCAGGACGGGTTCTCGGTTTCCAAATTCCAGCGCGATAATAGCTTACATCTGAATCTTTTAATTCATGTGCTATTTTCATTACTTGTTCTTCGGTTTCAGCGCTACACGGTCCGGCGATTACCAAAGGATGTGGTAATTCCATATTATCCAACCAAGTTCTTAGCTCTTTTGAGTTTTCCATTTTTAATTCAGTGTTTTAGTAATGGGTATTCCTTTCAATATTTGTTTTATTCTATTCGTATTGTTCATTTGATCGTAGATTCCTTCAAAATCTCCCTTCTCCATCATTGCTTTAAAGGATTCCAAATTTTTGATGTACTCCTCTAAACTCTTGACCACGTTCTCTTTATTCTGTTCAAAAATCGGGGTCCACATTTCCGGTGAACTTTTTGCAAGACGCACCGTACTTTCAAAACCACTCCCTGCCATGTCAAAAATATCCCGTTCGTTCTGCTCCTCCTCAATTACCGTTTTTCCCAACATAAATGAACTTATGTGTGACAAATGCGATACATAGGCTATGTGTTTATCGTGGGCTTCTGGATTCATGTAGCGGATGCGCATACCGAGTTCACGAAATAAGTCAAGGGCCTTTTCTTGTAACTTGAAAGCCGTTTTTTCAACCTCACAAATTATATTGGTCTTGCCTTCATAAAGTCCATCGAATGCTGCCGAAGGTCCTGAGAATTCTGTACCTGCTATAGGGTGGCATGATAGATAGTTTCTTCTTTTTTTATGGTTCGTAACCGACTGACAGAGTAATGATTTTGTCGACCCTGCGTCAATTACCACACAATCGTCATTTATGACATCGAGGATTTTAGGGAGTTCGGTGACCAAAACATCAACAGGAATGGTAACAAAAACCATATCTGCTTCTTTCAAATTTTCTGAACTACCCTTTTCATTTATCAATCCAATGTCCAGAGCTTCCGTTAAATGTTCTTCATTCTTGTCGAAACCAATGATAAATGCCTCAGGATGGAGTCTCTTGATGCCTTTGGCAAAAGAACCTCCAATTAGGCCTACTCCGATGATAACTACTTTATTCATTTTTCAATTTAGCATATAGGTGCTGGTCATGAATTGTACCATTCTTGATGACCGAATTACGAAGAACACCTTCTTTATTAAATCCATTTTTTTCCAATACCCGCATTGAAGGAATATTAAAATCAAATACGCTTGCATAAATTCGTTCAAGACCAAGCTTCTTAAAACCATAATCACTTACTAAGGCGATTGCCTTGGTTGTTATACCTTTTTTCCAAAAGGGTTCTCCGACCCAATATCCCATTTCAGCAGTAAGTCGATGAACATCAGTATTTGCATTTAATCCGATTATTCCGCAGAACTCACTACTGTGAGTGATACCAAAAGTGAGCGTGGGTCTCTCTGATTCTTTAGACTTAATGAATTCATGGGCATCTTCAATTCTATAAGGATATGGAATATAATCCCTGAGATTATCCCATATATTCTTATTGTTTGCCAACTCAGCTAGTCGAGAAGCATCAGATTTAATAAGGGGTCTTATTTCCACCATCGGTCCCATGCTAAAATCTTCCTATTGCTTCTTTAATTTTTTGTTCCTTCACACATAACGAAAATCGTATGTAACCTTCGCCATTGCTTCCAAAAATTGTACCTGGTGCTATGAAGATGTTTTTATCATAAAGCACCTCATCAATAAAGTCCTCAGACTTCTTAGAACCTTCGGGAAGTTTCGCCCAAACGAACATGCCTGCGGTATCTTTATCGTAGGTACAGTCCAACTTTTTCGCCAGCTCGAACATCAACTCACGACGTTCCGAATACACTTTATCAAGATTGTCAAACCAATCCTGACTTGATTCCAATGCTGCAATTGCCCCTTTTTGCAAACCATAGAACATACCGGAATCCATATTGCTTTTCACTTTTAATACCGCTGTCACATGTTCTTGGCTACCCATGACCATACCTACACGCCAACCGGCCAAATTGAAGGTTTTACTGAGGGAGTTCAACTCCATGGCACATTCCTTTGCGCCGTCAACTTGAAGTATGCTGGTAGGTTCATCATTCAGAACAAAACTGTAGGGGTTATCATTTACCAATAAAATCTCATTCTGTTTGGCAAAGGCCACCAGTTCTTCCATTTTAGCCATATTGATTTTGGCCCCAGTTGGCATATTGGGGTAACTGATCCACATGAGCTTTACTTTTTGCAAATCCAATTTCCCTAAAGATTGGATGTCAGGAAGCCAGTCATTTTCCTCCTTTAAGTCATATTGAATGGTCTCTGCTCCGATTAATTTGCTAACAGAGGTATAGGTAGGATAACCAGGATTTGGAACAAGTACTGCATCTCCAACATTCAAAAAGGCCATGCTGATGTGCATGATGCCTTCTTTAGAGCCAATTAGTGGTAATATTTCATTTGATGGATTCAGTTCAACCCCAAATCGTTCTTTGTAGAAATTAACCATCGCTTCCCTAAGCTCCGGCAAACCTTGATAGCTTTGGTATTGGTGAGCCCCTGGCTTGTCCAAAATAGCATTCAAGGCATTAAGGGCAGCTGTCGGGGGAGGCAAATCTGGGCTACCAATGCCCATATTGATTATCGGACGACCATCCGCAATAAGACCTCTTACTTCTCGTAATTTCTTTGAGAAATAGTATTCTTGAACGCTATGTAACCGATCTGCAGTAATCATTTTTTTAATGCGTTTTTGTACTCACCCAAAACCCTAAAATCTTCCGACATTATTTCCAACAATGATTTTGCTTTGGCAAACTCCTCATATTTATCAAATGTCACATCGACAAAGAATGCATATTTCCATGGCGTTTCGATTACCGGCAATGATTGAATCTTTGTAAGGTTCATATTGCAATCACTCATAACATTTAAAACAGTTGCCAAGCTTCCGCGTTTATGGTCGGTTATAAATCGTAATGAAGCCTTATCAATCTCTGATTCTGGCAATACTTTATTTTGCTTCTTAAGGATTATGAAACGTGTCGCGTTGTTTTTAATAGTTTGAATTTCTGGAGCTATGATATTTAAATCATAAAGTTCAGCTGCCACTTTTGGGGCTATGGCGCCCACAGAATCGAGGTTTTTTTCTTGGATTCGTTTGGCTGTCTCCGCGGTATCAACGTCTTCTACTAGTTTAATATGTGAATGGTCTTTAAAGAATTCTTTGCATTGCAATAGCGCCATAGGATGGGAGTGCACTTCCTTTAAATCTTTAATTGACACCCCATTTTTTACCATCAAATTGTGATGTATGCCCAAGTAATGCTCCCCGATAACATGAATATCGTTGTGGTATACCAAGTTGTAATTGGGAATAATGGAACCAGCAATTGAATTTTCAATGGCCATAACCCCTTGGTCAGCAGAACCATCCAACAAATGGTCAATCATTTTATCAAACGAAAGGCATTCGACCAATTCAATTTGTTCACCAAAATATTCTTTGGCCACTTGATGATGGTTGCTTCCTTTAATTCCCTGTATGGCGATTTTCAATTTCATCCAATAAAAAAGTCCCGAAGTAAACTCGGGACTTTAAGTGTTTTATACTTATGTATTTCTACAACAGTCCCTTTCTGCTTCCGTAAAAGAAGTAGAAATAAAAACCGCTAAAGAAATATGTGTTGTTCATTACTATGTAATTCTCGGCTAAGATTAATGTTTCAAACTAGAATTCAAAGAGAACCAATTAATTTTTTTGATTTTTAATCAAAAAGGAGATTTAACTGACTTTTTAATTAAAGAAAGTAGCAAATTCTGTTAATAATGTATTTATCCTCTTGTGGATGGTTCAACAACCAATACCATCCTCTGCCAGTGGAATCCTTCTAATTGCATAAAATTTATATGGATTATTTTTACAAGAAATTGATTCCATGTCCATTTCCGTTCAGAACGTTACGAAAATATTTGGTCAACAAAAGGCCTTGAACGACGTGTCATTTGAAATTGACAAAGGGGAAATTGTTGGGTTTTTAGGACCAAATGGAGCTGGAAAATCGACAATGATGCGCATTTTGACTACCTACTATCAAGCAGATGCCGGGAAAGCCCATGTGAGCGAGTTTGATGTAATGGACAATCCGCATGATGTTCAAAAGAACATAGGGTATTTACCCGAACATAATCCTTTATACACCGAAATGTATGTAAGGGAATACCTTGGTTTCAATGCCGATATTCACAAGGTAGCCAAGTCAAGAATTTCAGAAGTAATTGAACAAACAGGTTTAGGAACTGAAGCGCACAAAAAAATTGGGCAATTATCAAAAGGCTACCGGCAAAGGGTAGGTTTAGCAGCTGCATTACTTCATGACCCAGAGGTATTGATTTTAGATGAACCGACCACCGGACTTGACCCCAATCAATTGATTGAAATACGAAAATTGATTCGTGAAATTGGTACAACAAAGACCATTCTGCTTTCCACCCATATAATGAAAGAAGTAGAGGCGGTTTGTGATAGGGTTATCATAATCAATAAAGGGGAAATCGTAGCAGATAAAAAATTGGACGAGCTAAGAGAAAGTACTGAACAGATTATTGAAGTGGAATTCGATTATCGAGTCGAAGAAGTTTTATTAAATCAGTTGCCGAGCGTCGTTGCAGTAAAAAATACGGGGGGCTTTATCTACGAAATCACTTTTTCCACTGAAAAAGATATGCGACCGGCCGTATTTGACTTTGCCCACGATAATGAATTGAAAACATTACAGCTGCGTCGAAAAAATAAAAACTTGGAAAGTTTGTTTACCGAGCTCACCAGTTGATTGCCAAAACAAGTCTATCGTATTCTATCAATATTACCATCTACATCCTTGTTTTTGAATTTTACCTTGTCTTGATTACCAAAGCGATATTTTATAGACAAGGCTGCCTCCCTTAAATCAGTAAAGTACACACCATCGGCAATCACTCCATTTATGGTGTAGCTCTCTTTAAAATTTGTTCCTCGAGTAATATCGTTGAAGCGTAAAGTACAGTCCCAATTCTTGAAAAAGGTTTTGGATATCGAGGCCTCAAGGGAAATCCTGGCATTTCGTTCAAAAATACCTTGTTGACTTCTACTTATGGCATAACCTCCGAAGGCCAGCGTAACATCTTTTCCTGTTTTGAATTGCTGATTCGTGTAGGCGTAAAAAACAGGCCTCGTTTCACCCAAGACCGCAGTATTATCCTGTATTTGGCTATAAATGACATTTAATGTGTTGTTTGAAGTCCATATGCCTTTGGTGTATGGTACAGTCACCCCGGTATAAAACCCAATTTCCTTTTCCAAATTGACCAGTGAAAGTATGGCAGTATCCATTTCCTCATCATAGGATATCGTAAAATTTGTGGGATTGGTACTTTGATAAAAAGTAGCGTAAAAAGAAGTTTTGCCCTTTTGAAAATTGGCAGAAAATTCGTCTGTAAATGTTGGTCTCAAATTCACGTTGCCAGCACCTTCTAAAAACGGATTGATAAAAACTGTAATAGAGCTTGCCCTTGAAAAGTCTTGACGGTTAATGTTTCGGGCATAGTTTAGGCTCAAGGTTTTGGTACTATCAATGGTAATCGAGACATTGGCCTTTGGAAATAAACTTGTGTTTATTCTTGAAATCACTGGTACAGCATCATTGTCAGCAGCACTATCCACCTCGTTATGCTCTAGTCGAGCACCCAATTCAAAATTTATTTTTTCACCCAAACTACCTGAAAAAGAACTATACACGGCATACAAGTCTTCTTGATATTCAAAATCAACTTCTGTGGTAACATCCCTTATAATTTCTGTTAAAGCATCTGCATTTGCCAAACTGATATTTGTACCCCATTCCCATTTCAGATTAGCTGAAAAGATCTTTTCGAAATCCAGACGAAAAGCCAATGAATTGATGCTGTATTCCTGATTTCTAGTTTGGTCTAAAATAAAATCACCCCCATTGATGCTGTTGCTTATTTCGGTTCCTAAAGTTTGTCGAAATCCTGAATATTGAAGTCCGGTAAAAATATTCCAGCTGTCACTTAGTTTTTTATTGAAGTTGAATGAGGCACTGTAATAGTCTTTACTATTATCATTATCGGTTTCGGTTTCGGTTGACTGCTCCTCACCCCTATCCACAATAAAGGTATCTGTAAAAAAAGGGGCATTATCCGTTTGTAATCTTGCTGAAGCGTTTAACGAAATATAGTCGTTCTCATTCCATTGGTTGTACACCCCAAAGCTCGGATTAATTTGGGTACGCACATTTCTTGGAATACGAACCAAATAATCAACCAATACTTCCCGCTCAGGTATTTCAAACAAAAAACTATTGCTCTCCCACTGTAGCAATTGATTGTAACCTAAGTTTCCGCGTACTGTCCAATTTTTGGTCGAATAACTAGAGTTCAACGCCAAATAGTTATTAAAATTCCGTCTTTGTGAAACTGTTTCTTGCGTGCTACCTTGAAAACCGCCATCAAAATCTTGCATTAATCTAACCAAAATTACTGCCCGGCCTTCGGCTTCGTATTTTGCAGACGGATTGTTAATCAACTCAATTGTTTCAATGCCATCGATTGGTAGTGTATTGAATTCTTCAATTGAAATACGCTGATTGCCCAAATATAAAAGCGGGTTGCCCTTGCCTAAAATAGAAATTGACTCTCGATCAGCTGAAACTTGAATGTTTGGCAATCTAGATAGCAAATCCATTGGGTCTGGAATTGAAGAAAAATACGGATTTTGAACATCAACTTTTAAATTACCGTTTTGATATTCAATGGGGTTTTTTGCGGCAATGAGTTCAACTTCATTTAACTGGGTAGTATTTTCGTTTAGCTGAATCTGCACATTAGTAATAGCAGGGATTACAATTTGCTTGCGATGTTTTTGAAAGCCCAAGGCTGATATTTCCAAAAAATATTCACCACTTGCAATATCTTCGAATATAAAATATCCTTCTAGTAGTGTGGTGTACTTGAGAACATTTTTAGTTTCCAAATCCAACAAAAGAACATCCCCAACCGGCACTGCATTACCATTAGTATCGAGAACATTACCAGTCAACTGGAAAACCTGTTGGGCGGAGGTAAAAAAGGACACCAAAAAAAACACCAAGGCCAGATATTTCAAAACCAATCAATTTTGAATCAAAGAAAACTTAGAAATTGAACCTATTGAATTTTCAGGGGTCTGAATTAGGTGCTAGCACCCGTGCTTTTTTGAAAAAGTTCTTGCCTATTGGCCACATTGAGCTTGGCGTAAAGATTTGTAATGTGAGATTTCACCGTGCTCAAACTTATAAAAAGTTCGTTTGCAATTTCTTTGTTCGATTTGCCCTGTAATATCAAATTACGAACGGTAATTTCTTGTTTACTCAATTCTGCAGGTATTGATTTACGAACACCATTTCTCCAATAATAGGTTAGATATCCCAAACAAAGACAAAGTGATAACAAGCCAAGGTTCAACCATCTACTTTGCACCAATTGGTTTTGTAGCTCAGCCTGATTTAAATAGGCCATTTTTTCTTCAAGAAAAAGATACTCCGATTTCGGGATATCACTACCACGTAATTCATCAAGCAATGAAACATAGTACTCTGGGTTTTCAGAAAGGTCTTTATTCAATAACTTCTTTTCATCAAGAAGTTTTACCGCCATCAGTTTAACGCCCAATATTTGTAAAGAATCCCGAACATAGCCTCGAAGTTGTTGCTCTTTATCTTGTTCATCAAAATTTGACAACTTCAACTCAAAATTTTTGAACTTTTTCCATTCTGATAAGGAGAGTTCTTTATAGGCCTCGTCAGAAAATGAAGAAATGATTTTGTCCGTTGTTACTTCTTGGCCTTGTAAAGAAGAAGAAATAAAAACAAAAACCAAAATGTAGCCTATTGTTTTCATAAATAGGATTTTTCTAAAGTTCAACATTAACTGGATTTTTTGCAAATGCCCTTAGGTTCTTTTTGTGTCCACCCAAAACGCTAATCCTGCAAAAAGAAAATAGGAAACCAATGCTGAAATGGTTAAACCAATAATATCATGATTTGCTGGAAGCACATAATAATTCAGGTAGTTTACCAATAGTAAGAACAATACGAACCCTATGGACACAAACTTGCCAAACTTGTTCTTTGCAACCGTACGTTTCAAATAGTACCACAAACCCAGCAGCAATACCAGAGCTTCTAGGGCAAAAGTTGCAGCCTTATTGTGCCAAAGGCCAAATCCGAATTTGGGTTCACCGTGCAAGAGAGGTAAATCAGGGGTATGAACAAATAAATCGGCGACCCAATGGGATAATACCCCTAAACCCAAAACAAAAGCAATACTTTTTCCACTGGTCTTTTTACGACCAAACAGCAAGAAAAAAATTCCTCCAAAAGCAATGGCCCAAAGTATACTCCCAATCAAACTATGTGTGAAAGGAAATTCCATTTTAAAATCATTGGTTTCAGTGTAACCAGGCACAAACTCCATGGTTTCCAATCCCCAAACTACGAATGGAAAGAATAAAATATCAACAAATTGGGTTGCAATGAAAAGCCAGCCTAATGAGGCTTCTTTTTCTCTACCCTTAAGGGCAAAGGCGGCTGCGTAATGACCTACGAACATTTTGACAGTTTAGTCGGTAAGGTACTAAAGTTGAAAGTAACCGACTAAAATGCCGAAATTAAATTAATACCTAGCTATCCTATCTTCCTTAGCGTCGTCAACCAATTGTTCAACGGTTGCTTTATCTGCTTCACTATCAGCAGATTCGCTAAATTTTAATAGGAAAATTGAAACTAATAAAAAGAAAAAAAGTAGTAAACACTTTTTCATTTGTGGGATGTTTAGTTTAACGAGTCAAAAGTAGTGTGGTATCGATGGTAGGCAATAATTTTCCTACGAATGGTTCAAAAATATAGTTGAGATGCAGTTTATAGCTCGAAAAAGGCTTTAAACTATTTCATACCATAGAATTTGAGGTGTATAATAGAGTTGATTCAACAACCAAATCAAGCTCGGCCTGAACTTTAGGATCTGTACAATTTATCAAGAAGGAGTAAACCAAATTATGTTCCGGATACACAAAAAAATTGGTGTATGCCCCAACGCTGCTACCAACGTGGCCAATAAAAGAATTACCCATTCTATCTTGGCTTACCTGATAACCTAAACCATAATATGTTTGATTTTTGCCAATTTGCTGTGAAGAAAAAAGTTGGTCAAATGTCTTTTTCTTCAATAGTTTACCTTCTAAAATGGCAAGGCCCATTTTAGCTATATCGGCACTTGTAGACAAATAACCACCACCTGCCAATTTGTAAAAGTTAGCAACCTCAATAGCATTTTTAAACCTTGATGCCCTTTTGGTGTAGAATTTTGCCAGTTGTAATTGCCCTATTTCTATTGATTGACTCTTGTCATCTTTTGGTGCCATGGTGCTGCTCATGTCCAAAGGCCTCAATACCTTTTCTGCAACATAATCTTGAAAGGGAATTCCAGATGCTTCTTGCATGGCCAAAGAAAGCAACACGAAATCAAAACTGTTGTATAAATAGTCCGTTCCGGGTTCAAATACAAGTGGGTCATCTTTGAAAACCTCGATACTTTCTTTAATACCGAAAGGACGATTCATGGCAAATTCCTTACCACGATATCCACGAACTCCCGCTGTATGGGAAGCTAGTTGACGTAGTGTAAAATCGTATTTCTTTTTAGGATAGTAAGGAACATATTCATACAAAGAATCATCCCAATTTAGAATGCCTTCCTCTACCATCTTTCCGAAGGCCAAACCGGTGATACATTTTGAAATACTTGCTATTCGAAATTGAGTCTTTAATGGATCTACAGGAGTCTGATTACTTATATCCGCATATCCATATCCCTTTTGAAGTAGGCTTTCACCATTTTTTAAAATAGTGACTGATATTCCAGGTACTTTTTCTTCTTCCACAAGATTTTGTAAAGTAATAGCTGCTCGTTCCATTTGTGGTAAGGTTTGGAACTCTTGAGGCTCAGGTTTGGCTCTAAACAGATTTTGGAAAAATCGTAAAACAGACATTAGTCCCTAAAAATTAATCTTCCTTCAAAGGTTTCATCTACAGCTATTACCTCGGGGCGATTAAAACTAATAACATTACCATAGCCTCTTATGGTACCAGCGATTCGCTCTTGTGGATTAACCAATATGTCATTACTCCCCCGATGGTTTATTGTTACAGTGCCTGCTTCTAAAGATTCTGCTTGAATCCGGGTGTCCCCAGCAGCAACAGTTATTCCCAAGTTCTGTGTTCTTCCACTCAAATTGAAAAATGAAATACCATTGACTACAATACTCACACTTTCATTATCCAATGTCAAATTAAACGAACCGGAAGTGGTTTCCGCTTCAGGAACAAAAAAGCTTTCAGATATTAAATCTAAACTCGGGTAGGTCAATGCTCCGATATTTGAGACCAAGAGACCAGTGGAACTACGGATTTCAGTAATATTTGGAGAGGTGACATAAACCGTTGACAGTTCATAATCCCGAAAAAGATTACATCCATTTTCATTACGCAACAGTAATCGTTCCCCTTCAACAGTAGCTTTTATATCGTTTAACAAGAACTCTCCGGTTTCAATTTCAACCTTGTGTTCATCGCCTTCGATAAGAACTAGATTCAAAAGCTCAAATACAGTAATCTGCGAGAACTCTTCAACCTCGACCTCAACTCTGACCAAATCGCCTGCACTTTGAAAACAATCTGAAGCACTTTCACTATTGCAGGAAAGACAGAGTACCAACCAAAAAAGTAAGCAACCTATTTCTACTATTCTTTTGAATTGATTCATACTTGGTATTTGAAATTTATTCCTTTCATAATCGAATACCAATTCCAAATTCAACTGCTTCAGCGGCCGCCGAATGGGCTTTAAGGGTTACACTACCAAAAAACTTATCCCCAAAATAACGCTTGAGTCCTATGCGGTTATAAACCCTCCCTTCAAAATCAAATGGGTAGTACACATAATATCCCAATTGGGTAATAAGACTTAGTTTATTAATGAAAAGTTCATGGCCAACAAAAAGCCCTACGCGTTTAAAGTCAGTATTGCCGTCTACCATCATTTCAGGAAAGGAATTGGATTGAAATCGAATTAATTCCTTTAAGAAATAAGACAGAAAGAAATCGCCTCCAAATTGCAGAGCACTTTTTCTTCCAACCCGTTTATCTGCATAAGCGGATAATACCAAAAATCCATATTGCCCAGAACCCACAACATCACCTTCGTTCAATCCAGTACGAATCACACCATTGAATGTAATTGGTTCAGTTACATCATTTTTTTCATAAGACTTGAAATCTATTTCTTCTTTATGGTTCAAATCATAAACAACCCCTAAGTTAAAGGCGAAGGTATTGGTAGAAGTATTAGGAGCCTTAAAATTGGCATTGGAATAATGGATTAAGGAAATCCCTGTTTTTAAACCTAAACCTGAAACCAAATTCTCTTTGTGAAAGTTGACTATGGCCATGGTTGAACTCAATAAATGGGAACCATACGCCGAATTTCGAAAATTAGTTTCGCGGTCATATGGATTGGTATTGTAGGCAATACCCTGACCTATTCTAAATTGTAGATTTCTTTTAAAAAAGTAAAAATTATAGTGTGCATAAACCCCAAAATGTTCGCCTAAGGTGGGATTGTTCATATTTTGGTAAATGAAGGTATAGCCAGTATCAGGATAATTGAAATCGGCCTCCCATTCTTCGCTACCAAAGTGTTTTTTGTTAAGGCCTAAAATCACTCCTCCTGGATGTGAGGTAATCAAATGGGCAATGTCAGAATTATGCAATAGAATAGAGCCATAGAACGGACTGGCATCCAAGGTGTACTTCGTTGGATTCTTTTTTTCTTGCGCGAATCCGAAAAGACAGCAAACTAAAGCGATAAGCAAGGGGCTTCTTCTCATCGACGGTAAAAGTAGCAATTTAAAAAACGGCCTCAGCTATTGCCTTTATGTTATCTGATTTGCCCATGGAGTAATAATGCAATACCGGTACTCCAGCCGCTTTGAGTTCCTTTGATTGCTCAATACAATATTCAATGCCCACTTGTCGTACTTCTTTATTGCTTTTACAGGCTTCTACGGCCTCAATCAATGCTTCTGGAATATCAACACGAAATACCTGGGGTAACAACTGTAAGTGCCTTTTAACTGCAATTGGCTTTATTCCCGGTATTATAGGTACATCGATTCCCATATCTCGGGCCGCATCTACAAATTCAAAGTACTTTTTGTTGTCAAAGAACATTTGGGTCACCACATAATCAGCTCCTAGTTCCACCTTTTGTTTGAGACGTTTCAAATCATTTCTTAAAGAAGGGGCTTCCATATGTTTTTCAGGATAACCAGCCACCCCAATACAGAAATCGGCGCAATTGTCAGATTCAATAACCTCGTGCAGATAATTGCCGCAATTCAATTGTTGAATTTGTTTCACCAAGTCAGAAGCATAATGGTGTCCTCCTTTAGTAGGTTCAAAATACTTTTCTTCTCTCATGGCATCTCCGCGCAAGGCCATCACATTATCAATACCCAGATAATGGCAATCCACGAGAAGATATTCGGTTTCCTCTTTAGTGAAGCCACCGCACAAAACATGTGGAATGGCATCAACATCATATTTATGCTTAATTGAGGCACAAATACCCAAGGTCCCCGGTCGCATGCGGGTCAATTTTTTATCGAATAATCCATCCCTGTCGATATAAACATACTCTTCGCGAGAGGTTGTTACATCAATAAAAGGAGGCTTAAACTCCATTAAGGGATCAATGTTGTCATAGAGTTCTTGTATGCTCTTTCCCTTAACTGGTGGTATGATTTCAAAGCTAAAAAGGGTCTCCCCCTTTGCTTTATTAATATGTTCAGTTACTTTCATTCTTTACTAATATTTGGCAAGTGAATGCCGATTTTTGGGGCAATAAAGTTGAATACTATTCCCCCAATCAGGCCTGCTACGAATCCAAAAATTAAACCAATCAAAGGCATGCCCAGCAATGCCCCAAAAGCCAAAAAGGTGCCGTAACTCAGGCCTGGCGTTTCCAAGCTTTCTGGCGATAACCAATTTAGGGTTACCATGGTATCGATGACAAGACCTCCAAAGGCGTAAAAGATTCCACATAGCAATCCTATTAAACCGAAAATGGTCATTTGAAATATTGCAAACGGTAATACCCGAAGTCTTTTGATTGCCATTACTCACTAATATTCGGTGCCAGCCACTTTTGGGCCTTTTCCATTTGAATTCCTTTTCGTTCGGCAAAGTCAGCGACCTGATCTTGTTTGATTTTTCCCAAACCAAAATATTTAGATTCTGGATGCCCAAAATAGTAACCACTGACACTTGCTGCAGGCCACATTGCCAAACTTTCCGTCAATTGTACACCGATATTTTCTTCGACCTTCAGAAGTTGCCATATGGACAACTTTTCTAAATGGTCAGGACAAGCAGGATAACCCGGTGCAGGTCGAATTCCTCGATATTTTTCGTTTATCAATGCTTCATTGTTTAAATTTTCTTGAGCTGCGTAGCCCCAATATTTTGTTCGGACTTCTTTGTGCAAATATTCGGCAAAGGCCTCGGCCAATCTATCTGCCAAAGCCTTAATCATGATGGAATTGTAATCGTCATGATTGCTTTCAAACTCTGCTGCCAGTTCTTGGGTTCCAAAACCTGCAGTAACACAAAAACAACCCATATAATCCTGAATGCCACTATTCTCTGGGGCTATAAAATCAGCGAGTGCAATATTGGGCACTCCATCCCGCTTTTTAAGTTGTTGACGAAGGGTTCGGAAAACAGCTCCCTCTATATCTCCCGCCAAGGGGGAGACTTCGATATCGTCACCAATCGAATTCGCCGGAAACAAACCGAATACGGCCTTGCCTTTTAGTAGTTTTTCTTCGAAAATTTTTTTGAGCAAAGATTGGGCATCTGCGAATAGCTCTGTTGCTTGTTCACCTACAACTTCATCCTTTAAAATTTCGGGATATTTTCCATGTAAATCCCAAGACCTAAAAAAAGGAGTCCAATCAACATATTCCGTTAGTTTGGATACATCAAAATCTTCCCAGACCTGTACGCCTAATTTGTTCGGTTCTTTGATATCTTCAATCTTAAAATCAAGACGAAGCTTATTTTGCCTCGCTTCATCAATGGTCAGGTACTCTTTTTCTTTGGTTCTATTCAAGAACTTTTCTCGAAAACTCTCATAATCGAGCTTTATCGACTTTTTATATCCAGCAGAAGTGTCTTTTTGAAGTAAATCACCGACCACAGTAACCGCTCGTGAGGCGTCATTGACGTGTACCACAGACTGACTGTATTGCGGATCTATTTTAACTGCGGTATGGGCCTTACTTGTTGTAGCGCCACCAATCAACAAAGGGACCTTAAAGTTTTGACGTTCCATCTCTTTGGCCAAAAAGACCATTTCATCCAACGAAGGGGTAATCAAACCACTGAGACCGATAATGTCGACACGTTCCTCAACTGCTTTCTGAATTATCTTTTCTGGTGGTACCATTACCCCTAAATCGACAATTTCATAGTTGTTACATGCTAAAACCACAGAAACGATGTTCTTACCGATATCATGTACATCACCCTTTACCGTGGCCATTAAAATCTTACCAGCTGCTTTCCCAGCCGTAGCATCAGCGTTGTTCTTTTTTTCTTCTTCAATATAGGGTTCTAGGTAGGCAACCGCTTTTTTCATGACCCGTGCCGATTTGACCACTTGGGGCAAGAACATCTTACCACTACCAAATAAATCACCAACGACATTCATGCCAGTCATCAAATTGTCCTCAATAACTTCTAAAGGTTTTGTAGCCTGTTGACGTGCCTCTTCAACATCTTCAATGATATATTGGTCAATACCCTTAACCAAAGCCCTCGTAATTCTATCTTGTAAGGGATCCTCTCTCCACGATAGATCAACTTTACTTTCCTTTGCCTTCCCTTGAACGGTTTCAGCAAACTCCAGAAGTCGTTCGGTTGCATCATCCCTTCTATTCAAAATGACGTCCTCAACATGCTCCAACAAGTCTTTAGGAATATCATCGTAAACCTCTAGCATGGTCGGATTTACAATACCCATATTCATACCTGCTTTAATGGCGTGAAATAAAAAGACCGAATGCATTGCTTCTCGAACAGGGTTGTTACCTCGAAATGAAAAAGAAACATTACTGACCCCACCACTAACACTACAATAGGGAAGATTATCCCGAACCCATTGCGTGCCTTCGATAAAATCCAAGGCATTACGTTTGTGCTCATCCATGCCAGTGGCAACAGGAAAAATGTTGAGATCAAAGATGATATCTTCAGGAGGAAACTTCACTTTATCTACCAAAATTCGATATGAACGTTCTGCGATTTCTTTTCGACGCTCCAGATTATCAGCTTGTCCAACCTCATCAAAGGCCATCACAATGACGGCTGCGCCATATCTTTTTATCAATCTTGCCTGGCGGATGAATTCTTCTTCGCCCTCTTTTAAGCTAATGGAATTGACCACACATTTGCCTTGAACCACTTGTAAACCTGCTTCAATGATTTCCCATTTTGAAGAATCAATCATAATGGGCACCCTCGAAATATCGGGTTCTGAAGCGATTAGGTTTAAAAACTTGACCATTGCCGTCTTACCATCAATAAGACCATCATCCATATTGATATCGATAATCTGGGCACCGCCCTCCACTTGATGACGAGCAACTTCCAAAGCCTCTTCAAATTTTTCCTCCTTTATCAACCGGAGAAACTTTTTGGACCCAGCAACATTGGTTCGCTCCCCAACATTAATGAAATTACTTTCTGGAGTGATTACCAAGGGTTCAAGACCACTGAGCTGCATATATTTTTCTTGGGTTGTATTCATTAACTATAATGTAGTACTTCAGGAAAAGGTTCGTAAAAATGATGGAGCAATTTCTTCCATTCTTGATATTTCGGGGAATTACGAAATCCGACTTCGTGATCGCCTAAAGTTTCCCAGTTGACCAATAGTATGTATTGATTCTCCTTTTCAATACATTTTTTTAGCTCATGATTGATATATCCTTTCATGGATTCAATGATTGATGACGCTTGCCTAAAACTCTGTTCAAATTTTAGGTTTTCACCGTTCTCAATATTCAAAATTGCTACTTCAAGCACCATATTACTATATTGAAACCATTGAATTTCTTGGCTTGTAATTTTTAGTCAAATCGGCAATTGCCTTAATATGTTCTGGTGTGGTTCCACAACAACCTCCGATAATGTTAACCAATCCTTTTTCTAGATATTCCTTAATCTGCGAAGCCATTTGCTCAGGTGTTTCATCGTATTCGCCAAAGGCATTTGGCAACCCCGCATTGGGATGCGCAGAGGTAAAAAAATCGGATTTTGCCGAAATTACCTCTAAGTGTGGAGTCAATTGCTTCGCCCCTAAGGCACAATTGAATCCCACAGAGAGTATAGGAATATGGGAAACTGAAATCAAAAAAGCCTCTGCGGTTTGTCCTGATAGTGTTCTCCCAGATGCATCCGTTATGGTACCACTTACCATTATGGGCACTTCTATACCCCGTTCATCCTTTACTTCTTCAATAGCAAATAAAGCGGCTTTGGCATTTAACGTGTCAAAAATGGTTTCCACCAATAAAATATCCGCTCCACCGTCAAGCAACGCTTCAACCTGTTGTTTATAGGCAATTCGTAACTCATCAAAACTTACAGCTCGAAAACCGGGATCATTTACGTCTGGTGAAAGACTTGCAGTTTTATTGGTAGGTCCAATACTACCGGCAACAAAACGAGGTTTCTGAGGTTCTTTAGCTGTAAACTCATTGGCAACTCTTTTCGCAATTTGAGCTGATTGGTAATTCAACTCGTACACCAATTCTTCCATGCCATAGTCTGCCATTGCAATCGTGGTACCAGAAAACGTATTGGTTTCAACGATATCAGCCCCTGCTGCAAAGTACTTTCTATGAACCTCGGCCAATGCCTTAGGTTGTGTCAAGGAAAGTAAATCGTTGTTCCCTTGTAAAGGTGAGGGCCAATCTTTGAATCGTTCCCCTCGGAAGTCCTCCTCCGAAAACTTATAGCGTTGTAGCATGGTACCCATAGCACCATCCAACACAAGTATTCTTTCCTTTAAAATTTCTTCAATCTTCGACATAAAAAAATGGTATTCTTTTTCGAGAACAATTTTCAGTAACTATCAAGTAAAAATGGAATACGGTATTCGATTTTGTTATCCTTCCCAATTTGATTGGGTAGAATTTAGCACCTTCTTAGATGCTGATAGACATCAGCACAGGCTAAGGGTTGCTAAGGTTTCAAAGGGTCTAATCCCTCCACCTTTCTTGATAACTTACATTGTTTAAATGAACTGGTTGCAAATTAACGGCGCAATACTTTCAAAACCAAAAAAACCTTCCATAAACAAAGTATTGGAAGGCTTTAGCGATGAACAAACTCGAATTAAATGATGCTTTGCACCACTTCTTTTTTAGCTTCTTTTTTAGATCCGTCAAACCCTTCTACCCCACCAACGGTGGTATATTTCATCACAAATCGTTTATCGGGATTAATAATCTGATATGCATATTGACACATGACTGCGGCTTCATGAAAACCAGAAAGGATTAACTTCAGTTTACCTTCATAGGTGTTTACGTCTCCTATCGCAAATACGCCTGGAATATTGGTTTGATAGTCTTTAGCGTTGTTAACCTTAATTGCATTTTTTTCAATCTCAAGGCCCCAATTTCCTAATGGACCCAATTTTGGGGAAAGGCCGAATAGGGGAATGAAATTATCAACCTCTAAATATGTTGGTTGCTTTTCTTCTTCAGAATGTTCAATGACCACAGCCTGCAATTCGTTTTGCCCATGCAGCTCTTTCACCTCAGCTTTGGTATACAACTTAATCTTTCCCAATTGCGCCAACTCTCTGGCCTTCTCAACTGAATCCAATGCCCCACGGAACTCGTTTCTTCTGTGCACCAACGACACTTCAGCCGCAACATCTGCCAAAAATATAGCCCAGTCCAATGCAGAATCACCACCGCCAGCTAAGACTACTTTTTTATTTCGATAAACCTCTGGGTCTTTTATGATATAGGAAACCCCTTTATCCTCAAATTTTGAAAGATTTTCCAATTGTGGTTTGCGAGGTTCGAAAGAACCGAGTCCACCTGCTATCACAACGACTTTGGCATGATGCTCCGTTCCCTTATTTGTGGTAACGATAAAAGAACCGTCGTCTTGTTTCTTTAAAGTCTCAGCACGTTCACCCAAGGTATAGCCTGCTTCAAAAGGTTTGATTTGTTCCAATAAGCGGTCCACGAGATCACCGGCCAATATCTCTGGATATGCCGGTATATCGTAAATCGGTTTTTTGGGATAAATCTCTGAGCATTGACCACCTGGTTGTGGCAAAGCATCAATCAAGTGGCATTTTAGTTTTAATAGTCCGGCTTCGAATACAGTGAACAATCCTGTTGGGCCCGCACCTATTATGAGTATATCTGTTTTAATCATTTTCTTGATTTTCATTTAAAAACCGTTCCAAAAACCCCACTATTAGGATCTACTAGATTGGTTCGATTCAACTTCAGCAAATTCTTTTGTGATTTGTACAATCCTATTTCGATGTCCTACTACTTCACCAATTACAATAATGGCAGGATTCGACAACTGCTGCTCCCTGACCTTGGCTTCAATGGTTGCAACAGTGCCAATTCCTATTTTCTCGTTTATTGTAGTTCCCTCTTGTATAATAGCGACCGGTGTTTCAGCTTTTCCTTCGGATTGGAACAATTGCATGATTTCATTCAATTTTGACATTCCCATCAAAATGACCACAGTTGCAGAAGACTTTGCCGCAAGTGCAACATCGCTTGGAATTTTGTGTTCTTTGGTCGTGCCGGTTATCACCCAAAAGCTCTCCGATGCTCCACGTTTGGTAACTGGAATATTTTGGTTAGCTGGTACCGAAATAGCTGATGTAATACCAGGAACATTGACTGTTTCTATTCCGCGTTCAGCTGCATATTCCATTTCTTCAGCACCTCGTCCGAACACAAAAGGATCACCTCCTTTTAACCGCACTACATGAAGACCTTGCCTAGCTCTCTGTACGATCAGTTCATTGATTTGTGCTTGCTGATAGTGATAACATCCTTTTCGTTTGCCAACAAAAATATGTTCGGCACCTGACGCGTATTCCAATAAATCAGCATCTACCAGCGCATCATATAGGACCACATCGGCAGACTGCAATGTTCTGATACCGCGAAGGGTAATTAAATCGACTGCCCCAGGACCAGCCCCAACTACTGTGAGTTTACCTTGATTAAGCATGTGCCAATTCTAATTTTCTATGCTGTTCGAGCTTGGCCAAGACCTCTTTGGCATTTTCCAAATACGATTTTGCAAAAGATTCTGTTGGCTCATTTTGATTTAATTGCAAAACAAGGTTTTCAAATCCACCTTGAAAATCAATACTACCATTCTCAACAAACAATCGGTCAAAGTCTTTAATAATGCTCGAATGTGTATTGGTTTTTACCTTTTCTGAGGTCAAAAGTGCCTTTGCGGAATTGACCATGGATTGGTAGGAATAATAAATGCTTGCGGCCCAATTTCTTTCGTGTAATGCCTCAATAGCGGCATCAATCTTCTCCTGGCTCTCGAAAAAAAGTGTGGCCACTAAATCAACGATTACACCAGCACATTCCCCAATGCCGATCTCCTTTTTATATTTCTCGGTGTTGCCCCAATCAATAAAATCCTCAGGTGTCAAATCCTCAACACTTGATAAGTGTTTCAAGAAATCATAGAAATAGTGCTCGCCTCTATCCGAATAATACTCATCAAACTTTTGACCGTTGCCATGGGCTTCGTAATCTTCCAAAATTAGACGCAACGCTTCTGGCCCACGTTTACTGGGAATCTTTACGACTTTGTCTGCAAAAGTACCTTTACCGCTACCATGGTTACCGCCTCCTAGCAATACTTGCAATGCAGGGGCCACCAGTTTGTCTTTGGTGCGGATACTCATGCCTTGAAATCCGATATGGGCCATATTATGCTGCCCACACGCATTCATACAACCACTGATTTTTATAACCACATCAGGGTTACTGATGTACTGTGGATATTCTTCCTTTATCAATTCTTCAAGTCTTTTGGCAATACCTGTACTACTCGCGATACCCAAATTACAGGTGTCCGTTCCAGGGCAAGCGGTAATATCCAGAGCCTTGTTATAACCGACTTCTACAAAACCCAATTTTTTCAATTCTTGATAGAAGAAGGGCAATAAGTCTTGCTTAACATGAGGAATAAGGATATTTTGTCGCAAAGAGAATCGCAGTTCGCCAGCTGCATATTTCCTAACTAATTGTGCTAATTCCCGGGCTTTATCCGTGTAAAAATCTCCTAGCAGAACTTTGATTCCTATTGCGACGTAGTTTTTTTGTTTTTGAGGAATGACGTTGGTAGATTTCCAAGTTTCAAATTCTTCAACATCTTGAATATGAACTTTTGGCGTCTGAAACTCATTTATAATTGGCTTTGGATAACCTTCAACGTTAATTGAATACGTTTTTACTGGTATTGCCATTTGCTCGGCTTGCAATAACTCCCTGAATCCATCCAACCCAATATCCTTCAACAAAAACTTCATGCGAGCTTTTGCCCTACTTTTACGCTCACCATAGCGGTCAAATACACGAATAACCCCTTCCATCAACGGAATTATTTTGTCAGTAGGAAGAAAATCGAACAACTCATCGGCATGTCGGGGCTGAGAGCCAAGACCTCCACCAAGCATTACTTTAAACCCCTTAATACCATGTTCAATTTTGGCAATAAAACCTAAATCGTGCATGTACGAAAGGCCGGTATCCGCATCAGTTGCAGAAAAGGAAACCTTGAATTTCCGTCCCATCTCTTGGCCAATAGGATTCCGTAGGAAATACTCGAATACCGCTTGGGCATAAGGCGAAACATCAAAGGGCTCATCAATATCAATACCAGCGGTCTCTGAGGCCGTCACATTTCGAACAGTGTTTCCGCAAGCTTCACGTAGCGTTACTTCATCCTTTTCCAATTGGGCCCACAATTCGGGCGTTCGCTCCAAATCGACATAATGGATTTGAATATCCTGTCGTGTGGTTATATGTAGACGACCTGTGGAAAATTCATCGGCCACATCGGCAATGCGCAACAACTGACGAGAGCTCACCTTACCGTAGGGAATCTTAATCCGAATCATTTGCACGCCCTGTTGACGTTGGCCGTAAACCCCTCTTGCCAAACGAAGACTACGAAACTTTTCTTCATCTATATTCCCATCATTGAATTGGCGAATCTTTTGTTCCAACTCAATAATATCCTTCGCTACTACTGGATTCTCTATCTCTGTTCTAAAACTCTGCATGATGAATATTAGCTTCGTTCGTTAAAATTATTCTTTAATTTATTTATCCTATCGATTTTATAGATTTTAAACAAAATCGGATAGGTATTTTAAATTTTAAAAGTTCCCACGGCCGGTAAAATTCTCAAATCCCTGCCGTGGGTAACAAAAGATGAACTTATTCTATAAACCCTACACCAGCTGTTGTATTTGATTGTGAATCAATCAAAATAAACGAACCATTTGTTCTATGATTTTTGAAAGAATCATAAAAAATAGGCTTGTTCAACCGAAAGGATACTTTGGCAATATCGTTCATACCCAGACCGTCAATACCCTCTTCGGTACCAGAGTAATCTGGGTTTATTTTATGGTGGATAGCGTCCACTTTGGCCAATACCTTGTTTACTCCATGTTGAATAACATATTTCGCACCAGGAGTCATTTTTTTGGAATCCATCCATGAAACAGTCGCGGTAAATTGCTTTTCAATGGTTGGCAAATCATCTACCTTGACCAACATATCTCCCCTACTTACGTTAATCTCGTCCTCTAAAGTGATGGTAACCGATGTTCTGCGGGAAGCAGTTTCATACTTTTTATCATAAAAGTAGATTTCCTTGATTCGTGAGCGCGTTTGTGAAGGCAAGGCCACAACTTCATCACCGACGTTCAATTCTCCCCCATACACTTTACCAGCGAAACCCCTAAAATCATGGTGTTCGTCCGTTTTTGGTCGTACAACATATTGAACAGGAAAACGCGGTGTACCCGTATTGTAGATATCTTGTAAATCAAGCTCCTCTAAATGTTCTAACAAGGTCTGCCCTGTGTACCAAGGTGTATTTTCTGAAGTATTCACCACATTATCGCCTTTTAACGCACTTACTGGAATAAAGGTGATTTTTTGGTCTTGATAATCCCTTTTGGCCATTAATTCCTCAAAATCCGCCTTGATTTCATTAAACCGGTTTTCTGAAAAATCAACCAAATCCATTTTATTAATGGCTACAATCACATCTTTTACCCGAAGTAAATTGTTGATGAAAAAGTGTCTATTAGTTTGCTCGATTACACCTTTTCTGGCATCTATTAGTATAATGGCCGCTTGCGAGGTTGACGCCCCCGTTACCATGTTTCTTGTGTATTCCACATGCCCAGGGGTATCGGCTATAATGTAACTTTTTGAGGCTGTTGAAAAATAGATATGGGCCACATCTATGGTAATACCCTGTTCCCGTTCTGCTACCAAACCATCGGTCGCCAACGAAAAATCAAGGTAGTCGTAGCCCCTTTGCTTACTGGTTTTTTCAATGGCCTCCAATTTATCGGTTGTCAACGATTTGGTATCGTATAACAAGCGTCCAATCAAGGTACTTTTACCATCATCAACACTACCTGCCGTTGCAATCTTTAATACTTTCATGTCTATATTTTGGATTCCCACTTTCATTTCGACTTCACTCAAAGGCCAGCGGGAATAACAATTCAAATTAATCTAGAAATATCCTTGTTGTTTACGCTTTTCCATTGCGGCTTCAGACCGTTTATCATCAATTCTTGCACCTCGTTCAGAAATCTTTGAAGTTCTAATCTCAGCCACGACCTTTTCTATGGTATCCGCCTCAGATTCAACCGCGGCCGTACATGACATATCACCAACCGTTCTGAATCTGACCGTGCGCTCTTCGACTTCTTCCTCCTCATCGCGGAATACAACACCATCCTCTGCTGACCAAATCAATCCGTCTCGAACGAATGTGTCACGTTTGTGAGCGAAATAAATTGATGGAATTTCGATGGATTCTTTCTCAATGTAGCTCCATACATCGAGTTCCGTCCAATTGCTTATCGGAAAAACTCGCACATTCTGCCCCAATTCTATTTGTCCGTTAAGCATATCAAACAACTCAGGGCGTTGGTTCTTTTCATCCCATTGTCCAAAGTCATCACGAACAGAAAAGATTCGCTCTTTGGCCCTTGCTTTTTCCTCATCTCGACGAGCACCTCCAATACAAGCGTCAAATTTGAATTCTTCTATTGCATCTAACAATGTGGTAGTTTGCAGCATATTTCGACTGGCATAACGACCTGTTTCTTCCTTTACCTTTCCTTGGTCAATTGAGTCTTGCACATTTCGCACAATCAACTCCAAGCCCAAGTCCTGGACCAATTGGTCGCGAAATTCAATGGTCTCTGGAAAATTGTGACCTGTGTCTATATGCATTAAGGGGAAAGGTATCTTAGCTGGCCAGAATGCCTTTTGGGCCAAGCGCACCAATGTGATGGAGTCCTTTCCGCCAGAAAATAGCAATACAGGTCTTTCGAACTGTGCTGCCACCTCCCTGAAAATATAGATGGCCTCACTTTCAAGCGCATTGGTCACTTCAGCAGTTGATGCCTTTATTTTTTCTAAAACTTGTAATTCTAATGTTTCCAAAATCAATTCTAGGTTTTATTTAATTGGTTAGGCGTGAAGCCCACATTCTCGGTTTGCCAACACTTTCGTCGGGTCAAAATACTTGTGTTCGTTTGGCAGTTTATATTGCTCCAAATACTCGTCCAATTCTTTATCGGACCAATAGTAAAATGGACTTACTTTCAAAACTCCATTTTTGTCCAAACTCAAAATATCCAAGGAATCACGATGTGCCGTTTGCCCCTTTCTCAAATTTGTAAACCAAACATCCGGTTGGTGTTCGGCCATGGCACGTTGAAAAGGTTCCAACTTTACTTGTTCGGTAAACACCTGGTGTAATGGGTCATCAATATCAGGAATACCCATAACCACATCTCTATGGGCAGAAGTCTGTGCAGGAACGTAGAGCTGAATGTTCAATCCCAGTCTTGATATCAATTCTTCGGCATGTTTATATGTCTGTGGTGTATTATAACCAGTATCGCACCAGATGACTGGTATATCAGGGCTTACATCTGCAACCGCGTGAAGAATAGCAACCTCATACGGACGAAAATTGGTAGTGACCACAGGCTTTGCTCCGTGTTGCACCGCCCAAGCAATAATTTCTTGTGGCGGTATGCCCTTTAGCTGTGCGTTCCATTTTGGTAATTGATCTTCTGACATTTTTGTTCGTTTTCTGTTATTTACCCCAGCTTATATTGTTCCAAATACGCTCATGAAAAAAGTACAGTACCATTTTTGTAACCAGTTCAACTAGGCCAATTGAAAAGGCCATGGTCAATGTTCCTGTAATTATCCATGAAATGATTATGGTATCTAAAGTACCTATGACACGCCAGCTGATTGATTTTGCAATACTTCGCGCCGGGGATTCTGAATTTTTATCTTTTGTAAAGGAATTTTTATCCTTTTTGGTGTTAAAAACAAGTTGGTCCGTCAACATAATTTATTATCCTATCGATTTAGTAGGAATTACAAACATAGACCATTTATTACTTTCTATTCGTTAAAACCGATACAAATTTTAATTTACCCTATAGTTTTAATAGATTACTAACAAAACATAGTTAAGATTTTGAATTTGTTAAGGTCATACAGAAGAATTTATGAAATCAAGTCCGCTAAGGTGGTATTGCGATAGACCTCTAAGTTGGCATCACGGACTTTAAGCATCAAATCATGAACGGAACAGGCTTCCTCGTCAGGGCAGTCATCACATTTCTCATAGAAGTTCAGGCTTACACAGGGTACCATGGCAATTGGACCTTCTAAAATGCGCATTACCGCGGTCATCGGTATGTCTTGTGGCTCTTTGATCAAATAGTACCCCCCACCCTTTCCTTTTTTAGACCCTAAAAATCCATTTCTACGTAAAGTCAACAAGATACTTTCCAAAAACTTTTGTGAGATGTTCTCACTATCGGCAATTTCAGCAATCTGAATGGGTTCCCGGCTTTCGCGAGTTGCAAGAAAGGTCAAGGCCTTTAAGCCATATTTGGTTTTCTTGGAGAGCATCTCACGAATATAGCGAAAAATGGAAGTCCTTTCTTTTTAGTGGAACAATCTAAAATCGTGCACTTTTGAAAAAATACATTAGTTTTCTTCTTTACTTAATATATGGATGGGATACAATCCTAGATTTGCAGAACAACAGTTGATTGGGTTTTAAACGCCATCTCAATAGTATAATCCTTGAAAAAACTCAAAAAAATAATCCGCCGTATGCTGCTATACATAGTCATACTTATTGCCACATTGGTGTTAGTCTATATCCTTTTTGTGAATTTTTACCCTTCATTCGGTGGGGATGTCAATCCGGAAAGACAGGCACTGTATGAAACCTCAAAACAGTTCGGCGACGGTAAGTTTTTAAACACAAAAAAGGAAATTCCTGAAGCGGCCAGTTTCTCTAAAATGCTTTCGATAAGTCGAAAATTCTTCTTTGAAAAGGTTGAAAATGGTAGACCAAACGACGACCTGGCCATCCAAAAAATAGATTCCACCACTATCACTTCTTTTCAAAAAGGAACCCGTCTCGTGTGGTTCGGACATTCCGCTTTCTTATTACAAATGGATGGCACGACCATATTGATTGACCCCATGCTAGGTAAGGTCCCTGCTCCGACAAATTGGATGGGTGCCAATCGTTTCAACATAGAATTGCCAATTACCATTGAACAGCTTCCGAAAATTGACGCTGTCGTTATCTCCCATGACCATTATGATCATTTGGATTATGAATCCATAAAAAAGTTGAAAACCAAAGTAGAACACTTTTTTGTTCCTTTAGGGGTAGGAGTTCATTTAGAGGCTTGGGATGTTGACCCCAATTCAATCACCGAAATGGATTGGTGGCAAGAAACCTCTTATAAAAACATTCAATTGGCCTGTACTCCTGCCCAACACTTTTCGGGTCGGAAATTTTCAAATGGGCAAAGTACGTTATGGAGTTCTTGGGTAATCAAATCAAATAGCACTTCGCTTTTTTTCAGTGGGGATAGTGGCTATGCTCCGCATTTCAAGGCCATTGGCGAGAAATATGGTCCTTTTGATTTTGCGATGATGGAATGTGGTCAATACAACAAAATGTGGCCGGATATTCATATGTTCCCCGAAGAAACAGCTCAAGCAGGAATTGACGTAAAAGCAAAAGCGCTCATGCCCATTCATTGGGGGGGCTTCAAACTCGCATTACATTCGTGGACAGACCCAATTGAACGGGTATCCAAAAAAGCGGCAACACTAAATTTACCATTGGTTACGCCAAAGATTGGAGAACCCATTTTAGTGGATGAACTACCCAAACCCAATTCGGCCTGGTGGAAAACATTATAACTATGAGCGACAAGAAAAAAGTAGTCATCGCAGGAGCAAGTGGTATGATTGGGCAATTGGTTTTAGAGCAATGCCTATCCTCAAATGAGGTTACTGAGATGATTTCTTTGGTTAGAAAGACAACCGAAACCAAAAATCCGAAGCTTAAGGAAGTGGTTATAGAAAATTTTGCAGACTACTCAGGACAAGACGATACCTTCAAAAATGTGGATACCGCATTTTTCTGTATTGGAGTGTATACCGGTCAAGTACCTGATAAAAAGTTTAAAGAAATCACGGTTGATTATGCGGTAGCTTTTGCAGAAGCAGTCAAAACAGCTAATCCTAAAGCTACGCTCTGTCTGCTAAGTGGTGCCGGAGCAGACCGTTCGGAGAAAAGTCGTACCTCATTTGCCAAATACAAGGGCATGGCAGAAAACCAAATTTCAAGTCTAGGACTCAATTTTTATACGTTCCGTCCAGCATATATTTACCCCGTGCCCCCAAGAAAGGAACCGAATTTAATGTACCGGATTTCGAGAATACTATATCCTCTAATTCGTTTGATGGGTCCGAATGGAAGCATAAAATCAACAGAACTGGCCTCAGCAATGTTCAAGGTCGGATTAAATGGTGCGGATACAGAAATACTCGAAAACAAAACAATATTAGAATTCTCATGAGAACATTTGCCTTCTTTCTAATACTTGGTTTGGCTTTCACAACAAGTGGAAGGTCACAGGAAACCATAATTCCGCTTTGGCCAAACGAGGTTCCGTTGCGCATAGAAGCCGATGAAACTGAAATTCAAGAAAAGGGTGATATTTTAAAAATCAGTAAGGTTCAAGTTCCTGAAATAGAAGTATACCTGCCGAGTAAAGCGAACGCTACCGGACAGGGTGTTCTTATTTTTCCTGGAGGAGGCTATCATATTTTAGCCTATGACTGGGAGGGTAGGGATATTGCAAAAATGCTGAATACCAAAGGCATTGCAGGAATTGTAGTTAAAAATCGATTGCCTACCTCAGCTTCGCTTGAAAAAAACCACTTGGCTCCTCTAGTTGACGCACAAAGGGCACTTAGGCTGGTCAAATCGATGGCCAAAGATTTTAATTTAGACACAGATAAGATTGGTATTATCGGTTTTTCTGCCGGAGGCCATTTAACCGCAAGTTTAGGAGCGCATTATGATAAAGAGTTGATTGCGCCTGTTGATGAAATTGATTTGACAAAAGCAAAACCTAATTTCATAGCACTCGTATATCCAGTCATTCAATTTGGAGCAGCATCAACCCATATGGGTTCGCAAACCGCATTATTAGGAGAAAATCCAACTCAAGAATGGATAGACTTCTTTTCACTTGAACAACAGGTGCGAGATGACCATGCACCAACAATTTTATTCCATTCAACAGATGACACTGCAGTACCGGTAGAAAATAGTTTATCACTATACAATGCGCTGCGACAAAAAAATGTTCCTTCGGCATTGCACATATTTCCGCATGGTGGTCATGGTTTTGGTCTGGCGCCAGAAATACCCTTGGTCAATGCATGGCCAAAGCTTTTAACAGATTGGATACGAAGTCTGTGAATTAAAGTTTAAATACCTTGGGACTATTTTTGCTTAGGTCGAAACACCTTCATCTCTTCGGGGTTGGTCTCGATATAGGGTCCTTCAATTAAATCAATGCAATACGGTATTGCAGGAAAAACCACTTCTAAACACTCTTTGATTGATTTAGGTTTGCCTGGCAAATTGACTATTAACGACTTCCCGCGAATTCCAGCAGTCTGTCTAGAAAGGATTGCCGTGGGTACATATTGTAGACTTGTCTGACGCATCAGTTCCCCAAAACCAGGAAGCATTTTCTCGCAAACCGCTTCAGTGGCTTCAGGAGTTACATCGCGTACCGCTGGGCCAGTACCTCCGGTGGTCACAATCAGGGAACAGCCTTTTTCATCCGCCATTTGTGTCATTGCTGCTTCCAACTGGTCCTGCTCATCTGGTATGACAGCATACTCCGCTTCCCACTCACTGGTCAACCATAAGTCCATCAATCTTTTAACTTCTTTACCAGGTAAATCTTCGTATTCCCCGCGACTGGCACGGTCAGAAACGTTGATGATACCAATTTTCACTTTTCCCAAATTCCCTTTTGTTTAAAATATCGCTATGGTCGCAAAATTAAAATAATAGTGGTCTATCAATTGTAAATATTTTTCTTGTTGTTATAATTCACTTTGGTAAAATTGAGTTTGGGTAAACCTCAGGACTAATTTTTTGTAACTTCCAGAACATTCAATAAAATATGGCAACATACACTCTAAACATCAACGGTCAGTCTCGAGAGGTGGAGGCCGACCCAGCAACCCCAGTACTTTGGGTATTGCGTGACAACTTACAATTGGTCGGAACAAAATTTGGTTGCGGTATTGCCCAATGTGGCGCGTGCACCGTACACCTTAATGACAATGCAGTGCGTTCATGCCAACTACCAGTTTCAGCTGTTGGCGAACAAGAAATCACCACCATAGAAGGGCTATCGGAAAATGGCGACCATCCTGTTCAAAAAGCATGGCTCGAAACCGATGTGTATCAGTGTGGGTATTGCCAGGCCGGTCAAATTATGACTGCCTCTGCCCTATTAAAGAAAAATCCGAACCCAACGGATGCTGAAATCGAAAACGCCATGCACGGCAATATTTGCCGTTGTGGTACCTATTCCCGTATTAAGAAAGCGGTGAAGATGGCCGCAAACAGTGAATCGTAATCCAACCCCAAAAAGCACGAAAATGACACTTGTAAAAACACAAATTGGAAGAAGGGCCTTCATCAAAAACACGAGTCTGGCCGGGGGCGGATTGGTATTGGGATTCAACCTCTTGAATTCATGCAAACCAAAAGTAGCCGAGGCCGTAGCCGTTGAAATTGAAATGCCCAAAGAATGGTATGAAATCAATGGGTATTTAAAAATTGGTGATAATGGTGTGGTGACCATTATGTCTCCAAATCCAGAAATAGGACAAAACGTACGTACCTCAATGCCAATGATATTGGCTGATGAACTCGAAGTAGATTGGAAAGATGTTATCGTAGAGCAAGCGCCTCTTAATACCGATTTATACAGCTGGCAAGTTGCGGGTGGTAGCCGTTCCATTGCCAATTCATGGGAACCCTTGCGTACTGCAGGGGCAACTGCGCGCCATATGCTGAAAGAGGCGGCGGCAGCTGCTTGGCAGGTACCAGTTGGTGAAATCACCGCTGTTGCCGGAGTTTTAAGCCATGAAGCTTCTGGTAAAACCGCTGGATATGGTGAAATGGCTTCGGCGGCTTCGCAATTGGAAGTACCCGAAGAAGTACAATTGAAGGAACAGTCGGAATTTTCGATTATTGGCACCTCACGAAAAAATGTAGATGGAAAGAAAATCGTTACTGGACAACCATTGTTCGGTATTGATGTGCAGCGTGAAGGTATGTTATTGGCAACCTTGGCCCATGCACCGGCATTCGGTATGAAACTGAAATCGTTTGATGCCGAAGAAGCCAAACAAATGCCCGGTATTCGTGATATCTTTTCAATGAAAGTCTATAAAGAAGATTTTCAGCGCGGGGCATTCCACCATACCGCTTTTAATGAAGTTATCGCAGTAGTAGGTGAAACGACTTGGCAAGTGATGCAAGCCAAAAAAGCCTTGAAGGTAGAATGGGAAGAAGCCCCAGACACTTCGCTTACTATGGGATTCTTGGGTCGCGAAATAACTGTCAATCATCCTGCTGGGGCTGAAAACTCAGATACCCACAATGCGAAAATGCAAGAATTGATGGGCCGCAAAGGTAGAGTGGCCCGAAGGGATGGAAATCCTGAGGCAGCATTTGCAAATGCCGCAACCATAGTCGAACGAAGCTATAGCTGTCCGTTCTTGGCGCACAATACTATGGAGCCCATGAACTTCTTTGCCCATGTAACCGAAGACCATGCGGAGCTATTGGGTCCCACGCAAACTCCTGAATGGATGGAACCTGCAATAGCAGAGCGATTAGGTCTTCCCTTGGAAAAGGTTGACATTCAGATGACTAGACAAGGGGGAGGTTTTGGCCGTCGTCTCTACGGTCATTTTATGGTGGAAGCAGCTATCATTTCACAACGAATGAAAGCTCCGGTCAAACTGCAATACAATCGTGAAGACGATATGTCACAAGGTATGTATCGCCCTTCATATTACGCTACCTATCGTGCAGCACTTGACGAGAACAACAATTTGGTTGGCTTTCATGTGAAAACGGGTGGTGTACCTGAAAGTCCATTATTTGCCAATCGTTTTCCAGCAGGGGCCATCGACAATTATTTAGCGGAAGATTTTACCATTGATTCCAATATTACAACCGGGGCGTTCAGAGCACCTCGTTCAAATTTTATCGCCGGTGCGGAACAATCGTTTTTAGATGAAGTAGCCGAAGCGATGGGCAAAGACCCAATTGATTTTAGGTTGAAATTGTTGAAACGTGCTGAAGAAAATCCTGTTGGAGATGCAGAAGGAAACGATTACGATGCAGCCCGTTATGCAGGAGTTCTGGAATTGGTGCGTGAGAAAACCAATTGGGGTCAAAGTATGGAAGGTGTACACCGCGGTGTTTCAGCCTATTTCTGTCATAACAGTTATGTAGCACAAGTACTTGATATGGTCATGGAAAATGGTCAACCTACCGTTCAAAAAGTAACCTCGGCGATAGATTGTGGAATTGTAATTAATCCGGATGCTGCCTCGAATATGGCTGAAGGTGGAGTGGTCGATGGAATTGGTCATGCAATGTACAGTGCATTGACATTTAAAGATGGCTCACCAGAACAAACCAATTTTGACAAATACCGATTAATTCGTCATAAGGAAGCACCCAAAGAAATTGAGACCCATTTTGTGGATAATGGTATTGACCCAACGGGTATGGGAGAACCACCTTTTCCTCCAGTAATGGGTGCATTGGCCAACGCCTTATATAAAGCTACTGGCAGACGGTATTATCATCAGCCGTTTATAACAGATAGGCCACCTTTAGTAGGGTAATTAGCGAAGGCTATTTTTGGATGCCATAGCGCAATTATTGAGCCAGATAAGTGCGAAATGTAGTACCCCAGGCGTTATTCTGGGTTGTATTATTCGGTTGACCTTCGTCGGTTAGTAAGGCACTATTGTCTTCACTGTTTTGGTTCCAAAGCCAAGCCATGGTGGTAGTTTGTGTAGTATGTACCGCATTCAGAAAATGCTGTACAGGCATGACATCACCAACATTTTGAATACCTACCTCACCAAAAAGAATTGGTATCTCCGCATCGGTTAATCGCTGAATTCTATCAGTAACACTGGTTTGGTTGCTATTTTCCAACCATTTTTCATAGGCATGCAAATCATAGATGATTGCACTGTTTGCATTTGAAAATTGGGCGGCCTTTTCTAAGAGTACGGTTTCTGCCTGACCTTGTTCGTTTCCTGGCACCACAATAATATTGTCAAAACCATCAACCGTTCTTAGGTTTGCAACCATCTCGCTCATATCGGCATACCAAAGGTCATGGTCGTATCCATTTTCATTATTCCAGTGATAAGGCTCATTCCATACTTCCAACCAAACATCATCTTGTCCTTTGAAATACATAGCGATATTTTGCATCTTAACTTTGTAATCTTCAAAAAATTCTTGTGCTGATGGATTCAAACCAGTAAAAAGGGTGCGCTCACCAGTTTCATTGACCCATCCAAACGGACATAAAATGGTAATCTTGTTGTTCGCTCGGTTCTGCTCCACTATTTTTTTGAGGGAATGGTACCATACGCCATCCGAAGCTAAAATGGCATCACCTTCGATAGGTTGCTCCCTTAGATTTCCAATAAATTCTCGTACAATTTCAACCTTCCATTCATTCATTATAGCAGCCTCTGTCAAACCATACGTCTGTAGGGCATTAACTCCTTTAAAGTGAACAGGGTTTCCATTCAACAAAATTTGAGCACCTTGAATTTTGAATGAATTGGAAGTGTTTTCAGTATCAGGTTGTTCAATAACAACCCCAATTTCATCTGAAGTTTTTGAACATGCCACAAGTAAAATGAAGCACAGGTAGGTTATAAGATTTGGTTTCATATCAGATAAAACTGACAAAAAGCCCTTCTATTATGTTGTTGACAAGAAATTAGCCGAAATTGGTTCAAGAAAGTGCCTGGGCTACATCTTTGATGATATCATCTATATGCTCTAAACCAACTGAGACCCGAACGGTACCATCCGTTATGCCGACTTTTAATCGTTCTTCTTCTGACAATTTGCTATGGGTAGTAGAAGCTGGATGGGTAACAATGCTTCGTGAATCCCCTAAATTTGCGGAAAGTGAAAGCAGCTTTATGCTATCAAAGAATTTTCGACCCGCCTCTAATCCACCCTTGATTTCAAAGGAAACCACACAACCCCCTGCTTTCATTTGCTTTTTAGCAATGTCATAATTGGTGTGTGATTTTAAAAAGGGGTATTTCACCCAATTCACGTTTGGGTGACTTTCTAAATAGGTAGCGAGCTTCAAGGCGTTTTCACAGTGCCGGTCTACCCGAATTGCCAAGGTTTCTAAACTTTTAGAAAGCACCCATGCATTAAAAGGAGATAAGGCCGGACCCGTAATTCGTGAAAAACGGTAGATTTTTTCAATTAATTCGGCAGTACCGACCGTGATACCCGCCAAGACCCTTCCTTGACCATCCATCAACTTGGTTCCGGAATGAATGACCAAATCAGCTCCGAACTTGATGGGCTGTTGCAAATAAGGGGAAGCAAAACAATTATCAACAATGAAAATTATGTTGTGTTTTTTTGCAATAGCACCTATGAATTCCAAGTCCAACACATCAACTCCCGGATTGGTTGGGGATTCAGCGTAAATTACCTTGGTATTTGATTGAATTTTTGATTCCAATTCCTCTAATCGAGAACCTTCAAAAAAAGAGGTTTCAATATTCCATTTTGGAAAATAGGTGGTATATAAACTATGTGTTGACCCAAAAACGCTACGCGATGATAGGATGTGGTCTCCACTATCAAGTAATGCCGCAAAAGTTGAAAAAACCGCCGCCATTCCTGAGGCAAATGCAAAGCCTGCTTCGGCGCCTTCCATATGGCAAACCTTACTAACGAACTCAGAATTATTCGGATTTGAGTAACGGGAATAAATATTGCGTTCCTTTTCTTCAGCAAAGGACGAACGCATATCTTCTGCATCTTCGAAAACATAACTAGAGGTCAAGAAAAGAGGTGACGAATGCTCTAGGTATTGGGTTCGCTCCAATTGGTTTCTAATGGCCTGTGTTTCAAATTTCTTCTCTTCCATTTTTAGATTGGTGCCTGAGCGTAGTCGAAGGCACTAGTTTTTACTTTCCTTAAATAATCGGTAATGTGTTTCATTCTGACATTCTGCCAAACTTGGCAAGTTTTCCAGATTCCCATTAATCAAAGCTTCTTTTTTAGATCTTGACCAACCTTGAATTTGTTTTTCTCTTTCAAATGCCGAAGCGATATTTAAATACTCCTCAACATAAACCAGTTTAACTGGTAGCCTCTTCCTAGTATGATTTGCTCCCCTACCATCTTGATGTTGTTCAATTCTTTTATCTAAATCGACTGTACTTCCGGTATAGTAAGTACCATCTGAACACTCCAAAATGTAAACATAGCCTTTCATAATTTTATTAAGTCTCAAGGTCATTTCGACTTCGCTCAATGACCGACAAGTTCAATTTTCAACAGCTAAATAAAGTCGAAGCTATCACTTTTCTGCTATTCTTAAAATATCACCAAAAACTCCACGTGCCGTAACTGCTGCACCAGCCCCAGCACCTTGAATAACCAAAGGTTTTTCACCATAGGAATCCGTATAAATCTCAATGATGGAATCAGAGCCTTTTACTTGACCAAGTGCACTGCTTTTTGGTACGGAAACCAACTTAACATCCAACAACCCTTTATCTTGCTGTAGGTCTCCATGTAAATCACCAATATAGCGAAGCACATGACCCGGTTTTTGTTGTGCCTTGATTTCTTTAAATTTTGCATCTAACGTTTGTACTTTTGAAATGAATTCTTCTTTGCTGATAACTTCCAATTCTGGTGGAATCAAATTTTCAATTGAAATGTCGTTGAATTCATTATGCAAGTCCAGTTCACGTGCCAATATCAATAACTTTCGGCCGACGTCATTACCCGATAAATCTTCCCTTGGGTCCGGTTCGGTAAATCCCTTTTCCATTGCTTCCAAAACCACCTTAGAAAAAAGAACATCCTGTTCTGAATAGCTATTGAAAATATAGCTTAAAGACCCTGAAAATACCCCTTTGATTCGGGTGATATTTTCCCCAGAGAGATGTAATAGCTTAATCGTGTCAATTAAAGGCAAACCTGCACCCACATTGGTTTCGTACAAATATTGTTTTTGGTTTTGACGTAATGCGTTTCGAATATCATCGTAAAAATCATATCCTAAGGTATTTGCAATTTTATTTGAGGAAACCAAATCGAAACCTGCATTTATAAATTTGGGATAGTGTTTAACAAACTCTCCACTTGCGGTATTATCAACTGCTATCAAATTCTCTAGATGGTTGGCCTGGGCAAAATCAATGATATCTTGAAGTTCATATGCTTTACCTGATTGCTCCAATTCTTTTTTCCAACTATTTCCAACACCCTCTTTTGAAAGTAGTACCTTTTTTGAGTTGGCGATGGCAAAAACATTTAAACTAATATCCTTTCTATTCTCGATTTCGGCCTTTGATTCAAATAGTTGGTCCAAAAGTGTTCCACCAACCAAACCATGACCAAAAATGGCCAGATTTACTTTTTTCGAGATTCCGAACAATTGGCCATGAACTACATTTAAAGCTTTATTCAAATCATTCTTGTGCAACACCAAACTCACATTCCTACCTGAGAATGTATTATTGAAAAGTAAGGGGGTAATCTTATTCTTTATTAAGGCGCTATATGGCTTGTGAAATGAACTCAAGTCCTCTCCAACAATAGAAATTACCGCCACATCTTTTTCAATCTTGATGGCACTAACGTCTTTGGAGGTATAATCAATCGCAAATTCATCCCGTAGTGCATTTTTAGCATCTTCTGCTCTATCTGCATTGACCAAAAGCCCAATGCCACGTTCCGACGAGCCTTGCGAAATGATTCCAACATTAATATTTCGCTTGCCCAAGCTATTAAAGATTCGTGCATCAACACCTATCTTACCCAAAAGTCCCCTACCCTCAAGATTAACCAAGGCTTGGTCTTCAATAACCGAAATTGATTTAATGCCTCCGTTATTAGACTTGGCACTAATTAAAGTTCCTTGGGATTCTGGATTGAAGGTATTCATTATCCGCAAAGGAATATTTTTCTCCAACAACGGAATAATAGTCTTTGCATGTAAGATGGAAGCTCCAAAATTGGCCAATTCATTGGCTTCGCTATACGTAAGGTTTTCAATTATCTGTGCATCATTGACGAGGTCAGGATTTGCCGTATAAATGCCATTGACGTGGGTATAATTTAGCAGTTCTTCGGCATCTAAATAATTCGCCAATAGTGCTGCAGAATAATTGCTTCCATTTCTACCCAAGGTGGTGGTTTCACCTACTTCGTTAGATGCAATAAATCCGGTAACAATGGGAACCTGACCATTTTGGTACTTTTCAAATTCTTGAATGGTCTTGGTCTTTGAGACCCCTTCTACTATTTCTGCGTTACCATAATCGTCATTTGTTGTAAATAGTATGCGCGTGTCTACAGGTATAGCATTTACACCAATTGCAGCCAAGGATTCCGAAACATATCGATGGCTAATTAATTCACCAAGGGCAAGAATTGCATCCTTGGTTTTTAAACTGTAATCCCCAATCAAGGCAATACCTTCCAATTTCTGTTTCAGCAAATCCAGTTCACTTGAAATATCGAATTGGTCAAGACCCTCTTTTTGATAGGTCTCAAAGGTTTTAAGTTCTTCGGTATAGTTCTTAGCGTCGGCAGCGAGTTCCAATAAGGCTTCTAATTGGTCCGTTGATTTTCCCCTTGCGGATAAAACACATGCAATACGTTCCCCTTGCTTCTTTTTTTCGGCTATAATCGAAATAACATTTTTAATCCCCTCACCATTGGCCAAGGACTTACCGCCAAATTTTAAAATCTTCCAGAGCTTTTGTGAATCGTCTTTGGGAAACACATCCTTGAGAAGGTTCTCTAATTGATGAAACTCCATTAAAAATGCATCATGCCCGTGCACAGATTGCACCTCACCATAGGTTACATTTTGATTGGTCTGTGCTATGCGACGATAGGTTTCCTTATTCTCTTCTGCCGTAAAAAACAAATCGGAATTCACCCCAATGATGTGAATTTTGACCGAACTGTTTTGTAATTTTTTGAACCCTTCGTCCCCATTGCGGGTCACGTCTATGGTCTTCAGCAATTGATTCATCAGTTTATATGCCGACAATTGAAAACGCTCTTGCAGCTTTTGCCCATGGTGCATCAACCAACTTTCTACATTAAAAACATTCAGCTCTTCATTAGTACTACGCTGAAAGCGCTCTTTGAACGACTCCGGGGTACGATAGCACAACATAGCATGCATACGAGCATCGTTTACAGGCTCTTTTGAATTGTTCAATATTTGCTCCTGAATCTGACAATTTGCAATAAGCCAATCAGTTGATTTCCAATCTGAGGCTACAGGAATAAGATGCTCGGTAATTTCAGGTTTATACACCGCCATTTCCCAAGCAATGCCACCACCAAGGGAACCCCCAATAATGGCAAAAAGGGTATCAATTTCAAGTAAGGCCAATCCTTCAAGAAAAATTCTGGCGATATCTCCGGCAACATAATCCTTATAGTTGTCAATTAGGAAACCATCATATCCGTTGCCTGGAATATTGAAGGCCAGCACCGTAAATTTTCTGGTATCGATACTTTTTCCGTCCCCAATCAAATCGGACCACCAGCCTTTTTCACCGGCTACATCTGAATTACCGGTCAAGGCATGGTTCACCAGTACAATTGGGGCTGATTTCAAGGGTTGTCCGAATACCTCGTATGACAATTTAATGTCTTGGGTATGGCCACTAAGCGTGGAAAATTGTTTGAGTTCTAAAGTTGGGAGCATTCCTTCAAAATAACTACTTCTCCCTCGGGAGAAGGTTGGGATGAGGGGTTAATATCCCCTCACCTTAATCCTCTCCCCAAGGAGAGGAAACCTATTCATTTATTTTTAGTAAATATTCAAGTGCAGTCCAGAACCTTTTAAGACATCTAGACTGCACTTGATGTGACATTGACTTATGCTAAAACTGATTTGTCGATTGCAGCAAAGGCTGCTTCTAAATCTGATTTTAAATCTTCAATATCCTCAAGGCCCACAGAAAGTCGAATCAAATCTTGTGATACACCTGTACTTAATTGTTCTTCTTCAGATAACTGTTGGTGGGTAGTACTGGCAGGATGTATAATCAATGATTTCGTATCTCCGATATTCGCCAATAAAGAGAAAACTTTGGTTGCATCTGTCAACTGTTTCGCTGCTTCAAAACCGCCTTTAACCCCAAAAGTCACCAAACCACTTTGGCCTTTTGGAAGGTATTCATCAGCTAGTGCCTTGTATTTGCTGGATTCCAAACCAGGATAATTTACCCAAGCCACCTCATCTCTATCTTGCAACCACTTGGCCAGGGCCAACGCATTAGCGCTATGCTGTTTGATACGAACATCCAAGGTTTCCAATCCTTGAATAATTTGGAAGGCATTAAAAGGACTTAAAGCACCACCGAAATCACGTAAACCTTCTAAAATCAATTTAAATGTAAATGCTGCTGCTCCCAAAGCTTCGTGATATACCAAACCATGGTATCCTGCAGAAGGTTCGGTAAACTCTGGGAATTTACCATTGGCCCAATCAAAAGTACCTGCATCGATAATAGCCCCACCAAGTGCAGTTCCATTACCATTGATATATTTTGTCAATGAATGAATGACCAAATTAGCTCCATGTTCAATTGGGTTCAATAATCCTGGTGTAGCTACCGTATTATCTACAATAAAAGGAACTTTTGCTACTTTGGCCTGTGCTGAGATTCCTTTTAAATCCAACACATCCAATTTGGGATTACCTAGGGATTCCACAAAAATGGCTCGGGTATTTTCTTGAACGGCTTTACCAAAATTTTCTGGGTCTTCAGGATCGACAAAAGTGGTGGTAATACCAAGTCTCGGTAAGGTTACATTCAACAAATTGAAGGTACCGCCATAAAGACTGCTCGATGCTACAATATGATCACCTGTTCGTAACAAGGTCAGTAAACTGGTTGAAATTGCTGAAGTACCGGAGGCAAAAACTACGGCACCTACCCCACCTTCAATTGCAGCGAGACGTTCTTGCAAAATCTGGTTGGTCGGATTGTTCAATCGCGTGTAAATAAAACCCAGCTCGGCCAATGAAAATAAATTGGCCGCATGGTCGGTGTTGTTAAAAACATACGAAGTGGATTGAAAAATAGGAACAGCCCTTGTTCCACTGGTTTGACTTACGTCGTGCCCTGCATGTAGGGCGTTTGTTGCTTTAGAAAAATTTTGATCGCTCATGTTTCTGTTTTTAAAGAGTTAAGCCCTTCGACTACGCTCAGGGCACAATACTAAAAAACACGAAGTCCGCCTAAGGTGGACATAATCAAAAAGTTATAAGAAAGAGAATATCGAAAAATTCGATGATTGCTATCTTTTCCCAATGGGATAGAATTTAGCACCTTCTCGCAGACGAGGGTTGCTAAGGCTTCGTAGGGTCTATTCCCTCCACCTTTCTTGATAACTATTCAATACGTGTTTGAACTTATTGGGACAAATATAAAGGCAGGCAACTGTAATATCCTAATGATTTGGAAAAAATTCACAAAAACCTAGTGATTTTATGGGATAATGAAAAAAGTAGTCTAAATCGCAGGTTCGGCAATCTTATCCCCTTTCTTACTCAATTCTTGAACAAAATCTATTTTCTCTAGCTTCACATAAACATTCTTGTGGTAAGGTGTTTTCGCCAAAGGATCACAATCTTCGGTTGATGTCAAAACGTTTACCAAGGCACCCATTGTTTTCTCATCATGACCAGGGTACGTAAATCCATAGCCGTGGGGCATAGAAAGCATGCCCTGGGGAACCTCATCTGTCAACCAAACTTGAATTTTCAAATGGCCTGTCCTTGAAGTAAGCTGCACCCAATCGCGATTTTCAACACCAAATTCTTTGGCATCTTCTGGGTTTATTTTTAAAACACCCTCCACATCATTCTTGCGCCATTCGGGATTTCGAAACAGCGCATTACCATTATATTGCCGACGCTCACCGGCCAGTAAGGTGAATGGATACTTTTTTGGTCTTTTCGCTTCTTCTTTGGATTCGGGAAGTTTATCCAACCAGTTCAGCATTTCAGGAATTTCTAAATGAATTTTTTTGTCTTTATGCCGCACAAGTTCCCAGCTTTCCTCATAGGTATGTTTGCTTATTATTAAACCAGATTTACTTTCCAAAATCTTTTTAAAGAGGTTTTCTCCTAGGGCATAACCCTTGCCCTTAAACCCAGCCCGTTGAACTTGTTTCTGATATTTGGTTACAAAAATGTGGGAGGCAACCCAAACGAAAGCAGCAGCTGCTGCTCTTTTGAAGGGCAATGCTTTGGCTAGGGTTTCTTTTAATATAAGTAATTGATATTTCTTCCATTTGGGTTTGAACTTGAGGGTAACTGCCAAGGCCATTGGTAAAATTTTTAAGTTGGGCATCATTCTGTCCAATCGGGCCATAAAGGCCAAAACCGGAAAAGAATTAGGCAGCTCACCCATTGCCGTAACCAACCGATGGTAAATTTCAGGTTCGTCCAAAGTGTTAGGCAAAGGGGTGCTGATAGGATGACGGAGATGGAAGAAATTATTCGGAAATTCCAAATTGAAAAAGGTAGCCTCCATTTTTTCAAATTGGGATTGTGCGGGCAAGACATAATCTACCTCTTGGGCTGTTTCGGTCATGGCAACATCTATAACAACCGAAAGGTCAAGCTTTTTCATAGCTTCTCGTTGCGCGTTCGTATTGGCATAAGTTGCGACGGGATTAGCACTATCCACAATCAAAGCGCGAATTCTTTTAGGATGGTCGGTGTCTATTTCCAAAGGCAAAATATTGGGTGGAAACAACTTACCTATACCCTTCATACCTGTAACTTGGGTCACGGGTCCACCCTCTTCAGGTTCCTTGGAATGACCGACTAATGGGAAAAATAAATTGTGAAGGCAATTTGTACCCTCCCTTCCAAAATGGCCGGTAATTAGAAAAAGTAACCTGACCAGATAGCTATTGAGCGTACTGTTGTGGCTTTGCTCGATTCCAAGGTCTGAGCGCACAGCAAAGGTTTTTGCCTTTGCAATTCCTTCGCAAACTTCCTTGATTTGCTCCAGGGAAATACCACTACTTTCGGCGTAGATTTTTAAGGGGATATTTTCAAAATGTGGCTTTATTTTATCAAAACCGACGGTATGCTTTGCGATGAATTCTTTGTCTTCCAAGCCATTCTGAATAATATAACCTAACATGGCCGAAAGCAAAAAGGCATCTTTGCCCGATTTGACCTGTAAAAAAATATCCGCTTTTTTAGCTGTATCGGTTCGTCTTGGATCAACAACCACTAGGGTCTTATTTTGGTTTTTGGAAACCTCATTGATAACCGGTCTTGCTTTGGGAAAACCATGGGCCTGAATAGGATTGGCACCTATAATAAAAACATATTCAGCCTCGCCAACGGCCTCACAATAATTTGTATTCTGCCGACCGAACAAATAGCCATTGACCCAAAAATTGCCTGTCTTTTCTTGCGCCAATGAGGCATACAAATAGGGTGTTTCACAGGCATTTCTAAGCATGGCACCATAAACACCGCCCATATGGTTTCCTTGGGCACCTCCACCTGCATAGGCTATACTGGTGCCACCATAATTATTACGTATGTGAACCAACTTATCCGCAATTTCTTGAATTGCAACGTCCCAAGTAATTTCCTGATAAGAACCGTCTTTTGTTCTTTTTAAAGGACTTGTCAATCGCGACTGCTTTTGATAATAATTAAGCCTTGTGGCTTTTTGACATATATACCCTTTGGAGGTCGGATGGGATTTATCACCCTCGATTTTTGTAAAATTGCCATCAGCGTCTTGGTGGACCAAGATTCCACAATTGACATTACAAATGATACAGGCGGTTTGCTGAATATTTTCTGACATCCTAAGGGGAAATTTTGAGTTAGGTTATCCCTTAAAGATAGGCAGAAATCTTGGTGAATGGTTTTGATTTTATTGCAACACCGAAAACTCCAAACTTGAATCGGAAAATACTGTATGAGTCTGGCTCTTAAAGTCATCCTCATCTGCTTTGAAAATATTCTCCACATAGGTCTGCGGATTCAAATCAATCAAAGGAAACCAAGTACTCTGCACCTGAACTTGTAATCGATGCCCCTTTTTAAACGTATGGTAAACATCTTGCAACTTGATATTCACATCGGTTTTTTTGTTGGGTGTAAACGGCTCTGGATTCGAAAAGCTATTTCGAAAACGCCCGCGCAAAACTTCACTTCGCACCATTAAATGGTAATTGCTCATTTTTAGGTGATCTTGCATTTCTTCATTGGTTTCTACATCATCAGGGTGAACATCAATGATTTTGACAATCCAGTCAGCGGCAGTTCCTGTTGTGGCCACTTTTAAATTAGCCATAATGGGTCCGGCAAGGGTCAAATCATCCTCAAGAACCTCCGTTTCAAAAACCAAAACATCGGAGCGGCGCGCAGCAAATCGCTGATCATCGGTCATGTACTTTCTGGGTGTAAAAACGGATTTAATGTCTTCAGAATACGGCACTGGCTTATTCACATCACTGACAAACTGAATTGCATTAGAACCATCTTGTTCTGTAGACAATACTTCATCTTCAGAAAGGTACATTCGCTGCTTTACAGCTTCTGTTGGTGGCCAAGCCGGCATTTCACTCCATTCTTTGCTACCAGAATCAAAAACATAAGCTTCTGGCAAGCCAGTATTGCCATCACCTTCACCTTTTAAAAAGTGGTTAAAGAATTTCGTTTCAATAGTGTCTTGATAAAAGTTTGAAATACCATCACCAAAATAATAGTTACCTACCAAGTTACGTTCGCTACGCCTTGCCCAACGGCCGTGGTCCCAAGGACCAAAAACCATAGTGTTATATGCGCCTTCATTATATTTTTCAATGTTCTTGTAGGTTTCTAGAGGACCATATAAATCTTCTGCATCGAACCAACCACCAACAATCATAGTAGCTACATGAGATTTGGTATTCTTTAAATGTTGAATCAATCCGCGACTTTGCCATAGTTTATCGTAATTCGGGTGCTCTTTCAATTCATTCCAAAAGAAATCATCGGTCATCTCATCCGGAGAAATTGAAACCTCATCTTTTAAACCATATTCAAAGAAGGAATTCAAATTTTTGAGTGAACCTTTCTCCAAGAAAAAATCATACTGATCTTCCGTACCAATATCAGGCAAGGAATACCATGCCGTATCTATAGGCTGGTCTCCATTTGGCCTTGGAGTTCCAAAAAGCGAGGTTGCTCGAAAATAACTCAACAAATATGCCCCGTTATGGTGAAAATCATCAAAAAAGAAATCACCAATACAAGCCTGTGGAGAAGATGCCTTCAATGCAGGATGCGGGTCTATAGTGCCGTAAGTAGCATAAAAACCAGGGTAGGAAATTCCCCAGAGACCAACTCGACCATTGTTGTTTTCCACATTGTTGACCAACCACTCTATGGTATCATAAGTATCTGAACTTTCATCGACTTGGGTACTATCTGTTTTATTGGGAATATAAGCCCGCATATTTTCATAATGCCCTTCACTTTTCCATCGACCTCGAACATCTTGATAAACCACATGATACCCTTCTTTCATCATATTAATATTTGGACCTATTTGAGGTCTGAAGTTTTCTTCACCATATGGTCTGGAGCTGTATGGGGTGCGCTGCATTACAATGGGATATTCTTGCGAAGTATCTTTTGGCGAGTAAATTGTAGTGTACAATTTGACACCATCGCGCATTTCAATAGCCACCTCTTTTTTAGTGTAGTTTTCTGCGGCATAGTTCTCTTCGACCACCTCTTGTTTTACTGTTTTTTTACAGGATTGAAAGGAAATGAGCAATAGAAATGTGATTACCGTGATTCGCAAGATTGACTTCATGAATTTTATTTTTATTGGATTTAAAGCTACAAAGAATTCCAAGTCTACAACCATTTTTATTTATCTAATGCTTTTCAATAAGTTTGAACCTTAAACCTGCGAATCTCAGTTCAAAACAAGAAAAGTTTTGACCTTTTGCAACTCAAAAGTGCAAACGTAATGGCTAAAAAAAAGACGAAATACAATGACCTAGGTTTAGGTACAAAAGAAGACGTTGGAGGTTATAGATCTATAAACAAAGATGGTTCGTTCAATGTAAAAAAGATAAATGTTCCGTTTTTTGAACGATTAAACTTTTTTCACACTTTGATTACCATGCCATGGGGAAAGTTCTTAGGGGCGATTCTTTTGTGGTACTTCACGGTTAATATCATCTTCGCATCTGCATATACCTTAATTGGCGTTGAGAACCTTACTGGCATCAAACCTACCTCAACCTTCAAGGGTTTTATTGAATCGTTCTTTTTTAGCGCTCAGACCATAACCACACTAGGCTATGGGCGTGTTGCGCCTATAGGAAATTTAGCAAATACCATTGCAGCCATTGAATCAATGCTGGGTCTTTTGGGCTTTGCTCTTGCCACTGGTCTACTTTATGGTCGTTTTTCAAGACCGTCCACCATGATTCAGTACAGTGAAAATGCAGTTATTGCGCCTTATCAAGATAGCAATGGTTTTATGTTTCGGGTGGTCAATCCTCAAAATAATCACCTATTGGAATTGGAAGTGCAGTTAAACGTAGCCATGAAAAGGGAAAACTCAGAGCTTCGTGATTTCTTTTCGTTGGATTTGGAGCGTGATAAAGTTGCTTATATGCCCTACATGTGGACTATTGTTCATCCGATTACAGAAGACAGTCCATTGTTTGGTATAACCAAAGAACAATTCACACAAAAAGACTGTGAATTCATTGTTTCAATGAAGGCTTTTGATGAAACGACTTCTCAAAGCGTGTATTCACGCTCTTCGTACAAGGCGACCGAAATCAAATGGGGAGAAAAATTTGTCTATGCAGTAAAACGTGAAAATAACGGCATCACCATTGATATAGGCCGCTTAAATGAAACCGAAACCGCAGCGTTAAATACGTAGGCTACATATTAAAGGCTGCTTTCACCTCTTCAACCATATCGAGTTTTTCCCAAGTAAACAACTCGACTTCCTTCTCAACACGGCCATTATAAGGTGATTCGAAAACCTTAGTGACCATTTTTGGTTCCTTGCCCATATGTCCATAGGCAGCAGTTTCTTGATAAATAGGATTCCGTAGTTTAAGACGTGTTTCTATAGCGTAGGGTTTCATATCAAATAGCTGCGAAACCTTCTGCGCAATTTCACCGTCACTCAAACCAAGGTTCGAAGTACCATAGGTATCTACAAAAATAGAGGTGGGTTCCACCACCCCAATTGCGTAACTAACTTGTACTAATATTTCATCGGCAACTCCGGCTGCAACCAAATTTTTTGCTGCATGTCTGGCTGCATAAGCTGCACTACGATCTACCTTACTTGGGTCTTTACCACTAAAAGCACCCCCACCATGAGCTCCCTTACCGCCATAGGTGTCCACAATTATTTTTCGTCCTGTTAAACCCGTATCACCATGAGGACCACCAATCACAAATTTTCCAGTGGGATTTATGTGATAGGTAATCGCTTCATTGAACAAGTCTTGTACGTGTGAAGGAAATTGCGATTTAACTTTAGGAATTAAAATTTCAATGATATCCTGCTTGATTTTTGCCAACATTTTATCATCATCATCAAAATCATCATGTTGGGTTGAAACCACAATGGTATCTATACGTTGGGGAACATTGTTATCGGAATATTCGATAGTCACCTGTGCCTTTGCATCAGGTCTTAAGTACGGTATTTGTTTTCCTTCTCTGCGCAAATCAGCCAACACCTCCAAAATCCGATGTGAAATATCCAGAGCCAACGGCATGTAGTTATCGGTCTCTTTAGAGGCATAGCCGAACATCATACCTTGGTCTCCCGCACCTTGCTCTTCTTTTGAAGCTCTATCCACACCTTGGTTAATGTCTTGTGATTGTTCGTGAATCAATGAAATTACACCACACGAATCACCACTAAACTGGTACTCCCCTTTGGTATACCCAATTCTATTGATGACTTCCCTCGCGATATTTTGCACATCCAAGTAGGTGCCACTTTTAACTTCACCGGCAAGCACAACCTGCCCAGTGGTAACCAAGGTTTCACAGGCTACTTTACTGTCGGAATCAAAAGCCAAAAAGTTGTCCAATAAGGCATCACTAATTTGATCAGCAATTTTATCTGGATGTCCTTCACTTACGGACTCCGATGTAAATAAATAAGGCATTCAATATAATTTGTCTGGAAAGATTTGACGGAAGCCAACAAAGAAGTTTACACCACTTTTTAGCATTTTTTTCAGAGGTTGCAATCAGTCAAATCTATCCTCGATTAACGGATGCCAAAAATAGGAAATCTTTCAATCTTTTTTTCCTTTCCAAAAAAATCAAAGTGAATATTTGATGCTCAGCATAAAATAGCGCGGCTGAACAAAGTATTCATAGGTACTAATTAGGTTTTCGCTAAAGGCATCTTGCCGAATTGAAGCCGTATTCAAGAGGTTAAGTCCTGATAATTTAATCTCCCAAGGACTATCTTCTTTTTCAAAATATAAGGCTGCGTTTAAGAAGTCATAATAGCTACTAACCCCTCCTGCCCTGTTTCGATAGGCGTTGTATTGGTAATCTACGGTCAGGGCAAAGCTTTTCACGAAATAGGCTTCAATATTTGCAAAGGGTCTATCAGTAACAAAACGGTTATCTATGTTCACTGTTCCATAGTCGTTCCAGATTTTTTCAAAACCGACTTCTACGTTTGGAGCTTCTTTAAAACGGGTTTCGAGTGACAACTTATAATTTTGGGTAAACGACCGGTTGAAATTGGCTTGCCCGTCTATGGCATTGTTGAACTTAGAATACGATACATTCGCTTCAAAGCGCCCTTTCATATAGGGGAATCGACGTTCGTAATTGCCAAAAAGTGAAAAAGTCTCATTGGGTTCGTCAATATTAATTGGAGTGGATTCACGGTCTAAACCAACAAATCGAAGCGTATTTGTAATGGCTTGATATCGCTTCTGGTAACTCATGCCCCCATTGATATTTGTAAAATTGAACATACTGAAATTGAAATAATTCAGTGAAAGGTTATGGTACCATGCGTTGCGCAATTCAGGATTTCCAGCAATTAAACTGTTGTAACCTGAAAGTAAAGTTGCTTGTGCCAAATTTCTGATATCAGCAAATTCTGCCTGTATACCATAGTCTAATCGCAGGCTTTGCGAACTGTTAAACTCAAACTTGGCTCGCAATTGAGGTAATAACAAGGTTTTGTCCAACTCAAAAGTTTCCTCAAATTGGGTATTTGCAGTATCGTAAATATGAAAATTCAAACCTGGACTCAAAGTTAACTTTCCAAGCTTGGCTCGATACGAAAGACCCAAATAAACATCCCAAAAATCAAACTGTGCCTGATTGCCAAACTGAGGAACGGGCAATACTATATCAGAACCATCTTCAAGGCGTTCAGCAATTGAAGAGCGCATTCTTTGGCCATTGATTGAAGTTCCCAATTTAAAATTTAGATGATTCGTATTGTTGAGTACTCGATAATAATTCAGCTCAGCATCAATTTTATTGGTTATAATTCGCTGTTCTTGAAATAGGTTAAAAATACCATTGGAATTCAAAGGGATGGTTCCAACGAAAGGTTGCTGAGTGGTAGTTAAGTCGTAATCAGGGCGCTGCTGCTTATAAAGATAACTGGACTCAAGGGAGAATACATTTTTCTCATCCTTTGCGAAAAAAGCATTCAAGTTCTGCTCAATTGAAAAAGGTCGTCTTAAATTATTTGATACGATATCATTACTAAAAGACTCAAATTCTGATAACAAATTCGCTCGATCTTGAATCTGAGCACCTTTTACAAATCCGTCATAGGTCAAATACCATTGGGTATTTGGGGTGTAGGTCGACGAAAGCTTAAGTAAAGTTGAAGTGGTGGTCTGTAGTGTATTTGAATTTAAGGTTTCTTGATTATCACCTTCTTCACGGATATAGGTTCTATTGGAAACACTTGCTAAATCAGTATCCACATCAGAAAAAATTCCGAATCCCGAAAACTTCCATTTTTTATTGGGCATATGATTAAAATTTAGGGCCATCAATTGGGTCTCAATATTCTGCGCTCTATTGTTTTGCAAAAGTGAGAGGCCAATATCGTCATTTGAAAGTCGTAAGGTGGAGCCCGAACGCCGCCCTAAACTAGCCAAACCGCCATTGAACCTGAAATAGTCTTGTAGGGTAAAAGCTTGTTCCCCAATGTTGTTTGCATCACCAATAAAGTTAAAACTGGTTTTCGGTGAATAATAGAAAAGGTTAGGATGTACCAAATAACGGCCATCTGGCCCTATACCTGCCGATACATCTCCAAACCAAAGGTTTTTTTTGCCATCCTTCAGTTTAATATTTAGGGCTAATGCATCGCTATCGCTAACCCCTTTCAAAGGTGTAATCTCATTAAAATCACGTAAAACTTGGACCTTATCCACTGCATTTGCCGGAATATTCTTGGTGGCCATTTTGGTATCGCCATCAAAGAATTCTTTACCCTCAACCAGCACTTTTTCCACTTTTTTGCCCTGCACTTTTACTTCTCCTTCATCAGTAACTTCAAAGCCAGGTAATTCTTCCAATACATTTTCCAGTTTCTTTTCCTTACCTGTGGTAAAAGAATCTGCGTTATAGGTAATTGTATCTCCCGAGACGGTTACTGGGAATTCCTCGACCAATTCCACTCCTTCCAATTCATTGGCTGAGGGCTGCAGGATCAATATTTTTTCTTGATTAGCTACTGCCTTAAAGTCTTCTTCATAGGTTTCAAAACCCAAATAACTGGCCTTAAGCGTATACAGACTATCCTTCTCTAAACGCAATTGAAACCTACCATTGTTGTCGGTAATGCCATAAGAAGCAATACCTTTTGTACGCTTTTTCAGGGCTATAACATTTGCAAGTTCTAGCGGGGCGTTTGTAGTATCGAGCACTTGACCTGTGATGTTGATACTTTGTGCTTTTAGACTAAGACAAAATACAGTGAGCGCCCCGCATAGAAGCTTTGAAAGAAGACCGTTCATTTTTTGATTGTTTTGTTTGAATTACTGGGAAAAGACGTTGATTAGCCGCCTATTTTTATTTCAATGTTTGCCCCATTTCCTTTACGTTTTCCTCCTCCATACATCTTGTTCATTTTCTCAACTTGTTCCTTCATTATAACCTCATATTCTTCATCGGTAACTTTTTTTCCTTTGGATGGAATTTCAATGGCAACATCTTCTTTTGGATTCAATACCACCTTATTACAAACCAAGACCCGATTACCATTATTGATTTCCATAATTAGTCCAGGCAGGCCCCAGTAGTCATCTGGCCCATGGGTTACTGGTATCTCAGGAGTATACCATGCCGTTATCGTTTGAATCTTCGTTTCTTCCTTTTCCTCTTTTTCTCCATTGACATCAGAAATACTGATTTGGGTTGTCTCCCGTTTTGCTATGGCCTGGTAACAGGTATATCGCCCAATTTGCTTGGTTTCAGATGTCATTTCCCATTCATAAGGCTCAAGCTCGCCTGAAATCAGAAAAAGTTTCCCAAAACTATCTGTTGACTCCACGAAGTTTTTGTCCTTGGTATTCTTGTAAAGCAATCCATCATTACCACCACCCATTCCAATCATAACAATCTCTACACCACCTCCAGCTGCATCATTCTCTAATTTTTCGACTTCCTTCCAATTTGATTCTGATTTATTGAAAGTCAATTTGTACTCTTTTTGCATGGCTTGCATTAAGCGTTGATTGATCAAATTCTGCTCATTGGAAGAAATTTGTGTACTATCCATTGTTATCGACATTTTCGAAGCCGATTTGTAGGTTGCAAAACCGGTAAATTCTTGGGCATTCGCTGGAACAACATGTAGTGTTAAAGGCAGGACCAATAGAATTAAAAGATATTTCATAATAGTATGTGTTATTGTTTTCGTTTTTGTCTGGATCAAAATTGGGGCATCAGAATTGAGAAAAGGGTTAACCAACGTTAACGAGTGTTAACCGGAACCAACTTGCCTGGCTTTTGTGGTTACATTTGAATCGTGAAACAGAACAGATTCAACAAATTGGCTTACTTGATTGGGATTACGATTGCAATTACAATTGCTATTCAGGTCTATTGGAACATCCAAAACTATCAAGTCAATAAACAGCGATTAATCAATGAGGTGCAGATAAGTCTAGACAATGGTGTTGAAGCATACTTTTCTGATATTGCCAAGACCGACGTTATGGCCTTTGTTGATATTACAGGGTCTAGGAGTGATTTTCCAGAACGCGCAGGCAAAATTCTATCCACCTTCAAAAGCGATAATATTGACTCCATTTTTTTAGAGTTGAGTTCTGATTCAATTATGAATCGAAATAAACCAGTTGGGTTTACACAAATTATCGATTCAAGTTCAGGTGTAACTGTTGATAGTTTGGGTAATCTTTCAGCGGTTTCAGTGTTCAGGGGGAAGCAAGCAGATAGCATTAGAGATATTCAAGGCCTTGCCAACAAAATCATCATATCGATTACCAGAGATTCCTTGGATTTTGTCAAACTTGAAAATTACTTCAAAAATGAACTTAACCGAAAGAATATTGATATCCATTATTCATTTACGCACACTACTAAAGACAGCACCTTTAAGTGGAATGATTTAGCAGGAAAGCAAAAACTATTGTTATCGACACTTTCAAAATCAACATATCTACCGCCCGATGAAACCCTTCAGTTGAAATTCAATAATCCAACACTAGTTGTACTAAAAAGAAGCATGACTGGTATTTTACTTTCCGTATTGCTTTCTACTTTAATCATTGGTAGTTTGTTCTTCTTACTGCACATTATCAAAAAGCAAAAACAACTTGCTGAAATTAAAAATGATTTGATCAGCAATATCACCCATGAATTCAAGACACCCATAGCAACCGTTTCCACCGCCATTGAAGGAATAAAAAATTTTAATGCCACAAATGATAAAAAGAGAACGGAGAAATACCTGGACATCTCTAATCAGCAATTGCGAAAGTTGCATCAGATGGTTGAAAAATTATTGGAGACCGCAACTCTTGATAGCGACAAATTATTGATAAACAAAGAAGAAGTAGATGTAGTTAGCCTGCTGACCCTTTTGGTAGATAAATACAGATTGATTGCACCTGAAAAAGAGTTATTATTCAGCACCAATGTTTCTGAGCTTTTAAAACCTGTTGATATATTCCATTTCGAAAACGCCGTAGCCAATCTTATCGATAATGCAATTAAATATGGCGGTGATAAAGTTGAAGTGAATCTTAATTCACTGATGGAGAATTTGGAGATAACAATTGCTGATAATGGTGGCCCAATTGAGCAATCACAACGGGATAAAATTTTCGAAAAATTCTATCGTATACCAACCGGAAACCGACATGATGTAAAGGGCTTTGGTATCGGTCTCTTTTACACAAAAAAGATTATAGAAAAACATGGTGGAGCACTAAATCTTATGCCAACCAAAAGTAACACCGTCTTTAAGATAATCTTATGAGTCGCGCAATAAAAATACTTCTTGCAGAGGATGAACCTTCACTTGGGATGATTGTTAAAGAAAGTCTTGAAACCCGAGATTTCGAAGTATTACATTGTACAGACGGTGCAGAAGCCCTTCATGCTTTCAGAACAGATAAGCCGGAATTATTGGTGTTGGATGTAATGATGCCCAAACTCGACGGTTTCGCTTTGGCACAAGAAATTAGAAGGTATGACAAAGAAATTCCCATCATTTTTTTAACAGCTAAATCACAGGCAAAAGATGTGGTCGAAGGTTTTGAGCATGGCGGGAATGATTATCTAAAAAAACCTTTCAGCATGGAGGAGCTAATTGTGCGAATCAAGGCACTTTTGGGCCGTGTAAAACAAAAACAATCAAAAGAAGTCATACCTATCGGACGCTTCAACTTTAATTACATTAAACAGGTCTTGGTTATTGATGAGGAACATATTCAACTTACCCATCGTGAGGCGGAGTTACTCTATCATTTGACCGAAAACCGAAATGAGATACTCGACCGCTCTACAATTCTTAAAAAACTATGGGGCGATGACGATTTTTTTAATGCTCGAAGCATGGATGTCTTCATCACCAAACTCCGCAAAAAGCTAAAGAAAGACGAACAAATTGAAATTATTAATGTTCGTGGTTTCGGCTACAAATTGATTTGCTAAAATCACATAAAATTTCACCTCAGGTTTTTTTTCAACGAACCCATTATTCGTTGTATATTGCAAGCTCCGATTTTTAAAAACCACCCTAAAGAATTCGAAGCATGCATATTGCTGTAGCAGGAAACATTGGTGCAGGAAAGACGACCCTAACTAATTTATTATCAAAACATTACAAATGGGAAGCGCATTTTGAGGATGTGGTCGACAACCCGTATCTCGATGATTTTTACACCCAAATGGAGCGCTGGAGTTTTAATCTTCAAATTTACTTTTTGAATAGCAGATTCCGTCAGGTATTAAAGTTTAGGGAAAGTGGTAAAAATGTTATTCAAGATCGGACCATAGATGAAGACGCTTACATCTTCGCTCCCAATTTGCATGCCATGGGTTTGATGACCAATAGAGACTTTGATAACTACAAAAGTCTTTTTGAGTTGATGGAGAGTTTTGTGCAGCCACCGGATCTCTTAATCTATCTTCGAAGCAGTATTCCGAATTTGGTCAGTCAAATACACAAAAGGGGGCGAGAGTATGAAAGTAGTATCTCCATTGATTACCTAAGCCGCCTTAATGAACGTTATGAAGCGTGGATCAATCAATACGAAAAAGGAAAGCTATTGATCATCAACGTTGATGATATCAATTTTGTGGATAATCCCGAAGATTTGGGTGAGGTCATAAATAAAATTGATGCTGAAATTCACGGTTTATTTTAGGCGTTATTGGCCTGATATTGCAAATATTCTGAGCTTAGAAAAATATCTTCAAAATCAAATTGAAACTGTTCTTTGTCTTTTGTATTCTTGAGCTCATTGTCAAGATACTTGAAGGCCTGAGTGTCTTTACCTTGTCTTCTTAACAATCCAAACCTCGTTCTTTTTAAATCAACTACTAACGGAACATCGACCATCAATTGAAGGCCATCGGCTTCTTCGGCTAATTTAGTTGCCCTTTCCAATCCACTTTCATTATCAGTAATTCTGCTCAATCGGTAGGCCCAAACCGCAAGTAATTGTTTTAGATAAATTCCATTGGTAATTAAATCTGAGTCGTAATTATCAGCTTTTAATTCAAACGAAGTTTTTGCTGTAATTCCCCTAGCTGCATAAATCTTTATTTCTCTTTCAAAAAGGTGTTCCAAAACTTCAACAACCTTCCTTTCGGTTTCTATATCCGTAATTCCATTGATCAAACCATTCATTTGTAGAATTCCTGTGAGAATTCGCTGATGGTACTTTGCCATTTCAGGTTTCAAATCCAAATGACTTTTGTAAAGCTCCATGATTTGTTCATAAAGCTTCTTATTGAGTTCAACATTAGGAAGTATCGAAACATGTTCAAAAGAAGATGCACAATAGGCACAAGTATATCTTCCTGGGCTTTTCTCTAAAAAAGCACTTGTCGCACCACAATTCGGACATTGAATTTTCTTCTGCATTTTTAAATTTAAGTACTTCTAAAGAATGTATGAATTAACTTTTTCAACAATTTCCCTCATTCAGAATCGTGCTTCCCTAATTATTGATTTGAGTTGATTACTATCTCAGGTACATTAAGAGATATTAACTAAAATTTGATATCATGGAAGCAAAAAAGAGTGAGCATTTGCAAGTGGAAAAAAACTCTCGCTTGTATTTTTTAATCGGATTGACCCTTTTATTGGCCTTGACCCATGTGGCATTGGAATGGAAGACCTACCACGAGCCAATTGCATTTGACCCAGAAATTGATGTTTTGAGACCAATCGATGAACTACCGCCTGTGGTGATTGAAAAGTTACCTCCACCTCCAAAACTTGAATCCGTTCCTGAACTAAAGGTTTTTGAAGACGATGAAAAAATAACTGAAACCGTAATTGAATCTGAGGAAGCAAACCAAGATTATGAGATTCCAGATGTACCTGATTTTGATTTTGAAGAACCGGTTGTTGAGGAGTCAATTTCTTTTATTGTTGTTGAAGATGCTCCTATATTTCCAGGTTGCGAAGATGCCCAAGACAAGAGAGCCTGTTTTCAAGAACAAATGCTCAAACATGTCAAGCGCGTATTTAACTATCCTGAAACCGCACAAGAAATGGGTCTTGAAGGGCGTGTTAGTGTACTATTCACCATACAAAAAGATGGTTCTATAGGTGACGTAAGAATGCGTGGTCCTCATCAACTGTTAGAAGAAGAAGCCAATCGCATTATTTCAAAATTGCCCAAAATGACACCAGGCAAACAACGTGGAAAAGCAGTGAAGGTCCCTTTTTCTATACCCATAGCCTTTAAACTACAGTAATTAAAACCAAGTATAGAAGTTACAATACCCAATAAAAAACCCTGCCAATTGGCAGGGTCTTCACTTGAGTTAGTTATTTGAATTAGTCAATATCGACGTCAAGACCACTTTCTTGAATCAGTTTTTCAACTTCTTCTTTGGTCTCTCCGACAAACTCTTTTACTTCTTCAACCATTTCACCACCTTTTTCATAGGCAGAGGTCACGGTAGCTTTAAAACCTCCATCAGCAGTATTGCTGATTTCAACCTTAACTTTCTTTTCTACCATTTTTGATTCCTTCATGCCGTCTTCAGTTATAGCCACTTTAGTACCATCTTCCTTCATGATGCTAACCTCTTCAGTCTTAGCCATCATAGCTTCATCAGCAGGAGATAGGCTTACCAAACTAGGTGCAATCACCAAGGCAACAACACTCATCAATTTCAATAAGATATTCAATGAAGGTCCTGAAGTATCTTTAAAAGGATCACCAACGGTATCACCTACAACCGCAGCTTTGTGAGCATCAGAGCCTTTTCTTCCTTGCTCTTCAATCATCTTTTTGGCGTTATCCCATGCACCACCGGCATTTGACTGAAAAATCGCCATTAAGACCCCACATGTAGTAACACCAGCCAAAAGGCCTCCTAACATTTCTGCACCACCCAAGAAACCAACGGCTACTGGAACTGCGATTGCCAACAAACCTGGCAATACCATTTCTTTAATTGAAGCCTGTGTAGATATGGCAACACATTTATCATATTCAGCAACACCATCGGCTGCATCAAACGTTGCTCTTTGCTCTGGAGTTGCTTTCGACATGTCAGAATCAACAGCTCTCATCACTTCAAGAGCGGCTTTCAATTGTGGAATATCACGGAACTGACGGCGTACTTCTTCAATCATTGCCATCGCAGCCCGACCCACTGCATTCATAGAAAGTGCAGAGAATACAAAAGGTAACATACCCCCAACTAATAGACCAGCCATTACGGTTGGTTTTGAAACATCAATACCTTGAACATTTGCTGTTTGCATAAAGGCGGCGAATAAAGCTAAAGCAGTCAATGCTGCAGAAGCTATGGCAAAGCCTTTTCCGATGGCAGCGGTCGTATTACCAACTGCATCCAATTTATCAGTTCTTTCGCGTACCTCACTTGGCAATTCGGCCATCTCAGCAATACCACCGGCGTTGTCAGAAATTGGTCCGTAAGCATCAACTGCCAACTGAATTCCAGTATTGGCAAGCATACCAACAGCGGCAATAGCAATACCATAAAGTCCTGCAAAGTGGTGAGAAACCAAAATCGCAATAGCGATGAAAATTATAGGGAACATGGTAGACATCATTCCAACACCAAGACCAGAAATAATCGTTGTAGCAGCCCCAGTTTCAGATTGGCGTACAATAGAATTAACTGGTTTTGTACCTGTACCCGTATAGTACTCTGTTATTTTTCCAACGGCAAGACCAGCAACAAGACCGGCTAATACTGCCATAAATACTCCAAATGAAGAATATTCAACACCACCAAACGTCCAGCTTTCTGGTAACATATTTGTGATGATAAAGTAAGATGCAATCAACATTAAAAAGGCAGAACCAAACTCACCTATATTCAGTGCTGTCTGCGGGTTACCACCGTCTTTAACTTTTACGAAGAATGTTCCAATGATCGACATGATAATTCCTATAGCAGCCAAAACCAATGGTAGGTATACTGCGCCCAATCCGTCAAAAGCAGCTTCAAAAGCAGGGATTTGCGTGAAAGCAGCTCCTAAAACCATAGTACCAATAATAGAACCTACATATGATTCAAAAAGGTCAGCACCCATACCAGCTACATCACCTACATTGTCACCAACATTATCCGCAATAGTAGCAGGGTTCAATGGGTGATCTTCAGGAATACCGGCTTCAACCTTACCAACCAAGTCTGCACCGACATCAGCGGCTTTTGTATAAATACCACCGCCAACACGAGCAAAAAGTGCAATTGAGGAAGCTCCCAATGAGAAACCTGAAATAACGTTCAAAACCTCACCTAGTTCCCAGCCCATTCCACTGTAAATCATGAAAAGTCCGCTGAGACCCAAAACACCAAGTCCAACAACACCAAGTCCCATAACAGCACCACCTGCAAAAGCGACTTCCAAAGCTTTGCCCAATGAAGTTCTAGCAGCATTAGTTGTACGAACGTTGGCTTTTGTGGCAACCTTCATTCCGATGAATCCTGCAAGGGCAGAACAAATAGCACCGACGATAAAGGAAACAGCCACCATTCCGTTAGAGCCCTCTTCATTGCTTCCTTTGAAGTAGAGTAAAATCGCAACTGCAGCGACGAAGATGGCTAGAATTTTATATTCTGCCTTTAAGAACGACATGGCACCATCAGCAATGTTCTTAGCGATTTTTGCCATTTTTTCCTCACCTACAGCCTGTTTTGAGACCCATCCGCTTCGAATCAAAACGTAGAGAAGCCCTAAAACACCAAAAGCTGGTAAAAACTTTACAATCAATTCCATAATTTATCAGTTAATTTTTTTGGTTTTCTTTAAGAATATTAGAATGCGTGCAAAAGTAGTAAATCACGGCACAATAAAAAAAGTAATCTGGTATTGAGGAAACTAGATGAAACAATGGATATTGTGACTATACTAGAAATCACTTTCATTTATGCTTTGTTATTCAATCAGATTCCGATTTAAGGGATTGGAGTAATTTTTCCGCAGCCTGTTTTGCTTCTTCAGAATACTTGCCATTTGAATTTATTATTTCTCTCAACTCTTCTTTTGTCTTACTCGCAAATCTAGATTCAAAAGATTTTATTACTCCAATATTATGCTCTTTCTTTTCATTAGCAACTACTTTTTTGGGATTCAAATTATCCATTTGTTCCCTACTCAAAACAAAGAACAGAATGAGTAACCCTAAAAAAATTGGATTGATTCCCACTGGGCCAAAACCCACTTTATAGGTCGATATATAAAAATCCAAAAAACCGAGTAATCCAACGGTAAGGGTTAATGCGAAGAATAAAAAGTAGTATTTGCGCTGTTTGATGTATAAAAATATTGCAATTAACAGCGCTGGAAATCCTATAAAATGCTCAACACGGAAATCGAAATCTCCGGTTAAGACTTGAACAAAAGAAATCAACACTAAAAGAACACAAATTCCTAGGGGCAATATGGTGAAATCAGTTCTCTTCAAAAGCTTAAATCATAAATGTACGTTTCATCTTATGATCACTATCGTCATAGCGCTGCACACAAAGGCGATAAATTTCTTTGGCTTTCTCTGCATCACTCCAACCACCGGTATCGACCTTCTTTTCTTCCAAGTCTTTGTAGACTTTAAAAAAATGTTCGATTTCTTTCAACCGATGTGGATTCAAATCGCTGATATCATTTTTTTGGTTCCAAATTGGGTCGCTAACTGGTACACAGATTATTTTTTCATCTGGTCCTTTTTCATCGGTCATATGAAATACACCAATGGGTTTTACCTCCATCACCACCATTGGATAAGTAGGCTCGGTACCTAAAACCAACACATCTAACGGATCAGAATCCAAGGCCAATGTTTCCGGAACGAATCCGTAATCGCCAGGATACATCATAGACGAGAACAAGGTTCTATCAAAGCGAATTTTATGGAGCGTGAAATCGTATTCGTATTTATTGCGGCTTCCCTTAGGGATTTCTATCAATACATCAAAAGTGACATCGTCTTTTTGTGACATAGTTTTTAGTTAGTAGTATAAAGGTAGGGGAACGCAGTCAATTGTAAGAAATTGCTTTAACCCCGTTATAGTTGAAAGAAATTTTAAAAATTGAATCCGAAGGTACCAGTTACACCAAATGGCCTTGCATTGGGTGCATCTAAATAATTACCACGGAAATTAAAATCCAATCGGAAAATTTTAAAGATATTCCCCACCCCAAAGGAGTATTCCCAATACGGTTCCCGATTTGGCGCCAGTAGTGGAATATTTGTTGGTGCGCTCAAGGCAACATTTTCATCTGATATGGAACCCCATGCTCCTCGAATACCAACAATCTCGCGCAGATTAAGTTTGCGAAGCAACGGAATTCTGGAGAATATCCTTCCGTTGAAATTATGTTCCAAATGCAGTGTGGCGTAGGTATCGGTAACAAACTCGTAGAAATCAAGATTAGGAAAAACATTATACAATGAAAAAACGGTTTGGTTCCCAGGGATTACGCTCAATAACCCCAAGGGCACTTCTCCAAAGGTTTTCCCGAGTTCTACCGTACTGGTCAATCGACCAATACCGCCGAGTTGCCAGGGCTGTGTATACGAAAATTGCAATCTACCATAATCAAAATCACTTTCCATAAAACCAGATAAGCCCTTCGTGTAATTCAAGACCAAGGTGCTGTAATTGTCATTAATGGTATTTCTTTCTACCCCGTAGCCAATGGTTCTACGGCCAGGGGTATAAACTATCGTGGTGTTTATATCAAATTGTTTCACCTCAGATGAAACTCCCGTTGGTGAGCTCGGATCTACATAATCCAAACTGAATTCAGAAGGTAATGCTGAGCTGAGTGTACGGAAAGCACCTCCAAATTGGAACCGTAAATTTTTAATGGGCTCCATTTCTACACTCAGCACCGAAAGATTTATGTTGGTCAAGCGATTGTTATTACCTACGGTAACCAGACCTGAGGAAGCAATACTTCTACCCAACACATCAGTAGTGCTGGTTAGACTAATCCCCAATTGCTCAATATCCCTGCGATTACCACCTGAAATAATTAATCGATTTTTCCGGTCCAACAAAAATTTACCCGAGAAACCATGCTTGAATTTTTTGTCATCAAAGCCATAGGCCATATATCCTTCCAAACGCCAAGGGTCATTTTGCCCAAAATAAGTTCGTGCTCCACCACGTACCCGAATTCCTTCAGCATCATTGATTCCAAAAGTGCTGTAAAGGTCACCTATGTCAATATTCCATTTATCGATTTCTATGTAACCGGAACCTAAGACACTGACGATATCGTAATAGGTTCGAAATTTTGGAACGGTCTGCAACGTATCCAGCAACTTAAAAATGCTCGATTCATCGTCATTGAGTTTTTCCAAACGGGCGTTCTTCCAAAAGAGGCTATCTTGCTGAAAGACCCTTGGGTCATAAGGGTCCGATTCGGCCTTGTAGAATTCTTCAGGTCTCTCTAAATTAAACGTATAATTATCAAAAACAGTAGTTCGTTTCCCGTATACCCCCCTGGATTCCTCTTTTTTAGAAAAGGCAAAATCACTCAACATGTAATCACGTTTGAGCAAGAAAACCGAATCACTGACCACATCGAACTCTTGTTCAATATAAATCTCTTTGACCCAATTAATGTTGGCGCTCTTCGTGACCTCCATGTTTATTTTCTTCACAGCATAAGTGGTGTCGTTCACCCAAAAATCACCTTTAAAGGTCAATTCGTTTTTACGCCGTGGGTAATAAATAATGTTGTAGCACCATTTGTCGTCTATAAACGTACTATCGGATAATACATAATTGTAAACATCAACACCTGTTCGAGATAGTGGACTCGTAAAACTTTTATCAAAAAATTTCAGATAGTTATCGTAAATGTCATAATCGGAGTATAAGTCTTCAACAAAGGCGGTAATGGCTTGGTTCCCTCCAAAGCCGGAATTTTTATTACCTAGCACATCCTCTTTCTTTAACTGTAATCCGTTATCACCGTAAACCTTTGAAAAAACCTCGTTCAAAAACATTGGTAGATATGTTTTACCTGTAATACGCGAGGTATCCAAATCTTCAAACATGAATTCAAGACCCTTGAACATTCTACTTTTAATCAAGGCACTATCAATGGTATTTAAGTCGAATTCTACTTTTTCATATTTATCATACTGGTAGCTTTTATACTTGAATACACCATTCTCACGCTTTTTTGACCAAATCTTCTTTAAAATATCAATCGCGGGATTGTCTTTTTTCGATTGTTTTCCTGTGTATACAATGACTTCCTGCAGTTGTTCCGTAGCTTCTTTTAGAACAATTTGCATGTTGTAATTTACCTTACCCGCTAGGGTTATTTCCTTGGTTTCATATCCTATAAAAGATACTTCAATGGTATTGTAATCACCTTCGGATTCGTAATAAAAGCGACCGTTATCATTGGTAATGGTTCCCTCTGAGGAATTTGGGAACAAAACATTTGCAAAGGCAATGGGGTCGCCATTTTCATCTTGTACAATACCGCCAATCTTTGTTTGGGTATAGCCCAAAATAAAAACCAACAAGAATACTGGAAAAAGGAACTTTTTCATAAAAAGTAAACCCAAGAATGGGAAGTTTGGTTTCGTTTTTTGATTAAAGTGTAATATCTACCAAAAATTGTTCCTTTTTTAACTAAAAAGCCTCGTTAAACTAAATTAACGAGGCTAATATAAGATGGTTTTTATCTTCTATTCTTTGTATAACACTTTCTTAACAGCTTTTACAACGTCATTGCTGTTAGGCAACCATTCTTTTAACAAAACTGGGGAATATGGTGCAGGTGTATCTGCTGTATTCAACTTAACAACAGGCGCATCCAAATAATCAAAAGCCTTATCCTGGACTTGATAGGTAATTTCAGTAGCTACGTTTCCAAAAGGCCATGCCTCTTCAAGAATAACCAATCTATTGGTTTTCTTTACTGAATTAATGATAGTATCATAGTCCATAGGGCGAACAGTACGGATATCGATAATCTCACAACTGATTCCTTCTTCTGCCAGTTCATCAGCAGCCTTGTAGGCTTCTTTAATGATTTTTCCGAAAGACACGATTGTCACATCAGTACCGGCCCTTTTGATATCGGCTACGCCTAAGGGAATTGTATACTCACCTTCTGGCACATCACCTTTGTCCCCATACATTTGTTCTGACTCCATGAAAATAACTGGATCATCATCCCGTATCGCCGACTTCAACAAACCTTTGGCGTCTGCTGGATTTGAAGGAACAACAACTTTCAACCCTGGGCAGTTTGCATACCAACTTTCAAAAGCTTGAGAGTGCGTTGCAGCCAATTGACCTGCCGAAGCTGTTGGACCTCTAAATACAATTGGACAATTAAACTGGCCACCACTCATCTGACGAATCTTTGCAGCGTTGTTTATGATTTGGTCAATACCAACCAACGAGAAGTTAAAGGTCATAAATTCAATGATGGGTCTGTTGCCAATCATGGCAGAACCAACCCCAACACCGGCGAATCCTAGTTCGGAAATTGGTGTATCAATCACACGATCCGGACCAAACTCATCCAACATTCCTTTTGATGCTTTGTAGGCACCATTATATTCTGCAACTTCTTCTCCCATTAGGTAGATGCTATCATCATTTCGCATCTCTTCTGACATGGCTTCACAAATTGCCTCTCTAAATTGTAGCGTCTTCATAAATACTGTAACTATTCCCTTTTGTTAAAGCGGAACAAAAATAGGAAAAAAGGATGCACCTTTCAGCATGGATTTTCGTCAAAACGACGTAAAAATTTATTATGCATGCATAATAAATTTTAGAATATTCTTATCTTTGTGCCGAATTAAAAATAAGACCTATGAAGATATTGGTTTGCATTAGTAATGTGCCCGACACAACTTCAAAAATAAACTTTACGGACGGTGACACCAAGTTCGATACCAATGGTGTTCAATTTGTCATAAATCCGAATGATGAATTCGGTTTAACCCGTGCCATGTGGTTCAAAGAAAAGCAAGGTGCAACCGTGCATGTGGCCACAGTTGGTGAAGCTTCTGTAGAACCTACTATGCGCAAGGCCCTGGCAATAGGGGCTGATGAGGGCATACGTATAAATGCCAATCCAACTGACGGCTTTTTTGTTGCCCGTCAATTGGCCGAAGTAGTTAAAAAAGGAGAATATGACCTTGTCATTTGTGGTCGTGAATCCATTGATTACAATGGTGGAATGGTTCCAGGAATCTTATCCTCCCTACTAGGAATGAACTTTGTAAACACCTGCATCTCGCTTGAAATCGATGGAACTTCAGCTAAAGCAATACGTGAAATTGATGGTGGTAAGGAAACTTTGGAAACCAGTCTTCCGTTGGTAGTTGGAGGACAAAAAGGCCTAGTGGAAGAGAGTGATCTTAAAATTCCAAACATGAGAGGTATTATGATGGCGCGTAAAAAGGCATTAAATGTTGTTGAGCCTAGCGATGCCCCCTCTATGACCAGCGATAAGAAGTTTGAGAAGCCAGCACCTAAGGGTGATGTGAAATTGGTAGACGCCTCAAATGTTGGCGAGTTGATAGATTTATTACATAACGAAGCAAAAGCAATCTAAAAGATGTCAGTATTAGTATATACGGAAACGGATAACGGTAAATTCAAAAAAAGTGCTTTTGAGGTGGCCTCTTACGCACATGAAGTAGCTTCACAACTTGGCGAATCGGTTACGGCTGTAGCCTTTAATTGTAATGAAGCAGATGCTGTTGGAGCGAATGGTGTTTCAAAGGTTTTAAATATTTCCGATTCGCAATTAAATACATTTAACGCCAATGCCTATGCAAACGCAATTGCACAGGCTGCTGAGGCAGAGGGTGCCAAAACAATAATAATCAGTTCAAGTGCAGATAGTAAATACCTAAGTGGCATTTTAGCTGCCAAATTGAATGCTGGTTATGCGCCCAACGTGGTTGCAGCACCCGAGAGCACCTCTCCTTTCGTAGTCAAAAGAACCGCCTTTAGTAACAAAGGTTTTGCACATACCGAAATTACTGCAGACACCAAAATAATCGGTGTTTCAAACAATGCCTTTGGTGTGGTTGAAAATTCGACTTCGGCTGCTATAGAAGCATTCAATCCTAGTTTAAGTGATGGCGATTTTTCAACGAAATCTGTTGAAGTCGACAAAGTTGTAGGAAAAGCAACTATAGCTGATGCTGATATTGTTGTTTCAGCAGGAAGAGGGTTAAAAGGACCTGAAAACTGGGGAATGGTAGAAGAATTGGCAGATATTTTAGGTGCAGCCACTGCTTGCTCTAAGCCAGTTTCAGATTTAGGATGGCGACCACATGGTGAGCATGTTGGGCAAACAGGAAAACCAGTTGCAAGTAACCTTTACATTGCTATTGGCATTTCAGGTGCAATTCAACATTTAGCTGGTGTCAGTTCTTCAAAAACAAAGGTTGTAATCAATAATGATCCTGAAGCCCCTTTCTTCAAAGCAGCAGATTATGGCATTGTTGGTGACGCTTTTGAAGTAGTGCCGGAACTCATCGAAAAATTAAAGGAATTTAAAGCACAAAACGCTTAGTTTTTTGTTAATTTGTCCTTTTGAGGGGCTGTTCAGATAATCGCAAAAGCCGCTTATTTGAACAGCTTTTTTTTGATTTTCGTAGGGATATATGAGTTTAGTACGACTGAAAATAAAGGGAATATCCTATAGCCAAACCCAAAATGGGGCCTATGCGCTAATTCTCAATGAAGTTGATGGTGACCGAAAACTACCAATCGTTATTGGTGCATTCGAGGCGCAGTCCATAGCAATCGCTTTGGAAAAGGAAATCAAACCTCCTCGACCCTTAACACACGATCTTTTCAAGAATTTTGCCGATAGATTTCAAATTGTGGTAAAGCAAGTCATCATCCATAAATTGGTTGATGGTGTCTTCTACTCAAGTGTAATATGCGAAACTGAAGAAAAAGAAGAAATAATTGATGCTAGAACCAGTGATGCCATAGCATTGGCCCTTCGGTTTGATGCACCAATTTTTACCTATAAAAACATTTTAGATAAAGCTGGTATCTTCTTAAAGTTCTCTTCTAAAGATAAAGAGGACGATGACGATGATGAAAGCATCATGGTGGATGAAATTCTGCAAGAAAGCGAAACTGTAGAAATTGAGTCAGACCCAACAAGTTCATTACGTCAAATGACCATTGATGAACTAAATGCCGAATTGGACAAAGCCGTTGCCAACGAAGACTACGAAAAGGCGGCCAAACTTCGAGATGAAATCTCAAAACGAAGCTAAGTCATCTACTCCATGGGAAAGCGATTTCTACTATTTGTTTCACTTTTTTTGCTTGTTTGCTTATCAGCTTTTTCCCAAGAAACTTCAATAGTTACAGAAACTGTAGTAACCGATTCGTTGGTTCCGAATGAAGGATTTTCTTTTAATTCTTTATGGCGCGGTGCATTGGGAATGTTCGTATTAATTCTCATTGCATATATATTCAGTGCTAACAGAAAAGCAATTAATTGGAAGACTGTTGGTATAGGATTAGGATTACAACTTATCATCGCAGTAGGAGTTTTAAAGGTTAGGTTTGTTCAAATCATATTCGAATGGATAGGGGAAAGATTTATTGATATTCTGGAATTCACTAGAGTTGGCAGTAAATTTTTATTTGAAGGTTTAGTCGTAGATATGGATACGTTCGGCTACATCTTTGCTTTTCAAGTTCTGCCCACGATTATCTTCTTTTCAGCACTAACATCGGTCCTGTTTTATTTAGGGATTATTCAGAAGGTAGTCAAAGGGTTGGCTTGGCTCTTAACAAAATCGTTAGGTATTTCGGGCGCGGAAAGTCTATCAATTGCTGGCAACATATTCTTAGGACAAACGGAAGCACCTTTACTGATAAAGGCTTATTTAGAAAAAATGAATAAGTCTGAAATTCTATTAGTAATGATTGGTGGAATGGCCACCGTAGCAGGAGCCGTTTTGGCGGCTTATATTGGATTCTTGGGTGGTGATGATCCTGAATTACAATTACTATTTGCAAAGCATTTATTGGCCGCTTCGGTAATGGCCGCTCCAGGAGCTATTGTAATTTCAAAAATTTTATATCCCCAAACTGAAAAAATAAACACCGATGTCAAAGTATCGCAAGATAAAATAGGTTCGAATATTTTAGATGCAATTGCTAACGGAACAACTGAAGGTCTAAAACTCGCAGTGAACGTTGGTGCAATGCTTTTGGTATTTGTTGCATTTATCGCGATGATCAATGGTCTATTGGATTGGGTTGGAGATTGGACCACACTAAACAACTGGATTGCGGATAATACTGCTTACAAGAAATTTTCGCTAGAAGCCATACTGGGTACAATATTTGCCCCTTTAATGTGGCTTATTGGGGTTAATGGTGAGGATATAATGCTTATGGGCCAATTACTAGGTATAAAACTCGCAGCGAGTGAATTCATTGGTTATATTCAACTTGCTGAGCTCAAAAATATGGCTAGCGCTACCCATCTTACGTACAATAAATCGGTAATAATGGCGACTTATTTGCTTTGCGGTTTTGCCAATTTTGCTTCTATTGGTATTCAAATCGGTGGTATTGGTTCTTTGGCTCCCGGGCAGCGAAAAACCCTGTCTGAATTCGGTATGCGGGCAGTTTTGGGCGGTACCTTGGCCTCTCTTATTTCTGCTACCATAGCTGGAATGATTCTTGGATAATGTTCTATAATGAACATGTGATTACTTCCCATTAGTTGATAATTTTTTTATAACTGATTTGTTCAATAGCTGTATTAGAATTTCCTACTAACTACTTTTAATTTTTAAATTAGAATTTGGACGATGAAGCAGTATCATGACCTTTTAAAACATGTTCTTGAAAATGGAAACCAAAAAGGGGACCGTACAGGTACGGGAACCCTTAGTGTATTTGGTTATCAGATGCGATTTGATTTACAGGAAGGTTTTCCTATGGTTACAACCAAAAAGCTGCATCTCAAATCAATTATTCACGAACTTCTGTGGTTTTTAAAGGGTGATACCAATATTAAATACCTTCAAGATAACGGAGTTCGAATTTGGAACGAATGGGCTGACGAAAATGGCGATTTAGGACCCGTTTATGGTCATCAATGGCGCAATTGGAACAGTGAGGAAATCGACCAAATCAAAGAAGTTATTGAAACTTTAAAAACCAATCCCAATAGCCGACGTATGTTGGTCAGCGCATGGAACCCAAGTGTTTTGCCAGATACCTCAGTTTCCTTTTCCGAAAACGTTTCAAATGGTAAAGCGGCACTTCCTCCCTGTCACGCTTTCTTTCAATTTTATGTAGCTAATGGCAAACTAAGTTGCCAATTGTACCAACGCAGTGCCGACATCTTTTTGGGCGTACCTTTTAATATTGCCAGCTATGCGCTATTCACCATGATGATGGCACAAGTTTGTGGTTACGAGGCAGGAGATTTTATACACACCTTTGGTGATGCGCATATTTATAACAATCATTTGGAGCAGGTAGAATTACAATTGTCAAGAGAACCACGCTCTTTACCTACTATGCGCCTAAATCCTGAGGTTACAAATATTTTGGACTTTACTTTTGATGACTTTACCTTATTAAATTACGATCCACATCCACATATCAAAGGAGAGGTTGCCGTTTAATCAAGGTTTAAATGAAATTTTTTTTTCGACCAAAGAATAAGAATGAATTAAATCGTTTTTTAAAAGCGTTACATTTTCTATCCGCAGCTGGAGCGCTTTTCGTGTTTTTTTTTACACTCAAAACATTTCCGGTAGAACTAAATATTTTTATTCTTTCGGTAGCAATCCTTTATTTGATTCCGATATTTATAAAGTCAAATAAATTTTCAAAGTTTAATTCGATTTTCAATGCATTTATTATCCCAATATGGTTTGCTACGGCCATACTACTTTTCGGGGGATACTTTGCTCAGGCCTTAGCTTCAGTTACTTTAATTTTCATAAGCTATATCCTTTTTAGAAAAGAATCGAAACTTAGGCTTGTTGTCATAGTCTATCAAATTTTGCTTTTCATTATACCCACCATTTATATTGCATTCTATGGCCCCTATTTTGGGGTGATTGATATTCCTTTTGATGAAATCATTGTTTACTTCTGTTGTATTACTTGGCTATCGATAACTTTTGTCATTTACGATGAACAAAAAACCAAATCATTTACCAAAAAACTTGAAGCAAAGAATGAAGATTTAATTCAGTTAAATACGAGCATCAATGAAAAGAATCATCAGATTGAAGAATTCACTGCCATCTTATACCACGACCTAAAAGAGCCCGTGAACAACATTTTAGCTTTTTCAAAGGATCTCTTAAAAAAAGCTAATGAATTGGAATCACAATTACCAATAGAAATAACAGATAATTTAAATTTTATTACCCAGTCATCTAGTAGAATGAATCAGTTAATTCTAACTATTTCTGATTATACTAAAATCGGCAAGGAGCGATTAAAAAAAAACATCGATTGCAACAAACTTGTTAGAGAAGTGCTTGATGATATCGCAGCCAAAGTCACAAGTACCAAAACTGAGATTAATGTGGGGAATCTTCCAACGGTTTATGGTTATGCAACAGAATTAAGAATGCTTTTCCAAAACTTAATATTGAACGCTATAAAATTTAAAAAACCGGACCAAGTTGCCAAGATTCGAATTTCATACTTTACAAATGATAATTATTATCAATTTCAGATTGTAGACAACGGGATTGGAATTCCAACAATTCAATCCAAAAAAATTTTCGATGCCTTTATTAGGCTAAACTCCAGACAAAATTACGAAGGGGTTGGTCTAGGGCTTTATAATGCCAAGAGAATTATTGAAATGCATAATGGTTTGATATGGGTTGAATCGAAAGAAGACAATGGAAGTACGTTTAATTTTACTTTGGAGAAATAAATTTTTAATTGGTGATAAATATTTATCACGAAAACCAGGCTAATTCGCTAAAAATGAGAGCGCCCAAACAAGTGTTTGGGCGCTCTGCCATCCAACTAAATAAACAAAACATCTCAGGAATTGATATTCCTTTTCATAACAAATTAATTCCGTGTAACGGTAATGGAATTCGAAAGTCCGTAGAGTCCTTCCAAGTCATCAACATTGTTACCCATGGCCAATCCAGTCAGTCCGTCCTCATAGCGCATATACCAAATCAGACAGACACCTGGTCCTGCAGCATCAAAATCTACACCTTCAACATCCATTAAAGTTGGTGGCAACCCTAAAATATTTCCTTGATCATCAGTAATTACCCATGTTCTATTTGTGCCGGTCGCATTAGTCGCATCCAAAGAAATACCGCTAACCATATCGGGGGTTCCGTCTACATCAAATGTGAAAGGTCCTCCTGAAATTGTACCGGCATTCGGGTTTCGATAGACCCTAATTGAATTTGAGAGGGCAAAAAATCCATCCAAATCCGCTGCATTTTCACCAGCTTCAAGTCCTGTAATTCCATCCTCATAGCTAATGTGCCAAATCAAACAAAGACCAATTCCAGCACCATCAAAATCAACACCTTCCACAGCATCTAAGGTTGGGGGCAAACCAAGAATATTCAAGTCTTCGTCTGTGATTATATAGCCTTGATTACTGCCTGTTATATCAGTATTATCCAACGAAATACCACTCACCATGTCAGGGGTACCGTCTACTGAGAACATAAATGGACCACCTGTTAACGAACCGGCATTCAGTCCATTTCTATTGACAACAACAAAGTTTGAGAGCGCATGCAATCCTGTTAAATCATCTAAGTTCTCCCCAGATTCCAATCCACCCAAGTCGGTAGAATAGGTCAAGTGATAAATATAACATGCACCCACTCCTGCGCCATCAAAATCAACACCCATAACTGCTTCGAGAGTTGGTGGGATGCCCAAAATATTTTTATTATCATCGGTAATGACATACGTCTGGTTCGCACCGTTTAAGTCAGAATCATCCAATGCAATCATACTAACCATATCTGGATTACCATCTACCAAAAAGTTATAAGGACCTCCGGTCAACGACCCTGCATTCAGCCCAACACGGTCAACTTCAACAAAGTTTGAAAGTCCGAATTGTCCCGTAAGATTGTCCAAATTTCCACCGGCTTCCAAGCCGCCTAAACCAGTGGAATAGGTAAGGTGATAGATGTAACAAGAGCCCACTCCTGCCCCATCGAAATCCACACCCATAACTGCTTCAAGAGTCGGTGGAATACCCAAGATGTTTCTTGAATCATCTGTTATCACATAGGTCTGATTGGCTCCAGTCAAATTTGAATCTTCCAGACTAATTTCACTCACCATATCAGGTAGACCGTCAACAACGAATTCATAAGGACCCCCGGAAAGGGTGCCTGCATTCAAAGCACCACGAGCAACCATTATAAAATTCGATAGGTCAAATTCTCCTGAAAGAGCATCGAGGTTTTCCCCCATGGCTAAACCTGTCAATCCCTCTTGATGGGTAATATGATAAATGTAGCAATCACCTACACCAGCACCATCAAAATCTACGCCTTCAACAGCTTCCAAACTGGGTGGTAAACCCAAAATATTTCTTGCGTCATCGGTAATTACAAAAGATTGTACATCTCCGGTACCACTAAAGTTATTTAGTGTAATACCGCTTACCATATCTGGCACACCGTCAACCACAAAACTAAATGGACCACCAGCTAAGGTTCCAGCATCAAGTACCAATGGAGTTTCTGCGTCATCATCCCCATCACAACCTACAATCAATAGAACTGTTGCTAAACTTGCTAAAAATGTTTTTACGTTGTTCATTTTTATGTTTTTGAATTTTGGTTCAAAGAACTTTAGAAGATGTTGCAGAAAAGTCACATAAAATTCAATTTTTTTAATTCATTGATTTACTGATGTTTAGATTTTTTTTAGTGTATTTTAAGCTAGGAAAGTGCATTTCTTGCGACAGAACGTAAACGAATGGGGATTATACCGTGAACATTTCGTGATATTTCACACTTTAATTTGTCTTAAATGAAGAACGTACTCATAATAGAAGATGATCCGGAGATTTTACAATTGTTGGAAATTCACCTTAAAGACTTGGGCTGCAGCACCAATTCAGCCAGACAGGGTGATACCGGATTGCGCATGGCTGTTGAAGAGGAGCCTGATTTGGTAATCTTAGATGTCATGCTTCCTGAAATGGACGGAATTGAGGTCTGCCAAAAAATAAGGGCCAACAACGTTAAATCTCCTATAATGATGTTAACCGCACGTTCTGAAGAGATTGATAAAGTATTGGGACTCGAGGTTGGGGCAGATGATTACCTGACAAAGCCCTTTAGTGTAAGAGAATTTATAGCCCGTGTCAAAGCCATCTTTAGAAGGCAAAAAATGAGTGATAACGGTAAACTTCATTCCGATAGTCCTAAACCAATGAAATTCGATAACCTTTCCATTGATTTAGAAAAGCGGAAAGTTGTCCTTGATGACGAACGAATAGAATTATCGCCGAAGGAGTTTGAATTATTAGTACTGTTATCTTCCAACCCTGGCAAAAGTTACGACCGAGCTAAGCTATTAAATATGATTTGGGGGTATGATTTTAAAGGGTATGAACATACCGTTAACTCGCACATCAACAGATTAAGATCAAAAATAGAACCTGATATGGCCCATCCCAAATTCATATTAACTACTTGGGGTGTTGGTTACAAATTCAATGAGGAACTATGAACAAAAAATTATTTTCAAATAGACTCATCAAAAAGTTGATGCTGGCATTTATATCAATTCTTGTACTTGCCGGAATTGGATATACGGTCGCGACCTTATATTTTTCCAACCAACATTTTAGCGAGACCAATCAACGCTTGCACGCCAATCTTGCAAAGGATTTAATTGAGGAGAAATTTTTGGATGCAAACCCAATTGACAGCTTGGGCAATGTGAACAAGGCACTCTTTGGAGACCTTATGCATGATATGATGGCTGTAAATAGAACCATAGAAGTGTACTTATTGGACCCTGAAGGAAATGTACAGTATTCAGTTGTATTAGACCATGACAATCCAGATGCTAAGCCAGAAAAAGTAGCTCTAGGCCCAATAAAGGAATTCATTGCCAAAGGAGGACAGGAATACGTTTTGGGAGATGACCCCAGAAATCCATCCGAACAAAAAGTGTTTTCAGCGGCAAAATTTGATAAGGGCGGTCACAAGGGTTACATCTATATTATATTGGCAGGAGAGGATTTTTTGAATACCAAAAGCACCCTACTTGAAGGTTATACGTTAAAAATAGGTACTGGTATTTCTTTGGTAACCCTTTTGTTCGCAGGTATTCTTGGTATACTCTCCATTTGGTACCTGACCAAAAACCTCAGGGAAATCAACCACGCCGCGGAACGATTTCAGGAAGGGGATTTAGCTTATCGAATTGCTGATGATAATGCCACTGACCTTACAGGTCTTGCCCAAACCTTCAACAATATGGCAGAAACGATAGTTTCTGACATGGATAAAATCAAATCGCTCGAAAAACTACGAACAGAATTAATTGCCAATATTTCTCATGACCTTCGTACCCCTTTAGCCATTATTCAAGGCTATGTAGAAACCCTTCAAATGAAAGATGATAGCCTCTCTGATGATGAGCGTGTGGATTATCTCAAAAAAATAAATTCAAGTAGTGAACGTCTTTCTAAATTAATTGGTCAGCTTTTTGAATATTCTAAATTGGAAGCCAATCAAATTCAACCCAATAAAGAACCGTTTTTGATTTCTGAATTGGCCAATGACGTTCACAGAAATTATCAGGTTTTGGCCAAAAAGAAGAACATTGAGTTGAAACTGGAAATGGAAGAAAAAACCCCTTTGGTCTTCGCAGATATTTCTTTGGTAGAAAGGGCCATCCAGAATTTGATGGACAATGCACTAAAATTCACTCCTGAAAATGGTGAGGTTGTGGTTCGAATCGTTCCTTCAGAAAAAGATGTTGAGATTACCATAAAAGACTCAGGTCCTGGTATTGCCAAAGAGAACCAACAATTGGTTTTTGAAAGGTACCGCCAGACCAAAACTGGAAAAGAAAAAGAAGGCGCTGGGCTAGGTTTGGCAATCGTTCGCAAGATCATGGACTTGCACAACGCTAGTATCAAAGTCTTCAGTAGGCCAAATGAGGGTACTTCATTTAGTTTTAGCCTACCAGTGTATCAAATGGGCTAATACCATTTTAATCATAAAATGGACCATTCAAACTTATTCATTTTCCGCCTTGCTTTCTTATTTCACAATTTACTTAACTAGGGCTAAGTAAATTACTTATTGCGTCGCAAAACGAAAAAGCAATTTCGTTTTCGGTAATCCATTTTATAATCAAGCTAGTATTAAGTTTGTCTTAAGCTTTCCGACCCAACATTCGAAAACCGTATATTTAGAAAAAACGTTTTTGATGTTACTTACCGATACGCTTGTAGATTTCTTTATAGCGACCCGAAAACATTCCGAAGAACTTTGCCAACCACTTGAAACAGAAGATTATGTAGTACAACCCATAGTCGATGTGAGTCCACCAAAATGGCATTTGGGCCATACAACTTGGTTTTTTGAAGAATTCATCTTAAAACCCCATGCTAAGGATTATACCGAATTCGATGAAGACTTTTCCTTCGTTTTTAATAGTTACTACGAAACTGTCGGCAAACGCGTAGTACGATCAGACCGCGGTAATTTAAGCCGACCTTCGGTCAAAAAGGTTTACGAGTACAGGACATACGTTACCACAGCTATCATAAAAATGTTCCAAACAGAGCAGCAAAGTGACATCTATGATTTATTGGAAATAGGCATTCATCATGAAAAACAACATCAAGAACTATTATTGACCGATATCAAGTTTATTTTGGGCAATAATCCATTGTTGCCGGTCTATTCCGATAAACTTAAAGAGCATCCTTTAGAAGAACATAAGTCTGATTGGTTAACCATCGAAGAAGGTGTTTACGACATCGGCCATAGTACCGGTTCATTTTGCTACGATAATGAACTCGGTCGTCACAAAGTGTATTTACAGGCCTACAAAATCTCGAATAAATTGGTCACCAATGCTGAATTTTTAGAATTCATCAATTCTGGTGGATACGAGCGATTTGACCTTTGGCATGCAGAAGGTTGGGACTGGGTAAATCAAAATCAAATTAAAGCTCCATTATATTGGCACCAAGTTGACAATGACTGGTATTTTTATAGCCTTGCAGGTTTACAAGAAATACAACCGAATGCACCTTTGACCCACATATCGTATTATGAAGCTTTTGCGTTTGCCCAATGGAAAGGGCTTCGATTACCTACGGAATTTGAATGGGAGGCTGCCCAAGGCTTTTTTTCATGGGGAGCTAGGTGGGAATGGACCGAATCTGCTTATTTACCCTACCCAAATTATCAAAAAGCAGATGGGGCACTTGGCGAATATAATGGCAAGTTCATGGTAAGCCAGAAAGTATTGCGGGGAGGCTCAATTGCAACTCCTGAAAACCATACCCGACCGACTTATAGAAACTTTTTTCACCCTGAGCTTCGTTGGCAATATACCGGATTAAGGTTGGCCAAATAATATCGACTATAAACCTATGCAAGAGAACACCACCCAAATTGCCAACTCAGTATTTGCCGAGGAAGTGCGTAAGGGATTGACTGATTTCCCAAAACATTTATCTTCAAAATATTTTTATGACGCCACCGGTGACGAGCTTTTTCAGCAGATTATGGCCATGCCGGAATATTATTTGACCAATTGTGAGTTTGACATTTTAGAACGGAACAAAGCGGCACTTGCAAATTTATTTGGAGAAGAAGTAGACGACTTTAGCCTTTTTGAACTCGGAGCTGGTGATGGTAAAAAGACTAAAATTCTATTGAAGTATTTATCTGAAAAAGGCGTCGAATTTGACTATCGTCCCATTGACATTAGTCAAAATGCATTGGACCAATTGGAGGCTTCCATTAATTTAGAACTCCCAAAAGTTAAAATAAACACCTTACAAGGAACTTATTTTGACACCTTAAAAACAATTGGTACAGCACATAATAAGAGAAAAATTATTTTGTTTTTAGGTTCCAACATTGGAAACCTCCTGCATCCGCAGGCTATTGATTTTCTAAAGCAACTTAGGGCGGCCATGAATGAAGGTGATCTTTTGTTTATGGGAATGGACCAAAAGAAGAACCCACAGACCATTTTAGATGCTTATAACGACAAGGCCGGCATAACTGCCGCATTCAACAAAAACGTGCTAACTCGAATTAACAACGAATTAGGTGGAGATTTTAATTTGGACAACTTTATCCATTGGGAAGTATATGATCCTGAAACTGGTACGGCGAAAAGTTATTTAGTTGCTCAACATGAATGCAAAGTTCGACTTGAGGCATTGGATTTGAATGTGCGATTTAAACCTTGGGAAACAATTCACACGGAAATTTCGCAGAAATATGACGATGAAGTCGTCAGTTGGCTTGCCAATGAGGCTGGTCTTAGTTTAGTCACCAGTTTCGCTGATGAAAAAAATTATTTTAAAGACTACATTTTTAAGAAATAAAAGTACTATGAAAGCAATTTGGAATGGCCAGATCTTGGCTGAAAGCGATGATACACTTGTGATTGAAGGAAACCATTATTTCCCGCCCGAGAGTATAAATAAGGACTTCTTTAAAGAAAGTGAAACACATACCAACTGCCCGTGGAAGGGTGTAGCTTCATATTACACGCTCGAAGTAGATGGCGAGAATAATGTTGATGCCGCTTGGTACTATCCTGAGACCAGTGAACTTGCAAAGCAAATAAAAGGATACATTGCTTTTTGGAAAGGAGTAACCATTGAGGGATAGACCATCCCTCAATGATAAAATTTAAACTGTTACTACGGCATTTTCGGTTCCCGCATAATCATTCCATGCGTAGCCGTCGGCTTCTGTATCATTGGTGTAATTACCATCAATGATATACCTGAATTCATAGGTATTTTCATTTGGTAATTCAAAGGTACCCTTGAATGTACCGTTCTTTAACTTTTTAAGGGTACTCCCCTTTGGTTTCCAATTGTTGAAGTCCCCAACTACAACAACTTTTTTGGCTTCTTCTGCTGGTACGGTAAAAGTAACCTTGCAAATTGGCTTACTTTTTAGATACTGTTTTTTTATTGGCATGTTGTCAAAATTTGGGGTAAAAGTATTGCGATTTTTTTCTGGTTTTTAAAAGTCAAAAAAAGATTTATCGATACTTACAAATGCTTGCAAAAAAAATTAAAACTTGATAAAAACAAGGGCTAAAATTTTAATTATTTCATCCGGAGGGTTTGATTTAATGTTCGAAGAACCAGTTCAATATCTTCAATAGTATTGTAAAAATGAAACGAAAAGCGAACACCTCCAGCACGTTGGGCACAACTTATTTCTTTTTCAAGTAGCGCTTGAAACTGGGCATCATTCAATTTGAGATTAAAGATGGTACTATGTTTATTACGTTTTTGGGTGATATCATTTAAAATTCCCAAATCGGAAAATCCCTCTTTGGCTAATTGGGCAATCTTTTGGTTATGTGCGGTTATTTTTTCAATCCCTATACGTTCTAAAAAGGCAATTGAAAATTTCAAACTTCCAAAGTTGAACGAATCCAAATGCCCTGGCTCTAATTGTTTCTTAAATGGTATTCCATTTCGTTTCGTTGGGTCGCCATTCACAGAACCACAGCCAACACTTTTTAAACGAAAACGTTCAACAGCAGTTTCTGAAAATAAAAAGAAGCCATTACCATAGCCACCCAACATCCATTTATATCCACTTGCGCCCAGAACATCAATTCCAGATTCGCCAAAATCAAGGCCGTACATGCCACAGAATTGGGTGCCATCAGCCACAATCAGCAAATCGGGGTAGGCCATTTTTAATTTCTTAAAAAAATCAAGGGTGATGAACAATCCTGTTGCCCATTGAACAACACTTAAGACCAAGACATCAATCTTTTTTTCTCGAACAACATCAAAAATCGCCTCCTCTAGGGTATTCGAAATCTTGACGTAGTGACATTCAAAGCCTCTGTCTTCAACCGGCCAATTAACAGAAGGATAATCCGTTTCCAAAAGCAGGATTTTGCTTTTTTTGTCCAAACCCTCAAAAAGAAAATTCCAGCCGATACTGAAATTGGGAACTAAGGCCACACTTTCCCTATCGCAATTAAAAAAACCGGCCAAAGCTTCCTTGGTCTCTCCGAGAATGCCCATACTGGCCATTTTCATATCGCCTCCGCCAAACAAAAAGTCTAAATCATGTTCTTGGCGCCACTCCAATAAATCCTCATAGAGCAAACCAGAAGTTGCCGTATTGGCATACAAGCATTTTTTAAGTACCGGAAATTGTTTTCTAGCGGATTCTAAGGTCAAGTCCATCACTTTTTTTTTGGTCTATCTTTGTGATTAAAGATAGCCAAACATGCTTTTTAAAAAGAAATCGAAATCCGAAACCGCAGTTGACCTGGAGCAACACGATTTGTTGGAGCATGCCCAAGAGCGGATTGCCCAAAAAAAGCGGTTATATGTACATTTCGTCATCTTTCTTATTGGTAGTGTATTTCTTATTCTTATCAATAAGATTTTAAAATACGGTGAATCTTACGACTGGTTCATTTGGGCCATAACTGCTTGGGCCTTTTTATTCGTAATCCACGCTTTTAATGTTTTTGTCACCAATAAATTCATGGGCAAAGAATGGGAACGAAAGCAACGCGAAAACTTAGTGGCCAAACAAAAGGCGAAAATTGCTGAATTACAAAAGGAAATTGAAACTGAGTTTCCAATGGGCAGTATTAATAAAAAAAAAGAGGATTGAGTAAAATTATATTGATTGCAGCAGCTGGAGAGAACAATTCTTTAGGCATCAATGGCGACTTGCCATGGCATTTACCCGACGATTTTAAACGCTTCAAAAAACTGACTTCCGGGCATAAAATCGTTATGGGTAGAAAGACCTTCGAAACATTTCCGAAACCTTTGCCCAATCGTGAGCATGTAGTAATTACAAGGGATAAAAATTACCTGCCAAAATTCGATTGCAAGTTGTTCCATTCAATAGAAGACGCCATTGGTTATTCTTCAGTAGATGCAGAGGTATTTATAATAGGTGGAGGAGAAATTTACAAGCAAGCTATGCAATTTGGTACTCATATTGAATTGACTCGCGTTCATGGGGAATTTCAAGCAGACACTTATTTTCCTGAAATAGATGAAAACGAATGGAACCTGGTAAATGAGGAGTTTCGTTCCAAGGACGACAAGCACAAATACGATTTTACCTATCAAACTTTTGAGCGAAAGGTTTAACCCGAAACTTGAATTTAAGTTTAAAAGTCCAAAAAGGAAATTTCAGTATTTGCTTGGGGAACAAAACTAGAGAGGACTTCAACATCAGCATTTGTAAAAAATTGATGTGAACCAGCAGAACTATCAAAATCTCCTAAACCTTCTGTTTCTAAAATTGATTTGGTTTGTTTTGCGACCGCAAAACCGGAGTCGATAATCTGTACCGTTGAAGGTAATAGCGTTTTGAGAGTTGGTATCAAAAAAGGGTAATGCGTACAACCCAATACCAAGGCATCGATATTTGCTTTGATCATAGGTTCTACATATTCAGCCAATAATTTTCTAGTTTCCTTTGAATTTGTCCTCCCAGCTTCGATAAGGGTTACCAAACCTTCACCTATTTGCTCTATTACGGTTATACCTGAAGCATACAACTTTGATGTATTCTGAAATAATTGACTGGATAAGGTTCCCTCGGTAGCAAGAATACCGACTTTCTTTGTTTTTGTATTTAGCGCTGCAGGTTTAATGGCAGGTTCAATACCTATAAACTTGACAGGGTAATTTTCGCGCAAGACTTGAATGGCATTTGTTGTGGCGGTATTACAGGCAACTACAATAAGTTTACTGCCTTTCGCTAAAAGAAGCTCGGTGTTTTCTATGCATAGGGCTAGAATCTCATCTGTAGATTTGGTTCCATAAGGGGCATTTTTACTGTCGGCCAAATATATGGTTGACTCATTGGGTAATAACTGGTTAATTTCCTTCCAAATGGAAATTCCACCTACACCTGAATCAAAAATACCTATAGGGCTTTGGCTCATGTCCTAAACTAAAAAAACCACTGGAAATTCAGAATACTGAACCAGCGGTTTTTAAATTTACTTTAATAATGTTCTATTGTGCTTTTGAAAGCTCAACTTTTACGTCTGCCAATAAGTCTTTTCCTTTGGCAACGATAATACCTAAACCTGGGCTAGAATCAACCACATAGTCGTATCCTTGGGCAGCAGCTACCTTGTCAATAGCATTCTTGGCCTTTTCAGAGATAGGAGCAAAAAGTTCAGCCTGTTTTTTCTGCATTTCTTGCATAGCAGTGTTTTCAGCTTTTTTGATGTTTTGGTCCATACCTTGAAGCTCAATCGCTCTTTTTTGATTTTCTTCTTCTGTTTTTGAAGCAGCTTCTGTTTCGTATTGCTTGTATTTACCTTGGAGTTCAGTGTAAGAACTTTCAATATCAGCACGGTAAGTTTCCTGCAATTTTTTCAATTCTGCTTGTGCCGCAATCATTTCAGGCATCTCAGCAAGTAGCTGTTGAACATTTATATGGGCAACTTTACTTTGCGCATTTGTAAATGAAGTGGCTGCAACAAACAACATCATCGCCACGGCTATAATCCTAACATTTTTCATCATCTGAGTAACTTTAAATTCGAGTTTTAATCTGTTTTTAGTGTTCAAAAATTTTTATCCTTGATTCGTTGAATCTTTTTCTTGTGTTTTACTTCGTTCCTGAATTTTGGCTTTACGTTTAGCCTCTCTTTCTTCCAACAATTTCTTTCTTCGTTCTTCGTAGGCCTTTTTACGTTCTTCCCGCAACTTTAATTGCTCAGCCCTTCTTTCTTCCATCTCTTTGGCCCTTGCCTCTTTCTTATCGGCAGCTTGGTCTTGTCGTTCTTTTAGCGCTTCGCTGATTTCAGCATCGACCTCAGCCTCTTGCTCTTTAAATTCATCTAGCCGTTCTTTTAACTTTTGATCTTTCTTCGAAGCACTGACTTTTCTAGTCCTAGAAATTTCTCGAAGAATCAAATCACTAACGTCGTGCCTATTTTGGGCATACAACATTACAACATCTGCTGATTTATCAAAAATAAAATCGTAGCGCCTTCCATTACCTATTTTTTGTACCTCGTTGAATACTTGGTCTTGTATGGGTTGAATCAATAGTTTCTTTTGCAGAACCAAATCACCCTGGGGCCCAAAACGGTCTTGCTGATAATCCAACATTTCCTTTTCCAATATTTCAATTTCCTCTTCACGCTCAGCAATCAGTTCATCAGTTAAAAGAACTTTTTCCGCCATTAAATCCTTCTTCATTTGCTCAACCTTACTTTGCATCAACTCTATTTCTTGCTTCCACTTTTGCGCTTTTGCATTAAGTTGTTCTGAAGCATCTCGATATTCCTCTACATTTTCCAAAATGTATTCCATATCTACATAACCTATACGAACACTGCGTTGCGCTATGGTAAAAACGGAAGAAAAAAGTACCGTTATTAAAAAGAGTTTAGTCTTCATCCGTTAAACGAAGTTTGTATAGAAAATATCGTGCCAAAATAACCAATTCTTTTAAAATGAACGACTTAGGTTTTGAACTTATCGAAATTTTCTGGGTTAAAACTGTTGACCAATGATGAAGTGTGTTTGCCAACCGCTAGGTCCGACCGAATTAGGTCTGGCATCCGAATCGAATCCGTAGCCAAAATCAATGCCTAAAAGACCGAATGCTGGCATAAAAATACGCAGCCCCACTCCAGCTGATCTCTTTAACTGAAACGGATTAAAATCCTGAAAATTGTTGAATGCATTACCAGCCTCTAAAAAACTGAGAGCATAAATGGATGCTGCTGGTTTTAAGGTCAATGGATAACGCAATTCCAAGGAATACTTGTTGTAGATGGTTCCACCATCTTGTTCTAAGTTACCGGTAATTGGATTGTTACTAAAAGGTGTTAAGGAACTATTTTCATAACCCCTAAGTTGAATTACATCCCTACCATCCAAAGTAAAGTTTCCTAAACCATCACCCCCCACAAAAAACCGCTCGAAGGGTACATTACCAATATCATTGTTGTAATTACCTAAGAAGCCGAATTCAGCGTTTGTACGCAACACTAGTTTATCTACCAGCCTGGTGTACCAATCACCTTTAAACTTGACCTTGTAATATTCCAGCCATTTGAAGCGCTCTTCTTCTATACTTTGCAATTCATTGATTTCTGCTGTTGTCAATGGTGTACCATCAGTTGCAGAGGCTGAAATTTCTTCACTTCTTAATTTAAGGGACTTAAAATCCTTGTTATTGAACAATAGTGAATATGGCGGGGTGAACTTGGCCGTAATCTCAAAATTAGAACCTGTAAGCGGGTAAATTCTACTAGGTCCTTGAGAACTTCTTGATATACCAATGGTATAGGCAAATGAGTTCGAAGTACCATTACCGAAGTTGAAAAGACCGATGTTGTAATCATTGAACTCGTACAACTGGTAACCCAATGAATGTGAAATCGTAAAGAAGTCATCTGGCCACTGCACACGTTTTGCCAAACCAGCCGAAACCCCTGTTATTGAAAATCCACGATCGTCATCTCGTTGCAGACGCCCCTGTGAATCGAAATTGGCAGCGAATTGCTGAGTCCTTGAAAAGGATAGGTTAAAACGAACGGGTTTCTTTCCACCCATCCAAGGCTCTGCAAAATTTAAGCTATAAACCCTAAAGGTTCTACTTGCCTGTAAACGAAGGGCAAAAGTCTGCCCATCACCCATAGGTACGGGTTTGTATGCTTCACCCTTAAAAAGGTTTTGAATTGAAAAATTATTGAACGAGAGGCCCAGGGTACCGATGAAACCTCCACCGCCATAACCTCCTTGGAGCTCTATTTGGCTTGAACCTGATTCTACCAAGCTATACTTGATGTCAACAGTTCCGTCATTTGGATTTGGATTTTCGATATCCGGGGCTATTTGTTCCGCATCAAAAAATCCGAGTTGACCTAATTCACGAACTGTTCTTACAATATTATCCTTGCTATACTTTTGCCCAGGTTTGGTTCGAAGTTCCCTGAAGACCACATGATCATTCGTTTTATCGTTACCGACGACGGTTACATGGTTCAAAAAGGTCTCTTTACCTTCAATTATGCGAATCTCAAAGTCAATGGTATCATTTATTGCTGAGATTTCCACAGGGTTTATTCGCGAGAATAAGTATCCATTATTTTGGTAGAGGTTAGTGACATCCTCAGCATCAGGTTTTGAGTCATCAGCAATGCGTTCCTTGAGTAAGACCCCATTATAGGTGTCTCCCTTTTTTATACCCAAAACTTGGGCCAATTGCCTATCAGTATAGACCGAATTACCTACAAAGTTGATATCTCCGAAGTAGTATTTATCACCCTCTTCAACCTTAATTTTCAATGCAATATTGTTATCATTGAGTTTAACAAAAGTGTCAGAAAGCACCCTTGCATCTCGATAGCCCTTTTCAGCATAAGCATCGACAAGTTTATCCAAATCTTCTTGGTAATCAGCCTCTATATATTTTGACTTTTTCCAAAAACGATAAAACTTCTTTTGCTTGGTATTCTTTAAAGCCTTCTTAAGTTTTTTATCTTTCAACTTTTCGTTGCCTTCGAAGGTAATTTCCTTAATTTTCACCTTCTCACCCTTCTTAACATTAATTACCATGCTTTCAGAGTTGGTGGCTGAAGTATCAACAGAGGTTGCAATGCTGACCTTAGCATTTAAAAACCCTTGTTTTCGGTATTTGTTCGTTAAATAAGACTTTGTATTGGCGATAAGGCTTTCCGTAATCTTCTTCCCTTTTTTTAGGTCGGTATCATTTAATACCCCTTCAACTTTTCGTTTCTTGACCCCATAAACGGTAACGTCGGTCAAAGTAGGTCGCTCTTTGATATTGAGTTCAAGAAATACTTTGTCACCTTCTATTTTGGTAATGTAAAATTTGATATCACTGAAGAGTTCCAGACCCCATAATTTTTTGATAACAGCACTGGTCTCTTCTCCTGGAATACGTAATTCCTGTCCAATACGAAGACCGGTATAGGTTTTAACCGTTTGTTCGTTGTAGCTTTTTACACCGGTTACTTCGAGTCCGCCAAGGATGTATGTTTTGGCATTGTCCAATGAGACACCTTGACAAAACACTGCGTTTGTTATCAGTAATAATAGGATAAATAATAGGGGGTTGTTGTACGTCTTTGTCTTTCCCTCAGCTAAGTTGTTCGCTTGTCTTTCCAAATCTTCGTTCCCTTTTCTGGTAACTGATTATAGCTTCAATTAAATGCTGTTCGCTAAAATCAGGCCAAAATACATCAATAAAAACTAATTCCGCATACGCTATTTGCCAAAGCAAAAAATTACTTATTCGGTGTTCCCCACTAGTACGAATAAGTAGGTCTACATCGGGCAGGTCATGCGTGTAAAGATGGGCATTTATGTATTGCTCATCAATAAGATCCGGCGAAATTAGGTTATTTTTAACTTTGGAGGCAATATTTTTAACAGCTAAGGTCAACTCGTGTCGTGAACCGTAACTCAAAGCGAGGGTCAAGGTCATTCCAGAATTTTCAGAAGTCTTTTCCATTACTTCCTTCAGTTCACGATTGGCTTTTTTAGGTAGCGAGTCTATATTGCCAATTGTATTCAATCTAATATTATTCTCTTGTAACGTCTTTAATTCTTTCTTTAAAGAAGAAACCAGCAGCTTCATTAAGGTCTGTACCTCAATTTGGGGCCTGTTCCAATTTTCAGTGGAAAACGCATAAAGTGTTAGAAAATCAATTTGCAAACGTGCACAATTCTCAACGGTCTGGCGTACAGCTTCTACACCATTCTCATGCCCAAATACGCGAAGTTTTCCACGTTGTTTGGCCCATCTACCATTACCATCCATGATTACGGCAATGTGCTTCGGAAGATTTTCTTTATCGATTTTGGTTTGGTCGTGCATTTATTTTGAACCCATTTACGTGCTTCGCACCGGCTAAAAATTATGTTTCTGCACCCATTTTTTGTCTTTTAATCGCTTCGTGGCGCTGTTTATGCAACTCAAATGAAGTCGCAAACTGAGCACAATTCCATGTATTTCCGTTTCAATTCGAAAGGTTCAAATGGAATCATTCAAAACAATCCTGACAAGGTTTGCGGCCAAAAGTGTAGGTTAGGGTAAACCCAGAAAAGACATACCAGTCATCACTTAAAAAATTTCCGAACCTGAATTGTTCAAAATTCGAGTTTTCGGGATTACTGGCATCCAAGTTATCTGAAAAGGTATACCTCGCCCCTATTTCGGCACCCAGAATTAAAAACTGGTTTAACCGATATTTGGCCCCAACTGTCATGGGTATTGCAAAACTACCATCTTTTTGGCCAATATCCTGAACTTGTTGGGCATCAATATAATAGAAGTCGTATCGGAAATAAGTGATTCCTGTGTAAAGATATGGCGTAAACGCTGGTCCAAGCTTGTGTAAGTTATATTCCACAAAGTTAAATTCAAGCCCTGCAGAATATTCTAGTATGGAGTTCTCAACTCGAAATGCACGTTGTTGTCTAGAAGGCTGGCTCGATTGAATATCTTCAGCGACCACATTACCATAATAAATACTACCGCGCCATGCATAACGCTTACTCTTGTTCCATTTAAAAACGCCTCCAACGGCCAGGCCCGAAGGTAAAACGTAGTTGGTTCTCCCCACATCTCCAATCAAATTTGCACCACCACCAAAAAGTCCAATCTCGTAGGTTTGGGCCTTAATGGGCAATGCAAGTAGCATCAGCAAAAATGCCAAGCAGCATGTTCTCATAAAACGGTAAGATTGCATTGATGATAAAAACAGGAATTACCCCTTTTCATCTCATATTTGTTCTGCTTGTAAAACTACTTTTAGCGCTAAATATTGTTTTGAGGTATCAATTGCGCTTATCCTGACCCCATAACAACTTGTTACGAATTGTCTTCAGGAAGCTTTCAGATTTGTACTCAACCATTTTTATGGTGAAATCAGCCTTGCGAATACGTATTTCCTTTCCGTTGGGTATTGCTGCTATTCTTGAGTCGAGGGAAACCAAGTGGTTATCTTCCCTACCCGAAACTACGAGTCGAATTTCAGTATCATCAGGAATGACCAATGGTCTAGCACTGAGATTATGGGGTGCTATGGGAGTAAGCACCAATGACTTTGTAGTGGGTGCAATTACGGGTCCACCGCAACTTAAGGAATAACCTGTTGAACCTGTAGGGGTCGAAATAATAAGACCATCAGCCCAATAGGAACTTAAAAATTCATCATTTAAGTAAGTGTCAACAGTAATCATAGAGGTGGTATCCTTTCTGCTGACCGTTATTTCGTTTAAAGCGAAATTCAACTCATCGAATTCCTTTATACCATCCTCCAATGAAATTTCGACCAAGCTCCGTTCCTCTATACTAAAGGCCCCATTTTGGAACTCGGTAACCACTTTTCGAACCTCATTTTTATCAAAGGTTGAAAGAAAACCCAGCCGACCTGTATTAACCCCTACTATAGGAATGCCCAAATCACCAACATAAGTTACTGCACGTAGCATGGTTCCGTCACCGCCAAAGCTTACAAATAGGTCGAAGGAGGTATCCAACCCATTGCTCTGGTCAAATCTCTGGAAACTTCCCAATGCTAGTGATTCCGCCAAAAAATCGTAAAAATTCGTCTCGATGACAGCTTCCGCCTTCGCTTTTTTTAATTCATCGAGCAAGTCCAGAACAGGAGCAACCTGCTGCCCTTCATATACTTGGCCATAGATTGCCACTTTCATGCTCAAACATTTAAGTATTTGTTCAAGTAATCGGACCGCTGCTTTAAATCTTCAATAAAGAGATCATCATTGTTTCCAAAAACAACTTCGTAGTTGTAACGCCGGAAGGTTTGGGTAACATCATTTAGGTTGGTTGACCCAATTTTCAAGGTAACTTGAACCACATCGTTTTGGCTATCACTTATAAATGCGCCAAGTAATCTCGTATTATTGCTTTCGACAATTTGCGATATTTCACTAAAGGAATAGTCCTTGATGCCCTTTGCTACGACCAAAATACCTCCAGGTTCAGTAAAAAAAGGTGTTCCAATAAATTCACCTACAACATCATTCAAATCGTAATGACCTATAATCTTACCACCTTCTTCAAGAATAGGTAAAATATTGGCTTCGTTACGGGCGAATTTCTCAAGTACATCCAACCAAGAGGTTTCAGCAGTAACAAAAAAGCTTTCTAAATCGTATCGGAACTGATCAATTTTTTGGTGAGCCTCAAAACAAGCCAAATCATTTTCTGATAACAATCCCAAAAAAACTTCATTTTCAGAAATTGCTACATGAGAATAGGTAGTTTCCACAAAAAAATCAATCACCTCAGACAAGGATGATTCAATGTCGAAAATAGGTAAGGTAGTAATTATTTGATTTTGAATGTTCATAGCTCTTTCGTTATCGCAAAATACAAATAAACACAAGCAAAAGGCATGCCCAATTCGTATTTTTGCAGCTTCAAAGTTGAAAACCCATATGACAAAGCTAAGTGTTAACATTAACAAGCTGGCAACCCTTAGAAACTCACGTGGCGGAAATGTTCCGAACCTCGTGAAATCAGCGCAGGATATTGAGGGTTTCGGAGCGCAAGGTATCACAGTGCATCCCAGACCTGATGAAAGGCATATTAAATATCAAGATGCCCACGATCTTGCCAAAATAGTCACCACCGAATTTAATATTGAAGGCAACCCCATTCCGAAGTTCGTAGACTTGGTATTGGCAACAAAACCAACTCAAGTGACCTTGGTACCTGATGCTGAAGATGCCATTACTTCAAATGCTGGTTGGGATACCAAAAAGCATAGGTCTTTTTTGGTCGATGTTATTCAAACATTTAAATCTGCAGGTATTCGAACCTCCATTTTTGTTGATCCCAACAAGACAATGGTAGAAGGCGCTGCTGAGACCGGTACTGACCGTATTGAACTCTATACCGAAAGTTATGCGAAGGCCTATGCCGAAGGAAACCATAATGGCATTAAACCATTTACTGAAGCCGCTGAAGTTGCACAGAAAGTAGGATTAGGAATCAACGCTGGTCATGACCTAAGTTTGGATAATATCAAATTTTTCAAAGACCACATACCTGGCTTGCTTGAGGTTTCCATTGGCCATGCCTTGATATGTGAATCAATTTACCTTGGTCTTGAGAACGTCATCAATATGTATATTCATCGCTTACAATAATGCAGGAGCTACACTCTAAAATACTGGGTTCAGGCCACCCTCTACTAATACTTCACGGTTTTTTGGGCATGTCCGATAACTGGAAAACGCTTGGGTCACAATACGCTGATAATGGGTTTGAAGTTCATTTGATTGACCAACGAAATCACGGAAAGAGTTTTCACTCCGATGAGTTCAACTATCAAATTCTTGCAAATGACCTTCATGGGTATATCAACGCAAACCATCTTGTAGCACCGGATATTTTAGGGCATTCCATGGGTGGTAAAACAGCAATGCAATTCGCTTGTTCTTACCCTAATCAGGTCAACAAATTGATAGTTGCTGATATTGCTCCAAAATTTTATCCACCGCACCACCAGTACATTGTAGATGCACTTACTGCATTGGAGATTACAAGTATCAACTCTAGGAAGCAAGCAGATGAAGCCCTGTCAAAACATTTATCCGATTTTGGGATTCGACAGTTTTTACTCAAAAATTTACACTGGGTCGAAAAAGGGAAACTAGGGTTTCGTTTCAATCTCGACATTTTAAAGGACCGAATGGAAGAAATCGGTGAAAACCTTTTGAGTTCAGATTCGTTTGAAGGCCATACACTTTTCGTTCGAGGAGACCGATCTGAATACATTTCCGATCAAGACATCAATACCATTAAAAGCCATTTTCCTTCAGCGGTTTTAAAGACGGTTGAAAATGCGGGTCATTGGTTGCACGCTGAAAATCCGAAGCAATTTTTTGAAATTACCCTTGATTTTTTGATTAGTTAAAATTTATCCAAATTTATTATGCATGCATAATTTTTTCACCCCTTTTATTGGTGGAATGGCAATTTTAATCTAGCTTTGAATCCTTCCTATTAACGCAAATATTTACTAAAACTAAACTCTATTTTTGATATGAAAAAGTTCCTCGCCCTGTTACTTTTCTCTGGGCTTTTCTTGATTTCATGTGAAGAGGATGAAGGTGTTGTGCAAACTGAAACACCCACTCCTGACCCGGTCGTTGTAACCAGTGGTTCCGCAAATTTTTCAAATTATGTGGCCTTAGGTAATTCATTGACAGCAGGGTTTTCTGACGCTGCACTTTTTATAGCGGGCCAAGAAGCTTCATTTCCCAATATGTTGGCAAGCAATTTTGCACTAGCTGGTGGCGGAAGTTTCAACCAGCCTTTAATGGCCGACAATCTTGGAGGGTTGACACTGGGAGGCAACCCAATTTCAGGTAACAGACTAATTCTCTCTTTTGCCAGTGGTTCACCTGCTCCTGTTGCTGTTCAAGGCCAAGGGGCTACCGAAGTCTCAAACATACTTAGTGGTAGCTTTAACAATATGGGTGTACCTGGTGCAAAAAGTTACCATCTATTAGCGCCTGGCTACGGTGATGTAGCTGGTGTGGCTTTGGGTACTGCGAATCCATACTTTGCCCGGATGGCATCTTCTTCAACAGCAACCGTTCTTGGTGATGCAGCTGCACAAGGTGCTTCGTTTTTCACCTTGTGGATTGGAAACAATGATGTTTTGGGTTACGCCGTTTCTGGTGGTTCAGGTGTTGACCAAGCCGGTAACATAGATCCTAGCACCTATGGCGGCAGCGATATTTCAGATGTTAACGTAGTCGCTGGATCAATTGATGCCATTTTACAAACTATGACTGCCACCGCAAGTGGAGGTGCAATTGCTAACATTCCTGATGTAACGGCAATTCCATTTTTAAACACGGTTCCTTTCGCTCCTTTAAGTCCAACAAATCCGGATTTTGCGCCACAGATTCCAGCGCTTAATGCGCAATTAGCAGGTTTGAACGCTGCATTTGATTTCTTGGGTGTTCCTGAAAGAAAAATTGAATTTAGCACAACTGCTGCCAGTGCGGTGGTTATTAAAGACGAAAGTTTGGCCGATATTTCTGCCCAATTGACCCAAGTTTTAGCTGGGGGCGGATTGGACATTGGAACTGCGACCGTATTAGGTTTGGTCTATGGCCAAGCAAGACAAGCCACGGCTGAAGATAAATTGGTTTTGACCAGTCAGGGTGTTATTGCTCAGGTGAACACAGATGCCTTTGCCTTTTTGCAAAGTTTAGGTGTAGATGCAACCACTGCAGGTCAACTTTCCGTTAACGGAATTACTTGGCCATTGGAGGATCAATGGGTGTTAACACCTGATGAGCAGGCTACGGCAACTACTGCTATTGCGGCTTACAATCAAGTCATTGCCGGCTTGGCAGCTCAGTACGATATTGCCTTGGTTGATGCCAATGCATTCTTCGTTGAATTTGGAACAGCCGGTATTCTTTTACCTGACGGAAGTACGGTAACAACTGATTTTGGAACAGGTGGTGGATTTTCACTTGATGGGGTTCATCCTTCCCCAAGAGGGTATGCCATTTTGGCAAACCTTTTTGCTGAAAGCATCAATGCTAAATACGGTTCAACCCTACCGGGAGTCAATCCTCTTGACTTTACGGGACTTTATATCAACTAAGAGACCGACAAACATATTTTTAGGGCATCATTTTTGATGCCCTTTTTTTATGAAAACACTTTTACGTTTGGTACTCAGTGCCGTTGCAGTTGTCTTATTGGCAAAATTACTTCCAGGAGTTTTTGTGGACTCTTATGTAACCGCTCTTGTGGTCGCATTGGTTTTGAGCCTGTTAAAGTTTTTGGTAAAACCCGTACTCATTATTTTAACCCTACCCATAACGATTATCACTTTGGGTATTTTTCTGCTGTTTATCAACGCAATCTTGATTTTGATGGCAGACTATTTCATTCCAGGGTTTGAGGTTAGTAGCATTTGGTGGGCCTTGCTTTTTAGCTTTCTGCTCTCGATACTACAATCCATTTTTTATTCCCTGTTGAAAGAAGATAAAAAAAGCTAGCATAAAGGCTGGTTTTCAAGATATTTTAACTTGTTCCAACAAAAAAAATAGGCTACTTTTGCCATCCTTTTTTAAAAACAAAATTGGTCCTATGAACATCACCAAAGAGCAGATAGACAAACTGAATGCAGTAGTTAAGGTTGCTATAACCAAAGACGACTACCAAGACAAGGTGAACAAGATTTTGAACGATTATCGAAAGCAGGCGAACATTCCTGGTTTTCGTAAAGGTCAAGTGCCTATTGGTCTTATCAAAAAGCAGTACGGTAAGGCCGTGTTGGTCGATGAGGTAAACAAGTTGCTTCAAGACAACCTCAACAAATATCTGACCGAAGAGAAGTTGGATGTTTTGGGAAATCCGTTACCAAAAGCACAGGATGATTTTGATTGGAACAATGAAAATTTTGATTTCGAATTTGAATTGGGATTGGCACCAGAATTTGATGTGAATTTGAAGACCAAAAAACCAGTCGTTCAGTTCAAAATCGTTGCCGATAAAAAAATGATTGATGAGCAAGTTGAGCGTATTCAGAAACAATACGGTAAGATGCTCTCGCAGACTGAAGTAAAAAAGAACTCTGAAGTAACGGGAACTTTTAAGAATGAGGCCGAAGAGATCGAGAACAAAACGACTATCGAGCTATCAAAAATCAAAAGTAAAAAGGGCATCGATACTTTGGTTGGAAGTAAAGTGGGCGACACTGTAACCATAAAAACCAAAGGACTTTTTAAAGAAGATTACCTCTTGGCTTCTGCCTTGGGTATTGCCAATGACAAGGCCGAAAAGCTAAATGTTGAAGTGTCATTCAACATTGATGAAATCAATGAACGCGAGCCAGCTGAACTTAACCAAGAGTTATTCGATAAGCTTTTTGGTGAGGGCAATGTAAGTTCAGCAGCCGAAATGAAGGCCAAGATCAAAGAGGACTCAGAAAAACAGTTCGAACAGCAATCCGATCAGAAGTTATTGAATGATGTTACCGAAAAACTCATCGATGATACGAAGTTCGAATTGCCTGCTGAGTTTTTAAAGAAATGGATTCAAGTAAGTGGTGAAAATCCTTTGACCGATGAGCAGGCAAGCGAAGAATATGAAAAGTCTGAAAAAGGACTTCGATACCAACTTATTGAAGGTAAATTGATTAAAGAAAATGACCTTCAAGTAACCCTTGATGAAATCAAGGAATTCTCAAAAGGATTCATCAAATCACAAATGGCACAATACGGTCATATGAATCCAACCGAGGAAGAATTGGAAAACATTTCAACCCGTGTTTTGGGTAATCAGGAAGAGGTGAAACGCTTGTCAGAACAATTGATGAGTCAAAAAATGCTTGACTTGTTTAAAGAAAAGTCGAACCTTAAGGTAAAAGAGGTTTCTTATGAGAACTTTATAAAAGAGGCCTACAAATAGCATTCTAAATAATGAGTATATTTACGGTTCTGAAATAACGAGATTTCAGGACCGTTTTTTGTTTAAATGGATTTAAAAAATTCTATGGATTACGCGAAGGAATTCGAAAAATTTGCCATCAAAGACCATGGGGTAAACAGCATGTACTATGACCAATTGATCAGTAGTATGTACCCTGTGAATATGACACCGAATATCATTGAAGAACGCAAAATGAACATTGCCGTTTTCGATGTATTCTCACGATTGATGATGGACCGTATCATTTTTATGGGTACAGGTATCAATGACCAAGTGGCCAATATTGTTCAAGCACAATTGCTTTTTTTAGAAAGTACAGATTCAACAAAAGATATTTCTATTTACATCAATTCACCTGGTGGGGGCGTTTACGCGGGCTTGGGTATTTATGACACCATGCAGTTCATCAAGCCTGATGTGAATACCATTTGTACGGGCATTGCCGCCTCTATGGCTGCGGTATTGCTTTGCGCCGGCCAAAAAGGCAAACGCAGTGGACTGCCACATTCAAGGGTTATGATCCACCAGCCCCTTTCTGGTGCGCAAGGTCAAGCGAGCGATATTGAAATTGCTGCAAAAGAAGTATTGAAGATCAAAGACGAATTGTACCATATCATCTCAAAACATTCGGGACAAACCTTTGATAAGGTTTATGAAGATAGTGACCGTGATTACTGGATGAAAGCACCAGATGCCAAAGAATATGGTATGATAGACGAAATTTTAGAGCGGGATCACGACTAATTTCCGTAATTGCGGAAATTAATCCCCCGAAATAGAAGGTTATGGCCAAAGAGAATTTAGAATGCTCGTTTTGTGGACGAAAGAAACCGGAGACCAATCTTTTGATTGCCGGGTTGGATGCACACATTTGTGACCGTTGTATTGAGCAGGCCTATAGTATTGTTGCTGAAGAGTCTAAACAGGCAAAAACCAACGATCTTTCTTCAGAATTGGTACTGAAGAAACCGATTGAAATTAAGGAATTTCTCGACACCTTCGTCATTGGACAAGAACGTACTAAAAAGGTCATGTCCGTTGCTGTTTACAACCATTACAAGCGCTTGCTGCAACCAAAGAGCAAGGAAGACGAGATAGAAATTCAAAAAAGTAATATTGTAATGGTCGGGCAAACAGGTACGGGAAAGACCTTGATTGCCAAAACCATTGCGCGCATGCTTAATGTGCCCTTGGCTATTGTAGATGCAACCGTATTGACCGAAGCCGGCTATGTCGGTGAGGATGTTGAAAGCATTTTAACCCGTTTGTTACAAGCGGCTGATTATAACTTAGAGAAAGCGGAACGTGGTATTGTTTTTATCGATGAGATTGACAAGATTGCCCGCAAAAGCGATAATCCGTCGATAACACGTGATGTTTCTGGCGAAGGGGTTCAACAGGGACTTCTTAAGTTGCTTGAAGGTACTACAGTAAACGTACCACCAAAGGGCGGTCGCAAGCATCCGGATCAAAAATTTATTGAGGTAAATACGGAAAATATCCTATTTGTTGCCGGTGGGGCTTTTGATGGTATCGAACGTATCATTACCAAACGGTTGAACATGCAAGCCATTGGCTATAGTGCGTCCAAGGCAGAAGACACCCTTGACCACGAAAACTTATTGCAATACATCATTCCAAAAGATTTAAAAGAATTTGGTTTGATACCTGAAATCATCGGGCGATTACCAGTATTGACCCATATGAATCCTTTGGATAAGAAAACACTTCGGGCCATTTTGACCGAACCTAAAAACGCTATCATCAAACAATATGAAAAACTGTTCTTGATGGACGGTATTTCGTTTACCATTACCGAGCAGGCCTTGGATTATATTGTTGATAAAGCCATAGAATACAAACTAGGCGCACGTGGTCTACGCTCCCTTTGTGAGGCCATTTTTACCGATGCCATGTTCGAAATGCCGAGTACCGAAGAAAACGAGTTTAAAGTTTCGAAAGCGTATGCCGAAGACAAACTTTCTTTGGAGACCATCAAAAAACTTAAGGCCGTTTCTTAGTGCACAAAATGATATCAAATAAAAAAGAGGCTTTAGGCCTCTTTTTTTATATCGTACAAAAGCAATTATCTATACCGCTTTCTTAATTACACCTTCCAATAAAGCCAAGGAGACCTCATCGATGATTTTTTGGTCCGTATATAATTCGTGACCAAAATTTGGAATGATGGTCTTCTCAAGACCTAAATTATTTGCCCACTCATCCGAAGGGGCATATTTGTCGTTTCCACCATAAATCAAATTCACCTCGCATTCCGGTCTTTCAGACTCCAATCGAATGCGGGTAGCTGAAACCAAGGTCATTGATTTTACCGGTAACCCTTGTAATGCGGCCTTGTAAGCAATAGTACCGCCAGTACTAAAGGCTAGAACATCAGTAGGCTCATTTATCTTCTTTAATAAATGGGCAACCGCTGTATCAATTCCTCCCTCTACAAAAGCCTTATGCAAATTCTCTTTATTTCCTACCAACTCATTAACATGTGCTAACTGCTGACAATCAAAGAAATCGATTTCGTAAGATTGTTGAAGATACCCAAAATATGAGGTAATCCAGAGGCCTTTTTTAACGCCCCACATGTCTGAAAGAACTAGTAATTTATTCGTCATAATTTGCAATTTTGTAAGATTTAGGATACAAACATGATAAAGAAACGACGGGTTTTGTAAAATATTGGTTGAATCAGAAAAAAGTTCGACGAATTACGAAAACGTTTGCGAAAACATGGTTTTTTGACTGTTTTTTTTCACATCATCTGGCCATCATTTCAAATTTTAGTTTTACAATCCCGTATCCACATTAAAATTAGGACCACCACTAAGTTGAAATACGCCATAAGCTCCAAGAAGTACCCCACCCGGTATAGCGACCGTTTTTAAAATTGAAAACTTTGGCCGTTTAATGGCACTGACCTCGTTTTGTGCAATTCGCAAGGTTTTTCCATTCTGCCTTTTAAGCACCAATGTATCTTGATAGATTGCTATCAATTTCCCTTTTAATTCTCGGTGGCTGGTTACCAACTTTACCCTTTCACCCAAGGCGATGTCTTGTGTTGGGTTGGATACCTTTTGATAACTGAAACAACCTGAAAGCAACAAGGACAAAATCAATATTGAAATTTTGACTTTCATAGCAGTGATTTAATCAGGAATCTTAACTAAGATGATGTCGGCAAATAGTACTCGGCCCTTTTCTTCAACACGTTCTCCTCTGGTAGCGCTATACCTGACCTCCCTGGGAAATCGTGCCCGAATAAAGTATTTTCGGTCAACCCGGGTATCAATGATAACACTAAATCGTCCTTGGGCATTCGTTTTCACAACATCCGGTAATTGAAGTTCCTCGCAGGAGTGCCAGCCGCAGGGCCCTGATTCAATCATCACCAATTCTACATTGGCAAGTGGGGTTAGTTCGACATCCGGAATAGTTTCATAGTTTGAAACATAGGGTCCATCGTATTCAAAAACCCTTCCCTCAAATGAAATCAACTGGCGGTCTTCCTTTTTAGAACATGATAGAACAAGAAGGACAACAAAAAATAGTAGGTTGCTTTTCTTTAATAGAAATGTATTCGACTTTTTCATCTTATTTCAGTTTAATTGATACATCACTTTTTAAAATCGGGTTCCAAATGAGATTCCGCCCCAGGGGAGAATTTCCACTGGGTCATTATTAAATATGACAGGGCTAAAAGTGATTTTCAGGAAGCCTTTATTTCGTTCAAAGAATTTTCGATAACCTAGAGCTGGTAGAAAAAATCCACCTCCGTTTCTATCTTTAATATTGAAAGCATAGGTATAGGTCACACCAAGTTCAAGATGGTTGCCGTTCTTTAAATTGGAAAGGTGATACAGTCCCAACGGTATGGTAAAGTCTGAATACCCCCAAGTGGTCACATAGCCAAGTCCGGCCCTTGCCAAGATGGGAACATCCTTGGTTAATTGTCTTTCGTAATTCACTGAACCGATTGGTCCTGCCCCACCAAGTTCAACGTAAAAGAAATTGCGTGATTCCTGTGCTGTACAGAAGTTGAATGCAAGAATCAAAAACAGTAATAGATTGGCGATTTTTCTCATGACTTCGAGTTTTAGTATTTCTCCAAAACTAGACGCATCCTACAATAAGGATATCCTGAAAAATCCAAGTTGTAGAAAATAGGACAACTACCCTCCTCAGCTGCTATGGCGTCTACGGAATTCTGAGGGAGATTCTTTGGCTATCTTTTTAAAGGCATTGTAAAAGGCCGATTTTGAATTAAATCCACATTCCAATCCAATTGCAACTATGGTATAATCTTGAAACGCTGAATTCGTCAAAAATTCTTTGGCAGCGGCTACCCGAGCATTATTGATATGGTCCGTAAAACCATGCCCGCTTTCATTGACCACTTTTGACAAGGTACTTACCCCTACCCCCAATTCTTCGGCAACCAACTCCAAACTTAAATTCGGATTTAGAAAAGATTGGTGTTCTCGAATGTGGATTTCAAACTGATTAAAACTGAGTTTTGACTTTGATGTTTTCGGAGAATTTCCGCCTTCAACGTTTATTGTAATGCCTGGTTTTTGTCCAGACAATACAGCCCTTAACTTTATCCGGTCTTTCAATAGTCGGTATTGAAAAAAAGCTTGATAAGCCACCCAGTAAATCAGAATACTGGAAACCAACCGCAAGGGATAATAGGATTCTGGTGCTTTTATATCCTCCGAAAAGATATTCAATAGTACCGCAATCGCCCATAACACAAAAATGGCCGCGCCCCAACGAAGAAATATGCGAATCCACCGTAGGTTGTCAAACACCAATATCGAAGCAAACAGTTTTTGATGCCTTCGCAAAACATCAATACACATCACAAAAAGACCAATGGAATAAACCAATGCAAAGCTGTCTTCAATAAGGTTGTAATTTTCCAAACTTTGAATCGAAAGTGTTCCCTTTTGCACTCGGACCAAAAGCCATACCCGAATAAAAACAGCTATCAAAAATAGGCCTGATGAGATACCGATAAGTGGATTTTTCTTCTTCTCGAGTTCTAGGTAATGCAGTAAAAACGAATAGAACATGGGCACAATCATCAAATACCAGGGAATGGTCAAAAATGGGGTCAGCACATCTGCCGAAAATTTTGCCTCCAAAGCCCAAGACTGCAAATTGTTCAAGGATAAAAACAGTACGAATAAGTTCAGAAATAAAACGGGCCTCTCAATTCGTTTTCGAAGAAAGAAGGTAACCCCGATGAAGATAAAGCCATGAACGGCCCCAATCAGTAAGAGCAGGTTAAAAAGTTCATTAACTGACATCTTCTTTTAAAACCGATGAATTCAATGCCAATAATTCTTCCAGATGGGTACGTTCGTTTGAGAGTCGCGGTATCTTATGCTGACCACCCAATTTGTTCTTTGATTTCAACCAATCGTAAAAAAGATTTTCGCGGGCCACATGTATCAAAGGCATTCGCAAGGTAATGTTGTTATAGCGTTTGGCTTCGTAATCAGAATTCAGTGCCTTTAATGAATTATCCAACAATTCAATAAAGTAGTTCAAATTGTCGGGGAATTTCCGGAACTCAATCATCCACTCGTGACTGCCCTTTTCCTTATCCCGCATAAATACCGGGGCAACGGTATAGTCCTTGATTTGGGCACCCGTTTTTTCACAAACCTGTTTTAAGGCCTCCTCGGTGTTTTCAATAATAAGTTCCTCACCAAAAACATTGATGAAATGTTTGGTACGACCGGTAATTTTTATGCGATAGGGACGAACGGAAGTAAACCGTACCGTATCCCCAATTTTATAACGCCAAAGGCCTGCATTGGTGGTGATAACCACGGCATAGTTTACACCGACTTCTACTTTCCAGATGGGAATGGCTTCACTGTCATCACCTACCTTACCATGTACCGGAATAAATTCATAGAAGATTCCATAATCCAACATCAGCAGTAACTCATCGGAATGGTTTCTGTCCTGTATGGCAAAAAAGCCTTCTGAGGCATTGTAGATTTCGTAATAGTTGAACCGCTTTCTGGGCAACAATTTTTGGTACTGCTCGCGATAGGGTACAAAGCTTACCCCGCCATGAAAATAAACCTCAAGATTTTCCCAAATCTCAAAAAGGTGGTTTTTACCCGTTCGCTCCAATACTTGGTTCAATAAGACCAGCATCCAAGAAGGAACTCCAGCCAAACTGGTCACGTTTTCACGAATACTTTCCTCTATGATGGCGGTCAGTTTCTCTTCCCACTCGCTCATTAGGGAAACCTTATTGCTTGGGGTACTGCTGTATTCAGCCCATAGCGGCATATTATCTATGAGAATGGCGGAAAGGTCCCCAAAGAAGGTACCGTTATCCTCGTATAGTTCTTTGCTGCCGCCCAAGCGAAGGCTTTTGCCCAAAAACAACTGTGAATTTTCGTTATTGTTCAGATAGAGGCACAACAGATCTTTGCTCGATTTGTAATGACAATCCTCCAAGGCTTCCGTACTCACCGGAATGAATTTGCTTTTGGCATTGGTGGTACCACTACTTTTTGCAAACCACTTAATTTGGGTCGGCCAGAAGACATTGTTTTCCCCTTTTCGGGCACGTTCAATTAGTGGCGCTATTTGCTCATAGTTGACAATAGGTACCCGGTTCTTAAACTGATCGTAGTTAGAGATGTTTTCGAAGCCGTATTTTAAACCGAGTTCGGTACCTTGGGCAAAGCTCACCAGCTGCTGCATCACCTCTTCTTGAACATCATCAGGATACTTCAAAAAAAGCTCAATTTGATGGTATCTTTTTTTGAGTAACCAAGACGCAATACTGTTAAATAACGGTATGGGCATTTTAGGTATCTTTAGCTGGTGCTAGCTAAAATAACCATATTTTTTAACTATGTTGTTCGAAGGCGTTCTACGTAAAATGACGACCGAATATCGGTCACCAATTCAATATTTTTTGATTCTTGAGGATGATGTACTGAACCTCAACCAGGCCTTAAATCGCAAACTCAAAATTGAGTTTATCAAATACCAGTGTTTGGGTACGGGCAAAAATGAACCCATTTACCGCCAAGGGTTCTGTAGGTCGTATTTTTTTGAATCTGCACAGGCCGGTGAATGGATCATGAAACCCGAACTCAGCAAGGCACATCTTGACATTGAAGACCGAGATCTGGAATACGAAAAGCGTGTGCAGTTGCAGCCCCATATCGTCTATTTGGCGAATAGCAGCAATGTAAAAGTGGGCGTGACCCGTAAAACGCAGGTACCCACAAGGTGGATTGACCAAGGTGCCCACGAAGCCTTGGAAATCGTTGAAGTGCCCAACCGTTATTTGGCAGGTATTACCGAGGTGGCCTTAAAAGAACATGTCAGTGACAAAACCAGTTGGCAAAAGATGTTGAAAAACGACGTTGAAGATGTCGACTTGGCCGAATGGCGTTCAAAATTAAAGGCCTACATCCCTGATGAGGCAGCTGAATATTTTATCGACTCCAAAACCGAAACCAATTTGGAGTTTCCGGTGCTGCAATACCCTGAAAAAGTCAAAAGTTTGAACTTGGAAAAAACGCGCAGCTTTGAAGGGGTACTTAAAGGGATAAAAGGGCAATACCTCATCTTTGAAGACCAAACCGTGTTTAACGTTAGGGGGCATGAGGGGTACTATGTCGGATTGGATATCAATTAAACCATTTTAAATAGAACACAATGAACCTAAAAAATATACTATTGGCGCTAAGTGCCAGCTGTCTTTTCTTCGCTTGCAAAACCGAAAAAAAGGAAACAACAGTTGTCTTTGAAAAATTCCAATTGGCCACCCCTGAATCGGTAGGCATGGTTTCCGATAGTTTGGCCAAAATAGCGGACTTGGTCAACGAATACGTCGCCGCCAAAAAATATCCAGGGGCAGTAACACTGATTGCCAAAAATGGAAAGATCATTTACGAATCTGAGGTAGGTTGGTCCGATACCACACGAACGGAACCCTATCGCAAAGACCACCTCTTTCGATTGGCTTCGATGACCAAACCCATTGTTTCTGTAGCCGCCATGCAATTGGTGGAGCAAGGCAAACTTAAGTTGGAGGACCCTGTGGGCAAGTACATTCCCTCTTTTATGGAAACGGAGGTCTTGCAAGATTTCAATCCCGCTGATTCTTCGTACACCAGTGTGCCCAGCCAAAGTATCCCGACGGTAGCGCAACTGTTGACACATACGGCCGGGGTGCCCTACGGTTTTGTGAACCCACCGGTGTATGGTGCCATCTTGGCCAAAAACGGCATACCCGATTTGGCGACCCACCTGCCGATGACCATTGAAGAGGCCGCTTCAAAATTGGGAGACCTGCCACTGACCCATGAACCGGGTTCACAATGGTTGTACGGCCTCAATACCGATGTCTTAGGCCGCGTGGTCGAAGTGGCCTCAGGCATGGCATTGGACGATTACGTTCGGGAGCATATTACACAACCCCTTGGGGTGGAGCATCTGGACTTTTATTTTCCAGATTCGCTGACCAGCAAATTGACCATACCCTATATGCCCACCCAAGATGGCACGGTAAGCCCACTACCAGAGTATATGGGGCCACTGTATATTCCCAACTATCCAACGACTGGGGCCAAAACCTATATGAGCGGGGGCAGTGGAATGACAGGTACGGCCCGGGATTATTATTTGTTTTGCCAAGCGATGCTAAACGATGGTAGCTTGGGCGATGCGCAACTCTTAAAACCGGAAACCGCAAAGCTGATGCACCAAAACCAGTTAGATACCATCACCTATCCTTGGGGGGCGGGTGGCTTTGGTTATGGCTTTCATGTAAGCACCGGTGAATCTGGCCGACCCGCAGGAAACTACAGTTGGGGTGGCGCCTTTAGTACTACTTTTTGGATAGACCCCACCAATGAACTCGTGGTGATACAGCTACGACAGGTACTGCAATCACCCTATAACCAAGAAATTGATGGTAAATTGGCTCAGATCGTTTATGGGGCGTTGAAACAATAAACCGCAAAAACCAAAAATCTAAAAGTTGGGGTTGAGTATTGGCAAAACCCCAATTTTTTTATGGGGAAACCCTAAATAGCAAACTTCATTTTTTAATAAACAGGGGTTTGTTTATTTTGGGGGAACCATTTACCAATCCCCTTTTACTTTTAAACTTTAAATCCTAATTTCTAACTAACCAAAGTCCGCTGACGCACAAATATTTATGAACAAAAACAAATGGGTGCCCGGGGTAATTAAGGGACGAATTGCAGAAACTATTGTAGAGCAGCTTTTTATATCAATGGGGTTTCAAGTATTTAAATATGGAATGGAAAATTCCATTCCTGGTATTGCTGATTTGCTAAAGGGAGTTAGAGGCGATGTTTCTAAGAACATTCGTCAAATGCCAGATTTTGTGGTTTTTAAGGATAAGGAGGCTCATTTTATTGAAGTAAAATACCGTAAAAGTGGAAAGCTGGACTTAAAGGACATTGAAAATTATGGAGATTACCCCTTTACCAATGCCTTATTTGTTTTGGTTACTCCAAAGCACATAAAATGTATTTCATACAAAGAGCTAAAAGAAGACAAGAAAATTCATGAAAAATGTAGAAATTGGTTGGGTAACCGTAAAGAATTTGAAACCTGTAAAGAACTGATTAGAGAGTATTGCGAGTATGCACTTAAGTTTTTTGAAAATGTTGATTAATTCCATATGAGCCTGAACCAACCCCTTGAACAACTAAAATCCTTCCTCAATCAACTCTTCCAGTTCGATTCACAGGACTTGGATTTTGGTGTTTATAAAATTCTCCATTACAAAAAGAAAGAAATTGCCAACTTCATTGACCAACTATTGGTAGACAAGGTAAAAGCAGAATTGCAGACTTTGTCAGCCGATGAAGCTAAGCAAGTCCAAGAGCAAATCTTAGAGTTTGAAAAGGATGATATCATCAAAGGATGGTTGGAAGCAGACGACAGTGAAAAGAAGACTCTTGAGAAGTTTGGTAAGGACAAAATCAACCAATATCGAGAGCTAAAGGCCAAAGCCATTGAATCCTCTGTCTCTGTTGAAACTGAGAATCAGATTTACAACCATTTGACTTTATTCTTCTCTCGCTATTATGATAAAGGCGATTTTATCAGTAAACGAAGATTTGGTAAAAACGAGAAGTATGTAGTGCCTTATAACGGAGAAGAAACCCATTTTCATTGGGCTAATCAGGATCAATACTACATCAAATCATCTGAGACTTTCAACCACTATGCGTTTAAAGTGCAGACTGCAGATAGTAATCTTGTCGTGAATTTCAAACTACATAATGCACAACTTGAGCAAGGCAATGTAAAAGCCGAAGAAACCAACTTCTTTATGCTTTCTGATAAGTCGCCTGAAATCAAAGAAATAGACGAGAAGGACCTACAATTTGTGCTAGCCAACAAGCAGCCTGATGTCAATGAAAAAGAAATAACCATCTACTTTGAGTACAGGCCACTGGGAGATGAAGAAAAGAAGAAAGTAAAAGGAAACAAAAAGCAAGATACTTTAGATGAATTAGCGTTTGATTTCTTAAAAAAGGAATTTGGCACCTATCCCACATTTGCCAATCTATGGAAAGAACAAGAGGGTAAACCTTTACTACTAAAAAAGCTTCAGCATTACACCCGAAAGAACAAGCACGATTTCTTTATTCACAAGAACTTGAAAGGCTTCTTAGAGCGTGAGTTGGATTATTACATCAAGAGTGAATTGGTAAACATAGATGACCTCTTTGTAACTGACACAGATTCACACTTTGACCGACTCAAGCACAACCTGAAAACCATTAAAATATTCAAGTCCATTGCCGACACCATCATTGAATTTGTTAGTCAGATTGAAGACTTCCAAAAAAAGCTGTGGGAGAAAAAGAAGTTTGTGTTAAGTACCGAATGGGTAATTACTATTGACCGCTTAGTAGAGTACCTAGGCGAAGAAGCTGCCAAACCCATTTTGGAAGAAGTCATTAAAAATGAAAAGCAGGTAGCGGAGTGGACTGATTTGTTTGGTGACAAGAGAGCTCCCAAAGCAATTGAAGACTTAAAAGCAGACTTGCATACTTGGAAAAAGCTACCAATTGATACTTCGTACTTCCCTACAGGATTTAAAATCGACCTTGTTAATTTACTTTCAAAGTCAATAAACTTATCAGATTCGCTAGATGGGCACATTTATGATTCAGATAATTACCATGGCCTTCATTTATTAAAGGAAGCCTATACTGGTAAGATTAACAATGTTTACATAGACCCTCCATACAATACGAGTGCTTCTGAGATAATCTATAAAAATAGTTTCAAGCATTCTTCCTGGGCTTCCTTGATTGAGAACAGAATTGAAGTTGGGAAACCACTATTAAGTGTCAATGGGAATTTATGTGTAACTATTGATGATGTCGAGATGCCTTCACTTTCTATGATAATGTCCAAGATTCATGGACCAAAGAATATTGCAGGTGTTATAGCTATTCGTGCTAATCCCTCTGGAAGGCCAAATGAAGCAGGATTAGCAATTGCTCATGAATATGCGATTTTTGCTAAATCTAGTTCCGACTCAAAAATTAAAAAGCTTCCAAGAACTGACGCTCAGTTAGAGAGATATAAAGAAAAAGATGATACGAGCATTTTTGAATGGAGAAATTTTAGAAGGGAAGGTTCAAACTCTGATAGAACAGATGGAAAACGACAATGGTACCCCGTTTACGCAAATCTCGCGGAAGGGACAATTCGAATACCTAAAATGGAGTGGCAAGATGAATCAGAACTGTGGTCGATTAAAGAGAAGCCGACAAAATCAGAAACTGAGATTTGGCCAATTACGGATGACGGAGTCGAGAAAAATTGGAGATGGAGTGAAGAGAATGTTCGTAAAGATTACTCACAGTTTCTTACAAAAAGAAATAAGAAAGATTTTCCTCAAGTGTACTATAAATTCAGGCCTAACACGGACGGAATAACGCCTTTGACATTTTGGCAAGATGCAAAATACTCCGCTACTGAGCACGGAACAAAAACATTAAAATCTTTATTTAATCAAGCCAAGTTTTCATATCCAAAATCAATTTGGGCTGTAAAGGATTGTTTGTACATCATGGGGAATGAGCGTAATTCAATAAATCTAGATTACTTCCCTGGTTCTGGGACTACATTTCATGCGGTTCAACTTTTGAATAAAGATGATGATGGTGAAAGAAAGTGCTTACTTATTGAACAAGGACAATACTTTCATACTATTTTAGTTCCCCGAATTAAGAAAGTCGCCTATTCTTTCGATTGGAAGGATGGCAAACCCAAAGATGGCAGTATGAATGGTCTTGGGGTTTTTTTCAAGTACCAACGCTTAGAGCAATATGAAGAAGCCCTAGAAAACATAGCCTTCAATGCTTCAGAAGATGCCATACAAAAAGCATTAGAATTTGAGCAGTACATCCCTAAATACTTTTTGGAGTTTGAAACTAAAGGCAGTCAAACCCTAGTGAATACAGCCGTCATGCAAGACCCTTGGGATTACAAACTCAAGGTATGGGATGGCTTTACGTATGATACTGAGCAAGCCGTTGATTTGGTAGAAACCTTCAACTACCTCATAGGGTTACACATGCAGAAATGTATCACTAAAGAACTCAATGGCAAAAAGTACCAATTCATTTACGGTCACAACAATGCCAATAAAAACATTTTGGTGGTATGGCGCTCAGTAAAAGATTGGAATGTAAATGATTTCAAAGCAGATGCAGCCACATTAAAAACAGAACTCAAAACCTTTGAATATGACCTACTCTACATCAATGACCAGGCACATATAGAAGGTTATCAACCCATTGAAGAAGTATTCAAAAACAAAATGCTACCATAACCATGCAACTAGAAAAACAACTTGTCCTTTTCAGGTACATCTTGCATCAGTTGGGTTATGAAGCCTTTGAAGACTTGCGAGATGAGTTTAACTGCAAAGAGTCAGGCACTAGTTCAACGGGCTATACCTATTTTGCCAGTGCTTTAATGTCTAACTCAGACAAACTCATTGAAGATAGAGAGATACAGCAATACGATGAAGCCATCCAGGGCTATGAGAAAAAACTCCGAGAAAACCGAGCTGAACCGTTTCTCACATTCAAATACTACCAATGGTTTGCCTTGCTATTCACCGAGTACTTTTTTGACCAATACAGCAACAATTCAAATCAACTAATTACCAAGCTGAATGAATATGCTGAAGGAAGCAAAGACTTTAAGCAAATAGAAGTCTACTCAGAAAAAGACTTGAAGAAATTGGCTTATTGGATGGCTACCGGAAGTGGCAAAACCCTTTTGATGCATTGCAACTATTGGCAAATCACTAAGTATTTCAAAGAATGGGAAAACATCATTCTAATAACCCCAAATGAAGGATTAAGCAGGCAACATTATGAAAGTTGTATTGAAAGTGGTATTCCTGTAAAGCTCTATTCAGGAAGTGAAGAAAGCCTAAAAACAAAAGAAGGTGAAATACTCATTTTAGAGATTACTAAATTGGTTAAAGACAAGGAGGGAGAAGGTGTAAGTGTGGATGTCGATTACTTCTCAGAGTCAAAGAACTTAGTATTCATTGATGAAGGACACAAGGGACAAAAGTCCGAAGAAAGAGCATGGAAGAATCTTAGAGAGCATTTGACTCGTGGCGAAGGTTCTTTCACCTTCGAGTATTCAGCAACCTTTGGTCAGATCATCACCAACAGCACTAAAGACTTATTACAGGAATACGGTAAGTCCATCATTTTTGACTACTCCTATCGCCATTTCTATACAGATGGTTATGGCAAAGACTTTAGTGTGTTCAACCTTGACACCAAAAACGAATACAGTGAGGAACAAAATAAGCTACTTCTTGCAGCTAGTTTGTTAGGTTATTACGAGCAGCTTGAACTGTTTGAGAAATATGAAAAAGAGCTGCGCCAATACAATATCGAGAAGCCTCTTTGGGTATTTGTTGGAAGCCGTGTAATTGGCACTGGTAAAACACAATCGGATAAATCGACTGTCTCTGATGTTTCTAGGATTATAAAGTTCTTTAAGTATGCACTTGCATCACCTGCTTCTTTGCAAGTGGATATTGACAAAATACTTAATGAAAGCACAGGGCTAAGAGATGCAGATGGAAATGACATTTTCAAAGGACACTTTGAACACCTTCGAACATTTAAACCCATAGCTGAATCTATCCTTAGCAAAGTATTCAATGGTATTGGAAACATAGAAGCATTTCAAGTAAAACAGGCAGAAGGTGAAATTGCGTTAAAGACAAAAACCAGTGATCAGTACTTTGCCGTCATTAATATTGGTGATGTACCGAAGTATACCAAAACACTTGAAGCAGATACTGAAGGAGAATTGACCATTCAAGATGATAATTTTTCCAACTCATTATTTCAAGCCATTTCAGAGACTAACTCTACCATCAATATCCTAATTGGATCTAAGAAGTTTATCGAAGGTTGGAACTCATGGAGAGTTTCAAGTATGGGTCTTATGAACATGGGTAAAAGTGAAGGTGCTCAAATCATTCAGTTGTTTGGTCGTGGTGTTCGTCTAAAAGGTAAAAACCTATCCCTAAAACGAGAAGAAGCTAACGCTCCTTACCATATCCGAGCACTACAGAACATTTCAATAATGGGCTTGAACGCTTCTTACATGAATCGTTTCTTAACGGAAATAGAAAAAGAAGTTCCTGATTACACCAATATTCCAATAGAAATCAAACTCAACCATGAAGAGCTGTGGGATGGACAAATAATGACCTTCAAAAAGCAAGAAGGAAAATCCTTTAAGGATGAACTGATTGAATTGAAATATAGCGCAGATGTGGCGAAAAGGGTTACTATTGACATGCGTAATAAAATCAGCATTGCAGCAGGTGGTTTCAATAGCCAGGTGGCAGAAGATGTTTTAGACTATCAGGAGAATTTCCTCAAGGAGTTTCGAGACTTTATCGACTACAACGCTCTTTTATTGGAAGCCAACAGATTCAAGTTGCTTAAAGGGTATCACAACTTAATTGTAAATCAACTTGTGCTATCCGAGCTTATAGCAAGTGGCGGCTTCAATCTATTAAGTCACAAAGGTCAATTTGGCATCAACGGAGCTATTTTAGGCAAAATACAGGGAGTTGCTGTGAGCTTGGTAAAAGACTATATCAATAAGTTCTATGCTGATAAAGAAAAGGCTTTCCTTTCCGAACACCTTACTTATGATATGCTCTCACACAAAGAGCATGAAGCAATGTTCCCCGCTTCTCATACTATGATTGTGAAGGTGCCCAAAAAACAAGATTTGTTCATTAAAGAATTAGAAGCTAAGATAAAAGTGATGTATGAGAAGGATGATACGACGCTTCCATCTATTCACTTTGATAAGCACCTTTACTCGCCGATTGCCTCAATAGCTGATGGCAAGAAGTTCAAAGAGATTAAAACTGTTCCTGTACGGTTAAATGAAGGTGAAAGAGACTTTATAGACCATTTGCGCCAGTTCGTAAAGGAATCAGATAAATTCAAGCACAAACAGCTATTTGTGCTCCGTAACCTATCGGTTAAGGGTATTGGTTTCTTTATGGATAGCTCTTCATTTTACCCTGACTTTATCCTTTGGGTAGTTGATGGCAAAACGCAGTACATCTACTTCCTTGATCCGAAGGGGATTTTACTAGGAGAAACACACTTCAATAATCCCAAAGTATTATGGTGCAATAACGATGCATCCACTTTGGAAGCTAAAATTCAAGCTGACTTAAAAAATGACAAAAAAGACGTTGAAGTTCACATTTCGGCATTCATTCTATCAGTAACACCGTTTGAAAAAGTCAGAAAGGTTTGGAGCGATGGTAATGTTACTAAAGATGATTTTGCTGAGAACAAGGTGCTTTTTATTGAGAAGAATAAGTCTTACTTAAGTTCAATATTTGGACATATAGAGTGATGACCAAAATAGAGATTCATGAGCACGTGCTTCAATTTTTGATTGAACAAAAGATTAATTTTTTACCAAGACAAACGAATCGAGATAATAAACTGAAAAAGCAAGAATGGTTTTTAAATGGACCAGGTTACAATTGTTTTTCTTTCTGGACTGGTTTTGATGGTGATAGAAAAGTTCCAAAAATAGCATTGTTTTTCAGTTTAGAAGCACCATTTCAACTAAGATTGGTTCTTAATTCAAGAAGCGATTTCTCGGCTCTGTCTTTATTGGAGAATATTGCCAATGATTTGGGGTTAAAACCAAAACCAAATCGGAAAAACGAATGGTCAAAGATTCTTGGAAAAAAACTTAGCGAAATTTTAGAATTACAAATAGCCATTAAAGAATTCATCAATAATGAAAGACTTATAATTGACGAATTGGTTGACAAACATAACCATCCAAAAATTAAATCGATTTCCGATGAAAAATTTCTTAAAGTAATTACCAACCTCAATAAATATAGAGATACAAAAAACCGACTTGATTTTTCATCATCAAATATCGTTGGAGCTAGAAAAAGACTCAAAAGAAAAGGGGTAAAGTCAAAATCTGAAGAGACAGAAATACGTTCTTTTCTAGCCGAAAGACTAGCAATAAAGAAAACACATAACAAGCTCCAAAATCAGTTGTTCAAAAACCTTTCGAAAAAACACCCACAGGGCCATTTGATAATGGAAGAGAATTATATTGATTTAAAGTTTGAAGATGATAAAACTATTTCCTTGTACGAAGTAAAACCTTATTCCTCTGTAAATCGTTGCATAAAAGAATCATTGGGTCAACTAATGGGATATTATTACAATCTTCAAAATCCTCATAACAAAACCGTTCAACTATTTATTGCAGGACCTAATGAACTAAGTAATTCAGATAAGGACTATTTAAACTTTATCAAAAATCAACTAGAAACTGATTTAGACTACTTAGCTATTGATTTATAAAATCCTACGATTATTATTCCTTCTTTTTTTCATCATCTGGTTTTTTAACTATTGGTTTAAGTGATTCTTTTTTAGGCTTTTCGATAAGGTCAATAGCATTTATAGTATTTATAGCTTTTAATTCATTTTTGGATAGTGCTTCTTTGGTCAAATATATTCTCCTTTTTTTTCCAGTAGATTCGTCTTTCCCGATACTCTCAAAATACAAACGAAATTTTTTGGTTTGGAGCAGTTTTACTGTTGGCTTTTCTAATATTCTATTTAACCAACCGTAGAAAAGTACTGGGTCATCATCTTCAAAAAGGTAAACCTTCTCCTGGTAGCCGTACCTGTCAATTTTTAATATGTAATTTTTGATAGAGTCCTTACTTTCTACATTTGCTTTGACTTCAAAAACCTTCTTGCAGTAATCATATTTAGAAATTGTAGGTTCTTCTAGCTGTGATATGTCATCATCGGCTATTCTATAAAATTTTACACGATCATCAAACTCACCAATATTATTGCCAATTTCAAGATTCTTCACACCACGAACCACTCCGTCATATGCAACATCAAAGGAGAACTCCATGTCTTCTGTTTCATTACACTGTATATAACCTACATTGTAACGCTTAACATCTATTTTATTGGCCTCATTTAGGTCGTATTCATTGAACATATTGGAAAAATCAAAGACATTTGCTGACTGCCCCTCCTTAAACTTCATTGTGGCCGTTAATACCACATTATCGGTAATACCTGCCAAAGGGCGTCCTCTCTGCGCTACAGTAATTGTTTTAGGGGTAAAGGAAAAACTTGTTTTAATGGTGCTCTTTTTTAAGGTCAGATTCTCTTTGATATTTTCTGTGTTATTGTAACCTAATTCAGCAGAAACACCCTGGTTCACTTCGCTGGAATTTGATGTTGAATCGGTTTGAGTTGTATTATTGCTTTGATTTGAACCACTTAGTACACTAGAAGTTGGCGTTTCACTTGCATCAAATTCATTCTGAGTATCAGAATTATTTGTGCCCGTTGTAGATTCTGAAACTGTATTTGAAGAATTTCCATTGTTGATTTTAGCGCCTAATTCTGCAGCAATCTTACTGTTAAACGTAACCTCGTTGGTCCTTTCTAATGTCCCTAAATCTATAGTTTCCAGTTCATTTTCTATACGATCAATCGAGTAAATCTTTATGTTACTATTATTTAAGCATAAAGTGGTATTTAAAAACTCTAATCTAGTATTGTCATGCATTAGACTATCATGGGTATAGAATTTTTTAATATTTGAAAATAAAAATCGCGCTTTAAAACTTGTTAAGTTAATATCACTTTTAGAGGTTGTCTTTTTTTTTGGTTCCTCGACTTTACTTAAAGGTTCTTTTATTAACTCAATTATTTTGGCTGCTGAATTTGTGTTGTCCCCTAGAACTTTTAACAAGGTATGCGGTATACTATCTCGCAAATCAAAAAAGGTTTTGGCCTTTTCTTTTTCTTTTTTCGGTTCAGAAGGCAAAGGAAGTAGACTCACAGAAACATCAATGAAATTGTCATTTTTAACACTAGAATCATATTCGTAGGGACCATTTTTCCAATGAGAAATTTCTGTGGTAGCACCACAAGAAATTAATAACATTATAAAAGTGAAAATGCTTATAATATTCTTTAAAAATGTTCGCTTTTTCATAATTTATAATATTTCAAAGATTGAATAAATTTGGGTTGTTGAACTTCCCATGCATTCATTAGGGTCGGTCTCATGAAATCTAGCAATTATTTCATCGCCTATACTTACACCGTTACAACTAATCGCACCGTCATTTACTGAATAATATTCTGTTGAAGAAGGTAACGGCACATCATCTCCAGGATCCAAATCATCAGTATTTTCAAGAATTCTGATAATATCTCCTTTCTTTAAATTATCGAAAAAATCAAGTCTAGATGTAGAATCAAAATTAAAATCAGTGAATAGATGATTTATTTTAGTTCTTGCATAGGCGTGATTATAATTTGTTTGTCTAATGAAATTGACTACTTTATTTTGATTGGTTTCTAAGGTAACACTAATGAATTTACCATTATTCATTAAAAAATACTTGCCCGTATCCTTATTCAACCATTTTATTTTTTTATCACTTTCCAATTTTTGAAAAGCTGTTTGCATTTCAGAATTCATCTTTTCTTTTTTGCCTTACATTGAAGTGGTAAATATATTTTTTCAATAAAATGTGTTCCATACCCAAATATGGGTATTTTAAAGAGCGGGGGGATTTATGAGCGTATTAACCAAAATCGAAAATTTCCCTTACAACTTAAACTAAACTATTTTGTTTTTGAGTTGGGCGAGGGAGACTTGTGGTTGACTATTATTTAAATATAACAATTGTGTATTAAAATGGGAAACACATTTAACCCTAGCATTTCTATTTTGAAAATGTCCCAACTAATGATTTAGTGATAACATCTACGGAGAGATAACAGACAATTTTTCTAAAGAATAAAAACCAAAAAGACGTTTAAATAGTATTGGTTTTATTCTCCGATAACCCGTTGAATCGAGTTTTTGAGTACAGTCCTAAACCCTAAGGTAAATCCGGTTTCGTAGAATCCTTCTTTTTCTTCTTCCCTAACAATCCTCCAAGAATATTAGTGGCCGCATCTTTTACTGCATCTTTTTGTTCCGTAGAATCAGTGGCTGTGCTGTCTTTCTTTTTTCCCAACAAACCACCAAGGGCATCCGCTAGCCCAGAACCCTGGGTTTGGGTGGAGTCGGTTTTCTCGCCGCCCAATAGTCCGCCGATTAAATCTTTGGCCTTTTCCTTGCCCTGGTCGAGGAGTTTTTGTTTTTGAATTTCCACCAATTGTTTGGTCAAGTTTGACACTCCCGAAGTTAAATCTGTGGTGACCTTGGGGCTGGTGTAATTACCGCCAATATTGGCGATGACCGGTATGGTCAACTCTTTTAAACTATCGTCGTTAATTTGGGCAATCAGCTTGTTCACCTCAGCACCCAAATATTTGGCCGGCACATCAAGCGTCGCCTGGTATTGCAGTTGCGCATCAAAGGTATGCGTACCCCATAGGTTGATGGCGATGTCTTTGTATTTGAGTGAAATCGGTTTGGTGGCCACTTTACCATCTTTAAAAGAGAGGGCTGTTTTTAAATCGCTTACATCAAGCTTATCAAAATCGATAAAGTCGAATTTTTGGTCCAAAGCGGCAAGGGCCGGGGCATTTCGGGTATCTACTTTGGTCGATAGCAATTGCCCCAACAAATCCCCAGAAAGGGAGCCCAAACTTGGGGTCATGTCATCTTTCAGGTTTCCGGAAAGTTTAATGTCGGAGTTCAGCTTGCCCTGAAAAGCCTTCGCGACAGGGGCCAATACTTTAAAGAGGTCCAAGGCCTGAAAAGATTCTGCGATTTTAAAGCCCTCAATACCAAGGCCCATATCAAAAGTGGAGATTTCACCTTTGGTGCTTACCGTGCCATTCATCGCCAGTTTTCCATCAAAAATATCGGAACTCAGATTTTCTAAAGTTGCCGTTTCGTCCTTGACCAACAAACGCCCTTTTATATTTTTGAGGTTTAGGTTGTCGTACAATACCGAGTTGGCAAAAGCATCAATGGTGGCATCCAAGAAACTGGGTATTTTAATCCGCTCCGTAGTTTGGGTTGGCACATCTTCTTCAAGTGTCTCCTCATCAACGGCTTCTTCCACCATAAAATCATTTACGGCAAAGGTGTTGGACTGCAGCTTAAACCGGCCTTCCAGATTTTCATCGTTAAAGGCATAGCCCAACAAATTCGTCAAAGTACCTGTGGCTGCAAAATCAGTTTGGCCCGTCTTTCCACTGAATTTATCCAAAGAAACCGTTGTCGGATTAAAGGTCAAAGCGGCTTCTTGTATGTCGACCGGATTTTTCAACTCTTCCGATTCGTAATGAAACCCGCTTAGACTCGCCTTACCACTGGTTTTGGTGTTTTGGTATTGGTGGTTTTCCAAAGAAGCCATATCAAAGGCGGTGGTGACGTCCGCAGTCAGTAGTCCTGTAAGTCCGTAATCGGCCGGCATGGGATAGGCCTTTGAAATGTTGGCCAAATTTATCTTTCCGTCGGCATGCATATTCACCTTGGTGTTACCCAACAACTCCCGAATCTTGGCATTTAGGTTGAATTTATCCTCATCAATCTGAAAACTCAGGCGATTAATATTGACATAAGTGTCTTCTGTGATGCCGGTTTCGTTGTTGATTTGGGTATCGATAAACACATTGCGTACCGCCTTGGGCAAATCGGCATATTTAAACGAAGCGTTGTTTGAATTGATGTTGATGTTAAAGGTGGGAATATGGTCATCGTCCACAATTCCTTTAAACTGCCCATCCACTTCAAAATTACCGGTAGTAGTCACCCCATCAAGATTGCTGGCATAGGCTTCAGGAATCACGGCCAAAAAGTTTTTAAAGTCCGAAGAAGGGGTTTTGAATGAAATGTCCACTTCTTGGTTCTCCTCATTGACTTTTACAAAACCGTCAAACACCAAAGGCAGTTGGTTCACTAAGGCCTTGTTTTCTAAAAAGGAATATTTGTTTTCGTTTAAATCGATGCCGATTAGGGCATCAAGTGCCACCTTGTTTTTATTCAGGTATTGGGTACTGTCCATCTCAAAAGACACCAAGGCATCCGTTTTGGTCTGCAATTGTGAATTCGCCAACGACAAATCTCCCGAACCGGAATGGTTCATTTCAGAAATGACCAAGTGCATACCTGTGGCAAAATCGTCATAGATAACCTCGGCATTGGTGATGGCATACTCCTGTAAATCCAACATAAAGTTGGAAGCTTTTTCTTCTGTAGCAGGTGCTGTTGTTTCCTCCTCCAAGGCAATGTCGTAATTCGCATTCTCCTCGGCATCCACTTTAATGTGCAGCTTGGCCTTGTCCAACAACAATTTCTTGATACCTATCGGTTCTTCAGCCGATTTAAAGAGCTCTTTGATTGACATATCCAATTCAATATCTCCAGCTGAAAACAGCGTATCGCCTTCAAAGGGAGCCTTGTTGACCAATGAAACGCCTTTTAAATCCACATAAGCATCTGGGAAACTTTTGATTAGGCTCAGATTGGCATCCTCAAAATCAAGGGTGGCATTCATGCTTTGGTTTGCCTTGTTCTTGATAATGTCAGCAATCTTCGCTTCCAGAAAAAAAGGTACCGCGATTAGCAATCCTATTAAAACCAAAAGGGTAATCACTACTATTTTTAAGACGCGTTTTTTCTTTTTTGCCATGGTATGTGTTTGGACACAAAACTTAGGGAAAAGTCATTAATCCAGCGTAATCTCTTCCCCTAACTTTAGGTTAAATCTTTTTCTTAGAAGATATACGAACAAATAGAGAAAAGGGGTGTCGATAAACGCTATAAAAATCTTAAAAAGAAAGCCACTGATGACCAAGCCATAGAATAGGTCCCAAGGCAGTACCCCAAAAATGCAGAGTAGCCCAACCACGGTCACCGTATCGACCAATTGTGAAGAGAAGGTAGAGAAGTTATTACGCAACCACAGCATCTTGCCCTTGGTCACCCGTTTCCAGAAATGGTAAATGGAAATGTCAATATACTGGGCAAACAGGTATGCCAACATCGAGGCCAAAACCCCAAGGGGCGACAGCCCAAATACCTGGGTAAAAGTTTCATCACCGATGGGCGAGCTTTCTATTGCTGGGGCCACATTGGCCAAATAAATAATTCCCATGGAAAATACCGAGGCAAAAATACCAGCCGTAACCACTTGATTGGCCTTCTTTTTACCGAAAATCTCTGAAATCAAATCGGTAATCAAAAAGGTAATGGGGTAGGGTAAAATACCCACCGAAATCTCAAACAAGGGTGCCCCAAAAACGGTCACATCACCAAAGGGTTTCCAGTAGAAAAACTTTTGAAAAATAAGGTTGGAAACGACCAAGGAGGTGATAAACAATGCCCCGAGGTAGAGGTAAATCCGAAAAGCAGTTTTTTGGTCTTTTTGGTTCATGGAAAAAGGTCTCGACCTATTTTGTCATTCCGAAGGCAATGAGGATTCCCTTATTTCAAGGAAAAGATTTCTCGCTTTTGCTCGAAATGACAAATACGATTACTTAATATTCAATTCGTAAGGCATTCGTGCTTGAACGCCTTGGTTCTCAGTCATTTTTTTGAGGGATGTCAACACTTCGTAGGCCTCATCACCAATTTCTTCCTTAAGGAGTGAATTGCCCAATTTTAGTTTGGCTGAACTAAGGTCTTCCATCAACAATTCAAAATCCGATTTGTACCGTGGGTATTTACGAATACCAAATGATTCTATTTCGGCCAGTTCAGCGGCGACCTCAATTGCCTTATCCAATCCGCCCAACTCATCAACCAGTCCAATTTTTTGGGCTTCCACCCCACTCCATACCCGACCTTGGGCGATGGCATCTATCTCTTCGAAGGTCTTCTGACGCCCTTGGGCCACTAAACTCACAAAGGTATCATAGGTCTCTTCAATGCTTTCTTCAACCTGCGAACGAAACGATTCGGTCATAGGTTCAAACAACGAATAATCGACCGAATTAGCATTGGTACCCACTTGTTCGGCATTGACACCGATGTCTTCAGAAAGTTCACTGATATTTGGTATCGTACCAAAAACACCAATGGAACCCGTAATCGTAGTCGGTTCGGCAATTATCCTATCTGCTGCTGCGGCGATATAATAACCACCTGAAGCCGCAATATTACCAAAGGAAACCACTACCGGTTTCGTCTGGCGCGTCAACTCGACTTCGCGCCAAATAATATCCGACACCAACGAACTGCCCCCAGGGGAATCCACCCGAAGTACTACGGCCTTTACTTTTTCATTTTCACGTGCTTTTTTCAATGCTCGATTGATAATGCCTTGACCAATAACATCTTTGGTGCCTTCACCATATAGAATCTCGCCCTGGGCATAGACAACGGCAATCTTATCGGTGCCCGATGGCTTGCCTTTGGTTTGGGCCACAACACCATAATCCTCTAGCGAAATACTGTTGATTTTATCATCTTCACCCAAGCCTAATTTTTCACGTAGTTGTGCATCAAACTCATCATGGAACAAGGTGCCGTCAATCAAACCACTTTCAACTGCAAAGGCCGGCAATCTGGCCCCAAGGGTATCGGCGATGCTATTTAAGTTTTCGGTTGAAATGTTTCGAGATGTTGAAATGTCTTCCAACATACTGTCCCAAATTGACGTTATCAATTCCTTAATCTGTTGGCGGTTTTCATCACTCATGGTATTCGACAAAAAGGGCTCTACGGCACTTTTATATTTTCCATGGCGGATAACCTCCATTTTGATTCCTGTCTTTTCCTGTAAATCCTTATAAAAAAGAACCTCAGAAGCCAATCCCTTAAAATCCATTCCCCCTTGTGGATTTAGATATACCTTATCGGCAATACTGGCCAACCAATAGTCTTTTTGGGAGTAGAAATCGGCATGGGCCAATATGAACTTACCTTCTGATTTAAAATCAGCCATGGCCCGACGAATCTCTTGGGTCTGTGCCATACCAGCCAGCGAAAAACTGGTTCCAAGGCGAATACCCTTAATATTTGGATCTGTCTTAGCCACTGTAATAGCGTGCAAAATTTCATCCAAACCTTGGCCTTCAGAAAAGAGGCTACCAAAAGGGTCTTCTGGATTGTTACCCAAATAATCGTATATCGGTTCAGAGAGACTAATATCCAATACTGAATTTTCCTTAACTGTAATTCCGTCGCCTGCACTGCCAACGAGGGCAGCAAAAATGAAGAACATCACCACTAAAATTCCGAATGCGATAAGGCAACCCAGTATGGCCGCCAATAGATTCCGCAAAAACTTCATTTGTTCATAATTTATAAGGGGCAAAGATAACCAAAGTGGTATTGTTTTGATATTTTGCCGATTGGTTTATGGAAGTAAAGCATTTGGTTTATCTATCGCTTGGGAGTAACATGGGCAATCGCCTCATGCACCTGCAAAAGGCCATTTTTGAATTGGACGCTGATGCTGGTGCTGTGGTCAAGGTCTCTCCCATTTATGAAAACCCTGCCATGGGTTTTGAGGGCGATGATTTTTTGAATATCTGTGTTGGCCTAGAAACGGTCTTGGATCCCTTTCAACTGTTGAACCTCTTGCTTAAGATTGAGTTAGACCATGGACGAGAGCGTTTTGCAGATGGTAAGTACACTTCAAGACCCCTCGATATTGACATCATTTATTATGACCAATATATCATTGATGAGGAAAACTTAATTGTTCCGCATCCGCATATGCCGGACCGCAAATTTGTCTTAAAACCACTGGCCGATATAGCCCCGCAATTTTACCATCCCGGTTCAAAAAAGGATACTCGAAACTTATTGCAGGAATCACGCGACAAAACCAAACTGGCTAAATTGGACAAAAAACTCTTTCGCAACCGAAAAGAGCTCTTTGCCCGTTTTCAATTTTTGACCATTGAGGGTACCATAGGCGCTGGAAAAACAAGTTTGACACAAAAAATCGCCGAAGACCTCAACGGAAAGCTCATTTTGGAACGGTTTGCGGACAACCCCTTCCTACCAAAGTTTTATGAGGACCAATCGCGTTATGCATTTCCTTTGGAAATGTCCTTTCTGGCAGATCGCTACCAGCAATTCACCGAAGACATTGCGCAATTTGATTTGTTCAAGGATTTTATCATTAGTGATTACGATGTTTCCAAATCTTTGATTTTTGGTGGAATCACCTTGCAGCAAGAAGAATTTGAGCTCTACCGGAAGCTTTTTAATTTAATGCATAAAGAGATAAAGAAGCCTGAGGTGTATTTCTATTTATACCAAAATACGGACCGACTGTTGGAAAATATCGCTAAACGGGGTCGGAGCTATGAGAAAAATATTGAGCGGGATTATCTCGAAAAAATCAATGCTGCCTATTTGAATTACCTAAAGACCATTCCTGAGGCTAATAAACTAATAATCAATGTTGAACAGTTTGATTTTGTGGAGAACCAAGCGGACTATGACACGATGTTGGGCATAATGGAAGAGAAACTTATTGCTAACATTTTCTTTACATAATTTCACAAAATGTTTGCATATAACGATTGGTTTTATTTTATTGCACCAGCTTTAATCGAGAAGCTAACTAACTCAAACTATATATAAAACCTCTGGTCAACGCCGGAGGTTTTTTTGTTTGACCCGGTTTTGGTTAAAGGGTGCGTTTTTGCCATAGGTCCCAAATCACCACCCCTGCACTTACGGAGATGTTCAACGAGTGTTTTGTTCCAAATTGCGGAATTTCAAGAACCCCATTACAGGCCGAAACTACCTCTTGGGCAACCCCTTTAACCTCATTACCGAAAACAACGGCATAAGATTGATCTGAATGTACCTCAAACGTATTGAGCAATTGCGCGCCTTCAGCTTGTTCAATAGCTTGAACATTCACCCCTTGCTTTTGTAATTCCAAGACCAAGTCCAAGGTGCTTTCACGATATTCCCAGTCGACACTTTCCGTTGATCCCAAAGCGGTCTTATGAATATCTTTATGCGGTGGTTTTGCGGTAATACCACAGAGGTAGATTTTTTCAATTAGAAAGGCATCCGCGGTACGAAAAACCGAACCGATGTTATTCAGGCTTCGGATGTTATCCAAAACAATGATAATTGGAGTTTTTTTGGCCTCTTTAAAAGAGGGGATATCCAAACGGTTTAATTCGGCATTGGCGAGTTTACGCATAACTTATCCACTTTTGGTTGGTAAATATCAACATCGGGCCGAAATTTAAGGGGCAAGGTATAAATTCGAAAGAATTAAAACGATTTTTCTTGGCCGGTTCAAAAAGTAAAAAGGAAACCCCTTTGATGAAACAATACAATGCCATTAAGGTAAAGCATCCCGATGCGTTGTTATTGTTTCGTGTGGGTGACTTTTATGAGACTTTTGGAGAAGATGCGGTCAAGGCCGCACAAATTTTGGGAATCGTTCTTACGCACAGAAATAACGGTGGTGACCAAACCGAATTAGCAGGTTTTCCCCACCACTCTTTGAATACCTATTTGCCGAAATTGGTTCGTGCGGGACAACGGGTTGCCATTTGCGACCAATTGGAAGACCCTAAACAGACCAAAACCATTGTCAAACGTGGCGTAACCGAACTGGTTACACCAGGTGTAGCCCTGAATGATGATATTCTAAACGCCAAAAGCAACAACTTTCTAGCGGCGGTACATTTTGGTCGGAAGAAATTAGGGGTTGCCTTCTTGGATATTTCAACCGGTGAATTTCTGACCTCAGAGGGTACCCCTGAACAAGTGGACAAACTACTCCAGAATTTTGCGCCCAACGAGGTACTGGTTTCAAAAAACCATAAGCTTGAATTTAACGATAGTTTCGGAAATCACCACCACACCTTCTATTTGGAAGATTGGATTTATCAAGAGGACTATGCCAACGAAAGCCTGAACAACCATTTTAAAACCAACTCGCTTACTGGTTTTGGGGTTGCGCACCTGCAGGAAGGCATCATAGCCTCTGGGGCTATTTTGCATTACCTATCCGAAACGCAGCATCGGCAATTGCAGCACATCAATAAACTGCAACGTATCGCAGAAGAGGACTATGTATGGATGGATCGCTTTACCATGCGAAATTTGGAGCTGCACCATAGCACCAATCTAAATGCCATTACACTGCTCGAAGTTATTGACAAGACCATTTCACCCATGGGAGGTCGTTTGCTAAAGCGTTGGCTGGCGCTACCATTAAAACATAAAGAACAAATTGAGGAGCGTCTGAACATTGTTTCGCATCTTTTTGATGCTGAGGAACTACTCAAGAAAATCAGGCATTGGGTCAAGCAAATGGGTGATTTGGAACGCTTGATTTCAAAAGTGGCGACAGGAAAAATCAATCCAAAAGAGGTCGTTCAGCTAAAAAATTCCCTTGAAGCGGTGCTCCCCTTGAAAAATCTGACTGTGCAATCGGACAATCCCTCGTTGAAAAAACTGGGCAACCAATTGGATTCTTGTGATGCGCTTCGAACCAAGATCATGGAAATACTTTCTGAAGAGGCACCGGTAACCATAGGCAAAGGAAAAACCATTGCAGATGGCTATTCTGAAGAACTGGATGAGTTGCGCGCGCTTGCCTTTTCAAGTAAGGACTACCTAGATAAAATGTTGGAACGGGAAACCGAGGCAACGGGTATCACTTCCTTAAAAATTGCCTCTAACAATGTTTTCGGGTATTACATTGAAGTCAGAAACACACATAAAGACAAAGTTCCCGAGACATGGGTTCGCAAACAGACCTTGGTCAATGCCGAACGCTATATAACCGAAGAACTCAAAGAATACGAAAGCAAAATCTTAGGGGCTGAAGAGCGCATTTTAAGTCTAGAGCAACAACTCTTTCAACAATTGTTGGTGTGGATGCAAGAGTACATTACACCCGTACAGCAAAATGCCCAATTGATTGCCCAACTTGACTGTTTGGGTGGTTTTGCAATTTTGGCCAAAAGCAACAACTATGTGCGCCCCGAAATGGATGACAACACGGTTCTTGAAATCAAGGAGGGACGACACCCGGTTATTGAAAAGCAATTGCCCTTGGGTGAAAGTTATATCACCAACGATGTACTCTTAAATCGTGAAGAACAGCAAATCATCATGATTACAGGGCCCAATATGAGCGGTAAATCAGCAATCTTGAGGCAGACCGCCTTAATCGTACTATTGGCTCAGATGGGAAGCTTTGTTCCGGCACAATCCGCAAAAATTGGAGTGGTTGATAAAATCTTTACTCGGGTTGGGGCCAGTGATAACATCTCAATGGGCGAATCGACCTTTATGGTTGAGATGAACGAAACGGCTTCGATTCTGAACAATTTGTCAGAACGTAGCTTGGTTCTACTAGATGAAATTGGTAGGGGCACCAGCACCTATGACGGTATTTCCATCGCTTGGGCCATTGCGGAGTACCTTCATGAACACCCATCAAAGGCAAAGACCTTGTTTGCCACACACTACCATGAACTCAATGAAATGACTTCGACTTTTGAACGCATTAAAAACTATAATGTGTCAGTCAAAGAATTGAAAGACAATGTGCTCTTTTTACGAAAATTGGTACCTGGCGGTAGCGAACACAGTTTTGGAATTCATGTTGCAAAAATGGCTGGCATGCCACAACAAGTGGTGCAGAAGGCCAATAAAATTCTTAAGAAGCTTGAAAAGTCTCATTCAAGTGAAGAATTGACGGATAAATTGCAGGTGGCCCAAAATGAAATGCAGTTGAGTTTCTTTAATTTGGATGACCCCCTATTGGAAGAAATCAAGGAAGAGATTTTACATCTGGACATTGATACCCTTACACCCGTTGAGGCCTTGATGAAGCTCAATGAAATCAAGCGACTTCTTAGCAAAAAGAAAAAGGCGACTTCTTAGCCCCTCACCCTGACCCTCTCCTTTAGAAGAGGGAAAAATCGATACTAAATTTCAAAGCGAAATTTCTTTTGAAATTGGATAAATGTTTTAAATTTGCATCCGCACTTTTATAAGTGTGCGTTCTTTATCATGCGAAAATAGCTCAGTTGGTAGAGCATCACCTTGCCAAGGTGGAGGTCGCGGGTTCGAATCCCGTTTTTCGCTCAAAAACGCTGCTTGCAGCGTTTTTTTATTTAAGTCCTAAAGTTGCTCGAGTGGTGGAATTGGTAGACACGCCGGACTTAAAATCCTGTGGGCATTTTGCCCGTGCGGGTTCAAGTCCCGCCTCGAGTACTAATAATTGCAAAAGTCACAACTTAGGTTGTGACTTTTTGTTTTGATGACCTTTGTATACTTGGTTTGTGAAAAGTTCGAAAAACTAAAAGCAATCTAAAAAGGATTGACCTTTTCGTTTTCAACAGGTTCGAGCTGGGGCTCTACGCAGTGAATTCCCGCCTCGAGTACCTATTAAAGAAAAATCAAGGAAATCTACTTGGATTTTTTATGCGATAATTATTTTATTAATCAGTTATGGATTAATATGGTTTATCTATCCTTTAGTTTAATTATAATTACAAATATTTGTAGCAGTATAACGATTGCAAATAAGGATAAAAGTAAAATACGGTACGGCAAGGCAATGTCGTAATAGGAAGTAAATAGAAGTAAAATACTGAAGGCGTTAGCAAAAATTATTGTCAAAAGCAACATAAATCTGGAAGACTTTTGTACACTAAAAAGTTTACTGCTTTTTGGACCCTTAATATGTTCCCCAACAGAAACACCATTGGGAACCGAAGATTGTGAAAAAAGAAGTTGCCTCAAATTTCCTTTAACCCCTTGGTAACCTTTTAAAACACGACCAATTCGCGTTACATTTATTAAAATGAAAAGGGTGAATAGAATAAATATTTGTAAAAGTATCATACCAAGTATTACCTGAAGTTCACCTATTTCTACTTTTTTTAGATTAAGTAAGGTAGAATACAAACCTATTATTGCAAAAAGTGCAGTAAAGAAAAAGTTCATATATCTTATCCTAGTATTTTCTAGATGTCTATAATGACTCCAAGCTTGCGAATACTCCGCAAGAAGTACGTTTATATCATGAGTATCATTCTTTTTCTCTTTTTTCTTACCCATTTTTGTTCCAAATTAAGTTTCCTATTCCCAGCTCGAATTTGAACTACTTTATCTTTTCTTCTTCCCAAAATCAACAGCACTGCAAAACTGATTCCAATTTCAAATTAATTTCAATTACAAGAAAGAAACATAATTTAAAATGATTTAAACAGTCTTGAGGTTCAAAAATTTACACTAAATAGTATCGTCTTTCTACCCTTTATAAGGTTTTGATGATTCCGTCCAGGGCACACAACCCGAATATCTACCCGGAATTGGGCTATAGTCAAAAGCCTCAACCATTACAGTTTCACTTGTGAAATAACCTGAAACGACTAGGTTTTTCATCAATGAGAAATAATGGGTCTTTGGCTCCGGAACATCTATTTGGGTTTCCGCAAAAGAAATTGCTTCATCTTGAATATCCATCAATAAATTTTTCTTTTCTGCTACTGAAAGGCGTTCAAATGGCTTACCATTTTCAGCAATGCAGCGTTCCTCAAAAGTTGTCAATCCCGTCAGAAAGACATCTTTATCCTCTTCCATAAAACAAGCATTCACCGTGTCTATAATGTAATCGCCTAAATTGAGGTCAATACTCCCCGGCAGGTTGGCTGTTTTGGGTAGAATCGTTTCAGCGATTTCATTTAGCAGGCCTATATCCTTGTCGGTTAATGATGACCAAACCCGTGGTTCAACCTTACACGATTGCAATATCAACGACGGAACGACCAAAGTTCCGCCCATAGCCAATAACGATTGTTGTAAAAATCTTTTTCGATGCATGGTCTATAGGTTTTGTTTTTTTAATTCTCGTACTGCAAAATCAGCCGCTCTTGCTGTAATTGCCATATAGGTAAGCGATGGATTCTGGCAGGCACTTGAGGTCATACAGGCGCCATCGGTCACGAATACATTTTCACAACCCCAGACTTGGTTGTTTTTGTTCAAGACCGAAGTTTTAGGGTTCCTTCCCATACGAGCGGTGCCCATTTCATGAATGTTCAACCCAAAATTTCTGTTCATAGGGATTTCTTCGAGGTCGGTAAATCCAGCCTTATCCAACATCTCAAAAGCCGATGCCACCATATCTTTCTGCATATTCAACTCGTTCGTCTTGAATTCTGCATCGATTTCCAGCAATGGCATTCCCCATTCATCAGTTTCCGATTTACTCAGACTGACCTTGTTCTCATGATAAGGAAGACATTCCCCCATACCGGACATTTGAATTTTCCATGGCCCCAATGAGGTTAAATTAGTTTTCAACTCCTCTCCTATCAATGTTTCACTCATTTCAGTTCCCACATTTCTTGTTCCCCCAACCGAATAGGCATAGCCCCGTTTAAAGTCAGTTTGTCGGTCATTACCAAAATTTCTGAACCTGGGGAGATAGGTTCCTGTTGGTCGTTTTCCAAAAAAATACTGATTTTCAAAATCAGAAGAGGTTCCTTCAACGCGAGCATTGTAGTTGTGGTCCATAAGGTTGTGTCCAAGCTCTCCGCTATCATTGCCTAAGCCGTCTGGAAAACGTGAAGATTTTGAATTCATCAAAAGCAATGTGGAATTCAAAGTGGCAGCATTAACGAAGACAATGCGTGAATAGAACTCCATCTCTTCTTTCGTATTGGCGTCGATTACCTTGACACCCTTCGCCTTTTGGGTTGTTTTATCATAGATTATCGAATGCACCACCGACATAGGTCGAATGGTGAGGTTACCTGTTTTTTCAGCCGCAGGTAAGGTTGAGGAATTACTACTGAAATATGCCCCAAAAGGACAACCGCGATAGCAAAGGTCCCGATGTTGGCATTGGCCCCTGCCCAAATGGGGTTGGCTCAAATTCGCTGTTCTAGAAATGACCAAATGCCTATCATCATACAAGGACTTCAGTTGGTCCTTAAAATGAGATTCGATACAATTCATTTCCATTGGTGGCAGAAATTCACCATCAGGTATTTGGGGCAAACCATCACGGTTACCACTGATACCCGCAAAACGCTCTACATAAGAGTACCAAGGTGCTATATCTTCATATCGGATTGGCCAATCAACAGCAATACCCTCTTTGGCGTTGGCCTCAAAATCCAAATCACTCCAACGTTGGGTCCACCTCGCCCAAAGCAAGGATTTACCTCCAACCTGATAACCCCGAATCCAATCAAAGGGTTTTTTCTGAATGTAGGGATGTTCGTTGTCTTTTACGAAAAAATGTTCGGTAGCCGGTTGATAAGCATAACACCTGCTTAATATTGGGTTTTGCTCTTGTTGTTCTCGGGTCAATTGGTTGCGGTGGGGTAGTTCCCAAACATTTTTAGTAGCTGTAGGGTAATCTTTGATATGTTCTACCATTCTTCCACGTTCCAACACCAAGGTTTTCAATCCTTTTTCGCAAAGTTCCTTTGCGGCCCATCCACCACTGATTCCTGAACCAATGACTATAGCGTCATAGGTATTCTTTTCAGCGGCCTTTAAATTAAGATTCATGTTGTTGTATTCTATTCTTTTGATAATTGCCAATCGAAAGTGTCGGCAACAAATTCATAACTCTTTTTCCAGCTCTCCTTCAAACGCAAGGTCGGTTTAAAATTGCTTGGAAAGGCCAATTCAATTGCGGCAATTCCTTTGAAATCTACTTGGCTCAATACCTCAGAAATGGTGGAAAAATCAGTAGCCCCTTGGCCCAGATATTCCGTCCAAGTGCCATCTGCATATTCATCCCTTAAATGCAGATACACCATTCTATCCCCATATTCCTCAATGAATTCTACGGGGTCAACTCCAGCCCTAATTAACCAATTGATGTCCGGACCCAATTTGAGGCTGGGAATGCGCTCTAAAGTACCTTTTAAATCATGTAAGTCGTTTTCAACTTCGTAGGTATGGTTGTGAAGGTTAGGTTGAATACCATTATCCTCGCAGATGTGCATTATTTCTTCTAAAATTAGGGCTTGGTCATCCAACTCTTTTTCAGTTTTGATTCTTCCTACACCACCAACCGAAATACCAAAAGTCTCTCCCCCAAGTGCTGAAAGTTTAGGAACTACAATTTTAATGTCCTCGAGGATTGCTTGATGTTGGTTGCTATCGCACATCTGAAAACCAACACCGTATGAACTACCCGAAACCTTTAGATTATACTTTTTTGAGTATTCTGAAATTCGCGGTACAGCGTCTTTTTCCCTTAAAAGAATTTCCATAAGCTCCACTCCATATAATCCTGCATAGGACATATCAGAAAACACTTGCTCCAAAATTGGCGTACAGTTCCAATCTGGCGGATACTTACTGGCATAGACCCATAAATGGCCACAAAGTTTAACGGATGGTTTTGGCCCATCCTTAGAATTGAGCTGACCTGCATTCAATATTGGAGTATACAATGATGCCCCTATTGAAGCTACTATTGCTTTTTTCAGGAATTGCCTACGATATATTGAAGGGGTTTTGGCTGCCAAAAGGAGATTTCATTTCCGTACAGCCTAGAAGATAGGAAATTAATTGGTTCCTGTGGCCATCGTAGCGGAAACATCAGTGAATATTGGTTTGGGTTTCAGGCCAACAATTTCCTCCAGAAATTCAAAGGTTTCATTTTTAACGGATTCCAAATCTTTGGACTCTATGTAGGAACCTAAAACGTGGTCACCTACGTTAGGAAAAGCAACCTTTTCCTTAAGATTTTCAGGGGTACCCAATTCATCGAACATTTTCAACATGGCAGGAACCGATACCACACTATCTTGATGTACGTCATCTTTGTAGTAATATCCCATAAAAACGGGCTGCTCCACAGCCTTGAAAGTTTCTTCCACCATGGTTTCTTCTACTAAAGCCTGCAATTGGGTTAGTGCCTCCAATCTATATTTTGTCGTCCAGTATTGGTCCTTTAGTGCGGTTCTATTATCAAACTCGTTATAGTCGTTTCCTGTGACCAAGCGGGCTAGTTGTAAACCCCAGGGCTTCGATAACAATTTTGCGGTTGGGTCGAAAATCTCAACATTTGGTGAATAGAGTATTAATGCGACGATATCCGAATCTCCTGCGGCCAAGGGCAGTGCCAAAGTTCCACCAGTTGAAGTTGACATTAGTATAACCTTTTCACCTAGCTGTTTCCCTACAGCGATTGCCTCATTTGCAGATTCAAAAAGGGCATCTGCAGTAATATCAAGCATGGGTTCTTCTTCTTCTAATCCATGTCCTGCCAATCGCGGTAGATAAAGGTTGACCCCATATCTTTTGGCTGTTTCTTGGTGTATTGGATCACCTTCTTCTTGACTTGCCGACCAGCCATGAAGATATACAATGCTATATTCGGTTTTTTTTGGAATGCTATCCGCCCAAATAATTCTGGTTTCATTATCGGGTTTAATATTTGCGATTGCGGCTTCACGTTGGTTGATTTCTTTCTCAAGAACCATTAAATCCATACTTACTTTTGGTTCGGAAGGATTTAATTTTGGGGTCTCAACCCTTGGTCCCAAGAGATAGACCAAACCGAGGAGCAATACAATTAAGACAAAAAATTTGAGCAATTTGGTTAAAAGCCGCATGTTTGATTTATTGGCAATCTAGAGCATAATTATCTTCCTCATCCTTAACCCAGTCCGTAGGAATCTCATCTAATTGCGTTTGATTTACCAATATACAATTTAAGGGGTTGCCCACAACATTAAAATCTGTCAAGGCCCCATTTGAGGTAAGATCAATTCCTATCAGTCCATTTTCAGAAACCGTTAAAAGCTGCAATGCGGTATTGGTTGTTACATTGATGTTTTCCAAGGAATTGCGGTCGGCACCAATCTTTTCTAAGGAACGAAGACCATCAACATTAATTGATTCAAGTTCATTGTCTTCGGCCCAAACAAAAAGGAGATTCGCATTATCTGACAGGTCTAGTGATGAGAGCTGATTGCCCCGGACATTTAGGCTTTCTAAATTTTGGAATTCCGCAATGCCGCTTAAATCCGTGATTCCTTTTTCACTCAATATGAGCTCAGTCACAAAATCAATATTGCTTTTGTTTACTTCTCCATTTAACTCACTATCTAAGTTCAAATCAATTAAGGCTTGCTCAAAAGCTTCATCAGGGATTGCAATTGTGGCCTCTTGAACCGAATCATCTACATTATTTATATTTTGTTCATTCGAATCGGCATCCGTTGAACACGCAAGAAAAAACAGCGTTACGATAAAAAAGGGTATTGCTTTTTTCATAGCTCTAAAATTTTGTTTAAAATTAAGCATAATTCTATTTTGTTTTAAGAATTTTCACAAACCTTAAACAATTTTGATGGATTTTCGACGTATACTCAAAATTCTAGGCCCAGGCTTATTGTTCGCTAGCATGTCCATCGGTACTTCGCACTTGGTACTTTCAACCAAAGCTGGAGCACAATACGGATGGCTAATGGTCATCCCTATTTTACTTGCCAATGTTTTAAAATATCCTTTTTTCGAATTTGGGGTACGGTATACTGCGGTTACCCAAAATACATTAATACAAGGCTATAAATTTCTAGGAAAAAAATACCTCTGGCTTTATGCCTTTATTACACTAATAAGCACGTTTACCATTCTTGCGGCCTTATATACTGTCACTGCTGGATTGTTAATTAACCTCTTCGATTTTCAAGATATCAGTATCAATTTTGTTGCCCTATTGCTCTTTGGATTTATTTCCGCAATACTGATTATCGGCCGATACAAGTTTCTGGAAATCTCTTTGAAATTTATCGTAAGTATACTTTTCGTTGCCCTTCTCATAACTACCGTTGTGGTATTCGTTAAAGGACAGGTCACTCCAGTTGAAGGCTTTGTTTCTCCTGAGTTTTTTGATGAAGTGGGAATTCTATTCATAATAGGTTTGATAGGATGGATGCCAACGGCGGTAGAGGCCTCTGGATGGGTCAGTGTTTGGACTGTTGAGAAATCAAAGAGTATGAAAGATGGACCATCATACAAAGAGGCCAAACAAGAGTTCGACCTTGGTTATGTGATAACCGCACTTTTGGCCGTTTTTTTCTTGATCATTGGGGTAATGACCTTATATGGTACTGGCAGGGAATTAAGTAGTAGTTCGGTACAATTTGCCGATCAAATTGTTTCATTGTTTACAGAGCATATTGGCAATTGGGGTTATACCATTATTGCCATTGCAGCATTTTCAACAATGTTCAGTACATGTATGACGGCTCATGACGCGGTCTCAAGGGTTAGTTTGGATATCTTGGACAAATTAAAGGAATCAGATTCCAACCAATTTAAATCGAAACGTGCCTATGGTCTTACTATAGTCGTAATGACATTGGTAAATTGGCTTGTAATTGTTGCCTTTGGTGGTCATATGGGCAATCTCGTAGCGCTTGCAACTTTCGTTTCATTTGTTTTCGCCCCTATTCTTGGTTGGATGAATTTAAAGACCGTTAATTCTCAACGATTTCCGATTGAGAATAGACCCAATAAGGCCATAAAACTCTTAACATATTTAGGAATTGTATTCTTATCCGTTTTCGCCCTTTATTACCTTTTCTTGGTTGTAATTGCCTAGGAAATGTTTAAAGTTTCAATCTAACTTTAAGGAACTAAATAAAGAAACAGAAGAACACGGCGACCTACTCGAATAGAATATTATCATTCAAGACAACGATTAATGAGCGTTGATTTTCTTTATGCAGAAAATCAATACAATACACCCCATTCTTACAGTTGTTTAAAATTTTGTCTTCACCGTAACCAACGGAATAGAGAATATTGGATTCAGGAACGCCTTGTTGTACTAGGTATTTTTTAATATTGTCCGAGCGTTTTTGACTTAATTTAAAGTTTGTTGTAGAACTACCCCTGCTATCCGTATGTGTTTCAATACGTAGTTGTATTGCAGGAAAACGTTGCACAGCGTCTACAACTTTGTTCAATTCTATTGCGATTGCTTCAGTGATTTTTGTTTGGTTTTTATCAAAATAAAACTTGTTCAGTTTTACCACGGTTTGCCCTTCCTGCTCTTCAACCAAATCATCATAGTAGGCAATACCCATGTTCAATATTTTCTGTTGTTGGGATTTCATTTTATCCTCATTAAGAAACAATGAAAAAATAGAGTATTTACTTTTAGTGGCCTCCAAACGGACTGCATTCTGCCATGGCACCTCAAGACTATAATTTCCATCGACATCTGAAACGACTTCTTGTAATAATTGCCCGTTTTCATCATATGCTCTGACCGTTGCTTCAGAAATACCAGAATAATCCGATAGTTTAACAACTTTGCCGTTTAAGGCAAAGGTTTGAAAACCTGGTTTTTCATCAACCATGAATCCGTAGATATCATCTTTTCCCTTACCACCTGGCCTGTTAGAGGAAAAATAACCCAGTAATCCCTCGTGATAATTTTTTATGATAAACCCAAAATCATCCTCATCTGAATTTATTTGAGGTCCTAAATTGACGGGAATAGAAAAACTATCTCCATTAATATTGGACTTGTAGATATCCATTCCGCCTATTCCATAAAAGATATCAGAAGAGAAATACAAACTATTTTCAAAAATATAGGGAGAAATCTCATTGCCAGGAGAGTTAATTCTTGGCCCAAGATTTATTGGTGCAGACATTACCTGTCCCTTATTGGTGTATACAAAATAGATATCCGTACCACCATAACCATTTTCAAAGTCGGCAGCAAAGTAAAGTCTGTCTGTTTCTTTATGATAATAGGGATAATAGAAAGAAGTACTTAAATCCTTTAGTAAAAACTGAAAATCACCGCCTTCTTTCTCGTAACCAATGGCCAAACTATTCTTTCCATTTTCATCGAAGGCCAACTCGCCTCCTTCGGTATTGGATAACACATAGAAATAACTTCCTAAGTCCTCCGAAAAATAAGGGGTTGCCTTATGATATTCCGTTTTTTCCACACCTGAAAACAGTTCCGCTGATTTAAGAAAACCTAGCTCATCCATTTCTCCATAATAGATGTCCAAATACGATTCACCTGCTGGTTGATAATCTTTTTTTCTAGGGTTAGGCCGACCACTTGTAAATAAGACCCCTTCTTTATAGAAAGTTGCAGAGAAATCTGACTGTTCACTATTTGCGGATAGGTTGAAAATTTTGAATCCTAGTTCATTTTGAACTGCATCGGCGAACATTTTGTTATTAAAATCCGCATTCTCCAATAATTCTTTGGTTAAACCGTTGACCTGATTATCAATAAAAGCCTTAAGTTCTACGTCTTCGCTACTCTTCGAAAGACTTTGTAACATCCGATTGAACTGAAGATTATCCATGATACTGTCTTGGGTAAAAAGTTCAACATAAAGATTGCTTGCTTTATCAAAAGAATCAGTCCTGAAATAGGAATCAGCAAGATTCAAACGTTGCTTTGGCGTTAACAAAAATCCATCGGCAATATCAGTTTCATAGGCTAGAACGGCATTTTCAAAATCATACTCGAAAAAGTAATCATCAGCTCGAGATTTTGGATTCTGAGAAAATACCAATCCAAAGGAGAAAATTAAAAGTAAAAAAATCGAGTTTTTCAAATTCATTTCGAAAAAGATTAGAAGAATCTAGGAGAGTCGATTCGTTTCGGTTTACCCTTTAAATTTCTATTACGTCTTTTATTTTTTGCTTTATTGGAAGACCCACCTTGGCCCACATAAAATTTTAATATTGCCTCGTGAGAACCAGAATTGAATTGTGCAAGGCCATTTGTATTGTAATCATATGAATAACCAATGAACAAACTTGGTGAAACCTGGAATCCGGCTAATCCACTTACCGCATTATCAAATCGATAGGAAACACCTGCTGTAAAAGTTTCTTGAAATAAAAAATTTGCCGATATGTTCATATTGACTGGAGAGCCTTTCAAGTAATTGAGCAAAAAGGCTGGTTTAAATCGTAACCTATCAGTTAAATCAAAAACGTAGCCACCTATAAAATTATACTGAATTTCATCTTCTACAATAGTGGCAACCTCATCATTATAAATTCCGTTGGTTAAAAAGTTAGGAATTGAAACACCCAAATACCAATCATCTTCATACATGAATATTCCTGCGCCAATAATTGGATAAAAATTATTTTGCTCGATGGGACCAACACTGGGATCATTCGGATTTTCAAAATTTCCTCTACTGTAATCAACGTTCAATAAAGAACCTCCTGCGTTTATACCGAAGGATAATAACGTTTCAGAAGAAATATCTATCTGATATGAATAAGAACCGTCGATATAAGTTTGGGATATTGGTCCCAATTCCTCGTTAACAGCATTGAAACCTATACCCATTTTCTCATTCTCCAAAGGGTAGTTGGCGCCAAATCTTATTGTTCTTGGTGCTCCAGGTATATCAATCCATTGTGCCCTATATAAAGCAGCCAAATCAAAAGATTCAACAGTACCAACATAAGCTGGATTGAAACTACCCACATTATACATGTACTGAGTATATTGAGGCTCTTTTTGCGCTAATCCCAAGGTAAATACAAATAGCGCTTTAGCTAAAAATAAAAATGATTTGCTGTAATTGCCTCTCATAATAGTTTACTCTTTTCAGAGCTTATCTAATTATTTGAATCCATCCTTTTTTAGGCGTATTGCCATCACCTAAATCCAATACATAGAAATAGGTTCCTTTTGGAAGTCCTCCGTTTTTACCTCTTCCATCCCAAGAACTGTCATAAGCACTCATCTCAAAAACACTATTGCCATATTGATCAAAAACTTGAAGACTACTCGACGGATAGTTTTCATGACAATTTAAGATTAAATGTTCGTTTACACCATCTCCATTTGGTGAGAAGAGATTACAAATCGTTCCACATGTAATACAATCGGATACTGTACCTTCCAAAGTTACCGTAGCACTATTATTTTCAGTGCTTAAATCTTCTGGGAACGATGATAGAATACTCGCTGTATTTTCAAGATTACCTTCTCTCAATATCAATACAACAATTTCTAAGGTTATTGTTTCTTCGGCATTTAATGTACCAAGACTCCATTCTCCCGTCAATGGGTCGTAAATACCATTTGAAGTAGTTGAGGATACATATTCAAAGGATAATGGGTCCAAAATATCTTCAACTACGATATCATTAACTTGAACTGTAGTTAAATTTTCAACTGTAATTGTAAAACTAACTTCACTATCAACCAGAGGTTTCTCTATGTCTACCTCTTTTGAAATCTGCAAATAGTCCGGAGTTTCAGCCGTAAATGCAACAGTGCTACTGTCATTGGAAAAATTCGAATCTTCGGGTAAAGAACTTACCAAATTTGCAGTATTGGAAAGTGCTCCAGAAACAAGAATCACAACTTCTATTTCCAAAATGGCTGAATCGTTGCCCAATAACTCTGGTATTTCCCAATTTCCTGTAATAGGATCATAAGTTCCAGTATCAGCCAGGTGGGAGGTATACCCAAAAGAATCCGAATCAAGTAGATCAGAGACGAGGATATCAATGACTCTATCCGAAGTTGTATTATTAACAGTGATGGTAAAGGTTACCGTTTCGCCTACGAAAGGCGTACTGTTGTTTACAACTTTTAATACTGCCAAGTCTACAGGTTCAGGATTACAGTCTTCAGAAAGGAATGGATCACATGGATCTAGGGGATCAGATGGATTTTCCGGAATTGCATCTGTTAAAGGGTTATCTTCTACAAGGACCTCTTCACCATCAGAAAGACCGTCACCATCGGAATCAAAATTATTTGGATCGGTTCCAAGATCAATTTCCTCGGCATTGGTTAAACCATCATTATCACAATCACTGGTACCCAAAGGGGTGCCGCCAATTGAATCACAATCATCAAGTGGGTCTGTTCCATCGGCAACTTCTTGACCATCCAAAATATCATCATCATCCGTGTCAGGATCATTAGGATCGGTACCTAAACTTTCCTCATCTGGATCCTGAAGACCATCATTATCGGCATCCAACAAACAGTCTATGGCCGTTACCGTTACATCAATTGATTGGTTTGTACAAGGTGCAGTTGCTCCAGTCGTAGTAAATCTAAAGACATAATCCCCTTCAGGTAGCCCGAGAAAGTCTACAGTATTATCATCATTAATCGTTACAACAACATTTGACGGAGAAGATTGAAGAACCCAGATTCCAGAATCTTCGCCTTCAAGTGTATCATCCAAATCCAATATTGTGGAATCTCCATCACCAGCCTCTGTACAAGCCACTATGTTAGTTGGTGTACCTGTAGAAGGCTCAATCAATACATTCGCAGTAACCTCAACCCTATCAGAAGGACAACCATTTAGTGTAGCTTCAACAAAGAAAGAGGTCGTATCCGTTACATTTACTTCGAAACTTGAACCCGTACCTAAAATCGTGGTACTTGATAAAGAATCATACCAATTAAAAGTTGCATTTAAATTAGCAGTTGCAGTGAGTGTAACCAATCCTGGGCCACAACGGGTATCTCCTGTTGTTTCCGTAATTTCTGGGGTATCATTTAAAACCAAAGTAATGGCCAGTGTAGGACTCGCACAATCCGTAGGATTATCAGAATCTGCATCGTCGAAATAGAATCCATAATAAGTACCCGGTGCACTAACAATACTGCTACGATGTGCACTGACCTGCAATGGATCCGCATTTGTACTCCATGTCAAAACACTTCCAGCAGGAGCAGTTCCTTCAACATAATCATTAAGGTCGGCATTAATTACATCACAAAAGTTTACAAAAGGATCATCCAAGTTTGTAATTGGTGCAGAAGAACCTGCATCACATGGAATCGAACAATCATCAACTGTTATTGTTATTGTAACCGATTGATCCGTGCAGGGAGAAACCGCTGTATTTGTGGTATAGGTGTACGAATAAACACCGTCAGGAACATTTACAAAATTTATAACGTTCTGAGCATTTGGGTTAAGATTTATAGGACCACTGGTAAAGGACCAGTTACCACTTGCCGGTGAACCTCCTAGTTGGTCATCTAAATCGATAATAGTATTACCATTACTAGCATCACTACAAGCGCTGGTGTTTATTGGAGTACCAGCTGATGGAGTAGTACTTGCCGTTATTGTTATGGTTAAAAAGTCACTTACACAGTCATTAATGTCATCAAAGAAAAACCCATAATAGGTTCCTGGTGAGTTAACTACACTACTTGGAAGGTGATTAGCATCATTCTCTAAATCTGTATTTTGAGTGCTCCAACGCAACTCGGCACCAACAGGTGTTGCACTTGAAACGTAGTTATCTAAATCCTGATTAAAACTATCGCAAAAGGCAGTTGGTTCACCAACATCTTCAGTTGGTGCAAGGGTACCAGCCAAACAAAAATCATTATCATTAATGGTCACTTGTCCAATGCCATCGGTAATTACAACTGAACTATTTGAAGGCGCACTTAAAGATACATTAAACGTTTCTGTAGCTTCAATCAATGCATCATCAAGTAATGTTACAATAATACTCCTAGTTTGTCCGTCGACTCCGGTAAATGAAATTGCAGAATTAGCAGCAACATAATCAACCCCGTTCAGAGCGCTACCATCAACAGTCTCATAAGCTACTGTAAAATTGTTGGCGACTTCACCAGTTAAAGTAACAGTTAAATTTGCCGTTCCTGCACTTTCATCTATCGTTACATTATTAATTGCCAAGGAGGCCGTATCGGTATCTGCATTTGTTATTTGTACATCATCAACATCATCACCGTCAAAAGCCTCATAGATTGGGTCAGCCGAAGAAACTTCCGTAGTTCTAATCAAGAAAAGTGTCGGGCCATCGACCACATCATCATCAACTATGGTGACAGAAACCTGAATTCCTGTCCAATTGGCTGGTGATATTTCAATTGATGCTGGTACTGTTCCTTCTTGGGTATCCGTAGAAATCAAATTAACTGTCACAGCTGAAGTCGGTCTACTGTTTAGTCGGATAGTAAAGGTTTCTGTTCCAGAATCCTCGTCAGTAGCTATGGTCGTAGGTGTTACAATAACTCCAGCCGTATCATCATCATCATTAACTACATTGACTATTTGGTCGGCTAAACCGTCGAAACCATCATCACTTGACGCATCATTTACTGATACTGTTATAGTATATGGTTGATCACCGTCATCAAAATCATCGTTAACACCGGTTATGGTAACTGTTTGTTCTTCATCATAATTACTCGGAGTAAATGTCAATGTAGGTGAATCGACAGTACCTTCACCTATATCTGAAGAAGAGATATTAAATACCACATTGGATGTTGGCTGAACATCCAATACTACAGTGAATGTTGCAATTCCAGCACCTTCGGTAGTCTCTAATCCGGTTAATGGACTAACCGTAAAACCAGCGTTATCATTATCTGTGATGGTCCCGGTTGCAGGACTTCCAGATGCACTAACTCCATTCGTTGGGGTGCCAAGGGTAACCGTAAAATTCTCATTTCCTTCAACAATGACATCATCTATAAGTGTGACCGTTATTGATTCTGTTTCACCAGCAGTTCCAGTAAATGTTAAGGTACCAGCTGTAGCGCTATAATCCGTCCCACCACCAGTAGCAGAATCACCGGGGTCTCCGAAGGTATAACCGACCGTTGTACCGCCAACAACCGTATTGCTTAAAGTTACAGTGAAAGTCATTGTACCATCACCCTCATCCGCCGTTTCGTTTTCTATAGTAAGTGTGGCATTATCATTATCCGTAATGGTACCTGTGGCGGGACTACCCGAAGTGGTTACACCATTACTAGGTGTACCAAGGGTTACCGTAAACTCCTCACTTCCTTCAACTATGGCATCATCGTTTAATGTAACTGTTATTGTTTCCGATTCACCAGCTGTACCAATAAAAGTCAACGTTCCCGCAGTACCTGTATAGTCCGTTCCTCCTCCAGTAGCCGTATCGCCAGGATCTCCAAAGGTATAACCCACAGTGGTTCCACCAACCACTGCGTTGTTGAGGGTCACAGTAAAGGTCATTGTACCATCACCTTCATCGGCAGTCTCATTATCAATTGTGAGTGTTGCCGTATCATCATCAGTTATTGTACCTGTTGCTGGACTTCCTACTGTAGTGGCACCATTGCTTGGGGTACCTAGCGTAACTGTGAATTCTTCCGTACCCTCTACTATCGCATCATCATTAAGGGTCACCGTTATTGTTTCTGTTTCTCCTGCGGTTCCAGCGAACGTTAATGTACCGGCAGTGCCAGTGTAGTCCGTTCCCCCGCCGGTGGCCGTGTCTCCTGCGTCACCAAAGGTGTAGCCTACTGTGGTTCCACCAACTACTGCGTTGTTGAGTGTTACCGTGAAAGTCATTGTACCATCTCCTTCGTCAGCACTTTCATCGGTAATCGTTAAAGTGGCGGTATCATTATCAGTAATTGTTCCTGTAGCTGGGCTTCCTGAAGTTGTAACACCATTACTGGGCGTTCCAAGTGTTACTGTGAATTCTTCGCTGCCTTCAACTATGGCATCATCATTAAGGGTTACTGTAATTGTCTCTGATTCTCCTGCTGTACCAACAAAGGTCAACGTTCCCGCAATGCCAGTGTAGTCAGTTCCACCACCAGTAGCCGTATCACCTGGATCACCGAAAGTAAATCCAACGCTTGTACCGCCAACAACAGCGTTGTTCAACGTAACCGTAAAGGTCATTGAACCTGTGCCTTCCCCTGCAGTCTCGTTGTCTATTGTAAGTGTTGCAGTGTCGTCGTCCGCTATGGTGACCGTATCACTGTTCGAACCTCCTATGGTATACTCCCCGCCTCCGGCAGCGGCCAAGGTTACTATTACCGTTTCATTGCCCTCTACTAGTGCATCATCTACCGGGGTGACCGTTATGGTCGCATCGTCGGCCCCGTTCGCAATCGAAACCGTACCCGTAAGCGCAGCGTAGTCTGAAGTGGCCGTGGCCGTTCCGCTTACTGTGTAGTTCACCGTTATCGCGGAACCCGTATTGTTGGTCTGGTCAAGACTTACCGTGAAGGTACCCACATCAGGACCAGTCTCAGATGCAGCACCATCAGTGGCGGCTATCGTTGCAACAGGTATAGTGTCATCGTCAGCTATTGTGACCGTATCACTGTTCGAACCTCCTATGGTATATTCCCCGCCTCCGGCAGCGGCCAAGGTTACTATTACCGTTTCATTGCCCTCTACTAGTGCATCATCTACCGGGGTGACCGTTATGGTCGCATCGTCGGCTCCGTTCGCAATTGAAACCGTACCCGTAAGCGCAGTGTAGTCTGAAGTGGCCGTGGCCGTTCCGCTTACTGTGTAGTTCACTGTTATCGCGGAACCCGTATTGTTGGTCTGGTCAAGACTTACCGTGAAGGTACCCACATCAGGACCAGTCTCAGATGCAGCACCATCAGTGGCGGCTACCGTTGCAACAGGTATAGTGTCATCGTCAGCTATTGTGACCGTATCACTGTTCGAACCTCCTATGGTATACTCCCCGCCTCCGGCAGCGGCCAAGGTTACTATTACCGTTTCATTGCCCTCTACTAGTGCGTCGTCTACCGGGGTGACCGTTATGGTCGCATCGTCGGCCCCGTTCGCAATCGAAACCGTACCCGAAAGCGCAGTGTAGTCTGAAGTGGCCGTGGCCGTTCCGCTTACTGTGTAGTTCACCGTTATCGCGGAACCCGTATTGTTGGTCTGGTCAAGACTTACCGTGAAGGTACCCACATCAGGACCAGTCTCAGATGCAGCACCATCCGTGGCGGCTATCGTTGCAACAGGTATTGTGTCGTCGTCCGCTATGGTGACCGTATCACTGTTCGAACCTCCTATGGTATACTCCCCGCCTCCGGCAGCGGCCAAGGTTACTATTACCGTTTCATTGCCCTCTACTAGTGCGTCGTCTACCGGGGTAACCGTTATGGTCGCATCGTCGGCCCCGTTCGCAATCGAAACCGTACCCGAAAGCGCAGTGTAGTCCGAAGTGGCCGTGGCCGTTCCGCTTACTGTGTAGTTCACCGTTATCGCGGAACCCGTATTGTTGGTCTGGTCAAGACTTACCGTGAAGGTACCCACATCAGGACCAGTCTCAGATGCAGCACCATCCGTGGCGGCTATCGTTGCAACAAAAGTATCGTCATTTTCTATGGTAATTGACGCAGTATCCGTAATATCTACCAATACTGCAGTTCCTTGTAGATTATCCATTACAATTGTCAACGCTTCATCCAATTCAACGGTAGTATCCGTAGTCGGGATAACATCAAAATCAATGGCTTCACCAGGTGTACCTAGAAAATTCAAGGTTTGGCCGGATATCTGAGTGTAGTCGAGGTTTGCAAGGGTGGCGGTTCCATCTTGGGTATTCACATCAACTGAAAAACCACCTAGAACTGCAACATCCAAGGTGGCAGTCATGGTTATCGCACCACCATCTTCAGCCGCAGAGGCATCACTAATAGTTACCACTTGTGCAGTGCTATAGAATCCAAAACACAAAACAAACCCAAAGAAAAGAAGAAGCTTCAATTTTGGGGCTGAAAAGTTAGGACAAGCAATTTTTTCAAAGTAGGATACCATTGTTTGTTTGTTTACCTGCTGGCGCGTTCTTTTGGGAACGCCAATAATACTAAAAAAAGGGGGAACAAACTAACTATACGGCCTAAATATAGCTTTTTGCGATTAACAGCAAAAATACAATTATTCAACTGATGCCGAGGCTGTTTCCATGGTTCTATCGATCTTCTTTACCAAACCTTGTAAGACTTTTCCAGGACCTACCTCAGTAAAGTGATTTGCACCATCGGAAATCATATTTTTTACACTTTGTGTCCACTTTACAGGAGCAGTTAATTGCTCCATCAAATTCACCTTTATCTCATTAGAAACCAAAACAGGTGATGTAGTCACATTTTGATATACTGGACAGCTCGGCTCGTTAAAATGTGTATTTTCGATTGCCGCAGCCAATTCTTCTCGAGCAGGTTCCATTAAAGGTGAATGAAATGCTCCTCCCACAGGTAAAACCATTGCCCTTTTAGCTCCAGCCTCCTTTAGGCTTTCACAAGCTTTATGTACAGCATCAACCTCACCCGATATCACCAATTGGCCTGGACAATTGTAATTTGCTGCAACAACAATACCGTCGGTTTCATCACAAATCCTTTCAACAACCTGATCTTCAAGTGCTAAAACGGCTGCCATGGTACTTGGTTTAATTTCGCAAGCCTTTTGCATTGCCATTGCCCTTTGGGACACAAGTCTTAAACCGTCTTCAAAATTAAGTGTACCGTTTGCCACTAAGGCAGAAAATTCACCCAACGAATGGCCTGCAACCATATCTGGTTTGAACGATTCTCCCAACACCTTACTCAAAATGGTTGAATGAAGAAATATTGCTGGTTGGGTAACTTTTGTCTGTTTTAGGTCTTCAGGAGTTCCTTCAAACATGATATCAGTTATGGAAAACCCGAGAATATCATTTGCCTGTTCAAACAATTCTTGGGCTTCAGGATGTTTTTCATATAAATCCAATCCCATCCCCACAAATTGGGCTCCTTGACCTGGAAAAACGTATGCATTCATTTTGAAGAATTTTGGCAAAAATAGGAAAAGCCCAGGATTGAAATCACCTGACGTCCCTTATTTAAACCAACTTGAATATTTAACATAATTATTCGCAATTCTGTCTATCTCTCCAGAACTTAATTCTATACTTACGTCTTTGAGCTTTTTGGCAGGCATACCCGCAAAAATTGTACCTGACGGCACCCTAGTACCTTTGGTAACAACAGCACCTGCGGCAATTATGGAATTACTTTCAATGATACAGTCATCCATGACAATAGCACCCATACCAATCAATACGTTATCATGAACAGTACAGCCATGTACAATTGCATTATGACCTATAGATACATTATTGCCAATATTGGATGGTGATTTTTGATAGGTACAATGAATAACTGCACCGTCTTGAACATTTACCTTGTTGCCCATTCTTATAAAATGCACGTCGCCTCGAATAACAGCATTGAACCAAACACTGCATTGATTACCCATAACAACATCACCAACAATCGTAGCGTTTTCGGCAATAAAGCAATCCTCACCAATTTGTGGGCCTTTACCATTAACAGCTTTAAGAATCATATGTACTATTTAAAGAAAGAAAGCAACAATGCTTTTTTGGTAGCTGATACCGACAATTCCTTTCCATTGGATAGAATTACGCTTCCACCTTTTCCCTTTTTGTATTTTACAACTTCGTTTATATTGACAAGATACGATTTATGAATTCTGGTAAAAGACTGGTCAGGTAAGGCTTCCTCGAAATATTTAAGTGTTTTACTCACAACAATTTTCCTTTCACCTAGATAAATTTCGGTGTAATTATCATCCGCCTTACAAAATAGGATCTCGTCAATATTCAATACCTGAAAACCAGATTGTAAGGGGATTGTAATCTTACCTTCCGGTTTTGCAATCTTTGGTTTCAGAACCTTATTTTCAAGGTTGGCTTCTTTTTCTCGTATTTCTTTGACGTAAGCAACGCCTTTGACCAATTCATCAATATTTATTGGCTTCATTAAATAATAAGCAGCATGATTGTTCAAAGCATCAATCGCATAATGATTGTAAGCGGTTACAAAAATGATTTCAAAATTACGTTCCGGTAGTTCATCCAATAAGTCGAAAGCATTACCAAAGGGCATCTCAACATCTAGGAAGACCAAATCAGGCTTGTTGGAATTAATTAGGTTTAGACCTTCTTTTATTGTCGCGGCCTCACCCATAATTTCAACATCCGAACAGTACTTATTCAGATAATTTCTGAGGATTTCTCGGCTATTAGCTTCATCTTCAACTATTATAGCTTTCAATTTCATTTGCAATTTTTAATATTGACCTTCTCAGTCTTTCTTTAAATATAAGGTAACCTTGGTTCCTGTTTTATCATCGTTTAAATCGGAAATGGAAACGTCGACCTTATTCTTGTACATTTCATTTAAAATCGCAACCCTTTTTTTGATATTACCCATACCCTTAGAACGTTGCTTCTTCTGATTTTTGGTTTTTAAGGCCGCCGATTTTTGCCTGCCAATTCCATTATCGGTAATTTCAATTTTCAAGATTTCAGGACTCACAGATTCCAGATTAATGTTCAAAAATCCCTTTTCTTCTTTGTAACGGAGTCCATGCCAGATTGAATTCTCGATGTAGGGCTGCAAAAGCATCGGTGGTATTTCAAATTCATCCATTCGAATTTTTTCATCCACATTTATATCATAATCAAACTTATCAGCGAAACGTGAATGCTCTAACTTCACATATAGCCGTAGTAATTCCAACTCTTTCGATAAAGGAATAAAATCCTCTTCCGAATTTTCAAGAACTGTACGCATTAAAATTGAAAATTCACTCAAGAACCTGTTGGCGCTTCGTTCATCATTTTTTGCTATGAAATTGTTTACAGAGTTTAGGGCATTAAAAATAAAATGAGGATTCATCTGAGATCGCAGTGACTTCAAAGCCAAAAGATTATTAGCCAATTGTTGCTGTTTGCTACTTCTATAGTAAAGAATTGCGGTTAATGCTGCCAAAATCAAACCAAACAATAGGGAATAGATAATTAGGCGCTGTCTTTTATTACTCTCTTCAAAAAGCTGTTGTTCAGTAACAGCTAAATCATATTTGCTCTGTGAAAGTTCACGTTCTTGTTCCAAGCTAGAAATTCTACTCTGTTTGGCTGCTATCTCATTATTCTGCCGAATAGCCCGAGAAATCTCTTGCTCTTTTCTTGAATATAACGTGTCAACCAATGCCACGTATTCTTGATAGGTCTCAAAAGCCTTTGCAAAATCCCCTTTGTATTTAAATACTTCAGAAAGTTTACGTGTAGCATCTTTTTGCACGGTGAGGTCTTCTTCAGAATCTGCTTCTACTATACTTCGCTGTAAATATGGTATTGCCTCATCTAATTTGTTTTGAGCAGCAAAGGCATTACCAATTTTATAATTAATGCGCTGTGTACTTATACTATCTGCGGGTTGTTCCCTATTCTTTTTGTTAGAAATAGCGGTTTTCTCAAGTTTCTTGAGTTCATTCAAACTGTTTTTGCGTTGCTGAATCTCAAGGTCAAAACGATTGGTGTTTCTATAGAAGTCAGCAACCTTCTCACTTTCTTGTATTGCCCTTTGCGGATTCTCTTTTTTCGAAAGCTCTAAAGAACTGTTGAAATAACCCTCGGCTTCAATTTGTCTATTTGCTGAGGCATAGGTTTCGGCAATTTTAGACGTTAAATCAGTTATTTTGGGAGTTATTTGATTCTTTTTGGCAATTCTTAGCCCCTCTTCATAAAACTCAAGCGCCACTTTCTTGTTGGCCTGCTCCATTTTTACATCACCTAACAATTCGTAAAGCTTTAATTTCTGATAAGGGACCATACTTTTTACATCCTGCAATTCCTTCAATGTTATTTCTGCTTCATCGACCTGATTATTCAATAAAAGCGCTTCACCCAAAAGCAGCTGGGTTAATATGGATTTATTTGAGTTTAAGGCCTCGTTTAAATTACTAATTGCTAAATCGTATTGCCCATGGTAGAGATAGATTTCACCCAAACTTGTTAATGATTTCGCCAATAAACGCTTGTTCGGGTTTTTACCTAAAATCGAAATTGATTGCGCAATAAAATCTATGCTCTTTTCGATGTTATCCTTTTTGTAATAATTGGCCGAATCCAAAAGTTGAACATGGTTGGCCTCACGTGATGTCCTGCCCTTCTGGGTAGGTCCATCATAGTCTTTAACCTCCAACCGAACATCTTCATCTGAAGTAATACGGTGACGCACGGTTTCAAAGTCTGAACTTTCAAAAATCAGCACATCACCAACTTTTGCCTTGATACTAAATTCCCCAAGTCCATCGGTGGCAGCGTAACTTCCTTGGTCAGTTGAAACGGAAACTCCTGCTATGGGAGCATATGTGTTTTGTTCGACAACAGAACCCTTCAAAACAAATTCGCTCCCTGTGGTGTTCTGGGCCGATAGTAATCCAAGGCTTAAACACCATAATAACAAAATGAAAATATGTTTTTTCACTACGTTCATCATAGTAAACATACTTCATTTCAAGGGTTCTAAAAAATTGAGTTGCGCCGAAAACCTCACCAAAAACCTTGGTTTAACCCAGTTAACTCATTAACAAATGAACTTCCCTAAGTGATAAAGCACATTCCCTCATTTACAGTTTTTTCAAAAATTACTCCACAATAGTTTTGGAGAGATATTAAAAACGAATTAGCATGAAAAACATTAAAAGAACTTTATTTTCAATAGTAACATCGGCTTCCCTTTTTATGGGTTATGCATGTAAACTTGAAACGACCAATAAAAAAGAACCTTTATTGGCACAAGCCATCCAACCAAAGGTTGAAAAAGACAACAAACAATATGTGAAAATTGCCCTACTACTCGATACTAGCAACAGTATGGATGGTCTTATGAATCAGGCTAAAGCACAACTTTGGGATATTGTTAATGAATTCACCTATGCCAAATGCGGAAATGAGTCCAGACCTGAATTGCAAATAGCATTATACGAATATGGCAATGACGACCTATCTTCAAGAGAAGGACATATTCGACAGGTTTTAGGTTTTAGTAAAGATTTGGATGAAATATCAGAAAAGTTGTTCTCTTTAACCACTAACGGAGGTGAAGAATTTTGTGGCCAAGTAATCAATACTTCATTAAGACAATTGGATTGGGGTAAAAATGCAGACGATTTAAAACTGATTTTTATTGCTGGCAACGAACCTTTCACACAAGGAAAATTAGATTACAGGGACGCCACCGCGCAAGCCAAAGAGAATGATGTTGTTGTCAATACCATTTTTTGTGGAAATTTTGACCAAGGAATAAATACCAATTGGAAGGACGGAGCACAGCGCACCGGAGGTGACTACATGGCTATAGACCATAACCAAGAAATAGCTTATGTAGCAACCCCTTATGATGATGCCATAATGAAACTGAACCAAAAATTAAATGGGACTTACATCGCTTATGGAAGCATCGGACAATCGAAATTGGCAGCACAAACAATGCAAGATTCAAATGCTTTTGAAATGGAAGAGGCAGTAGCCGTAAAACGAGCTGTAAGTAAGAGCTCAAGACTTTACAAAAATTCAACTTGGGACTTGGTTGATGCTGCAGAAGAAGATTCCGAAGTTATAGAACAACTTAAAGAAGATGAGTTACCTGAAGTACTCAAAGGAAAATCAAAAAAAGAAATCAAGGAATTTATTGCGACAAAAAAAGCAGAACGAATGAAGGTTCAAGAGGAAATTCAGTCGTTAAATACCAAACGTGAAGTATTCATCGCCGAACAACAACAAAATCAAAAAGGCGAACTTGAAAATGCCATGATAAAAGCAATTAGAAAGCAAGCTGAAAGGAGAAACTATAGCTGGGAGTAAGTAGTTTTTATTAGATAGAACCTGTTTGATTATTAAATCAGACAGGTTTTTTAATTAATAATTGGCTGCTGGGCAATAGCAGTCAAAACGATTTTGTCGCTGCTCTCCGAAATCATATCCTAGGGTGATTTGATGAAATCCACCATTATCAAAACGGATATCACCCGTTTGATAGGAATAGTTATAAGAGAACATGAATCGGTTAATGTTGACTCCTGCTATAGGGGTAAACAGATTTAATCGTTGCTCACCAAAAATGCCATTTTGTTGAAATTGAGCGCCATCGAAACTTCGTCGATATGACAGTCCTCCCCAAATTGTAGTTTTTTCATTTAGGTCACGATATACCTTTACGTTCGCATCGATGGTTTTTTCTTGAGTAAAATCGGTCATTTGAAAAAGAACTGAAGGTTCTAAACGCGTTGCTCCTTTTCCGAAAACATAACCTGCAGATAGTAAATAACGTCGTAGGTTGTCAAATTCGGCAGCCGTATACAAATCCCTTCCAGTTCCCAAAATATTGAGGACTGCAGCATGTGCATAAAATTCGAAAAAACTGTAGGATGCCCCCAAATCAAGATTAAAATAACTCGTTGTATTCTTAACACCAGTAACAACGGGATCAGGTATCACCGAACGGAACTCAGTTTCATCCAAACTGCTCAAGATAACCCCAACACTCATACCAAAAGAGAGCTGGTTTAAACTTCTAAAATCCCCTGATAAATTTAAATGATGGGCATAGGTGGTTTTAAAACCAACTTGTGAATGATATCCGTTTGAGTCATTGAATAAAATAGCTCCAACTCCACTTTTATCACCGACTCTAAAATGGCCATTCAAGGTTTGTAAACTCGGGGCTTCATCAACGTTGAACCATTGTTTCCTCGCTGTGAGACGAATTTTTCCACCTCCGCCAATACCGGCCATGGACGGATAAACCAAATAATAATTATCTGATAAATAATCAAAATATACAGGTATGCCCTCTTGGGCCCGCATCAAATTGGGCAGGACCGAGAACAATAGTAGCAGGGTAATAAGTAGCCTTTTCATATAGGTTTTGGGGTGGGGTTTAGCTGCAATGTTCAGTAAATGTTCTGAAACATAACGTTTTTCGTTTCGCAATATTATCCAATTCAGCAGCAAAATTTAGTTCGTATTTTTGCAAAAAAATTGTGATGAAGGAATTTAATATCACCACGGTTGAAACCGCCAATCCAAGTATATTAAAGTTTGAGGCCAACCATTTTTTGGTTAATTCAAACTATGAATATAAGAATATTGATGAAGCAAAAGATTCACCACTTGCCCAGCAGTTGTTTCACTTGCCTTTCGTAAAAACCGTCTACATATCAGGAAATTTTGTAGCTCTTGAACGTTATGATATTGTTAGTTGGAACGATGTTAAAGACGAAGTTGCCCAAAATTTAGTCGAATACCTTAATTCCGGAGGTGCTGTTGTTCAAGAAGATACGAACAAACCAACCCCAACCACGGTTTATGCCGAAGTAACCCCGAATCCCTCCGTAATGAAATATGTTGCAAACCGCATGTTGGTTCCGCAGACATTTGAATTCAAAAATATTGATGAGGCAAAAGATTCAAAATTGGCAACAGCGCTATTTCATTTTCCTTTTGTGAAAGAAGTTTTTTTTGATAACAATTATATCTCTATTACGAAATTCGATAGGGCAGAATGGGAAGAAATTTCAATGGAATTACGTGAATTCTTGAGAAACTATTTGAACGACGGCAAAGAAGTGGTTGATACTGCTTCTGCTGAAGCCAGCATAAATCTTACCGAACAAGTCCAGAATACTGAGAACTTGGACAAAACCTCTCAACAAATTGTTTCCATTTTAGACGAATATGTAAAACCAGCGGTTGCTTCAGATGGTGGCAATATCCTTTTCCAATCTTATGAAGAGGATTCCAAGACGGTAAATGTGATTTTGCAAGGAGCTTGTAGTGGTTGTCCATCGTCTACCTTTACCCTAAAGAATGGTATTGAAACCATGCTCAAGAACATGTTGGGCGAAAAAGTAAATCAAGTAGTCGCCATAAATGGTTAGTGGGAATTTCTTATATTCAAGAAATCATAAAGAACACTAATTATGGCAGTTTTAAAAGTAATTGAGATTTTGGCCAATTCCAGTAAGAGCTGGGAAGATGCCACTGACAACGCAGTTCAACAAGCTTCAAAGTCTTTGAAAAATATCCGTTCGGTTTATGTAAACGAACAAAGTGCAACGATTAAAGATGGTAAAGTAGATGAATACCGCGTAAACGTTAAAATTACCTTTGAAGTAGATTAAAATCGAAGTAAAAGTACTAATCTAGCGTCCTATTTAGGACGCTTTTTTTATACGTATGCATTTATCAAAACCCATCTTTCTAATCGCTTTACTTCTGTTAAGCGGATGTGCGCAAAAAAACAAAGAAATGGCCCATAAATACACCAATGCCCTAATTGAGGAAACCAGTCCATATTTATTGCAACACGCTCACAATCCAGTAAACTGGGAGGCATGGAATCCAAAAGTATTGGAAAGGGCAAAGAAGGAAAATAAACCATTATTGATAAGCATCGGATATGCTGCCTGTCACTGGTGCCATGTTATGGAACATGAATGTTTTGAAGACGAAGAAGTGGCCCAATATATGAACGATAATTTCGTGAATATTAAAATTGATCGAGAAGAGCGACCAGATGTCGATCAAATTTATATGGATGCCCTGCAGATGATGACCGGCAGTGGTGGCTGGCCATTGAATGTAATAACTACGCCTGATGGACGTCCGTTTTGGGGAGCAACCTACCTACCAAAAGACAATTGGTTGAAATCACTTAAAAGTCTAACCGAACTCTACAATAACGATCCTAAAAAAGTTGAGGAATATGCCTCAAACCTAGAAAACGGAATCAAACAAATAAATCTTTATGAGGTCAAAAAAAATTCAGGGTCTTTTTCAATAGACTCATTGAATGTTGCCGTTGACAAATGGTCTGGATTTTTTGATTCGTACTTGGGTGGATACAAACGAGCCCCAAAATTTCCGATGCCAAACAATCTTGATTTTTTGCTTCACTATGCTGTTTCCGAAAATGACAAGACTGTGCTAGAATATGTAAATACCTCTCTAACAAGAATGGCATTTGGCGGAATTTATGATCATGTAGGGGGTGGCTTTTCAAGATATGCTGTTGACACCAAATGGCATGTGCCACATTTTGAGAAAATGCTTTATGACAATGGTCAATTGGTCAGTTTGTATGCAAAGGCTTATGCCCATACCAAAAATCCTTTGTACAAAAAGGTTGTCGATGAAACTATCGCTTTCGTTAATGAAGAGCTTATAGATGACTCAGGTGGTTTTTACTCTTCATTGGATGCAGATAGTGAGAACGAAACAGGTGAGCTTGAAGAAGGTGCATTTTATGTTTGGAAGCAAGCTGAATTAGACTCTTTGCTGGGCAAAGAATACGCTGTCTTTGCCGATTACTTTAATATCAATTCTTATGGTCTATGGGAAGAGGGCAATTATGTGCTAATAAGGGATAAGTCAACGAATGAAATTGCGACTAAACATGAAATCTCGGTAGAACAACTGGAAAAAAGTATTTCCAATTCACTGTCTTTGCTGAAAAAAGTTAGATCCAATAGATCTGGTCCTAGGCTTGATGATAAAATTTTGACATCGTGGAATGGCCTAATGCTTCAAGGTCTTGTAGATGCCTATCGATATCTTGGCAATGAAGCCTATTTAGATATGGCATTAAAAAATGCGGTTTTCCTAAAGGAAAATTTGAAAAAACCAGATGGCGGACTTTTCAGAAACCATAAAGACGGAAGAAGCACCATCAATGCCTTTTTGGACGATTACGCAACGCTAATAGAAGCCTATATTTCACTCTATGAAGTGACTTTTGATATGGCTTGGTTGAATGAAGCAAAATCCTTAACTGAATACACCCTTGAACACTTCTTAGATGAGGATAGCCAGTTGTTCTTTTATACTTCAGATGAGGATGAAAAATTAATTCGCAGAAGTTTTGAAGTCAATGATAATGTCATTTCTGCTTCAAACTCAATAATGGCCAAAAATTTATTGCGACTACACAAATTGTTTTCTAAAGAGGGTTATGGTACTCAAGCTGAAACCATGTTATCTAATGTTCAATCGAATTTTTCTGAAAATGGCCAGGGATTTGCCAATTGGATGCATTTGGTATTGTTTAGCCAGAAAAACTTCTATGAAATTGCTGTGGTTGGACCTGATTATAAAAAGATGGGTGCTGAATTAGCTAAAAACTACATTCCGAACAGTATACTGGTCGGTACTGAAAAAGAAGATAATCTGGAGCTCCTTCAAAATCGGTTTAATGAGAGCCAAACCTTAATTTATGTATGTATTGAAGGCTCCTGTAAACTACCGGTTACTGAAATCGACCGTGCCTTAACACAGCTTTAATATCGCGGCACTAAGATTAACTTAAGTTTAAAAGTCATTTTTTGAACATAGATTGCAACTTTTTTAGGTTCGCAAAAATTTAGGAATGGATATAAACGAAGAATTGACGAAATACGAATCTTACATCGAAAAAGCAACAGAATGGGCCTGGGACTTTGCTCCCCATATTTTGTCGGCAATTGCCATATTTATCGTGGGAAGATGGGTTATAAAATTCTTAAACCGTCTGGTGCGAAAGTTTTTCGAAAAGAAAGATTATGACCCCACACTGGAAACATTTCTACAAAGCTTCATCAATATTGCCCTTAAAGTAATACTAGCGGTTTTAGTAGTAACCCAACTTGGCGTAAAAACATCTTCACTGGTCGCTATGATTGGTGCAGCTGGGCTTGCAATTGGTCTCGCCCTTCAAGGTTCTCTTGCAAATTTTGCTGGGGGCGTTCTTATTTTACTATTTAAACCTTTTAAAGTAGGGGATTGGATATCTGCCCAAGGTCTGGATGGTGCAGTAAAGGAAATTTCAATTTTTAATACAAAATTGACCACATTTGGCAATCAAATTGCGATTATCCCCAACGGACAATTGGCCAATGGGAATATCGTTAATTTCAATGCGCTACCCATACGACGTGAAAATTATAAGGTAGGAATCGGATACGGCTCAAATATCAAAACTGCCAAAGACATTTTATTGGACATTTGTGCTAAAGACGAACGGATATTAAAAGAACCGGTACCGGAAGTTTATGTAGATGGTTTAGGAGATAGTTCGGTTAACCTAACTTTACGCTTTTGGGCAAAAAATGAAGAATTTTGGCCAGCCCGTTTCGAGTTAATAGAGCAATCAAAATTACGTTTTGATGAAGCTGGAATAGAAATTCCATTTCCACAAAGGGTTATACATAATATGGGGGATGACTAAGATTTTTTCCCTCCAAGGATAAAATCCTTTAAATAATACGGTTCAAAATAGGCGACATCTTCAAAGTCGCCTTTTTTATGCTTTTGAAAAGCTAAGAATGCCATTTCTCTGCTTGAGGGAAAACTGCCAGTATTAAATTCTAGATTATCCAACGCAACAATTTCTCGACATTTTCCAGCTCCATTTCCAATGAGGTTAACCTTGGTGAAGGTATTGTATTTCGAGAATGAATTTTCATCGATTACCTCAGCCCTTGTTTCCCTAATTTCTTTTAATTTACTATTGTAAACTGCAGAATAAACTTCCATACGACGGGCGTCAAGCAACGGTATTATAACTTCATTGTCTTCAACTTTCAATTGGTTGGCTAAAATTTCTAAGGTGGGAACGGAAATTAATGGAATATCCAGTGAAAAACTTAGTCCTTTAGCAGCTGAAACTCCAATTCGAAGCCCAGTATAAGAACCTGGACCTTTACTTACTGCAATAGCATCCAAATCATTAAATCTTATGGAGCCTTCTTTCAACACTTCCTCAATATATATATGGAGTTGCTCTGAATGGATATAGTTTTCGGTATTACGCTCCTTTATTAGAGTTGGTTCACCATCAATTGAAAGACAAACTGAACAATTTGTGGTAGCCGTTTCCAAGCATAGAATTTTAGCCATGTAACAAAGATAACCCAACAAAAAAACCTGTCCAGTTTATGACCGGACAGGTTCTTTCTTAAAAGTATATTTTCTTTAGTCTAGGCTAATGGGAATTCCAAAATAAAATTCAAGAATCTTTAACCTAAAAATGTAATCATACTTCGTTCTTATTACATCTGCCTCTGCATTGTCTACCCGGGCCTGTGCTTGTTGAAAATCAAATGCATTCATAAGACCAACATCATATCTTTCCTTAGCATACTCGTAAGCCAACCTTCTTGCCTCTTGGGTCTTTTGAGCTGCTTCGTAAGCCTTTCTAAAAGTAGTGACATCAACGTAAGCCTGTTGAACAGTTGCCTCCAAAGCAAGCTTATCCTGTTCAAATTGCAATTTGGTACGCTCCAACGAAATTTTTGAGCGCTTCACATTGTTTCGAGTGCTCCAACCATTAAAAATTGGCACGCTTAACTGCGCTCCATATGAAATACCATCGAAAATCCAAAGCTGGTCGGTAAAGCTAGGGGTAAATGGCACTCCAGTCACTGGGTCAGGTAATTGGGTAACATCTGAATAACGTGTACCATAGTTGAAGAAAGCTCCAATGGTAGGTAAATAAGCTCCTTTGGAAATTTCCAAGTCCTTTTCAGCTAAAGCTACATTCGCTTCAGAAAGTTTTATGTCATTACGGAACTCCATTGCTTTTGCAAAAATAGACTTGGCAGAGTTGCTCAAGATATCTGAAGGAGGTACATCAAAATCCTCATCGGCTATATCAAAATTTTCGTAATCCGTAATTTGTAACAATTGCGCAAGATTGACTTTTGCAATAGTCACTAAACTCTCTCCGTTAACTATCTGCTGTTCTTGAGTAGCGGCGGTAGCTTCAATTTCCAATAAATCGCCCCTTGGCACAACACCAGATTCTACCAACTCTTTGGTTCGCTCTAAATCTTGTTCTGTTACGGCAAATTGAGCCTTGAAAACCTTCACCTGTTCTATATTCGATACAACTTGCAAATAAGCATTAGCTACATTCAAACGTATATCATCTTTCAAATCGTCAAGTCTATACTGACTGGCAATGGCATTCATCTCTGCCCGTTGAAGTTGTTTTACATTTCGCAAACCATCAAACAGTGTTACGTTAGAACTAAAACCACCATTAACATTAAATGCCGTTTGATTTGTGGGCAAGTTATTCGTAGGATTAATCGAGAAACCCGTATTACTTGAAACACTCGCCGAACCGTTCAAATTTGGCAATAGATTTCCTACTGCATCAGACTTGTCAATTTTAGCTGTTTCCAAATCGAGTGCAAACTGCTCAATTGTCAGATTGTTTTCTACAGCGTAGATTACACATTCTTCTAAAGTCCATTTTTTGACCTGTGCGTTTGTTGTAAGCCCGACAAGGACCAACAACAATAAGATTCTATACTTCATTCGTTTTTTGATTTTTTGGTTGAACTTGGTTATTCAGCATTTTCTCCATCACCTTCTTCCTCATCACCTATTTTGATAGGTTCTGTCTTATTCCATTGTTTTATGTCATCGTCCTCCTCAAGACCTGAAACAATTTCTACGTTGATACCGTCAGAAATACCGATTTCAATATCTCGACGTTCGAATTGTTGCTCACCTGTAGCAACCTCAACATAAGGCTTATTTGTATCACGATCAAATTGCAATAATGCTTCTGGTATTACCATGATGCTATCTTTTTTCTCAAGAGTAAGAGAGGCATTTGCACTGTAGCCTGCCCTAATCAAGAAGTCATCATTGACATCAACGTCACCTTCTATTTTGAACTTTACGGCTCCGGCTTCCTCAACACCTTTTGGGGCTATAAATTTTAGCTTTGCACTTAGCTCTTTGTCTTCAACAGCACCAAGTGTAATGGTCAATGGCATTCCAACAGCTAGTTTTCCAACTTCTCCTTCATCCACTTGACCTTCAAAAATCATCTTCCCTAAATCTGCAATTGATGCGATTGTTGTACCGTCATTGAAATTATTACTTTGAATAACCTGATCACCTTCTTCAACTGGAATTTCAAGAATAGTACCGTTCACCGTTGCACGTATATAAGTGTTTGCACTAGAAGATCCTCCGGCGGAACCACGTAGAATAATTTGATAATCATTCTGAGCATTCTCAACTTCCAATTTCGCCTGATTAAAGGTTAATTGAATATTCTGAAAATCTTGCGCTGAAACAACTCCTTTATCAAACAAGGTCTTGTTTCTATTATAATCCAACTCAGCGTTGCTAAGGGCAACTTTCGCATTGTTAACACGACCTCTTGCTTGATAAAGTGCTTGCTCATTAGGAACAACCTTAATTGTGGCGATTAACTCCCCTGCCTTTACAGTCGCTCCTTCTTCCAAATATATCTTGTCAATAATACCGGATATCTGAGGTTTGATTTCGATTTCATCTTCTGGTATGACCTTACCGGTGGCAACCGTTTTCATTTCAATTGAAGAAATGAAGGGTTTAAAGGTTTCATATTCGGTAATGGATTGGCTGTTGCTTTTAATAAAGAACGAAGCGGCCCAAAGCGCACCCAAGACCAACAGTCCGATTAATGTCCATTTAACGTATTTGTTCATTGTTCTGATTATTTAGTTTCTTATTTAGTTCTTGTGTTATTCTTCTCTTAGGGCATCAATTGGTCGAATGCTCACAGCTCGTTGAGCTGGTATCATTCCTATTAATAATCCTAAAATTATCATGAGTGCCAATGAACCCAAAACATAAGGTATTGGTACTGTTGGATTTGTATATGGGAAATCTCCACTTCCACTTGTCAGCATATCAATGAATTTAAGGGTCAAAGCACCGAAGATTATTCCAATGATGCCTGCCAACAAGGTCAAGACCAATGCTTCTATTATGATTTGATTTCGTACTTCTGCCGGGGTAGCCCCCATGGCCCTGCGCACACCCAATTCTTTGGTACGCTCCTTGACCGAAATCAATAAGATATTCCCAATTCCAACCACACCTGCAAGAATACAGGCAACGCCCACGACTAATGAAAGGAAAATCATTCCACTAGAGAATCCAAATATCTTATTGAAAGCTTCCCCAAGATTGAATGAACCAATAGCCTTTTCATCTTGAGGGTGGGTTCTATGGATTCTTCTTAACGTCGCCTTGATGTCCTTTTCAACTTCAACCACATTTGCATCATCATAGGCTGCAATGGTGAACCAAGACACATTATCTCCAGAATTGTAAAGTTTTCTATAAGTGGTAAATGGAATAAAAATATCGGAATCGTTATCAAAAGGTCCTCCTCCAGCAAATTTGTGAACGCCAACTACTTGAAAATTTACATCATCAATTTCGATATAACCCCCAATAGGTTCTTCATCTTCATCAAATAATTCGCGTTGGGTACGTTCACCAATTACACAAACCTTGCGTTCTTGTTTAATATCATCATCATTTATAAACCGACCACCATCGTAAATGCGTTTCGTCGCTATTTTAGTAAAATCTGGAAAGTCACCAAAAACCGAATAATTACCAGATTTTAAACCTCTTGAGATAACCCCTGGATTTGAACCGAAAATACCCCTCACATTTCTAGGTGCGATGGCCTCAATTTCAGGTATCTGCTTTTTTAAAACCTCTGCGTCACCAAGCTTAAGTTGGATTTGACGTCCGGTCTTAAAACCGCTATAGGGCATGCTGGTCTGCTGGGCCCATACGAACATGCTATTACGGGCAATAGTCTTAAATTCTCGTTCAAAACCATTTTCCAATCCGTTTGCCGCACCTGATAAACCTATGTAAATATATATACCTATGAATACCCCAATCATGGTCAAAAACGTACGAAGTTTGTTTTTTCGAATCGATTGAAAAACTTCTATCCAGGTATCTCTGTCCAATAATTGTTTCATCTTATTCGTCTCTTAGTGCTACAATAGGTTTTATACGAGCAGCCCTTCTAGCTGGCACATAGGCAGCAATGGCACCGCAAATAATCAACAGAATGGTTACAAACACTGCCAGACCTGAATCAATACCAGGTTTGGTAATAAAGTAGTCATCCTTAAGTGTATCTCCCGAAATTGCGTTTAGGACAATTATCCCGATTAACATGCCTAAAAATCCAAAAATCGCAGTAATAAAAATGGATTCAAGCATAATACCGCTAGTAATAACACGAGGTGTTGCACCCATTGCCTTACGGATGCCTATTTCCTTAGTGCGTTCTTTAACTACAAACACCATTATATTGCTAATACCGATTACACCAGAAATAATTACAGCAAATGCAATCCCTGAAATAATCCATTGAAGGGCCCCAGCAAACTGCTGATTTTGTTTTAATTGATCGGCAACATTGTTGATAAAGATTCCTCTTGGATCTTTTGGACTAATGACCTTTCGTTGCCGCATGAAGGCATCAAGTCTACGTTGAAAATCCATGGCACCCGAATACCCTATTGATTCTTTAAATCCGATTACTATTTGATTCAAGTTATCATTATTACCTTCTATAAGTTGTCTTGTCGTAAAAGGAATGTAGATATAGCGTTCTTCGTTGTCACCCCCTTCATCTTGGTAAACACCAACCACCCTAAAAACACTTTCACCCAAGGCAATGTACTCGCCAATAGGATCATCGCCTTTGAACAAGTCTTTTTCGACCATTCTACCAATAACAGCAACTTTAGTTTTATCGCGTACATCTTTATTATTGATATAGCGACCCTTCATAAGTACGTTCTTTTCTGCATACTGCATACCAGGTCCAACACCCCTATTCGAATAGTTGTCAGATTCGTTCTTGTAGGTAACATCACCCCCATTATTAATTTGTGGGGTCATGTAATCTATAAATGGTGCAAACTCTTTGGCAATAGCATCTAAATCTTCATTTTTAAATTCAATTCGACGCTTAGCTTTGTAACCTCCGTAAGGAATTGTGGTTTCAGAAGGGTAAACACGGAGTATATTAACAGCATCCCGGCCAAAAAATTCAGCAAAGGTATTTTGCAACCCATTACCCATTCCGAATAAGGTGACGAAAATGATAATACCCAAGGCAACGGTAAAACCGGTCAAAAAGGTCCTGAGCTTGTTTTTGCCCATGGCCTCGAATATTTCTTTCCATGTATCCCTACTGAACATACTGTGAAGCTCTTACCTGTTCTATTTTTTCGTCTTTTTCGATAACCCCATCCCTTAGATGAACAATGCGCTTACACATTTGGGCAATATCTTCTTCGTGGGTAACGACCAAAATTGTATTGCCCTCGTCATTGATATTCTGAATTAGGTCCATTACCTCATAAGAGGTTTTACTATCCAAAGCACCTGTTAACTCATCGGCCAAAAGAACCTTTGGTTCGGCAGCCATCGCCCTAGCTACAGCAACACGTTGCTTTTGACCACCTGAAAGCTCATTCGGTAAATGATGTGCCCACTCTTTGAGACCAACTCTTTCTAAATATTGCAACGCCTTTTCTTGACGTTGTTTTCTCGGCATGCGCTGGTAATATAAGGGCAAGGCAACATTCTCAATAGCATTCTTATAATTGATAAGATTGAACGATTGAAAGATGAAACCCAAAAACTTGTTTCTATATTGGGCAGCTTTGGTTTCGCTTAAATCTTTAATTGGCACACCATCAAGAATGTATTCTCCAGAATCAGCTTCGTCGAGCATACCTAAAATATTTAAAAGCGTAGACTTGCCTGAACCCGATGAGCCCATAATGGCAACCAATTCCCCTTTTTCTATGGAAAAGTTTAATCCTTTTAAAACGTGAAGCGAATTGCTTCCCATTTTATAAGACTTGTGAAGATCTTTGATTTCTATCATGATGGTTAATTAGCTATTTGGAAAACTGGTTCCCGTAGTTTGACTGTTAAGTTGTTAAATTGTTACAACTTATGATTAAAAGTTTTGTTAAATAAAAAGAAGCTAGGGTTATGGGTTAGTAGCACTATTCACCCATATCGCCCTCGGCCTTGTTCCAAATCTTGATTTCGTCTTCTTCACTAACTCCAGATTTGATTTCAACGAAAATTCCGTCGCTTATACCAAGCTCGATATCCCTACGCTCAAATTCTTGCTCTCCCTTCGATATCTCCACAAAGGGTTCTTTCGTTTCCTCATCAAATTGGACTAAAGCCTCTTTAACTGCAAGAACACTATCCGCCCTAGCCAATATTATACTAGCATTGGCACTTAAACCTGCTCTTATAAAGGTGGTATCTTGTTTTTTAAGGGTACCTTTTATTTCAAATTGAATGGCGCCATTTTCTTCTACACCCTTTGGCGCAATGTAATCCAGGACAGCTTCAAAGACCTGATTTTCAATAGCGCCAACAGTGATTTCCAACGGTAGGTCTTCTTTAATTTTACCTACTTCAGATTCGTCAACTTTACCTTCGAAAATCATTCGTTCAACATCTGCAATCGAAGCTATAGTTGTACCCTCATTGAAGTTATTACTTTCAATGACCTGATTACCCTTTTCAACGGGAACATCTAGTATCATTCCACTTACAGTCGATCGAATCAAGGTATTCGCTTGATTCCCATATCCCCTCGCAGTACCGGTTTTAATGATATCAAAGCGCTGATTGGCCGCATTATAAGTTTGTTTTGCTTGATTGTAAGCTACCTCGGCCGTTTCTAAATCAGCCTTCGAAATAACTCCCTTTTCAAAAATCTTTAATTGACGGTCATAATTTCTTTTCTGGTTTTCAACGTCTATTCTTGCCCTTTCTATGGCATCTCTAGCATCATTTAAAGCACTCAAATTCGGTACTACTTTAATCTTGGCCAAAAGATCCCCTGTTTTGACATAATCACCACCCTCCACATACACTTCTTCAATTACCCCAGATATATTTGGTTTAATCAAAACCTCTTCTAACGGTAAGATACTACCTGTTGCAACGGCCTTATTAATTATGGTTTGTTTACTTGGTGTCTCAGTCTCATAAACAACAGGGTCCTCATTGTTTTTCTGATACAAATAATATAGTGAGCCTCCAAAGGCAAGAACAATCACTATTAAGATTATAATGGTTACAGATTTTTTCATTTTAGTTATTTTGTTTTGATTGATTTAATTTATTCAGTTCGCAGCGCATCAATTGGGCGGAGTCTTATAGCGCTATTTGCAGGTATGAATCCGGCCAATAATCCTGAAATAACAAGAATTGTCATTGCACTTAATACAACTGTTAGACTAACCGTTGGATTTAAGAACATATCAACTGGACCGGTACTATCCAATATGGCGTTAATGGCATAGATTACCAGAGACCCAAATACGATTCCGACCATTCCAGCTATAAGCGTTAAGGTAATCGACTCCATTAAAACTTGCATTTTAATGGACCATGGCGATTCTCCCAAAGCCCTACGAATTCCTATTTCTTTTGTTCTCTCCTTAACCACAATCAGCATAATATTACTTACCCCGATTATTCCAGAAATCAAGACCAAAGTACCTACTATTATAGCAATCCATCTCATTGCTGTAAAAAGGCTTTCAACCCGATTGTATTGTTCAAATAAATCAAAATAGCCAACTGCACGTTCATCATCAGGATGAATTCTTCTGCTTTGCTTTACTGTATTTACAATACCTTCAACCTTATCGGAAATGGATTGCCCATCATGAGCAGTAATTGCCATCCAACCAACGTTATCAGCTCTATTGAATGCCTGTGAAAATGCTGTGAATGGAACGAATATCTGTCGTTCGGCATTTTGTCCGTCTCCATTGTTGGATTTCTCCTTATAGGTACCTACGACCATGAAATTGACCCCTTCAATTCTAATGTACGCTCCAAGAAAATCTTCATCGTCTTCAAATAGGTCTTGTCTAACACCGTCACCTATTACGGCAATCTTTCGTTTTTTGTCAATATCACTGTGGTTAATAAACCTTCCTTGATGAACGTAGATTGAATTCTGTTGTAGAATTTCTGGGTAATCACCAAAAATTCGATATGACCCACTTTCTGTTTTATAGAATACATTATCACCTTGGCCACGTGCCGCATTTCTTGGAGATATAATTTTTAGACCAGGAACATTATCCCGGATTAACTGAACGTCTTTTAACTTGAAATTATAACGCCTTCCTTCAGGTAACCCGTCATAAGACATTGTTGTGGTCTGCGTCCACATGAACATAGTATTGGTGGCAACACCACTAAAATCAGCTTTAATTCCATTTTCCAATCCTTTGCCAGCAGCCAATAACAAAATGAGTATAAATATGCCCCAAATAACACCGAAAGCGGTCAAAAAGGTTCTGAACCAATTTTTCGTCAGCACCTCAAGAATTTCTTTCCAACGATCTCTATTAAACATATTATTCGTCTCTTAAGGCATTAATTACTTGAATATTTGCTGCTCGCCACGCGGGTACAAATCCGGCTAATGTTCCTGCACCTACTAAGACAAGGACAGTTGTAAATGCAACATTGAAATTAACAGAAGGGTTAACTACATAATCTATTTCGACATTCGGACCAACTATTTCCAAAAGGCCCATACTAAAAATTAGTCCGGCAAAACCTGATAAAGCAGTCACAAAAATCGCTTCCTGAAGAATCATCCCAACAATGAACCATGGTTTGGCCCCTAATGCCTTTCGAATTCCTATTTCACGTGTTCGCTCTTTTACAACAATGAGCATAATGTTACTTACACCAACAACGCCAGCAATTATGGTACAAACCCCAACGAACCAAAAGAAGAATTTTATGTTTCCAGTTAAAGCATAGTATCGCTTAGCCTCTTCAATCGGATTCCAGATATGAATTGCCCTTGTATCTTCTGGTGAGACTCCGTGAACACTCTGCAGATAGGTGCGTATTTCGTCTTCAAATGCCAATGAGGAAGCAACCGTTTCATTTAGCGTTTCCTTCTCTGGTAACATAAAGGTCAAGTTGCTGATTCTGTCCCCACCATTAAATGCCAATTGAGCAGTGGTTAATGGAATCCAAATACGTTCCTCCTCTCCTTCATCATCTCCACTAACTTCGCTGTATACACCAACTATTTTAAACCCCGCTCCTGAAATATTTAAATATTCCCCTATCGGTGTATCCAATTCGCTAAAAACCTCACGTTGTATTTTATCGCTTATGACAGCAACTTTGGCATTTTCTTGTAAATCATTTTTATTGATGAACCTGCCCTCGACAATGTATTGGTTCTCGATTAATTGCATATCATCAGTAGTACCAATAACACGATAGACGATTAAATCGTTTTTGTATAAAACTTGTATATCGCTTGGGAAATAAAATGTGGAAGCTTTTTCAAATTCCACACCAAGTGAATTATTTATGTAATTGAGGTTTTCGTTACGAAGTTGGACTCGCCTCCCAGGATTAAGACCATTGTACGCTATTGTCGTTCTTCCTGGCCATACCCACATAGAAGTTGCTGCATCACCTTTAAATTCTTTTTCAATACCATTTTGCATTCCTTGGCCGAAGCCCAAAAGAATAACGAGAATAAAAATACCAGAGGCAACAGATAGTCCGGTGAGGAAGGTTCTTAGCTTATTTTTTCGAATAGTATCGAAAATTTCTTGCCATCTTTCGATGTCGAACATTGAGGGTCGGTTTGATGATTGATGAATAGATTCTTATTCATTAGACTATAAAAAATTTCATTTGTTACACATTTCGGCAAAAAAAATCGACCCTTACGATTTCATGCGCTTGTAAACAAAGTAAAATACAGCTCCAACCAAGAGGTATGGTATAGCCATGAGGTATACAATACCATTATTTACACCTTCGGCTTGACTATTGTCAGCTTCACTTTCTAGCGCAGCCCTGCACATGGCACATTGTGCCTCTGCAATGCTTGGAAAGACCAACAAGACAATCAATAGAATGAGGAGTACCTTTTTATGCATAATAAGGGGAAATCATTACATACACCACAACCCCGGTAATAGCAACATAAAGCCAAATTGGAAATGTGTATTTGGCCCACCTCTTGTGTGCAATAAAGTCCTTTAAATATGATTTACTGTATGTGATTAATACTAAAGGAATAACTGCGATGGACAACGTTATATGGGAAAATAGAATGAAGTAGTATACATATCTAATGCTGCCTTCCCCACCAAAAGGTGTCGGGTCTGAGGTCATGTGGTACGCAACATACATAACCAAAAATAGAACCGATAGTACAATACAAGAGGTCATTAGCCTTGCATGCAATTTTTGTTTACCACCCTTAATCGCAATTAAAGCAGAAATCAAAAGAATTGCGGTCAAGGCGTTTGTAGTTGCATAAATCGGAGGTAAAAATGAAAGTGGTTCAGCGTCTGGAATTTTATATCCGAACAATAGGGCAACAACAGCCGGGATTGCTATCGAAAGGACAGTTATAAATCTCTTAATCTTTTTTTCATCTTTAATTGTTGCTTCCATAACTACTCAGCTAATAGTTTTTTAATGTCTTCTTTTAAAATGGTTATCTGTTGAGCTTCACCTTCATCATTTACACCTTGTGATTCTGTTATAGTTCCTTTATAATAAATGAGTGGATTACCAAATTTATCTGTGCGTGAGCGTAGGAAACCTTTTTTATCTACCAAAGCGAATAATCCTGAATGTTCAAATCCACCGGCCACAGTCGAATCTTCCTGTGTGTACATATAAAATCCTTCATTGGAAAGCTTATATAAATCCTCCTTTTTACCAGTTAGAAAATTCCAATTTGTCGTATTGATATTATAACCTTCGGCGTATGCTTTTAGCTTTGATACCGTGTCCCTTTTAGGGTCTATGGTAAAGGAAGTGATGAAAAAATCCTCATCTTGGATACTCTGCTGAACCGCTTTGAGGTTTTTGGTCATTATTGGGCAAATGGTAGGACACGATGTGAAGAAAAAATCTACTACATAAACTTTTCCCAATAAGTCCTTATTTGAAACCAGAATGCTGTCTTGATTCAAAAACTCAAAATCTGGGACCCGTCTTTTTTTACCATTATTGACTAAAAAATCAAGGTCTTTCAAAACCACTCCCGAGACTCTATCATTTTCAACAATGGTATTACCCTTGATTCGCTCAACAATTCTTGGCACAACGATAACACCAAAAATCAAAATGATCAATGAAATCCATATATAGGCATATTTCTTTCCCTTATTTGCTCCTTGTGGCATTGTTCTTTTTTAATGCGAGTCTATATTCGGCCAATATGATTTTCACATCATCTTCCATTTTATTGTTGAGTTCAGCAACTGAGTTGGTATTAAAACCATATTTGATTCCTTCATCGTCATCATTGTTCCTACCTCGAAGATTTCGATTTTTATCAATGATGAACACGTATGGTGTGCCGTAGTCTTCTTCTAAAGTGATATTAGTGCCCAAACCATCGAATAATTTTTCGATTTGGTCGACTTCTGCAAATACAAATTTCCATTTAGAGATATCGACCAATTCACTAAGTTCTTTAGTCAAATTTTCCACAGCCTTTTCTGTTCCTTTAGGAACAAGCATAACGGTTTGAAAATCTTTGAACTCGTAAAAACGTTTGTATATTTTCTGATTGAGATTTAGCGCATTTGTTTGTCTTAAATCAACATTTTGCCCCAAAAAACCGAGAATCGTTATTTTATCTTGCAGCTGAACTTCAGAACCTAAAACTTGTATTTCGTTGGTTGATTCAGTTAAAATTGGGAGTCGTCCAAAATTATTTACACCAGATGCAAAGAATAAATAAGCTACAAGTGGAAGTACAAAAAGTACTACCAAAACGAAGACCTTTTTCATAGGAAAAGAAACTTTACAAAAATAAAAAAGACGGTTCGAAAACCGTCTTTTAAAGTTGTTAATGCTTTCTTAGAAATTCCATGCTAAGAAGCCATTCTTAAAAACATCGTAGATGTACGTAGCTTCAAAAAGCAGTATGGTTATCAAATAAACAACCAGGAATATAGGAGTCCAAACAATGGCCCTCCTTAATGAGGATTTTTCGTCGCGAAGGTGCATAAAATCCCAAGATATGTAATAGGCTTTAACCAAGGTCAGAATTATGAAAATCCAGTTGAGCAATTTCATATCCAAAAAGTAGGTTTTGGTCAAAAATTCCGGTTTTACAATACCCAATCCTACTTCAATAGCTGTTACAAAAGTTAAAAAAGCCAATACGCCCCAAATTTTTTGGACGTTACTTTTGAACTTCCATAAGCCCCTAAAAATCTCTAATTTATGTTCGTGTGCCATTTATTCTTTTTAAAAGATTTTAGAAAATAGTATTTAGACGAGATAGAAAAATGTGAATACAAATACCCAAACCAAATCTACAAAGTGCCAATACAAACCAACTTTTTCAACCATTTCATAGTGCCCGCGCTTCTCGTAGGTACCTAATATTACATTGAAGAAAATTATGACGTTTATTACAACACCAGAGAATACGTGAAATCCATGGAATCCGGTAATAAAGAAGAAAAAGTCAGCGAACAATCGACTACCGTATTCGTTTCGTATCAAGTTTGCTCCTTCAACGACGCGAACAGCGTCACTCAAACGACCAAGTGACTGTTCACGATTTAATAATGTTTTTTCACCATCTTCATTAATGGTTTCTGTGCGAATCAAAATGTTTGGATTTGCCTTGAAACCTTCCAATACTTCGTTTAGGGAAAAAGAGGTTTTATATCCTTCAGACTCATACCACACACCTTCAGAAGCAAGGTGTTTTACACGTTCTTCTGGCAATGCCGTTGTAAAATCTGCCAATGCAGCTCGTTCACCTGTCTCGGCATTTACAAATTGAAGTATTCTACCACCTTTTGTTTCTAGGGCTCCATAATCGCCTTTGATAAAAGTCGCCCATTCCCAAGCTTGTGAACCAACGAATATGGCACCTCCTATAATAGTTGCAAATAAATACCAGATAACTGCATTTTGCTTCATTTTATGACCTGCATCAACGGCTAATACCATCGTTACAGAAGACATAATCAGTATGAAGGTCATAAACGCCACATATATCATTGGATAATTACCATGGAAGAACGGAACGTGGGTAAAAACTTCATCAGCAATTGGCCAAGTTTCAATAAACTTGAATCTTGAAAAACCATATGCACATAGAAACCCTGAAAAAGAAAGGGCATCTGAAACCAAGAAAAACCACATCATTAGTTTCCCGTAGCTCGCTCCTAAGGGTCTGTTACCCCCGTCCCAAACGTTTTCTTCTGAACCGGCAGTTACCGTTGTATCCATAGATTATAAGCGTTTTAGTAAAATTTTAGCAAATTTAAGGCATTGTGTCTTATTCCTAAAGCCATTCCGCTATGAAAACTTTTTTGATTTCAAATTATTTTACGAAATACATAAATAGAATAAGGTAAATCCATAAAAAGTCGAGAAAATGCCAGAACGTCTCCCCTAATTCAAAACCCAACATATTTTCCGGGCTGTATTTTCCTCGAACCTGATTGAACAATACCACCAATAGTGAAATAAGTCCAGCAACCACATGTAAAATGTGCACAAAGGCAATCAAGAAAACGTACGACATTTTAATATTGCTAGTCGGGCCCGTAAAGTAATATCCACTTGATAACATTTGCGAGAATCCGTAAAACTGCAACACTATAAAACCAACCCCTAATACCAAGGTGGCAATTAAAAAGAAGGTTGTATTCTTTTGTTCATCTTTCTGTAGTGCCTTACGTGCCAAGAGGTAAGTTATACTGCTTACTACAATTATTGCAGTACTTATAAAAAATGCCTGAGGCAACTGAATATCAGAAAGCCAATCTTCTCTTTTACTACTTACAATGTAAGCACTGGTCCAGCCTGCAAAAGCCATAATTAAACTAACGATGCCAAACCAAAGCATCATTTTCTTAGACCTTCTTCTTTTTTGTTCGTCTGTTCCTTGGGTTAAATCCATCCTACAATCATTTTATCAAAAACATATACCAATTGTACCAAAGTAATGTAGCTGACACTAGCCAACATTAAATTTCTTGCCGCCTTATTCGTACGCTTTTCATATAATTTAAAGGCAAAAATCAACATTACCATTCCCATAACAAATACCAGAATTGCTGCTGGTATGGAGAGTATTAAATTTCCTGTAAATCCGAATACCGGCATTATGGAAATAACCAGCATCCAAATGGTGTACAATATGATTTGAAATGCTGTACCCGTATCTTTTTTACCTGTCGGCAACATTTTAAATCCACCTTTTTTGTAGTCCTCATCCAACATCCATCCCAATGCCCAGAAATGAGGAAACTGCCAAAAAAACTGTATCATAAATAAAGTTCCAGGTTCTATTCCGAACTCATTCGTTGCCGCAACCCATCCCAACATAAATGGAATGGCACCTGGTATTGCCCCAACAAATACAGCTAGTGGTGTTTTCGTTTTTAGAGGGGTATAAACACAAGCGTATAAAAAAATGGATAGGGCAGCAAAAAATGCAGTTTTCGGATTCAAAGCATATAAAGATGCGACACCACCAATGGTCAATACTATAGCCAAAATCAAAGCTACTAATGGCGAAACACGGCCGGCAGGAATCGGTCGGTTTTTGGTACGCTTCATCAACACATCCAAATCCCGCTCAATGATTTGATTGTAAATATTTGAAGCTCCAACCATGCAATAACCACCAAAGGCCAAGAAAAGTAATGAAGAAGCTTGAACTTGTTCAGCTCCAAGAAAATAGCCGGCAATAGAGGAAAACACGACACTAACTGCCAACCGTACTTTTGTCAGTTCTTTAAAGTCTGTGAATGTTATGGGCAATTGAAATGAATTTGTGCTTACTGCAGTCGGCATCAACGTGCTTTAATTGGGCTGCAAAGATAAACTTGAATCGCCTTTCTTGCAATACAGTTGGATAAAAGAAAAGCCCTAGCTTTTCAACTAGGGCTTCATATCTTTTCTAAGACTAGATTTTTATTGCAACTTAAAGGTGATTGGGATACTAAATGGAACTTTAACCGCTCTACCTCTTTGTTTACCTGGCGTCATTTTAGGAAGCTTTTGAATGATTCGCATTGCTTCAGCTTCTAAATTTTTATCTGGCCCACGCATTCTGATGTTTCCGATACTACCGTCTTTCTGAATGGTAAACATTACACTAACACGACCTTGAACACCCATTTCTTGAGCAATCTCTGGGTAACGGAAATTCTTACGAATGTGCTTTTGCATCATTTCTTGAAAGCACTGCTTTTTATTGCTAGCACCCTCGCATCCAGGAAATACCGGAACATCTTCAATAACTGCAAAAGGTACCGTCAAATCTTCATCGATATCTTCAACCTCAACGTCTTCAACTTCCATAACCTCTTCTTCCTGACTGGTCTCTGTAGACTCGATTACGGTTTCCTCTACTTCTTCTTCATCTTCAACAACCTCAATAACTTCTGGAGCTGCTGGTGGAGGTGGTGGAGGTGGTGTCTTTATTTGTTCTGTCATTGGAACTTCTTCATCCAATTGGTCCTCTACGTTCAACGCTATATCATAGTCGTTTGACTCATCATATTTCTTCCACTCCAATCCTTGCCAAACCAAGAACATTACCAAGGCAAGCCCGATGACAAAGTATAGTCCGCTGTTTCTTCCTACATCCGCTTTAGGATTCTTTTTAAGTTCCATATCTATTTTTGATTTTAGTCTGGGTCTAATTTAACCAATAATTCTAATTATGGGCAAATTTGAGTCTTAATTTGTGGAAGGAATGAGTGAACTGTACTTTTGAATGAGCCAACAGCCCAACAAGGCACCCACTGTATTGGCAATCACATCCATTAATTCGGCCATTCTATTATAGGGCATTAGATGTTGCAAGAGTTCAATCAAAAGTCCGTAAGCCACCGCTAAAACAAAGACCACTCTTATTGCTTTTGCTTTGCTGAATTTATTTTTAAAGCTTTCTTGAAAGGCAAAATACCCGATAACCGTCGTAACCAAATAAATACCTAAGTGAACGAGTTTATCAAGATTATCAAACCAAAAATTAGATTCTTGCTCTTCAGGTATTCGATACAGGCTCAAATAGGTTATGAGTAACATCCATAAAGAGAATAGTAAAAGGAACTTTCGCTTATTAAGCACCTATAAGTTCTTTGTATGCACTTTCATCCAAAAGTTCTTCAATCTCTGAGGCATCAGAAATTTTTATTTTAATCATCCAGCCATCACCGTAGGGGTCTGAATTGACCTTCTCAGGTTCATCTTCAAGCGCTGTATTAAACTCTATGATTTCACCTGACAAAGGCAAGAATAAATCAGAAACCGTTTTTACTGCTTCCACGGTACCGAAAACCTCATCCTTATCAAGGGTCTCATCAAGTGTTTCAACTTCCACATATACAATATCACCTAATTCTCCTTGTGCAAAATCAGTAATCCCTACAAGTGCGGTATCTCCATCAACTTTAACCCATTCATGGTCTTTGGTATATTTTAATTCGGCGGGAATTTTCATGCTAAAAGTGATTTTTATGAATTAACAAATTTAAGGTAATATGAAACTATTGCAAGCTTAGTAGCTTAAGAATTATTGGTTTTAGTTACCAAAATTATAACGTAGTGTAAAGCCCGTATTTATCGTTGTTTGCGGGAATGCAGTAGATACCTTGAATTCTGAGAAGGAGTGGTCGTAGAAAAATAATGCATTTAAGTTTTTACTCAGGGCATAATCTGCAGTGAACTTAATTGACCACAAATCTTGTCCAGCAGTAATCTGATTGTTATCAATATCAAGATTTCGAATGATAGTAACATTATCTCGAAGTGATAAATCAGCTTTTAGATTTAGGTCACCTTTCAGTCGGGTCTTTTCACCACCAATGTTGGTTACAAATTTTACGTCTTTAAAACGGTATCCCAAACCTAAGGTATACTCCTTACCGTTGATTTCTGTCAACAAATTATTATCAAAGCTGAGGGATAAGGTTCTATCCGTACGTGCTTCGGCTAAAACGCTAAGCGAATTTTTCATTTCAAAATCAACGCGAATCAGCGGATTGAATTCATCGGTCATTACCACATTACTAATAATGTCTCTTGGTCTGAAATCAAGGGTCTCAGGGTCTAATACCCCATTTTCTCGCTCTAAGTTGGTTTGAAAATTATTAATACTGTAGGCCGCGCGGTACCCATGCGAAACTGAGAAACGCTTAAATTTCTTTTTAAACCATCGGTTTTTCATTAGACCTGTGTACTTGATATTCCAGTTTGGGATAGGAATTTGCCTAAAGGCATCCAAATTTACCCGATCAACATCTTGACCTGAATAGGCAGCAAAAAAGGCCGGAAGCAAAACTTCTTGTTGGGTCTTTCCATAACGTTCCGGAAATCCATCCTGGTCGATATTACCACTTGAAGGATTACCTCGGTCAGCTTCCAAACGATTGGCAATGGTAATTCGATTTTGTTTGAATTGCTCAAAACTTTCTGAATCGAATTCATCACTCTTTCTAAATATTGTGCCCAACATCATAGTGGAGATACTAAAGTTTCCAAAATTGTTGGTCAAAAGGTTTTCGTATTCAAAAGTGCCATCTACCAAGGTGTTTACACGAAAATTCTCCTGTAAACTTGAAGTAAATTGTCTATCAGCTGTTAAATCAATCGTTAAGTCTTGCGTTGGTTGCGCAGTTGCCGTAATGTTCAGTTGACGTGATAAATTCTGTAAAAATTGGCTGTTAAAATCAGGGAATCTGGTCAACCAACCTCTGCGAGCAGCCTCAAAACGAACATCTGACTGACTACCAAATACAAAACCTACAGAAGGCCTTAGTGTTCCAATAAATCCAGTTGACTGGGTATACCCCGGAAGAACCTTACCTCTGTTTTCACTATAGTTAACGTTTAAGCGCTTTACCATGGTAACTACATCAACAATGGTATTAAAGGCCTTACTGGTCTTGCGGCTCTTCGGTTTTTTCTCTTCACCATCTTTGGTGTTTCCTGCCTTGTCTCTACGAGCTGGTTGTTGATTGGCTTTTGTCTTACCATCGCGTTTTTTTAATCCTATGAAATCATAGAATCCCTGCATGCTCATGTTGGCAGTCAGGTTATGCGTGCTCGCATTTTGTACGGTGTTAATGTTTTCACCCGCTACTTCGAGTAAGGCATCACCGCCTCGTTGCCAATCAAAATTGCTGGTATAGGAATATTGTGCGTTTATAAAGCTTAGGAATGGAATTTTATCGAACGGCAGTTCATAGTTCAACTGCATTTGCTGAGAATGCCGATTTGGTTCACCGGTATCGAAAAAGCCATCCCACAAATCCAATGACTGGTCGATAATATCGCGACCGTCACTATCCTGCTCACCAGTAAAATAATTTCGAACGATGTTATTGTTTGAGCCTGTGAACTGCAAACGCATTGATTTTGTCAAACTGTAGTTCAAAGCGTACTGCCAATTCAACAAATAGTTTCGCTGTTGCAATACCGGTAAATTCAAAGCCTCAACCCCTGGGTCGATAACATCCCGAAACCGCTGGCGGTTAAACGCCCTATTGATATTACCATTAACCGAAATACTCGTAGGCAACAAGTTTATATTCAATTCTTTTAACCATTGCCAATACCTACCTGTAAAAAGAGAGTCTTTTTTCGCAAATGGAGCCAATGGAACCGGTTTGAAATTGTGATTGTAAACAAAGCCTGCGTTTACATTTTCATCAACTAAATCGGCAATCTCAAAATCACGGTGATTGGTTTTGTTGTAGGAATAATTGAACGTAAAGTTTTCAATATCATAAAAATTGGCTTCAGCCTCATCACCCCTATTTTTTCTAACTCCTATAAAGTTGACACTTCGTCGTTTGGTATAATCTTCAGCTTGTTCCCGAATATCATCGGGGTCAATATCAGGAGTCTCTTCAGCAGCTGCAATACGGTCTTCCAATTTTAAATCATCATAAACAGGGTCAAACTCTGGTGTAATTAATGTCTCTGACACCCCAAAATTAAAGGGTATCTGCAGTCCCCATTTTTGTGGAAAAAGCTGTCCGATATTTACATTGGTTACAACATCGTAAGAAACCACATCTTCACGTGCCCGTTCATTTGGCAATTGGTCTATGGTTCCAAAACCGGAAGTACTGGTATTGGCCGTTGCGGTGACGTTGGCAAAATCGGCCATGTTTGCATCAAGTGCAGCAATAGCTGCATATCCTCCATTGTTATCCAACCCAGCCAAACGCAATTCATTGAACCAAACCTCACCTCTTGCCGCTACATCGTCAATATTCTTTACACCCACCATCATGCTTCGAATACTACCAAAAGACGGATTACCTTTTATTCCAATTCGTAACCTGCCCAAAGTTCGGGGAGCAAATTCGTCAACTTCAACAACATTGCCATCAACAACTTCAAAGAATCGAAGCTCGTTCAAAGGCACTGTTTGTGTAGCGCTTTGTGATTGGGTTATACGTAAAGACTTGACCTTGTTCAAATCACTTAGCGCAATATCAATTTCATTTACTTCGGGCCAAATAACTTCTGGACTCGCTGAACCAAAGGGAGTGAATTGTAATGGCAATTCCACCTGATAGAAGTTATCCGTGAAATCCGTACCAATTCTCAGAAATCCAACTAAAGGCGTGTCATCATTTGAGTAATCGGAATCAATTATTTTCTCGGCATGCATGAACATCTTTATTCGCTCATACTGCCTTACGTCGATATTTAAATTCTTGAATACACCTCTTGAATCTTCAGGTTCAAGGTTGGAAACATTAAAGGATAGCGATTGCTCATTCTGGCGAATAATAGTGTTGTTATTGTTTAATTGTTCACGAACAACACCCGGAGGCAAAACATAGGGTATTGGGGTTCGTTGGCTATTTTCCTCAATGTTGACTGTATTTACATCAGTGATGGTACCATCATCGGCCGGATTGTTATCAACATCTGGTTGCAACGAATTGGTATAGGCCCGCCAATCACCACGAACTAAATCCAAGGTGGCAAAACGTAGAACTACGTCATCTGAAAATCCGGTCAAATACATTCGCATAAAACTGACTGATCTAAAGTCAGTAATACCCCCAACTGCTTCTGTAAAGTCCGTTAAAGGAATTTTATATTGAATCCAACGGTAATTTAATTGACCGCCATTAGGAACACGATTTCCGCTTGCCGTTCCTTCAATAATGTCGGTAACATAAGGGTCATTGACTGTTGTGTTTGGTTTGATTTCGATACGGTATTCATAGTAACTATTTACCGTATTCATGGTCAAATCGCGATCAACATCCTCTACATCAGGTAAAGTAGTGGAGCCCCTATTGGTATTGGTTACCTGTACTGGAGAGTTCCCGTCTGGATTGTTGAAATCCAGATAACGTTCTAAAATTCCACCTTCACGATTCAAGTAATAGGTATAATTATCAAGGGCTGGATCACCACCGGCATTAGGGTAAATTGCAGCTTCTGCAGCATCATCCAAACCATCATAACCAATATCTTGCAATCCTCTATTTGTCTCATCAGCATCAAAAGCATAAACCAATGATTGAGTCGAAGGAACTTCTCCCCATGAACTAGGAGCATTAAAATCATTACTGTTTAATCCCGGAAGCCCATTTTCGTATTGCTTTTTTCCATCTTTTAGGATATCCTCAGAAATATTACCCAAATTCAAAACCAATTCTCCAGGAGTAGTAGCATCCCCATCAACATAAGGGTCCAGTACCCAAAATTGAACAAACTCCACATTGGATTGCTCAAAGTTTGTACTACTAAGTGAACGCATAATTCCACCCCATTTATTTTCCGGTGCTCTTTGCTCAAAGCTTTGAGCAGAATTGTCTGTGGGTGATGCATTATAAGGTCCCCTTAGGTTTGGATAATATGCCAAATCCAGGGTTCCCTGAACTGTAGTTTGTCCCTGCGCAATATCAACTTGGGAAGAAAATACCTCATCGATAAAAATTCTGCGGGTTTCATTCAATGAAATATCGTTATCCGAAATTGCGGCAGGCCTTTGGTTGGTATAGAAAATAGGATCAATGGTGTACCAAGCAGTTTTTGCTCGACCAAATCCGTTTTGCAAATTAGCAGGGTCTTCTGGAGAGCTTCCTGATAATTGTCCGTTCTGTGTAAATTCTAGAGGTGTACTTGCCAATGACCATCCCAAGAAGGAGCGGATATCGATTAAAGCTTGGGCACCCTCAAAATCATCTAAATAGGTAGTTGTCTCACCTTCAAAATCAGCATTTTTAGGTGAATTCGGACTTAAAAAAGCTGCTTCGGCCCGTAAAGACAGGTTGGAGGGGGCATCGGTGTCTATGTTGGGCAACTTATTGGCTAACCTTGTCAGAAAAGGAATTTCCGTACTAAAATTACCGTTAAGACCAAAAATGGTATTGTTTACGGGTTCGATACCAAAATTCGACTTTTGGGTCAAAGGGCGTTCGTTCAAATTCAAAAGCGTTCCACCAAGAACAAAGTTCTCACTAAACTTGTGCTCAACATTTACACCAGTAAATCGACGTGTTTGTTGGCCAAATACCGCGTTGTTCTCTACAGAAATATTGATTGGTACGTTTGAAGCTTCCAAGCTTGGGTCCAACAACTGTACGGTACCTGCCTGATAATTCACGGTATAATCAATACCTTCTTGTAATTGACGTCCGCCTGCAGTGACTCGGACTGAACCTCGAGGCACATTGAAGGCACCTATAGGGATACCATTGTTACCTTGTGACTTATATCGGCCTTTTAATTGAAACCGATTCTTTTGTGCATCTTGTAAAGATGCTGCCTTGGTTTTGGCGTAAAGATTTCGGAATACGTATTTCTGTTGGTTTGCGTTGTAGCCCTGATCGTTTTCTACATCATAGGTTCCACCACCCAACAATTCAAAAAGATACTCCCCAAAAGGTTCGACTTTAGTAAAAATGATACGACCCGTTTGAGAATCGACTGTTATTCCCTGAACATAATCAAAGAATCCATCACCGCCCGATTGCACATCATTGTAAATGTTCAATCTATCAAAGTTGAACACATTCAAGAGTATACGTTCTTGCAAGGGCTTACCTGCATTGGAAGCTGAAATCGGAAAATCCTCTCCGCCAGCTGGTGTAATGTAATTACGAGGTGTCGGGTCGGTATAAAGAATATTCATTCGAAAATCTTCCTGCAAAAGTTGAAAAGCACCAGTTGCATAGATGTTCTTCATCATTAAGTCCCAAATAGGATCCTCAACATTGGTAATATTGCTTTTCAACAATTTCAATATCAAGGTGTTGTTTTCGATAATGGGATTGGCCCCATTTATGCCACCTGTGACCGTAGTCGCGTCAAGACCACCGTTGGCAAACTCACCAACCTGAAAAACCTGACCGTTAACGGTATATTGAAAAGCTACACCCAAAACTTCATCGTTACTCAGACGTTGGTTCAATGAAATGTAGCCCAATTGGGAATTAAACTGGTAATCACGACCAACTTCCAATTTTCTTGCATTTTCCAGAATGGCATAGTCAAAACCTTGGTTGGCTTGGTAACCATTTGAAAAATTAAAGCCTGCTTCAACGGTTGCTATTTCCCTTATTCCGTCGGTCAAAACCCCTTCAGGACTATCAATTAATTCAGGGTCAAAAGAGTTTACACCATTATCGGGGAATCCTGCAGCGGCCGAAGCCTTGAAAAAGTTGACTGGCGCTCCGCCTTGATTGTTTATCCTGGTCTGGTCTGGAATGGCTTCCCCTAAATCTTGAATAGCGACAACATTACGAACGTTAGTAGTTAATTGGCCTCGATTCGTTACCCAAACCTCTAAACGGGTAATTTGTACTTGGCTTTGAATAAAGGGGTATCGCTCTAAAGCATCATCATAATTATCCCTAAAATATTGGGCCAAGAAGAAATGCTTGTCCTCATCATAATCTAATGCAGTCAGTGCAAATTCGTTAATGGTACCACCACCTTGTGCGGTTACCGTATTGTTTTGCGAGCGTTGTTCTGAAAAAACTGCGGTAACCGTTGTTCGACCAAATTGCAATTGGGTCTTGACACCAAATAAGCTTTGGGCTCCTTGAATCAAGGAACTGTTCAATGGCATATTTACATTACCTACCTCAATTGAGCGAAGGATATCGTCTTCGGTTGGGGTATAATCCAACTTAATGAGGTTCTGAAAATCAAATGTAGCCTCGGTATCATAATTGGCTGTTACCTGTAAGCGTTCACCAACCTTGCCCAGCATACTTAAACTGATGCGCTGATCAAAGTCAAAGGATAAGTTTGTTCGGTTTCTAGGTGATAGTGACGGATTATCATTCTTTTGCCAAATAACCCCCAAATCCATCGCAACGGAACCTTGTGGAATAATCTCAATGGTATTACCCCCAAATATTGATTCGAAGAAATTATTGTTGATGTAAAAGTTTGGTAACAGATTTTTACGGGCTTCTTCACTTCCTTCCTTTTTTCCACTAAAAGCATCAATCTTTTCCTTGAAATAAGATTTCATGCTTTCTTTTCGAACCAGTTCATAAAATTGGTCAGGAGTTAAAAATAAAGGATAATTGACGTTGAAATCCCCAACACTTTCTGTGTAGACATACCTATCAAGTTTAGGGTCATAAGTGTACTTCGAAACAATGCTATCAGGATTGCCCATTTCGAGCTTACCAAGCGATGCTCCCGTTTTTACGGAATCAACGGCCTGCCCCTCGGTATCTTGAGCCTGAAGGCTATTCACCGAGCCCCAAATGGCGAAAACAAGAAATATGGCCTTAAATAACTTGTATTTAAGAATTGGTGTGGTTGCCCCTCTTTCCAAAGTCTGCTATAAGTTTTTTAGCGCTTTTTTGATTATGTTCTCAACGCTTAGGGAGGACTCTTGTGCCACTATCTTATCTACTACTTTCTCAGCCTGTCTTCTGGCAAAACCAAGAACCTCTAAAGCAGATAACGCTTCTTCCTTACTCGTATTGTTTGTAGTTGCTGAAACTTCGTCAATATCGTAAACCTTTAAAATCTTGTCTTTCAAGTCTACGATTACGCGTTGGGCGGTTTTTGCACCAATACCTTTTATAGATTGAATTGCAGCGACATCACCACTGGCAATTGCCGTTTTAACTTGATCAGGGGTCATTGAAGAAAGCATTGTTCGGGCTGTGCTCGCTCCAATGCCAGAAACGGAAAGCAACAAAACAAAAATTTCACGTTCGACCTTGTTAATAAAACCGTACAACGTGTGTGAATCTTCGCGAACCAACAAATGGGTGAACAACCGTAAATTTTCCTCATCTGGAATTTGAGAAAAAGTATTTAAGGATACATTTAAAAAATAACCAACCCCACCGCATTCAATAATTACGTGGGTCGGACTTTTTTCAACTAATTTTCCATTAAGGTGTGCAATCATGGCACTACGATTTTTTTATTTTGGCATTCTTGCGTTTCTCTCGCTCTTGGGCATCAATTACAGCAACAGCAGCCATATTGACCATCTCATCTACACTTGCACCTAGTTGAAGTATATGAACCGATTTTCGAAGCCCTACCATAACAGGTCCGATTGAATGTGCCTTATTTAACCCTTTTAAGAGCTTGTAGGTAATATTGGCCGCGTCAAGATTTGGAAAAATAAGCGTATTTACTTTTCTACCGGCCAATTTTGAAAATGGAAAATTGGTTGTGCATAATTCCTGATTGAACGCAAAATCTGTCTGAATTTCTCCATCAACAATAAGCTCCGGATTACTTTCATGAAGCATTTTTACCGCTTCTCTAACTTTTTGCGCTTGAGGATGTGCTGAAGAACCGTAATTAGCATAGGATAACATTGCAACTACCGGTTCAAAACCAAAAGTGGATGCCACATTCGCAGTCATTTTTGCAATCTCTGCTAAATCTTCTGCGTTTGGATTAATATTAACGGAAGTATCTGCAAGAAAGAGTGGTCCTCTTTCCGTTATCATAACATTGACGGTAGCGGCATTTTTTACTCCGGTTGCCCGACCAACAACTTCAAAAACTGGCCTAAGCACTTTGGGGTAAGATCGCGAATAACCTGAAATCATACCATCTGCAGCACCTTCAACGACCATCATTGAACCAAAGTAGTTTCGTTTGCCCATATTTACCCTAGCACTGTACTGGGTATCACCTTTACGCTTACGAAGTGCCCATAGTTTCTCGGCGTATTTCGTTCGTATCTCAGAAGATTCTTCATTACGAGGATCAATAATATCGACCTTCGCATCAAACTCCAATTCGGCTTTAAGACGGTTGATTTTTTCTTTGTCCCCTAATAATATTGGAATGGCAATCCCTTCCTCATAAACGATTTGAGCTGCTTTTAGAACATCCAAGAGCTCCGCTTCAGCAAAAACAATACGCTTCGGGTTTGCTTTGGCCCTGTTATGCAAGGAACGCATGAACTTTTCGTCATTTCCAGAACGAGACAATAACTCCTCTTCATATTTTGCCCAATCTTGAATTGGAGCCTTTGCAACACCACTTTCCATGGCGGCTTTAGCAACTGCAGGGGGTATTCTAGAAATAAGACGAGGGTCAAATGGCTTTGGTATGATATAATCCTTTCCGAAGGTAAGTCGGGTCATATCGTAAGTAATATTGACTTGTTCAGGAACGGGCTCCTTGGTCATTTCTGCCAGCGCACGAACAGCAGCCATCTTCATTTCTTCATTAATTTTAGTCGCCCTAACATCTAAAGCTCCTCTAAAAATGAAAGGGAAACCCAATACATTGTTAACTTGATTAGGATGATCGGAGCGACCCGTTGCCATTATAATATCTTCCCGTGTGCGACAAGCCAAATCATAACCAATTTCTGGGTCTGGATTGGCCATGGCAAAAACAATTGGATTGTCGGCCATTGAAGTCAACATTTCAGGACTCACTATATCAGCGATGGACAATCCAATGAATACGTCGGCACCTTTCATCGCTTCTTCTAAAGTGTCTATTTTTCTATCAGTGGCAAATTCTGCTTTTTGTGTTGTAAGATTATCCCTGTCTTTTCGAATAACACCTTTGCTGTCGAGCATTACCATATTTTCAGCCTTGGCACCAAAAGCTCGATAGAGTCTTGAACAGGATATTGCCGCTGCTCCTGCACCACTGATTACAATTTTGACCTGATCTATTTTTTTATTTGAAAGCTCTAAGGCATTTAGGAGTGCAGCGGCTGAGATAATGGCCGTCCCATGCTGGTCGTCGTGCATAACTGGAATATCCAGTTCTTCCTTGAGACGCCGTTCAATTTCAAAAGCCTCAGGTGCCTTAATATCTTCAAGATTTATACCTCCAAAAGTTGGGGCAATAATCTTTACAGTTTCCACGAATTTGTCTACATCTTCCGTATCCAATTCAACGTCGATGCCATCGATGTCCGCAAAAATTTTGAAAAGGAGACTCTTGCCCTCCATTACGGGCTTTGAAGCTTCTGGACCAATATTTCCCAAACCTAAAACGGCTGTCCCATTTGAAATTACTGCGACCGTGTTTCCCTTAGCAGTATACCTATAAACCTCATCTTTATTCTTTTCAATTTCCAAACATGGTTCAGCAACACCTGGGGAATAGGCCAAGGCTAAATCACGTTGTGTTGCATAAGGCTTGGTAGGAACTACTTTTATCTTACCTGGCTGTGGTTTTGCATGATATACCAATGCCTGCCTGCGCTGTTTTTCTTTGCTCATAGATTCTCGATGTGCGGGCAAAAATACGGCTTACAAAATGTTTCTTGTTAATACTTCTGTTTTAAAAAATAGACTGATTGCTTACCGTTATAGATCAGAAACTGATTCTTCTTTTTGAACATTTAATCGGAGTGCCAAAATACAGGCGATAACAAAAAATATCCCTGCAAAATACATCGCATTAACTGCATTGCCGCCTAACAGATTTTTAAAGATTGGACCGAAGGTAAGTGTTTGTATACCCATCGGAATTACAATCATCATATTCAATATTCCCATATATACACCTCTTCGTTCCTGTGGAACAATTTTAGAGACCATACTATATGGAATACCCATCATTGCGGCCCAACCGATTCCGAAAAGTACCATCGGGAAAAGTACATAGACGGGGTCTGTGATATTCGGAATTGCCAATAGTGCTAAACCAGTACCTAATAAACTTATTGCGTATATTTTCTTGCCTCCAAAACGCATTGTTAGCGGAACCAAGATTAAGGCTACCACCGCAGTAACGATATTATATGTAGTGCTCATTTTTGCTGCCTGGGCTGCAGCTTCAGAAGTATCATAACCTAGAGTACTTCTAAAGAGCGGCGTTATAAATTGCCAGTAAACAAAAAGGGCATACCATTGAAATAGGTATACTGCCGAAAGCTTCCACATGAACTTTGGCATGTCTTTTACCGCTTCTGAAATTTCAGCAAAAGGCTTTTTTACCTTCTCTAAAAAAGGTAAACTGCGATTTCTTTCTATTTCCTTTAGTTCTTCATCTGGGGGAGGAATTTCTGGTGTTTTCAAAACCGACCAAAGTATGGTGGTTATCGAAAGAAAAGAACCTATAAAGAAAGAATAATATAGCCATTTGGGTATTTGACCGGAAACTTCCTCTCCGCCTCCAAACCAATCTTGGAATAAAAATATTGATGCATTTGCAAGCAAAATACCAGCTCCTACAAAAAGGCTTTGCATTTGATAACCGAGACTTAATTGGTTGTCGGGTAGCTTGTCACCTACAAATGCCCGATAGGGTTCCATTGCCATATTGTTACCCACATCTAAAATCCATAATAGGCCAACGGCAAACCAAAGGGCCGGACTTAAGGGAAAAGCAAAAAGACATATACTTCCCATAATTGCTCCAATAAGGAAAAAAGGTTTTCTCCTGCCCCATTTTGGCGACCATGTCTTGTCAGAAATGGCCCCAATGATCGGTTGAATGATCAAACCAGTTACTGGCCCTGCAATATTTAGAATTGGTAAAGTTTCCTCTTTGGCCCCCAGAAAAAGAAATATTGGATTGATAGCACTTTGTTGTAAACCAAAGCTGTATTGGATACCTAAAAATCCAACGTTCATATTCCAAATCTGCCAAAAATTAAGTTGGGGTTTTTTAAGCTTTACCATTGTTGTTTAAAGTTATTAGTTGGTCGGAATTCTTTAAAAAAATGCTCTTTCGAATATAAGGTTTTTAAAGTTTGTAGTAAAAAATTGCAAAACTCCTAATTTGAATTCTATACGCTTAAGTAGACTTGCTCCTCCGTACCCACTGACTCTGTGATTAAAAGTTTCTTCAATTCTAGATTAACCTCCAATTTTACCCAGTTTGAACCCTTTGACCATTTAATTTGAAGGATTTCATTTGGTGTTTCCAACAATTTAAAATCACCATCGAATGCTTTACGCGTGTTTCGAAATCTCATAAGTTCAGCCAATTGTTCAAACATTGGATTGGCTGTCTTCTTTAAAATTTCTTCCTTGGTATAATAATGCCTGTTAATGTCTCGACCAACGTTTGTTTTGGCCAATAAATCCATATCATTATCGTCGCCAAATAATCCCACATAATATACTTGGGGTATTCCCGGTACGAAAAATTGAATTGCCCTAGCTATTAAATAAGCACTTTCATCTTTACCAAGTGCTTCAAAATAGGTACAGTTAACCTGATATAGATCAAGGTTCGAGGCTGCGCTGCCAGTTGCCTTTAAACTTCTGCCCTCGCTATTGGCATGCATCTTGTTTACAATATTGTCCAGAACTGAATCTGGAATGAGCCCTTTCTCACCTCCTTCAGAAGCCACATCGACAATACCAATACCATCATGTGTATCCAAAACAGTAATAACATTTTTAGGTGCTGTGCGCAGCCAATTTTTTAGATTGTTTGCATTGTGGTTGAACAAGGTGTCAAGAACAAGTACTGGTAAAGCAAAATCATAGACAAAATCAACTTTTTTCGCAATTTCAATTTGGGTCTTGTAAAACGAATGAATTTCAACCAATACTTCAATACCGTGTTCGTGTGCCTTTTTGGTGAGTTTGTCAATGAATTGGAAGGTTTCAGGAATCATAAAACAAGAAGTCCCCGTTTTTTTAATAGCGTAACCAGCGGCATCCAATCGAATCATTGAAATTCCAGCACTCTGGTACAATTCCAAAATGGTGTCCAGGTACTTTTTTCCGCCCTCTGAATGCACATCAATATCTATCTGTTTCTGGGTAAAGGTGGTCCAAACCAATTTTTCCGATCCGTTAGCTAATTTGAATTTTGTGAATGGAAAACCAGGTCTAGGACGGTATATATTCAATAAATCTGTTTCCGTTGCCCCTTCAGGAAAGACTTTATCATAGGTCAAAAAGAGTGAATCATATGCCGATTCAGAACCCTTTTCCAGAAAATCTTTGAACTCAATGGAGTCTGCCGACATATGGTTTACAATTAAGTCTGCCATTACATCGACCGATGAGCTTAAGTCTTTTATATCGTTCCAATCACCAAGTCTAGGATCAACCTTTTTATGGTCTATTGGGTCAAATCCAGCGTCCTCACCATCAATAGGGTAGAAGAAAGGCAAGATATGGACCCCACCGAACAAACCTTTCAATTCGTTCGTTAGCAATTCCTTTAAATCAGTGATGTTTTTACAACCGATACGATCAACGTAGGTAATTAGCTGAATTTGATTTTTCACTTGTCAAAATTTTCAAAAAGTGGTGAGGGATATTTTTATAGGGAACCAATAATACGTCTTAATCCTGAAAATTATGAGCATTTTACTGAGGATTTCGTAAAATTTTCTTCGAAAACGTTTGAAATTTTATATTTCTATCAAACCTGGATTTCAAATAGACTGGCCAACTATTATTTTTTAAGAAAACTGATGTTTCGTTGCAGTCCTGAGTATTTGGTTCTTTTGACTGCTGAATTTTTAAAAACTTTTTTGAAAACCTCCTCGGTCAACTCTTCCCAATCTTTATATGACATTTTCAAGAGCTCTGAATTTGCTTCAAATAAAGGTTCGGAATGAGGCTTAGAAAATCTATTCCATGGACAAACATCTTGACAAACATCACAACCAAACATCCATTCATCCAATTGACCTTTAAATTCTGTTGGTATTTCATTTTTCAATTCAATGGTAAAATAGGAGATACATTTACTACCATCAACAACGTAGGGTTCAACTATTGCTTGGGTAGGACAAGCATCTATACAGGCCGTACAAGTTCCACAGTGATCAGTGGTAGGTGTATCATATTCCAAATCCATATCAATAATGAGTTCAGCTATAAAATAAAAGGAACCTACCTCCTTTGTTAATAAATTACTGTGCTTGCCCATCCACCCCAAACCACTTCGAGCTGCCCATGCCTTGTCTAAAACAGGAGCAGAATCGACAAAAGCCCTGCCATTGACTTCTCCTATTTCATTTTCAATGTACGCTAACAGCTGTTTCAACTTATCTTTTATCACAAAGTGATAATCGGTACCATAAGCGTATTTCGAAATTTTGAATGAGTCTGGATTCTGAATTTTCGAAGGATAATAATTCAAAATAAGCGATACAACAGATTTAGCTCCATCAACCAATTTGGTCGGGTCCAATCGCTTATCAAAATGGTTTGCCATATAGCCCATTTCTCCCTGCATATTTTTATTGAGCCACTTCTCAAGTCTTGGCGCCTCTGCTTCTAAAAACTCAGCTTTTGAGATTCCACATGACAAAAAACCGAGGCGCTTGGCTTCGGTTTTTATCATATTACTGTAATCTCTTCGGTTCATAAACCGAAGTTACATTTTAATTTTTTCAGCGAACACTATATCTTTTAAGAAGTTGGTGGTTTATAAGCTGGCACAATATTTTCCAAAGGTTTTATTGTCTTGAGATATAGAAAAATTGCCTCTACGTCTTCATCAGTCAAATTTTTATAAGCTTCTACCGGCATTGGAGGCATAATAGGTCGGCTATTCTCAAGACCTTTGTATTTACCCTGTTTCATTGCTCTTTTAAACTGTTCGAGATTCCAATTGCCCAATCCAGTTTCATGTGGCGTTAAATTACCAGCGAAAGAAGTGCCCCAGGGTCCTACTGCTACGGTCAATTCTGCTCCAAATAAAACCCAAGGCCCGAGTGGCACATTATCAGGAACTGGAGGTAGTGGCCTTGAACTATTGTATCCCATAAGATGTTTGTCCATATCTGGTACAGGGCCCAATGCCGTCATTTTTTTAGGAGTATGGCAATCTGCGCATCCTAAAATGTTCACGAGATACTCGCCATGTTCCTCTTTCTCAATTTCTTCTACTTTAGCTAGGACTGGGACATCTTTTTCTTTTGGCATTTCATTACATGAGATAAGAAAAAGTAATCCGAAAATTGTAATTAATGTTGTTTTCATATTTCACTGGTTTTAGGTTGTATAATCCTATAGCCGCAAAATATTATTTTGAATAAGGTCTCAGTCTTAAATCTTTATGATTGGACTAAAAAACTGTATAACAGGTAGTTAAATAATAAAGCACTCTTTAATTATATGGTTTGGAGTATCAATTTCAACCCAAAATTCGTTCTTCATTTTATTTATTTTATATGAAGAAAATCAAGTTCGTTGCTCAAACCGCAGATAAGCATTTTTAGGCCTTAACGTAATTAAAGGAAGAATCTCAATTTCTGAAGTAGTTGATATTATTGTTCGGTTTGCAATAAGTTCTGAAATGACCATTTGCATCTCAAACATGGCAAAATTGTTGCCAATGCACATTCTGGGACCTGCACCAAAAGGAAAATAATAATCAGAATGCTGATTATTGGGTCCAGCGAATCGTTCAGGTTTGAATTTCATAGGGTTCTCCCAATAATCTTTGTGGCGATGTATTTCAATCGCGGAAAAAAGTAAAGGTGTTCCCTTCTTAATTTTCATTCCATCATAATTATCATCTTCCAAATTCATTCGATCAATAAAATAAGCTGGTGGATATAGTCGCATAGCTTCTTCCAAAACTTGTCTGGTCATTTGCTGAGACATTAAGGTTGACATCAAGTCTAATTCTCCACCTAAGGCAACATCATTACCAATTTTACCTTGGTACTCAGGATTTTGAGCCAGTAGCTGACATGTAAAAGTCAGCGCATTGCTTGTGGTCTCATGGCCCGCTGTAAATAAAATCATGATTTCATCAATCATTTGCTCCTTTTCCATGGAACCCCCGTCTTCATATCTGGCGTCTAATAATAAATCCAACAGATCATCTTTACGACGTGAACTCTTTTTGCGCTGTTCTATCAGTTGTTCGATAAGGCCACGTGCTTCTTTAACCATATTAAAGTGCCGACGCAATAATCCACTTCCTTTGAACCACCAGGCCAAATATGGTTGTCTCAATTCTCGAACCAAGATTTTTTGTGATGCTTCAACAATTTCTTGTAGACGGGCAATTGTAGATTCCTCAACTTCACCACTAAATAGTGATTTTGCAACCACTTGAAATGCCAGCCTTCCAAAATAGGGCTCTATATCAATTTCTTTATCAAATGGAATTTGAGCTAGTTCTTCGTTGATGGTCTCTTGCATTATCTCCAAAAGATTGGATAAATGTTTTTTATGAAATGCAGGTTGAATAAGTTTTCGTTGTGTTTTCCAGTGCTCACCTTCTGCAGTCAATAAGCCTTTACCTAAGTATTTGGCAACCTCTTTGGTTTGAACTTCTGATTTTGTGTAATTCCGTTGATTTTTTTGAAGTGCGTATTTTAAGAAGCCGGCATTACGCGAAAAAATTATTTTTTTCTGGAATCCGATATTGAGAATGAAAGTATCTCCTTTTTCTTCGAAGTTGTCATGGTGAAACGGAAGTGGATTTTTGACTATTTCAAGCGCACGGCCAAGAAACTTAGAAAAAGAAACTTCAGGAATTTTTTTCTCTTTTGCCATATATCAAAATAGCCCAGGTTGTGAACCTCCCTTGACCCTACCTAAATGTTTGTATGCCAATTCAGTAGCTTCACGACCACGAGGAGTTCGCATAATAAAACCTTGTTGAATGAGAAAAGGCTCGTAAACCTCTTCGAGGGTCTCTGCACTTTCTGAAACCGCAGTGGCCAATGTAGTTATGCCAACAGGACCTCCTTTGAATTTATCAATTATAGTAGACAAAATCTTATTATCCATTTCATCCAGTCCATTGGCATCTACATTCAATGCCTTCAATCCAAATTTTGATATCTCCAAATCAATATTTCCATCTCCCTTAATCTGAGCAAAATCTCGCACGCGCCTTAAAAGAGCATTACAGATTCTTGGTGTACCCCTGCTCCTACCTGCAATTTCTATGGCCGCTTCGTTTGATATCGGCACTCTTAAAATATCAGCACTACGCTGAACAATTGTTGATAAAAGTTCAGTATCATAATATTCCAGTCTACTACTAATCCCAAAGCGGGCCCGCATTGGTGCAGTCAATAGGCCAGAACGCGTTGTAGCACCAACTAAAGTAAAAGGCGCTAAATTGATTTGTACCGATCGGGCATTAGGCCCCGTCTCGATCATAATATCAATTTTATAATCTTCCATTGCGGAATAAAGATATTCTTCAACTATTGGGCTTAATCTATGTATTTCATCAATAAACAATACATCGCGTTCATCTAGATTTGTCAGAAGACCTGCTAAATCACCAGGTTTGTCCAATACAGGACCTGAAGTAACCTTTATACCTACACCCAACTCGTTTGCCAAAATATGGGCCAAGGTGGTCTTTCCCAATCCCGGAGGTCCATGAAATAAGGTGTGGTCAAGAGCCTCTCCTCGCTGATTCGCAGCCTCAACAAAAACCTTAAGGTTTTCAAGTACTTGTTCCTGCCCAGTAAAATCATCGAAGGCAATCGGTCGTAATGCTCTTTCGATATCCAATTCTTCAGGAGAAAAGTTTTCTGAAGTTGGGTCAAGGTTTTCGTTCATACAAACAAAGATAGGGCAATTAACCAAGAGGATATTCAAAGTTTATTGTAAGTGAAATAGCAGCATTTTATCGTAAATTCAACCTATGCAGAAAGTTCAATACTCCAAAGGTATAGCTCCTTATATACCCTTCTTTTATGTCATTTGGTCTGATGATTTGTTATCTGCTTCTGAAATACAAGTGGTCAAAAAGGCTATTAAGGAAGATGATTCATTATCAAATGAAGAACGTAAAATTTTGGCCAATTGGTTAGATAAGGGCAACCCTCCAAAAAATACCGAGGTAAAGAAGTGGCAACAATTTATAACCCAAAGCAAGGCTAAACTGGTGGAATCTGAGATATATCCTTTAGAGACCTTCAGCCAAAAGGTTGCAAAAGGTCATAAAATTGATGTAACCGAAAACAATCAGCTACAATATGTTGAAAAAACATTAGGTATTCAACCCAATCATTACAACCATTTATTCAATGTTGAAGTTGACAGACAAATCGACTCTCTAAGGTTTGAGCCTAAATTCTTGGATGAAATTCTTTACGGTGACAAGCTTTCTGAAGTTAGACGTTTCAGGGATTTTCTCAAGCATCAAGATTTTAAATGGACAATACATCCAACTAAAGAAGGTGCAAGGGAGGTGGTGCTTAAGCAATTGAAGAATTTAGCCTCAGGTGGTTGGGGTGCTTATGCCTATCCTGAAGAATATGGTGGAAAGGATAATCTTGAGACTTACGCAGCAATTTTTGAACACCTAATGTTTGTGGATGGTAGCTTAGCAGTAAAGTTTGGTGTACAGTTTGGATTATTCGGAGGGAGCATTCAAAATCTCGGAAATTCGGTACAACGAGATAAATACCTTTCAAATACTGGAGATACCTCGTTGTTAGGATGCTTTGCGATGACCGAAACTGGGCACGGGAGTAATGTGAGGGGAATAAACACTACCGCAACCTATTTGCATGAGGAAAGGTCACTGGTCATTGATACGCCCGGCAAATATGATAACAAGGAGTACATTGGAAATGCCCTGCACTCTAAAATGGCTACAGTTTTTGCCCAACTAATAGTAAATGGCCAAAATGAGGGAGTACATGCCATATTAGTGCCGCTGAGAGATACAAAGCATCAAGTACTAGATGGAGTAACCATTGAGGATAACGGCTACAAACTTGGTCTCAATGGTGTTGACAATGGCAAAATATGGTTTAGCCAAGTAAAAGTCCCTATTGAAAATCTTTTGGACAAATATGGCGGAATTGATGAAAATGGTAATTATAAATCTCCCATAAAAAATCCAAACAAACGGTTTTTTACAATGCTGGGAACTTTAGTTGGTGGACGAATCTGTGTGGCTAAAGGAGCACTTGCAGCTGCAAAAATGAGCTTGACCATATCTGTAAAACACGGGTTGAGACGACGACAGTTCAATGACTCTATAAAAATTCAAGAAGATTTATTGATAGATTACCCAACTCACCAACTCCGTTTGATTCCGAAAGTGGCCAGTTGTTTGGTTTATCATTTTGCACTTGAAAGGGCAATGTATGAATATGCTTCAAATAAAGATGGTGACAAAAGAAGAATAGAAACCCAAGTTGCGGGATTAAAATCAATAATAACTTGGTTTTCATCTCAAGCAGTACAAGAATCAAGAGAAGCATGTGGAGGTAAAGGGTATCTGCGAGAAAATAGGATTGCAGATTTAAAGAATGATTCCGACATATTTACAACTTTCGAGGGTGACAATACGGTTTTATTGCAATTAGCTGCCAAAGGCGTTCTTTCCGATTTCAAGTCTGAATTTAATTCAGGTGGGTTTGCCAGTGTATTAAAATTATTGGGTAATCAGCTAAATGATAAACTAACCACAATCAATCCACTGTATGTGAATAAAGTGGATAGCGAACATTTATATAACCATAAATTTCATCTTCATGCCTTAGATTTCAGGTTACGTCGTTTGACCTATACCGCTGCCATGCGCATTCGAAATTATATTAAAAAGGGGATGCCTAGCTATCAAGCATTTTTAAAAACACAGACTCATTTATTGGAAGTGGGAAAGGCCTACAGTGAGGTTTTGGCCATTAAATGGTACTACGAAAAAACTAGAAGTATTACTGATGATAAATACAGAGATTTATTTTTTCAAATAGGGAGTCTTCATTCCTTGAATATTATTCGTAAGGATGCCGAATGGTATTTAGAGCAAGGCTATTTAGGAAGTGCTAAATCAAAGGCCATACGACAGCGAATAGAACGTCTCAGTTCAGAATTAAGACCTCACATCGGTAGCTTAATAGATGGTTTTGGTATTCCAGAACATTTATTAACTGCTCCGATAAGCAAAGATTGGTGAATTAACGATCTTGATTTATCAATTCGGAACCTTGGGTTAGGACAACTTTTTTATAGATGGGTGTACCCCATATATTCACTCGAGAATTTCCTTTTGCAACCATTTCAATCGTACCTTCCTCTGCTGTTGCGACATCAATTTTACTATTGCCGTAAATATTCAAATTTACTTTGTCTGCAATTATTTGCCGTATATCAATATCACAGTGATCGGAGACCTCCAGAATCAAGTCTTCACTGTGGGCGGTATTTCCTTTAACATCCAAAGTACTGTCGTGATCGAGACTTACCCAAAACCTGTCTAGGCTCCTACTAAATTGGGTTGTTAAATCTGAAACATCAGAGGCATTTACTTGAAGTCGATCAGTTGCCAAATGTACCTCAATCGATGAGCGGTGATCCAAGGTAATATTTACATCCGGTGCTTGAATCAAAGCGTCGTCTTTATAGAAGATTTTTCCCTGATAATCTGCAGACAAACCAACAGCTTCTTCAGATTTTATATTTGATTGTAAATATATTTTAGCCCCATCAACAACTTTTATCGATTTCAATTGATTGAAATATATTCTAATCTTCCAATTACTCCTAGGCTTAATATCATCATCAGCACTTATAGTCAGAACACCATTGTTAACTTCCTTTATTATTCTGTCGTATTGATTTGGGTCAACTTCAAAAATTACGTGCGGGTCCATTGCAGTATGGTATAAGTCTGCTAGCAACCCTTTCCCTAACACTATAGAATGGAAAGCGTTTGGACCCGAATAAGTTACCGGTTCCCTATTAAGGTCATTTCGATTCTTTTGACCCTCAACCATAAGAGGCAAGAGTAATATAACTAGTAGCAATCGTTTCATTTTCTTGACTGTTTAAACTTCAAAATTCAATTCGAAATCCTTATCCTTAAAATTACAGCAAAAAAAAGCCCGTTTGTCAATTCTTACAAACGGGCTATCAATACTGTTATCAACACCTAATGATTGAGTTCTTCCTCATTTTCCTGAAGCGGTACGTCTTGAGGAACGAAATCTTGACCAGCTATAATGTACTCCCCATTTTCATAAGTTTTACTGTAGTCGTAAGCCCATCGATGTACCTCTGGTATTGCACCAGGCCAATTACCGTGTATATGCTCTTGAGGTGCAGTCCATTCAAGGGTAGTAGAACTCCATGGGTTTTTAGGACCACGTTTTCCGTAAAATATGCTATAAACGAAATTGTACACAAATACCAATTGTGCAGCACCAGCAATCAAGGCAAAGGTGGTCATTAATACCTGAACATCGGTCAATTCGTCAAACATAGGAAAAGCCGTATTTTCATAATACCTTCTTGGTACACCAGCCATACCTACAAAATGCATTGGGAAAAATACTCCATACGCACAAACTGCAGTTACCCAAAAATGTACATATCCCAAATTCTTATTCATCATTCGCCCTTGGAACATTTTAGGGAACCAGTGGTATACTCCGGCAAATAGACCATATAATGCTGATATACCCATTACCAAATGGAAGTGAGCCACAACAAAATAAGTATCGTGAACATTGATATCCAATGTACTGTCACCCAAGATTATTCCAGTTAGTCCACCAGTTATAAATGTGGAAACCAAACCTATTGAGAATAACATCGCAGGGTTTAACTGTAAGTTACCTTTCCATAAGGTTGTAATATAATTAAAGGCCTTTACTGCAGATGGAATAGCAATCAACAATGTGGTAAATGTGAACACTGATCCTAGAAAAGGATTCATCCCAGAAATAAACATATGGTGGCCCCAAACAATTGTTGACAGAAATGCAATTGCTAAAATTGAAGCAACCATTGCACGGTAACCAAAAATTGGTTTTCTCGCATTGGTTGACATTACCTCAGATGTTATACCTAAAGCTGGTAACAATACAATATACACTTCAGGGTGACCTAGAAACCAGAACAAATGTTCATATAGTACAGGTGATCCTCCTTGGTAGTGTAAGACTTCTCCTTGAATAAAAATATCCGATAAGAAAAATGAAGTTCCAAAACTTCTATCCATCAAAAGCAATAGACCAGCAGAAAGCAATACTGGGAAAGAAATTACACCAATTATTGCCGTAATGAAGAATGCCCATATTGTTAATGGTAAACGAGTCATTGACATTCCTTTCGTTCTAAGATTCAAAACAGTCACTATGTAGTTTAACGAACCTAATAGGGATGAGGCAATAAAAATTGTCATCGAAACAAGCCACAAGGTCATACCCATACCCGATCCAGGTTGTGCCATTGGTAAGGCACTCAGTGGAGGATAAATTGTCCAACCCGCTGCTGCAGGACCTGCTTCAACAAAAAGAGAAATTACCATAATCACGGTTGACAAAAAGAACAACCAGTACGATATCATGTTCAGGAATCCTGAAGCCATATCCCTTGCACCAATTTGCAATGGTATTAGTAGATTACTAAAAGTACCACTAAGGCCAGCTGTTAAGACAAAGAACACCATTATGGTACCGTGCATTGTTATCAATGCCAAATAAACATCGGCATCCATTACCCCTTCAGGAGCCCATTTACCTAATAGCGCTTCAAATATTGAGAATGATTCACCTGGCCAAGCCAATTGCATTCTAAAAAGCAAGGACATCGCGATACCGATGAATCCCATAATCAATACTCCTGTAATGAAGTATTGCTTGGCTATCATCTTATGGTCTTGGCTAAAGATGTATTTTGTTATGAACGTTTCCTTGTGATGATGTCCGTGGTCATCGTGTGCATGGTCATCAACATGTTCGTGTGCTACTGCAGACATAATCTTTGTTTTTTTCTTTTTCTAGCAATTATTAATTGGAGCCTGTCTCAGACTCGACTTCCATTATTTCTTCTGTGTTTTCATTTCCCATATCCTGGGAATCCATGGCCACTTCAACCATTTCGTCTTTTGGTTCATCTGACATTACCATACTTTCAAAAGTAGCTTGTTCAGCCAACCACTTATTATAGTCCTCTTCACTTTCGACTATTATCTTCATTTGCATGTTATAATGCGATTTACCGCAAATTTTGTTACAAAGCAGAACATAATCAAAAACCCAAGGGTCAGAATTGGGATCACCGTTAGCAGCTTTCTCTGCTCTAATTAAATTTGTTCTTTTCACCTTTTCTATCACATCCGGGTTCAATCGCATTTCTTCCGTTGTTATATTCGGTGTAAAGGAGAATTGGGTAATCATTCCAGGAACACAGTTCATTTGTGCTCTAAAGTGTGGCATGTAGGCTGAGTGCAACACGTCTTGAGAACGCATGTAAAAGTTTACTTTTCTCCCTACAGGTAAGTGCAATTCTTTGACGATAACATCATCGGCTGCATTTGGATCAGATTCATCCAATCCTAGTACGTTTGCTCTATCAATATCAATTAATCTAACACTAGCATCACCTAGAACATTATCCGCACCTCCATATCTGGCTGTCCAGTTGAATTGTTGGGCATATAGTTCTACAACCAAAGGGTCATCCTCATCATTGACGTCCATGATTTCGGTCCAGTAATATAGGCCAGAGATTATCAAGCCTGCTAAGACGATTACTGGGATAATGGTCCATATAAATTCTAAACGGTCATTGTCCGCATAGAACAAAGCTTTGTTTCCTTTCTTACCTCGATATTTATACCCGAAATAATGTAATAATGCCTGTGTGATGGTTTGAACAAAAAAGATTACCACAAAGGAAATCAGCATCAACAAATCATATTCATCACCGTGCTCTGAAGCTGCAACTGGCAGTAAAACTTTGGTATACTTTGCAAAACTGAAAATTGTAATACCATAAATGAATACCAAAAAGGCAAAAAGTAAATATCCGTTGTTTTTGTTATCCTCATCATTGGCCACTTCAGATGAATCATCTTCCTTGCCCATCTGTGACAATTCGAAAATTTTACCGATTTGCCAGATGGCAATCGCAACTAAAACAAGAACTATCAATATCAATAATGTCGTCATTTCGTTCGTATACTTTTAGTAATGAAACTGTCGGCTTTCTTCAATAAATGGGTTGCGTTTCGGCATTAGTTCTTCTTTGGTAAGCGTATTGAAAACCCAATAAACAAAAAGTCCTCCGAAGAATAATATACCTCCTATTTCTGCTAGTCCAAATCCATAATGTTCACCAACAGTTGCAGGCATAACCATATTATAAACATCAAGGTAATGACCGAATAGTATCACGATTCCTACCATGATTACAAACCAATTAATTCTCTTATAATCACTGTTCATCAATACCAACAATGGAAAGATGAAATTCAAAGCCAGCATTCCAAAAAATGGTAATTTATAATGTTCGATTCTGAACACGAAATAAGTTACCTCTTCAGGTATGTTAGCATACCATATCAACATAAACTGACTGAACCAGAGGTATGTCCAGAAAATACTTATTCCGAACATAAACTTCGCTAAATCGTGAATGTGGCTATCATTAATCTGTTCTAAATATCCTTTAGACTTCAAATAAATGGTAACAATTGCAATGGTAGTTATGCCCGAAACAAACATACTTGCAAAAACGTACCAACCGAATAAGGTGCTAAACCAGTGTGGATCAAGACTCATAATCCAATCCCAAGACATCATAGATTCAGAAATCAAATAGAAAACAAGGAAAGCTGCTGACCATTTAAAATTCTTTTTAAAGTTTGAATTATCATCAGCATTATCTTGGGCCAAAGAGAGCTTTCGTGAAATTTGACGATAAGCAATCCATCCGCCTAAAAATATTGCAGCTCTAACAATAAAAAATGTTGGGTTCAAGTAACCCTTTTTTCCTTGTAATAAATGGTCGTGCTCCACAACTTCGGCATCCATCCAAACGAACATATGGTTCATATGTAGAATCGACAACACCAAAATCACAAAAACAATTATTCCTCCGGGTACAATGTAGGCAGTAATCCCTTCCATAATTCTAAACAATAATGGAGACCATCCTGCTTGTGCTGCTCGATTAACGGCGTAAAAAGCCAAAGTACCTAAAGCGATCATAAAGAAAAAGAACGCTGCCACGTACAAAGCAGCCCAAGGCCTGTTTTGCATTTGATGAAATACGTGTTCGTCATGAGAAGCACCATGTCCTTCACCATGTGCGTCTTCTGCATGCTCATTTGAGGCATGCCCACTCTCATCGGCATGGTTCTCATGGCCACTGGTATCCGTTGCATGACTTTCACCGTGGTGACCGTCATCATGTGCGGCCATCGCAATAGCCTTAGCCTCTTCAACAGTACTTGGAGCTTGCAGGAAACCTAGAATTAGGAATATTGCACCAAGTCCCATCGCTATAAAGGAACCAATTCGTAATCTATTTGAAAATGTATATTTCATTCCAATTTTATTTGGATAGGTCTTCTTTTAATTTCATTACATACTCAGCAACCTGCCAAAGTTCCTTCTCAGAACTCATTTGGGAAGCATAAGATCCCATAGAATTCAGTCCGTAATACATCGTATGATAGGTACTACCAACTGAAATGTTTCTTGCAACATCGTCATAACTGGGAACACCTAATATCTTTTCTTGTTTAACTAACCATCCTTGTCCATCACCCTTGGCACCATGACAAATCGCACAATAGATATCGTACAATCCTTTTCCCTCAGCAAGATTTTGTTCCATCATAGTAGAATCAAGCGGACTTGGTTGCAATCTTGCCAACTCCTTACCTTCAATTGAATTATCAAACTCATATGGTAGCCACTCTCGTGAAACTGTACCATCAGGAGGGGTTAATGCTTCTGTACCTTCAGGAAACAATGGGGTATCAACTCCCTCATAGGTTTCATAGCCAACAGATTCATACATGTTTGGCATGTATTGATAATTAGGACTGTTCTTATCAAAACAAGAACTGGCCGAGACCAAAAGTCCGCAAAGTGCTACTATCGCAAAGAATCGTTTCATGTTAACCTTCCTTTTCTGTAACCGTTATTTCGACTGCCCCCGTGTCCAAAAGCAATTGTTTCAACTCGTCTTCATTATCGTGAATACCCACTTCCATTAAAAAATGGTCATCAGTAGTTCGCTTGTCTGGATTTTCAGCTTTCTTGAATGGCCACATTCTACTTCTCAAATAAAAAGTGATAACCATTAAGTGAGCTGCAAAAAACACCGTCATTTCGAACATTATGGGAACGAAAGCCGGCATATTATCCAAATAACTAAAGCTTGGCTTACCTCCAATATCCTGCGGCCAATCTTCAATCATGATATAATTCATCATCGTTATTGCCACAGCCAATCCCAAACAACCGTACATGAATGAGGTTATAGCAATACGGGTATCTTCAAGACCCATTGCTTTGTCCAAACCATGAACGGGAAAAGGCGTATATACCTCTTCAATATGATGGTGAGCTGCGCGAACTTTTTTAACGGCATTCATCAATATGTCGTCATCGGTGTAAAGCGCGTGTATTACTTTATTGGATGCCATAATTATTTATTCTTGTTTAAACGTTTCGCCTGACCGGCCCAATCATCACGTTGTGCTCTTCCTGGGAATTTCTCGGTAATGGAATCAAGCAAATCATATTCTTTTTTGGTCATTTTACTCACTTGAGCAAATGTGTAAATCCCTATTTGATTCAAAACACTTTCCATTTGGGGACCAACACCTTTAATCTCTTGAAGTTTATCTGCGGCATCAGTTTCAGGATTAAAAGAACCTAACCTATTGATGAGTTCAGAAACCTGGTCTTCTTTGTTATTTGCAACTTCTACAGCAGCTTTCTCGACACCTCTTTCAGGCATTTGATACAACGGTTTCCCTTCATCACGTAAGTTTTTAAAACGCTGACCCGATGACTTCAGGATTGATTTAACCTCGGCCTGTGCAATAACAGGGAACGTTCTTGAATACAATAGGAACAAGACAAAGAAAAAGCCAATAGTACCGATGAAAATTCCGATATCAACGAATGTCGGTGAGAACATTGTCCAAGAAGAAGGAAGGTAATCTCTATGCAACGAAGTAACAATAATTACAAAACGTTCAAACCACATTCCAATATTCACGACGATTGATATTATAAAAGAAGCCATGATACTGGTACGAATCTTTTTAAACCACATTACTTGTGGTGAGAAAACGTTACAAGTCATCATTGACCAATATGCCCACCAATAAGGTCCTGTTGCGCGATTTAAGAAGGCATATTGTTCGTATTCAACTCCTGAATACCATGCGATAAACAACTCTGTAATATATGCACATCCAACAATTGACCCTGTAATCATAATTACAATGTTCATCAATTCGATATGTTGCACAGTGATGTAAGCTTCAAGGTTACACACCTTTCTCATTATAATGAGAAGCGTTTGTACCATCGCAAAACCTGAGAAAATCGCACCAGCTACAAAGTATGGTGGGAAAATCGTGGTATGCCATCCAGGTATTACTGAAGTGGCAAAGTCGAAGGATACAATCGTATGCACCGAAAGTACAAGGGGTGTAGCCAAACCTGCCAATACCAATGATACTTCTTCAAAACGTTGCCAATCTTTTGCTCGACCAGTCCATCCGAAGCTTAATAAGCTATAAATTTTCTTTTGAAACGGCTTTACAGCACGGTCACGAATCATTGCAAAATCAGGAAGTAATCCCGTCCACCAGAATACCAATGAAACTGACAAATAAGTCGAAATTGCAAATACATCCCAAAGAAGTGGAGAATTAAAGTTCACCCAAAGTGAACCAAACTGGTTTGGAATGGGTAATACCCAATATGCCAACCATGGTCGACCCATGTGAATTATTGGGAAAAGTCCCGCCTGAATAACAGAAAAAATCGTCATTGCTTCAGCAGAACGGTTAATCGCCATTCTCCATTTCTGACGGAATAATAACAATACAGCAGAAATAAGCGTACCGGCGTGACCAATACCAACCCACCAGACAAAGTTTGTAATATCCCAAGCCCAGTTTACTGTTTTATTCAAACCCCAGACACCGATACCCGTTGAAATGGTATAGATGATACAACCCAGTCCCCAAAGGAAAGCTGCTAGTGCAATTGAGAATACAATCCACCAATGCTTATTCGCTTTTCCTTCAACAGGGCGAGCAATATCAACAGATACATCGTGATATCCCTTGTCGCCAAGTACTAGAGGTCTTCGTATAGGTGCTTCGTAATGCGACGCCATAATCTATATTCTAGTTTCTTCTTTATTAGTTGGTTATGCCTCGTCTGTATTTCTCACTTTTACATGGTAGAATACATTTGGTTTCGTTCCTACATGCTCCAATAAGTGATACATTCTATCATCTTCCTTCAACTCGGCAACTTTACTTTCTTTATTATTAATGTCTCCAAACACGATAGCTCCCGTACCACAGGCAGCAGAACAAGCCGTTTGGAATTCACCATCTTTAACTTCACGCCCGTCCCGTTTCGCATCCAAAATGGTTTTTTGTGTCATTTGAATACATAGGGAACATTTTTCCATTACACCACGAGAACGAACATTAACATCTGGGTTCAATACCATTTTACCCAAATCATTGTTCATGTTATAGTTGAACTCGTCATTGTTACTATATAGGAACCAGTTAAATCGACGTACTTTATATGGACAGTTATTGGCACAATATCTTGTACCCACACAACGGTTATATGCCATATGGTTTTGCCCTTGACGGCTATGAGCCGTAGCTGCCACTGGACAAACTGTTTCACAAGGAGCGTGATTACAGTGCTGACACATTACAGGCTGAAAGGCAACCTGTGGATTCTGAGATGGGTTCTCCAAATCCAACATTGTTGTTCTGTATCCTTCCTCTGCAGTTTCCTTTTCTTCTACATCAGCTCCAAAAGAATCTTCTGAAGAGTAATATCTATCAATTCGTAACCAATGCATATCACGGGAGCGACGAATCTCTTGCTTACCTACAACAGGAACATTGTTCTCTGCATGACAAGCGATAACACAAGCACCACATCCAGTACAAGCATTCAAATCAATAGACATATTGAAATGATGCCCAATGGAGCGATCAAAACTTTCCCAAAGGTCTACTGAAGTCGCAGGAACTTCTTGGTGATCCAAAGAGACCTGTGGAACTGGATTCCACTCATAAGCTTCTTTGGTATTAAATTCCTCAAGTGTGGCTTCCTTAATAATATCACCACGACCCATTAAGGTATTGTGCAATTGGATACATGCAAATTCGTGCGTTCCTTCGGCTTTTGCAATAGCAACTGCCTGCACGTTATCAAAGTCTTTATAGAGACTAAAAGCGTTGACCCCAGTTTGCATTTCTTCTTGAAGTCCAGCCTTACGACCATAACCAAATGAAAGCCCTAGCGTACCATCGGCTTGTCCCGGCTGAATAATCACAGGAACTTTATCTACGGTAGTACCATCTAGAGTGATTTTGGCATAACTACCATCTAAACCTCCGTTGGCAACATTATAATTCTCAAAACCTAGCGTTGCTGCATCATTCTTGGAAACAGTTACATAGTTGTCCCACGAAACACGAGAAATTGGATCTGGAAATTCTTGTAACCACGGGTTATTTGCAAGCTTTCCGTCTCCCATTCCGACTTTGGAATAAAGCATCATTTCAAAGTCCCCAGGTGTAGCACTTGCCAAGGCCCTGATGGCTGCATTAATATTCACTGCAGAACTATCAATTGCGACCTCTTCATCGGCTGTTGGTTCAGTTACAGCAATTGACTCGCCACTGTTTAAACCACCTTCAGACGTAACCACCATAGTGTCAGCACTGAAAACACCATCTTGCAATGCCTTGTTCCAGCTTGAACCTCCAAGAATATTTGCCGTCCAATTTTCCTTTATGTAATCTTGGTAGGTGGTGGTTTCACCCATACCCATCCAATTCAATAAACTAGATTGAAATTGTCTAGTATCAAACAACTCTCGTATTACGGGTTGTTGTAAACTGTAATGTCCTTTTTTGATTTGCGCATCACCCCACGACTCCAAATAATGGTTGCTGGCAGCAACATGAGTTACGGCCTGAGCAGTTTCATCATTATTATGGGCAAAGTAGACTGACAAATCGACTTTAGACAATCCATCAACAAAGTCAGCGGAATTTGGCAATGAATAAACAGGATTCACACCATCGATAATTAATGCACCTATAGTACCCGATTGCATCGCTGCAACTAAACTTCTTACTCCTGAGGTGCTTCCTCTTCGTGTGTATTTTGGGTTTTCGTTATCAAAGGCCTCACTTTGTAGCATAGTGTTAATTCCTAATACTACTGTTTGCGCATTTTCATCGTTCAAACCACAAACCACGACAGCTTTGCTGCCTGCCTTTCTAAGCTGAGCGACTATTTGCTCAACATAGGCATCTAGTTCTGAAGTTCCACCACCAACATTTCCTCCGTTCAGTTTGCCATAAACTTTGGCAAGAGCAATTTTGATTTCAGAAGGTTTTAATGGTATACGATGATCAGCATTAGCCCCAGTCAAAGACATATTTGATTCCAAATGAATATGTTTTGACATTTTACCATGTTCAGGAACTCGTCCTTTGGCATAACCTGAATCATAACCACCACCTTGCCAATCTCCTAAAAAGTCAGCAGCGAAAGAAACAATTACTTCAGCTTTGGAAAAATCATAGTCAGCTAATGCCCTTTCGCCATACATGGCCTCAAAGGCATTCAAAGCGGCATCTTCAGAAATGGCATCGTAAGTAACGTGTCTTACGTTCCCAAATTTTTCTGAAAATTCTTTTATCAATTTATCTGTTGAAGGACTTGCGTAGGTCTGCGTCAATAAAGCGATTTGCTTTCCTCCATTAGCAAGACTACCAAGTTTAGCCCTTACGGTTGCATCCAGAACCTTCCATTCAATGGGCTGTCCTTTTGCCATAGGGCCCTGTACCCTTCTACTATCATATAAGGAAAGAACCGATGCGTTAACTCTGGCATTGGCATGGCCTGATACTTTGGCCAAACTATTGTTCTGAATCTTGATTGGTCGGCCTTCCCTAGTTTTAACAACGATACTGGCAAAGTCAAAACCATCTGCAATTGTTGATGCATAATGATTAGCGACCCCAGGAACAATCTCTTCTGGCTGCACTACATAAGGTACAGACTTATGAACAGGACCTTCACAAGCAGCCATGGTTGCAGCTGCTGTACTAAAACCAACATACTTTAAAAAATCCCTACGGGTCGTAGATGATTCCTCAAGATTTTCCTTATTCCCTAAGAAATCATCAACGGGAATGTGTTCTACAAACTCGTCGTTCCTTAGTTTAGCAACAATGGAATCGTTCGGATTCAACTCCGCTTCACTCTTCCAATATTTTTTGTTTGACGCCATATCGTATTTCGAAATAACTTCTTAATTAATAGTGGCACTTACCACATTCCAATCCACCCATTTGAGCCGCTGTCAACTTCTCTACTCCATATTTTTTTGATAGCTCGTCGTGAATTTTATCATAGTAGGCATTGTCGGCCATTTGTACTTCTGTCTCTCTGTGACAGTTGATACACCAGCCCATGGTCAATGGAGAGTATTGATACATGATTTCCATTTCCTCTACTGGACCATGACAGGTCTGACATTCGATTTTACCAACCTCAACATGCTGAGAATGGTTGAAATAAGCAAAGTCTGGAAGGTTATGAATTCTGACCCATTCTACCGGTTGGGATTCTCCAGTATATCTCTGGTTTTCTTCATCCCATCCTACAGCCTTATACAATTTCTTGATTTCCCCTGTGTAGAATTCATTCGTGTATCCATTCGCTAAATCTTCGGCAGAAGGTGCTTCTCCATTACCTGAGTACTCATAAATAGATTTATGACAGTTCATACAAACGTTCAAAGAAGGAATACCTGAATGTTTTGATACCCTTGCTGAAGAATGACAGTATTTACATTCTATCTTGTTAACACCGGCATGAATTCTGTGCGAGTAATGAATAGGTTGCACAGGAGCATAACCTTGATCAACCCCTACTTGTGACATCCACGCGTAAGCTCCATAACCTGCAGCCAACAAAAAGAAAATTACAGTACACAAAACGAGAAACTGGTTCTCAGCAAATGCTTTCCAAATTGGCTTCCTCACTTCGGCATTGGCCCTAACTACCTCAACACCGTTTGCCTCTGCAATTCTGCGTAAGGTCTTGTTTACCAAGAACAGCATTAGAACCAGCAGACCAAAAACGAGGGCAAGGGCTCCTAAAATGATTTCATTGGAAATTCCTGATGATTGTGGTTCAGTCGGCGGAGGAGTTACCCCACCACCACCTCCAGCCACAGCCGGTGGTACGTAAGCGGTATAAGCTAAAATGTTGTCTATATCCTCATTAGACAAAGTAGGAAAAGCGGTCATCGCCGCCTGATTGTACTCGTTGTATATTTTATTGGCGTAAGCATCTCCAGAAGCAATAACGCCTGCACTATTTTTTATCCATGCATAAAGCCACTCCTTTTCCAATCCTTCATCCTCATAAAGTCTCGTTTCAACATTCGCCAACGCCGGCCCTGTCATCTTACGGTTAAGTGCATGACAAGCTGCGCAGTTCTGATTGAAAAGTTGTTTCCCTTTGTCTGTATCACCCCCTAAATCTGAAGCAGGAGCCTCTTCAGCCATAGTAGCCTCCGCTCCATCTTGAGCGAATAAAGGAGACACAAAAAGCTGTGTAATTAAGAATAAACTTAGACCGAGAAATTGATAAAATTGGGTGCGGTTCAAAACCTTTTTCATCATAACATAATTGCTATCTTGATTTTGGCACGATGTTAGCTCTAAAGCGAGAGAGCATTTTATCGGAAATCGCTTCAAAATCGTCGACAAAAATACGACACGATGGGCTTTTTTAAAATGTTAACGTATTTATAACTCATAATTTATAATCGTTCTAAATAATTTGTTTGAGCCCGTATTCATCCCTCAAAAATTACCTTTGTATCTTGCACCAAGATTCGTAGATTGATAACATCATGAGAACCACGATACTAGTACTTCTTACTTTACTTTTTTGCTGTACTGCTTTAGCACAAGAAGGCACCATTTCTGTTGAACAAGATCAGAAAATGGAGCAATTGCTTTCAGTCTACAATCGTGTCAATAAGCAACGGGAATATTATCAAATTCAAGTGGGATTTGGAACTGCTCAAAAGGCAGAATATTTAAAATCCAAAGTTGATGTAGAATACCCAGGTTGGTTTTCAAAAATTGACTTTGAAGAACCTACTTTTCGTGTTAAACTCGGAAAATTCTATGACCTCTTAGAAGCTGAACGTCGCTTTCAATTGGTAAGGAAAAAATATCCAAACGCGATGTTAATCGGCCCTATAAATGATAAGGATTAAAGTTTCTTCTTAACGGCAACTTCTTGGAATGCTTCAATGATATCCTCAATTTGAATATCATTATAGTTTTTGACCTGCAAACCACAATCGTATCCCTTTGAAACCTCTTTGACATCATCTTTGAATCGTTTCAAAGAGGCCAATTCGCCAGTATAGATTACGACACCATCACGAATAAGACGTACTTGCGAGTTACGGAAGACTTTACCACTCGTCACCATACAACCAGCAATTGTACCGATTTTGGAAATCTTAAAGGTTTCACGGATTTCAGCTGTACCCGTAACCTCTTCTTTCAGCTCAGGTGAAAGCATGCCTTCCATCGCATCTTTCAAGTCATTTATCGCATCATAAATAATTGAATAGGTACGGATATCGATTTCTTCTTTATCAGCAACCATTCGGGCGTTACCCATTGGTCGTACATTAAATCCTATTATGATTGCATCTGAAGCACTGGCTAGAAGAACATCAGATTCCGTAATGGCTCCAACACCCTTATGAATGATATTAACTTGAATTTCTTCAGTCGACAATTTCTGGAAAGAATCCGTTAGCGCTTCAACAGAACCATCTACATCACCCTTAAGAATAATGTTCAGCTCTTGGAAATCTCCTAAAGCGATTCGCCTACCAATTTCATCAAGTGTAATATGTCTTTGTGTTCGAACGGACTGCTCACGTTGTAATTGTGATCGTTTAGAAGCAATTGATTTGGCCTCTCGTTCATCGTCAAGCACGTTGAATTTATCACCGGCCTGCGGGGCGCCATCCAATCCTAAAATGGATATAGGTGTTGCAGGACCAACTTTTTTAACATTTTTACCACGCTCATCCTGCATGGCTTTAACCTTTCCACTATGGGTACCAGCAAGCACATAATCCCCGATTTCAAGCGTACCATTTTCTACGAGGATTGTTGAGACATATCCGCGTCCTTTATCTAGAAAAGCTTCCACAACGGTTCCATTGGCCAATCTATCAGGATTTGCCTTTAATTCCAATAATTCCGCTTCAAGCAGTACCTTCTCCAACAACTCGTTAACACCGAGACCTGTTTTAGCAGAAATATCGTGCGACTGGATTTTTCCTCCCCAATCTTCAACCAATAGGTTCATACTTGCCAAACCTTCTTTGATTTTATCAGGATTAGCGGTTTGCTTGTCGACCTTATTTATTGCAAATACGATTGGAACACCAGCAGCTTGGGCATGGCTAATCGCTTCTTTGGTTTGTGGCATGATATCATCATCCGCTGCAATCACAATGATAGCAATATCCGTTACCTGCGCACCTCTAGCTCGCATTGCCGTAAACGCCTCGTGACCAGGAGTATCTAGGAAAGTTATTTTTTGTCCACTTTCCAAGGTTACACCATACGCACCTATGTGCTGGGTTATTCCACCACTTTCTCCAGCAATTACGTTCTCTTCTCTAATGTAGTCAAGCAAGGAAGTTTTTCCGTGGTCTACGTGCCCCATTACCGTAACGATTGGTGCACGTGGTTCTAAATCTTCAGGCGCATCTTCTGCTACCTCAAAAGACTCTTCAATTTCTGCAGTAACAAATTCTACCTCATAACCAAACTCTTCTGCAACAATAGAAAGGGTTTCAGCATCAAGTCTCTGGTTCAAGGTAACCATCATACCCAATGACATACAAGCCGAGATAATTTCGGTTGTCGAAACATCCATCATGGTGGCTACCTCATTAACTGTAACAAATTCTGTAACCTTTAAAACTTTACTTTCTTGTGCTTGTAGTTCTTGTTCTTTCTCGGTTTGTTGACGGTGCAAGTCACGCTTTTCGCGACGATATTTTGCTCCTTTACCTTTGTTGGACTTACCCTGTAATTTTTCAAGGGTTTCACGAACCTGCTTTTGTACTTCTTCTTCGGTAGGTTCTACCTTTGGAACCGGTTTTTGACCTTTTCTTCCTCCAGATTTACCTCGGTTATTTTGTTGATTATTACCACCAGAAACAATACGCTTTCTGCGCTTTCTTCTATTGGCGGCATTATCATTGGAATCGGATTTATTCTCTTCTTTCTTTTTCTTAGGCTTATCAAATTTGCTTAAGTCAATCTTATCTCCAGTAATCTTCGGTCCAGATAATTTTTGATAAGCAGTTTCGATTACCTCCGGTTCAGCCTCTTTCTCCGGTTCTGATTCAGGAGCAGCTTTTGGCTTCGGTTCTTCTTTTTTAACCTCAGGTTTTGGGGCCTCAACAACTTTTTCAGGTTCAGGCTTTGATTCTTCCGCTTCCTCCTTTTTAGGCGGGGCAGGCTTTTTATCCAGGTCTATTTTACCAACGGTCTTTGGACCCGTTAGCTCAACCTTACCCTTAATAACCTTTTCCTTTTCAGCTGCCACCGCTTGGCGACGCTCACGAGCAAGACGTTTTTCTTCTTGCTCTTGTTCCATTTTCAGGCGTATCTCCTCTTTCTCCTTAAGCTTTTCTTCTGCTACCTCTTGAGAAGCGGCTTTCTTGTTGGCATCCGTCTGAAATTCATCCAACAAGACTTGGTACACCTCATCAGTAATTTTCGTAGTCGGACGCGCTTCGACATCGTGACCTTGGCTGCTGAGATAATCAACAGCCCTATCCAATGAAATGTTAAGTTCCCTAAGGACTTTGTTTAATCGTATTGTTGGGTTACCTGCCATATATGCTTTTCTGTCAGCAAAATTGCTGCAAATATAATTTAATCTTCAAATTCAGATTTTAGGATACGAACTACCTCTTCAACCGTTTCCTCCTCAAGGTCGGTACGTTTAATCAAATCGGCAACATCGAGCTCCAATACGCTACGTGCCGTATCCAGTCCAATCTTTTTAAATTCTTCAATAATCCAAGTGTCGATTTCATCAGAGAATTCAGTTAATTCCACATCTTCTTCAACTCCTTCTCTAAATACATCAATCTCGTAACCGGTTAATTGTCCAGCTAATCTAATATTATGCCCTCCTCGACCAATAGCCTTTGATACCTCTTCTGGCTTCAAATATACCTGGGCGGTCATTTTCTCATCATCCAATTTCACAGATGTAACACGAGCAGGACTCAATGCTCTTGTAACCATTAATTGCGGATTGTTGGTCCAATTGATAACATCAATGTTTTCATTTCCGAGTTCGCGAACAATACCGTGAATTCGAGAACCTTTCATACCCACACATGCACCAACGGGGTCAATTCTATCATCATAAGAATCAACAGCGACTTTGGCTTTTTCACCTGGGATCCTAACTGCCTTTTTTATGGTAATCAAACCGTCAAAAACTTCTGGTATTTCTTGAAAGAACAACTGTTCCAAAAACTTCGGTGCAGTTCTCGACATAATTATTGAAGGTTTGCTTCCCTTTAACTCAACACTTTCAATTATACCACGAACGTTATCCCCTTTTCTAAAAAAGTCTGAAGGAATTTGACGGTCTTTAGGCATGATAATTTCGTTGCCTTCATCATCTAATAGAATTATCGCTTTGTGACGGATGTGATGAACCTCTGCAGTGTAAATCTCGCCTTCTAAGTCCTTAAACTGCTTGTATATCGTTGTATTGTCGTGTTCATGAATCTTAGAAATCAAATTTTGACGTAGTGCCAAAATTGAACGGCGACCTAAATCAATCAACTTCACCTCTTCAGAAACATCTTCACCAACTTCAAAATCAGGTTCAATTTTGCGCGCTTCTGTAAGCGAAATCTCTTCATTCGGCTCCTCTACTTCGCCATCTTCAACAACAATACGGTTTCGCCAAATTTCCAAATCACCTTTATCTGGGTTGATAATTATGTCAAAGTTTTCGTCTGAGCCAAATTTTTTCTTCAACGCATTTCGAAATACTTCTTCTAATATCGCCATTAGTGTTACCCTATCGATAAACTTATCATCCTTAAATTCTGAAAAGGATTCAATAAGCGCCAGATTCTCCATGACCTAAATTCTAATTAAAATTTTAAAACAACTTTTGCTTCTCTTATTTCAGAAAAAGAAATCTCTTCCTTTTTCTGAACTGTGTGCTTACCCTTGCCAATTGGTTTCGGCTCTCTGGCCTTCCATTCAAGGGTTATATGTTCTTCATTGGCCTCGGTTAGATTACCTTCGATTTCTCTTTCATTGGTCCTAACCTTCAACTTTTTACCAATATTCTTTCTGTATTGTCGTGCCAAAAGCAATGGAGCTGTTGCACCTGCAGATGTCACTTCAAGGGAAAAATCTACTTCCTCCCTGTCTAAATTGTGCTCAACTGCCCTACTGATTGCGATACAATCGTCAAGGTTAACACCTTCGTCTCCATCAATTACAACCTTAATCGCGTTGTCGGCACCAACCTTTAAATCTATCAAGAACAAATTAGGTCTTTCATCTAAAGCCTTATTTAAAAGCTCTTCAACTTTTTCTTTAAACATAAAACCTAGCAATAAAAGAGGGGACTCGAAGTCCCCTCATGAATATTCTTCTATTCGTTCAGTGGTGCAAATATACAACAAAACGTTGGTATTTGCTTTGTTTAGTTGGCCCACTAGGACTCGAACCTAGAATGACGGTACCAAAAACCGGAGTGTTGCCAATTACACCATGGGCCATTAAACCAAAAAGCTTATTTGCTTTTGAGCGTGCAAATTTAATACAATCTTTATTCCCCGCAAATAAATTTGACTGCTTTAATTAGTTAAAGCTTTTGCTAAAATAAGTGTGCCAATCTTCATATTTTGGTAAATTCGCCGCAATTGGCAAAAGCCTAATCACATGTTTGCAGAAAACTTTAAAAAATGGAACACCCTTTTTGGGTGGATAACCTTCGCCATTGCCTTAATTACTTATTTCGTAACTGTTGAACCTACAGGAAGTTTTTGGGATGCAGGCGAATACATAACCACTTCTTCAAAACTACAGGTTGGCCATCCACCTGGTGCACCTTTATTACAAATGATAGGCGCTTTTTTCTCGCTTTTCGCTTTTGGTGATGCAACCAAAATTGCACTAATGGTCAATATGGTCTCAGTGGTTTCGAGCGCTTTTGCAGTTCTTTTTACATTTTGGATTATCACCAATCTTACCCAAAAATTAATTGGACGAGACAATAAGGACTTAAAAAATAGCCAAGCAATTACCGTTTTGGGTGCTGGTCTGGTTGGGGCACTAGCCTTTACTTTTTCAGATAGCTTTTGGTTTAATGCGGTTGAAACTGAAGTTTACGCCATGGCCAGTTTCATAATGGCCCTTCTTTTGTGGCTTGGTCTCAAATGGACAGACAATCTAGATGATCCACGCGGAGATAGGTGGTTGCTTTTAATCTGTTTTGTTGTTGGATTGGTTTTCGGGATTCAATTCATGGGATTCTTGGCTATACCTTCAATCGGCCTGCTTTATTTCTTTAAGAAATACAAAAAAATGGACATTAAAAAGTTCATTTTATCTAATGCTGTAGTCGTAATTCTATTGGTATTGGTTTACAAATTCTCCTTAACCTACGTACTTAAATTATTCGGATGGAGCGAAGTCTTCTTTGTAAACCAGGTTGGCCTTCCGTTTAATTCTGGAACTTTGATAATGGGTCTCTTGTTCGTTGCTGTTTTTTACTTCGCACTTAAATATACAAGAGATAAAAAACTTCATACTGCCAATACGGTTGTTTTGTGTGTAATGTTCTTGATATTAGGATTTTCATCTTGGTTAATGCTGCCTATTCGTGCTAACTCACAAACTGTTGTTAATGAGAACAATCCGGAAGATGCCAGAGCACTTTTAGCCTATTACAATAGAGAACAATATCCTGGTGTTGAAAGCCCCTTTTACGGTGCTTTCTATTCAGATACGTTTGCACCACCTGGTGGAGATATCGATGATAAGCCCAAATATGAAAAGGACGAAAAATTGGGCAAATACATTGTCGTAAATAAATATAAAGATGCCTTGCAAGGGCCAAACGACAAACATGTTGGTATCATGCCGCGCATGTGGAGTGATCAACATGCCGAAAATTACATGCGCTATTTTGGGCGATTGGAATATCGCATTAAACCACAGTATGCAGGCAACACTGATTTAAGAGATGCTGTGCAGCAGTTCGAACGGATGAACTCGGCAGGGCAAATTGATACCGAGCAATATTTAGACTTTTTGCGAAGTTTTTCAGATTATATAGATGTTCAACCCCCTTCCTTTGTTGATAATATTGGGTATTTGTTCGAATTTCAATGGAGTTATATGTACCTGCGCTATTTTATGTGGAATTTTGTGGGTAGACAAAATGATGTTCAAGGCCGTTATGATGGCAATGGTGAATGGAGAAGTGGCATCAAATTTATTGATTCGGCGCTATTTAGAAGTCAAGACAACCTTCCTTCCGATGTGTTGAACAATAAAGCGAGAAACGTCTATTTTTTCTTACCCCTTATTCTAGGTATAATCGGTATCTTTTTCCAGATTTCAAGAAACCCAAAACAATTTTGGGTGCTTTTCGTCTTCTTTATTTTTACTGGTCTTGCCATACAATTTTATACTAACCCATACATCTTTCAGCCTAGGGAACGAGATTATTCTTTAGTCGGTTCGTTTTTTATCTTCTGCATATGGATTGGATTAGGGGTATATGGACTCTTTGAAGAAACCAAAAAACTGATTAAGCCGAAAATGGCGGCCCCGATAACCGCTGCGATCTGCCTTTTAGCGGTACCCTTCTTGATGGCTTATCAAAATTGGGATGATCATGACCGTTCTGGTAGATACACAGCAAACTCAACAGCAAAATCCTATTTGGACTCTTGTCAAGAAGATGCTGGAGCTATATTGTTTACCATTGGAGACAACGATACCTTTCCGCTTTGGTATGTTCAAGAAATTGAAGATTATAGAACTGATGTTAGAATTGTCAACACAAGTCTTTTTGCAACCGACTGGTACATCGACCAGATGAAGAGACAAGCGTATCAAAGTCCCCCCATTCCATCACAATTGACCCATGAAAAATATCGATATGGCACTAGAGACGCAGTATATTTTCAAGGTTTGACCGAAAATCGATGGGACATAAAGGACTTTATGAACTGGATTGGCAGTGATAAACCCCAGACTAAATTCAGAAGTATATTAGAACGCCAAGGGGCCGATTTAAGTGAATACTCGGAAAGCAACTTAGATATAGTTTTCTACCCAACCAATAAAATTCGAATACCGGTCAACAAACAAAATGTATTGGAAAGTGGATTGGTTAAGGAAAAGGACTCTGCATTGATATTGGACTATATCGACATTGATCTTCCTAAAAGTGCTTTGCCTAAAAATCGCATTTTAATGCTTGATATTATTGCGAACAACGATTGGAAAAGGCCCATCTATTTCTCTGGAGGTAGTTTTGACAATGCCGAATATATCTGGATGAAAGATTATTTGCAGATGGATGGATTGGTCTACAAATTGGTTCCCATTAAAACCAAAAATAGAAGTTCTTTTGAAATGGGAAGGATTGATACTGAGTTATGTTATGACATTGTCAAAAAATGGCAATGGGGTAACTCTGGAAGTTCAGAAATTTACCATGACCCGCAAACACGTTCCCAAGGACTTTCTTTTCGGGGCAATATGGCACGTTTGATGGAAAAATTGATAGAAGAAGATAAAATCGATAAAGCCAAGGATGTTATTGATATTGCCATGACCAATGTGCCCTTTGAGCATTTTGGCTTTTACGCCTTCGTTGAACCATTTTTGGATGGCTACTATAAAGTTGGGGAAACGGAAAAAGCTCGTGAGTTATTTGAAAAACTTAAAAAAGTATATCAAGAGCGTTTGGAGTATTATGCGTACATACCAGATGACGAACAATATGACAATCTTGAAGATATTATCGGTGATTTAGAGGCATACCAGCGTCTTGTATTCATGCTCTCAGAAAACGGCGATACCACCCAAGCTGAAAAAGAAAGTTTGATTCTTCAAGACTACATTGGGCTATTTGAAGATTACGTTGAAACTGGGGAAGACTACCCACCAATGCTTCCTGATGAGAATGAAATTATCGGGAAGTCTGCAGCATTTGATACCATTCAGCCTGCAGAAGATTCAGTAGTTACAGAAAATTAGTGAAGATTAAACGTACTCGTTAAGAATACCGATAAGGGTATTGGCATCTTGTTCGCCACTTTGACGCCATACCATTTCACCCTTTTTGTAAATCATCAAAGTTGGTAATCCTTTAATACGCAAAGCTTGGGATAGCTCTTTGTTTTTATCGACATCAATTTTGATGACCTTGCCCTTATCGCCAAGTGCTGCAGCAACATCCTTCAATACAGGATGCATTGCGGTTGATTGTTCGTTCCAATCAGCGTAAAAGTCCAGAAGGACCGGGATGTCTAAATCAATTAATTCACCAAATTTTGACATGCAGAATTCAATTTTCTGACCAAAAGTAACAAAATTTGTTAAAGTTATACATTAAGTTATCGCTTTAGTATTTTGATTCAGGGTTAAATTCGAGTTAAACAAAAGCGAAGTAAAATTTTAGGGTTGCAAACAAAAAAAGCAGCATTAAAAAATGCTGCTTCTAACACATATCACCTAAAAAATCAATTATTTATTACGCTACTCTTGTTAACAAAAGAACACTACTAACTTTAAAGACAAGAGATTAATACTTGATTCTGAAGCTAAATTATGGCAAGGATAATTACCGAAACCGGATTTAAGCTACATGGAACAATGCTATCGGTGAATGGCAAAATTTAAAAGGTAGAAGAATTCTAAGCCGATTTTTTTCTTTTAAGTTTCAATACAGTAATCTCAGGCCAAATTCCAACTCTGCCGGGATAACCAATAAAACCAAAACCTCGATTTACGTTTATAAATTGACCCATTTCATTGTAGAGGCCAGCCCAATATTTATAACGCCATTTGACCGGACTCCATTTTATCAATCCGGGAATTTCAACTCCAAACTGCATTCCGTGGGTATGCCCACTTAAAGTCAAATGAAAATGGTAATCATCAGAAATAACCTCGTCTTCCCAATGCGATGGGTCATGGCTCATCAAAATCTTAAAATCATCTTTGGCAACTCCAGATTTTGCCTTTTGTAAGTCACCGGCCTTTTTAAAACCTCCCCTACCCCAGTTTTCAACTCCCATAAGGACTATTTTTTGACCATCCCTTTCCAAGAAACGATGTTCATCTAGAAGTAGATCAAAACCCATCTCTCTTTGCAAATTCTTCAAATCCTCCAAATTTTGAGCCTTTGCTTCTTGTGACGGCCATTGTGTATAATCACCGTAATCATGATTTCCAAGAACAGAATAAACACCGTCTTTGGCACTTAATTTTGAGAAAATAGCTGCCCAAGGTCGTAACTCTTCACATTTATCATTTACAATATCTCCCGTAAAGAGGATAACGTCACTTTGCTGCTCATTGATTAAATCAACACCATAGGCAACCTTGTCTCGATCATCAAAACTTCCACTATGAATATCAGATATCTGTGTAATTTGATATCCATCAAAGGCTTCAGGTAAATCATCAAATTCCAATTCGTAGGTGAGAACTTTATAATTATACTTACCCCGGTACATACCAAAAAGCAGCGCCCCAAACGGGATGGCTGCTAAACCGAGTCCTATTCCACTAACAAACTTACGCCTAGAAGGAAAATACTTCCCACCTTCCCCTGTAACTCCAGCAATTTTGTTAAACCCATATACCGAGAGACGTACCACATCTTCCAGTAAAAGAAAAAAACCAAGGAAAAGTGCCAATAAAAAGAAGGAAAAAAATACGCCCCCCGCGATAGCTATTTGGCTACGCATAGGTGTATTAGGGTCTGCAGTGACCAACTTGACAATTAAAACCGCCCAAACAGAGAAAAAAGCAATGGCATACGCCCAATGCCACCAAGCGCTCTTAAAAAGGGTTCGAAATGCTTGAAATCCATAAATGGATAAAGCAATATAGATAATTGATAGTATGACTAGAAATCTTGTCATTGGAGTGTTTTTTTACAAAAGTATTTGAATATGAATGAAGCCGTTACGGTTTTGAGTTTATTTAACTGCATTGATGACTTGACGAACAACTTCTGAATCTGTTACTGCAACCTGATGCTCTTGTAAATGTTTTGCAGATGACATAGGTATTTTATGACTTACATTGACCACCTGGCCAAATTTTGAGCCTGACAAATGGATTGCAGAAAGACCAGCTTCTTTAAAAAGTAAAGCATTTGAAAGGTTGATTCCCCCGCCAGCCATCACTTGGACTTTTGACGTTTTTTCTTGAAGCTCTAACAACAGTTTTAGCGCGACATCTGCATTCGGTTGTTGACCAGAGGTTAGAACAGTATCCACACCCAATTCGTCTAATTCAGTAATGGCATCATGTGGATTGACCACCCAATCAAATGCACGATGAAATGTGAATTTCATTGATTTGGCTGCTTCAATCAATTCTGCAGTTTGGTCTCGATGCACGTAAAAATCCTTGGTCAATACGCCCGTCACAATACCATTTACGCCAATTTCCCTGCAAAAAGCTATGTTCGTCTTCATAACCTTCAATTCGGAATCAGAATAGCTAAAATGTCCGCCTCTAGGGCGAATTAAAACATGTATCGGGATTTCAAGTGCTTCCTTAACTAACTTTAAAAGTCCGTAAGATGGGGTCAAGCCTCCAACCCCGAGTTCTGAACAAAGTTCAATTCGGTCCGCGCCTGCCTTTTGGGCATTTAATGCTGATTCCAATGAGTTACAACAGACTTCTACTAGCATCCTATTAATTTTTACACTCCTTCAGAGGCAGAAGTCCAAAGATAGGAGCATTCAGTTCAAATCGGTATCTTGAGTACAAATATTCCAACTATATGAACAGACGAAAATTCCTTAGAAATTCGAGCTTGGGTAGCGCAGGTTTGGCCACTGCCACAGTTTTGACATCTTGTAAAAATGAAACTGATAAAAGTATCGACAATACAAAAGAAGCAAACAAACCGATAGTGGTCTGCACTTGGGATTTCAAGAACGCCTCAGCCAAAGCATGGGAAGTATTGAATGGGGATGGCAATGCTTTAGATGCCGTGGAACAAGGAGTCCGGATAGAAGAGGCGGATGTTAGCAACGAAACGGTTGGCAAAGGTGGTCGGCCAGATAGAGATGGTAATGTGACCTTAGATGCTTGCATTATGGATAAGGATGGAAACTGTGGCTCTGTGGTATACCTACAAAATATCGCTCACCCCATTTCGGTTGCACGCAGAGTAATGGAAGAAACACCGCATATCATTCTAGCTGGAAAAGGTGCGGAACAATTTGCCTATGAACAAGGTTTTAAAAAAGAAGATTTACTTACAGAAAGCACCAGAGCGCAATATAAAGAATGGCTGAAAACCTCAAAATATGAAACCACCATTAATATCGAAAACCACGACACCATTGGCATGCTAGCTATTGATGGCAATGGTGATATTGCTGGCGCTTGCACCACTTCTGGCATGGCATACAAGGTTGCCGGTCGAGTGGGTGATTCACCCATAATCGGTGCAGGCCTTTATGTTGACAACGAAGTTGGGGGAGCAACAGCAACAGGAGTCGGAGAAGAAGTGATCCGGACTGTTGGCAGTTTTTTGATTGTAGAATTAATGCGACAAGGCAAAACTCCGCAAGAGGCCTGTGAAGAAGGAGTAAAGCGTATAATGAAAAAGAATGAAGGTCGGAAGGATTTTCAGATTGGTTTTCTGGCCATCAATAAAAATGGCGAAACTGGAGCCTATTGTGTTCATCCTGGATTTAGCTATCGTAAATATGACCCAACAGGTCATGAAAACGTTCCTTCTAATAGTTTCTATAAAAACACGGAGGACCACATAATTTCATGATTGGTCATTTTGTTGATTAGTCTTTAAAAATCACTCTTGATTCTGATTTCTTTTTACCTATTTTTAGTTTTGGTCATTCTGTGAAAATATCAAAGACCACATCCTAACTTTAAAAACATGTCCGAACAAAAAAGACTTTTCCTTTTAGATGCTTATGCTCTGATTTTTCGTGGGTATTACGCACTGATAAAAAACCCTAGAATCAACTCAAAAGGCATGGATACCTCTGCGATAATGGGTTTTGTCAATTCGCTTTTTGATGTCATTAAAAGGGAACAACCAGACCATCTTGCAGTTGCATTTGACAAAGGGGGAAGTGTGGAACGTACTGAGCTTTTTGAAGATTATAAGGCAAACAGAGATGAAACCCCTGAGGCGATAAAAATCGCAGTGCCTTACATTCAAGAGATTCTTACGGCTATGAAAATTCCGGTTGTGGAATTGGAAGGTTACGAAGCCGACGACCTCATCGGTACTTTGGCCAAACAAGCGGAAAAAGAAGGCTACAAAACCTTTATGGTAACCCCTGATAAGGATTTTGGACAGTTGGTCTCTGAGAACATTTTTATGTACCGCCCCGCTCGTATGGGCAATGGTATTGAAATATGGGGCATACCCGAAGTACAAAAGCGATTTGGAGTGCAACGACCTGAACAGGTAATTGATTATCTCGGAATGATGGGTGATGCCAGTGACAACATACCAGGTCTGCCAGGAGTAGGTGATAAAACTGCAAAAAAGTTCTTGGAGCAGTTTGAGTCTATGGAAGGTTTACTTGCAAATACCGATCAGCTCAAGGGCAAAATGAAAGAAAAAGTTGAGGCCAATGCAGATTTGGGCCGTTTATCGAGAAAACTTGCTGAAATAAAAATAGACTGCGATGTCACTTTCAATGCCGAAGATTTCGAAATGTGCGAGCCTGATGCTGCAGCTGTACAAAAGATTTTTGAAGATTTAGAGTTCAGGAGATTAAAAGAGCAATTCATTAAAATTTTCTCAGGTGAGGTAGAAACAACAACCCAAGTTACAAGTACCCCAACCGCAAAGCAAGAAGCCAAAGTAGCTGGCAGTGGTCAATTTACCTTATTTGGAGGTGACCCCTCAGAGGCTGCAGCGACAATTAAAGATGTCAACAGTAGAAAAACGATTAGTGATATTCCCCACTTCTATCAATTGGTTGAAGACGGCGTTGCCATGGACCTATTTTTAGAGAAATTAATGAGGCAAACTTCGGTTTGTTTTGATACTGAAACCACCTCAATTAATCCATTGGAGGCAAAATTGGTAGGAATTGCTTTCTCATGGTCGGCGGGCAAAGGTTTTTACGTGGCATTTCCTGAATCTATGGAAGCAGCATTGGAACGCATTGAAAAATTCCGTCCTTTCTTTGAAGCAGAGCATATTGAAAAGATTGGACAAAATCTTAAATATGATGTCAAGGTGCTTCAAAATTATAATGTACATGTAAAAGGTAAACTCTTTGATACGATGTTGGCTCACTACCTCATCAATCCTGATATGCGTCATAATATGGATGTGCTTTCTGAAACCTATTTAAACTACACACCAGTATCCATAACTGAATTGATTGGTAAAAAGGGAAAGAATCAATTGAGCATGCGCGACGTACCATTGGAGAAGCAGACCGAATATGCTGTTGAGGATGCTGATGTAACCTTTCAATTAGCACAACACTTTCGCCCTGAACTATCCGAAGCCAAAACCGATAAATTGTTTGATGAAATTGAAGTTCCGTTGCTACGCGTATTGGCCGATATGGAGCGTGAAGGCATTAATTTGGATAAGGGTTTTTTGAACGAATTGTCAGTTGAATTGGATAAGGATATCAAATCCCTAGAATCAAAAATTTATGAGCAGGCAGGGGAAGAATTCAACATTGCCTCGCCTAGACAATTGGGTGAAATACTTTTTGGCAAGATGAATTTGGTCGACAAGCCAAAAAAAACCAAAACTGGTCAGTATTCCACGGCTGAAGACGTGTTGTCCTATTTAGCAAAAGATCACGAAATCATTCAGAACGTATTAGATTTCAGGGGACTTTCAAAACTCAAAAGCACATACGTAGATGCACTCCCAAACGAAGTTCAAAAAAACAGTGGTCGAGTTCATACCGATTATATGCAGACGGTAGCAGCCACAGGCAGGTTGAGTAGTAACAATCCTAATCTGCAAAACATTCCTATCCGCACTGAGCGCGGCAGGCAGGTGCGAAAAGCATTTATTCCAAGGGATAAAGACCATGTTTTACTTGCAGCAGATTATTCCCAAATAGAATTACGAATTATTGCTGCTTTAAGTGAAGAAGACACGATGATTTCGGCCTTTAAAAATGGTGAGGACATTCATGCATCGACCGCTTCAAAAGTTTTTGACGTACCAATTGACGAAGTCACACGTGAACAGCGTAGTAATGCAAAAACAGTAAATTTTGGAATCATTTATGGTGTTTCGGCTTTTGGATTGAGTAATCAAACAGATCTTAGCCGTGCAGAGGCCAAAGAACTCATCGACACCTATTACAAGACTTATCCTAAACTCAGAAATTATATGAGTGAACAAGTTGATTTCGCTAGGGATAATGGTTATGTACAGACCGTTTTGGGTCGTCGTCGCTATTTAAAGGATATTAATGCAGGTAATCAAGTAGTGCGAGGAGCTGCGGAGCGAAACGCAGTGAACGCACCAATTCAAGGTAGTGCCGCTGACATCATCAAAATAGCGATGATTAATATCCACAAAAAACTAGCTGAAGGGGAGTATAGGACTAAAATGCTACTTCAAGTACATGATGAATTGGTTTTTGATTGCTACAAACCAGAACTTGAAGAAATGAAGGAGCTTATAAAAAACGAAATGGAAAATGCCTACAAAATGGCGGTCCCATTAGATGTAGAAGTTGGTATTGGTGAAAATTGGTTAGAAGCACATTAAGCCCAATTCAAATGAGCCAAGGTTTTCAAATCTTTCTGTTTTTCTTGCTTGCATTAAGTTTCAATGTCACGATTTTTTCACAGGAAAAAAGGCCGAATATCATTTATTTTTTAGCTGACGATTTAGGATATGGAGAAACAGGTACATACGGGCAAGAGAAAATAAGAACCCCAAATATCGATGCTTTGGCAGCATCGGGCATGAAATTTACCCAGCATTATTCAGCAGCCCCTGTTTGCGCCCCAGCACGCTACATGTTACTAACCGGTCAACATGCGGGCCATGCTTATATTCGAGGGAACGATGAATGGAATGAACGAGGTGATGTTTGGAATTACACCGCTATGTTCAAAGATTCGTCACTCGAGGGACAACGACCAATACCAGCGGAAACGGTTACACTTGCAGAACTACTTAAAACCAAAGGTTACATTACAGGTATATTCGGAAAATGGGGATTGGGTGCCCCACAATCTAAAGGCGACCCCAACAACCAAGGTTTTGATGAATTCTATGGTTACAATTGCCAACGCCAGGCACATAATTTATACCCAAGTCATTTATGGCATAACCAGACAAAAGTGGTGCTTAACAACAAATTAATCGCCCCTCATCAAAAATGGGACAGTCTCAGCAATCCGAAGGGGAGTGGATTTTTCGAGCAGTTTATTCAAAAAGATTATGCACCAACCTTAATACATGAAAAAGCACTTTCATTTATAAATAATCATAAGGAAGAATCCTTTTTCTTGTATTACGCCTCACCCCTGCCACATTTACCCTTACAGGCTCCATCAGATTTGGTTGATGAATATAGAATAGTATTTGGTGAAGAAGAGCCATACATTGGCGACAAGGGGTATTTTCCTTCAGAATACCCGCGTGCCACCTATGCCGCAATGATTACCCATTTAGACCAGCAATTGGGAGAATTGGTCGCCAAGTTGAAATCTTTGGGGCTTTTTGAAAACACCTTGATTATTTTCTCAAGCGATAATGGTCCAACGTATACCGGCGGTGTTGATTTTGATTTTTTTCAAAGTTCCAAGCCCTTTGAAAACGGCTATGGCAGAACTAAGGGGTTTGTTTATGAAGGTGGTATTCGCGTACCAATGATAGCAAATTGGCCCAGCAAAATAAAAGCAGGCACTACAACAAATCACATTTCGGCTTTTTATGATGTGCTACCCACAATATGTGATGTAGTCAATATTGAAACACCTGATGAAATTGATGGTTTGAGTTTTCTACCGACTTTATTGGGGAACAATCAACCTGAACATGAATTTCTCTATTGGGAGTTTCCTAGTTACAACGGCCAACAGGCTGTAAGAAAGGGTAAATGGAAAGGTATCCGAAAGAATATTTTTGAGGGAAATCTGAATTTAGAACTTTATAATCTCGAAGAAGACGAGCAGGAACATACTGACGTATCAGAGAAATTTCCTGAAATCATTGCACTAATGGAAGAAATTATGGGTCAACAGCATACGCAAGCATTAAATCCCAAATTTCATTTTAAAGAGCTGGGCGACAACTGATACAAACAGGTATTACCCTGCGTTTTTCGTCCTAATAATCCCTAAATTAATTTTCCAAAAAATAAAAAAGGCACCTGAAAAGGTGCCTTATCGCTCGTTTTTAATTTGAATTAAAAACCCAATGCCAATTTGAATCTTGATTTTATTGTTTTCTTTTTAGCGGCTTTTTTTGATGCTTCTCTCTCGGCATGTATAAACAAATCGATTGAAAAAGGATAAGTCTGCCACATGCTCGGATAATATCTTTGATTATTCTTCATATTTATACGTTTAGTAGATATTCCTTTCATTTAATTTTTGAGGCTATAATTAATAGCCTCTGGCCAATCGAGGTCTTTGGTTGCCCTCTTTTCTAAATAAATCGGTTATACTCTTGAAATAGCTGCTCAATTTGAATGGGGCAAAATCAAACCAAAACTTTAATTCTAAAGGCTGACTCCCATCAATGATTAGGTTGTTTTCTATTGTAAAATCCAAATGGTCATAAGAGAATACGTCTTCGACCAAACCATCATTATAGGTGAACTTATTTTCTTTATTCAAATAAAAACGAAAGGTTGTATACGTTCCAGAATTTAGGTTTACACTTTTTCTTGATCGTAGAAAATTACCTGATGCCATGCCTTGAATTTTCAATGCACTTTGACCTGGAAAGTCTAAAATATGATGTTCATTGCCATGAATATCAAATGCGGCAAATCTGTTAATATTCAATTCCATTTCAGAAACCCCAAGTTCTGCTACCATCTGGTTATTTAGTATCACTTCTTTGATACGTCTACCGTTTATGTCACCCTGAGCTAAAAAACCGAAGTTAAATGGCATTGGTGACCAAATAGTGGGATAAAATGTCTGTTTTTTCATAACACCGTATTTAAAATACGATGCAAAATTCCGATGGTTTTAAAATGCCAACATCGATAGAATTATCCAATTTCTATGGTATTTTACCCCGAAAAGGTGATTTTAAGACTTCTTTTGGATAAATAATTTCTAATCAGCCAATTATGGTCACCATTTTAAGCAAGCTCAAAATAAATTACTACAATCTGTTTCTTATTTTAGTATAAGTTAAAATTCAGGTGTGAGGCATTTAGTTCTTGGGGTATTATTCCTTTTATTAGTTTTTGGTTGCGACGAAAAAAAAGCGGAGGTTTCTGACAAAGATTTAACCCTTGCACCTAACCCAACTCTAAGTTTTAAACCCAATATTCTTTGGATAGTAGCGGAAGATATGAGTCCTACTATTCCATCTTTCGGAGACAGTACTATAGTGACCCCTCACCTCAATTGGCTCGCAAAAGAAGGTGTTTGCTACGATAATTTCTTTAGCCCACACCCCGTTTGCTCACCTGCTAGGGCTTCAATTATTACAGGAATGTATGCCAATAGTATTGGAGCGAGTCACATGCGTACTGGCCCATGGATGCACGAAAATTTACCAAAACACATCATAAAAGGATATAAATCCCTTCCAGAGGAAAACATTCCTTATGAAGCAGTGCCCCCAAGTGATGTTCGAATGTTCACAGAATATCTTCGCCAAGAAGGATACTATTGTACCAATAATGCCAAGGAAGATTATCAGTTTATAAAAACGATGACGGCTTGGGATGAAAGTAGTGGAAACGGACATTGGAGAAATCGACCTCCAAACAAACCTTTTTTCTCCGTTTTCAATATTGGGGTGACCCATGAATCCCAAATATGGGCAAAAGCCCTGGATTCCCTATGGGTTGAAGATGACGCGGAAGTCCCTGTTCCACCATATTTGCCGAATACCAAAGTAGGTCAAAAGGATGTAAGAAGAATGTACTCGAACATTCTTGAAATGGATGAAAAAGTAGGCTCTATTTTGGCAGGACTGAAAGAAGATGGACTTCTAGACAGTACCATTGTTGTTTGGTATACCGATCATGGCGGACCATTACCACGACAAAAGAGATTGCTTTATGAAGGCGGAGTAAAGGTTCCCATGATTATTCGATTTCCTGATAAACAATTTTCTGGCGAACGAGATTCACGACTTATCAGTTTTATTGATTTGGCGCCCACAACACTTTCATTAGCAGGAATTAATCCCCCAAGTCACATACAGGGCAAAGCATTCTTAGGTGAGTATATGCGGAAAACAGAACCTGAATTTGTATTTGGAGCTGCAGACCGATTTGATGAATTCTCAGATAAGATTCGTTCCGTTCGGGATAAACAATTTAAGTACATCAAGAATTACGAGCTTGATAAACCAGTATATGCAGATGTGGCTTATAGAAAGAACATGCCCATAATGCAAGAATTACTGCGTTTGAAAAAAGAGAATAAACTCACGGCGGCACAAGCGCTATGGTTCAAAAATCCAAAACCAAAAGAGGAACTCTACGATTTAAATGCTGACCCATTCGAACTGAAAAATCTGGCGGGAGATGAGGCTTTCAGTGAAAGATTACTTAAAATGCGGAAAGCATGTGAAGATTGGGTAATCGCAATAAATGACCAAGGGCTGCTAAACGAACAGGACCTTATCGCCGAATTTTGGCCGGGCGGGGTACAACCGATAACAGCAATACCGAAATTTCAAATCGTGAGTGGTCAACTTGAAATTTCATGTGACACTAAAGGAGCATCAATAGGATATCGTATGAAAAACGATTCAATCAACGGTTGGAAAATATATGAAGCACCTCTAAAGGATACTGGGAATCATGAAATTGAAGCCATTGCACATAGATTAGGATTCGAAAGGAGTGAAGTAGTCGAATATTCAGGTCAAGAATAATTCTCCCCTATTTGTTCCAATACCCTTAAAAAGTTCTCAAATTCGTTGGCATCCAAGTTTTTTATGGCATTTTTTCGTAGTCTTTTAGCTTCTGGCAAAACAGTCTCAATAAGCTGGTGACCCTCTTTAGTGAGTTCTATTTTAAAGCGCTTTTGATCCCCTTCGAATCGAGTTTTTTGCAACCAACCTTTTCGCTCCAATCCCCCGATAACCCTCGAAATTGTAGCGCGATTCCTAAAATTGGACTGAACTATTTCTCGCTGCGAAGCATCTTCACCCATCTCATAAACTTGATGTAGAATTACCCATTGTTCAATGGTCATATCCACACCTAATTCTTCAAATGTTCGCAGGTAAGCTTCTTGAATTTTACGTAACACCAAATCTAGGTGCAACCCTATTCCCTGTATTTCGTCAATTTGATTCAGCAATTTTTACCTAAAATTTTATTTCTAAAATGTTTTCGTGTTCCAAAAATAACTATTTTTGTTGCATCAACAACAATTTTAAGATAATCAAAATATATTTCCATGGTGACATCAACTTTACCCCAAGAAAAAGAAGTTAAAGATTTCATGCCCATAAATGGTACAGACTATGTGGAGCTGTATGTCGGCAATTCAAAACAGGCTGCCCATTTCTACAAGACCGCCTTTGGTTTTCAATCATTTGCTTATGCAGGCTTGGAAACAGGTTTAAAAGACCGTGAAAGTTATGTTGTTATTCAAGATAAGATTCGTTTGATTTTGACATCGCCTTTACGTAGCGGTACTGAAATTGGAAAACATATCGACACACATGGTGACGGAATTAAGGTTGTGGCACTTTGGGTAGAAGACGCTAGATATGCTTATGAAACTGCCGTTGCCAGAGGTGCAAAATCTTACATGGATCCTAAAGTTGAAAAAGATGAGCATGGTCAAGTAGTTCGTGCCGGTATCTATACCTACGGCGAAACAGTTCACATTTTTGTTGAACGCAAGGATTACAACGGTACTTTTTTACCTGGTTTTAAAAAATGGGAAACACCTGATTACAACCCTGCTCCAACCGGCTTAAAATATGTTGACCATATGGTCGGTAATGTTGGTTGGGACCGAATGAACCATTGGGTAGAATTCTATGAAAATGTAATGGGCTTTAAAAATATTCTGTCATTTGATGATGAGGATATTTCAACGGAATACACGGCCTTAATGAGCAAGGTGATGAGCAACGGAAATGGTCGTATCAAATTTCCGATTAATGAACCTGCTGAAGGGAAGAAAAAATCTCAAGTTGAAGAATACTTGGATTTTTATGAAGGCGAGGGCGTGCAACACGTTGCTGTAGCAACCAATGATATTATCAAAACGGTACGCGATTTAAGAAGTCGTGGTGTTGAGTTCTTACGTGTTCCTGATACTTATTACGAAGCCGTGACCGACCGTGTAGGTCAGATTGATGAAGACATCGCTCCTTTGAAAGAACTAGGTATTCTCGTTGATCGGGATGACGAGGGATATTTATTACAAATTTTCACCCGCCCAGTAGAACCGCGACCAACAATGTTTTTTGAAATCATTCAGCGAAAGGGGGCACAGTCTTTCGGAAAAGGTAACTTTAAGGCACTATTCGAGGCCATCGAGCGCGAACAAGAACTTAGAGGAACATTGCACTAAAAAATAAATCATGCCGATATATCATAAACTCGGAAAGATTCCACGAAAAAGGCACACCCAATTCGAAAAACCTGATGGTTCGCTCTATTATGAACAACTATTTGGCACAATTGGATTTGACGGAATGTCATCTTTGCTATACCATATTCATCGTCCAACGCAAATTAAATCAATTGGGGAACCGTTGGATTTAACCCCAAAAATTGCGGTTGCGAAAAACATTCTTTCTCGAAAATTGATTGGCTTTGATGTGCAACCCAAAGACGACTTTTTAGATGCCCGTGAACCGTTATTGGTGAATAGCGATGTACATGTTGGTCTGGCGGCACCTAAAAAATCAATGACTGGTTATTTCTATAAAAATTCAGATGCAGATGAAATGCTATTCATTCATAGAGGCACTGGAACATTAAAAACGTTTTTAGGGGATATCCCATTTGAGTATGGAGATTATTTGATTATTCCGCGAGGGATGATCTATCAAATTGAATTTGATACTGAGGACAACCGAATTTTATATGTAGAGTCTTTTCATCCTATTTATACGCCCAAACGTTATCGAAACTGGTTTGGACAGTTATTGGAGCACTCGCCATATTGTGAGCGGGATTATAAGCTGCCCCAAAACTTAAAAGCGCACGACGAAAAGGGGGAATTTGTGATGAAAATCAAAAAACAGGGCATGCTGCACAGTTTGGTGTATGCTACGCACCCTTTTGATGTAGTTGGTTGGGACGGCTATAATTACCCCTATGGTTTTTCCATTCATAATTTTGAACCCATTACGGGTCGTGTGCACCAACCACCACCTGTTCATCAAACTTTTGAGACCAGCGCATTTGTTGTGTGCTCGTTCTGCCCAAGATTGTACGATTACCATCCAAAGGCAATACCGGCACCATACAATCATTCCAATATCGATTCTGACGAGGTGTTGTATTATGTAGATGGAGATTTCATGAGTAGAACCGGTATTGGTCCAGGTTATATTTCATTACATCCAGCTGGTATTCCACACGGACCGCACCCAGGCACCTATGAAGCGAGTATCGGTAAAAAAGGAACCGAAGAGCTTGCTGTGATGATTGATACCTTCAAACCATTGCAAGTAACAGAAAATGCCCTGAAAATTGACGATGGGGAATACTATAAGTCTTGGGTGGAATAAAAAGCAAAAACATCAATTTGTCATTCCCATAAAAATGGGAATCCACATCAATTATTCAAAAGATTCCTGCTTTCGCAGGAATGACAAAAAAAATTAAATGATAATACACATACCTGAAAACTCAGATTTTTCAATACACAATATTCCATTCGGGATATTCTCTACCAAAAACCGAAGTAAACGTGCGGGCGTTGCCATAGGCGAGCATATATTAGACTTGGCAGAAGTGCATAAACTTAACGTTTTCGATTTTGATTCATCAGTACTGAATCAGGAGTTCTTAAACGCTTTTATTGCTTTGGGGAAATCAGTTACCTCAAAAGTCCGTTCAGATATTCAAAGCTGGCTAAAGGATGATACTTCTATTTTGGCAAACAAACCCGAATTATTTGTCAAGCAATCTGATGCACAAATGCATATGCCGGTCTCCGTAGGTGACTATACAGATTTCTATTCAAGCATTGAGCATGCCACCAATGTAGGAAAGATGTTTCGTGACCCGGAAAATGCCCTGCTCCCCAACTGGAAGCATATTCCTGTAGGTTACCATGGTCGCGCAAGTTCAATTGTCGTGAGTGGAGAACCGATTCATAGACCGAAGGGACAGACCATTCCGATTGATTCAAAACAACCCGTTTTTGGTCCATCCCAACGTGTAGACTTTGAATTGGAGATGGGCTTTATCACCGGAAAAAACACCAACTTGGGTGATTCGGTTACTACAGCAGATGCCGAAGATTACATTTTCGGACTGGTGTTGTTCAATGACTGGTCAGCTCGTGATATTCAAAAGTGGGAATATGTACCGCTAGGACCTTTCTTGGCAAAAAACTTTGCATCACACATTTCGCCATGGATTGTCACCATAGAAGCATTGGAACCTTTTAAAGTAGCTGGTCCAAAGCAAAATCCTGAAGTACTTCCTTATTTAAAATATGAAGGAAACAAAAATTACGATATCAGTTTAGAAGTTGGGATTACTCCAGAAGGAAACGAAGAACAAACTGTTTGCCATTCCAATTTCAAATACATGTATTGGAATATGGCTCAGCAGTTGGCCCACCATACAGTCAATGGCTGCAATATCAAGGTTGGCGATTTATATGGATCAGGAACCATCTCTGGTAAAGATGAAAAATCATACGGTTCAATGTTGGAACTGGCTTGGATGGGTACCAAACCCTTAAAAATGAAAGACGGGACTGAACGTAAGTTCATTTTAGATGGCGATACCGTAACCATGCGCGGTTATGCCGAAAAAGATGGAAAACGAGTTGGTTTTGGTGAAGTTGCTGCTAAAATTCTACCTGCAAAATGACAAAAACCATTGACCCAAACTCAATTTCACAACCCGAGCTGCATAGTATATTATTGACTGCAGTAGCTCCTCGTCCTATCTGCTTTGCAAGCACAGTAGATACTAATGGCAACGTGAATTTAAGTCCATACAGTTTTTTTAATGTCTTTAGTTCTGCACCTCCTGTGATGATTTTTTCACCTTCAAGAAGTGGTCGAGATGGCTCATTGAAACATACACACTTGAATATCAGAGAAGTACCCGAAGTTGTTATCAATGTTGTGAATCACCAGATTGTAGAGCAAATGTCCCTATCGAGTACGGCCTATGCTAAAGGGGTCAATGAATTCGAAAAATCAGGACTGACAGAGGTTGCGAGTGATTTGGTAAAACCCCCAAGAGTTGGTGAAGCCCCCGTTTCATTTGAATGTACTGTTAGAGAAATCATTGAATTGGCCGAAACCCCTGGTGCGGGCAATTTAATCATAGTCGAGGTAAAACGGATACACTTGAATGAAACCTATGTAACAAATGGCTCGCTCGATACAGAAAAATTGGATTTAGTAGGAAGAATGGGTGGAAGCTGGTATATAAAAGCAAACGGCGATGCCCTTTTTGAAATACCAAAACCCCTTCGTAGCAAAGGTATCGGAGTTGATGCATTACCTCAAGGAATTCGAGAAAGCGCAATTTTAACCGGTAATAATTTAGGTAGATTAGGAAATCTGGAAGAACTTTCAACAGCAACGGAAATTGAAATTGTTGCTAAACAATACCCAATTAGCTCCAAATCGAAATTGCATGAAAAAGCAAAGCAACTTTTAGAATCCGGCAATTCAAAAGAAGCTATGGCACTGCTCATGTATGCCGAAACGATTTAATCATGGAAAAAGGTATCGAAAGTATTTTCAAGGCACATCTTGAACCAAAGGAAGTCTACAAGGGTGGAAAGAACATTCCATCAACGGCTAGGAAAATCTACAAATTATCTTCAAACGAAAATCCAATAGGGGCTTCTCCGAAAGCAGTTGAAGCAGCAAAAACCGCCTTATCACAAATAGATATTTATCCTGATCAAACAGATATTCGACTAAGGGAAGCATTGGTCAAGGATTTTAATAGCGAATTGGATATTGACCAGTTTATAACCGCCAATAGCGGCTCGGAGGTTATTGATATGTTACTTAGAGCATTTGTTTCTGAAGGGGATGAGGTTATTTTTTCCAACCCTTGCTTTTTACCATACGCTGTTTTTTCTAGATGGTACGGTGCAAAGCAAATAGATGTTCCCCTTTTGGAACCGAACTATGATTTAGATGTTGAAGGTATCTTGCAAGCCATAAATGAAAAAACCAAAGTTATTTTTTTGACCAATCCAAACAACCCAACTGGCACTTACATTCCAAAAGCCAAATTGGAATCTTTCTTAGCTCGGGTCCCAAAAAATATACTTATTGTTTTCGACGAAGTTTATCGTCATTTCGCAGATGCCGAAGATTATATAACGGCTTTGCCCTATGTCAAACAAGGCTATAGTATTTTGGGATTGAATAGTTTCTCTAAAACCTATGGTTTAGCCGGACTCAGAATAGGCTATGGTTATACTACAAAAACTATCGCGAATTACCTTAGGCTGATCCATAAACCTTTTTTAATGCCATTACCCTCTTTGGAAGCTGCAATTGGGGCATTAAATGATGAAAATTTTATTGAAGAAACCGTCAAAACCGTCAAGGAAGGGCGAAGATACTTAGCTGATTCGTTTATCGAACTTGGAATAAGGTTTTGGCCAAGTCAAGCCAATTTCTTTATTATCGAGCCTCCCTTGCCTGAGATGGAATTCACCAACAATTTGATGGAACATGGTGTTATGGTCAGACCTGTAACTCAATTTGGAGCACCAGGAAAAGTTCGCATTACTATTGGTAATCAAGAAGCCAACGAGGCTTTAATTACGGCAATGAAAAAAATTATGCCCTAATTTCGTTGCAATACCAAGGTAACAGGACCAAACTCGTCATCCACTTCATTAATCGTTAGGGTATCACCTACCAATACTACGTCAACAGTAGACGGTTCATCATCATCTGGGTCTATCGTTAAGGAAGTTCCGCTAAATGAATATATTCCATTCTCATCAGTAGTTCCGTCACAATCTGCCATAATATCTGTTAGTCCAGTTCCGCTAAATGCAATATCGGAAGTCGTTGCACTGTAAGTTCCATCTTCATTAAAATTAATTGACGATTCAAAACATGGTAGTTCTTCAAGAACGTTGTTTGAAGATGTCCCATCACCATTCAAATCAAATCCTACTGCACCATTTAATGATATTGCCGTCCAAGAACCAACAATTCCCGAAACCGTATTTTCATTCTCATCCCCGTCGGTAGAGCACGCAAAAAACAGTAAAGACAAACAAATTAGGCAACCTATCTTTTTCATATTTCAAATTTTGATTCAAAATATATAACGAAAAAAGTAAGCGAATCTTTCAACATCTAAAAGACAAAGCGATAAGTAGCCTTTAAAAGAAAAATATTTTGGGGCGTCTGTCCAAAGATATTGTCGTTTAGGCTAGTTAATAGCCCAGCAGTTGGATCAGCTGATTGGGATACATCTTGAGACCAAACTAAAAATATTTCAGAACCTGGAATATACTCCCAACGGATGACCAAATTAGAGCGAAATTGAACGAAGTTAAAATCAGGATTACCAAAAGTAAAATCGACATTGCCATCGGTATTTTCATCGACAGCATAGGAGCCATCAACAAGATTAATCTGAGCACCTTCATATTGCATAAACCGATCTTCAAATCTTTTCGCCAATGGATCGGTCACACTTTTAAAATTGGAATATCTACCCCTTGATATAAAAGGTTGGCCCCAATACTGTACCGTAAGGTTTGGATTTATGGTATAATTTACACGAATTGACATGCTAAGGGTTCGCTGGTCAATTTCTCCATTTAGATAAACTGGATTACCATTCGCCTCAAGGTTATTGACAAATTGTAATTTATCGTTATTCGTATTGTAAGAAGGGTACATTGAAACCCGAAGTTCATTAAAAGGTTGATAGGTAAAGCCCGCTTCTATGTAATATGACCTAAAAGAATTGTCAACGGCCTTTCTCCCATTATGAAAAACATTGAAGCGTATTTTCTTTCTATTATCCGTATTAATCCCATTCCAAAAACTCATCCAAGGCGAGTTTCTTAGACGTGGTCCACCTCGCAGTGCAAAATTGGAATACTGAATAGGTGCATAGTTGAACCCAAAGTTGGTAAACCAGTTGTTCTTCCAATTCTGCCAGCTGTTCGTGTTGAATTGAAGGTAATTATGATTCCCACCAAAATCCCATGCAGTCCAATGGTTATAATTTATACCTAGTCGTCTAAAGGTGCTGTCAGGTTTTAAGGTACGGTAGCCAACCCAAGTGTAATGACGTATATCGTCTGACTGGCGCTGAAATCCGATATCGTTCAATTCCAATTCAGGAGAACGCCATGTTCCGCCTGATTCGAATCTGAAATGACCATCACCGACTTTCCCAATTTGAACATTTCCACCAGTTCCGGTCAACGAGGTCCTTTCAGGATCTACCTCTAAATAATCTGCCCCTTCCCTTTGAAAAAGATGTGTAATCGATTCTTGTGTTCTTTGAATTGCATCAGTACTACCTTCAACATGGCTCCAGTTAATATTGCCCCCAACATACCAATCTCGATTGTTCCATTGATGTTTAAAATCAAACCCTCCGGTATAGGCTGAACGGTGTAAAAAACTGAGATTATCAGTCAAGGCATCTCGATTTACTGCAGTAAACATACCGCCGATATAGGAATTTCTTTCATTAAAATCTTTTTGAAGTCTTCCTACAAAATAATTGGTCAAAGGTTCAACCTGTTCTCGTCTGTTATTTCCCTGTCCATCGGTAATATCTGCAAATCTACGTGCGGTAACACTTTCTAAAACTCCTATTGCCCAACCATCTTTAGTTTTTCCACTAAACTTCGCAGCACCGATAATCGGTGTATTATCTGGCTGGTCTACAAACTCTCCTGTATTAGTAGATGGAAATCCCTGTGGATTACGACCGATTCTTCTTGAATAAAAGACATTATCAGAACCAAAAGTATTTCCCGCTTCAGACCTCGATACCCTAAAGTCAAAAATGTTTTTATTCTCAACAAAAAATGGTCGTTGCTCACGAAAGAAAATTTGAAAACCATCTAAAGCTATGGCAGAAGGGTCTGCCTCAACCTGACCAAAATCAGGATTGACTGTCAAATCGAGGGTCAAATCATTGGTTATACCAATTTTAGCATCCAACCCGAAATTAATATCGGTTTCATTACCATCTCGAAAAGGATTTCCATCTTCGGCTTCATAAGTTTCACCACTGGCCACGGTGTATGGTTGAATCTCTAACTGTTTTTGAGGCTCGATATTCTTGAGACCATGCAATTCACCAAACTCACTGACCCAGCCTGGTTGGTCAACTGGTTTACGTTGCCATAAGGATCGTTCTTCTTCCCTAAAAAATCTGCGAGTGGATTGTAAACCCCAAACTTGTTCTTCGGCATCTCCAAATTTCAGCTGACTTAGGGGAATTCTCAGCTCAGCGGTCCAACCTTCTTCATCAACATGTGATTTTGTATACCAAATCGGATTCCAGCTACCATCCCAATTATTTCCATTTTCAGATATAAATTCATCCCCTTTTACCCCAGCGGCCGTTACCGTAAATGAAAATGCAGTGCGCTTATCATGATAACTGTCAATGTTGAACTCTACCCAATCTCCATCAAAACCATCTCGGCGAGACAACCTTCTAACGATTTTATCGGGCTCTGCATCATAACAACGTACACCGATGTATAAATTTTTTTCATCATACAGAATCTTAAATTTTGTTTGATAGGAAGGAGGTGTATTTTCGTCTGGTTGGTTTTCAATATAATCACCACCCCACTCAACTAGATTCCAGGCAGGGTCGTCTAAAATTCCGTCGATAACCGGGTAATCGTTATCACCTATAGTATTGGTTACATAAATCTTTTTTGGAACAACTTCTAATTCCGATTTTTTTTCTTCCTTGTTTGGATTGGTTTCAGTTAAATCTTGCGCCCGTGATGAAAAAATGGAAAGTAGGGCAATAGCCAAAATGGAAAGTTGTTTAGGCATGACTGTTCGTTTTTTGATTGATAGTTGATTGATGAGTCTGGCGTAAAGACTTCCGTTTTTTGAATTAGTTACAGGATTGTAATTTTGAAGCTGTTTTTTAACATGTCTTTAACTAAAATATGTTAACATAAACGGTGCTTTGCAAAAAGTGAAAATTTATGGCTTGCAACCATTTGCATTTCAATGTAATTAGTGTACATTTGCAGCCCGTTTGACGAGAACGGTAGTTTCAATAATTATTTTGACGTGGATACATTAAGTTATAAAACGATTTCAGCCAATAAGGCAACTGCTAACAAAGAGTGGTTATTGGTTGACGCTGAAGGCCAAACTTTAGGGCGCTTGGCATCAAAAGTGGCCAAACTTTTACGTGGAAAACACAAACCAAGTTTTACACCTCATGTTGATTGTGGTGATAATGTTGTAGTGATAAACGCAGAAAAGGTAAACTTGAGTGGTAATAAGTGGAATGATAAGGAGTACCAACGTTACACAGGTTACCCAGGTGGACAACGTATTACGTCTGCCCTCGACTTATTGGAAAAACATCCAGAGCGAATAATTGAAAAATCAGTAAAGGGAATGCTACCTAAGAATAAACTTGGTGCTGACCTTTTTAGAAATTTGAAAGTATACGCCGGTTCTGAGCATGGTCAAGAAGCCCAAAAGCCTAGAACCATTAACTTAAACGACTTCAAATAAATGGAAGTAGTTCATAAAATAGGAAGAAGAAAGACTGCGGTTGCCCGAGTATATCTTTCACCAGGTAAAGGAGAAATTACCGTGAACAAAAGAAAATTGGAAGATTACTTTACTACTGCTCCATTACAGTACAAAGTAAAACAACCATTTGCGCTAACTGAAAATGTTGACGCATATGATGTAAAAGTCAATGTTTACGGAGGTGGAATAACCGGACAAGCAGAAGCTGTTCGTTTGGCTCTATCACGCGCAATGTGCCATATCAACGAAGAAAATCGCGAAGTGTTGAAACCAGAAGGTTTATTAACTCGCGACCCTCGTATGGTAGAACGTAAGAAGTTCGGTCAGAAGAAAGCAAGGAAGAAATTCCAGTTCTCTAAGCGTTAAGAATTTCGAATCCTGGCACCGATTGTCAGGATTCCCTTTTATATTTCAATTCAGGTATTGCCTGAAAAAGTTCATTGAAAGCCCAATTATTCCTTGTGGATTTTTGGCAAATATTAATAAAGTTGTCGTTGTTTCAAGAAAGAAGGCAATCGACTTTTTTGAAAATTAGTTTAGCATCTAAATGGTTAGGGCAATTCAATAGATGACCACCAAACCATTGCTATCTCAACGGAACGTAAACTAAAACGAAAAATGGCAAACAAAACAGAAGTCAAAGACTTATTAGACGCAGGTGTACACTTTGGACACCTAACCCGAAAATGGAATCCGAACATGGCCCCATACATCTATATGGAGCGTAATGGAATTCATGTTATCAACCTTTACAAAACCGTTGCTAAGCTAGAAGAAGCCAACGAAGCACTGAAAAAAATTGCTGCTTCAGGCAGAAAAATTCTATTTGTAGCAACTAAGAAACAAGCAAAGGACATTGTAGCTGATAAAGTTTCAAAAGTAAATATGCCATACATTACTGAAAGGTGGCCTGGTGGTATGTTGACCAACTTTGTTACTATCAGAAAAGCAGTTAAGAAAATGACCGCTATCGATAGAATGAAGAAAGATGGAACTTTTGACACGCTTTCAAAGAAAGAAAAGCTTCAAGTTAATCGTCTACGGGCCAAATTGGAGAAAAACTTAGGTTCCATTGCTGATATGACTCGTTTACCTGGTGCAATCTTTATTGTTGATACAATGAGAGAGCATATTGCGGTAAAAGAAGCATTAAAGTTGAACATCCCAATTTTCGCGATGGTTGACACCAACTCTGATCCAAGACCGATTGATTTTATCATACCTTCAAATGATGACGCAGGTAAATCCATCGAAATTATCATGGAACAAGTAACTGCTGCCATTGGTGAAGGCTTGGCAGAGCGAAAAGCTGAAAAAGGTCAAAGCGAAAAAGAAGCTGCAAAAGAAGACAAAAAAGAAGAAAAGAAAGCAGCGAAAGAAGCAGTAGCTAAGAAAGCAGATGCTCTCGAAAAGGAGGAGGAAGAAGCTCCAACGCCTAAGACAAAAGAAGCTCCAAAAGCAAAAAAGACCACTTCAAACCCTGATGATTTAACAAAAGTTGAAGGTATCGGTCCTAAAGCAGCAGAAGCATTGGTAGCCGCTAACATTAGCACCTACGCAGATTTAGCAAAAGCAGATGCTGAAAATGTAAAAACCATTTTGACCGAAGCAAGCCCAAGATTAGCTCATCTAGATCCAACATCTTGGGGCAAACAAGCTACGATGGCCGCTGAAGGAAAATGGGATGAACTTAAGGAGTGGCAAGATAGTGTTAAGGGTGGTGTAGAAGATTCAGAAGAATAGAATAAACCAATATAGAATACGCACTTCGCGTTTTACTTTTCATAAATTTTAATTCAAATACAAAATGGCAAATATTACCGCCGCAGACGTAAATAAATTAAGAAAGACCACTGGTGCTGGAATGATGGACTGTAAAAAGGCCCTTGTTGAAGCCGACGGTGATTTCGATAAGGCAATTGAAATCCTTCGTAAAAAAGGACAAAAAGTTGCTGCCAAAAGAGCTGACCGCGATTCTTCTGAAGGTGCGGCAATTGCAAAAGTCAATGACGATCGCAATCAAGGGGTTGTGATTTCATTGAACTGCGAAACCGACTTCGTTGCAAAAAATGAAAGTTTTGTTCAATTGGCAAATGATTTGGCCCAATTGGCACTAGTTCATGACAGCAAGGATTCTTTTCTTACAGCAGATTTCAATGGAATGACTGTTGCTGAAAAGCTTACCGAACAGACTGGTGTTATTGGTGAAAAGATTGAAATAGGAAGTTTTGAAACTTTGAGTGCGCCTTTCGTGGGTTCATACATTCACGCAGGTAATAAAATTGCAACCTTGGTTGGGCTTTCAGCTGCTGTTGATGGTGCTGCCGAAGCTGCTAAGGATGTAGCCATGCAGGCTGCTGCAATGAATCCTGTTGCATTGAATGAAGAAGGGGTTGATCAATCAATCATTGATAAGGAAATTGAAATTGCAAAAGATCAATTACGTCAAGAAGGCAAACCAGAAGCTATGCTTGACAATATTGCAAAAGGAAAATTAAAGCGTTTCTTCAAAGACAATACTTTGGTGAACCAGGCTTTCATTAAAGACAGCAAACAAAGCGTGGCTGATTATGTCAAATCGGTTGAAGCTGCTCTAGAGGTTACTGGTTTTCAAAGAGTAGCCCTAGGTTAAATTACCTCTAATACAAAATAAAAAGCCTTAGATTTCTATTCTAAGGCTTTTTTATTTAAATATGGTTTGATTGAATTATTTCTTTCTGATGTAAACATTACCATTTAATGTCTTAAACAACATTTCAGGACCACCAGCATTGATTTGACCTAAAATCCATTTATCAACATTTACCTTATACACGCCATTTGAATTTTTATTTTCCTTTACGCTTGACGTCAACCTTTGACTCATCTCAAAATCGGTGTATACGTTACCATTCTCTGTTCTTGCCTTTATATCTGCTTTTACACTTGAAGGAAAAGTAACGTCTAAATTTCCATTCAAACTTGTAAAGGCCATTGGAGCGTTACCGTCAACCGCGTCAAAGCTCACCACTATATTTCTATTTAAAGCATCTGCAATCACAGAACCACCAATATTGTTGAGCGTTATTGCCCCGTTGGTATTACTGATTTCCATATCGCCATGAACCCCATTAACTTCGATATTACCATTGTTAACTGCGCCCAGTTTAAGTGAGAAATTCTTTGGTACATAAATTATAAAGTCCATTTTCTTGTTGCTTGCACCAGCCTTTATCGAAACTTTGTTATTGTATTCTTCAATAGAGAACCCACTACCAGAAGACCCTATTTTTTTCAGACCATCTTTGGTTGTGCTCCTTGAAGATTTTGATTTACTTCTAGTTTCTACAACAACATCTTTATCAGAATGTGCATTTACTGTTATTGAACCGTATAGCAATTTTATCATTAGAAAACCCGGTTCATTTGGATTACTAAGTGGTATTATCAGTTTCTCATCAGTTTGTGCGAAAATTGAGCTTGGCAAACTTATCGCCAGAATCAAACATATTGAAAGTTGAAATATCTTTTTCATTGGTTATTTTTTTACGAGAGCATCTCCGTTCAACAAATTAAAATCAAGTTTTATCCCTCCATTTCCAATCCGAAAAGATTCCTTGGAGTCAATCTTATATTTAATACCTTTTTTTCCTTTAATCTCTTTTTGAACGACCTCGGGCTTTAAGGTCACGGTATCATAATTCGTATATAAATCACCGTTCATACTTTTAAATGAAACATCAGCATTCAAATTATCTTTAAATACCACAGTGATATCACCATTCAAGGAATTGTAATAACAATCTTCTGTCGGATTTGATTGATAGGTAATATTAATATCCCTATTCAAGGCATTTACATCAGTCGTACCAGCAATATTCTCAAGGTCAATACCCCCATTCAAATTATTCACGTTCATTAAAGAACCTTGAACGTCTTTTACCAAAATATCTCCGTCATTCATTGTTCCTAGACTTAATCCGGTATTAAAGGGAACCCGTATAGTAAAATCCAAATGATATCTATATTTAGGTCGGTCATTATTATTGTATTGCTCTCTATGGGAAAATCTACCTTTTTCTGAATCAAAGTAGGTCCACGGTGAATCCAAATAAACATAGATTTGGTCACCCTGATTTTCCACCGAAATACCAATTTCCTGTCTGCCTTCATCAACATACTCTTGGCGTTTAGCCTTAATGGTCTTCCTAACCTCAACCAGTATGGTGTTACCATTATAGCCTTCCACTTCTATACCTCCATTGACGTTTTGAACATTAAGAATGTTATTTTCTCCATTTGAAGAAAATTGAAGTTCTTTTTTAATTGTTTCCTTAAATTCCTGTCCCTGTAACAGAGCTCCTAAAGAAATTGTAAGTACCAGTAAAACAGATTTAAAAGTTTTCATAACTGTTCGTTTTTAGATTAATGAATTATTAAATGATTTGATTGATTGATTCCTTTAATTTTTTACTTACTGTGGTATCTATATCAGGTTTATCCAATAATTCTTCCATTGACTTTATGGATTCCTTTTCTTGCAAGGCCACCATTAAATCTGCAAGTGCAATTTGTACAATGGGAGAATCTTGATTACTAATCGACTGTATAAGCCCCATCCTTACTTCAGGGTTTTCTACATATTTTGAAAGAGACTCAACCGCAGCCAACCTAACATTAACATTTGAATCTCTATTAAGTGTGGTAAAAAGTGCTTTGGTTACGGCTTCCGTTGTTTTATCCATTTTGGTTACCTCATGTACACCTTGGAGTCTTTTGTTAGCAGAAGGTTGTTCCAATAGTGTTAAAACCAATTTTTCACGAACTTCACTTCCATCTTCGACAACCGCGGTCTGAACTGTAGACTGTTGGGTGTCAGGTCTCAAAAAATAACCGCCGACCAATCCTAAAATCAACAATATTAATCCGAATGCGTATTGTGGTCTAAACCAAGTGAATATTTCTTGAAACCAATTCTTTTCACTGGAAGTTGCGGTTGCACTATTTTCCTGCAAATACAATTGCTCGTAGAATTTAGCGTCCATATTTTCAGATGGTTCCGGAATCGAAACCATATTGAGCATATCCCATGAAGTCAACAATTCATCAAATTCAACCTTAAAGCTTTCGTTCTTCTTCAAAAAATCATTGAATTCGATCTCCTGCTCTTTAGATAAATCACCCCTTAGGTAATCAATGGCCCAAATTTCAAAATCTTCTCTTTTCATGTCTTATCTCATTTCAAGTTCCATAAAAATTGTGCGTAGTTCTTTCAAAGCTCTATGTGCCTTGACCTTGGCGGCTCCTTCAGAGCAACCTAACACTTCTCCAATTTGATTGAACTTCATTTCTTTTAATTTGCTCAAAACCAGAACTTCCCTCTTTTCAGCGTCAAGCTTGTTCATTGCTGTTTTAAGTTGGTTCATTTGTTCTTTACGGGTAATATCCCTTTCCATATCCTCATCATTTTTAATTCGATACTCGTAACTGGAAAGCTCATTTTCCTTTAATTCATTTTTATGTTTTTTAAAGTAATCATGGTTAACATTTCTAGCTGTTGTAAACATCCAAGCCATAAAAGAACCTTCTCCACTATAGGTATGCTTGTACTTCATCATGCGTATGAACACATTTTGAACCAAATCTTCACTCAATTCGCTATTGCCGTTTAAATTGTAGAAAAAACCAAATAGTTTGCCTTTGTGCCGTTCATAAAGCAGTCCTAGCTTATCGGTCTCTCCTGATTTAACCTTTAACATTAATGCGTTGTCCGCTAACGAATTCACTTTTTTGATTGCTTAGTTGAAAGGGTATACTGTATTATTTAAGAATGGTTACAGAAATTATTAATTTTTTCTTCTGAAAGGGAAAATAAGTGGTCAATTATTTTGATTAATTTTAGGGCCGATTCCAAAAATCGACAATGAAGTACAAAAGAATTCTCCTGAAACTTAGTGGAGAAGCCCTAATGGGCGAACAGCAATACGGCATTGACCCCAAACGTATTAGTGAATACGCTGAAGAAATTAAAGATGTTGTTAAAAAGCGTGTTGAAGTAGCCATCGTGATTGGTGGGGGAAACATATTTAGAGGAATGAAAGGTGTTGGCCAAGGTATGGATCGCGTACAGGGCGACCATATGGGTATGTTGGCAACGGTAATCAATGCACTCGCTTTACAAAGTGCACTTGAAGGGGTTGGAGTGCAAACTAGAGTCCAGTCCGCAATTAAAATTAATGAAGTTGCCGAACCTTTTATTCGTAGGCGTGCGATGCGCCATTTAGAGAAAGGAAGGGTGGTTATTTTTGGAGGAGGAACCGGCAACCCTTATTTTACAACGGATTCTGCGGCAGTTCTAAGGGCAATTGAGATTGACGCGGATGTCATTCTTAAAGGAACACGTGTTGATGGCATTTATACAGCTGATCCAGAAAAAGATAAAACCGCAACTAAGTTTGATAACCTTTCCTTCAGTGAAGTGCTTAGTAAAGGGCTGAAAGTTATGGATACCACAGCATTTACCTTAAGCCAAGAAAACGAATTGCCCATTGTTGTTTTTGATATGAACAAACAGGGCAACCTTTTGAAAGTTGTCTCAGGCGAAAATATTGGAACAGTAGTAAATCTTTAAATTGGCAAACTCTTTGCTAGGTTATTTAAAAGTTTAAACGATGAACGAAGAGATTACATTTATACTTGATACCACCAAAGAAGGTATGGATAGTGCTATGGGGCACTTAGAAAAGGCATTGGTGAAAATTAGGGCCGGTAAGGCAAGTCCTGCTATGTTGGCCTCGGTTATGGTCGAGTACTATGGCTCACAAACACCACTTTCGCAAGTGGCGAATATAAATACCCCAGATGCAAGAACAATTTCTGTTCAGCCCTGGGAAAAGACCATGATACCTGAAATTGAGAAAGCTATAATGAATGCCAATCTCGGGTTTAACCCCATGAACAATGGAGAAAGTGTCATTATCAATGTGCCGCCACTTACTGAAGAGCGAAGACGTGATTTGGTAAAACAAGCAAAAGCTGAGGCTGAAGATGCCAAAGTAAGTGTCAGAAATGCAAGACAGGAAGCTAATAAAGAACTTAAAAAGCTTGAAATTTCTGAAGACCTTCTCTCTAATGCTGAGGTTGATGTTCAAGAGCTAACAGACGCATACAGTAAAAAAGTGGATGCTATTCTTGAGCTGAAAGAAGCAGAAATAATGAAGGTATAGATCTATTCCTCAACCACTAGTTAAACCTATTTTCGTTTTCTACCTTTGCAGCCAATTTAAAAGGGCATGCTCAAAGAGTTTCTTCAGGGATTTTGGACTTTTACCGCCAGAGTGATACTTAGAAATCGTATCCTAATATTGCTTCTTATTGCAGGGATTACGGTTTTTATGGGTACACAATGGAAATACATGAGGTTTTCCAATACCGAAATGAGTGTATTGCCCGATGACCATCCCTCAATAGTCGACTATGATTCCTTTGTGGAATTGTTTGGCCAAGAAGACAATGCCATTGTTCTGGCCGTGCAAGACTCCTCCCTTTTTTCAACAGAAAATTTCAACCGTTGGAATAAACTAAGTAAACAGCTGGAAGCAATTCCTGAAGTTGATTTCGTAGTCTCTGCCGATAACTTGCAAGAGTTAGTAAAGGATCAAGAACAGCAAGAATTCGTACTTGAAGACCTATTTCCTGAACAATTGGAAAATCAAGCCCAATTAGACTCACTCAAGGGGCATTTGTTCAAAGAATTGCCTTTCTATGAGAATTTGCTCTTCAATACAAAAACAGGTGCACTACGCACAGTAATGTACATGGACCGTGATTTATTGAATCTACCGGTTCGTAATGAGTTCATCTTAAATGACCTTGAAAGTCTGGTCAAAAACTTTGAGGAAGAAACAAATCTTGATGTTCGTGTTTCCGGAATGCCTTACATACGCACGTGGAATTCAAAAATTATCATTGATGAGATTGGTAACTTCATTCTAGCTGCCTTACTGGTTACTTCAATTATATTTTTCTTCTTTTTTAGAAGCTTTAGGGCCACATTTATTTCAATGTGTGTTGTAATAATTGGAGTCATGTGGGCCTTTGGTTTTCTTGGCCTATTTCAATTTGAGATTACCATTCTAACAGCACTTATCCCCCCGTTGATAATTGTTATCGGTATTCCAAACTGTATTTTCCTTATCAATAAATACCAGCAAGAAGTGAAAAAACATGGGAATCAAGCGCTTTCCCTCCAGCGGGTTATTTCAAAAATTGGAAACGCTACCTTGATGACCAACGTAACCACTGCGTCTGGTTTTGCCACGTTTATGATTCTTGATAGTGATTTGTTAAGGGAATTTGGTGTAGTAGCCTCCATTAACATCCTCTGTATTTTCGTCCTGTCTCTGATGATTATTCCTATTATCTATAGCTTTATGCCGCTGCCAAAAGACAAGCATCTAAAACACTTGAACAAAAAATGGATTGATTTTTTTGTGAATTGGATGGAGCGTATGGTACGAGATCATCGAATCGCGGTTTACATTGTTTCAATTGCAACTCTTGTCTTAAGTATTATTGGAATATATCAAATTGAAATTACAGGCAGCCGAATTGAAGACCTACCGAAAAACGCGAAGTTTTTTGAAGATATCCGTTTCTTCGAAAAGGAGTTTGGTGGTATTATGCCAGTTGAAATCGTTGTTGATACCAAACGCAAAAATGGAATCTTAAAACCTGCCACTCTAAGGCGAATGGACCAGCTTGGGCAGGAAATTGAAGAAACACCAGAATTATCGAAGCCTGTTTCCGTAGTTAATTTGGTTAAATACTCAAAGCAAGCTTTTTACAACGGAATTCCAAAGTACTATCAATTGCCCACTTCACAGGAAAATACATTCATTATGGATGTAGCTAAAAATTCTGCTGGCAATGGTAATCTATTGGAGAGTTTTGTTGATACAACTGGTCAAATTGCCCGGATAAGTACCTTCATGCGAGATGTTAAAACCACTCGTATGGAAGAGTTGGAAAGGGATTTGTTAAAATCCATAAATAAAATTTTTCCGAGCGAAAGGTATAATGTCTACATGACCGGAAAAGCTCTGCTATTTCTTAAAGGGACTAAATATTTGGTCAATAATCTTTTACTTTCATTGGCTTTGGCAATTGGGTTGATTTCATTGTTCATGGCTTACCTTTTCAGGTCATTTAAAATGATTGCCATATCCCTTGTACCAAACTTATTACCCTTGGTTATAACCGCAGGTTTAATGGGTTATCTTGGTGTTCCAATAAAACCATCTACAATATTGGTTTTCAGTATAGCTTTTGGTATATCGGTAGATGATACCATTCATTTTTTAGCGAAATATAGACAGGAGCTTGTTGCAAATCGATGGCAAATTAAAAAGTCAGTTTACAATGCTTTGCGTGAGACCGGTGTGAGTATGTTCTACACTTCCATAGTGCTATTTTTTGGATTTTCGGTATTTATCATTTCAAGTTTTGGTGGCACCCAAGCTTTAGGAGGATTGGTTTCAGCAACACTTTTATTTGCAATGCTTTCCAACTTAATCCTACTTCCTTCGTTGCTATTATCATTGGAAAGAAATATCGCCAACAAAAAGACACTTAAAAAACCACAAATTGATGTACTTCCGGTACAGGACGAAACCGTTGAAAACAATTAGTTTTTAGTTGATTTTAGCTTTTCCTACCACATCAAAAAACTATCTTTGAATCTTTAAAAATTAATCGGCAAAAATGGCGCAAATTTCAATACAACAGCTTTTGGTTACTGAACCAAAATCACAGGATGTTGAAGTAAACGGATGGGTTAAAACATTTCGAAGCAACAGATTTATTGCTTTGAATGATGGTTCTACCATCAATAACATTCAATGTGTAGTTGATTTTGAGAATTTTGATGAAAAAACCATCAAGGCCATTAACACAGGTGCTGCCCTTAATATCAAAGGCAAGTTGATTGAAAGTCAAGGTAAGGGTCAAGACGTTGAAATTGTGGTTGAGGAGATTTATGTTCACGGAGCAGCTGACCCTGAAAGTTATCCGATTCAGCCTAAAAAGCATTCCCTTGAATTTTTGCGTGAGAAGGCACATCTTCGTGTTCGCACCAATACCTTCTCTGCGATAATGCGCTTACGTTCCGCACTAGCTTTTGCAGTTCATGATTATTTTCAGAGAAACGGCTTTTATTACTTTCATGCCCCTATAATTACTGGGTCTGATGCCGAAGGTGCTGGAGAAATGTTCAGGGTAACCACTTTGGATGAAAAAAATCCACCGCTGACAGAAGAGGGTCGTGTAAACTATAAAGAAGATTTCTTCGGAAAAGAAACCAACTTAACCGTTTCGGGTCAGTTAGAAGCTGAGGCCTATGCCATGGGATTGGGAAAAGTTTACACTTTTGGACCAACCTTTAGGGCTGAAAATTCAAATACCTCAAGGCACTTAGCTGAATTTTGGATGATAGAGCCAGAGATGGCTTTCTATGATTTGAGCATGAATATGGATTTGGCCGAAGATTTCATTAAATCCGTCTTACGCTATGTATTAGAGCATTGTAAGGATGATTTAAAGTTCTTAGAAAAACGTCTGTTAGACGAAGAGAAAACAAAGCCCCAAGCCGAGCGTAGTGAAATGGCACTTATTGAAAAACTGAGATTTGTTGTGGATAATAACTTCAAAAGGGTAACCTATACGGAAGCCATTGACATTCTTAGAAACAGTAAACCCAATAAAAAGAAAAAGTTTGAATATCCTATTGATGAATGGGGGGCCGATCTACAAAGCGAACATGAACGGTTTTTAGTTGAAAAACACTTTAAATGCCCAGTTATTCTTTTTGATTATCCAGCAAAAATAAAGGCATTTTATATGCGATTAAATGAGGATGGAAAGACCGTAAGGGCCATGGATGTCCTTTTTCCTGGTATTGGCGAAATTGTAGGTGGTTCCCAAAGAGAAGAAAGACTTGAGGTACTACAACAAAAAATGGCTGATCTGGGTATTGAGGAAGAGGAGCTTTGGTGGTATCTAGAATTACGAAAATTTGGTACTGCCGTTCATAGCGGATTTGGTCTTGGTTTCGAACGTTTGGTCTTATTTGTTACGGGTATGGGAAATATTAGAGATGTAATTCCATTTCCAAGAACACCACAAAATGCTTCCTTTTAGTCGAATTACTTAACTTTAAGTTGCCATGTTAAAGCAACACCTTCAGTTTAAACTTTCACAAAAGCTATCTCCTCAGCAAATACAGTTGATGAAGTTAATTCAATTGCCAACTCAGGCATTTGAACAGCGATTGAAACAAGAGCTCGAAGAAAACCCTGCCTTGGAAAGCGGAAAGGATAAATCCGATGAATTCAACGATGAATATGGGGACGATGCATTTGATGATAGTGTTGATAATGAGTCGATAAGTACAGAAGATATCAATATTGATGATTATTTGAGTGATGATGAGATTCCTGATTATCGTACCCATGCAAATAATTATTCTTCCGATGATGAAGAAAAGAGTGTTCCTTACGCCGCGGGTATTTCGTTCAATCAATACCTATTGAATCAATTAACCACCGTTTATTTGGATGATGAAGAATGGGGTATAGCCGAATTTTTGGTGGGCAGTGTTGACGAAAGTGGTTATATCAGAAGGCCATTAAGTGATATTACCGATGACTTGGCCTTTACTCAAAATATTTATACCGAAGAAAGTGTTGTAGAAAAGGTCTTGAAGACGGTCCAAGAATTGGACCCACCGGGTGTTGCAGCACGCTCTTTGGAAGAATGTTTGGTACTACAATTAAGACGTAAAAATTCTTCACCCGAAGTAGAATTGGCCATTGAAATTCTCGAAAAGTCATTCGAACAATTCAGCAAGAAGCATTACAAAAAGCTCATTCAAAAGTTCGATGTTTCGGAGGAAGAGCTTAAAGAGGCCATTTCTGAAATTGAAAAATTGAATCCAAAACCAGGAGGTTCCTATTCAGGGAATAACAGAATTGTGGAACATGTTGTGCCTGATTTTTCAATAAAAATCGTTGATGGTGAATTGGATTTGACCCTGAACGGACGTAACGCCCCAGAATTACATGTATCCAAAGACTACAGCAACATGCTTAAGGGATACAAAGAGGCCAAAGAAAAGTCAAAACAACAAAAAGATACTGTACTCTTCATTAAGCAGAAACTAGATGCTGCAAAATGGTTCATTGATGCAATTAAACAGCGTCAACAAACGCTATTTGTTACAATGAGTACCATCATGAACCATCAACAGGAATATTTTTTAACCGGTGATGAGCGCAAGCTTAAACCAATGATACTTAAAGATATTGCTGACAAAATCGAAATGGACGTTTCAACAGTTTCGAGAGTTGCAAATAGTAAATATGTTGACACTCCTTACGGGACTAAACTGATAAAAGAGTTCTTTTCTGAGTCAATGAAGAATGAACAGGGTGAAGATGTTTCAACTCGCGAGATCAAGAAAATACTGGAGACCCTGATTCGTGACGAGCTAAAGAAAAAGCCACTTACAGACGACAAATTGGCTAAAATGCTAAAGGAAAAAGGGTATCCGATTGCAAGGAGGACAGTTGCGAAATATAGGGAACAATTGGGTATACCTGTTGCAAGGCTCAGAAAGGAAATCTGATGCAACATTTAATCAGACTATTCTCCTATATTTTCCACCCATTGTTTATTCCTTTTGGTGGAACCCTAGCCTATTTTCTGACTGCTCCAAGGGATTTTCAGGAAGAGAGTGAACTCAGTTATCTACTTCCAATTTTTATATTGACGGTTATCGTTCCAATTCTTTTTTACTTTATTCTAAGAAATCTCAAACTAATAAGTACCATTTTTGCCCCAACGCTTCAAGAAAGAAAATTTCCATTACTACTAAGTTTGATTTTATACTTTACAGTGCTTTTTAAAATTATTCCACAATATCAGGCTCCTGAGCTATATTTTTATTTTTTAGGGCTTATCCTAGCTTCCTTAGCAACACTGTTATTAATTTATTTTAAGGTGAAAGCAAGTATTCATCTTTTAGGTATGGGTAGCCTTCTTTTCTTCTTAATTGCACTTAGTATCAATTTCGAAATCAATATAACGATAGCTTTAAGCTTATTTACACTTGCCACTGGATTGGTAACCTCTTCCCGCCTATTCATGAAGGCGCACACTAAAGGAGAACTTCTTGTAGGCTTTTTGATTGGTTTGTTTTCGCAACTTTTATTGGTACAGTTCTGGCTATAGAATGTAGAAAATCAATCCAACTCGAAATACATTCATATTATTTTCTTGTGAATTAAAAGATACCCCATCTTTGAGAATTGGGTTTAACTCATAGTATAGGTGAATATTAAATGTATTGTATCCAAAATTTAGCATTAGACCATAATTCCATTGCCTTATGTCATCATTTGTAAATGAATCGGAACCATTTTCATTTACAAACTTTGAGGTTCTTGCAAAATTATAATTGATTTTACCACCCGCGTAGATTCGCCAGAACTTATAATCAATGGCGTTGGAAGTTCGCCAGCGAATCTCAATTGGGAATTCAATGGCATGGGTTCCCAGTTTACTTCTGTCAAATGAAACGGTGGGTATATCATAGGTTATTCCGTTTTCGTTTGAGGTCGCTTGAATGTTGGTATAATATGAATTTGTAGCGTAACCTACACCAAGGGCAAAACCAAAATTTCTTTTTTCATTAACGGGAATATCCTTAATAAAGCCAAGTTGCAGGTTATACGAAAGATTACGCTGAATCACTCCGTCTGGCCTATTCAAAATGCCGTTATAAGCCAAACCAGCATAGAACTGGTCTTCTAAGTAATTGGTATCAATATACGTTTCGTCTTCATCAAAATCCTGGGCAAACGAGAAAAAAGAAACAAAACAAAAAAAAGCTAGGACGGACTTTTTCATCAATCCAAAATACTAAAAAACATTCCCATCAACTACGGTATAATTTATTTTCAAGAGGTTTATTTCGCGAAGTTGTTCCTTAATGTCGTTGATTAAGCCCATATTCACTTTTTTATCTGCCTTCAATGATACAATTGCCACTTTATGTAATTCTTCTGGAATTTCAGATAGAGCGATTAATGCTGCATGATTCAATTCATCAATATTAACTATCTGCGTTCCCATTTGAATCTGAAAATAATCAACTTTACTATTCTTTACTTTGCCAACAAAAATCTCAATAACCCTATCTTTTTTGCTCAGTTTTTCGGTTTCATTTGCCATTGGCAAAGAATTCTCCACCAATAACTCTTCATTCTTTATTGTTGTGACGGTCATGAAAAAGAACAATAGCATAAAGACAATATCGGGCAGAGAAGCAGTTGAAATAGCAGGATTGTTCCTATTCCGATTTCTAAAATTTCCCATACTTATTTATTTTGATTGGTTATTTGAGTTTCAACTATTTTTTGTGGGTACATATTCCTTAGCAGTTCTATTTTCTCCTTTAATTGATTTCTTTCCTGAACTTTCATCTTATCAGAATCATAAGATTCCAACATTGTGGTGTAACGTATACCAAACTTTTTTAAAGCCTCTCTATCCCTTAATTCATTATAGGCGCCAACCACTTCGTTTTGTACAGCTACATAAGCAGCGTAGCTTGTTTTTCTATTGGTATTGATCGCAATTATAGCTTTATCTGGATTATCAGAAGATTCTGTGCTACGTGCACCCAAACAATAAGAACATGCCGCAATATTACCTAGTTGAATACCTCCATTATCAATAAAATCCTTTACTGAATTTCTAAGGTCATTTAAGGAGACCAACTCTCCTTCAACCAAAAGTTCATCTTCTAGGTTTAAACTTATCTCAAAGAGATTTCGTTGATGGATTTCAATTAGTGGAACAGGATTTTTATTTGGCAACAGTCTATTCAAACCCTTTTCGGTTTCAATAGATGCCGTGACCAAAAAGAAAATTAAAAGTAAAAATGCAATGTCTGCCATTGAGCCGGCATTTACTTCTTGTGAGTCTCTTCTGCTTCTCATAAACTTTGATTTACAAGAAACAAGTACACTAAATAATAAGAGAGAATAAACTAGGAAAGAGTTAACAGGTGGTTTCAATGAGTAAACCTACCCAAGAATAGTTGGAAACCAATGTTCCCAAAAAAAGAAACCCTGAACAAGATGTTCAGGGTTTTATCGAATATATCGAAAAGTATCCTAATTCAAATTATTGAATGCATCACCATCATAGGTGGTATAATTCACCTTCAGGGCATTCACTTTACGAAGTTCTTGCTTAATGTCTGATATTAGACCCATATTGGCCTCCTTATCAACTTTAAGAGAAGTTGTCAAAACGTTCTGAAGTTCTTGTGGCTTTTTAGCTCTTTCAGCCAAGATATAAGATCCAACTTCACCAACATCAGCAAACTTATCGTTTAACTGAATCTTTGGCTCAGAACCATAAACACTTTGATATTCTTGGGTTGGTTTACCTACATAAATGTAAATAACCCTATCCTTCTTCTCCAACTTCTTGATTTCACTCGCATTAGGCAATGTATTCTGCACCAATAGCGAACTATCCTTCATTGTGGTAACTGTCATAAAAAAGAACAGAAGCATGAACACAATATCCGGAAGTGATGCGGTGGAAACAGCAGGTAAATCTCCGTCTTTCTTTTTTGCAAACTTTGCCATTCTTTTTAATATTTAGTTTCTTGAGGTTTCAGCCTCTGATAGTTTTTGTGGAAATAAATCCTGTATCCTCTTCACCTTGTCCTTCAAATCGTCACGGACAGAAGAAGGCGTTTCAGGATTTAAATATAATCCCTCCATTTCTGTGAAATCCCTTCCGTATAGACGTTGCGCTTCCCTATTTCGTAGATCATTGTAGGCACCCACCAATTCATTTTGAACTGTAATGTAAGTACTGTACTTAGTTTCACGATCGTTCTTTAGCGAAATAATTGCCTTGCCAGGATTGTCAGAAGAATTGGCATCTCTCTTTCCTTGGCAATAACTACAATAGTCCGGACTTCCTGAAGCGGCTCCGCCGTTGTCTAAAAATCCCATAGCAGCTTCACGCAGGTTTTTGATATCCATCAACTCCTCCTCTACTAACAATTGCCCACTACGGTTAATGTTAACTGTGAAGATGTTTTTCTGCTTAATAACTACATCCTCTTCTGGCGGCTCCATTGGAGGCAACATTCTATCCAGTCCGGCATCAGTCTCAATGGTAGTGGTTACCAAAAAGAAGATGAGGAGAAGAAAGGCAATGTCTGCCATGGATCCCGCATTTACTTCTGGTGCTCCTTTTCTTCTAGGCATATTATGAGTTTTTAACGTCCAAAAATTTTCTTCACACCAGGTAATACCATTAGTACTACTGCAAGGACCACCATTATAAAGAATACATTCAATAGCATTCCAATGGTTTTTACAGTTGAAGCTTCTGGCTGAATGTCTTTGCCTGCAAAAGTGTTTACAACGGCATCCGCTTCCTCACCACTTGAAAGGGCATATCCAATAATGAACATAACTACCAAACCTCCAAGTGCAAAGAGCGCTTTCTTTAGACCACCTGGAGTGGTCAACATTTTCTTAAGCCCAAAGAACAATGCAGTAACAGCAGCAAAAATGAGTAGAATCCACATTAATAAAAACATAACGTTTATTCCTGTGCTGTTGGCCGCGTTTGGATCATCCGGACTAGGCATCATAAAGAAGCACATAATCGCAGCAATCACGCCAATTACGACAAGTACTATTTTTAATATTTTTTGCATAATACGATAGTTTAAAGATTACGTTTAGAATTACTTTTTGTGAGCGGCCAACATATCAATCAAAGAGATTGAAGAGTCTTCCATGTCGTTCACAATACTATCGATTTTAGCAATGATGTAGTTATAGAAAATTTGAAGAATAATCGCTGTAATAAGACCGAATACCGTAGTCAAAAGTGCTACCTGAATATCACCTGCAATTAACGAGGCACTTAAGTTACCTACCGCAGCAATTTTCTGGAATGCAGCAATCATACCAATTACCGTACCCATGAAACCAAGCATCGGTGCAATAGCGATAAACAGCGACAACCAAGAAACGTTTTTCTCTAACTGTCCCATTTGTACGCCACCATAAGATACAACAGCTTTTTCTGCAGATTCCAAACCTTCTCCTGCACGATCTAAACCTTGGTAGAAAATAGAAGCAACAGGCCCTTTGGTGTTTCTGCAAACCTCTTTCGCAGCTTCAACACCGCCAGAGGCCAAGGCGTCTTCTACTTGCTGCTTAAGTTTTGCTGTGTTAGTAGTTGACATGTTCAGATAAATGATTCTTTCGATGGCAACTGCCAAGCCCAAAATCAAACATAACAATACGATACCCATGAAAACCGGCCCACCTTGTATGAACTGTTCTTTCAATATTTGGGTGAAACCTTTGCTGGCTTCCGCTTCTTCTTGAAACATTGCAGCGGCGTTGGCTGTACCTAAAATAAACATTCCGGCAGTGGCCAGAGTTAAGGATACTTTTCTCATTGTGTTCAAACTTAAAATTAGTTAGTTAATAATGCTAAAGATATAAATATTTAAAAATTCTACAAGTTGCAGAGAGGAAGGGATTCGAACCCTCGATACACTTTTGGTGTATACACACTTTCCAGGCGTGCGCCTTCGACCACTCGGCCACCTCTCTATTACTTAAAATAGTTAGGCTTGCCAATAAACAAAAAAAAAGGGATTTGTTAAAACAATGGGCGTTAATTTTAAGACATTTCACCCCTCAATGAAGTTTCAAAGATGGTCTTAAAGGCCATATGGCCTACTTGTTGACCCAATAAGTACATCGCTTTCGTAATTGCCGCCTCAGTGGTAATCTCCTTTCCATTAATCACTCCGATACGTTGTAACTCCTTACTGGTCTCATAATGACCCATAACTACACCTCCGCCGATACACTGTGTTACATTGATAACATGCAACCCTTTGTTAATTGCATTCGACAGCGCCTCTACAAACCAATTTTCAGTAGTGGCATTACCAGCCCCAAAAGTTTCTAAAACCAAGGCTTTTAATCCATCTATTTTCAAGATAGATTCTACAAAAGTCTTATCAATCCCCGGGAATATCTTCAAAATCCCAACATTCCTATCTAAATTTTTGTGGATTTTTAAGGTTCTTTTTGTGTTTTTCACCTTTCGCAAATACGGAAGATTGATATTCAGGTGTACACCAGAATTTACCAGCTCAGGATAATTGGGCGAATTGAATGCTTCAAAATGTTCTGCATTTACTTTTGTGGTTCTATTACCCCGATATAATTTGTATTCAAAATACAAGCCCACTTCTTGAATAGCTGGTTCCTCCATTTCTCTTAATGCAGCCAATTGAATTGCAGTAATTAAGTTTTCCTTCGCATCAGTTCTCAAATCTCCAATAGGTAATTGCGAACCTGTGAAAATTACAGGTTTCCTAAGGCCCTCCAGCATAAAACTAAGGGCAGAAGCAGAATAACTCATGGTATCACTACCATGCAACACAACGAAACCATCATGTGTCTCATAATTATCTCCAATAAAGTCCGCAATTTTCACCCAATAGCCCGGGTTCATATTTGAAGAGTCAATAGGTACATTGAAAGAAACACTTTCAATTTCGCAATCTAGCTGGACCAGTTCTGGAATATTACTAAGTAGGGTATCAAAATTAAAAGCCGTTAATGCTCCCGTTTCATAATCTTTTACCATACCTATGGTACCCCCGGTATAAATCAATAAAATCTTGGTTGATCGTTCCATATTCAAATACCAAATACCTCAATTGAATTTTCCGTTGTTATTCTTGCGACTTCATTTTCATTGAGCCCGTAGAGACTACTGACTTTTTCCAAAATTGTCTTTAAATAAAAACTTTCATTCCGCTTACCCCTAAATGGTGTTGGGGCTAAATATGGTGAATCCGTTTCCAATACAACGTGACTAATAGGCACTTGATTTAAAAATTTATCGATTTTGCCATTCTTAAATGTTACAACACCACCTATCCCCAGCCTCATATTTAAGTCGATTGCACGATTGGCCTGGGTTAAATTTCCCGTAAAGCAGTGGAAGATTCCAAAAAGATTATCATCTTTTTCTTGTTCTAAAATCTCAAAAATTTCATCAAAGGCTTCTCGACAATGAATTACAATTGGCAATTTCTTTTTCTTGGCTAGCCTTATCTGCCTGATAAAAGCTTCTTGTTGTTGTTTCAAGAAGGACTTATCCCAATACAAATCAATACCAATTTCACCAACCGCGTAAAAACTGCGCTTACTGAATTGTTCCTCTACAAAAGCCAATTCTTCCAAATAGGTTTCATTTACATGTGTCGGATGAAGCCCCATCATGAGAAAAACGTTTTTTGGATATTTTTTTTCCAAATCATACATGCGTTTGGCGTAGGTGGAATCTATTGCTGGAACAAAGAATCGCTCAACCCCAATTTCAAGGGCCCGTTGCATCATGGAATCCTGATCATCATCAAAGGATTCACTGTACAAATGAGTATGGGTGTCAGTTAAAACCATGCTGCAAAAATAGGTTTATCTTTAAAAAATTTTCTTCATGTCTTCCCTAAAGAAATTCCTTTTATCCAAAGACTATATTTCAATTCCACTAACACTCACAAAAACCAATCACTTTGAAATTGATGCCAAAATTAACGGCATAAAAGGCACCTTCATTTTAGATACTGGAGCTTCGAACACTTGCGTTGGAATTGACAAACATGAATACTTTAAACTTACCTCTGAACATACAGAAATTAAGGCTGCTGGTGCGGGAGCGACGGAAATGGAAACAAAAATTGCAAAAAATAACTCAATCAATATTGGTGGGTGGAAAAGTAAAAAGCGGAAATTGGTTCTATTTGATTTGGTTCATGTGAATCAAGCATTGATAAGTCACCAATCCAATCCTGTTGATGGTATTGTCGGTGCTGATATATTAAAAAAAGGTAAGGCAATTATTGATTACAAAAAGAAGCGTGTTTTTTTAAAAAAGAGGTAATTCATCGAAAATATTAGTTCCTAGGCGCAAGGTTCGCCCCAAAAATAATCTCTAAAGGATTTTTACGTTTTAACAAAAATCCTACACCCCATGTTCCAACAAGCAAAAAGGCTTGCTCTTTATATATTGGCCTTACTCCCTTTCTTAAGCTGTGAACCAGATTTTGATTTTCAATTGGTCGAAGATTCGAATCTTGAAAACGAGGTTCGAGAAGAACTCACTGAGCTTTTAGGTTCCTTAGATAGATTAATTTTACCTGAAAGCGATGCTTATTCCCAAATACCCAATGATCTAAGAAATCCTATAACTGCTGAAAAAGTTGCCTTGGGTAAATTCCTTTTTCATGAAACAGAACTAGGTGTGGCCGCAAAGGTAACTGAAGGGTTAAAAACCTATTCGTGTGCCAGCTGTCATCATGCGAAAGCAGGATTTCAAAGTGGAATGAAACAAGGTATTGGTGAAGGTGGATGGGGGTTCGGCACGTTTGGAGAATTGCGTATTGCAAATTCACTTTATCCGATTGATTCCATTGATGTTCAGCCTATTCGTTCACCCACGATTTTGAATACTGCCTATCAAGATGTAATGCTATGGAACGGTCAGTTTGGAGCGACCGGTACAAATGCAGGAACAGAAGCTAGTTGGACGGAAGGCACCCCAAAAGCAAGAAATAATCTTGGCTTTCAAGGATTGGAAATTCAGGCCATAGCCGGTATGGGAGTACACAGGTTAAATGTTAGTCCTGAAAATATTGACAACGGTGCCTACAAAGCCCTTTTTGATGCAGCATATCCAGATATAGATATAGACCAGCGATATTCATTGGAAAATGCTGGTCTTGCTATTGCAGCCTTTGAGCGAACGGTACTATCGAATGAAGCTCCATTTCAAAAATTTCTGAAGGGCGAAACCGGTCTAATGTCAGATGATGAACTCAAGGGCGCACAATTGTTCTTCGGAAAGGCTAAATGTATGAAGTGTCACTCTGGTCCAGGTCTTAATGGCATGGAATTTCATGCCCTCGGAATGAACGACCTTTCAGGAAACGATGTTATTGGACAAGTTGATGCGGGAACGGCAAAAGGTAGGGGTGGATTCACAAATGATTCAAATGATGATTACAAATTCAAAACACCAACGCTTTACAATTTAAAGGATGTGCAATTTTTAGGGCATGGTGGGAGCTTTTCAACTGTGCGGGAAGTCATTGCATATAAGAATAATGCAATTGCAGAAAATAATCTGGTACCAACTGAAAGACTTTCGGACCAATTTCAGGCCTTGGGTCTTACAGATGAAGAAATATCACAATTAACTATGTTTATTGAAAATTCGTTGTATGACCCCAACCTCTCAAGGTATGTTCCAGCATTCACGCCTTTAGGCACCAGTTGTTTCCCAAATGCAGACGAACAGTCACTACTTGATATGGGATGTAACTAGAAATAAGGTATGCAAATAAAAAGGCCCCAAAATGGGGCCTTTTTTACTTTCAGAAAGAAATGTAATTACATTTCCAGTGCCTTTTTTATGTCATTATCCATCAATAGTTCTGTTGGATTTTCCAAGGCTTCTTTAACTGCTACTAAGAAGCCTACAGATTCCTTCCCATCGATAATTCTATGGTCATAGGAAAGGGCAACATACATAACCGGAGCTATCGCTATAGCCCCATCTCTAACAATCGGTCTTTCAACTATATTGTGCATTCCTAAAATTGCACTTTGGGGTGGATTAATGATGGGTGTCGACAACATCGACCCGAATACCCCACCATTCGAAATAGTAAAGGTGCCCCCGGTCATTTCATCTACGGTAATCTGACCATCTCTTGCCCGAATTGCCAATCGCTTCACTTCGGATTCCACTCCCCTAAAAGTCAAATTTTCAGCGTTTCTTATAACAGGAACCATTAAACCTTTAGGACCAGAAACTGCAATACTTATATCACAGAAGTCATAGGAAATCATCTCTTTACCATCAATCATTGAATTTACCGCTGGATACATTTTCAAAGCCCGCACACAGGCCAGGGTGAAGAACGACATAAAACCTAAGCCAACACCATGTTTTTCTTTGAATTCTTCCTTGTATTGTTTACGCAATTCAAATATTGGAGACATGTCAACTTCATTGAAGGTAGTCAACATGGCTGTTTCATTTTTAGCTGAAACCAAGCGTTCTGCCACCTTTCTGCGCAGCATAGATAGTTTTGAACGACTTTCACCCCTACTGCCACCTGTTGGAGAACCCATTGAAGCTTTGGCTTCAAGAGCATCCTCCTTTGTTATTCTACCATCCCTACCCGTTCCATTTACCGAACCAGGGGCAATCCCCTTTTCATCCAATATTTTTTTAGCTGCCGGTGAAGGTGTTCCAGAAGCATAGGTTTCTTTAACCTTCTCCTCTTTTTTGGCCTCCTCTTTTTTGGCAGGTTCTTCTTTTTTGGGTTCGGGTTTAGATTCTGATTTTGCAGAGCCAGATGGTTTTTCTGCACTGGTATCAATCAAACAAACAACTTGGCCCACCTCTACAGCATCGCCTACCTCGGCTTTCAAGGTAATTGTTCCGCTCTCCTCAGCTGGGAGTTCTAAGGTAGCTTTGTCTGAATCAACTTCTGCAATGGCCTGATCTTTCTCAACATAATCGCCATCTTCGACTAACCATTCCGCTATTTCTACTTCAGTTATTGATTCACCCGGTGAAGGGACTTTCATTTCTAAAACCATAAAATCAAACTTTTGTGTACTCGTTTAATTCGAATTACTAATATACTCTCCTTTTTTTGGCAAATAATCCCTGTGGGTTTCACCATTGACCAAAATACTGTCAAAATACAATTTACCACCAATGGCATTGGCCATATCTTGGGTATTCTGCAAACTTAAATGAAGGTGTGGTTCTGACGAATTTCCAGAATTACCACATTGGGCCAAAACTTCACCTGCATTAACTTCTTGTCCTTCTTCTACAACAATCGAGTTCTCCTTTAAGTGGGCCAAAACCAAAAACTCATCATCATCAGTTCTTAAAACCACGGTATTGCCAGTCAAGTCAAAACTATTCACTACTCCTGGCACATTGTCTTTAACGCCATCTATTATTTCAACTACTTGTGCCTTACAGGGTGCTACGATTTCCTGTCCGAAAGCAAAATAATTTTCATTTCTCTCAGCATCACCACTAAATGTTTTACCATTTACAACCCTTACCAAATCAAAAGCAAATTTTTGATTTTCATAGGCGACATGATAATTATCTTCTTCAGTTGTTCCACCCCAAAAAACAAACCATTCATTATTAAAAGGGAGTTGCATCAATGTACTATTTCTTTCAATTCGTGGTACATCGAATGGTTTTGGAGGATATATATAGAGCCCGCTTATTTGATTCGCCGCATTGAGGTTGAAAAATATATCAGTAACCGCTTTATTAAATCGTGTTCTATAAATATGGCCGCCATTTTTAATTTCTAAAAACTGCATATCCTCAATTTCGCCCATTGGCCTTTTTACTGTTTGACTAAAGAAATCAATTGTCTCTTCATACGGCAAAGCTCTTTTCATATTCACATCAAACATGTCAAAAATCGACTTATAGTTCGAGTTGTTATAAGCTTGTAAAAAATCCAGAGCCCTACCAGCATATGAAGGATTCTCATCTTGAGAAAACCCAATAAAGTACATCAGTAAAAACAATGGTAAAAATCGATGCATATTACCTCCTCACAAAATTGTCCTTCTCCTTATCAAATACGTAATCGATGACTTCTGCATGTCTGCGTTGTGATCGAACTGAACTACCAGCCGCCGGTGCACCATAAAAACGTCTTGAAGCTACCCTAAATGACTTGGCCTCATCTAAATGCATTAAAAGATGGCCCCATGCTCCCATGTTTCTTGGTTCTTCTTGTGCCCAAACGATTTCGTCAACATTTTTGTATTTCTTAATAACTGACCTCATCTGTTCTGTTGGAAGGGGAAACAATTGCTCAAGGCGCACTAGAGCAACATCCTCCTTTCCTAGTTCGTCTTTTTTAGCTAAAAGGTCGTAATAGAATTTACCAGTACAAAAAACCAAGGATTTTATTTTGGCCACTTTTGCATCATTGTCGTCAATGACTTCTTGAAAGCCTCCCTCTGCTAATTCTTCTTTGGTGGAAACCACCTTAGGGTGCCTTAGTAAACTTTTTGGCGTAAACACCACAAGAGGTTTTCTAAAATTCGCCTTCATTTGTCTTCGTAACAAATGGAATAAGTTAGCCGGGGTGGTAACATCGGCAACATACATGTTGTCTTTGGCGCAAAGCTGCAGGTAACGTTCCATTCTTGCCGAAGAGTGTTCGGCTCCTTGTCCTTCATAACCGTGTGGCAAGAACAACACCAATCCATTTTGGAGTTTCCACTTGTCTTCGGCCGCTGACAAATACTGATCAATTACAATTTGAGCACCATTACTAAAATCTCCGAATTGAGCTTCCCAAATACATAGGGTCTTTGGATTGGCCATGGCATAACCATAGTCAAAACCCATTACTGCATATTCTGATAAAAGCGAATTGTAGATATCAAATTGTCCATTTTGGTTTTTACCCAATTGATTGTGAAGGATGATTTCCTCCTCGTGCATTTCTGTTTTTATAACTGCATGTCGATGGGAAAATGTTCCTCGTTCAACGTCTTGGCCTGTGATCCTGATATTAAATCCTTCTTCAAGTAATGAGGCGTAGGCCAGCAATTCACCCATACCCCAATCTAATTGGTTGTTTTCGAAATACATCTTATTTCTCGCACCAATCAACCGTTCTATCTTCCTTAAGAATTTCTTCCCCTCAGGCAGTTTAGAAATACTATCGGCCAACTCATCCAACTTCTTTATAGGATATTTGGTTTCGATTGGTTTGAGCATTTCTTCCTCAGTCACCCTTTTTAGACCTTCCCACTCGTCTTGCATGAATGGAGTTATCCGTGTTTTCTCAACTTTTCTGGAATCCAACAAGTCTTCTTCCAGTTCTTTTTTATATCTCGCTTCGAGCTCTGAAACATAATTCTCATCGATGACTCCCTCAGCCAAAAGACGCTCGGCATAAATATCCCTTGGGTTCTTATGTTTTGATATCGCTTTGTATAACAAAGGTTGGGTGAATTTAGGTTCATCACCTTCATTGTGACCGTATTTACGATAACCCAATAAATCCAAAAAGACATCGCGCTTAAAACGCATTCGATATTCCAAAGCAAATGTAGCGGCATGGACCACTGCTTCAGCATCATCTGCGTTTATGTGGAGCACCGGAGAAAGTGTCACCTTGCCTACATCGGAGCAGTAAGTTGAGGAACGTGCATCTAAATAGTTGGTTGTAAAACCAATTTGATTATTCACTACTATATGAATTGTTCCGGCAGTAGTGTAACCATCCAAACGTGCCATTTGAATTGTTTCATAAACGACGCCTTGGCCAGCAAAAGCAGCATCACCATGAACTAATATTGGTAAAACTTCAGAAGTGTTTTCTTGATGAGAGCTATCCTGTTTTGCTCTTGCAATGCCTTCAACAATGGAATTCACTGTTTCAAGATGCGATGGATTAGGAGCGATATTCATATTCATCATCTTGCCAGAATCCGTTTCTCGCATTGAAGTCCATCCTAAATGGTATTTCACATCACCATCAAAAATGGTTTCTTCATAGTCCTTGCCGTCAAATTCACTAAAAATATCTTTTGGACTTTTTCCAAAAATATTTGTCAACACATTGAGTCGGCCCCTGTGGGCCATTCCCATTACAAACTGCTTTACCCCTGTATCAGCTGCCTTTTCTATGATAACATCCAATGCTGGAATTAATGATTCACCACCTTCCAACGAAAATCGTTTTTGACCTACATATTTCGTATGCAAAAAACTTTCAAAAGAGACCGCTTCATTTAATTTTCGAAGAATGTTTTTCTTTTCATCTTTGGAAAAACTAGGATGGTTGTCATTGACATTCAACCAATCCTGAATCCACTGAATGCGTTCAGGTGTTCGTATATACATATACTCCACCCCAATGGAATCACAATAAATACTTTGAAGGTGGTCAATTATTTTTTTAAGAGAACTTGGACCTATTCCTATAATACTACCGGCATCAAAAACCGTTTCTAAATCAGTAGGTTCTAAACCAAAATTCTCAATTTCCAGTGTAGGCTCATACTTTCTACGTTCTCGAACGGGGTTCGTTTTAGTAAACAAGTGACCTCTGGATCGGTAACCATCAATCAAGCGTACAACCTGAAATTCTTTTTGCAAAGATTTCGGCAATTCCACCTCTTGTCCATTAACCCTAGCTGTAATTGCATTACCACTATTAGCCTGTGCTGGTTGAATATCCAATTCATCCAATTGGCTTTCAATTCCAAAATCAAAACCTTGAAAAAAAGCGCGCCAACTGGGCTCAACGCTATCAGGATTGCTTAAATATTTGTTGTAGAGCTCAGAAAAGAATGAGGTATGAGCCGCATTTAAAAAAGAAAATTTATCCATATGGATAGTACTTCAGAAACTTTAGTCAAAAGTACAATAAATCAACAACCCAAAATAGTTGTTATAGTACTGCAACAAAGAATTAAGAAGTCGTTAAGGATTCTTGTAAACCTTTCCCTCTTTCATAACGAAAACGACATTTTCAAGTGTTGCTACATTATTTAGGGGATTTGTTTCAACAGCAACAATATCAGCAATAAAACCTTTCTTTAATTGCCCCAACTCGTTTTCCATACCCAACAACATGGCGTTAGTTAATGTTGCTGACCGTAAAGCATCAATAATTGGCATTCCTGCCTCATTCATAAATCGAAATTCTTTACCATTTTCTCCATGCTTTGATACCCCAGCATCAGTTCCAAATGCAATTGGAACCCCTTTTTCGTAGGCTTTTTTGAACGTTCGCTGGCTTACAGGACCAATCTCTTTGGCCTTTTTTGCAACAACAGGGGGAAGAAACCCAGGTATGTCGGCCATAGCGGCAGCGGCCTTTCCTGCTGAAATAGTAGGAACTAAATAGGTATCATGTTGTATCATTAGGTCCATGGTCGGTTCTTCCATCAATGTACCGTGTTCGATGGTTTTGATTCCTGCTTTAATCGCTCTCCGCATTCCTTCGTCACCGTGGGCATGAGCTGCAGTCAACATGCCATAATCCTTGGCTGTAGCTACTATACCCCTCAGCTCTTCTTCAGTAAACTGAGGATTTTGACCATTTTTAGCGACACTCATAACCCCACCAGTAGCGGTTATTTTAATACAATCTGCTCCATTTTTGTAACGTTGACGAACAGCTTTTTTTGCATCTTCAGGTGAATTCACTACACCTTCTTTTGGTCCAGGATCACCCATTAAATCATTGCGGACACCATTAGTTGGATCAGCATGGCCTCCTGTGGTCCCAATTGCTTTTCCTGCGGTAAAAATTCTAGGACCGTCAACAACACCTTTATTTATTGCGTTTCGCAATGCAATGTTCACTCCTGAACCTCCTAAATCCCTAACTGTAGTAAAACCTGCCATTAGGGTTCGTTTGGCATATACTGTTGCTTGCAAAGCAACGTCAGCTGGGTTTTTTGTAAATCTATCCAAATAACGTGTTGGACTGGATTCACCTTCAATATGAACATGCATATCAATAAAACCAGGTAAAAGCGTTTTATCTTTTAAATCAACGACAGTAGCGTTATCTGATGGTTCAACAAAGCCATTTTGTACAGATTTAATTATCGAACCTGAAACAATTATTGTTTTTTCATTGTTCAAGCGGCCAGATTCAATATCCAGAATAGCCCCACAATGCAAATAAATATCTTGAGCAAAAAGGGTAAATGAACTAACGAATAAAACAGCGGTAAAGAGTGCTTTCATTTTTTTAAAAAGGTTGGTTTCAGTCTTCTAAATGTAATGAAAATAAAAAAGGAGCATTCGCCCCCTCTTTTTGTAAATATTGCTAAACAGAAACTTGATAGCTTCTTATTTTCCTTTCCCAGTCCCAGGCAGATTTCATGGCCTCGTCCAGAGAAGATTTTGCCACCCAACCCAGAACATCGTTTGCCTTTCGAGTATCAGCGTAGGCCTGAACAATATCACCTTCCCGACGCGGGGCAATTCTATAATTTAACTTTTCGCCCGATACTCGTTCAAAACTCTGAATAACTTCGAGAACAGAACTTCCGGTCCCTGTCCCTAAGTTAAAAACCTCAAAATTTGAATCATTTCTGCTTTCAAGTAATCTTTTCATTGCGGCAACATGTGCTTTGGCCAGGTCGACTACATGTATATAATCTCGAATACAGGTTCCGTCTGGAGTGGGATAATCATCCCCGAACACCAAAAGTTCATCTCTTAGGCCGACTCCTGTTTGAGTAATAAAAGGCACCAAATTTTGTGGTATGCCAATTGGTAATTCTCCTATTTCAGCACTTGGATGTGCACCAATAGGATTGAAATACCGTAATGCTATGGCCGACAAATGTGATGTTACTTTACATGTATCCCTTATTATTTCCTCACCGATTTGTTTGGAATTACCATAGGGTGATTCTGCAGGTTTGACCGGAGCATCTTCGGTTATTGGCATCTTGTCAGCCTGCCCATACACGGTGCAAGAAGAACTAAAAATAAAATTGGATTTTTCTCTATTCTTCAATTCTTGCAGAATGTATGTCAGAACACCTAAGTTATTTTCATAATACATCAAAGGCTCTTCAACACTTTCACCAACAGCTTTGGAAGCAGCAAAATGAATAACACCCTCGATATCTGAATATTTCTTGAAAAATTCTTGGACCAGTCGTTTCTCTCGAAGATCAAATTTTTCGAAAATTGGCCGCTTACCTGTTATGGCGACAATACCATCGACAACCTTTTCATCAGCATTAGAAAGATTATCAATAATTACAGCTTCAAACCCCTCATTCTGCAGTTCAACAACTGTATGCGAGCCGATAAAACCCAAGCCTCCGGTAACAAGTATTTTTCTACCCATCTACTTATTTTAAAAAATTTAGAACTAGTTCGGTTATAAAATCAATCTGTTCATCTTCCAGCTCAGTATGCATTGGCAGGGATATTACCTCTTGAACAAGTTGATTGGTAATTGGGAAATCAGCTTCGTCATATCTTTCATCCTTGTAGGCTTTTTGCCGATGCAACGGAATAGGATAATAAACCCCACAAGGAACATTGTTTTCATTCAAATGCTTGACCAAAGCATCTCTTTTTCCATTGGTTATGCGCAATGTATATTGGTGAAAAACATGACAATCACAACTATTGCAAATTCCTTCACAACCGTTGTTTGTTTTGGGTAATATTATATTTTCTTGCCCGGCCAGTCGTTCGTTATATTTTTTTGCCGAGCTGCGCCTTTTAGCATTGTATTCGTCTAACTTCGGAAGTTTAGCACGAAGCACTGCTGCCTGAAGTGAATCTAATCTGGAATTAACTCCAACCACATCATGATGATACCTTTCGTACATACCATGATTGACCATTCCGCGAATTACATGAGCAAGTTCATCATCATTCGTAAAAATAGCACCACCATCACCATAGCAACCTAAATTTTTTGATGGAAAAAAAGAAGTAGCGGCTACGTGCCCAATATTACCGGCCTTTTTCTTTTGTCCGTTTTTGAAGGTATAATTAGCTCCGATGGCTTGGGCATTATCTTCAATAATGAAAAGGTTGTTTCGCTCCGCGACATCTAAAATTCTTTCCATGTTGGCACATTGACCAAATAAATGCACGGGAACTATTGCTTTGGTTTTAGGAGTTATTGCTTTTTCCAAGGCTGCGATATCAATATTAAAAGTTTCCTCATCGACATCCACCAAAACTGGAGTAAGACCTAATAAGGCTATCACTTCAACTGTAGCTGCAAAAGTGAAATCAGCCGTGATAACCTCGTCTCCCGGTTTTAGACCAAGGCCCATCATACATATTTGCAATGCATCAGTACCATTTGCGCAAGGAATAACGTGCTTTGCACCCAGATAATTTTCAAGTTCTTTTTGAAATTCCTTCACCTCCGGACCATTAATGAATGCCGCGGACTCTAAAACTGAATCAAATGAAGCATTTACTTGCTCTTTTATCCCTTCAAACTGGCCTTGAAGATCAACCATTTGAATTTTTCGCATGGACTAAATTTAGAGCGCAAAAGTAAGAAAAAAGACCTGTCTTATTGCCTTTGACCAAAGAAACGTACTTTCGCCAAAAGGAAAATAATTGAATACCATTTATTCGTTTTTTATCTCAATTACGGGCATGGTTCTTAAAGTATTGGCCCCAATAAATTCAAAACTGAAACTGTTTGTCACTGGTAGAAAACTAGTTTTCGATTTCTTAACTGAAAATTTTCAACATAGTGATAGAACAATCTGGCTTCATGCCGCATCTTTAGGTGAATTTGAGCAAGGCCTACCAGTCTTAGAGACAGTAAAAAGGTATTATCCCTCACATAAGATTTTATTGACCTTCTTTTCCCCATCTGGCTATGAAGTAAAAAAAGATTCTAAGGTGGCAGACGTTATTTCATATCTACCGTTAGATACTGTACAAAATGCCAAAAGGTTTTTGGCCATTACATGTCCAGAACTTGCCATTTTCGTTAAGTATGAGATTTGGCCGAATTTTTTGAATGAACTGGAAAAACAAAAGATTCCAACATTGCTTATTTCGGCGATATTTAAACAAAATCAGATTTATTTCAAGATCTATGGAATCTTTCTCCGTAATAGTTTAAGACGATTTTCGAAAATCTTCGTTCAAAATGAAGAATCAAAGATGTTACTGGAGACCATAGGATATAGAAATACAGAAGTATCAGGTGATACCAGATTTGACAGGGTGGTGGAAATTTTGGAAGGTGATAACCATCTTGAACATATAGAACGATTTAAAGGCAATCAAAAATGTATAGTAGCTGGCAGTTCTTGGGTAGAAGATGAGGCTATATTGCTTGAATACATAAATAGTTCTGATTCCGGAAAATTCATAATTGCACCCCATACCATTAAAGCCGAAAATATCTCAAAATTAATGGCATCCATTACCAAGAAGACAGCTCTTTATTCGAATAGGAAAAATGAGGATTTTTCGAATTTTGATGTGCTTATTATTGATAATATCGGTTTATTGACTAAAATTTATAGCTATGCAGACATTGCCTATGTAGGAGGAGGTTTCAAAACGGGTTTGCATAATACCTTAGAACCAGCAGTATTTGGGATACCCGTAATTATTGGGCCCAATTACACTGGATTTGCCGAAGCGGAGATGTTAGTCAAAAAGGGTGGTTTGTTTCCTATTCGAAATAAAGAAGACCTTAAAATTTTATTGGACGAGTTTTTAACAAACGATGCACTTAGGCTTAATAAAGGGACTATCAATTCGGAATTTGTTCAACAGAACCGGGGTGCTACAAAAACAATTCTTGCACATATCAATTACATTCTTCCAAATTGAGTAGATTTAGTCCCTAAACCAACCAATAATGGACAAAAAAATCCTTGGAATATCTCTTACTGCCGCCCTGGCCGGTTTTTTATTTGGCTTTGACACCATAGTAATCAGTGGGGCTGATTTGCCAATTCAGCGATTATGGAATACAAGTCCAACTTTTCATGGTTTTTTCATCATGAGCATGGCCCTTTGGGGTACGGTATTTGGATCTATTTTTGGAGGCATTCCATGTGATAAACTTGGGAGAAAAAAAACACTTTTTTGGATTGGTGTATTGTACTTCGTTTCTGCTATAGGTTCGGGCCTTGCAACAGACCCTTATCTTTTCTCTTTTTTTAGGTTTATTGGAGGGCTTGGGGTAGGTGCTTCCTCTGTAGCAGCCCCAGTTTATATTTCTGAGATTTCTTCGTCTTCGAATAGGGGAAGGCTTACTGCTATGTATCAGTTCAATATCGTTTTCGGGATTCTTATAGCATTTATATCGAACTATTTGATAGGAACATTATTTGAAGATGATGTTGCTTGGCGCTATATGTTGGGAGTTGAAGGCATACCAGCTTTGGTTTACAGTATCCTGGTTTTGAGAATACCGAACAGCCCAAGATGGTTGCTACTCAAAGAAAAAGATGATGAGACCATAACAGAGGCCTTTGGTTTATTGGGATGGACAAAAAATGAAATTTCAAAAAAGCTAGAAGAAATAAAAACTGGACTAAAACAAATGGCTAGTTCAGAAAAAGAGAAACTTTTCTCTGGCAAATACAACAAATCTTTGCTCTTGGCATTTTTACTGGCCTTTTTTAATCAGCTTTCAGGTATCAACTTTATTTTATATTATGCCCCCCGTATTCTCGAACAGGCTGGATTGGCAACTAGTGAATCCCTTTTTAGTTCCATTTCAATCGGGGTAATTAACTTGATTTTCACTTTTGTCGGAATTGCCTTAATTGACCGCTTGGGCAGAAAACAATTGATGTATCTAGGTTCTATTGGATACATCATTAGTTTGGCTATGGTCGGGTGGTGTTTTTATAGCGATTCGAATTCTACACTTTTACTAATTTTTATTCTCCTGTTCATTGCATCACATGCTATTGGGCAAGGTGCGGTCATATGGGTATTTATATCAGAAATATTTCCAAATAAAGTTAGAGCTTACGGTCAATCATGGGGCACTGGTACGCATTGGGTATTTGCTGCTTTAATCACATTGCTTGCACCCATTTTCTTGGCCATGTTTAGTGAAAACCCTTATCCCATATTCTTATTTTTTGCCGCAATGATGGTTTTACAACTTCTTTTTGTGATTTTTCTGATGCCAGAAACAAAAGGAGTCTCATTAGAGGAACTTGCTAAAAAATTGAGGGGAAAGGAATAGTCATATTCTACAGCTCAACCGTGATAAGGGCCAATTGTCGATTTTATTGAAAGAAATAGGGAGTTTACTCCTAAAAATTAATTACATTGTAGTTCAAAATCAAACAATTATGGCATCTGCTGGAACCAATTTTTTAGAAGGATTTTTACGATTGATGATTTTTGCACTAGTGGCAATATTAATTGCAATCCCAGTTTGTATTCTTCTGGATTTCCTCGGAATTCTTTAGGAGACTTTTAAAGTCTACCCTTTTCAATATTATCCCAGAAAATTGGCGTTTTGCCATATTTTGTGGGATTTTTTGTACCCTTTATACACCTTACTTTCAGAAAAATTCCTAATTTTCAATCAACCCCCATTTCTAAAAGAAGTCGCATCGCTTTTGGAGGATTAATGGTTTCAAGCATTTAAATCGTGTAAAAACCTTGAAATACCACACTATTCAAGCTGTTGACAACATAGTTATTCCGAGTGGTATATTTTTTACAAATATTTGTGATTGAGCCAATAAAGGTGCTAAATTTAAAGTATAGATAACACAAATAACCAATGCTACCCCAACCGTTAACTACTTTCAAACAAATTATTACGACAAAAAAAATACGTTTCACGGTCTGTGGTCAATTGTATTTACTACTACTTTTTTTACTGCCATTAACTGCAATTGGGCAAGCTACTTTTGCTGGTGGTTCAGCTAATGCTGATCTTTTAACCGAGTTGGAAAGTGTTGGTTTGACCCTAAGCAATCCTACCTTAGAAAATGGTGATCGTAATACACAGGTTGGTATTTTCTCTAATGGGTTGGCAGGAGCTAATTTTCAAATTGATACTGGCGTAGTTTTAACTACTGGTAGTGTTACCCAAGCATTTGGGGCGAACGGCACTAATGCCTTTCCTAACAACAATGGTACACAAGCAAGTACTGATGCAACAACAGGAACTTATAATGATGCTGATATTGTAGCAATTAATGCTACCGCCAATAACGATGTTGTTGTATTCTCATTCGATGTTGATTTAGACCCTACTTACTCAGGCGTCAGTATTATCTACCAATTTGGATCGGAAGAATATCCTGATTATGTAGGATCCGTGTTCAATGACATATTTGGCTTTTTTGTTTCAGGACCGGGAATTACGGGAACTGAAAATATTGCTACGGTTCCTGGAACATCCAATCCAGTTGCTGTTAACACCGTGAATGCAGGTTTTTTAGGTTGTAATCAAGATGGGACCACAACTGATTTGACCCAAGGGGCACAGTATATAAATAATGGACATGATCCAAATGCTGCAGCTTGCAACACTAACTCTGGAGCTTTTTCAGTAACAACAGAATACAATGGTATTACCCAGGCCTTTACTAGTACAATAACTGGATTATCTGATACTGGCACCTATCGCTTCAAAATCGCCATTGCTGATACCGGAGATTCTGCATTGGATTCAGCTGTTTTTATAGATCAACTTTTTGGAATTCAAGAATGTAGCATAACCTCAATCACGGCTGCAAACATCTCAGCGTGTAACGATAATGGTACCTCGGCCGATACCAGCGATGATTTCTTTACAGCTGATATTACAGTTAACTATGTAAACCCTGACGGTGAAGGACTATTACTACTCTCAGGTGATGGCGCTGCTTCGATTCCTGTTGGTGCACTGGGCTCTGCCACTTCCCATACGTTTTCGAATGTGCAGCTTCCCGCCGATGGTGGAGCTATAGAATTAACCGCAAACTTTTCTGACGATTCATCTTGTACATTCACCAACAGCAATGTAACAACAGCTCCAAGTTCTTGTAGTTCCGATATAGATACAGACGGAGATGGGGTACTCGATTCCCAGGAAATTATAGATGGTACCGATGAGAATGACCAATGTGATTTCGTTCTGGCGAACCAGAGCGTTACACCTTCCGCCGCATGGGGTACTGCAGATTGTGATGGCGATGGAATTGATAACGATACCGAGGTAAATACCGATGGAACAGACCCACTTAATGATTGTGATTCCGTTGGGGGTACTCCCCTGGGAACCTCCGACTGTGATGGCGATGGGGTGACCAATGCCCAAGAAGCCACCGATGGTACCGACCCTGATGATCAATGTGACTTCGTATTAGCGAACCAGAGTGTTACACCTTCAGCCGCATGGGGAACTGCTGATTGTGATGGCGATGGAATTGATAACGATACCGAGGTAAATACGGATAGCACCGACCCACTTAATGATTGTGATTCCGTTGGGGGTACTCCCCGGGA
>NZ_JAAWWL010000001.1:452928-770054 GCF_012272815.1 Croceivirga thetidis
CGAACCAGAGCGTTACACCTTCAGCCGCATGGGGAACTGCTGATTGTGATGGCGATGGAATTGATAACGATACCGAGGTAAATACGGATAGCACCGACCCACTTAATGATTGTGATTCCGTTGGGGGTACTCCCCTGGGAACCTCCGACTGTGATGGCGATGGGGTGACCAATGCCCAAGAAGCCACCGATGGTACCGACCCTGATGATCAGTGTGATTTCGTTCTGGCAAATCAAAGTGTCGCACCTTCCGCCGCATGGGGTACTGCAGATTGTGATGGCGATGGAATTGATAACGATACCGAGGTAAATACCGATGGAACAGACCCACTTAATGATTGTGATTCCGTTGGGGGTACTCCCCTTGGAATCTCTGATTGTGATGGCGATGGGGTGACCAATGCCCAAGAAGCCACCGATGGTACCGACCCTGATGACCAATGTGATTTCGTTCTGGCGAACCAGAGCGTTACACCTTCAGCCGCATGGGGAACTGCTGATTGTGATGGCGATGGAATTGATAACGATACCGAGGTAAATACGGATAGCACCGACCCACTTAATGATTGTGATTCCGTTGGGGGTACTCCCCTAGGAACCTCTGATTGTGATGGCGATGGGGTGACCAATGCCCAAGAAGCCACCGATGGTACCGACCCTGATGATCAGTGTGATTTCGTTCTGGCAAATCAAAGTGTCGCACCTTCAGCCGCATGGGGAACTGCAGATTGCGATGGCGATGGAATCGACAACGATACCGAGGTAAATACCGATGGAACAGACCCACTCGATGATTGCGATTCCGTAGGGGGCACTCCCCTTGGAACATCCGATTGTGATGGCGATGGTCTAATCAATTCTGATGAAATTATTGCGGGCACTGATATTTTTAATACGGATACCGATTCAGATGGACTAACGGATAACGAAGAAGTAAATGCCGTAAATGACCCTGCCACAGCATTATTCCCATTGGGCCCTAGTGACCCTCTAGACCCCTGTGACCCAAATACTGGTGTAGGCATTTGCGACTCAGATAATGATGGGCTAACCAATAACGAAGAAGCTACGGCTGGCACTGATCCTAACAATCCTGATACTGATGGTGATACTATTCTAGATGGGCAAGAAGTTAATACTGATTCAACAGATCCACTTGATGATTGTGATTCCGTCGGAGGAACACCCTTGGGTACTTCTGACTGTGATTCAGATGGCCTAACTACAGATCAAGAAACTGCAGCTGGTACAAATCCTGATGACCCTGATACCGATGGCGATGGAGTTCTTGATGGACAAGAAGTCAACACCGATGGCACCGACCCCTTAGATGATTGTGATTCTGTAGGAGGTACACCTCTAGGAACCTCCGATTGTGATGGTGACGGATTAACCAACGATGAAGAGACTACGGGAATTGATGATGGAGCTACACCCGCAGATCCAAATGGCAACATAACCGACCCTAATGATAACGACTCAGATGATGATGGTGTTTTAGATGGGCAAGAAGCCTTGGATGGTACTGACCCAAATGATGATTGTGATTCTATAGGAGGAACTCCCCTGGGAACATCAGATTGCGATTCTGATGGACTAACTACAGACCAAGAGACTGCAGCAGGTACAAATCCTGATAATCCAGATACTGACGGTGATGGTGTCTTGGATGGTCAAGAAGTTAATACAGATGGCACAGATCCTTTAGACGATTGTGATTCTGTAGGGGGAACCCCATTGGGAACCACTGACTGTGATGGAGATGGATTAACTAACGACGAAGAGACGACAGGAGTTGATGATGGTGCAACGCCCGCAGACCCCAACGGAAATATTACCGATCCTAACAATCCAGATACAGATGGAGACACCATTAATGATGGTCAAGAGGCTATAGATGGTACTGACCCTTTAAATGATTGTAGTTCTATAGGGGGTACTCCAACTTCGACATCAGATTGTGATGCAGATGGGCTAACATTTGCAGAAGAAACCACAAACGGAACCGATCCAGACAATCCAGATTCTGATGGCGATGGTATTACAGACGGGCAAGAAGTCAATACTGATGGTACAGACCCACTGGACGATTGTAACTCTTTAGGTGGTACACCGATGGGTACAACCGATTGCGACTCGGATGGATTGAATACGGATCAAGAAACAGCCGTTGGCACTGATCCCGACAATCCGGATACAGACGGAGACGGTATCCCAGATGGTCAAGAGGTGAATATTGATGCAACCGACCCCTTAGATGATTGTGACTCCATCGGAGGAATACCTTTGGGTACTTCTGATTGTGATGGAGATGGATTGGTAAATGCAGATGAAGCTACCGCAGGAACAGATCCTGACAATCCAGATTCAGATGGTGATGGTATCAATGATGGTCAAGAAGTGAATGTTGATGGCACAGATCCCCTAGACACTTGCGATTCGGTTGGAGGCATTCCTGTAGGCTCCGGTGATTGTGATTCTGATGGATTAACAAACGATGAAGAATCGAGCTTAGGTACAAATGGTAACAATCCAGATACGGATGGAGACGGAATTAATGATGGCCAAGAAGTAAACGTTGATAATACAGACCCATTAAACGATTGTAGTTCCATCGGCGGAACACCAACTGGACTGTCAGATTGTGATGTAGATGGATTGACTTTTGACGAAGAAACAGCCCTTGGAACAGATCCAACAAGTCCAGATACTGATGGTGATGGAATAACAGACGGGCAAGAAGTCAATACCGATGGAACAGACCCCTTGAATGATTGCGAATCTATAGGCGGTACTCCCATGGGTACTTCAGACTGTGACGGAGATGGCCTAAATACCCTGGAAGAAACTACAGGAGTTGATGATGTGGATACAGGTGCGAATCCTAATGGAAACATTACTGATCCTGAAGATCCAGATACCGATGGTGATGGTAATATTGATTCTGCTGATCCAAATCCTACGCTACCCACAGCGGCCGACGATTCTATTTCCGGAGTAATTGATGGTAATCCTATCATCTTAAATATTTTGATCAATGACGATTACCTAACAAACAACGATAGTAACAATCTAGGAACAACAACGATTACAAATACCGGCAACGGAACCGCAATTGGTGTAGTCACCTTTGACGCCAATACCGGTGAAATAAGCTACCTCCCTGACTCTTCAGAAGGAGGGCAAACGGTTACCATAGAATATGAAGTTTGTAATGATGAAAGTGGTTCATTGGTCTGCACTACCGCAATTATTAGCATTGACCTAGAAGGCGGTGATACCGATGGTGACGGAATTAACGACATCATAGAAAATATGGATGGTACGGACCCATTGGATGATTGCGATTCAATTGGTGGCACCCCTCTTGGTTCATCTGACTGTGATGGAGACGGTCTTACCAACGATGATGAGGCTACTCTTGGCACTGATCCAGATAATATCGATACCGACGGAGACGGTATTAATGATGGACAAGAATTCAACGATAGCACCAATCCTTTGGATGATTGTGATTCTATCGGCGGAACACCTCTTGAAACAAGTGATTGTGATAATGATGGGTTGTCAACCAGTGAAGAAAATAGTCTTGGAACGGACCCGAACGACCAGGATACCGACAACGACCAAATCTCTGATGGCCAAGAAATTCAAGATGGAACGGACCCTCTGAACCCCTGCGATAATATTAATGGTACGCCTCCTTCAAATGCAGCGTGTAACGTTGGTATCGTCAGTGAATACGTAGTGCCTGGTTCAGGAACTCCAGATGAAAGTTTTAGGGTATTGAACATAGAAAACTTCCCAGATAATAAGGTGCGAATTTATAACCGTTGGGGGGTACTGGTTTATGAAATTGAAGGCTATGACAATAATGGAAGATCCTTTAAGGGCATCTCTAATGGAAGGGCCACGCTTAGTGTTGATGAAGAGCTCCCTGTCGGGGTATACTTTTACATCATTGATTATAACGATAACGGAACAGTGAGAACCTTAAACGGTTATCTCTATGTAAATAGGTAACCATTTAAACCCAAACAATGAAAAGAATTCTGCCGATTTTACTCTTGCTTTTTGCCGGTGAACTTTTTGCCCAGCAAGATGCTCAGTATACCCAATACATGTATAATACCCTCGCGATAAATCCTGCTTATGCAGGGTCAAGGGGTGTATTAAGTGTGGCCGGACTCCATCGTTCACAATGGATTGGTTTGGATGGGGCCCCCTCTACACAAACTTTTAATCTACATGCCCCAATTTCAGAAAAAATGGGTGCCGGTCTTTCTATTGTAAACGACGAGATTGGGAACGGCACCAATCAAGACACTTATTTTGACGCGGTATTTTCTTATACCATTTCAACCTCATACAATAGTAGGGTTTCATTTGGTCTTAAAGCAGGAGGACATTTATTGAATATTGATTTTAATCGTTTACAAGAATTTAATCCTAGTGCTAATGTTACCCAAGAAAGTAATATCGACAACAGGTTTTCACCCAATTTTGGCGCTGGGGTTTATTATTATTCACCAACCTTCTATGCTGGCCTTTCGGTACCAAATTTTCTCGAAACCGAGCACTTTCAAAATTCGGGGTCAAGCAGTTTCTTGGCGCAAGAACGGATGAACTTTTATTTCATTTCGGGGGTCGTTTATGATTTTAGACCCGATTGGAAGTTTAAACCGACCATTCTTCTTAAAGCAGTGCAAGGAGCTCCCCTGCAAGCGGATTTATCTGCCAATTTTATGTATAAGGAGACCTTCACATTTGGGGCCGCTTATAGATGGAGTGCGGCTTGGAGTGCGCTTTTCGGATACCAAATAAGTGATCAATTCATGCTAGGCTTGGCCTATGACAGAGAAACTACGGAACTCGGTAATAGTTCTTTCAACAACGGTTCATTCGAAGTCTTCCTAAGGTTCGAATTCCTGACGCAATTTAAAAAAGTGGTAACCCCAAGATTCTTCTAAAATGAAACTACGTCAATACATAGTATATCTTTTTTTGACGCTGAGTGTTCCCTTGGTTGGACAGCTCTCAAAAGAAGATAAGGCCAAAAAAGAATTTGACAATTACGAATTTATTGATGCTATTGAATCGCACGAGAAATTGGTTGAAAAAGGCATGTACAATGCCGATATCTTAAAACGTTTGGGTGATGCCAATTATGTTACGGGAAATTATAAGAAGGCAGCTGAATGGTATTCCAACCTCATGTCTCTAGACAGTTTGGCCATTGATGCCGGATATCTCTACCGTTATGCACAATCAATGAAAAGCCTTGGTCAATATGAGACCTCCGATTTTCTCATGAAACGATTTGCCGAAGTAAGTACAGAAGACCAAAGAGCTCTGGAATTTGCAAAGAATCAAGAATATTTGAATGAGATAAGTGAAAAATCTGGTCGTTTCGAATTAATAAAGGTTAATTTCAATTCAAAGCTCTCTGATTTTGCACCTTCATTTTATCAAGACACCCTGGTTTTCACGAGTGCTAGAGATACCGGGTTGGTTATCAAAAAAAATCATGCATGGACGAAACAGCCATTTCTCAACCTCTATAAAGTAGATGAAAATGAGAGTGGTGACGGAGTAGTTATGGAGTTTTCGGCAGAAGTAAACAGTTTTGCACACGAATCCTCTACCGTATTCACCAAAAGTGGCAATACCGTCTATTTTACTAGAAATAATGCCGAGAAAAATCAGTTTAAGAGAGATAAAAAAGGTGTCAGCCGTTTAAAATTAATGCGGGCCGATTATATAGATGGTGTATGGCAGAATGAATTCGTTCTTCCGTTCAATGAAGATGGTTTTTCAACGGCCAACCCAGCTTTAAGCCCAGATGAAAAAACGCTTTATTTTGTTTCAGATATGCCCGGTACGATTGGGCAATCAGATATATTTAAAGTAGCCATTAATTCCGATGGTAGTTTTGGTGACCCTGAAAACCTTGGCCCAAAGGTCAATACTGAGGGAAGGGAAACTTTTCCGTTTATCGATGCGAATGGTTTACTGTATTTTTCGTCTGATGGTAGGCCAGGTTTAGGAGGTCTAGACGTTTTTGTAGCAAATATTAAAGGTGCCAATGCTGAGGTTCAAAATTTAGGCAAACCTGTTAATAGTCCGAGTGATGATTTTTCTTTTATCATAAATCCTAAAACGAATTCAGGTTATTTTGCCTCTAACCGTTCCGGAGGAAAAGGTGATGATGACATCTATGCTTTCGTTGCAACTGTTCCAATAACATTTGGGTGCACGGCTACGGCCAGTGGATTCGTTATTAATGAAGTAGATGGTTCATTGGTTGCCAAGGCCAATATTGAAGTTATCAATAGGCAAGGACAGGTTGTAGGTAGCACCATAACAAATAATACTGGTGAATTTTCGATTTCATTGGATTGTGCAGAAACTCAAGATTTCTTGATTATTGGTAAAAAAGAAGGCTTTGGAGAAGGTAACGTTGAAATTAGTTTTATTGGTTCATTTGATGTTAATGAAATCGAAATTGGGCTGAAACCTGATGAAAAACCAGCTGAAGTAGGAACCGACTTGGCTGAGGTATTGGAATTGCAACCCATTTATTTTGATAAAAATAAATCAGATATAAGGCCTGAAGCGGAGATTGAATTGGACAAAGTAATTGAATACATGTCTAAATTCCCAGAAGTAAAGGTATCAATCAGGGCACATACCGATAGTCAAGGTCGTGATTCATACAATCTTAGTTTATCCGATAGACGTGCAAAATCTTCAATGGATTATTTAGTAGCCAACGGAATAGCCGAAGAACGTCTGACCGCAGAAGGTTTTGGTGAGACGCAATTGGTCAATGAGTGCGCTAATGGTGTTGAGTGTTCAAAAGAAAAACATGAAGAAAATAGACGCTCAGAGTTTATAATAGTTCAGTAAAATAGTTTAAGCAAATAAAAAAAGCCGAGAAGTATTTCTCGGCTTTTTTGTGCGGATGAAGGGAGTCGAACCCCCACGCCTCACGGCACTAGATCCTAAGTCTAGCGTGTCTACCAATTCCACCACATCCGCTTAGGGAGTGCAAATATACTTTAAAATTTTGTTGGTAAAACCCCAATTTTCAGAAAGTTCTATTTCGTAATTTTAGCCTGCTTTATAAACGTGTATGGAACAAATCAAAACCTATATAGCCGAACATCGAGATCGTTTTATTAACGAATTGGTAGAATTACTTAAACTACCTTCAATAAGTGCAGACCCCGCCTACTCAAAAAGTGTATTGGATACGGCCGAATCTGTAAAAAACGCTCTGATTTCCGCAGGCTGCGAAGCCGTTGAAATTTGTAAGACCAAGGGGTATCCCGTGGTTTACGGTGAAAAAATTATTGATAAAACTTTACCAACGGTAATGGTTTATGGTCATTATGATGTACAACCACCCGACCCATTGGATTTATGGACCTCTCCCCCTTTTGAACCAGTTATGAAAAAAACGGAACTTCATCCTCAAGGGGCAATTTTTGCAAGGGGAGCCTGTGATGATAAAGGGCAAATGTACATGCATGTAAAAGCAGTGGAATTCATGATTAAAAATGACACCCTGCCCTGTAATGTGAAATTCATGATTGAAGGTGAAGAGGAAGTAGGCAGCGATAGCCTTGCTGATTTTTTAGAGGCAAACAAGGAGAAATTGGCCAATGACATTATTTTAATTTCCGATACGGGAATGATGGCCAACGATATTCCATCCATAACTACAGGTCTTCGCGGCTTGAGTTATGTTGAAGTTGAGGTAACCGGGCCTAATCGCGATCTACATTCAGGTATTTATGGGGGTGCTGTGCCAAACCCAATCAATGTACTGAGCAAAATGATTGCCTCCTTGCATGATGAAAACAACCACATTACCATTCCTGGTTTTTACGAAAAAGTAGCAGAATTATCAGCCGAAGAAAGGAATCATATGGCTGAAGCCCCCTTTGATATTGAAGACTACAAAAAAGCCTTGGATATTGGAGACGTTTATGGCGAAAAAGGATATTCAACACCAGAAAGGTATTCAATACGTCCAACATTGGATGTGAACGGTATTTGGGGTGGATATACAGGAGAAGGTGCTAAAACGGTTATTGCCAGCAAAGCATTTGCAAAAATTTCTATGCGTTTGGTTCCAGACCAAGATCCTGATGAAATCACGGAACTCTTCTCCAATCATTTTAAATCCATAGCTCCCGCCGGTGTCAAAGTAAAAGTAACACCTCATCATGGTGGACAACCTTATGTCACCCCAACAGATACCATTGGTTACAAAGCTGCGTCGAAAGCCTACGAAGCGACTTTTGGAAAAACACCGATACCCGAGCGTACAGGAGGTAGTATTCCTATTGTAGCACTATTTGAGCAGGTACTCAATAGCAAAACCATATTAATGGGATTTGGCTTGGATAGTGATGCTATACATTCACCGAATGAACATTTTGGGGTATGGAATTATTTAAAAGGCATAGAAACCATTCCATATTTTTATAAATACTATACAGAGCTTTCGACTACAGTATAAAAAAAGGACCGAAAGTTAAGAGCCTCGGGGGAAGTTTGGCTCCTAACAATCGGTCCTACAGTTTAGTTCAGTAAGGTTTGGGGAGGGATGCTGCCGTGTTTAGCAGCTTATTGGACTGTACATGTTGATCAGAAGTTCACCTTCGTTGACTTCTACATCACACATTCTAAATACTTTTTTGTTCTCGTTTAAGATTATCATTCCTGTGAACTTGTCTTGTTTAACTTGCTTTTTCATGAGGTTATATTTTTAAAAGATTTTATTTCCTTTTTTGTTACACTCCAAATTTACCTCGGATGCTCAGGGTGGTGTTCTGAACAAAAATCAAAAGGGCTTGAGTATCGACGAATGGTATTTTAGTATAGACTGGTACTTTGAATATTCAAAAAATCCAAATTTTGGTATTCCACTAAGTGCACACAATGATCGATTTAAAGCACGTCTTCAACCCTTTAAAATTTAGAATTGAAAAAATTTTGATTCTACGTTTGTAGAATATAAATATTATTCTACATTTGTAGAGCAATTAAACTTGTTATGCAATTATCCAAAAGTGAAGAAGAACTCATGAATATTCTATGGAAGCTTAAAAAAGCTTTCATGAAAGATTTACTGGAATCATATCCAGAACCAAAGCCAGCTACAACTACAGTAGCCACATTATTAAAGCGAATGATTGATAAAGGTTTTGTGGCGTACGAAAGTATTGGACGTTCCAGAGAGTATTATCCGTTAGTAAAAAAGAAAGCCTATTTCTCTAATCATGTAAATGGATTGATTAAAAACTTCTTTAACGATAGCCCGTCGCAATTTGCCTCGTTCTTTACAGAATCGGCTAACCTATCAAAAGAAGAACTGCAAAATCTTAGGGATATGATTGACCAACAAATTAAAAAAAGCTGACATGGCAATTTATATACTAAAATCCATAGCCTGTATGGCTGTTTTCTTAGTCTTTTACAAATTACTCCTTGAAAAGGAAAACATGCATGTTTTTAAACGATTTTATTTGTTAGTATCGGTTATAGCTTCCCTTTTAATACCTACTATTGTTTTTATGGAATACGTAGTTGTAAATCCTGTTTCCTTACCGGTATCAACAGAACCTCAAGTAAATGACTATAATTTCATCGCAGAACCAAAGGCCATAAAAGATAATGTAACGGATTTTAGTCCAGTTTTTGGGTTTGTTTATTTTTTAGGGCTAATCTATTTCAGTTTTAGATTCATCAGAAATTTGAATCAAATTATTAGACGAATTATAAGAAACCCCAAAAAGAAAGCTACTGGTTTTATACATGTCTTACTGAAAGAGAATTTTCCACCACACACTTTTTTCAAATACATTTTTTTGAATAAGAATAAATCGGAAGCGAATCAAATTCCAATAGAAGTGCTGCTTCACGAAGAAACCCATGCTAAACAAAGACATAGCTATGATATCGTTTTTATTGAGTTGGTTCAGGTTGTTTTTTGGTTCAATCCTTTGATTATTCTATTTAAAAAAGCCATCAAATTGAATCATGAATTTTTGGCAGATCAAGCAGTACTAAAAAAAGAAATAGACCAACCTACCTATCAAAATACATTGCTATCCTATTTATCTAACAATAGCTATAACAATTATCAGTCGAAAATGGCCAATGCCATTAATTATTCATCCATCAAAAATCGTTTTACAGTCATGAAAAAAACAACAACAAAGAAGTCAATTTTTTTAAGGACCTTGCTTTTGCTGCCATTGACATTGCTACTAGTCTTTGGATTTAGTGAGACAAAAGTTGTCCAAAAAGTTTCAAGTCAAAACTCAATTGAAGGGGTATGGTTAGATGCAAATACCGAAACCTATGCGTTCTCGATTCTTTCAAATGGAAATCAACTTCATTTCAATGGACTAAACTATAATCATCCAATTGAAAAGTTTGGGCAAGAATATTACGTCACCACTGAATATGCCGATTTACCAATTTCATTGGAAAGCGAGACAGGTTTGCTTTCATTTTCAGGCCGAAACTATGTTCTCAAGGAGAATAGTCTTCGAAATCAATTTGAAGGAAACTGGAAAAGTATAGAAGGGGATATAACCCTAAAAGTTGAAAATTATACAGATGGTTTTATTTGGGCCATAACAAAAGATGGGCAAACCAATAAGTTCTATCCAAAAAGGGATGAGGATGGTTTCTTTTTTACCTATGGCCATGAAAATTGGTCATTTAAAATTGAAAACGGTGATTTAATAGATTCAAAAGGAATGACATATTCTAAAGAAGTTCTTCCTGACACCAATGAAGTTTTATTTAACCAAGACGAAAATTCAAGTCTGTCTACTGAAGAGCTTGAAGAGTACAATAGGTTAGCCACAAAACTTAAAAACAATAAATATGGACAGTCAAGAATTTTGGTTAGTGAAATTGAGACAATGCAACGACTTTACCAAAAAATGACAAAGGAAGAAAAATTAGCATCTGTAGAACGCTTCGGTTTCCCAACTGGTTCAAACCTTAAGAATAGAAAAGAGCTACCTCAAAAACAAGTTAACATTTATAATAAGCTTGCCAAAAAGTATAATAGCATTCCAATAGAAAATAGAATTATTCCTTCGTATGCTTTAAAAGCCCTCGAAGTTAACTATAGGCAAATGACCTTAACACAAAAAGAGCGGGCGCAACCTTTCCCTGACTATCTGCCCGATAATATTCAAAAAGGTGCCTCTAGGGAACAAATGGCGATATACAATGCATTGGCCAAAAAATATAATGAAATGTCAAAGGACAACATGCATATTAAAATGAAGGAAGTAGAGCGCATGAAATATATCTATAATCTCATGTCAGAAAAACAAAGAGCAGATGCAGAACCTTTTCCTGAATTGCCTGAACCACCTCCACCACCCCAGACTCCTGGCAATCCTGAGCCACCCAAGACTATAGGAAATGGAAATGATTTACCTCCTCCTCCCCCACCTCCTACCCCGCCTTCACCTTTAGACCATGTTATAGAAATGGCAAAAAAAGGAGCAGACTTTTATTATGAAGGCAAGAAAATATCATCGGATAAGGCTATTGAATTACTAAAAAAGAACAAGAGTCTAAATATTGATTCTCGTTCAAATAACAGTAACAATCCTGTTGTACGCATTTCAAAAGCTCCTATAAAAGTTGGTCTTAGTTCAGAAAAGGAAACTAACATTTATAAGTATTCGAGAGAACTTAATGAGAAAGGTGCTTTATTTTACTTGCATGGGGAAATAATTGAGGCTGAACTTGCTTTATATATTATTCAAAATCGAGATTTTGAAAAAGTAGAAACCTACCCATGGATAAATAAAAAACCAGAGGTCAAAATTTTGTCCAAGTCCTGAAACAACTTCCTTACAAATCTGTTAAAGCCTTCTAAATGAAGGCTTTTATTGTAAGAAATCATTCCAAACTCCGTTCTAATAACCTAGTCAAACCAAAACGAACACTATCATGTTACAGAAATTCTTCATTTTCTGCTCAGGAGCAGATTCCGATATATTAGATACTTGTAGTAAAGGAGAGCAGAACAAATACGCCGGTATAGGAGCCACAGTTTTCTTTACTGCAGTAATGGCATTTATTGCATCAGGCTATGCGCTTTATACGGTATTTGATAACGTATACACAGCGATTTTCTTTGGATTTATATGGGGACTTTTAATATTCAACCTTGACCGTTACATCGTTTCCACAATCAAAAAAAGGGATAATAAATGGAGTGAGATAGCACAAGCCACACCTAGAATAATCTTGGCACTAATCATTGCAATCGTAATTTCCAAGCCACTGGAATTGAAGATATTCCAAAAGGAAATCGACCAGGTTCTATTGGAAGAAAAGAACCAAATGACACTGGCCAACAAAGAACAATTGGCACTGCAATACAGTCCGAAAATTGAAAGTCTTAACCAAGAAATCAAATCGCTAAAAGCGGATATCGCTTCTAAAGAGGCAGAAACCAATGCGCTCTATGACACTTATATTTCGGAGGCAGAAGGAACGGCAGGAACAGGTCTGTTAGGTAAAGGGCCTGTTTATAAAGAAAAACGAGAAAAGCACGATGCATACTTAGCAGAATTGAAGTTGCTAAAAGAGAACAACGGACAAAAGATTGCAGCCTTAGAAGATCAAATTGCAACCTTGAACGCGGATTACAACACAAAGGTGGGTGATACACAACCCGTTATTGACGGCTTTGATGGCCTCATGGCGCGCATCAACGCCTTGGACAAGCTCCCTTGGTTGCCTTCTTTCTTTATTTTTCTTTTGTTCCTGGCAATTGAAACTGCACCTATAATCGCAAAGCTTTTGGCACCAAAAGGAGAGTACGATTACAAAACTGAAGAAGCTGAAAGTGTGGTTGCGGTTTGGGTTAACCAAAAAGTGGCGCAACGCAAACTCTTGATGTCCACCGATGCAGAAATGAACCAAGGTATTTATGAGGATTTAAAGTCAGAAGAAGAATTGTACAATTACAAGAAGAAAAAAGCTGGCGAAGTACTTCGGTTGCAGGCGGATTCATTTTACAAAACCCAGACCAAAGGACTTTAAATCAAATCCATTTTCTTGAGCATAAAAGAGGCGTTCATCGTTTTACTGACCCCATTTTTTAATTTATAGTCAAAACTAAGTTCGTCGTTTTCAATAGTGGCATCTAGATGATAGTTCTGCACATTGGTATGGTCATCAGCTGCATCACATAGACTTAAATCATGTGTGGCAATCAAACCTGTGGCTCCCTCTTTAAGTAGACGTGCCAAAATTTGTTTGGAACCCTTGGCCTTGTCATTACTATTGGTGCCCCTAAGAATTTCATCCAATAGCACAAAATACGGTTCTTCTTGAACCAAGTCCACTACTATTTTAAGTCTTTTCAGTTCGGCTAAGAAATACGAATCACCCTTATGCAATGAATCGGCACTGCGCATACTTGTTATTAATTTTAAGGGGGAATATTTACAGGATTTTGCACATATTGGCAAACCAACATTTGCCATTACAATTGCAAGACCGACACTTCGTAAAAAAGTACTTTTACCGGCCATATTCGATCCCGTAATTATGTGAAAGGATTTGTCGGCTATTGAAAAATCGTTTTTTACATTTTTATCATCAGGAATTAATGGATGGCCCAAATCCTTAACTTCAAGGATGGGGCCTGTTCTACTGATTTCTGGAAATGTGAAGGCGGAATGATTGAATCTAAAATTTCCGAAACTGCTATATGCTTCAAAGAAGGCAACAATCTCAAACCATCGCTCAACCTCATCCTTGTTAGATTTTATCCAGTTTTCTATTAGATAGGCAGTCCGTAAAGCACCCAAAAAACAACCATTCCCGAAAATAGCATAGAATACGTTATTGTTATAGTCCATAACATCGAGCAATCTGGAGAACTTTGCGATAGCTTTCGATGCTTTCTTATTTTCATTTTTTAGGAGGTCTTGTTGTTGGCGTAAAAAATCGGACTCAAATTGTTCATCTTCAATAACCTCTAGCAATTTTGCATATTCTTTGAAAGTAGATTTGGCTATATCAGCCTTTGCAGCTAGTTTCTTAATGCGTCCAAAGTACATACCAGTTATTGCCAAACCCAGAATAAGTAAGGGTATTGCTAAATTCAGCAATCCAATATTCTTAAATGATAGTAAAATAACCAGCATAAAAACGGATAAGAATGCCCATGACAGATACCGTATCGCTTTCGGTGTGAAATTTTGATAGCTGTGCAACCATTTTACTATACTTGAAATCGAGGTGTGTTCTTTAACGAACATCGCATTTGCTGTCAGCTCCTGACGCCATTTTATCTTTTCTGAAAGCTCTTGAATTGCCTGCTGCTTCAATTCAATAGTGTCAATATTATTGGATAACAATAGTTGTGAAAACGCATCCTTACCTCCTTTGAGAATACATCTGTTCACGTATTGAAAAAAAGAAGATGTACCGAACAAATCCAAATCATTACTGAAATGATGTTTTGTTTGAAGATACTCCTTACCATCATTGAAACCTTCCAATTCTTGATGTAAAGCTTTCAATTCTTTTTTGTTAATCTGAACCAAATGATAATTGAATCTGTATAGTTTTTTTACGTCTTCGTATAGTCGCACCAAATACAAAAACCCAATAACGCAAATAGCCGTTGAAATCAGTCCAAATGTAGTGTTCCAAAAAACATACGGTAGCAGAAAAACGCCTATAAAGGCAACCAACCGCGCCAAACTCAGCAACCTTAATTTTTGCTTAAGTCGTTCGCATTTTTTGGAATAACCTTTAATCGTTTTGGAATAAAAATCGAGAAGATCTTGCATTGGTATACTACTGGTTAAAGATATCAAATACCATCAAAATTGAAGACTTTAAGTATTTGAGTTGGCCGATGACTGCTGCCGGTAAGCAATCAATTATTTGATTTTTTTAATTGAAAAAGGGCAGTATGCAAACTTTCTTGCCATGGTTTTAGATGAACCCCAAAAACAGATTTGATTTTAGTTGAATCCAATGCGCTGAATTTTGGGCGCTTCGCAAGAGTTGGATATTCTTCTGTAGAAATGGGAAATGTTTTAATTTTTATATCGGAGAGTTCATAAATTTTTTGTGCAAATTCAAACCAAGAAGTAATGCCACTATTGCTGAAATGATATAGACCATAGGTAGGATTTGGTTCTTTCAATATCTGGAGGACCACATTTGCCAGATCAGCAGCGTAGGTCGGTGAACCTAATTGATCATTGACAATTGAGATTTCGTCATTTGCATTTGCCAAATGCAACATGGTCTTCATAAAATTAGAACCATATTCCGAATAAAGCCATGAGGTTCGAATAATAATATGTGATTCAAGAATTTCGGCAATCCCTTTTTCGCCCTCTAGTTTTGTTTTACCATAAACTCCGAGAGGATTGGTGGTATCCATTTCTGAGTATGGAAGATTGGATTCACCATCAAAAACAAAATCAGTTGAAATATGCACCAATGTTGCACCTGAATTTTTACAAGCCATTGCTAGGTTTCTAACACCAAAAACATTGACTTTTTCAGCTTCGTCGGGTTCCTTTTCAGCATTATCGACATTAGTGTAGGCAGCACAATTAATACAGCAATCAAACTGTTCTTTCTGGAATAAGGTGGTAACCTTTTTAGAATCCGAAATATCCAATTCTTGAAAAGATTTGAATATGAAATGGTAGTGATTATTTGATTGGTCTTTAGCCAATTCTTTTAGGCACTTGCCAAGTTGGCCGTTGGCCCCAGTTACCAAAACTTTTTTAAAAGACAAAGCCTTAACTTTTTAGCAAAGCTAAGGCTTGTAATTATAATTTGCTTTTTGGTTATGCACTAACCATTTCTGCAGTTTCTTTCGCAGCATATTGACGGGCCTTTTTCTTTTTAACCCTATAATGAACAGCAATTCTAAATAATTGCAAACCGATTTTAGCCGAATCTTTAAAAGAAAGTTTTGAGCCATCTGCATGAATCCATCTTTTTAATGGTTGCTCACAGATAACTTCTAGGGCCTTCTCCCTCCCATAATGATTACTGATTCGTTTAAAGACCTCTACATCAAAGAGCCATTTGGTCAAAAATCGTTTACTAAAAGCTAGTTTAACAATGTCTTTATCCATAACCTTCGCCCCACATTGGGTATCATTAAAAGGCATATGAAGAATCTTACGAATCAAAAGATTAATTGTTTTACTAATAATGGCGCGTGCAGATTCTTTGGTGATGTCTGCACCCATTCGCGCCATTCGCGATCCACTAACAATTTTATATTCTGAGTTTCTAAGGGTTTTTACCAAATCGTCAAAGTCCCTAAAATCAGTAGAAAGGTCAGCATCTAAAAAGCCGACATAATCCAATTGTGGATTTTTTGCCATGTGTAACATTCCTTGCCGAACAGCTTCAGCTTTACCTCCATTTTTCTCGCAGTCATAAACTGTTATATGGTCTTCGTTACCTTTTCTTAAATCGTTAAGAATTTCTAATGTATTATCGGTACTGCCATCGTTAACAAAGCAAAGTTGGTAACCAAGGTTCTGGAATGAAAAATCCATAAAATCCTTACCAGAAAGACGGTCCGCTTCATTATAGCAAGGAATTACCACCCCCACGCAATATTCTTGTATCATTTGCGCCTGAGCGGACTTTTGAACATTTTCAACTTTTGGTGTTCCTAAAATTCGTTTTACACGAGCCTCAACTTCATTTAAGCTAACAGGCTTCTTCATATAATCATCAATACCGAGTTCAAAGCCTTGCATTATGACATCTTCGTCTGTATTGCCAGACATCACCATTATCGGAATATGCCTTTCTTCAATTTCTCTAATTTTTTGAACAACTTCTAAACCAGACATGTCTGGCATATTAATGTCAACAATAACCAAATCGGGTTGAAACGATTCTACTAGTTCAATGCCTTTTTGACCGGAGTCGGCAACTTCAACATCATAACCTATTTCATTCAATCTCTTTTGAAGCGATAATAGAATAAGGATTTGGTCGTCAATAGTTAAAATTTTCATGTGGTGTGTTTAAGCCCACCTGTGGGGTTGTTTATGTAAAATATTTGGGTTTATTTATTTTGTAGGTTTTTTCTGTATTATAACGAAGTATTATACTTAATATTATGTAATTCTGTTTTAGAGCTAGGCCTAATGCTGTCTCCAATGAGATTTTTAATACTTCTACTCATTTTTTCTATCAATTCTTGGGCTCAAACCAATGAATACAAGGACTTTGTAAGAGTTTTGAAAATTAGAGGTGTAAATTACTATCCGCAGCTGAGCCCTTGGGATACCTTTGGAGAATCCTTCGATGCGAACATTTTTCATGAAGATTTTGCCCTAATTCGTAACATGGGGCTCAATACCATCCGAATTTTTATCCAGTATGAAGATTTTAATGATGAAACCAATATTGAAGAAAAAATCAATCGTTTAAATACGGTGATGAAAATTGCTTCTAAGGAAGGCCTTCAGGTAATGGTCACCCTTTTTGATTTTTACGGGAGTTATGATAAAGCCAGCCTAACTGAAAATAAAAAGTACTTATTTAGGGTAGTTGAAAGTTTAAAGAACCACGCCAACCTTCTTGCATGGGACATAAAAAATGAGCCCGATCTCGATTTTAATTCGCAAGGAAAAGAAACAGTCATAAGATGGCTAAAGTTAATTATCGAACATCTTAGAAAATTGGATAAACGCCATCCGATAACCATTGGATGGTCTAACCCAGAATCTGCAATAAACCTATTGAATCAAGTAGATTTCGTTAGTTTTCACTATTACCGCGATTTGAAAAATTTACCTCAAGACTATATGACTCTGTCTAATCGGAGTAACAAGCCTATGGTCCTGCAGGAATTTGGTTTTTCATCATTTTCGGGCTTTCTGAATTTTTTCTCCAGTTCGGAAAAAAAACAAGCAAACTATTTCAAAAAAGCCTCAGAAATTCTAAAAGAGCATTCAATACCCCATTTATTTTGGACCCTTTACGATTTCGAAGAAATTCCAGACCAAGTTGTTGGAAAAAAAACACGACATCAGAAAAAACAAATGCGTTTCGGAATTATAGGAGTGAATAGGAACAAAAAAAAGGCCTATCGTTATTTGAACCACAACTTAGGCCTGTCGAATAATTAATTTCAAAGGAACTATTGATGCACAAACATTTCCTTGATTTCTTCTTGACTGTAGGATTTTGAAACTTTAATTCCCCTTTTACGCTGAATTTCTTCAAATAAATCCAAATACATTTCAGTGATTTTTGACATCGGCAATGAAGTGGCAGCATTATAATTGGTCTGACCTAATTCAATACGATAGGCATCATCAATCAAAATCTTTTGAATTGCATACCCCAAAGAATCGGCACTGTCGGCGGTGAAAAATTCGCCCATGTAGCCTTCTTCACGTATCAGAATACCCAAATCACCTAAGTCTGGAAGCACAACAGCCTTTCCATAGCTTCCGGCTTGGTGTAATACACCCGAGCTACCAGTGGTCGAAGTATACGGAAAAACACATACGGCACTTTCATCGAAAATGCGTTCAACATCCTCCTCCGGAACGTATCCTGTAAAGCGCAATTGTTGTACATGTTTGTATTTTTCAGCAACATCTGCCAAATAACCTGGAGTATTTGGGCTATCGGTTCCAGCAATAACAATCTCAATATCAAGGTCTGTACGCTGACGTATTTGCTCAACAGCTTCAATCATTACTTCCACCTTTTTATAAGTACCAAACTTGCCAAATGCCATTACTTGTTTTGGTCCAGTTGGTAATTTAAAATCCGGTAATGGCGGAAGCTCAAAAGTTCCGTGTGGAATCAATTCAATGTTGTCCTTTTTGTATTTCGCTTTAAGCGTTGTCACATATTTGCTTATGGTAACAGAAACGGCGTCAGAGGCTAAAACAAAACGGGTCAAGGTTGTTCCAATAAAATTATAAATATTGGCCAATATTGGATTGGATGTAAATCCGGCATCCTTCAAATCAACCGTCTCCATAATATTATGCAAAAGTGACACGGTAGGAACCCCCATCTTTTTAGTAACAAAAGGGAGCATTAGGCCGAGAGCTGCAGGCACCTTCTTATCACCAAACTTCATAAATTGTAGATTGTACAATAAGGCATCAGGTTTAGTCTTTCTTACGGCTTTTGAAACCGAGATAAGATTGGTGTAACTGTTGAATTTCCAACATTCCTCTACTGTTATCTTACATCCTTCTTCTTCAAAATTCAGGTCTTTTTCACCTTCTGTCTTATCACAAAGTAAAATCAGCTCGTCAACTCGACCTTGCAATCGAAAACTTTTAACGAGATAATAAGCGTACTCAGTGAGTGTGACTTTACTTGGTGGGTAGGCGGTAACTAAAGCAATTTTCATGGTTATGTTATTATTGATTTGAGATTTTTGTTTTTAGAACTTCCTTCTTCAAGAAATATAGAATTTGGACGAGCAGAAGAATGGACATGGCCATTATTTGCATAATGATTACCGTATTCAAACTATCATGATATAGCACAATAAGGCCTATTTGAGACATGCCCAATAAACCGGATAGAATAACAGGCACATATTGGTCCAGTGACAAAAAGTAATACGCAAATATGTTTGAAAGTGCGAATAAGGATGTGGCCAACGCGTATTTCCATAGAAGATGTGAGACTTCTAGATATTCGCTTCCGAACATTATATTCACCACAAAATCGGGAAATAGATAACAAACGGCCACAATCATTAAGGCCAATGCACCGATGTAGGCAACATACTTAAATAGCACAGGTGCAGTAGGTTTACCTTCCTTATGATTTTTTACAACAGTGGGTAAAAGAAGCATAACGAACATCCACGCTGCGAAATACACCACCCTACCTATCAGTGCCAAAGAAGCATAAAGACCAGCAGGTTTAGCCTCGAAAAAATGCTTTACCAATAAAATATCACTGTTATTTATTATGATTTGGGTGAGCTCATAACAAGCTGTCAAAACCATAAACTTTACCATACGGTTTTGATCGTATTTTTCAAGTTTCAAGGTCTTATCAATCTTCAAGCTTTTAATTTCTGAAGGATAGAGACCAAAAAAGAAAGAGACCAAAATACCTATTGCCACCAAAACTCCTGGCTGCCAAGGCAGTATGAATAAGATTGCCAAAGTAATTAGCAACCTGCTCCACATTTCGGTTTGATATGTTACAGAAAGACTTTTAAATTCTTGTCTGCCTTGATAAATTCCCCGGTTTAAACTCATAAAGAAATACAGGGGTACTCCAAAAGCAAAAACAACAAACATCAAATTGCTTTCCGTGTGAAAAATCTGCTGAAGCTGTTTGGAAAAAACCAACATCAGAATACCAACTGAGATTCCAAATAAAAGCGAAAGTCTCAGGGTGTTGTTTTTAAAAGCCTGCCATTTTTCTCCAGAGAAAATCACCGCAAATTTTGCAGCGGTCAACTGAAACGTCATGCCCAAAAAAGACAATACCAATAATAGGGTAATTAATAGGGCGGCTTCAGCAAAGGCTTCTGGCCCCAAAATTCTACCTAACAAAAGATTGTAAAGGTAATTACCGCCATTTACGACGATAACACTGAGCATAAAAACCTGTTCTGGCGATAAGCGCTTTTGTAAAACGCGTAATGTTTCCATGAATTAACTGTTTACAATCAATTGGTCTTCGACCAGTTCGCTGGTTTCGTTATAGAAAAAGACCAACTTTCGATTGACTGCTTCTGCGTTCTTCTTTAGTCTAAAAAGCTCTCTTGCGACTTCTTTTGAAATTTCATCTACACGATTCAAATCAATCGAAACCTTAGCTCGAGTTTCATATAAATGCATCAGATAACTACTTAGACTTCTAATATTACTTGTGGTCAAATTTCCTTTAAGGTGAATTATGTTATTCCTTTCGGTTATGTGCAGTGCCATAATGTTTAAGATTTGGGTTAATTTTTTGTAGGTCTATTTTGTACAAAACGTATTATCCTAAATATATTGTAATTATTTTCTTACTTTCGATGAATTGTCGTTTCATACTTAGGTGACAACATAATCCGCAAGCTTCACAACTAATACTTGACTTATCTTAATAAAATGTAGGATTTTTCGTTCTTATTTAATCTTACAACGTACCCATGATCAGAATAATTACCCCGCTGATTATTTTAAGTTTTAGCCTACTTACAGCCCAAGCCCCAATGGACAAAGGTTTCAATCACCTAGAAAAAGGTGAGTTTAAAGAAGCAAAAACCTTTTTTGAGAATTATTTAGCCACCAATCCTCCAAATAAAACAGCACAGCTTTGTTTTGGTCGTGCCCTTGGACTCAGTGGTGAACCCGAAAAAGCAACTGAACATTTTGAAAAAATGCTTGTGGAATACTCGGATGACTATGAAATATTGTCCAATCATGCCGAGTCCTTTTTATGGGCCAAAAATTTTAAAGGGGCTAAGCCACATTATATTACACTTGTAGAAAAGTTCCCGGATAAGTTTGGTGCCTTATTAGGGTTCGCAAATACACTTTCAAACCTGCAGGAATATGTAGATGCCTTAAAGTGGGTAAACCAAGCTATTGCTTTAGAACCTGATAATGAGGGTGCAAAAATTTCCAGGAAATACATCAAAATGGGGTATGCCAATGAATTTGTGAAGAAAGAAGAATATAAGACCGCAGAAAATCTCCTTAAACAAATTTTCAATGATTTTCCAGAAGATAAAAACGTTCTTCAAATTTTGGCGAATATCTATTTAATGACCAAAGAATTTGATAAAAAAATTGATGCCTACGAACGCATGGCAACCTCATTTAAAGATTCTATAGTTGCATTAAACGGCATTGCACTTGCACACCACCTTGACGGTAAAAGCAAAAAAGCACTCCACTTTGCTGAATTGGCAAAAGCTAAAGTTGATACCCAACCTGGTCATGAAATGACCAATGATACCTATAATAGATACGTACAGGCACTTATTTGGAACCATAAATACGTACCCGCCAAAAAGAAAATCGATAGCTTGGAAATCAAGCACCCGAATAGCAATTGGGTGCTATCACTTAGGTCAACTCTGGGCATGTATACCGCAGACTTTAAAACAAGCATCAAAAACTACAATTCAATCTTGGCCAATGACAGCACATCTTTTGATGGCAACTTAGGAAAAGCAAATGCCTTGTTTGCCTCTGATGAATTAATTCCGGCATATGAAGGTGCGTTCCAAACCTTGCGCATTTTCGGACAACAACGAGACGCCATCGGATTCATTGAACGATTGAATATTCAAAATTCCCCTTCTGCAGAACAGTGGTTTCAATACACCTTCGACAATGGTGACAACATTGCTTACGCAGCAACAACAACAATTAATGTGCCTTTTTCGCCAAGTTTAAAGTCTACGTTTAAATATCAATATAGAACATCTGAAAATGAGGTAACCGTAAATCAGGCAAATTCGCATACCTTTTCAGGGGCCATGACCTTTAAAATAAGGCCCAAGGTCTATCTACAAGCTGAGGGGGGAGTGTTTTCAGCTCAATTTTTGGACACTACCTATTTGCAACCTACGCTCAACTTAAAATTACAAACCAAACCATTTCGGCTCAATAGCTTGGACCTATATTACATTCGTGAAATGCAGGCCTTCAATGCTGAGTTGATAAAACGGGAAATCGTAATGAACAACTATGGCCTGACTTACAATTTAGGAACCAATTTCAATCTTGGTTGGTACACTCAATTGATTTATACCCCGCAAACCGATGGTAATACCCGAAACTTATTATTCACCTCTTTGTACTATAATCTTGCCAGAAAACCAGCTTTTAAAATTGGTCTGAACTTCTCATACATCACCTTTGCAGAACAGGTTCCGACCATATATTTTAGTCCGTCTATTTACCGAAATGCGGAATTCTTCTTTGACCTTCGAGGTAATTTCTCTTCAAAAACAAAAGGATTTGTTAGTGCTGCCGGAGGTTTACAAAAAGTTGAAGACGACGATGAAACCCTTATTTATAGAGCGGAAACTGGTCTGACACATGAATTCTCAAAACGTCTAAAATTGGATGTTTACGGAAAGTACAGCAATATTGCGTCAGCTATAGGCGCCGGATTTCAATTTACTGAATTCGGATTAAAACTAAATTGGAACATCACTAAACAACCTTTATTCTTTAAGAGTATGTTCAGTGAAGAAATGAGTCTTTTAGAAACAACTGACGAAGAAGAATGATGCTTAATCAATCTTGATTTAAAGTACTTTATACTTTACAAAACCGAGGTTCGACATTCATACTCATTTACAAAACTGATTTCTTTGGAAATCCCAAACATTGAATGCCTTTACTTTCTTAGTAACCAGGCATCATCCACTCCGGAATTTTTAAGTAGCACTAAATTTTCTTTCGCATCTGCTTCAGTGCGGTAAGGACCGAATACGACGTAGTACAAATTTTTTCGCCAATCAAAATAGCAATTGGCATTTAAGTTCAGCGAGCGAAAATGTGCTATTTGTTTTTTAGCATTATTTTGAACGCCAAAAGCCCCGGAAACTAAATAATTACCTGAAGCCCAGCCTTGGTTACATTCTTCATTTTTGGTTTCAGGTGCCAATTTAGTCTGAACACTATTTTTCTCCGTTTCAAGAGCGACCACAATGGTATCTACCTCTTTTTCCTTACGCTCTGGATTGGAAGTAACCGGCGCAACATTTTCCAAGGTTTCATTATTTTCCAATAGTCCATTCTCGAATTCATGATCCTCGAAGGGTACAAAATGTTGATTCGGTGATATTCCTAAATCTTTAAATACCTCCATAACCATTTTAGGATTACCATCAACATCCAATAGACCCATATTCTTCTGAGGTAATGTTCGCCATGGAAAAATGCCAAAAATCTCTTTTGGAATATCTGGAAAATCATAAAGTGTCCACGCTATAAAATGCTTTTCACCCTTTTCAATTTTATCCATTATTAATTGATAATGTTCTTTTTGCTCTTCTGGTGAATTACCCATGAAAGCCTTACCCCAACTATGAATTCCGAACTCACCAACAACAAGTGGTTTATCAGTTTGTTCAGCCCAATTATCATAAGCTTTCTCAAAACCGTCCAAAGCTTCATAAAAGTGAAAAGTGAATATATCGGTACCACTTTTTTTCGCGAAATGGGGATGCGGATGCAACCACCCTATAGTGCTTAAATGATTTGGAGCATAATATTTCAGCCTTCGCAATGCAAAGTCCAACCATGAGGTAACCTGACCTTCTGAGTGAACCTGCATGTCTAAATCCGCTTCATTCTTTATATCCCAGGCCAAAATGGCTCTATGCTTATTTAGGGGTTTAACGACCCCTTTAAGGTGTTGCTCTGTTAGGGTCCAATTAATGATATCGTATTTACCGAAGAAATCAAATAAGGTAACGATTAGTTTTAAATTGTTCTTTTCAGCAAGGTCAAGGGTTCGCTTAAGTTGTTCAACCATTTTTACCTTAACTTCTTCTTTTCCGAATTCATTGTAGTTCACAAATATTCGAGCAGTATTGAAGCCCAAACTATCTATTTTTCTAAAGTCTTGGTTGATTATGGTATCATTAAACTTATTTCCGAACATGGCCCAAGGACTCTCTTTGGGGTAATAATTAACCCCTCTTATGTAAAACGGTTCGTCATTCAATAAAAGTTGCTTTCCCCGTCTTTGAACAAAACCATCTTTGGGTTCCTCACTAATTGTGATAGCTGAATCTTTCGAATTGCTTCGAACCATGTGGCGTATGCGCCAGAAGCCATCTTCAAGAAGCATGACAATTTTATAATCTGAAAATACCTCTTGCTGTCTTACCAATGAATCGTTTTGAAAAATACGATAGACTTCATGCACATTTTTATCATCAAAAGCAACGAGTTTACCGTCGGCCGAGAAGAAATTAATGTCAATATTATGGCTCAAGGTGGTGCCATGAATTTTAATATCGTTCTTTTTATTGAACTCGATTGTTCGAAATAAATTGACCCTTGAACTATCGGTATAAAAATCAGCAATTCCTTTTGTGGTGTTCACCGACTGATTTAAATTTTTCACATACCAAGAATCGGTATAATCCCGCTGCACTTCGCCCTGATTCTTTTCAATAAAGTCACGACCAGGATTTTCTAAATTTTTCCAGTTAAAAACAGGTTTATAGTAATCATTGACCTTTAAGACCTTGGCCATCATTTGTTCACGATCAGCGCCTGATTTTACAAATGCAAGTAAACTTCCAATACCTCTTAGAATAAAGAAGTTCGCTATTACGAAAACCCCAAGGATAACAGCACGATAAAACAATCTACTCCTTTTCATCGCTTAGTGTTTTTTCAAATTGCTTGGTCAAACCAAGGGTTTCCAATGTCATTTTATATTCCCCAGAAGGGAAATAAAAGTCCCGAAGTACAAATGTGGTCATGGCACCAACGGTGTACTGCGTTATTTCAGAGGTCTTACCATTATGCTGCAAGGTTAGGGTCACAGCTGTTCCGTTGGGCAACAATTGGCCCATATAACTTTTTATCGGCCCAACCTGTATTTCTCGATTCTCTTTGAAAAAAGTAAGAGGAAAATCATATGCAATCTGCTCAAAATCGATTTCTAGACTATTACTTTCCGCCAGCCCTGGAATAAAGGCTTGAATTGTCCATGAATCTTCGGTATACGGATGTTGGATTTTTGCCGTTGCAATACCCTTAACGGTCTTAGCAAAAGCCGCTAATTGCTTACCGCTCTTAGTGACAATTTGGTAATGGACCATGGTTCCATTTTGGATTATATTACCGTATATATCTTCAATTATTGAAGTTTTGATGCTTACCACCTCATTACCATCGGCAAAATTGTGTTCCTTACTTTGTTCAATTGTAAAATCTTTGGGAGAGTATGGATAGATATCCGAAGTTTTCTCCTTAGTAGTGATTCCGTTATCGGTGTTCATCGAAACTGTAATTTTCCCAGTTTGATTGTAGGAATAAAACCTTCTAAACGATACAAAATCAAAAGTGTACTGTTCGTGGACTTTCTGTGTTTCCTTAAAATTTTCATGAACTTCAATACGGGTCTCGTCTGGCATCGGGTTATCATAGTCATCGACAGGTATGACCGTAAGCATACTAAAATCATTACCCCCTGCTAATATTATTCTGGGACCAAAATAGGATTCGATGTAATCAATATCCTTAGGTTCTGTAATCACCTTCAAGCTATCTTTAAGAATACTTTCCTCCCCATACATGAGATTGATTTCATAATCACCTATTTTCTCAGTAATCAGCTCCGGAGTATTGTATTCGATTATTCCATTTCTAACTGTCTCTCGAATAACAATTGAACCATAGCCTGATGAATACAAAATATTTATGGGAACATTTTCATAGCAGGGTAAGCTGTACTCAACTTGATGAGAATGACCGACCTGAACAGTTTTTTGAGAATTCGAAACTAGCTCACATTCAAACTTTTCATATACTCTTTGCGTATAAATTACCTTATCGGTTTCGTTTGATTTTTTGATTACGATGAAAAGGAATAGCCCTAGGAACAATGTAGACAATGGACCAACAACCCTTGCAAAAGGACTTAACTTTCCATAGTCCTTGAATGGAAAGAGCAATAAACGTCGAATAACAAGCCAATTGACCCATAAAAATTTAAAGGGCCACATTAACCATGCCTTTCGGTAGGTCCGTTTTCTTCGTATTCGAATCTCTTTTCGAATACGATTTAGCCATCTTATGCCATTATTTATGGATTCAGGTAATTGCATTAATCTGGGGAACCTATGTAATTGTTGACTTCGATTTTAATCTTGGAATAAATGTCACCTTCTACCGGAATCAAATCTGAATACAAAAGGCCATCACGGCGATAATCCAAGTATTTTTGCTTTATATCATCGTTGGGTAAGCCATTTACAAAGAAATTCTCCTTCTCTTGAGGATAGGTAAAATGACAATCAAATTTTCTAAGCGTAAATTCGAAAGGACTCTTACGTTGTGGTCGTGTCGCCAACATCACGATTGAATCTTCAACCCACACCAATTCGTTATCATCATTGTAATAGGATACGATCAACTGCGGAATAGTAACATCAGAAATACCGTAATTGTATAAATATCCGGTAACCTTATCACCTTCAATCTGTAAATCGTTAAGCGAGAGTTCTCGATACAAATCCTGACTTGTTTGGTTGGCCGAAGCTTGGAGATCGAAAACAGCAGGAACATCTTCCCATACCATAGGGGTGAATGTGTCGGGGTCAAATACCGGTGGCATACTGTCTTTAATTTTTTGCCATGCAACTGCTTCAAAATGAATTTTAAAAGCACTTACTTCTTTCGGCAGAAGTTTGTGCTTAATGGTGTTTTGTGCATTGTAAACCCCTATCTCTTTAAAATCTGCCGTATAAACAGTTGATTTGATATCTAAATCAGCGGGCATATTATCAATATTCTGCACGCGTCCAATGATGTAAAACTGATTATCGTTTTCAATCATTTTCGCTTCCAGAATTTCAACTACTGGCTGCGGTACAATGTCTTCATGAAAGGTTTGTTGTGTGGTTACCCTTCGACGCCCATGATTCTTGTATTTTGGTTCACCTATACTGAACAATTGATCATTGGGAATATCAACATCAAAGACCTCGGGTACGATATACCATTTGTTGTCTTTTCTCTTGTTCAATTCGTAAACTGTGGTATCCTTTACATAGGTCAAAGGGGTAATATACTCCGTGTAGACCCGAGCTTTTGCGTGATTTTCAGTTTGGTCAAAAATGTCAACTTCGACGCCATTCAATTTGCCATAAGAATTTAATAAACCATCACTAACCGAAGTTTCGAGCATAAATTGATCAAAGGTCTTACCATAGTCTGGATCATAATACGAATGGGCTTTACCAAAACGCTTAAAATCAAGATCATCGTGATAGGCCAGAATAACGTTTTCGGGAGAAATCTGTTCTTGGCTTTGAATGAAAAAGAGGTAAATCCCATAAAATATCATACCAAGGGTAAATAAGAACCATCCTGCCATAATCTTTGCCAACAGTGGTCGGAACCCAGAAGTGACTACCTTGAACTTATCATATGGATTTGGTTCTATTGTCTTCAATTTGAAAGCTGAAATGACAATAATCCTGATATTGACGAAAAGGGCAATCAAAACTGTTGATACGGGTATTGAACCCCACATAATTCGCTGCCAACGCGGATAGTCTTTGTAGGGTTTAATATCAGGAATGGGCTTAATACCCAATCGTTGCCAAACTGCGATCCCATTCGCCAATGGTTTTATTCGTTCCCAACCAGTGAAATAAAGTATGGGGTCATAAAACTTATCATTTGAAAAAATAAACTTGATATTGTATTTGTTCGGAACAGTTAAAAATTGCTGTAACGAACCAAGCCCCTCCACACCAAGAAATTTGGCGTTTTCCAGACGCTCGACTGCCCTTGTTGTCAATTCGGGAAGCCTACGTGCGGAATGATAATTTCCATCTATCTGAAGCGCATGGGTGTTTGCGGAAAGCCAGGCCATCTGGTCCCCAAAACCCAAGGTTAGGTAACGCCATTTGTAATGTTCATCTGCCGCCAAGAAATTAATAATTGGGAGCATGTTTATTTTCTGAGGCTGTAAGGGTTTAAAATAGCCGAGGTTTATAATTGAAATCGCATTAAAAATTATGAGGAAAGCAACAGTACCGCCCATAGCCCTATGCACGACATTACCTAATTTATCTTGAATGAACTTTTTAAGGTCTGTATGGGCAAATCGATATAAAAATTCTCCATATATCGGCAATGCCATAATTGAGCCCCAAAGTGTGAATCGGTCCAAGGTGAGGATATTGAAAGCATTCGAACCTAAAATCATTTCGGGTAATGGTGTTGTTCCCCCGGTTCCCAACAGAGACAACATCGCAAAAGACAAACCGAAAAAGATAAATCGTTTTGAGAAAAAACGATAAAACAAATACGGAAAAATAAACATCAGAAAGCCCCATGGAATAATAAAGAAAGCTAGACCTGATGAAGTAACTTCCAGAAAACTATCTCGAGAGCCATGAGGGATTGGAACCTGGGTAATAGGCTCGTTCATTGTTGTAATCCAGTATGGTAATATTAACCCGACTAGACACAATACCACAGAAAGGCCAAAGATTACGATTCTTGGCAAACACGGTTTAAGCGCTTCCATAAAATGCTTTAGACGAACAGCTTTGAAACTACCCGCTATCTCAGAAGCATGATCCATAACCACGGTACCCATTAGAGGTGCTATAAAAAACACCATTCCAAATAGTGGGGTCACATGATGAGAGGTAATCGTAAAAGCCATCATAGACATACATGCTATGTAAAACTTTAGTTTACCCGTCTTTATATACTTATAAACTTCAGGCATAGCATGCATGAGCATTGATACCCCAAATAGACTCGGTAGCTGCCCAAATACATGTAATGTTTCAATGAATGAAGAAGAGAACACCGCTATAAGCGCTGTAAAACCGGCAATATCTCGGTTGCCGGTCATCATTTTACCGTAACGATATGCTCCTGTGGTAAAAAGCGTAATGGCTACAAAACAACAGACAAAAAGTCCGAACTTTAAACCACCGATATATGAGAAAAGTCCAATAAGTTGGTGTACCAATGGTGGGTAGGTCATCACCGAAAAACCAGTATACCATCGAGGTTCCCACGGATTCCACCAACTGTTGGCATAATGATCCGCAAAAAAAAGATGTATCAGGGCATCATAGGTTTTTTCAATCGTAAAGAATACGCCCGAACCATGAAATATCAAAGCCAAAATAAGGGCAATGACCAAGTATTTGTTTGTCTTTATCCGCATTCCTTAAATAAGAACGCAAAATTAGAATGATTAGGATGTTTCTTAAAACATAATAAGTTTATACACCACAGTTTTGTAGTATTTTACAACATTTTTAAATAAATGACTACCCTCAAGAGCTGAAACGAGTGGTTAATGGAAGGATAGTGAAGATTTGAAGAATGAAAAGTAAACAGTCAATTAGGTAAGGAATTTGACAGGTACTGTTTAGTTAAGTACTTATAGAATTTTTAGGTATCGATTTCTCCTGCCAGTACCTACTTCAATGTTGTTTTAGGAAGGATGGCAATTCTCATTGGAAAGTAAGACTATGTAAACTATATTTTGGAAGGGTTTCCTTTATTCTAGGAAAAAGAAAATTATACCCAAATGACGATTTTGTTTTATCCCTAAAGTAGATTTAAGCGTTCCATTAGCATTGGACGATTACTACGGCTAATTGGAATTACTTTTCTACCAATCAACACACTGTTATCCTGAATGTCTATTATCTTATTGAAATTGATAATATAACTTCTATGGATTTGCATAAAAACAGGTTCTGGAAGCCTCTCCCTTATGCGTTTTAACGTCGTATGAACGTGATAATTCTCTGTAGCAGTGTATACGTTAATATAATCTCCATCAGCTTCAACATAATCTATCTCGTCAAATTGAAGATGTATCAGTCTTCTATCAATATTGATGTAAAGGCTGTTGACCCTATTTGATTGAGATTCACCTTCGTTTGAGTCTACAGAAATCTGATCTAGTACAAACTGCTTTCTCACACGTTGAACGGCCTTATCAAATCGCTCTGGAGTAACGGGTTTCACCAGATAATCAACTATGTTATCGTAATCGTATGATTCAGAGGCAAACTTTTTGTCAGAAGTGGTCAGTACTACTTTCTGATCCTCTTTTAAGGTTTTTAGAAGATCAAAACCTGAAAAGCTTTCCATATGTAGATCTAGAAATATTACGTCGACCTCATTATCATTCAAATATTTTAGAGCATCCACACAATTATCAAAACTAGATGTCATTTCTAAATTTGAAGTCTGGGAACATAGTTGTTCCGTTATCATTCTTGAGGCCAATTCGTCGTCAATAACAATACAGTTCATTTTACAGATCTTTAATAAATTGGTCAACTTCTTTTAGTACTTCTAAAAATTGTTCGTGAAATCGGTCTGATTCCACTTTCAACTCTTCTTCATATTTAACGGCTAACTTGTAACCTTCTTGCATGCCGCAAACATTTAGCTTATGCTTTAGTTTGTGAACAATGCTAGCAGTCTGAGGAAAATCCCTCTCCTCGTATTTGTTGATATAATGTTGAAATTCGCCTGGGTATTCCTTTTTTAAGATCTCTATAAATTTTAAACGGAAGGTTTCGTCATTCCCGGCGACGGAGTCGATGTAGCTTGTGTTTGGTGTTTCCATCATTACTTCATGTTTATTGTAAAGAACACTGTGGTTCCTTTATTTTCTTTAGAAGATATCCAAATATCCCCTTGATAATAATTGATTATTTTTTTAACGAGTGCCAACCCAATACCTGTTGCACTGGAGTCCTGCCTTAATCGTTTAAACATATCAAAAATACTCTCTTGATGGTGTTGTGGGATTCCTATTCCGTTGTCACTAACACTGAACAATAGTTCATCCTCCTTTTCTTTAAAATCAATTTCAACAATACCCATTTCTGTATCCTCAACAGCTCTAAGTGCGTTGGAAATTAGATTATCGAACAATTGCTCTATTCTAAATTTATTGATGAATAAAGTCGGCAATTTTGAACGTATTTTGACCTTGATGTGTTTTGGAATGGACTTTCGTGATACGATACTTTCAACCACCTTATTGAAATCCAACTCTTCGTTTTTATCTTCAACATTATCGATTGTAGCATGTTTTAAAATCCCATCTATCAAACGGTCCATTTTACCCAAATTTTCAAAAATGAGTTCAACATTTTCCTTGCTCTTATTTTTAAATTCATCATTCGAATCCTCGAATACCCAGCTAACCAATGAATGTACGTTGCGTATAGGTGACTTTAAATCATGCGAAACCATATGCGCATAATTGTTTAGTGATTCATTGCGTTGTTCTAAATTCCGCAATAGTTTGTCCTTTTCAGAGGTTATTTCGATGATTTTATTGGTCTGGTGCTTAATTCCTTCAACCAACTCGTTTTGATCGAATGCCCCGTTCTCCTCTTCGCCCTCACATTTGTCGGTTCTAAAAGAATACAAAGCATTGCTCAAAGCACCTAGAATTTCCCTTTGTTGCACAGTTTCTTTATTCAATCGCTTGTTCGCCTCAAAAAGTTCTTTTGAACTTAATGTGGTCGCACGTTGAATCATCTTGACTTTTTCTTCAAGATTTTCGTAGGAATGACCTATGGCATCCCATAATTCTTGAAGCCCGGGTTCATTTTGTAAATGCTCGGGCAAGAATTTTCGCAACTGTCTTTTTAGCAGTGGGTGCATCTATTCACTTAAAAGGGTCAATGTCATTGTTTGATTGTGCAATTGACAAGAATTACGGCCTGTAAAGGGAGCCATTTCACCATAGGAATAAAATCCTGCAATACTGGCTTGTTCCCCAACTGTATCCATTACCTCTTCAATTTCTTCTTCGGTACGCTGATCTAAAACCAACCTTCTACCCACACAGCTTATCAATAACGCCAATTCTGGCTTTTTAGTTCGCAATTCCATTGCTTTTAACGCTGCGTTTTGAGCTCCTTCTGCAATATCATTTGTGGTTGACATCATTAATTGCACTGTTGAATTCAATGGAACATCGCCTGCTAAAATCATGGAATTTGTCTCCTCATCAATATTCAAAATAGTTCGAACCAAAGGTTCTGCATTTTCATTTTCTTGCACACTTAAAGGGTAAAGAAGGGCAGCTTCAGGTAAGTCTTTTGCTTTTTCACCCAAATATTTTTTATAAAGATCCAGTGCAGGCAATCCATCAATTTCATAAAGCACATTGCCGTCAGATTTGGTAATTGTTCTTTCTGGTCCAAAAGGGGTCCAGCCACCATCGTAGCCATAGGTAACTTCTAATGAATCCCCATAGAGGCCAATAGCTATTACCTCACCTTGTTTTGGATTATCGTTATAGGAGGCCAATGTTTTTTCAAATCGCGCACCGTCTCCGCATAACCCTCCGGTAATAGAAAATTTGAATTCTACATCGGATTCCAAACCTTCAATAAGTTCACTTCCGTTGATAAGGCTTCCATCAGACACCACGAAAAGATGTCTTAAATTTTCCTTTTCCAAATTTTCAGAAATCTTAGCACCCAGCTCTTCAACATTTTCAAAGTCATTGATATTTTCACTTAGGACCTCAAATGTGGTATGCTCAAACTCAATAGCCGTTACTGTAATTGATTTTTCAAATACATTGATTCCCAAGATTTCACCTGAGGTAGATCCAAATACCAATTCTCCGTCAGGATAGAAGTTTTTGATTTCTTCATAAATGTTTTCTGATTCCAGAAGATGTCTATCTCCGAATACCAGTACCAAAGGCTTTTTTAGTGCATTGACTTTTAAGTACTCCCAAGAGCCTTCCTCCGTTCTTTTAAGCTGCTCAATCTTCATTTTTTTCTTTATTTATTCGACTTTTTTGATGATTGTAAAGTGAAAGGTGGTTCCTTGACCAATTTCACTTTCGAGCCAGACTTTACCTTTGTATCGTTCGATTATTTTTTTGACAATGGATAAACCTATACCGGTCGATCGTTCTTTATTGCCAATGGATTGAAATATTTTAAATATTTTTTCGTGGTATTCTTTAGGAATGCCAACACCATTATCAGCAATACTGAATTGCCAATGGGTTCCTAAATCTTTACAGCCCACCTCAACAACGCCTTCTTCTTTATCTATGTGAACCACCGCATTGCTCAAGAAATTCTGGAACAATTGATGCATCATTGTTGGGTCTGCTTTTATGGTGGGGAGTGTTTCCTTTGTTTTAATGGTTACATGATCAGGAATATAAATGATATCACTTATACCTGAGATTATCTCATTTACATCAACATCAACATTTTCCAAACTGTTACTATTGACCGTTGAATATTTTAAGATTCCCCCTATAAGATTATCCATGCCTTCAATCTTATCTTGTATCATTTTAAGATTGTACATGCCATTTTCATCTAACTTATCCTTATAGTCTTGACATAACCAATCGACAAGGGCACTAACACTTCTTAATGGTGATTTTAAATCGTGGGAGACGATATGGGCATATTCTTGTAGTCCTTTATTGCTCTCTTCCAGCTCTTTTACCAAAGATTCTTTCTGGAGTTCTAATTCTCTTTGGCGCGTTACATCTAAATGAACGCCGACTGAACCGATAACTTTACCTAAATCATCATAGGTTGGTCCACCACTAATCAACCAATATTTCTTTTCGTTATTCTGATTTGTAATTTGTATTTGGTACGAATCGGACTCAGACTTCTTTCGACGCTCTAGTTGGGATTGCACCAGACTCAAATTTTCATCATCCATGTTCATTAGCTCCAGAACATCTTTGCCAATTAGTTCGGATTCATTAAGACCGATCATTTGACAATAGCGATTGTTAACCAGTAAAATCTTGCCATCGTTATCCACTTCTACCAAGCCAAGATTCATGTTCGCAATAATATTGCTGTACTTTTCCTTTTGCTGCTCAATATTCCTTCTATAATTCTTTTGAATGGTAATATCGCTATAGGTCCAAAGATGCCCTATCGGTTCATCATCATTAAAGAGGGGAATGTAATCACGGGAAAAAACCCTGCCGTCATTTAACTCTAATTCATCGGCAATGACCACCCTTCTTTCATGAATAGCTCTATCAATACCCAAGATAAATTGTTCTGGATCTTTGAATTTTTCCTTCCATTGGTGCAAGGTTGATTTACAATCCAATCCTTTTAATGCACCTAATTCGGGTGGTATTCCAAATAAATCTTTGAATTTTTGATTAGTCTTTAGCAATTTACGATTAACGTCTTCCAACAAGACACCTGATTGAAGGTTGCCAATCATTGTGGTCATTCGAGATTCAGAGGCAGCCAACATGTCGGTAGCTTCTTTCTCACTGGTTATATCATCGACCATAACCACATTATATTCCACTTGACCAAGATTGTTATAGACGTTGGTCAGTGAAGTCTTACCGTACAAAGAATCTCCATTTTTTTGATGGAATATTCGGGTTATCGTGATTTTATCCGAAGAGGATTCCTCCATATCCAACAACGCTTGATACTGCGAAATGTCTTCGATGGTTGAAATATCTTCAAGCGACATATTCTTCAACTCAAACTCTTGATAATTGAGCATATCGCAAAATGCTCGATTGGCCTTAATTATTTTGCCCTTTACAATTAGGATGATACCTAATGAAGAATTTTCAAAAATGAGGTCCAATTGTTGCTTTTGGCTTTCCATAAGCTTTTTGACCTCCATATCAGCAGTGATGTCCCTTATTACACCTTGCGCGGCAACCGGATTGCCATTCTTATTGTATATGAGACTGGCATTGATATTAACGTATTTAAGACCGTATTTTTTTGTGAAGATTTGGGCATTGTAATTCTTTAAAATACCAACCTGTAATAATCTCTGAAATGACTCTGCGGTATATTCCAAATAATCCTTATGCACCAAATCTGAAAGGATTAAATCTTCCTTTTCATTGTCATACCCTAAAAACTCCTTGGCACTGGAGTTCATACTCAGCACCTTGGTGGTTAAGTCCATGACTACATATGGATCAACCAAATTTACAAAGGCCCCTTCAAGGCTTTTCCCTTCTTCACTGAGCAGTGATTCCAGTCGTCCGTTAGCCTCTTTAAGATGAAGCATGGCATCATAGAGTTCTTTTGACTTATTTTCTAAAAGTCGTTCTGCCTCTTTTCTAGCCTTACGTTCTCGTTGGAGTGCCCTTTCTAAAATATATGTAGTCTCTTTATCCAACCTGTTTTAGCGTAAATTCCACTTCTTTACCGTCTTCACGTAATAGCTTAAAATCGACATTGACCTTTTGACCAAAATGCTCAAAGGTTTTTTCCATTAGGCCTTTTGCTAACATGTAGAGGCCTCTTGAAGAGGTGTAAACCAATCGCAATTGGGTGTCTGTTTGTTCAAGTATTTTAAAAGTTGGCAGCTCGGCATCAGGATACAACTTCTTAACATGTACATGTATATGGTCTTCAATAGAAGCTATCAAAGAAAGAGGTGAGCTATAGCTTGAGACAACTTCTGGATGGGTTTTTACCAAACTATCAAAAAGATAATGACCAAAATGGTGTAATAGGTCAGGAACAGGCACATCAATCTCTTGACTTAGTTCTGTAACCAAGGCTACCATTTCGTTGAAATCATAAGTACCCACAGTTGTATAAACTCCACCGGATGGTAAATCGGATTTTGTAATAATTGAATCTACAGTTATCAAACCGTAGTTAGCTTCAACCATTTGAAGAAATTCATCGAATACAATTCCTTTCATATTTCTAGTATTATAAATTAAATGTAGGAATTGCCTTTCTTGAAGTAAAAAAAATGTTGTGAAATGGGCGTTTTTGTTAGCCTTTAATCAATTCACTAACCTGCCAATAGTCAAAGACTTTTTTGATTTTGGCTTCGTAATCTTCATATTTTAAAGGCTTTATGATGTAGCCTGCGATTCCTATTTCAAAACAGGTAAGTAAATCGGCCCTATTTTCAGATGTGGTCAGAATTATTGTCGGTAGGTATTTTAGCTTTTCGTCTTGTTTTAGAATCCCTAAAAATTCAATGCCGCTCATTCTCGGCATATTCAAATCTAGAAGGATAATATCTGGTAAGTCTCCTCCATTCAGGATTTCTAAGGCCTCCTCGCCGTTTTTAGCTTCAATTATCTGGTGCTTCGATTCAAAATTAGAAATTGCCCGATGCAATTTCATGGTTTCGATCATATCATCTTCTATAAAAAGGACTTTCATGACTGTGTTTGTAGTTTTATCCAAAATTCAGAATCTCTATCTTATTCACGTGTCGGGGGGCGGTGAAATGTTATTTTCTATAGATGAATTGTATTATTCCTCCGCTCAAAATAACTACTCAATTAACAGAGATATTGTAATTTTAAGATTTTTTTAACTTAAATTTTCCTACGAAGAATATAGTCCGAATAAATTAGTTATCCAAGCTCGATTTTACCTTTTTGGGAATTTTACTCCAAACCAAATCATAAGAATGGTCAATTAATTCTTCAACCATAGGTCTTGGGAGCAAACCCAGTAAAATGGTATTCCAATGTTTCTTACTCATGTGATACCCTGGGAATATAACACCATCAAATTGCTCCCGTAAATCGATTGCCCGGTCAGGATCGCATTTAAGATTGGCCTGTGGAGGTTGACGCTCTAAAGGGTAAAGTGCAAACATTTTTCCTGCAACTTTAAAAACTAAGGTATGTTCGTCAAACGGAAATTCTTCGGTAACCCACTTTTTTAAAAGACAGTAAGCTCGAAATTCTTCTACATTCATTGTGCTACCCCAATTGCATCATACACAATTACCCTCTGCCATAAGTCTTTGCATTCTTCAATGAAGATTAAATGTGCCTCTTCTTCTTGGTATTTCTCTTGCGCCTCGGCAGATTCAAATGAAACAATCAAATTATAAGTAAAGGAATCGTCCACCACATCCCTAACAGCTTTCGGAGGTTTACCCATGAAATTGGTCTTGGCATATTTCGAATTATTCAAAAATTTGGTAAGCGAAGCTTCAAATTGTTTGTGATGGTTTTCGTTCTCTGGCTCATTGAACCAAAAATAAACTACATGGGCAAAATTTGAATCAAATGAATGCATGGTTTCTTTTTCTTGTGCTAATAGGTTCGAACCCAATACTAGGGCAAGTATGATGATAGTTTTTTTCATTCTTCTAAAAGTTCTATTTCGTTCTGGGATAAATGTAAGGAGGTATAATCTAATTTCCAGCCTATGGTCTCGACCATTTTTTCAATTAACAATACCGCTTGCAAGGCTTCCTTTTTAGCGCTATCGATAAGTCTACTCTCCGGAATCTTATCCCTAATATGGGACTTTGCTTCCTGATTTAATTTGGTCAAGTCTTCTGAATCAAACGAATTAAAAAGACCGTTTTTAATATCGTAAAATTGAATATCCGGTTCAATCGACAATATTTCCGGTTCTGGAAACTCCTTCAGAATAATTCGTTTATTATCGTTATCTGCTGATAGTTTTATCTTCTTTAGGTCATAACCAACTTGTGCTTTCGCATTAATAATTAATAGTGCCTTCTTTTTACTGGTAATATTAAGAAAGCCTTCTTTGATATTTTCATAGTTGTAGATTTCAGCAAAATCACCCTCTACCGATACCAACTTACATACCCTTTTTATCCGATCAAGAATAATCGTGCTTTGGTGTTCAATCAGTTCCCGTCTTCGTTTTTTACGAGTCAAGGAAAAAATCCAATACATAAGTATAGCGCCAAGAACTAATCCTAATAAAGCCTCAACTAGACTATCCATAATTAACTTCCAATTTCCCCTAAATGGGTATACTTAAACCCCTTTTCATATTTAAGCCCATAACCAACTATTCTATCCATGGCCGTATGGCTGAATAAAATGATTCCAACCAATTCTAAAACCGGACTTTGCAATATCAGCGTACCAACTAAATAAAACAAAATTGCAACACCCCTATGATGAAAAAAATTATAGGTGTATGCTCCAACTTTGTTTCCGAATAAATAACCCAACATTCCGATATCAGGGGTCAACAAAAGACCGAAGAACCACCACCAAGATATTTCCAATTGACTGAACAAATAGCATCCTAAAATGAACAGGCCGAATTCTTCTAATTTCAATTGTTCCTTCATCAACTCATAATTTTATACAACACCGGCCTACTCGGACTAGCATCGTTCTCAAAAGGCGCCACCTGAAGATTTAAAAAATAGGTGCCGTCGTCAATCGAATTAGCTACGTACACAAATTCGGTTATTGTGGCATCCATTCGTAGTTCTCCATTTGTGTTCCACCAGGCATTATGTCCTAGTAACTTACCCTCATCCTTTTCGCGATCTACCGAGGGCAAATCCACCAATAAGTGTTTTATTCCTTTATCCCGTAAATAAACTATGGCCTCTTCTAATAGATATGGAGGATTGGAATGCGAATATTGCCTTGCAGTTTTGCTATTGGTATTGGGCAACGTTCGTATGACAATTGCTTCCCTCTTCTTATTTCCCAGAACATATTTCAATTGTCGCGCAGAAATCACAAAATCATCATCTTTCTTTTCGGGGGCAACCGATACCAATTCAGCAAGAAAAAAGTACTGCTTTAAGTTTTCATTCACCGAATGCACCTCTTCAGTAATATGACCCACACATTCGGTATGCGTCACATGGGAATGCGGGTTGAAATAGATATCATTAAAGTTAATTACTGCACCATCTTTTACACTACCAATAAAACCTTCTTCAACATGCGGGGATATTTTCGGAGGTCCAACATACCAGGCATTGACATTTTCTTTATTGCCAGTCAAAGCAATAGAAATATCCAAAGGATTTGAAAGATTGATTTTAAGGTTCTTAGAATTGTATTTAATGGTAGCTATCATTTATCCAATTTAACCATAAACAAATCGGCAGCAATACCATCAACTAAAAATTTTCCCTTTTTGGTTGCCAGCAATTTATCATCATCCAAGAACAATAGATGCTCATCTATATACTTCTGGGCCTGAATTTCAAGATACTTTCGATAATTCGCTCCGTATACGGTACCAACTTTTTTGAGTGAAACACCCCATATTGTTCTTAAACCGGTCATCACATATTCGTTGTAGGCGTCTAAGGTGGATAGCTGCTCATATTCTATTGGAATATTGTCATTCTCCAACTCTTGTATGTATTTGGTGTTATTACGAACGTTCCAACCGCGTTTTGAACCATTAAAACTATGTGCGGATGGACCGATACCGAGATATGATTTGCCTTGCCAATAGGCGGTATTATTTCTGGAAAAAAAATCGGGCTTTCCAAAATTTGAAATTTCATAGTTGACATAACCCTCATTTTCCAGTAGTTCAACCAACATCAAAAATTGCCGTTGGGCCTGTTCATCATCAACATTTGATATCAAACCTTTTTGAACATATTTCGCAAGGGCAGTCTTTGGTTCAACAGTTAAGGCATAACTCGAAATATGTGGCAATCCAAAATCAAGTGCTTTATCAATATTGGCTTTCCACCTAGCGTCATCAGCCCCCTGAATACCATAAATCAAATCAATAGAAATGTTTTCAAAATATTCTTTTACGTACAAAATTGAATTTTCAGCCTCTTGTGAATTATGGGCCCTATTCATCAAAGTCAAATCCTCATCAAAGAAAGATTGAACTCCAATACTTAAACGGTTCACCAAACTCTTTGATAAGGTTGAAATCCATTTTTCCGTCAAATCATCAGGATTCGCTTCTAAGGTTATTTCCGGGTTTTCAATTACCTCAAAATTCGCATATACCGAATTTAGAATTTGATTGATTTCATCTAGGGACAAAATTGAGGGTGTTCCTCCTCCAAAATATATGGTTTCCACCCGTTCATTACCAAGCTCACTAATTCTAAGCCTTAATTCTTTTTGAAGGGCATTTAAGAGTAATGCTTTCTTCTTCAAGTTTGTCGAAAAATGAAAGTCACAATAATGACAGGCTTGCTTACAAAATGGAATATGAATATAAATTCCGGCCACTACCCTAGCTTATCAGGATTGTTTTTTATAAACGAAGCCCAACCCGAGTATTTAACTCCCGCATCCACACGACCTGAATTGTAAAAATGGCATACCGCTGCGGCCAAACCATCCGTACTATCTAAATTCTTTGGTAGGGTTTTCAAGGCCAACATACCTTGTAACATCTTAGCAACCTGTTCTTTACTGGCATTCCCATTACCTGTAATTGCCATTTTGATTTTCTTAGGCAAATATTCAGTGATGGGGATTTGCCGAGAAAGACCCGCGGCCATGGCAACACCTTGGGCTCTACCCAACTTGAGCATAGATTGAACGTTTTTAGCATAAAAAGGAGCTTCTATGGCGATTTCATCAGGATGATAGGTATCAATAAGCTCTAAAGTTCGCTCAAAAATTAGTTTAAGCTTAAGATAAGGGTCATTGTACTTTTTGAGCATCAATTCGTTCATTTGAACAAACTGCATCTTTTTATTGACCACTTTTATGAGTCCAAAACCCATAATCTGCGTGCCAGGATCAATTCCCAATATGATTCTTTCTTCTCCCAAGCTAATTCGTTGTTTCTATTACAATGGGCAATCGAACTTTGATTCCAACTGGTATTCCACGTTTTAAGGCTGGTTCTATTTTAATGGAATCATTTAGTCTCCTCGTAATTTTTTCTTTTAACCCCCGAATCGAGGTTTCGATTTTGGTGTTTTGAAATATATGGGCAACTGAAGTATATCCATTTTCGTCAATTTTTAAATCTAACCACAAGGTATCGCTCAAATCTATTTCCGATTGGATACTAAGGTCTTTAAATGTCTGATTCAATTGATTAAGCAGTTGATTTTGAAAGCACCTTTCTTGTTCCATTTTTGTGGCTGTTTCATCACAATCAGCGAATAATGGGTATTGCTCAACAGAATTCATATCGATTTCCTCCATCTTCTCTTCAACCAACCTATCGGTACGTTCTTGATTCGACAAGAAATACTGGCAAGATGTTAGAGAAAGGCAAATAAGAAACATCCAAAACCTACGCATGAGCAACCCCAGATTTTGGTGGAAAATACGATAATTAGCAATTATTCTTTTGCGAAATGCAGTTCTTCTTTCAACTCGTTTACCCGTTTTTGGGCTCTTTCTTTTAAAAAAGGCATAAGATCTTTGAAATCGGCCAATAATTTCTCGTAGTACTTCAACTTGAGTTCAGGATCCTTGTAGTATTCATCGGCCATAACACAAACTTGCCAATACGCAAATTGATTAGCGGGATTTTCTTCCCACGCCAGCGTGTAATAGTCCAAGGCTTTTTTGGTGTCTTTCTGAATTCTGAAAATTCGTCCTAAGCTGGCGTATTCTTCTTGAAAATTATACCGCCTTTCCTTTATCGATTTCTTGTAATAAATAGCCGCACTATCCAAGACATCTTCCTTCATATAAACCTCAGCTAGGCCCTTGTAAGCGTCCGCTTCGTAATTCTCAATATCACCCAATCTATTATAGGCTTTTTTTGCCTTTTCGTACTGCCAACGTTGTGCACTGGCCTCACCAAGTTTCTTTAAAACGAAGGGCTTTCCTTCGCCCACTTCTACCAACTTTTCAAATAGAGGTATAGCCTCCTCAAATTTTCCCAAGGTAAAAAGGGCCAGTGCCTTTAGATTGATTAACGCCACATCTTCTGGAGCCGTTCTTAATCCGGTATTGGTGATGTCCAAGGCATTTGAAGGTTCATCCACAGCTAGATACAACTTGCCCAATAGATAAATACTTCGCAGATGGGTACTGTCCAATTGCACCGCTTTTTTTAGTGACTCTTTGCCCCTATCGAAGTCTGAATTGTAGCGAAATGCCTTGCCTAAGAAATATTGAAATTCGGGATTATCAGGACTTTTTAAAATCAATATTCCGAACAAGTTTTCAGCGTCTTCATACTTTTTGGTCTTATCGAAAATCTTCCCTAGCTCAAATTGGGCCAAAATATTTGTGCTGTCTTTTTTGACAACAGCCTGGTACTGAAGAATTGCTTTTTCATGGTTGCCTATGGCTTCGTATGACCGAGCAATTTGATGAAGGGATTTAAGGTCTCCAAGTTTAGAATATTCATTAATGGCCTTTGAGTAATTACCTAGGGCAAAATAGTTGTCAGCAAGCACCGAAGAATTGTTTTGCGCTATGCTACTTGCAAATGGAATTAAAATAAGAACGAGAACAAAACTTTTCAATATTAACTGGATAAAACGTTAAGCTTTTTTTGAAGTTCAGCTTTCATTAAAGTTAGTTGTTTATCGAGATTTTCAATTACGGGATTATTCTCATTTGCATGCCTAAGCAATCTACTGCGCTCGGTAACCAATTTATTGTAGCGCGCAACGGTCTTTTGAACTTCACCACTCTGCTTATCAAAAACATCAGACGTTATCAAACCGAAACCATTAATGTCATCACTTAGTTTAAAAGTTACAGGAATCGAAAATGGAACTTTTACCAACTGACCTTTGTGAATACCGGGTTTCATTTTTGGTAGGCGTTTTATTATTCGTTCTACTTCATCTTCCAAAAGTTTATGGGGGCCACGTTTTCTAATATTTTCGATGGTTCCATTTTGGGCAATTGTAAACATTACACTAACACGACCTTGAATATTCAATTCTTGAGCGATTTTAGGATAATTGAAGTGCTTGCGGATATGCTCTTGTATTTTCTCTTGAAAGCAAGCTTTGGAATCCAGAACATTTTCACAGCCAGGAAATACTGGCACCCTATCTATAACAGCAAAAGGCACGCTTTGGGTTTGGGTTTCAATTGAAGCATTCCATTTGGTTTCAAAACCGAATGAAGGTTTGGAATCTACAGCAGTAATCAAAAAACCATGGTTTCCGTCACCTAAATGAACAAATTTTTGTGTTTCAGAAACAAAGTTCATTGCATCCAAAACGCGTTGAATTTCACCTTCAGATAAATCAGCGACATCCTTAATCGTAATGAACTCACCAGGTCCTAAATTTTTATCATTCTTAACCACCTGCCGAATCTTATAGGAAAAATTTGAAGTCAAGGTCATTAAATCCGAATCTAAAATTTGGAAAACCTTTTTTCTATTTACATAATCAACATAACCTTCAGAACTTGGCAAAGGTTTGGATAAAATGAAGTCATATGATATTGGTGAAGCAGGGTTGTCTTGCTTCATTTTTGTAAATAAAACACGCATATAAAGGTCCATCCTAAAGAAATCTTCTTTGTCAAGAATAGCATCGGAAGAACGGGACTTTTCCATTAGTTCACGACTCTTTTCGAATATTGATAGTTCTCCATCCAATGCGTCAATTTCCCTTTGAATTTGATCTATTAAGGCTGCATCACTTTCTGAACTATTTTCAACAGATTGATTGACCTCTTCATTCTCATACTCTTGCTCGCAAGAGGAATAAAATAACATCCCCATGACCAAGGGTAACAGTACTAAATATTTTAACTGTAAAATGGTCTTTGATTTCTTTTTAGTTAACATGACGATTCGTTTTTTGATTAATGATTTTCTAAAAAATTGATTGACAAAACTTAAATTTTGGGTCTGAAAAGCTTCAGATAGGAGTAATTGGTACTGCTCTTTTTTATTCTGCTTGGCGACTTTGGCATCTGCAATGAACTCATGGAGCTCGGCGAGTCTACTTTGATAGACATACACCAAGGGGTTAAACCATAAACCTATTCGCACAAGTTCAAAAAATAGCAAGTCCAAAGAATGCCACTGTTTGATATGAACCAATTCATGGGCTAAAATTTGTGGTTCTTTTTCAGTGGGTATGGCATCACCAAGAAAAACTTGCTTAAAAAAAGAAAATGCGAGATTACTTTTTGGTAGGGTTATTTTTGTGAATTTGGGGTAGAACGTAATGACACCTTGTTGCCTTAATTTTTGAATTCGATAAAGTTTAACTAGCAACATAATAGTCATAGCAACAGCACCTAATAGAAAAATCCATTCGTAAATCGTAAGCACCTCAATAAAACCCGGTTCCACTTCTGCAGGTGCTAGCTCGACCGCATCAATACCAATCAAAAACTCAGGATAGTAAACAGCATCTACGGAAACCGTTGATTCCAAGGCCTCAAAATGAACCTTTGGCAACACCAAGGAAAGCAAAAATGTTAGCAACAAATACGCACGGTTCAATTGAAAAAAAGTCTCCTTTTTTAGGAAAAGGTCATAGATTAACAAAAACGCCAGTTGAAATGCTAATGTTTCTAAAAGATATTGTAACATCTGAATATTTTTAAGATTCCCCCTCTTCTTTGATTTTATCCAATATGGATTCCAGTTCATTTAAACTGATGTCGTTTTTCTTGACAAAAAAGGACACCATACTTTGAAATGAACCTTGAAAGTACCCGTCGACCAACTTGTTCAGACTTTGGTTACTGTAATCTGATTTTTTCACAATTGGAAAATAAACATGGCCCTTGCCCACTTTTTCATGATCTACAAAACCCTTGTCCTCTAAAATTCTAATAATTGTCGAAACCGTATTGTATGCTGGTTTAGGCTCGGCTAATTCCTCAAGTAGGGCAGCTACGTTTGCTTTGCCTACTTTCCAAAGTAATTGCATTACCTCTTCTTCAGCTTTTGTTAGTTGTTTCATTTAACTAAATGTTTAGTTGAAATACAAACAAATATAACTAATTTTTTAGTTTAAACTAATTTCTTAGTTAAAAATTGATTGAACGGTACTCCATGATTTAAACAGATGTAACAAAATCGGCCTAAATTTGTCTAACAGTTAAAATTAAATGCTGTGGATATAGCACTGGTCATCATTGGATTTTTATTTACGCTAGTTGGCATTATAGGTAGTTTTCTACCTGTTTTACCCGGCCCTCCACTAAGTTGGGTTGGACTTTTACTCCTCTACTTGACAAAAGCAGTACCTGAAGATTGGTGGTTCTTAGGTATAACTTTGGTTATTGCGCTGACGGCAACAGTTTTGGACTATGTTATACCAGCTGCTGGAACCAAAAAATTTGGAGGAAGTAAAGCAGGAATGTGGGGCAGTATTATTGGGCTTTTAGTTGCCATTTTCTTTCCCGTTCTTGGCCCTTTTGGTATTATTATCTGGCCCTTTGTGGGTGCTTTAGTAGGTGAACTTTCTCAAAATCAAGACCAAAAACGAGCTTGGAAAGCCGCGTTTGGGTCCTTTATTGGTTTTTTGACCGGCACGTTCTTAAAGTTCCTTATCGCACTAATTTATTTTGGTCTTTTTCTTTGGAAGGCGATTGAGTATAGTGGGGAGATTTTTACTTTTTCCTAGTCCATCCAAATAACTTTGTCTTCGATGGGCGTTCGATTTCCTTCTACAACTTCACCTTCATAATACCCCATATAGAAAAAGCCCAGACACTTTTCCCCTTCTGCAAAATCAAAAAATTCATCCATGTATTTGATTAATCCAGGTGAACTCCAATAACATCCAATATTTAGTTCGGTACAGGCCAACCACATATTTTGAACTGCCATTGCCGTTGCTGCCAACTCTTCCCATTCTGGTAAACTTTCCTGTAAATCACGTTGCATGCATATGGCTATAATAGCCCCTGCTCGCGAAGGGTTTTCCAACAACTTTTTAATCTTAATTTTTTTTGGTCGCTCCTCAACCTCTTGATACTTGGTTGCAAGAAAAGTACCTAAGGCTTCTTTTGAATTTCCTTGCAATACTTTGAACCGCCATGGCTCTGTCTTTTTATGGTTTGGAGCCCAATTAGCAGCCTCAAGAATCTTCTCCAGAACTTCTTTTTCGATTGGCTTATTGATATACTGAGCGGGAAAAATGCTTCTTCGTTTTTCGATTAATTCAAAAACCATAACTAACTTTTTTTCAAAGATAAATTGAACTCAAAAATTTATTCCTTCAAAAGAAGATTTAAACAATGTTGTAAAACTGGATTTCTATTATCTTTTTTCCAAGCTACTGAAAGTAAAGCTCGTTGTTCAATTTTTTTAAGTTCAATGAACTTTACCTTCATATCAAATCCGTGTGTCAAGGAAGTTGGTATTATGGCCAAACCCATCCCCTTTTCAACCAATCTGAAAATGGTCAGCGCATGAACAGATTTATGGTTCACTTTTGGAGTAAATCCTGCATCTTCACAGATACCCATTACGGTATTAAAGTATTCTGGACTGTATTCTTTAGAAAATAGAATGAAATTTTCATCTTGTACCCGGGACATTCTTTTGAAATTTTGGGCTTCCAAAGGATAGTCTTCAGGTAAAACAAGGGAGAATGTGTCTTCAACCACTGTTCTTCTTTCCAAGCCAGTAGGCATTCTTCCAACCCTTACAAATGCCAAATCCAACTTATCTTTTAGTAATAAATTTAACTGTGCCTGATTTGACAATTCTTCCAAACTAGTATGAATGTCAGGGTACTTTTGCTGCAATCGAACCAACAAATCAGGAACCACATTTTGCATGGCAGATCCCAAAAAACCTATACGAATTTCTCCAAGGGCGCCAGAACCGATTAACATAGTCTGTTTTCGGGTCTGTTGCAAGTGATTTAAAATGAACTCAGCTTCCTCTTTTAAATATTCTCCAGCTGCTGTAAGCTGAACTTTCTTTTTGTTCCGAGTAAAAAGTTCAACACCCAAAAGTTCTTCCATTTGTTTAATCTGGGTACTTAAGCCAGGTTGTGAAATAAATAATTTTTCAGCAGCCTTTCTAAAGTGAAGTTCTTCGGCTACAGCAAGAAAATAACGATAATGCCGTAATTCAATTTGATAATCTTGACTTATCATATCTTAATAAATAAGTATTGGCAACTATCAAATGTACCTCATAATTTTATGAATAGGATAAATCCTGGTCATGAACGATTTTTTATACGGAGAAGAAACATTGACTGCTGCAAAGGCTCTTGCAATTTCAAACAAGACGCTTAAGGCCAAACTTTCAAAAAAAACAATAGATAAAGTAAAGGAGAGTGCAACCCATGTTCACCGAATGGTCGAACGCGGCGAACCGGTATACGGCATTAATACGGGCTTTGGTCCACTCTGCACTACTTCAATTTCTGCTGACGAAACCAAAATACTACAGCGGAACATTTTACAAAGTCATAGTGTTGGAGTTGGCGAACCCATCAATACCCAAATTGCCAAGCTAATGTTGATTACCAAAGTTCATGCGCTGGCCAAGGGGCATTCCGGAGTGAGAATTGAAACTTTGGAACGAATAATCTGGCATATCAACCAAGACATTATTCCGGTAGTACCCTCCCAGGGTTCCGTCGGGGCCTCTGGTGATTTGGCGCCGCTGTCACACCTCTTTTTGCCATTAATAGGACTCGGTAAAGTTCAGTTTAAAGGAAAAATAGTTGCTACAAGCGAACTGTTTCAAGAGCTAGGAGTACGTTCTCTTGACTTAGGGCCTAAAGAAGGGCTGGCACTTATCAACGGCACACAGTTTATTTTGGCTCACAGTATTTTGGTATTGGACAGACTACAAAACTGCTTGAAACAAGCGGATATTATTGGGGCAATGATGCTTGAAGGACTACAGGGATCATTGAGTCCATTTCATGAAAAACTACATCTCTTACGTCCGTTCAAGGGAAACCAGCACGTTGCAGGACGCATTCGAACCTTATTGAAGGGGTCAGAGATTTTAGAGGACCATATTGATTGTGACAGGGTTCAAGACCCGTATTCGTTACGATGTATTCCACAAGTACATGGAGCCTCTAGAAACACTTGGTTGCATCTTAAGGAACTTGTTGAAATAGAACTGAATTCGGTTACTGACAATCCCATTATTTTAGATGAAAACAACGCCATTAGTGGCGGTAATTTTCATGGTCAGCCTCTGGCCATGGCACTAGACTACGCCGCTTTAGCTACATCAGAATTGGGCAATATTTCAGATCGTAGAATTTATCTTGCTCTTGAAGGCGGTCATGGTTTACCTCAACTCTTAATGCAAGACACTGGTATAAACTCAGGTTACATGATTCTACAATATACATCTGCCGCGCTGGCCAGTGAAAATAAGAGCTTGTGTTTTCCTGCTAGTGCTGACAGTATACCAACTTCGATGGGCCAGGAAGACCATGTGAGCATGGGATCAATCAGCGGACGAAAGGCATTGCAAATAGTTGGGAATCTAGAAAAGATTTTGGCCATTGAACTATTGACCGCTGCCCAGGCTTTCGAGTTCAGAAGGCCTTTAAAGTCTGGGGTTTTATTGGATGAAGTACATAAATACCTGAGAACAAAAGTCACATTTGCCGAATCTGACCGAGTTTTTGCAGACGATATTGAAATCGCTATTGGGATTATCAGGTCGGGTACTATTCCTCAATTAATTGATGGTGTTATGCAAGAAAAAAACATAGCTTGGAGTACACCTTTTCGCAACGAATTTGATACCCTTTAATATGGAAGAAAAACTTCTCATTGGTCCATTTACCCAACTTTTACCTTTGTCTGGATTACCTCTGAAAGGAGCAATATCCGATGAAAAATTGCTAGTAATCGAACAAGGGGGGCTTCTCATTTCAAATGGACGCATTTCTGAAATTGGAAAATTTTCAGAACTTAAAAAAGTGGCATATAGGATAGAAAGGGTTGAAGAAGAAACTGTTTGTCTACCTGGCTTTATCGATGCACATACCCATATTTGTTTTGGAGGCTCAAGAGCCAATGATTATGCCATGCGCAATGCCGGAAAATCCTATTTAGATATTGCCAAAGCCGGCGGTGGAATATGGGATACCGTAACCAAAACACGCAAGGAAACGGATAATTCTTTAGTTGATGGGATTGTTGAAAGGGCCAAGACCCATTTAAGTCAGGGAACAACGACGATTGAAGTAAAAAGTGGTTATGGTTTAACTGTAGCTGAAGAACTCAAAATGTTGCGGGCCATAAAAAAGGCCAATAACACCACCCCACAAGATCTAATTGCAACATGCTTGGCAGCACATATGATACCAAAAGACTGGTCTGGCAAACCACAAGAGTACTTAAGTGAAATCACCGAAAACCTTTTTCCCATTCTCCTTTCCGAGAAATTGACGAACCGGATTGATGCCTTTATTGAAGAAAGTGCCTTTACAGCATATCAAATCGAGCCTTATTTTAAAGCGGGCAAAGCCTTGGGTCTAGACATAACAGTTCACGCAGATCAGTTTTCTACAGGAGGAAGTCAAGTTGCTGTAGATTTTGGCGCGGTCAGTGCCGACCATCTCGAAGCAAGTGGAGATTTGGAAATTGAACTTCTTGCGAAAAGCAATACGGTGGCAGTGGCGCTTCCTGGAGCTTCTATTGGTTTGGGCTGTGAGTTTAGCCCTGCTAGAAAGTTATTGGATTCTGGTGCTTGTTTGGCTATTGCCAGTGATCATAATCCAGGTTCAGCTCCAATGGGAAATTTAATTACGCAAGCTTCACTTTTAGGAACATTCCAAAAGTTGAGCAACGCTGAAGTTTTAGCTGGAATTACCGCACGTGCTGCCAAAGCCCTTAATATGAATGACCGCGGTGAATTATCGAAACGGAAACTCGCCGATTTCTGTCTTTTCCCAACGAACAACTACCAAGAAATCACCTATCACCAAGGGCAACTATTGCCCAGTATGGTTTACAAAAACGGTAAAAAAGTATTTTGATATGTCAATAGCTACATCTATGGATTTTAAACTGCAAATTACTCAGGGTATTCCTGCCAATCTACCTGAGCCAAAGTCCTTTCATCGAAGCGGAAATCCAGCTCCAAAGCGGAAGGACATTTTAACCTTGGAAGAAAAAAAATTGGCTTTAAGAAATGCGTTGCGCTATTTTCCTTCAGATTGGCATGGAATATTAGCTGAGGAATTTTATCAGGAGCTTAATGAATTCGGACGCATCTACATGTATCGATTTAAACCGGAATATAGAATGTATGCCAGACCTATTTCCGAATATCCCGCCAAGACCAAAGCAGCTGCGGCAATCATGCTGATGATACAAAACAACCTCGATCCCGCCGTTGCACAACATCCTAATGAGCTAATTACATATGGCGGTAACGGGGCCGTTTTTCAAAATTGGGCCCAGTACCTGTTGACCATGAAATACCTTTCAGAAATGTCTGAAGAACAGACATTGCACTTATATTCAGGGCATCCAATGGGATTATTCCCTTCGACAATAGAAGCGCCTAGGGTAGTTGTTACCAATGGGATGATGATTCCCAATTATTCCAAACCAGACGATTGGGAGAGGTTCAATGCCTTAGGGGTAACCCAATATGGTCAAATGACTGCCGGCTCCTACATGTACATAGGACCTCAAGGCATTGTTCACGGTACTACCATCACTGTAATGAATGCCTTTAGAAAGGTCTTAAAACCCCATGAGTCGACACATGGAAAAATCTTCTTGACGGCAGGACTCGGGGGAATGAGCGGAGCCCAACCAAAAGCAGGAAATATTGCCAAATGTATTACCGTGTGTGCCGAGGTAAATCCAAGTGCCGCCAGAAAACGCCATGAACAGGGCTGGGTAGATGAGTTAATCGAAGAGTTAGATGGTCTTGTCGTTCGGGTAGGAACCGCTGTAACCAACAAAGAGGTCGTTTCAATTGCTTATTTGGGAAATATCGTTGAAGTCTGGGAACGCTTTTTAGAAGAAAACATTTTTGTGCATTTGGGATCGGATCAGACTTCACTGCACAATCCATGGGCCGGTGGGTATTATCCCGTTGGTTTAAGTTATGATGAGTCCAATGAAATGATGGTTCAAAATCCGGATTTGTTTAAATCAAAAGTAGAAGAATCATTACGCCGTCAAATAAACGCAATCAATAAGCATACTTCTAAGGGAACCTATTTTTTCGATTACGGGAACGCCTTCTTATTGGAATCTTCGAGGGCCGGCGCGAATGTCATGGCCGAAAATAAAATTGACTTTAAGTATCCCTCATATGTTCAAGACATATTGGGGCCGATGTGTTTTGATTACGGTTTTGGCCCATTTCGTTGGGTCTGCACCTCTGGCAAAAAAGAGGATTTACAAAAAACAGATGCCATCGCTTTAAAAGTTCTGAAAGAAATAAAAGCAAATGCACCTGCCGAAATTCAGCAACAAATGCAAGATAATATTACTTGGATTGAAGAGGCAGATAACAACAATTTAGTCGTAGGCTCACAAGCAAGAATTCTCTATGCAGATTCCGAAGGCCGAATAAAAATCGCCCAGGAGTTCAATAAAGCAATTGCAAGAGGAGTGCTAAGCGCCCCGATAGTTTTAGGTCGTGATCATCACGATGTCAGCGGAACTGATTCACCTTATCGAGAAACGAGCAATATTTATGACGGAAGTAAGTTTACGTCAGACATGGCTATTCAAAATGTTATTGGTGATAGTTTTAGAGGTGCCACTTGGGTTTCCATTCATAACGGCGGTGGCGTAGGATGGGGGGAAGTCATCAATGGTGGTTTTGGAATGGTATTGGACGGTTCGGATGAAGCTTCGAAGAAATTGGAAAACATGTTGTTTTATGATGTTAACAATGGCATTGCCCGAAGAGGTTGGGCCCGCAACGAAGAAGCCATCTTTGCAATCAAAAGGGAAATGAAAAGAAGTCCTAACCTTCGTGTAACCCTACCCAACATTGTTCAAGATTCCATCTTGCAGCATATTAATTAATCAATGGCAAACTACCTAAAAGCAACATCTGAGAATTGGATTGGAAGGACATCGGGAGACCAATTGTACCTTCATGAAAAAATTGAGCTTTTAACTCCTGAACAAACTCCAGCAGGAAGGCATTTTTCAATTCTGGGTTACGCCTGTGATGAGGGTGTGCGCAGAAATCAAGGACGGGTCGGGGCCGCAAATGGTCCTAATAGCATAAGAAAAATGCTGGGCAAAATGCCAAATCATCTGTCTGAATCACAAAAGGTTTATGATTTTGGCGACATTCAATGTGACGATGGTAATATGGAAGCTTGCCAAGAGCTTCTCTCAAAAACAATAGGTAGTTTACTGGACAAAGGCACTTTCCCTATTGTTTTGGGAGGAGGCCATGATGTAGCATACGGGCACTACAATGGAATAAAGCAACACCTGCTATCTTCAAATAAATTACCAAGTATTGGCATTATAAATTTTGATGCACACTTTGATTTAAGGGATGACAGTTTCGGAAGTAATTCCGGCACACCATTTTATCAAATAGCCAATGAAAATGAACCATTTCATTACCTCTGCCTGGGCATTCGAAAGGATGCAAACGATAAAAAGCTATTTGAAACCGCAGCATCATTAGATGTAACTTATGTTATGCAAAACACCTTTCGAATAGAGTTCATGAATGAAATCAAAACTTGGATAAAAGCTTTCTTGAAAAAGGTTAATCATGTGTATGTCACCATTGATATGGACGGCTTTTCTTCTGCTTATGCTCCAGGCAGCAGCGCCGCATCTCCAATGGGTTTTGCTCCTGATATCGTTTTGGAGTGCTTGGATACCATTATAAGTTCAGAAAAGTTAATCAGTGTGGATATTGCCGAAATGAATCCTGTTTACGATAGTGACCATCAAACTGCAAAGTTGGCTGCTTCATTGGTTCATCACATTATCCATCGCATAATGCCCTAAATGAAAAAAAGCCTCCCATATTGGAAAGCCTTTCATTGGTTATCACCTTTCGGTGTAACACGATTCCGAACATTTTCGGAATCCAACACAACGTTGCAAAGATAAATAAAGAATTATATTCAACGATGTTCTTCCCAAATTAGGGCAGCTGCTCCACAAATGGCCGCTGTTTTTCCTTCCATCCCTGACTCTAAAATTTTTACTTTTCCGCGATAGACCTTAAGTAAGAATTGATTTAGATATCTTTCAAGGGGATCCAAAATCCACTTGCCACTATTTACAAGTCCTCCCATTAGAATAAAAGCTTCGGGCTGGGTGAAAGCGGTAAAATTTGCCAGGGCTTGCGCCATAATCTTTGCCGTATAGTCAAAGGCCTTAATTGCTATTTCATCTCCTTCTTCCGCAGCTTGGGTAATTTCTTCACCATGTAGATCATTGTAGGCAATTGAGCGAAAACGACTCTCATCTAAATATTGGCTCTGCATGTATAAAATTGTTCTCTTCAAGCCTGTTGCAGATACATAAGCCTCCAAGCCACCTGCTATTCCAAGTCCGGTTAATCGTCCATCTCCAATCGTCATATCTACATGCCCCAGTTCTCCGGCAAAACCGTCGTAACCGTCAATCAAATGACCATTGGCAACAATACCCGCTCCAAACCCGGTACCTAGGGTAATTGCAATAAAGTCCGTCATTTCCTTACCACGCCCAAATAATAATTCCCCTAAGGCCGCAGCGCTGGCATCGTTCATTATGCGCATTGGAACATTCCATTTTTCTTTAAACTTTTCTAAAAAAGGAACAGTACCTTTCCAAGCAAGATTAGCGGCGTTTTCTATCGTCCCTCTTTTACTAGAGGCGTTGGGGGCACCAATACCGCAACCAAGGATAGTTGGAGTAAAATCCAATTTTGACAACAATTCATCTACATTGGTTTTAATTTGATCCTGATATTCACCTAAATCAGGATATTCACGAGTTCTGAAAAAAGTCTGGTCCAAACAGTTTCCATGGCCGTCGACCAAACCAATTTTAGTCTTGGTACCTCCTATATCAATGCCGACTACTAAATCCATACGAAAAGTCTTATGTTTTATTAAAGATACACTTTTATGAACCCTTGAAAAAGGGATTTTTTTTGGGGTAATAGTTTCTTCAGAACCATAAAGAAATAGTCAAAAAAACACAACAGGACCCCATTACTTTACTGTTTTACGAAACTTTTTACGAAAACGTTTTCGGGAAACCTTTAAATAAAGTACAATTTATTATTATTTAACTGTATATCAATTACTTAAAAATTTATTAACTAATACTTTTACGTTAAAGTCATTCTTTGAATCTTCCTCCTATCCACTGTTAAAAATTGGTTTTTCACTGAATTACGAAAATACCTTTAAACAGCTTTTAACGTACGATTTAGCACACAACTGAACTTAAAAAATTAACTGTAAAAACTAATCTTATGATGTCACATTTTCTTAAAAGATGTGGGGTGATTCTAGCGTTTTTCATATCCGCTAATTCAGTCGCTCAAACGATTTCAGGTAAGGTTTCAGATGATACTGGACCCTTACCTGGTGCTAGTATTGTTGAAAAAGGCACTACGAATGGAACTCAAACCGATTTTGACGGAAATTTTGTATTGGACCTATCTAATTCCAATGCTACCCTAGTGGTTAGCTACATTGGTTATTCTTCTCAAGAAATTACACTTAACGGTAATACGCAATTCAATATAATTCTGGAGACTGATTCACAAAGCCTTGATGAAGTTGTGATCATTGGTTATGGTCAAACCCAAAACAAAAGAACCGTTTCACAGGCGGTCAATACAATTTCATCTAATCGGATTGCAGCCTTACCAGTGGCAAGGCCAGAATCCGCGCTACAAGGAACCGCACCAGGTATTGTCGTTGTTCAAAATTCAGGGGCCCCAGGCTCTCCTTTGACTATTCGATTAAGAGGAACCGCCACACCGGGAAATTCACAACCGCTATTTCTAGTTGACGGAATTCAGGTACCCAATATTGATTTTGTAAATCCATCGGATATTCAATCCATATCAACACTTAAAGATGCTGCTGCTTCAGCCATTTACGGAGCAAGAGCTGCCAATGGAGTTGTTTTGGTGGAAACTAAAAAAGGAAGAAGAAATACTGATAAAATAACGGTATCAATTGATGGTTATACAGGTTTTCAAGATCGCGTGAATACCCCCGATTTAATGAATACCTCGCAATATGTTGAGTATTACAACCAATACCAAACCCGAGTTGGGGGAAATACAATAGCAGCAGCTGACATTCCAAGGTTACCAAACACCAATTGGTATGATGTGCTGTACGATAACAGTTCACCAAAATCATTCTTAAATGCTTCCGTTCAAGGCGGTGGGGAAAAATCCAACTTTTTGGTATCCGGAAGTATTTTCGACCAACAAGGTCTTATTGGGGGTGATGCTGGCAAATCCGGATTTGAACGAAAAACACTAAACCTAAACTTCGGTACGGAAGTTGTCAAAAATGTCAATCTAAATATCGGGGCGAACTTAATCAGGAATACAAGACAAAGGTTGCCAGGAGAGAATGATGATACTGTGGGAGCCGGTAATCCATTCAACCAACTTGCATCACTGTTACCGCTTTTTCCGGTTCTTGATGATGCCGGTAATCCATTTGATGTCAGTGCTCAAAATGGACCAGCTGATGTGAATGGTATTGCAATACCAAAAATTAATGGCCCATTTAATCCCATAATCCCGATTGAATATTCAACAATAGAGGATATTTCAGATATTAAACTTTTCAATATTGGAGCCTCATGGAACATCATGAGCGACCTAACGTTTAATCTTGGGGCCAGTTATTTTGAAAACTTGACAAATACCAAGAGTTTTCAAGAGGCATTTGATTTTAGAGGAGATACAGTTCCTAATGGCGTTGCTTCTTTAGGAACTGGGACAAATCAGTTAGACGAAACCCAATCAAATAGTCGTTGGTCTCAAATTGATGCGACCCTTACCCATAAATTCGATGGTTTGCCAGATGCCCACAATTTAGAGATGATTGTTGGCACATCTTTTTACGAAAGAAAATTCGAAACTTTTTCTCGACAAGCGCAAGGGCTATTGGTCAACAATTTCGGTGACGCCAACTTCGCACAAGTTGGTGACCAAACTAACATCATCACGCCTTTTCCAGATTTCAGCACCAAAGAAAGGTTGATTGCTTATTTCGGAAGAGCATTATACAATTACAAAGAAAAATATCTTTTTTCTGCTTCACTCAGGGCAGATGCATCAAGCAAATTTGGTCCAGGTAATCGCACAGGATATTTTCCTTCGTTGTCTGCTGGTTGGGTTTTATCTGAAGAAGATTGGTTCGGAAATAACCTATTCGATTTATTCAAGATTAGGGGAAGTTGGGGTATTAGTGGTGTCGATAATATTGCTGATGACCAATATAGGGCCACTTTTTCTGCCAATTCCGGTAGTGTCATCAGCAACCAGTTCATTGTTGGCCTTAACCAAAATGTGCTTCCAAATCAAGACATTAAATGGGAAGAAACTACCCAGGCCAATATTGGTTTGGACGCAAACCTTTTGAACAACTCCCTGGGTATAACCCTTGATTATTATACCAACACCACAAATGACATTTTGCTAAATGTTGGAGGGTCGACAGCAATTGGTATTCCCCTAGCCGCCCAAAATGTGGGTGAGGTAAAAAACTCTGGTTTTGAAGCTTTGATTTCTTACCGCAAAAAGTACGGCAGCGGATTCGGCTGGAATGCAAATTTCAACATTGCATTCAATGACAATGAAGTAAAAGATTTGGGTGGGTTAAGTGCTTTAACTTCTGGAACTACCTTGGTCTTTGCAAGCCCTGTCTCAGCAACATCTGAAGGAGAGTCGATAGCTAGCTTTTTTGGATTTAAATCAAACGGAGTTGATTCAGATGGCGAGTTAATTTTTGAGGATCTCAACGGTGACGGAACCATTAATGCTGACGATCGCCAAATCATTGGTAATCCACTACCCGACTTTACATATGGATTTAATTTTGGGGCCAACTACAAAGGTTTCGATTTCAGTACGTTCTTCTATGGATCGCAAGGAAACGACATCTTTGACGCAACGGTTAGAAATGACTTTGCATTTTCTAATAGACCTGCTTCCTACTTAAACAATGGCATTATCAATGTTCTTGGCAATGTCAATGAAAGTGCCACACTTGGTGAGGTTTCCGATTTTTATGTGAAAGATGGTTCGTTTTTGAGACTTCGAACGATTACTCTTGGATATTCAATTCCAGACAAATTTATTTCCAATATAGGCTTGAGTCGAGCTAGATTCTATTTAACAGGTGAGAACCTTTTTGTTATTACGGATTACGATGGTGCTGACCCGGAAATAGGACAGCAAAATGCAGCCAATTCCTTGGATATTGGTATTGACCGAGGATTCTATCCTGCACCAAAGACCATTTTATTCGGATTCCAACTTCAATTCTAAAAAAGCAATGAAAACTATATATAGAAAAATCAACGTATTAGCACTCATCGCCATGCTCGCGATGCCATTGGTCTCATGCGACCAAGATGAATTATTGGATGTAGGCTCTGAAACCGTTTTACGAGAAGATGGGTTGACTTCAGAAGCAGCAGAAGCTTTTATTGCGGCTGCGTACGACCCATTGCAATGGCAAAACCTTGGTGTGAATGAAGGAAATGCCAAACATATCTACCCCGTTATGTGGCAAGGAATTCGGGCTGATGACATGGTTTCGCAATGGGCCACCTTCTGGCAACCTGGACTTCTATTGGATGATTTAAGTTTAATGCAGCCGAACAATACCAATGTAGCAGCATTATGGCAAAAATTATTCACTGGCGTATCAAGGTCAAATAATGTTATTCAAAGTCTTGAAGATTCTGATGCCGGTAATAAAGACCTGATTATTGCTGAAGCCAAATTCCTCCGTGCATTCTATTATTTTGAACTTGTAAGGCACTTCGGTGGTGTTCCATTGATAACTGAAAATCCCACTGATGTAAGTGAAGTTGAACTGACCGGTAGGACGAACAGTGGCGAAGTTTACAATCAAGTAAAAAATGATTTAAATGAGGCGATTCCGAACTTATTGGGAAGAAACGAAACTCCAGAAGGAAGGGCAACCGCCGGAGCTGCAAGAACTTTGTTGGCAAAGGTTCATCTGACTTTAGGTGAGTATGCAGAAGTTTTGACCCAAACCAATGCTATAATCAATAGTGGTGAATATTCTTTAGAGCCCAATTTCGCTGATAATTTTACGGTCACTAATGAATATGGAATCGAATCCATTTTCGAAATTGGCTACTTGTCAAATGTGAATAATGGGTATTTCGAATCAGTGGGCACTTCGGCGGAAGGCTCTTCTTCCTATCAAATGTTTGGCTATATATTTAATAATAACGGTTCTTTCGGTAATAGTGTGCCAAGACCTGAATTAATTGCACTTTACGACGATATTGATTCCAGAAAGGACGCCACTTTTATAACTCCTGAATCCATTCTTGAAAACGGACCTCAGACATGTGATTGTCTTGTTTTTAATCCGGATGGAACAGTAGTCTTTGGGGAAGAAGGCAATGAAAGTCAATGGATTGGAACCGATATCTATAATTTCTTTTGGTTAGTGAACGATAATTCATGGGTATCCCGAGCATCTATGCGCAAGTACAATATTGGCCAAATCTCAATAACACAATTGAGTCAGAATGATTTAAATGAAAAAGTATTTCGATATGCGGAAGTTCTCCTAATGCATGCCGAAGCCAGTCTTTTTGCTAGTGGGGCAACAGCAATGTCTGGCCAACAAGCCTTTGATATGGTTCGAAACCGTGCTTATGCTGGTACAGCGCCAGCTGAAACCTTAAGCCTTGCGACCTTAAAACTTGAGCGAAGAAAAGAATTGGCCACTGAAGGATGGAATCGATTCTCTGATTTGGTAAGATGGGGCGATGCGGCAACTACCCTTTCATTTAAAAATTTCACCAGTGGAAGGGATGAATTACTACCGATACCCCTTTCAGAAATTGAAGCAAACCCATTATTGGATCAAAATCCTGGGTATTAATTGAGAATTTGTTTGTTTAGTTAAATAAGATGACTTCATCTAAATTGTAGGGGATGCCAAATGGCATCCCCTCAATTAATGAGCATGTAGTTCTTTACAAGAAAAAGTATCGTAGGTAATTACTCTTTTTTTTTAATAATTACGAAAACCTTTTCGAAATATTTCGAAAGCACAATTTTTCGTTTAACGAACTAGTATACTGATGTTTATAAATAAAAATAGCTGCAATTTAAATATCAAAAAATCAATCAATTTTACTCATTCACGAAAAAAAACGAAAATCTCTAGCATCATTCTCTAAATTTGAGAGTATAGCGAATCACATCAATAATGTACTATCTAGGAATTGACATAGGGAGTTCTTCAATCAAAATAGCCTTGGTCGAAAGTACCACTGGCAAAAGTTTAGGTGTGGTTCAGGAGCCCGATGAAGAAATGTCAATGTTTGCCTTAAATAAGGGATGGGCTGAACAAGAACCAGAAGATTGGTGGCGCTGTATTTGTACCGGAATTGACAGAATAAAAAAACAATATGCGATTTCAAAAGAGGACATCATTGGTGTGGGTATCGCTTATCAAATGCATGGTTTGGTATTGGTTGATGATGAAGGTAAGCTTTTAAGAAAATCAATCATCTGGTGTGACAGCCGAGCAGTCGAAATAGGAAATGCTGCTTATGAAGCGATTGGTAAGGAGTTTTGTGACACCAACTTATTGAACTCACCTGCAAACTTCACAGCATCAAAATTAAAGTGGGTAAAAGAAAATGAACCTGAGTTGTTTTCTAAAGCAAGCAAATTTATGCTTCCAGGTGATTACGTGGCCTATAAATTTTCAAATCAAATCAACACCACACTTTCAGGATTGTCCGAAGGCATCTTTTGGAATTTTAAGGAAGATGATTTAGCCACTGAATTGCTTGATTATTACGGTATCTCAAAAAATCTTGTACCAGATATTACTGACACATTTGCAATTCAGTCAGTGGTTTCAAAACAAGGCGAACAAGAAAGTGGCTTAAAAGAAGGTACCCCTATCCTCTACAGGGCAGGAGACCAACCTAATAACGCCCTTTCTTTAAATGTCTTCAATCCTGGGGAAGTGGCAGCAACTGGAGGAACTTCGGGGGTGATGTATGCCATCACCGATAATCTCTCTGCAAAAGAATGTGCCCGGGTGAACAATTTTGCCCACGTAAATTACCAAAAGGGCGGTTCAAAAAATATTGGAAAGCTGTTATGTATCAATGGAGCGGGCATTCAATACCGATGGCTCATGAATAACCTCGCAGTTTCAAATTATGATGAAATGAACCAAGAGGCATCGCAAATTGAAATCGGTTCAGATGGCGTTTGTTTAATTCCTTTTGGTAACGGTGCTGAACGAATGCTTTTAAACAAAGATGTAGGTACGCGCATTGCGAATTTAGATTTGAATCGTCATCATAAGGGACATTTGTGTCGTGCCGCGTTAGAAGGAATTGCGTTTTCATTTGTTTATGGATTCGAAATCATGCAAAAAGACGGAATCTCCCCCACTGTAATTCGAGCCGGAAACGACAATCTTTTTAGATCTGAAATTTTTGCAAATACCGTTGCAACTTTAATACAACAAGAAATAGAAATTTATAATACAACTGGTGCGATAGGCGCAGCCAGAGCGTGTATTTTGAAGGATAAGGATTATGAGAAATTCTCATCATTTATGAGTAATAATCATGTGATGACCTTTATGCCCTTAAAAGACAAAACCGCTTATGAAGAAGCATATCAAAACTGGAAAACGGAACTACAACTAATCTTAAATTCTTAAAATAATGGCATTAATCGGTGACAAGGAATATTTTAAAGGTATTGGTGAGATAAAATTTGAAGGAAAGGATTCTGATAATCCATTGGCTTTTAAATTTTATAATCCTGAACAAGTTATTGCCGGCAAAACCATGCGCGAGCATTTTAAGTTCGCCATGGCCTACTGGCACACACTATGTGGAACCGGCGGTGATCCTTTTGGCCCTGGCACAAAAGAGTTCCCTTGGGCAACGAATAATGACCCAATTGCAGCCGCAAGGGAAAAAGCTGACGCAGCTTTTGAATTTTCTACCAAGATGGGATTTGACTATTACTGTTTTCATGATGTTGATATCGTAGATGAACCAGGAACTTCGTTGGTAGAATTTGAAAACAGAGTGCAACAGACCACATCTTATTTAAAGGAGAAAATGAATGCCTCAGGAGTTAAATTACTTTGGGGAACGGCCAACCTCTTTTCAAATGCAAGATATATGAATGGTGCCGGATCTAATCCAAATTTTGATGTCGTTGCAAGGGCTGGTGCACAAATCAAAATTGCCTTAGACGCCACAATGGAACTTAATGGAGAGAATTATGTTTTCTGGGGTGGTCGTGAAGGATATATGTCGCTTTTGAACACCAATATGAAATTGGAGCAGGATAACATTGGCCGATTAATGAGAATGGCCAGGGATTATGCTAGAAAACAAGGATTTAAGGGAACCTTCTTTATCGAACCAAAACCTATGGAACCCTCAAAGCATCAGTATGATTTTGATGCGGCAACCTCTATTAACTTTATTAGGGAACAAGGTCTAGAGAAAGATTTCAAACTCAATATTGAAGTTAACCATGCTACATTGGCGCAACACACCTTTCAACACGAATTACAGGTATCTGCTGATGCGGGTATGCTGGGAAGTATAGATGCAAACCGAGGAGATTACCAAAACGGATGGGATACAGACCAATTTCCGAATAATGTCTTGGAAACTGCCGAGGCAATGTTGGTCTTTTTGAAGGCAGGAGGACTGCAAGGCGGTGGAGTGAACTTTGATGCAAAAACCCGTAGAAATTCGACCGATTTAGAAGACCTTTTCTATGCCCATATTGGAGGTGCTGACACTTTCGCTAGAGGATTGTTGGTTGCAGATTCGGTTTTGAACAATTCCAACTACGAAAATCTTTTGGATGAACGTTATGCTTCATTTACTTCTGGTAAAGGTCTAGATTATGTAAGAGGTTCACTGTCATTGACCGATTTGTTTGAATACGCCAAAGTTGGCGGCGAGCCACCACAAATAAGTGGTAAGCAAGAATTGTACGAGAACATTTTAAATCAGCACATATAATCCGGTGGAATCGATATTGGAATCAGCGGATTGGTGGGTCTTAGGGGCTTATTTAGCAGCATTAATTGGCGTTGCAGTTTGGGTCGTTCTCCAAAAGAATAAAGACACCGCAGACTACTTTCTTGCCGGTAGAAATGTGGGATGGTTTGTTATTGGTGCATCCATTTTTGCATCCAATATAGGTTCGGAACACGTAGTAGGGCTTGCAGGCACAGGGGCTGAATCGGGAATGCCGATGGCGCACTATGAACTGCACGCCTGGATTGTGCTATTGTTGGGTTGGCTCTTTCTCCCATTTTACTTTAGAAGTAAGGCCTTTACGATGCCCGAATTCCTAGAAAAGCGATTTGATGCAAGATCACGTTGGTTTTTATCGGTATTTACCTTAACGGCCTATGTAATTACAAAGGTTTCTGTGACCATCTATGCTGGAGGAATCGTTGTTTCAGAATTATTGGGCATTCCCTTTTGGTACGGGGCAATAGGCATCGTAATTTTTACAGGTATATATACGGTTGTCGGGGGAATGAAAGCGGTAATCTATACGGAAACCCTGCAGACGGTAATTTTAATTGCAGGCTCTATAGTTATCACTTATTTGGGATTACAGGAGGTTGGCGGTTGGTCAGCCCTTCGAGAAGCCGCGGGGAGTGAACATTTTAATATGTGGCGTCCAATTTCTGACCCTGATTTTCCATGGACGGGTATGTTAATTGGCGGAACGATAGTCGGTGTTTGGTATTGGTGTACCGACCAATATATTGTACAGCGGACACTGGCGGCTAACAATATTAAAATTGGCCGGCGAGGTGCCATTTTTGGTGCCTACTTAAAGTTGCTTCCAATCTTTATTTTTCTGATACCAGGTATTATTGCTTTTGCACTTTCACAACAAGGGGTGTTGACCTATGAAAAGAGCGATGAAGTATTTCCAGTTTTGGTAAAAACTTTATTACCTGTAGGCTTAAAAGGTCTTGTTGCTGGTGGCTTGATGGCGGCATTGATGAGCTCTTTGGCTTCGGTATTCAATTCGTGCTCAACCATTTTTACAATTGATATTTATAAAAAATTAAGACCTAAAACACCGGAAAAAAGATTGGTGAATATTGGCAAACTGGCTACTTCAATTGTGGTGATTTTAGGTATCATATGGATTCCTATCATGAACAAGATTGGTGGTGGTGTGTTGTACCAATACCTTCAAAGTGTACAGTCTTATATCGCCCCGCCCATCACCGCCGTATTCCTGTTGGGAATTCTATGGAAGCGAGTTAATTCAAAGGCAGCGATAGTCACACTCTTTTCTGGTCTTGTGGTGGCGGCACTTCGAATATTAGCCGAAATCTACCAAACCGATTTGTCTGGTATCCTTTTAACTTTTGCCACCATAAACTTTGCCCACATGGCCATTTTTATGTTCCTATTTTCAGTATTTATTTGTATTTCTGTGAGTTTGGCGACGAACCCACCAGATTATATTGCCATTAAAGGGCTCGCCGTTGGAACACTTAGCCCTGAAGAAAAAGCAATGAATAAACACAGTATTTCTACCATAGATATAGTGCTGTCTGTTGTTTTAATAGTTGTAGTAATCTCAGTATTAACCTATTTTACGGGGTAAACAAATAACTGATCATGGAAAATACAACTAGAAGAACTTGGTTTATTGCTTTCGTCGTCTCATTGGGCGGTTTCTTATTTGGCTTTGATGCTGGTATCATTTCAGGGGTCATGGCCTACGCAGGACCAGAATTTGACCTCAATGATATTCAAACAGGATGGGTCGTAAGTTCACCATCTTTCTCAGCAATGTTAGCGATGCTGATATCAGGTCGTCTCAGTGATTTTTATGGTAGAAAGAAGATTTTAATTGTTGTAGCTTTTCTTTATGCCCTTTCAGCCTTGCTTTCAGCCTATGCAGTAGGATATAATATGCTATGGATCGCCCGTATGCTCGGAGGTGTTGCTTTTGGGGCAGCATTGATTCTTGCACCAACCTACATCGCCGAAATCTCCAGTGCAGAGAATCGCGGTAAGTTGGTCTCCATGCAACAATTAAATATAGTTCTAGGTTTCTTTGCAGCCTTTTTATGTAATTATTATCTGAATGAACTCAATACTTCAGGAGATAGTTTTTTAACCGATGAAACTGTTTGGCGTTGGATGCTGGGCTTGGAAATGATACCAGCAGTCCTCTATTTCATTTTGATGTTTTTTGTACCGAGAAGTCCGAGATGGCTATTCTTAAAACAAAAAGTAAATGAGGCCATCGAAATCTTAAAAAGCCTCCATAGCAAAACAAGGGCTGAAGAAGAAGCAAAGTCTATTCAAGAAAGTATTCAGAAACAAAGTAATAAGGAAAAAGTAAACCTTAAGGAACTGGTTAAACCCGCTTTACGTTTCATCTTCTTAGTTGGTTTGACCATCGGTATTCTACAACAGATAACAGGGATAAACGCCATCTATTTTTATGCTACTTCCATATTTAAACAAACTGGTATTGGCACGAATGCTGCCTTCGCCTCTGGGGTTTTATTAAGTATGACAACAGTAGTATTTACGATAGTAGCTATGCTATTAATTGATAGAATGGGGCGCAGACCATTGTTGTTAATTGGTATCGGAGGAATCGCCTTGAGCATGCTTATTTGTGGTTATGGATTTAAACAAGCAACCTATGAGCTTTCCACTGAAAAAATGTCCGCTTTGGATGCATCATTGGTTGAAAATTTATCTGGTTTTGAGGGAAAGGTCTATGACAATGATGTTGCCTTTAAAAATGATATGAAACAAGCTTTGGGAAGCCAAGTATATGCCAAAAATGAAGGTGCAATATTAGAGGCAGCGGCAAATATGAACAGTACATTGATTCTTATAGGAATCTTAGTGTTTATAGCATGCTTTGGTTTTTCGTTAGGCCCTGTGATGTGGGTAATGCTTTCTGAGATGTATCCGAATAAATATCGGGGATTGGCCATTGGGGTGATTGGTTTCGTAAACTCTTTTGCCAGTTGGTTGGTACAACAGGTATTTCCTTGGGAACTTTCAAATCTCGGGAATGCTACCACCTTCTTCATTTTTGGATTTATAGCATTGGCAGGCTTCTTTTTATTCTTGAAAATTTTACCAGAAACCAAAGGGAAATCCTTGGAGGAACTGGAAAGCGAATTAATTACATAAATGACAATTGAAAACCCAATTTTAAAAGGCTTTAACCCTGACCCATCGATTATTCGAGTAGAAGATGATTATTACATTGCTACCTCAACATTTGAATGGTTCCCGGGAGTTCAGATTCATCACTCTAAAGACCTTGTAAATTGGGAATTAATTGCCCGACCACTCACTAGAATTTCTCAACTGGATATGAAAGGAGTTCCAGATTCGTGTGGGGTTTGGGCGCCATGCCTTTCATACGACAACGGAACTTTTTATCTGGTGTATTCCAACGTGAAATCATTTGATGGGGTTTGGAAAGACACCCCAAATTACTTGGTTACCACCAATGATATTCGAGGAGATTGGAGTGAACCAATTTACATGAATTCCCGTGGTTTTGATGGTTCTCTATTTCACCAATCAAACGGGAAAAAATGGTTTTTGAATATGTTGGTTGACCATCGTGGTGGTAAATTCTTTGGCGGAATTGAAATGCAGGAATACGACCCAATTCAAAAAAAAGTAGTCGGTGATGTTCATTACCTCAGCAAGGGCTCTGAATTGGGAAAAACCGAAGGCCCGCACCTGTATGAAAAAAAGGGATACTTCTATTTAATTATGGCTGAAGGTGGTACAGATTATGGCCATGCCATGAGTATAGCGAGAAGTAAAGTAATCACAGGACCCTATGAGTTCCATCCTGAACATCCTTTTGTTTCAGCTAGTGAGAAACCCGAAAATTATTTGCAGAAAACCGGTCATGGGGATTTGGTTGAAACCAGAAATGGGGATTGGCTAGCAGTTTTCCTTAGCGGGAGACCCCTTGAAACAAATGGTCGATGTACCCTAGGAAGGGAAACAGCGATGGAAGAAGTGGTATGGAAAGATGATTGGCCCTGGCTTAAAGAAGGGCGAGTTGCGAGGCAATTTATTGAAGTCCCTGACTTAGAGGAAGTACAAAAACCAAAGACAAAAGATAGAATTGAATTTAGTCCAGACTCATTGCCCATCGAATTTCAATCATTAAGAATTCCTATTACGGAAGATTGGTGTTCCCTTAATGCCCGAGAAGGATTTTTACGATTGTACGGTCGGGAATCGCTTACTTCTTTACATAGTCAAAGTCTTTTGGCCCGAAGGGTTCAGAACTTTCATATGGAGGCAAGTACCGAAATTGAATTCAAACCCGAAAATTTCCAGCAAATGGCAGGTTTGGTGTTCTATTACAACACCGGACACTATCACTATGCCCATATCTCTGGAAATTATGATGGTAGTAAAAAATGGTTATCAGTCGTAACCGCCAACAACTCCGAAATGTCATTTCAAGATGAATTGGTTGATGTCACCCAATCAAATTCCATTGTTATTAAAGGTGAAATGAATCGGGATGAACTCCATTTTTTCTACTCCCTAGATGGGGAAGAATTTATCCCATTGGGGAATAAACTTGACGCCAGTATTTTATCAGATGATTATGTAAGAGATGGCGGACAACAGTATCGCGCTGCCTTTACGGGTTGTTTTGTAGGGATTTGTTGCCAAGATTTGGCAACTAGCAACAAACATGCTGACTTTAAATGGTTTGAGTATAAAAGTATAATCTAATCAACAAAAAATGAACAGAATTTTATTGGTAATCCTAGGGATTACTTTAGCCAGTTGCATGCAAAAATTTGAGCCTAAAGAAACTCAAAAAAGGCCATTGGCAAAATTTGAACCTAGAGAAGGAGTACTACTTTTTGTCGGCCAGGAATTGGAAGCTGTGGGTGCTGTAGAAGGTTACACCGATGGTTATCTAGACCATTTTCCTAGACCAGCGGGCTGGACCAGCTATTCCAATATAAATCCAGGGGAGAATTCCTTTGGTAGAATTCAGCAAGGTTTGGATGGCCTTTGGGAAACGCACGATTGGGGCGATAACGATTACAATGCCATGCTACAACACAATGACAAAGACTACGAGAATATGGCTCTTGCTATTGGGCTACAATTCGTGAACCATGAAGAAAAAGTAGCTGATGGAACCCATGATCAATTTATTGACAGTTTAGGAGTGTTTTTAAAATCATTGGGCAAGCGACCGGTATTTCTTCGAATTGCGTACGAGTTTGATGGCGACCCTTGGAATCATTATGACCGTGAACCGACAATTGCCGCTTACAGAAGAATTGTAGATAAGTTGCGTGCCCAAGGTGTGGAAAACACGGCTTATGTATGGCAATCAGTAGGTTTTATTTCAGGACAAGAACAATTAGAAGGCTGGTATCCCGGTGATGACTATGTCGACTGGTGTGCAACCTCCTTTTTTAATCGATGGAAGGAAATAGAAATGTTCGAATTCGCCAGAAAAAAAGGGAAACCAGTTTTTATTGCTGAAGCAACCCCAACAATTTCAGACTATTTCGGTAAACTTTATGGTGAGACCAAAGAAACCCAATTAAGCAATCCAGAACAAGCTGAAGAAGCCTGGGAAAAATGGTTTTTACCCTATTTCAAGGCTATAGAGGAAAACGCTGACGTAATTAAGGCAGTACACTACATCAACTGCCATTGGGATTCACACCCCATGTGGTTCGAAAACCCAACCTTTAAAGGTATTGATGCCCGGCTTCAATTGAGTGATTCAATAAGTAAAAAATGGATGGAACGAACGTCAAAGCCGCCCTTCATTCTATCTTCAGATGATTTATACAATAAGTTGTACAACAACCAATAAAAACGAAAAATGGACTATAAAAAAATCTCGCAAACTTTTTGGGACCAAGGCTATATCATCTTTGAAAAATTCTTTTCAGATGAGTTGATGGATGAGTACAATAATAAAATATTAAAACACTACGGTTTAAACCAAAATTGGGAACATACCAATGAGTTCATTTCAAAATCAGCCGTAGAAGTAATTCCATGGTTTCCTTATCGTGAAAGCGATGGTGGTTTTGACGGTATTGATAGACATCCTGAATTCAACGAAATAACAGACGCCATCTTAAAAGAAGGCTGGGAAAATCTCTACTGCATGATGATGTTCTCAAAAGCAGGAAGTAAAGGGCAAGCTTGGCATCAAGATTGTCCGCCAGATGACCCAAAAAAATATAACCTAAATCGACTGGTATATACCCACGACATTACAGATGAAACTGGCGGTGAAATCGTTATCATGCCCGAAGCGCATAAAGCAGGTATTTTACCAGTGGGCAACCCGCACGATGAGATTGAGGGTCAACTTGTTTTTCAACCAAAAAAAGGAACTGTTGTGTTTCTTCATGGTCACTGTTTCCATCGGGTCAAACCAGTCAAATCAGATAGGGTTTCTAGCAATTTTAGAGCGGTTCCGAAAGGGACGCCAGAAGATATCACAGACATCTGTGTTTACCGAAATATGAAGTATAAGTTTTCGACTTCAGAGGTCATAGAAGAACGAGTCTAAAAATTGATTGCAGCAGAACACATATCAGAATTTGGGGAATTCAATGGTGAAAAAGTCCATTGCATATCCTTAAAAAATAAAGTTGACACCGTACTTCGGGTTCTTACATGGGGTGCGACATGGCATGCACTAGAGTTGAATGATAAAAATGGAACGCGAAGAGATGTAATTGTGGGTCCAAAAAACTTTAAAGGTTATCAGCAACAGACTAAGAAACAAGCTTACTTTTTTGGAAATACCATTGGCCGTTACGCTGGTAGAATTGCAGAAAGAAAAGAAATCAGAAACGGGAACCTAGCAAGCCTTGAATTCGAAAATGGGGTGCATTTGCACGGAGGTTTAAATGGTTTACATAATAAAATCTGGGAAATTGTTGAATTAAATAGTGGAGAAGAACCTTCTGTTATTTTAGGATTTGAAAGTGCAAACCTGGAAGAGGGTTATCCCGGAAATCTTTCTATAAAAGTAAACTTCAGTCTAAGTGCTCAGAATAGGGTAAGTATAAGCTATACGGCCACTTCAGATTCAGATACCGTTCTTAATTTAACCAATCATGCCTATTTCAATTTAGGTGACAATTCAGTTGAACATCATGCATGTCAAATCACCGCAAAGAAGATTCTTGAAACGGATGAAAAACTAATTCCCACCGGAAATTTTATACTAACTGCGGGTACCGCGTATGACTTCTACAAATCAAAAGAGCTATCCCAAATCAAACAATTGGGTGGATTGGATACTTGTTTTGTTTTGGACCAGGTGTCATCTCAACTCAAGTTATTTTCGAAGGCATCAGGCATTAAACTTGAAATAGAAACCAATCAACCAGCAGCGGTAATTTTTGCCCCAAAACATATTGCTTTTGCAAGTGAACCAAAAAATCACCTTTGGTCCGAAATTGAATACCCAGCCATATGCTTTGAAACGCAGAACTTTCCAGATGCTCCTAATCACCCAAATTTTCCCTCAAGTATTTTAAAAAAGGGGGAGACCTATCGCCATGAAACAAGTTTCAATTTTAATTTAATTCAAAAATGAAAACCAAGAAAATAAGATGGGGGCTTGTTGGTCTGGGTAATATTGCCAGACTTTTTGCTGAAGATTTAGCCTTGGTAAATGATGCTGAATTGGTGGCAGTTGCTTCTTCAAATAGTAATCGTGCGAAAGACTTTGCGAAGACTTACGGAGCAAAAAAGTCTTATGGTTCTTATAAAGAATTATTCAATGATGCAGAGGTTGATATCGTATATGTAGCAACCTACCACCATACGCATGCCGAAGTAAGCATTTCAGCAATGAATTCTGGCAAACATGTCTTATGCGAGAAACCAATTTCTACAAGTAGAACACAAGCCGCAGCGATGATAGAAGCTTCCCAAAAGAATGAAGTTTTCTTTATGGAAGCTTTTTGGAGCCGTTTTAACCCGGCCATTAGAAAAGTGAAGCATTTGGTTGAAAATGGCGAAATAGGGAAGCTAAGATATCTTAATGCAGAATTCAGTTTTTACGTATTGGATAGTGATCCAAATGGTAGGATGCTAAATCCTGATTTGGCTGGAGGCTCTCTTTTGGATATGGGAGTCTATCCTATTTTTCTAAGTTATTTGCTATTTGGGAAACCTAAAGAAATATTGGCAAGATCCAATTTTCATGAAACAGGAGCAGAGATTCAAACTTCTATACTATTTCAATATGATGAGGCCCAAGCAGTACTTTACTCCGGTTTTGCGAACAACATTGATATGAAGGCAAAAATAGCTGGTGAAAAAGGAGAAATTTTTATTGAACCTATCTGGCATGAGACCCAAGGATTTACCTTAAGAAAAGAAGGTTGGGAAAAATATCATTATGAACCAACCCTGGGCAAAGGGTTTACCTATGAGATTAAAGAATGTCATTATTGCATTCATGCAAAAAAGCTGGAAAGTGATTACTGGAGTCACGAAAATAGCTTTGATTTAATCTCTATAGTTGATGATGTACGAGAACAAGCAGGAATAACTTTTCCATTTGAGCAAATATGAAAAAGATAACCTTAAAAGATATCGCATCTGAATTTGGAGTATCAATTTCAACGGTTTCAAAAGCTATCAATGATAGTCATGAAATAAGTGAAAAACTTAAAGACAAAATACGAGCGTTTGCAAAAGACAATCACTATCGTCCCAATAAAATAGCGCTTAACCTTCTTAATAGAAATACCAAAACCATAGGTGTGGTAATACCCAATATCTTGAATTATTTTTTTGTTCAGGTCCTGTACGGAATAGAAAAAATAACCGATGAGAAAGGCTATAGTATTATCACTTGTATTACTAATCAGTCTTTGGAGAAGGAAACAAAAACACTTGAGCTATTGAGCAATGGTTCCGTCGATGGTGTTATAATTTCATCCGCGGCCCAAGAAGATGAAATACCGCATCATGCCAAACATCTAAGAGACTTATCCGAAAATCAAATTCCCTTGGTGATGTTTGATAGGGTATCTGATTTGATTAACTGTGACAAGGTGGTGGTAGATGATTTTGAAGCAGGGTATAAAGCAACTAAGTATCTCATTGAAACTGGATGTAAAACCATAGCTATTGTTAATCCAATAGCTGATTCCATAATAGGTCGATTCAGGATAGAAGGTTATAAAAAGGCTTTACTCGAGAATAATTTTTCGTTCGATGAAAAACTTGTTGAGGCATTAAATCCCAATGAAGATTTGGAACTAACCTTATCCCTTCTTTTGAATTATAAAAAAATAGATGCCATAATTGCACTTGATGAAATCACAGCTGTAAAAGTCCAGAATATCGTCAAATCGAAGGGTTACAATGTACCAAATGACATCTCTTTAATCGGATTTACCAACGGAGAACTTTCAAAATATGTCACACCAGCCATTACAATGGTCAGTCAACACGGTAAATACATTGGAGAACTTTCAGCAAATCTTCTTATTGACCGTATTGAAAACACTAAAGACTTTTTATCTTTTACTACAAAACTGGTAAAAACCAGTTTGATAGAAAGGGAATCTACTTTAACAATTTCAAATTAAAATTGAGCCTAATAAATAAATTGGAAGAATAGCGTAAACTTAAAAGAACATCGATGAATTTTTGGAATTTATAGTAACCATCGATACCCGTAATCTTCCTTTAGAAAAATCAAAAAGAGCAGTATCTTGCCATTAGACCACTACCTAAACGTAAGTTGAAGATGTAAGTAGTACATCAAAAAATAAAGAATGGGAAGAAAGAACCTGCAACATCTGCAATTATCTAATAATTCTGACAACCAACAACAAAATCTTGCAGGATACGAACATCTGGATTTTGCTGCCGGAATACCTCCTTATCTACGTGGACCCTATTCTACGATGTACGTTACAAGACCGTGGACCATTCGTCAATATGCAGGTTTTTCAACTGCCGAAGAAAGTAACGCTTTCTACAGAAGAAATTTGGCAGCCGGTCAAAAGGGATTGTCCGTGGCATTTGATCTTCCTACCCATCGCGGATATGATAGTGACCATGAACGGGTAATTGGTGACGTTGGTAAAGCTGGTGTGGCTATTGATTCCGTAGAGGATATGAAAATCCTTTTTGATGGAATTCCTTTGGATAAAATGTCCGTTTCTATGACCATGAATGGTGCAGTGCTTCCTATAATGGCATTTTATATTGTCGCGGCCGAAGAACAAGGGGTAAAACCTGAACAACTGGCAGGAACTATTCAAAACGATATCCTTAAGGAGTTTATGGTACGAAATACCTATATCTACCCTCCAACTCCTTCCATACAGATCATTGCAGATATTTTTGAGTATACCAGTAAGTACATGCCCAAATTTAACAGCATAAGTATTTCTGGCTATCATATGCATGAAGCCGGTGCCACAGCAGAATTGGAATTGGCCTATACCCTGGCTGACGGATTGGAATATATTAGAACTGGACTAAAGGCAGGTTTAAAAATTGACGATTTCGCACCCCGTCTTTCCTTTTTCTGGGGAATTGGGATGCACCATTTCATGGAAATAGCAAAGCTCCGTGCCGGCCGTATGCTTTGGGCAAAAATTGTAAAGCAGTTCAATCCACAAAATCCGAAATCCATGGCCCTGCGAACGCACTGCCAAACCAGTGGTTGGAGCTTAACCGAACAAGACCCTTTCAATAACGTTGCACGTACCACGATTGAAGCAGCAGCAGCTGTATTTGGGGGCACGCAAAGTCTGCATACCAATGCACTGGATGAAGCTATTGCCCTACCTACCGATTTTTCTGCGCGCATCGCCAGAAATACCCAATTGTTTCTTCAAGAAGAAACACAGATTACAAGAACAGTCGACCCTTGGGCAGGAAGTTATTATGTGGAATCATTGACCCATGAACTTTGCCAAAAAGCATGGCAACTCATAGAAGAGGTTGAAGAAATGGGAGGTATGACCAAGGCTATTGAAGCAGGAATTCCCAAAATGCGAATTGAACAAGCTGCAGCAAAAAAACAGGCCCGAATCGATAGCGGACAAGATGTTATTGTAGGAGTGAATAAATATCAATTAGATGATGAGGACGAACTACAGATTTTAGAAGTAGACAATCAAGCGGTTCGCAAGCAACAAATATCCCGATTGAATAAAATCAAAGCGGAAAGAGACCAAAATTTGGTAACTTCAACTTTAACCAAAATCTCCGAAGAAGCCAATAAAAAAGTTGATGGTAGAGGAAAAAACTTATTGGCCCAATGTGTTGAAGCAGCGCGAGCAAGAGCAACTTTAGGTGAAATAAGTGATGCCTTGGAAGCTGCTTTTGGAAGGCACAAAGCAGAAATAAAATCGTTTACCGGAGTATACGCAAGAGAAGTGAAAAAGGACCCCTCTTTTGAAAAAGCACTAAAACTTTCCGACGAGATTGCAGAGCAGGAGGGTCGCAGGCCTCGCATCATGATTGCCAAAATGGGGCAAGACGGGCATGACCGTGGGGCTAAAGTAGTGGCTACAGGTTATGCGGATTTAGGTTTTGATGTGGATATTGGGCCACTTTTCCAAACACCTGAAGAAGCCGCGAAACAAGCTGTTGAAAACGACGTACACATATTAGGCGTTTCCTCTTTGGCTGCTGGCCACAAAACTTTGGTGCCAAAGGTCATCGAAGAACTTAAGAAATTTGGAAGGGAAGATATTATGGTAATTGTAGGGGGAGTCATTCCTAAACAGGACTATGACTTTCTATACGAAGCTGGCGCAGTGGGTATCTTTGGCCCAGGAACTAAAATCTCTGAGGCTGCCATTGAAATTCTAAATATTTTAAAACATTAGTGGCCTATTTAATAATTAGGCCAAGAAATTAACTATTCAATAGCGTAGAAAATGAAGCCCTTCATTTTGATACCAAAGCAAACAGCTATAAATCATCTGAAATTATAAATTAGAATTAAGAATTGATTGACAAACTTTTCTAGCTTAAAATAAATTATTCAGATTATCCATGCACTTTTCAATTAGAGCAGTCAATTCACAGCAAAAGAAATAGAAGTTAATAACCCAATATTCCCAGGATAGTTAATATATTGTTCTAGTGATAGTTCAATCTCTTTTTGCTGGAATTTTGGCCTCTGTACTACATGTAGTCTCTGGTCCAGACCATCTTGCCGCAATAACCCCCTTGGCCATTGAAACCCGAAAAAAGGTATGGCGAATCGGTTTGTTTTGGGGATTTGGGCATCTTACGGGAATGTTGGTCATTGGACTACTCTTTTTGGCTTTTAAAGAACTTATACCCGTTGAGTTAATTTCGGAGTACAGCGAACAATTGGTTGGCGTTGTGCTCATCGGGGTAGGAATATGGGCCATTTTTCGAATTTTCTTCAAAGGAAAGGAACACAAACACCCCCATATTCATGGCGGTGAAAAACCATACATCCACGTACACGATCATAATCATGATCATAGCTCCCTGGAGCATGAACACACTCACTCAAAAGCACTTAAACAAAACAGTTGGTCTTCATTTTTAATTGGGGTTTTACATGGATTGGCTGGGATAGCGCACTTTTTGCTATTACTTCCTGTTTTAGGCTTTGAAAATCAATTTGAAGGGGTACTCTACATTATTGGATTTGCGCTGGGAACCATTTTGGCCATGGTGGTTTACTCTTATATTCTGGGAAAATTATCAAGGGGTTCCCAAAAACTACAAAACCCAAATACCTTTCAGGGTATTCGAATTGCCGGAGGATTGTTTGCTATAGTTATCGGGGTTTATTGGCTCTATCTAGGCTTCTAAAGCGACAAATCCATAATTGTCAAACGGTGGTTTCCCGTGTCGACGGCAATCAGTTTATCTTCTTGTGTACAAATGGAAAAAGGCCAATATAAGGAGCTGTCCGTTCTCACAATTGTAACCTTGTTATCACTTCCTGTCTTATCCAATTACTGTATTGGCCAACCTATAGATTTGAAAACCATATTCCCTTGTGATTCATAAATAGGCCATCCCTTCTATTCAAATCTAAAGGGGCCCCCTTAAAATCGGTAGCTCTAAGGCCAAGCTCGTTAAAAATGCAAGCGGTGGCTGCATAATCCCAGAGACTTCCACCTCCTTTTTCTTTTTTTGGGAATTTAAACATGAGTGCAGGTTGATGCTCCAGCACCTTAATGGCGTTAATTACAGAACCGCCACCGGAAAGCACCAACGAAGAATCTAAATTTAATTGATTTTGAATCACATTTATTTCCTTTAAAATCTGTTCAGGCAACTCCTTCTTGTTGAGTTTTTTGTCCGTTACAAAAGTCAAAAAGTCATTCTTTTTTTCCATGATTATGAACATTCCATTTTTGTAGACACCTTTTCCCCTTTGAGCCGTAAAAACAGTGTTGGAAACTGGGTTATAAACTACACCCAGAATGGGTACACCATCTTTACGAACCAAGGCAATGGAAACCGAAAAACCCTCTCGTTTTTCAATAAATGCTAAGGTTCCATCCATAGGGTCAATACACCAGAAGTAAGGCTTAATCAAACGACTCCCATCATCCTCCGTTTCTTCAGAAAGTATCGCCAAATCGTACTCCACACTTATGGGTTTAATATGTTTCAAAATGACTTCCTCACAAGCCTTATCAACTTTAGTTACCACTTGGGCTGCATAAGAGGACATGCCCTGTTTGGTGGTAACTTCGATGTCTTTTTCAAAATGGGTCATAATTATATTCCCCGCTTCTTTAGAAGCAGTAACGGCTACCTGTTGAAGTTTATCGAAATCTATACTCATAGATTACTTATAACGCTTTGGGTGATACGCTCGCTATAGGAATTTATCTTCCAATGCCCGGGGCTCCACCCTTTTAAAAACCGATGAAAGTCTGCCCAAGCTACGGAATAAAGTGGTCGCCACTCTTCTTCCACTTTTTCTGCTTCCCGATTCAAGTGATTCTTCAAATGAAAAAAATACGTATCCAATATTTTAGTTTCAAAAGCTTCGGACTGCACCTCATCTAAACAACTGCCCACAAAATAGGCCACATCTTTCATCCCACAGCCACCACCAACATATTGAAAATCCACTCCCGCTACTTCACTATTATCTGAAAAACAAAAATTGGCCAATTTAGCATCGCCGTGCACCAAGGTTTTGTAGTTACAATCGCTTAGTTTTTGGTCGATTCTTGCTGCAGCATTCTTTAAGGTTAAATCACTCAATTCCTCAAGCTCCTGGGGTCGGGTATCCAAGTGCCAATAGGTTCCCTTTTCCCATAAACCAACTGGTCGCTGATGTAAAAAACAAGCATGAAACTGCGCCAACCATTGTAGGCAATTGGATAACTCTGTCCAATCTAAACGCTGCTTTCGGATGAAATAACCTACAGTATCCAAATCCTCGAGCAGAATCCAAACTTCATTATCTCGCTCCATTACGCCATAACATTTTGGAATCCTCGCTTCGCAACAATCATTATAATTCTGATACCATTGCACTTCTACCTTATAGGACCTTAATTTACGTTGATGTCCCATATCAGAGTTCCACCCCCTGGGATGATTCCCCGTTTTATGAAGTTGGATATGTTTAACGATAACACTTGATAGCTCTGAACCCTCCAACAGGATGCGCTGAATGCTACCATATCCGCTCCATAAGGTTTGAATAACTTCTTTATCCCTAGCATCTGTTGCAGCCGTTTTGTTTAGGAGAAAAGACTTGAGTTTAGCATTCATAAGATGAAATTTAACAAAATGCATGGATTTGACCTTTGGAAGTCAGATAATTCTATTATCATCATCAAGGATGCCTGGCGAAGGTTCTTTCGTTTACTAAGGATTTAAAGTAGCAGGTCCATCAGCACTAGGCGATGATTGCCGGTGTCGGCAGCGATTAGTTTATTTTCTTGGGTGCATATAGAAAAAGGCCAATACAAGGAGCTATCGGTTCCCACTATTGTATCCTTATTTTCACTTCCTGTTTTAAAATCACGTTTCCCTATGACAGCATCAGCAGCCTGATTATTGGTATTCGGGATTTTTTTAAAATAAAGTAGTCTGCTGTTACCTGTATCATTGACCAACAATCCTTTTTTATAGAAGCAGACATCATACGTCCAGTTTAAGGTATGGGAATCAGGAAAAAGTCCATATTGATTTTGTCCACAGGCATCAAAGTCAGGTTGACCAATAATAACGTCCGCCGGGGCATGGAACGCCATTTCCCAATTTCGCCATATCAGAGTTCTGTAGAATTGCGTATCCGCTACGGCCAAAACACCATCTCGATTTAATTTAACGGAATACGGCCAAATAGGCTGATTGTTTTCATAGTCGCGAGTGGAAAAATTGGGTTTTCCAATCACTTTGTTTGCAGGAGCATAGTTTTCCGTAGGGATGGTGTCGTAATACAAGATTCTACGATTCCCCGTGTCAGCCAACCATAACTGCTTCCCGTCCGAAAAAACACCATAAGGCCAATGCATACTTTTTGCCGTGGGGTCTTTTGAGATGCCTTCGACATTGACCTCGTTCGATTCAAAATCAGGTTGACCCAATACCACGTCAGCCGCTTGTCCATGTTTGGTGGGCAATTGATGCCAAATCAAGACACGATGATTCCAAGCATCTGCAACAATTAACCGTTGTCCATCGCTCCAAATCCCAGAAGGATAATGTAAACTTTCAGCGGAAACAATCCCACCCGCATTTCTTCCCGAACTTTCAACGTCCTGCTGCCCTAAAACCAAATCCGGTTCTTTATATAGATTGTTTGGTAGTTTGTTCCATATGAACACCCGATTCTGACCAGTATCAGATACAAAAAGCATATCATTGATGAAATGGACTCCTCTGGGGGCCAAAAAGGGTTTCTGCTCGGAGCCTTTAAAAATGTAGGGGTTGCACACCTGTTTGCCTAGCGTTGAAAAGTCCATATTAGCAGATTCGTGGTAATTGTTCTCCAGGCAACATACTCACCACGCGTTTTCCTCCAATGGCACTTTCAAGAATCACCTGTCCTGGATGTTCTTCAGTGACCATACCGATGATTTTGGCATGCGTTCCATTTTCATTTTTTTGCAATTCGGAAAGGAATTTATCAGCTACTGCTTCATTGACAAAAGCGATGAATAGACCTTCGTTGGCTACGTACAAGGGGTCAAGCCCCAATAGTTCGCAGGCACTGGAAACTTGGTCATTAATAGGGAGGTCTTTTTGAAAGATATCGATTCCCAACTTGATGGATTGAGCAGTTTCTTTAAGAACAGTAGCCACTCCCCCTCTGGTGGGATCTGTTAATAGATGAATGTCTTCTCCAAATTGGTCCAAAAGACCCGAAATAGTGTGATTTAGGTTGGTCGTATCACTTTCTATTTCAGAATCAAATTCCAATCCTTCCCGAACTGACATGATGGCCATGCCATGGGTAGCTACTTGTCCGCTAATAATAATTTTATCACTCTTTTTGATAGTACTCGCCGCGATATTTGCTTTGGGATGCACTTTCCCAATGCCGGAGGTATTAATAAAGATTTTATCACCTTTCCCTTTTTCCACCACCTTGGTATCTCCCGTAACTACATGTACTCCGGCTTTCTCACAAGCAAATTTTACAGCAACCAAAACCTCCCAGAACTCTGAAACCTTTAGTCCCTCTTCAATAATAAAGCTCAGTGATAGATATTTTGGGATAGCCCCACACATCGCTAAATCGTTTACTGTACCGTTTACGGCCAGCTCACCAATATTTCCCCCTGGAAAGAAGATTGGGGATACCAAAAAACTATCTGTAGAAAAAGCCGTCTTCCCGTCAAGCTCTATAAATGCACCATCATGACGAGCGTCCAAAATAGGATTTGACAAGAGGTCAAAAACCCCACTATCCAGTAATTTATTGGTTAATAATCCACCACTACCATGGCCCAAGGTAATGACATCAAAATCTAATTTGGGCATAGGGCATTGCAACTGCATGCGTAATTTTTTCTCTTCTGACATTCAAAATTATTATGCTTCGACCATCCCTGAAAAATGATAATACGCGGCACACGCACCTTCACTGCTCACCATCGGAGCACCCAATGGATTTGATGGTTTACACTTTTTACCAAACTGTGCGCATTCAAAGGGTTTCTTGATACCTTTCATGATTTGACCTGAGATACACTCCGGATTTTCTGGCGCTTCTTCAATGGAAACTTCATATTTCTTGGTCGCATCAAAATCCGCATATTTGGGTTTTACTCCATACCCGCTCATCGGGATTTCACCAATACCCCGCCACATCTGATTCTGAATTTCAAATACTTCGTGAATTACTTTTTGTGCTTCGACATTGCCCTCTTCACGGACGATACGCGCATATTGATTTTCAACTTCTGATTGGCTTTGTTCCAATTGGCGAATCACCATTAATATACCTTGAAGCACATCCAAGGGTTCAAAACCAGTCACGACAATAGGCACTTTGTATTTTACAGAAAGTGGATGGTACTCCGAATTGCCCATAATGGTACAAACATGACCTGCTGCTAAAAAGCCATCGATTCGGCTTTCTTCGTCATCGATGACCGCCTTAATCGCCGGTGGAACCAATACATGTGAAGCCAAAATAGAATAGTTCTTCAATCCTTTACGGTGTGCATGAATCACTGATAGTGCATTGGCTGGTGCTGTAGTTTCAAAACCAACCGCAAAAAAGACGACCTCTTTTTCAGGATGGTCTTCCGCAATTTTTACAGCTTCCAAAGGAGAATATAAAATGCGTACATCTGCTCCTTCCGCTTTTGCCTCCAAAAGACTTTTTTCTGAACCGGGTACGCGAAGCATATCCCCAAACGAGCAGAGAATAACCCCTTTTTCCAACGCCAAATGCACGGCCTTATCAATCAGGTTCAAGGGAGTTACACATACTGGACAGCCCGGACCATGAATCATCGTGACTTCTTTCGGCAACATCTCAATAATACCATTCTTCACCAAGCTATGAGTTTGCCCACCACAAACTTCCATAATAGACCATGGTCTTGAAACGGTATTCTTGATTTCCTCCAAGTATTTTTTCGCCAATTCTGGGTCTCGGTACTCTGATAAATACTTCATAGCCTATTCTTTTTTGGGTAAATATTCGTCTACATCTTCCAATTCGCCCAGTTCTCCAATTTCTTCCAGATAGCTGAACGTTTTTTGAGCTTCCTCTTCATCTACTTTACTAATCGCCACTCCCACATGAACCAATACGTAATCGTCCACTTGCGCGTCGGGGAGCATTTCTAAACTGGCCTCCTTGGTAATTCCCCCAAAGGAAACTTTAGCCATACGTACCAGACCATCATGTATAGTCTCAATACTTTTGATTTTTCCTGGAATCGCTAAACACATAACTTATTCTTTTATGTTTTGATAATAGGCCAATTGGCCCAATGCTATATTCTCGTCGTTACTTGACATCTCCTTATGAAATAGGAAGTTAATATCATTTTCTTTGGTCATATCCAATAATGTTTGTACCAATAAGCGATTTTGAAATACACCCCCGCTACAGGCAATGGTTGATATTTCAAAAGTCTTTGCCATTTTAATCACCACCCCTGCTAGCGTATAAATGAAACTGGCTGCTAGCTTTGCTTTTAATTCTCCTTGATTTTTCAGGGTAAGTAAGCGGTCTATAATTGTTTTGGAAGGAACATTTTCAAAGGATTTTCGCTCCAACAAATCAATACACTCCCCTCGGTATTGCCATGCGAGATTTTCCAAAAGCAACGCAGCTTCTCCTTCATAAGTGGAAACATCCAAAACCTCCAATAAGGAAGCAACCGCGTCAAACAATCTGCCGACAGAAGATGTTTTGAGTTTTGGATTCTCTTTCAGTTTTTGGTAAATCTTAAATTCCCCTTTTGAAAATTTGTCTTCAACTTCAGTTTCTGGAGCTACCAAACTGAACAATGACAATCTCGGTTCTTTGGCCATTTTATCTCCTGCCAAGGTGTCGAAGTATTCAAAGTGTGCCTTTCGGTCCATTTGGTGATTCTCATACACAAAAAACTCCCCACCCCAAATCATGCCATCATCACCTAGACCGGTCCCATCCCAAATCACACCGAGAACAGGTGTTGTAGTTTCAAATAAATCATGCTCTGCCAAAACACTTGCAAAATGCGCTTTATGGTGTTGCACCTCAATCACAGAAACTTCCCAATTTGTGGCGAGTTCCTTTCCTAAAATCGTGCTTTGATAAGCAGGATGCTTATCTACCACAACCATTTCTGGCAATTCCTCAAATAGTTGGGTGTACCGTTGCAAAGTATCCGTGTAACGCTGAAGTACTTCGTAGGAATCTAAATTTCCAAAATAGGGGCTCACATAGGTATGTCCGTTAGGTGTGAAGGCCAGGGTACTTTTTAAATGTGCCCCCATGGCCAATACCTTCTCGCTAGTCTTGGGGGTGTATCCCATAAGATTAGGAGCCAATCCTCTAGAGCGGCGCAACAAAATTCGCTGCTTATCCGCAAAATGCATTACCGAGTCATCTTGAGGAAAAACAATTTCCAAATTATGGTTCAAAAAATAATCTGCCACTACATTCAACTTTTCTCTAGCTTCTTTTTCTGATGAAAGAATTGGTGAACCGTGGATATTTCCACTTGTAGCTACTAAAGGAATTTGTACTTCTATGGAAAGCAAAGTCAACAAAGCACTTGAGGGCAACATGACCCCGTAGTGGTCTAAACCGGGAGCTACTTCCTCAGCTAGGTGCTCTTTTGTTTGTTGCTTGGCATCTAAAAGTACAATGGGACAGACTCTTGATTCCAGGGCGTTCTGTTCGTGTTTGGATACCTCATAGGCTTCATGGATTTTTTCCATGTTCGGGTACAACAAAGCAAACGGTTTGGTTGGACGCTGTTTTCTTTGTCTCAATTTCTTAACGGCTTCAGGATTTGTGGCATCCACACATAACAGGTAACCACTGGTATTTTTCAAAGCGACAATGGCTCCATCCTTTAGGAAACTAGCAACCGTACTTAAAATCGCCTTTTCGTTTTCGGCAGAAACTGGTTCCCCTGAATTCGATAGCAGTTGCATTGTAATTCCACAATCCTCACAACTATTGGTTTGGGAATGGAATCTGGAATCCTTTGGGTTTTCATATTCGACAACGCAGCTTTCACACATAGTGAACTGGTTCATTGAGGTATGTGCCCGTTCAAATGGAAATTTTTGTGTGATGGCATACCTTGGACCACATTGAGTACAAGTGGTAAAGGGGTACCGATATCTTCGATTCCTTGGGTCTTGAATTTCCGTTTTACAGGAGTTGCAGATGGCAAAGTCCGCCGTAAGGGGTATCGCTATTTTGGTGGTTTTTTGAGAAGGGATAATAGAAAAGTTTTCGAACTCCATGGATTCCATTTCCTCCATAGTATGATTTTGGATGATAGCAGCATCCGGTGCTTTTTCCAAAATGTCTTCCATAAAATTCATTAACTCACTTGTTCCATTCACATAAATCAAAACCCCATTGGCGTTATTGCTTACTGTACCCTTTAGCTGATATTTTTGGGCCAGGTTAAAGACGAAGGGTCGGAATCCAACTCCTTGTACTTGACCACCAACCTGTATTTTATAGGTTTTAAGCATTCGGCTTAAAAGCCTTTCTTATCATTTATTTTTTCAACTAACCAGTCGCACCATTCATCAATGCCTTCATCAGTTAGTGAGGATATTTGAATCATTTCCAATTCATGGTTGACCTCTCGGGCATCTTTGGTAACCGCATCTACTGAAAACGGTAGATAGGGCAACAAATCAGATTTTGACACTAGCATCAAATCACTGGTCAAAAACATCTTTGGATATTTTTTTGGCTTGTCGTCTCCTTCGGTTGTTGCAATCAAGGTTACACGAAAATCCTCACCTAAATCAAAGGAAGCCGGGCAAACCAAATTCCCCACATTCTCAATGAATAATAGGTCTATGCTTTCCAAATCAAACTGGTCCAAGACCTGATGGACCATTTGGGCTTCCAAATGACATATTCCACCAGTAACAATTTGCAATGCATGAATTCCTGTTTCTCGAATACGCTCCGCATCCCTTTCGGTTTCCAAATCCCCTACCATAACTGCCAAGTTGATTTTGTCCTTCAATTTTTCCGCGGTCTTTTGCATTAAAGTGGTTTTACCACTTCCGGCAGAAGATGTGATGTTTATTAAAAGAGTTTTGGTCTTGGCAACTTCTTTTCGAATAATGTCCGCTACAAAATCGTTAGCCTTTAATAAATGTATATTAGTGTTTTCGCACTGGACGGTGCCTCTAGCTGCCTTAGTTGACTTTTCTATCATAGCTTAATCTTCAAATTCTACTTTATGTATTAACAATTCTTCTCCTTGAATCACATTTTTGCTCGGTCGTTCACAATTATCACAGAGAAATCTATAGTTTTTCACTAGGGTTATATGATTGCAAACTTCACACTGAATCTTGAGTTCAGTAGATTCTATATTCAATTTCACCGCACTGTACTCTGGATGGGACATGTGATATGCGCTGTAAGCATTATGGAGCAACCTAGGTTCAATATTCGAAAGTATTCCCACCTTTAGGTGGATGGATTTCATTTTATCGAGCTTTTCCTTTTCGAACTCCATTTCTAAAGTCCTCATGATGCTATTTACTATGGATGTCTCGTGCATAAGCTTAAATTATTGCTTTTAATTTTTCTAATTTTTCCAGTTGTTCCTCAGCTCGATTCAAGAGGTTTTCGTCAGTAACCAACGATTTCACCTCTTCTACTTTTTTCCGCATCGATTGCAATCTTTCTTCCTCCTGTTTTCCATCTTCATTGTGCATCAACCAGCCCAATTCCAATTGGTTCAAAAGGGTCAATGCACGTTCGGTGGGATATTTTTCCGTTGTGCGGATTTCCAACGCATTTTCGAAAAGACCGTAAGCCTTTTCATGATTGTTATGAAGTTTTGCGGGAGGAAAATCCATCAAAGCTGTAGCATAGTTATGACAGACCATGGCGTGTTCATAAGGGTGGGTCTCCTTTGTATAGAATTCTAGTGCTTCCTTGAAGGCTGAAGCACAAAACGCCGTCCACATTGGTTTTTCATCTGGCGGCGCGGGAATCTCGGAATAGATGAGTGCCAAGGAATGTTGGATTTCAGCAAAGTAATCTGGATGCGAATCTTTTTTAAAGACTTTCAAGGTATCCTGAAAAGCATTAATCGCCGCTTTATAATATTGAGGACTTCCATTCTTGGACCAATGGTAAAGAAGATGCGCTTTCTTTAAGCCTGCCTCACCTAAAAACTCTGTTACCTCCTCTTCCTTGAACGTTTTAATTGCTGTATTGATATGTTCCTTAGCCAAAGGGAAATCCCCTAGAAAATTGGCAACATCGCAGGCTTCCATAGCCAATAGGGCTGCATTCAAGTTTAAATCATGTGCTTGAAGGTATTGAATGCATTCTTCTTGTTTTACCAAGATACTTTTTAGGGTATCTGGATCATAGGGAAGCTGTAAATTTTTAAAGCTAGCGGTACACCATTGCATGGATAACGCAAGTTGAGCGGCTTTTGAATTTGCTTCTTTAAGAAATGATTCACTAGCTACTATGGTATCTTCAAACAATTGGGCATCCAACAGAAGGTTGAGATAGTGTTTGGCTGTATAGCTTTTTACATCAGAACTACTTGCCTGTTGAAGGGCATTTGCGTAAAGTTCTCGCAACTCATTAAAGCTGATTCTTGGAGAGAGATTGCTGTAATGATGAAGAATAGCTTTGTTATGCGCATTTAAATCGAATAGCTCTTCTAATTCGATTTCATAACCAAACTTGAGTTTGGTAGCTAACAATAGATGTTTGTATGAGGAGTCAGATTCAGAAATGTACTGAAAGGCTTGTTGCTCGTTCCCAATTTTATAGAAAACTAAGGCCAATAAACTAGCTTCGCTCAATACCACAGAAGGAAAAAGATAGGGAGGTTCGGTATCGAACCAATCAATTGTTGAATGAATCTCCTTCCCTTCTACACGAAGTATTTTATCACTTTTTTCTAAAGGTGAATCCTCAGTCGAGACTTGCACCAACTCATTTAAGTGGTCCACCGAATCAATGATTTCCTTAATCTGGAATTCATGCTCAGTTGTTGTTAATATCGTAATCATCCTTTTTCACTTTTTGTGTTCCTCTTGTGTCTTTCGCCGCCGTCAGCTGCATGTTCCTGGCGTGAATTTCCGCCAAACGTCTGGAACGATAATCTGCAATTTCATTCACCAACACCCGTGATGGGTTGTTTGTATCAATAAAGACCAGCGAGACCACCCACCTTCCCCGTTCCTCCTCAATTCGGGTCTGTACTTCAGCGTCTTGTAACCAGGCATCATCATCTTTTTCGCCTCCTCTCATACCGATATTTTCAGAAGATTGGTTTTTTCAATCCATTCATAATTCAGCTCACGGTCTGAAGTGTCTAAATCATTATCAATAAATATTTCCCGAACAGCCAGAACTTTATCCCCTTTCAAGTTTCGGTCCTTTAGCAAGAATTGCGTGGGTTCATACATTTTTACAAACCATTGACTGCTAACCGGAGTGATTAAGAGGTGTTTTTTTTCTTTTACGTAAGTCACATAAGCGTAATGAATTTGTTGGAATACCTTTTGTACCAGCTCCGCCTGTAACAAGACATGGGATGACCTCAAAACCACATCGGAATTCATGATACCTTAAGTGCTTTAAGTTCATCCATAATGTGGGTTACCACTTTATCTCCAGCCTCCTTAACAGTTGGGCTTAAATCTACCTCTAACCTTGTGTTGTCGATTGCAATGAGGTATACACTGATATCCTCAGGGTAAGAATCTCCCATAATCTTTTTGGCGTAGGAAAGCGCTTGGTCCCATTTCATTCCATGAAGAAAAACCATAGGGTCTTCTTCCGGAGCACGCAGTACTTCTTCCGCTGGAACCTTAAACAAAGTTCCAATGGGTTCATTCGTGTTGATTACGGCGTCAACCAAAATAATTTTATCATGACCCTTTAGTCCAAAAAGAACTTCAAAGGCAGCAGTCCCCATATCAAAAAGGCTCACAGCATCAGTATTGCCAATACTTTTCCGGAGTTCCTCTATTACATAAATACCGATAGCGTCATCACTTCTTACCGGATTTCCAAAACCCATTATGGCTGTTCTCATCAATCTTCTTTTTCTATTGGTTTTTGAAAAGTGAGACCTGCTGGGCAGCAATAAGCCCAACAGGTCTCAAATTATATTGGTTTTGTTTAACGTTCCTTTTTCTAAATCTTGAATTTTGAAAGTTCAACGCCGCTCTTTTCGTCATGGGCGTGTACCGTGCACACTAAACATGAATCAAATGAACGGGCCACCATTCCTACTTCAACTGGGTCTTTCACGTCCTCAATATCCGTACCTTCCAAAGCCGCTTCAATAGGACCAGGATTATCATTTCCATCATTGGGCCCAACATTCCATGTGGTAGGGGCCATAACTTGATAGTTTTTGATAACGCCATTCTCCACTTCGATCCAGTGCGCCAAAGCACCTCTTGCCGCTTCGGTAGCTCCAAATCCTTTACCATCCTTTTCAACAGGTTTGTTATAGAAGTCCCCATCCAAATCAATTTGACCTAACCATTCATTGATCAATTGGTAGATTCTAGGAGCCTCGTGAACTCTGGCCAACACTCGAGTAAATACACTAGCGCCACCTAGTTTACGATAAGCATCAATAAAAAATGGGTCTCTGATTTGATGTTCATGATTAGCCGGATTACCTGCCATGATACAACGCGCCATAGGTCCAGCTTCGGCTGCATAACCATCATATCTTGGAGCTTTGGCCCAACTGTATTTCCCATCAAAATCTGAATGATGTAAAGGTTGCGATTTCACTGGGGTTGGAATTGGTTCGTCCCATGGGTGCAATCCATCTTCCTGGTCACCAAACCAAGAATGCTTCACATGCTCGCTGACCTTCATGTGGTCAAACTCATGCCAATTCTCTCCATCGAAGAAACCACTAGGACTAATCAAAGCTTTGTTTCGGCCTTCTATTGTAGGATTATTGTACATGTCTTTATGTAAGTAGGTGCCAAACGCCAAGAATTTCTCAACCCCTTTACCAAACTTGTCTAAACCGAATTCAAGCCCTGCTCTAATATATAGGCCTAAATCACTGTTCTTATGTGAATCACTTTCTTCTAACCAAGCTAGCATATCTTCCCACGACTTGATTTCCATATATCTTTCAATGGTACAGCCCAACCAAACTGGTTCTAACCAGTCGTTTTTGAATTGGGTCATAATCGCATAGGCCCTGGTTATATCCTTTAAGGTAGGCGCACACATAACCCCACCGGGTACCATATAACTGGAGTGCGGCCACTGTCCTCCAAAAAGAGCATATACTTGTACCGGAAGTCCACTTGCGGTCAATCCCGTTTGAAAGGTTTCCCCAACGTATGCCGACCATCGTTTCACCACCTCTTTATATAAGGGTTTATTCGCAAATTTCTTGTTTGCCATGTCAGTAGCGAAGATGGCGTAAAACCATCGTGGGATACTTTGGATGGTTTCCGTGGCTTGTCCAATTGCTCTTAGCAAAAGAGCGTTTGGTGAAAGTTGCGTTCCCCAAGCGGTATCCAATGCCGACGAAGCACAATAGAGGTGTGAACCCCCGCAAATACCACAGATTCTTGGAGTAACGATTAACCCAGATTGTGGGTCTTTCCCTGCCATAATTTTTTCAAACCCACGGAACATTGCCGCCTGGGTATGGGCTTTGGTCACTTTGCCTTCATCGATGTACACTTTTACATCTAAATCTCCCTCGACACGACCAACGGGAGAAATATTCAATTCTTTAACTGCCATTTTATTTTTCTAGTAAGTTTAATTATTTGGAAGCCTCCATTATACGGTTGTTCTTTGGCATTACTTTTTGGAATCCTGCTTCCATGTAATAGGCCAATTTTGTTCTTCCCGTAGGAACTTCTTTAGGCAGGAAGCCTAAATATTTCATGGTTTTGAAAACACTTCCTTTTTGGAGGTCATTATGTGGAAATCCAGGTTCTGTACAACCCAAACAAGGATGATTGGCCCTTGTTTTACTTGATTGTCTATTCCACAGTATATTGTTACAGCTTGCTCGAGTCATTGGGCCCCTGCATCCTACTTCGTAGAAGAGACATCCACCACGTCTACCAAATCCACCATCGACCTTTTGTGCAAAATTGGTCACATTGGTACAACCGTCTTGAACAAAATTGGTGAAGAAGGTTTTTGGACGATGATATTCATCAATAAGAACATCCCCAATCCTACCCACAGCTATGGCCACTAAAATTTGTGTGATCCAATCTGGGTGTGCAGGGCATCCAGGTACATTGATAACGGGCAGTCCGCCTTTGGATACATAATCCGCTCCAAGAAAACCGCCTTTGGCTTTTTTATGGAATTGCAGTCCTGTAGATTCACTCGGATTTGGCGGAACTGCAGGAATACCCCCCCAGGTAGCGCAATCGCCAATAGCGACTACATAACCCGCTACTTCAGACAGTTCTTTAATCCAATCCATCATCGGCCTGTCAGCAAAAAAGTTCATGGTACCCGTACCATTCGGCCCTTGAATCAATGAGCCTTCGTAGACCAGAATATCCATTTGCACTTTACCATCTAGGATATCCTTTAATAAGTCCTGTACTTGGTCTCCGATCTGGAGACCAGTGGTAGGGTGCCAAAGAATATTGAGTCCAAAATCAGTAATCAATTCTACCACTGTGGGTTCTTCGGCGTTCAGAAAAGACATCGTGTTACCACTACATGCCCCCCCTTGTAACCATAAAACATTTGCCATAGTTTAGTTGTTAGGTGTTTGACGATTCGTAAATATTATTAAACAATATTCAATATTGTTTAATATATTCTAATATATAATTACACAGAATGCCAAAAATTGTTAATTTATTAGTAATATGGTAAAACATAAGGAGAATTCAAAGGGATGAAATCTATTTAGAATGAATCCATTTTAAGATGTCTTGAAGGGTTAATTCTTTAATAATTAGCAAAGCACTTGACATAACAAAATTAAAGGGGTTCTAAACAAGCCGTGGGAGCCGTAATTTTGATGATATACAAAATAATTGATGGTAAACAAAATGAAAAGAATGTAGATAACTGATCTACCCGTTTTTACTAATTGTTTAATGAATTTCAGTAATCTGAACATGGTTGCCACCTCACCTATCGCTCCGTGTCGTTCAAAAGGTGGCCTAGAATACATCAAACTCAAATACCAACTTCATTGGCAAGCTCTTTTTCAGTTATTCCGCTTCAAAAACAAGTTTTATTGCTTTTAAATAAAAAACCCCTCACTTTCGTGAAGGGTTTTACCGTTTGCGGTCTGGACGGGACTCGAACTTTTTACTGAAACGCCCAGTATATAAGGCCTACCAAAGGGCCGTTTTTTGGGCTCACCGCGCTGCTCACCTTTTAACAAAGTTTAACATTTAAACTTTAAGTGAACTATTCTTGAATTCATCCTCAAGTATTCTGATAGGCATTTCCGACGCACAATATTTCATGTCTGAAATGACATAGACATCTCTTAGATTTGTCAATGGTCTTATCCATTCCAAGTATGGTTTCAAATGAAGAGCTATATTTTCTTCTGTAGTATTATTTTTCAGCTTAATTACAAAAACCAATGTTCCTTTTTTCTTCCCAACTAGATACTTTGAAGCTTTAATCATGCCTCCTAAAAAATGCTTTCTACTAGTCCCATGTTCACTCTCTAAAATTATGAAACTGTTATTTTTACGAAGAACGAAATCTGGTTTGTAACCTTTAAATAACTCCCCTCCTTTTAGGAATATTTCATAACCATTGGCTGAATGGGCTTTACCCTTGAATTCCGAATCTTTCATCTATTGTATTGTCGTGTTATTGAATCCAATTTTTCAAGAATCGCTTGATATTGAAATTCGTATGCAATCATTTCATAATTATTATCCTTAAGCTTGTTTCCAAAATCTAGAAATTCATCTTTAAATTTTGAAGGTTTTTTTAGAGCCTTCAATGTGTTTTGGTCCCCAATAAAATTCAATAAATCATCGTAGCTCTCAAAAATGTTCAATACACCTTTAGATATACCAATTTTGTTGTCACTTTCTTTAGAACCATAGAAAGGTTGCACATCTATAAAATCGACTAATGCTTTATCCAAATCTATTTTAATGAATTCTTTCATGATTTCTTTAGCTTCATCAAAGTAGAAAGTCTCGCTTGTAAATGGACCATTACCTTCTCCATGCCATCTTTTGACTTTACAGTTATGGAAAAGAAGCCATGCATTAAAATCAAAGTTTTTTTGTTTTTCATGGAATTTTTTGAAGTAACCAATAAGTTGACTTTTGATTTCATCTCTACTCAACGGGTAAGATTCATGGTCAAAGTCAGAATACATATGGTTCAACAAGTCCGTCTCGACTAAGTAGGGCGATTCGGCTGAATCAAATAGCTGTATCAAAAATTCCTTAGGGGTCCTATTTTGGCTATAGAATCTTTTAGTTAAAATTCCCTCTCTATCTTTGATCTTATTGGCCAAATCGTTGTAATCATATCCCATATAGGTTCTTCTGCTAAATGCATTTTCGACCTCAAGTTTAGCCAGATAAACAATGGCCTTTATAGCATTCTCATACATATCTAAGCCCGGAATATCTTTTATTTCTAAATCCTGAAACCGATAGCTGACATTTGTTGTCTTATTTGCTTCGTGCCATTTATCAATTTTATCTTTAATCTTATCAATTTTTAATCTGAGAACTTTTAAAAATTCATCCTCTGAAAGATCGTTGTCATTTAGATTGTCTAGAAAGTACTTATGATAATTCTGGGGATAACTGATTGAAAGATGATTTTTTGGTAAATAATTGTTGACGTCAAATAAGTCTTTTAGAAGTTTGCCAGCGTTATTTACATCTTCTTCATTGTAATCGAATGAATCTGCTAAATGTTTTCCTAATTCAGAGGTTTTAAAATCTCTGAACCTATTTTGAATCCCCCCTTCTGATTCATATTTTATTTTATAACTGCTCTTTACCCCAGACTCGAGAGAAAGAAATCTCCGTTTAAACAAAAACAATGAAGCGTAAGCATCGTAATAACTATATTTCAAAAGCTTTAAATTGAAATAGTCTTCAAAATCTACCTCTTTGTAAATTGATTTATAGTCTGTTAGAAATGAATTTAAAAATCTCTTGCCATCCCTAATATGACGTAAGGGCGAAAAGTTGGATGCTTTTATCAAAACTCTTGCATCTCTTTTTTCAAAATAATCAGTGAGGGATTGGTTATCCTTTCCAAAATGAGGTTTCAAAGAGTTATGAACGAATCCCATTATTTGATCGGATGTGATTGGAGTCAATCTTTCTTCTTTTAAAAAGATTTTTTCTGAAAAGTATTCTGACTTAGGTATTCCCAGATTTTTGAGGGACTCAATTAAATAGGCTTTATCAAAGGCCACCAAGTATGTAAATCCATTGAAACTGGCTGAGCTTCGAATTAATTTTAAAAATTCGAAAATCTCATTCGGTTGTAATCTATCAAAATCATCTATACAGATTACGATTCTTTTTCCCAACCTTTCTAGTAAAAGGTTTATGGCTTCAAATTCTATTGTCAAGTTTTGCTTTTCACTAAAATCAAAAAGTTTGGAAACAGCATCCAAAATGCCATATTTATCGGCTTTTAGCAATGATTTTGAATAATGATTTATGTCATGACCAATACTTTGGCTAAAAGGTTTGATAGCAGATCTAATCGTATCAAAAAAGTCTTTCACAATTGATTCTATGGTCAGATTTAACCAAGGTCTAAAATCAACAACTATAAAACTATTGTTATCGTCGCTTCTAATTATTTCATCCTTGACAAGATTTAAAAAGGATGTTTTTCCTGAACCCCATTCTCCTGAAATACCGAAAGCCACGGAACCCTCGCTGGTTAATTGAAATATATCCTCAGTCAATCTTTGTGCCTTATAATTTCTGTTGAGCAGGTCTTGACTCTTATTTTTTATTGGATCATCATTGAAAAGTTCATTTACTGTACTTCTAACTTTTTTTCTTGGTAATAGAATATTTGCTATTGCTGTTATTGGCGATAACAGGAAAAATGAAAAAATTAAGTCCAGATATTTTATTGGATTGAATATCGAAAGTTCCTGAAATTCAAAGTTTTTAAAAAGTCTTATGAACAAATAGAAAATCAAAACCACAACGTCAAATAAAACTTGCAAAAATGATACGTGGGTTTTATGCTGAAGATTCCTAATTAGCTTGTAGAACACATAAATTAAGAACAGTATTAATATCGTATCGTTTAAAAAATTTGACTCTACTTTACTTAAAATGGGATTAACAATATTTACGATAAACAACTCTTCTAGCAATTTGTAGAATAGAACAATTAAGCTAACTACTAAAAGAAGGGCAACGGTTCGTTTCACAGGTAATTTTAGATTTCTCATCTCAAATAATTCTTTTTCTAATATAAATCTTTGAGTTGAAAAATTTGCATAATCAACTCATATATTTATTATTTTTGAGCCGATTATAGACATTATTCGGCTCATGCGTTACAACTGGCAACAAAGAGATTGGCCCAATTTTCAATATCAAACAGGTGAAATTGAAGATATGCTCTTTGATTTTGCCCAAAGAACTGGACGGATTAGTGGTGTATTAAAAGGGCTTTCCGAAACCGAACAAACGGAGGCTATGATAAACCTTATGGTTTCGGAAGCTATAAAGACCTCAGAAATTGAAGGCGAATACTTAAGCCGAAATGATGTAATGTCTTCTATTCGAAGAAACTTGGGCCTTAACCCGGAATTGCCATTGACGAAAGACAAAAGAGCTGAGGGCGTGGCCGAGTTGATGTTGGCCGTCCGAAATGATTTTTTAAAACCCTTAACAAGTCAAATACTGTTCGATTGGCATACTATGCTGATGAAAGCCAACACTCAAATTCAAGTAGGCCAATGGCGGAGCCACGTAGAACCCATGCAAATCGTATCTGGGGGCATGGGTAGAGAGGTGGTTCATTTTGAAGCTCCGCCTTCAAAGGAAGTGCCTATTGAAATGAATGGTTTTATACAATGGTTCAATACCTCCCAAACCGAAATCAAAAAACCTGTTGTACGAGCGGCAATAGCGCATCTCTATTTTGAAACCATTCATCCTTTTGAAGATGGTAATGGTAGAATAGGTAGGGCTATTTCTGAAAAAGCCTTGTCACAGAGCATAGGTCGCCCAGTTCTTTTCAGCTTGTCTAAATCAATTGAAGGAAATAAAAAGGCCTATTACGATGCCTTACAAAAGGCCCAACGCTCCAATGAAATTACCGATTGGGTGAACTACTTTGTCAGAGTGGTTTTGGATGCTCAAATCGATGCAGAACAGGAAATTGAATTCACCCTAAAAAAAACCAAGTTCTTTGACAAACACAAAGACGTGATAAATGACCGCCAACAAAAAGTTGTTCGAAGAATGTTGGAAGAAGGTCATCAGGGTTTTGAAGGGGGTATGAACGCGCGTAAATACGTTTCACTTGCTAAAACGTCCAAAGCAACAGCCACAAGGGATTTACAAGACTTGGTAGAAAAAGAAATTTTCATATCAGTTGGAGGTGGGCGTAGTACAAGATATATAATCAATATATAATCATATTTGCTAGTTAAGAAACTAAACCTTTGAGAGTTAAAAGCCCCTAAATGGTATTAAGCCATAATTTATTTCTTGCTTACGTTAAGCAATCCTTTCATAATAAGAAAGATTATTTCTGATGTATGTATGGAAGTGAATAACCTTTTATTTTCTTCAATGGTCAGCCCATTATTTTTACTTATCCTACCTAAAGTATAATTATTCAAAAAATCAGTACAATTACTATAATCAATAATGTTCTCCGTTTTCATTGAATTATAAAATCTTACAAAATCTCCATACCGATCATTTACTTTGGACTGCCAATCAAGGGTTAGTTCTTTAGGTTTTGAACCTTGAATACCCATTATGATTCTTTGTGTAATCCCGCCAAATATGCCTACCAAATAAACAGGTGTGTCTTCCTTTAAAGCTAGTAATGCCTCTTCTAGAAGCCCTGGATATTTTCCTTTAAAATTAGACATATTTCCTCCTGTAAATATTCTGGCATTAATCGAAGATTGCATTTCTAATCTCATTTTAGAAAGGCTTTCTGCCCAAATGAAAAGATTTTCTTTGCTATCAGGAGGATAGAACTTAGTTGTGTCAATATCTAAATGCTCTGGAGCAGGGATTTTTATGGGTTCAACACCATTCTTTTTAAATTCGAGTTCATCACTAGTCTTGAGCTTTAAGTAAATGGGGAAGCTAAAATAGTTCTTAAAGAATTTCTTATTTGCCTCTTTAGTCGGGCGGTATTGATATACTAGGTCAGAAAATAATCGAGTATATCCATTTTGTCTCAGATCTCCTCCATAGACCAATTTGCTACCATGAATAACCAAATATCTAGTAATTTCGGTTATTAGGTTCTTTTGATGATTGTTTGAAAAACCCAACATTTCAATTTCTGGGCTATCACTAACGGATACTGCGACATTTTGATTTTTAAAAAGATGTATTTGCTTGTCATTGGCAATATCCTTTATCTCTTGCTCCACAAATTTGTCCAAATCCTTAGAAGTGACACTCTTGGCATTTCCTTTTTTCATAATCAAGTGGTATAAGTTGGAAGCATTAGGGGAGTTATAAACTTAATTTCGCTGTCAATATCATTTAAAAGATTTAGTTCTTCAATCCCAATGGGTGGGTCAGGATATAAAATAATGAAAGGTTTGACCTCTTTTCGTTCTTCTTTAAATCTTTCAATATCTATATAGTTGAACAACTCAGGTGCCTTGGGGAGAATAATACAGCTGTATTTTTCTTCCAATTTGTACATTGTTACTATTGATTTTAAAAACAATTCATTGTATTTATCACTAATGATTTGAGAAAGAATTAGATTGATAACCTCTTCGAAATTATCATCCCAAATAATAGTTGGAAAATTTCCACTATAAGGAAAGCTTCTTCTTTCCCCTTTTTTTATGTCCATTACGGCTATAATTGGACATCTATACCTTTTGGCAATAATGACTTCTTTCCTACACCATTCTCTATTTGCGTATTCATCAGTATTAAATATGATAAAAGCGGAGTGATCGATATTTTTCTTTATCTCTTGTTCAAAATAGTGACCATCCGCTATGTCATTGGCATCAAAAAATGCCTTTAACTTCGTATTCCCATAAATATAATTTCTAAAATCAATTGCAAGTTTTTCGCCATCTGCTTTAGCGTGAGATATGAATAGTTTTATTGGTGCATCACTATCAGTTTTAGTATTGTAGTTTTCTTTGACATTAAATAAAAATTTAGCAATGCTCTCCAAAAGCCTGTACTTGATAATTTTGTTGTTTGACGCAAAATCATTGCCAAAATCAGGACTTTGCTGTTTCGTCTTTATGAACTGAGTGGAGCTTAAAAACTCTTTATTTAGGTCAAAGGCATATTTACTGAAGGAAATTGGAAATACTCTAGTATTTTTTGGTTTTGATTTTAAAAGTTTATTTAAACCTATTGTCCAGTCTTCATCATTAAACATAAATTCATCAACAAGAATAATAAGTGCATTCTTATCAGATTCAGAAAAAGGTATCGGAGCAAAAATATCCTTACCGTATGATAAGGTCCGATAACTTACGGGTATATCATATCTTGCATGGGTAACAAAGTCATTCTCTCCACTGTATGTATTATATATGCTTTCCGCATATTTTATACCTTCTTTAAAACTCGGATGCCAAATAACATAGATTGACAATGGACTTTTAAAACTCTTCATTCACATAGATTTTCGGTTAACCTTTTTATGCTTGTGTTCACAATTTTGTCTTTTTCAGACCTTCTAAGAAATGCAAGTTCAATAGCGTCTTGTAGTTCTCTTCTGTTTTTTGTCCAATCGACAACCACGGCATATCCTGAATTTATATTGGCCATTAGTCTTTCCGAATACTCTGTTTCGGTATAAAAGTCTCCAAAGCCATAATCTGGATGAGAAGGAAGCCTAATCCCTAGTAAACCGGAGTAACGATCACCTACCTTTCTGTTTAGCGCACCACCAATTTCCCAATCAACATGTTTTCTACACTTTGTCTTTGGACCTAACAATACAGCGAGTACAGTTGTATCTTTCATATACCCCTCATTTATCAGTCTATGAATATATTCATCGCTATTTTCTCCATCGATTTCATCAAGCATAACAGATTGATTAATAATTAGGTCACCAAATAAATTATCAAACTCTTGTCTTTTGACCTGATCATCATTATGATAATAACTCACAAATACATTTCTCTTGGATATATTTTTAGGTAGTTTTTCTCCCCATTTAAAATAGCTGCCATCGTATGAAAAGTCTCCATTTCTGTACCAGACACCATCGACTTCTTTTTTTAGCCCTCTTATTGAATGTCCGCCGTTGTAACAATTAACCAGCCAAGCCCTATTTTTTTGCTCAAAATTTGATAGCTTGTTATCCTCATTTGGGCTAACGAATATGGATTCAATTAAAAATTCATCTGAATCCATGGATAATTTTGATATTAAATATTCCATATTTAGTTCTTTATAGATTCCAATCTAAAACAGTATCTAGAGAATGTGACGCTTTAGTATGAGAGCTTATGTACCCATAAGATTTCATGTAATCTTCGCTATAACCACTTATTTTTGAGAGATAGCTGTTCAAAGATTTTGTTCCTCTAATTACGGGGACCGTTTTAATGTAGTCCGGTAAAGATGATTCTGTAATGCCCTTAAAAGTCAATGCACCAATTGTCGTTTTGTCATAGCCGTAACCTATTTCCCATGGGACCCATTTGGAGTAAAGAGTGTTAGGAGAAATAACACATAACATATGAGAACTACTGTTGATTCCCTTTTTAATACACCTCACAATACCGGTCGGATTGTTTGTTTGTACTTGATGCTTTAAATCATAATCGTATTCATCCAAATAAACATCGATTCCTGATTTCATAATATACTCAGCGACCTTTTTACAGTAATCTAAGTCGCTTTTATGATGACTTATGAAAACACACTTTACCTTATTAGATAAGTTTAATTTGGATGTTTTTTCGTTAAGTTTTAAAGCTCTATTTATTCCAGACATAGTTATATTCTCAATCCAAAAAAATTAATAGAATTTCTTTCAGCCCTTTCAAGAGTATTATCGATTTCGTGACTAGCATTATCACGTTTCCAAACAGCGTAGTTTATTTTACTCTCCAAATCACGTTCTAAATTCCTCCAATTCATGGAAACGGCATAGCCAGAATCGATATTAGCTTGAAGTCTTTCGGGGACAGAATGATACTTAACAGGTAAATAAATCGCCAATAATCCTTTTGGCCTGAAAGATCTTCTCGGATCTTTACTGTTTTTATATCCTCTCAATGAAGCCCATAACTCCCAATCTATCCATTTTCTATGTCCTGTACGTTCGCCTATCAGCACAATTGTAACCGAACAAGACCTCATTTTATTTCGGATAACCTTATAGATTTCTTGGTCCGTATAATTAGAAATATCTTTTTTTAGAGAATAGTCAGCTACGCGCATTCCCCTTTTGGCTTTCCGCAAAGCTCTGACATACTTTCTGTCATAGTTATGATGATAACTCAGGAAACAATTTTTTACTTTACTAATCACTTAAAAAAGTTTTGCTTGCTTAGTGTTTGAATACCAGTATAATAATATTCAATTAACCAATCATTCATCGTCAATCATTATTCCATTTCTTTAGCGAAAAGGAAAAATGTCAACATGACATGGTAAGAAATTACTGATGTTCTTTGCAATCGATTAAGTGCATAAAAAACCGATTAATGAAAACTTTAGGTTGTTTGGCAGGTAACATGGACAATATGGCGGTCATAAAATTTGTTGTTGTTAAAAATTTTTGAGTAGTCAGCGAGCAAAACAAGGTTTTGCGCTGCAAGTCCCAAATACTTACCCCAAAACTTTGTGTACGGATCCTGTTCGATTTTTGTAGTGTTCCGACAGATAAGCGTGAAGCAAAAATCGGATAGGGCACACTACTTGGCTTGAATAGAAGTCCCAAACAATGGTCATTCCCCACCGGTGATATCCCTTAGCTTCTTCTTATATTTTTCTAGTTCGTTTTCGGTGAGTTCCAATTTCAAATAAGCTTTTCCAAAACCTTTCTTAACCACTTTTGCACTGTCCAAGACATGTTGAAAATCCCTAACGGTGCGGTTCAATTTATCGGTTAAACGTTCATAACGAATTTTGGGGACTGTGATTTCTATTTCCTTATTCTTTTCTGGGTCTTTTTTGATAAGCTTCTTTTCCCTCCTAATCGGTTTCTCTTGTCTTGTGCCCTCACCAAAAAGGGAAAGGAGCATGGCATTGTTGGGTCTGGTCTGGGTAATCTCGATATCACGTATAATCGCAATAGCCGCTTCGGTACGCTTGATGGATTTCTCTGTTCGTTTCCTGTTGTTTAGGATTTCCTCCAAAAGATTCTGTGCGAATTCGTCGAAAGATGTCAATCCATGCCATTCAAAAAAATCCATAATCTTCTCTAGCGTTTCAGAATGTGAAGGAGCAATTTTTTTTGAGAAATGCCGAAATCGTTTCGCTATGTGGCTCTTTAAATTGATAGTACTGTAACTGTACTTATATTTTCCTTTTACAATCATTTTACGTCAAATTTTTTCCCTGTTTATAGGGGTTTGAAGCAAGTTTGCGCCAAACTTTACCGATGTTTTTATTTTTCATTTTCCTTATCACCCCTTTATTTATAGGGTTTCCGAAGGAAAATGTATTGTCGTAGCGTTGCCTTGGCACGCTACCCTCTTGCTATTCCTCTTCCCCACGAGTGGGGACTTCAGAATACCATTACTTTTAAGGTAATGGCCTTTAATTCAAATTGTTTGGATTTTCATGGATTTTAAGAACAGATATTGTCCTTTTTTGAAGATATGATAATGGAAAGAGTCGTTGCCAAATAAAGTTTTAAGGTCACAAATTGTGTCCTTAGAAATAGAGATAAAATCAATCTCCGGTCGGAATCTCTTCCTTTCGCTTTTGGGCTTCCTCTTGTTCCAATTGTGCTTTCAGAACGGACATTTCTTCCGCAATTTTACTGTCCAATACCTTGGCATAAATCTGGGTAGTTTTTAAGGAACGATGCCCCAACATTTTGCTCACGGTGGAAATGGAAACCCCTTTGGACAAGGTGACCGTTGTGGCAAAAGTATGTCGCGCCAAATGGGTGGTCAGGTTCTTATTAATACCACAGACATCGGCTATCTCTTTCAAATAAGCATTCGATTTCTGATTGGTCAATACAGGCAAGACGCCCTTTCCATCCAATACATAAGGATGCTCGCTATATTTTTCAATAATGGCCTCGGCAGGAGGTAGCAGGGGAATGCTACTAATGGCCTTGGTTTTCTTTCGCGCCATCTTGATCCATCGGTAACCATCAACCCCAATGACAATGTCTTCTTCTCCCAACTGTTTTACATCGGCATAGGCCAGACCCGTATAGCAGCAGAACACGAAAATATCACGTACCAAATCGAGACGTGGCAAAAAGGATTTTTTGTTTTGTAAAATGTCCAACTCCGTTTGGGTCAAAAATTGTTTCTCCTTGGTTTTCCAACTGGCCTTCCAATGGAAAAAGGGATCTCTGCTGATCCATTCGTTGGCATAGGCAATGCGAATGATCTTCTTGAAATTGACGATATATTTAATTGCCGTATTGTGTTCACAGTTCCGTTTTGACTTTAAAAAGTATTCCAAACCCGTGATAAACTTATGGTCGACCCTACGAACGGGAATATCGTTTCTTTGATAGTTGTGTTGAATATATGCCGAAACGTGCTTGTAGGCCGCCCTATAGCGTTGTAAGGTGCCTTTGGTAAAACCCTTGCCCAATAGGCTTTCCATTTCGTCATTATGGTTCCGGAAGATTTCCAACACCATCCATTCCTTGCCTTCCTTTCCTAAATAAATGTTCTTGATGATAGTAGCGGAAATATCCTGATGCTCCCTCAGCAGCGTATCATGGATTTCAAAACAACGGTTTTTGACCGTGTCCAAAAATCGGTTGAACTTGGAGACTTCAATGGTAGTTCCCCGTAGTCTGCCACCCCTCGAATCCCATCGTTGTTCCTCCACACGACGCCCCAGACTGAGTTCGGCACGCTTTCCACTAACGGTTATCCGTGCATAAACGGTGACCATTCCGTCGGTATCAGTATCGGATTTTTTAGGGTAAAAAAGGACGTTTATTTTTCCAGACATCGGTGAGTAATTTTAAAACTCACCGGAAAGTACTAAAACCAAATGTTAAAATTTCTTCGTAAAGATTTCTTTAACAGTCAATTACAGCGATGGCGGTGAGTCTTTTAAAGCAGAATTTTAACGCACCGAATCACGCACCTTTTTTATGGTTTTATATGGTATTTTTTGGTATCAAATAAAATGAAAAAGCCTGTAAATGCTTGATTTACAGGCTTATTGCGAATTCTTCAACGAATTCCAGCGGTCTGGACGGGACTCGAACCCGCGACCCCCTGCGTGACAGGCAGGTATTCTAACCAACTGAACTACCAGACCAATGATTTTATCTTTTAAAGACTCCAGCGAAAGCGGGATTCAAATCTTGTTCAAAAGCTTTTTGCAAAGCGAGGGCAAATATACCGACACTTTTCGGTTTCGACAAAAATTTTTTTGTCCTATACAAACTTTTGTCGCTCTACCATAAAAGTGTTCAAAACCGTAGAGAAATCATCGTGAATATTTACACCCACATATTTTATTTTATAGCGAAGACAGGACATTTTTAAATCTTTCAGATAAGATTCAACCTTGGCCTTGTAAGCCTTTTTGATATTGTCTGCGTATAGGTCAATGTGTTTTCCGGTTTCTACATCAATAAAGCGCTTGGGTTGGTTTTCAAAATTAAAGGCTACTTCTCGGTCATAGTCCAACAAATGAAAAAGAACGACTTCATGTTTGTTGTATTTTAAATGGCGTAATGCTTCGAAGAGCTTTGCTTCTTCAACTTCGGTCTGAAACATATCTGAAAAAAGAAAAATCAAACTTCTTCTATGGATTTTTTCTGCAATTTGATGCAAAAAATCATAGGTTCTTGTAGCCGCTTTTGAGGAAGTTTTTGCCCCCAATGCATTCAATTGTTGATAAAGCATTTGAAAATGACGCTCACTGCTCTTTTCAGGGGCATAGAAACTATTTTTTTCGGCATAAACACTAAGTCCAACTGCATCTCGTTGCTTCTTTAAAACAGCCATTAAGGAAGCAATAGCTAAAACCCCAAAACCTAACTTATTCAAATTGTTGATGGATAGGTTTTTTACTTCTGGATAGTACATCGAACCTGAGTTGTCTAATATCATATGGCAACGCAGATTGGTCTCCTCTTCATAACGCTTGGTATACAACTTATCGGTTCGTGCAAATAGTTTCCAATCAATATGCTTGGTACTTTCACCAGTGTTATAGATTTTATGCTCCGCGAATTCTGCTGAAAACCCGTGAAAAGGGCTCTTATGGATTCCACTGATGAAGCCTTCCACCACTTGACCAGCAAGAAGTTCCAGATTTTGAAAGAGTTTCGCTTGATTAAGTTCTGATTTTACATCCATCCTAAACAAGATAAACGAAAAAGGTCCAGCTTTCGCCAGACCTTTTGATAATTTTATGCTATTATTCGATTAAAGCACAGCCTCAATCGCATCTGTGTAAACCTTTTTAGGAGAAACCCCTACTTGACGATTTACAATCTCACCATCTTTGAATACCAAAACAGTTGGTATATTACGTACGCCGTACTTTGCAGCAAATTGTTGGTTGGCATCAACATCAACCTTACCTACAACAGCTTTACCATCATATTCTGAGCTAACCTCTTCGATAATTGGGCCCACCATTCTACAAGGACCACACCAAGCCGCCCAAAAGTCAACCATTACTGGTTTATCGCTTTTCAATACCACTTCTTCGAAAGTTGCATCTGTTATTTCTAGTGCCATGTCTATTTATTTTTCAATTACGCAAAGTTAGTCAAAAAAAGACCCTAACCTTACACCAAAAAAGATAGCTTTTGCCTATAACTCAATCAGTTTCAACAATAAAAGGGCCATCCTAAGATGACCCTTTTTCTCACAGCAACTTTTTAATCATTTTTATCCTCCATTGGACGCTGATGAACATTCAATCACTACTTCACCCCCCTCAGCACATTCCTCTTCGTAAATAACTTCGCCATTCATATCGGTCACGGTAATTACATAAACGCCGTCAATTTCTTCCGAAGTAACACTAAGATCACTCATATTTTCAAATTCTACCTCACCACATTCGGTGATCAAGATGCATCCGATGAAACTGTCCTCATCGTCTTCATCATCATCTTCATCATTGTCGTCGTCTTCATCCTCATCATCATCCTCATCTTCATCTTCGTCATCATGCGAATCTTCGTCCTCATCGTCTCCCCTATCACGACGTTTCTTACCAAGTGTAATTTGCTCTTCGGAACCGTCAGGCATGGTTAGGGTTGCAAATCCGTCGCAGCTGCCATCACCATAATCCAAGGTTGTAACTCCATCCATTGCACTACTTGAATAAGTTTTAACTCCTGAAACTATAAATTTACAGGCCGCAGGCTTAACCAATGGGGTTGTAATTTCCATAGAAAAACTGCGCTCTAATCCGGTATACTGAAAAGACCCAGTGATGGTCTTTACATTATCGACCCAGGTTCTAGTGTCAGCTCCTTCTGTGATTTCTACAGTTCTATTTCCTGATTTTGAAATTGTCCCTTCTCCGGTTTCAACGGTAATATCAACAGTTCCGCTCATTTGTGGATTCCCGTTTTCGTTACTTTCCGTCCAAGTAAAGGTCTTGCTACCGTTAATTACATAACCGTTGATACTTAGGTCGGTTACTGTTATAGTGTTTTCAGAACTTGTTTCTGTATAGGTCTCAGTTTTTACGACAACACCTGTAATAGCATTTCCATTTTCATCTTCACATTCACCATTGAATGTAATGGTCACTGTAATTGAATTGTCCGTTTCCTCCACTTCAATATCGGCACATTCACGAAAAAATCCGGAGTCACCGCGATGGTCATCATCGGTTTTTCCAAAAACACTACCGTTTACACCAAAGAAGTAACTTGAATAAATTGAAATATCATCCAATACGTCATCGGCCTCTTCTACAGATGCTTCTAGACTAACGAAAGAGTCAACATCTGTTTGGGTGGTTGTATCATCTTCTAGAACGATTTCATCAAGTTGTTCGGTTTCGCAGGCCGCAAAACCTAGGGTAAGTACTACAAGTAAGATTTTAAGATGTTTCATTGCAAAATTTGTTTAATTACGTTTTGCTAATGGAACAACCCTATTTTAAAAAACCCTACTTAACTGATCAATTCAACTTGTAATGAACCTCTTGTTCTTCCAGTAAATTCAATAGTTCAGCACTTATATTGACTTTCTGTTTTCTACTGGAGAGATTCAATTTTATTTGGTCTTGCATCTCATAAACAACAAAGTTTAAAGGATGCTTTCCCTGATGGCTAGAGATGGCTTTTTTAAGGTTCTGTATTCGATTCTCTTGCAATGCGGCAACATCCAATTTGATAGTTAATTTTTTGGCATAAGCATCCATCACATCTTGCAATTGTTTAAACTCGTTGTATTGTAAACGGGGCTCCCCTTTTTTACCAGTTTCACGATTCACCCATCCTTCACGAACAAACACCTTGACGTGAACAAATGAATTAACCAATAAAAAGTGACGGAATTTCAAATACTCTTCACCAAAGATTCTGAACTCATGTGAATCGGTATAATCTTCAACGGTGAACAGTCCCCACCCTTTTCCGTTTTTAGAAACTCGATGCTGAATATCAGTCACTACTCCCGCAAAGGTCAGTTCACGATTTACATAAGGTTCCAGCTCTTGCTTAAAGGTTGAAATACCTGTATTGCAAAATGCCTTGATTTCTTTTTGAAAATCATCCAATGGATGACCTGAAATATAAATCCCAACCACTTCCTTTTCACGACGCAGTTTTTCCATGGTTCCCCAGTCTTCGCAAGGAGGAACTATCGGTTCTGGAATTTGCACTTCGCTGGCGTCACCAAAAAGGCTAACCTGTGAAGAATTCTCATTTTCTTGATATTTGGCACCGTACTTAATCACTTTTTCCAGAAAGCTGATTCCATCTGATTCTTGATGAAAGTATTGCGCTCTATGGGTATCTTCAAACGAATCAAAACCACCGGCCAAGGCCAAATTTTCAAATGCTTTTTTATTCGCTGACCGCAAATCGATTCGTTTGGCCATATCGAATACGGAACGGTACGGTCCATTTTCCTTGCGTTCTTCCACAATTGCTACCACTGCAGACTTGCCTACACCTTTAATGGCTCCCATACCAAAGCGCACCGCATTATCTTTATTCACCGCGAATTTGTAGTAGGATTCGTTTACATCAGGCCCCAAAACATCCAATCCCATTCGCTTGGCTTCCTCCATAAAAAAAGTAACCTGCTTGATATCGTTCATGTTGTTTGATAAGACAGCGGCCATATATTCTGCCGGATAGTGCGCCTTTAAATAAGCTGTTTGATAAGCGATATAGGCATAACAAGTCGAGTGACTTTTATTGAAAGCGTAGGATGCAAAGGCCTCCCAGTCTTTCCATATTTTTTCGAGCACTTCTCGTGGATGGCCATTCTTTTCACCACCATCCAAAAACTGTGGTTTTAGTTTTTGTAGTAAGGCAAAGATTTTCTTACCCATGGCTTTTCGCAAAACGTCTGCATCACCCTTGGAGAAGCCTGCCAGTTTTTGGGATAAGCGCATTACCTGTTCTTGATAGACCGTGATACCATAGGTGTCTTTCAAGAACTCTTCCATTTCAGGAAGGTCATAAGTTATCTCCTCTTCACCATGCTTACGGTCAATGAAGCTGGGAATATACTCCATTGGCCCTGGTCTATAGAGCGCGTTCATCGCAATTAAGTCATCAAAAACCGTAGGTTTTAAATGCTTTAGGTGCTTTTGCATACCTGGAGATTCGTATTGGAATATACCCACAGTTTCCCCTCGTTGAAAAAGCTCATAGGTTTTTTCATCATCCAACGGAAAGTCATCGGGTACCAATTCGACCCCAGTACGTGCCTTTACAATTTTGACCGTATCCTTAATTAGGGTCAAGGTCTTCAACCCCAGAAAATCCATTTTCAATAACCCAGCATCCTCAACCACGGAATTATCAAATTGGGTCACGTAAAGGTCAGAATCTTTGGCTGTGGCTACAGGTACAAAATTGGTAATATCGTCAGGGGTAATAATGACCCCACAAGCATGAATACCGGTATTTCGAACCGAACCCTCGAGTACCCTGGCCATATTTACGGTACGGCTTTCTTCACCTTCATCTTCAGCAATAGCGCGTAGCTCCAATACCTTTTCGAGTTCATCGGAACGAAAAGTTTTTTTAAGCTTGGCTTCCTCGACCCCAAATATCTTTTTGAACTTGCCCATGGTGGGGATGAGCTTGGCCAACCTATCCGCTTGGGGTAATGATAAATCGAGTACACGTGCGGTATCACGAATCGATGATTTGGCAGCCATGGTACCGTAGGTGATAATTTGCGCCACCTGATTCGAGCCGTATTTTTCAATCACATAATCCATGACTCGACCCCTACCTTCATCATCAAAATCAATATCGATATCAGGCATGGAAACCCTATCTGGATTCAAAAACCGCTCAAAGAGTAGGTCGTATTTTATCGGGTCAATATTGGTTATCTTGAGACAATATGCAACTACAGAACCGGCGGCCGAACCACGACCAGGGCCTACGGAGACATCCATATTTCGCGCTTCTCGAATGAAATCTTCAACAATTAAGAAATAGCCCGGATACCCTGAATTCTCTATAGTGGCCAATTCAAAATCGATTCGCTCTTTAATCTCTGGTGTAATTTCACCATAACGCTCTTTGGCACCTTCGTAGGTAATGTGTCTTAAATAAGCATTCTCACCTCGCTTGCCGCCATCTGCTTTATCTTCAGCAACCTTAAATTCTTCAGGTATGTCAAACTTGGGCAACAATACGTCTCGGGCCAAATCAAAAGCTTCGACTTTGTCGACAATTTCCTGAAGGTTTAAAATGGCCTCGGGCAAGTCTTTAAAGAGTTCCTTCATTTCATCCGAAGACTTGAAATAGTACTCTTGATTCGGTAGCCCATAGCGATAACCCCTACCTCGACCAATTGGGGTGTTCACCAATTCCCCATCCTTTACACAAAGAAGGATATCATGGGCTTCGGCGTCTATTTTGGTACCGTAGTAGGTATTGTTGGACGCCACCAATTTTATGTAGTGTTTCTGCGCAAACTGTAGTAAAACCTTATTAACCCGGGTCTCGTCATCTTGACCGTGACGCATTAGCTCTAAATAGAAATCAGCGCCAAAGGTGGTCTTCCACCAAAGTAGGGCCTCTTCAGCCTGTTTTTCACCAACATTCAAGATTTTATTGGGTACTTCACCGTATAAATTTCCTGAAAGGGCAATTACGTCATCCTTGTATTGCTTGATAATTTCCTTATCTATTCTAGGTACATAATAAAACCCATCGGTATACGCCAAGGAAGACATTTTGGCTAGATTTTGATAGCCCTTTTTATTTTTTGCCAACAAGACTATTTGATAGCCATTGTCTTTTACCGATTTATTGGCATGGTCTTCACAGACAAAAAACTCACAGCCAATTATCGGCTTTATTTCTTTTGCAATTGCCTCTTCTCCATTTTCTAGAGCAGCCTCATTTTTTTCTTTGACCGTTTTGTTGTGTGCCTTAACTTCCTTCACAAAATGGAAAGCACCCATCATATTACCATGGTCTGTAAGTGCAACGGCAGGCATTTTCGCATCAGCTGCTAATTGCACCAAGTCTTTGGTGCTCATGGTTGACTGCAAGACTGAAAACTGCGAGTGGTTGTGCAAATGCACAAAATCAACATCCGCTAAATCTTGGATGTTTTGTTGAATGTCTTGTTGGGAGATATCACCCGTATCCTTTTCCCAAAGGGCATCAGCTATTTTCTTCGATGCTTCTCGAAGATTAATGTGCTTTAACCCGATGAGTTCAATTTCTTTCGGATTGACCTCAGAAAATTGTTCAAAGTAATCAGGCTGCACATCCAATTCCTCCTTGGTAAATTGCCTTTTACGAATCAATTCTAAAAAGCAGCGAGTAGTAGCCTCTACATCAGCTGTCGCATTGTGGGCCTCGTTAAAGGCTTCACCAAACAAGAATTGGTGTAGTTCAGTAAGCGTAGGTAGTTTAAATTTTCCTCCTCGACCACCTGGTATTTGACATAGCTCAGCCGTATGTTCGGTACAGGTGTCAAGAATGGGTAATTCTTGTAATGAATTTTCAACACTTTCACGAAAGAATTCACATCCCATTACATTGACATCAAATTCCACATTTTGCCCAACCACAAATTTGGCTTTGGCCAAGGCTTCATTGAATCGTTCCAGTACTTCATTTAAGGGAATACCTTCTTGTTCTGCTAGGGCTGTAGATATGCCATGCACCTGTTCTGACTCGTAAGGAATATCAAAGCCTTCTGGTTGAATTAGGTAATCTTGATGCTCCACCAAATTGCCCATGGTGTCATGCAATTGCCAGGCAATCTGTACGCAACGCGGCCAATTGTCCGTGTCGGTTATTGGCGCATTGTAATTCTTAGGGAGACCCGTGGTTTCGGTATCAAAGATTAGGTACATAAAGTGTTGGATATCTTCTCGAGCAGTCTAAGAAACTGCGATAATTGCAATACGCTAATTTAGAAAATAGCTTTACTATTCAGTAAAGGAGTTTTTAGTACTTATTAACCGAAAAGAGGTAAGTCGCTTAATTCTCTATCAATAATAAGATGTTTCTAAAAGAATAGAGGCGGTAAAACCGCCTCTAAACATAACTCTTGAGCATCTTTTCTGTTATATAGAACATGTAATTGATTATAACTTAATCAACACCTGGTAGTTTTTAGACAAAGAACACTACTTCGACGAGTATTAAGCCTAGTATTACAATATGAGGAGTCATAAGTATCCTCTCCTCGTGCACCGCCTATTACATTGTCGGTATTATTCAATTTCGCTATAGTTAACTTGTTAAGTTTCAATTTTGCTTGTTTCATGGTGTATAACTTTAATTTGTTCCTACAAAATAGGTATTTATGAGACGCAAAATCTCGAGTATTACCCGAGATTTATAAATCAAGACCTTTTTTTGTCAACTGTTTTATAAATCTCGAAGGATACATTCCATTACTTTCTCGAAAAGATTTTGAAAAGGTTTCCGCACTATTAAAGCCGGCTTCAATGGCAATTGCCTTGATTGTAAAATTCCGAATTTTTTCATTTTTGATGAGTTCTTTGGTGATGTAATCGATTCGTAATCCGCGAAGGTATTTGCTGAAATTTTCGTTTTTGTGCAAATTGACCACCTTTGATAAATAACTACTGTTGGTATTTAATTTTTTTGCCAATCCACTTAAGGTCAGATTGGCATCTAAAAATTGGTTTTTAGCTTCAAAATCCGATAGTTTCTTTAAAATCTCATCCAGCACTTCCTCTGAGATACCATCCAATTCAACTTTTTTATCTTTTTTATGTTCAACAGACTTTTGCTCAAGACTATGAATGATTTCATCCAGTTTGTTTTGGTAATACCGTCTTCTTACCAATTGAAAAATTGCAAAAGCCACTACCAAAACCAATCCAATAATTAAGGCACGTACACCTTGGGTCTTTAACTTATTTGTCTCTTTTAAACTGGTGATAACGGCCTCTTTTTCAACAACTAATTTTGGAATATCAAACTCATTGATCATTGCGGGTGAAAGCTCATTGTATTCTTGCTTTATAGCTTCCTGAAATTCAATCAATTCTGTCAAGTAAAATAATTCCTTTTGTTTGTTATTTCTCTTCTTGTTGATTTGCCACAATAATTTATACACTTCGCCCAATTCAGAAATTTTCTCTGGATTTTTTCCAAGGGCATCGTACGCTTTTAAAAGGCTTTTTTCCCCTAAAAGGGTATCTTTTTCTTCGAATTGAATTTTTCCTAAGTATAGATATGCAAAAGCAAGGTTAATTGAATCTCCTTCTTCAATAAATGACGATTCTGTTTTTATGATACTGTCATAAGCCGACTGAAATTTTTCCCTCTTGAATTGATTAATTCCCTCAACCAATTGAAATATTGCCGGATATGTCTTGTTAGGGTAATTTTTACTTAACGAATAACCCAATCTGTTATAATATGTAGCAGAATCGTATTGATCTATCATCAAATAAGCATAGGCCAATTCTTGATAATTGAGCAACCTTTCTTCCTTTAAGTCCTCCCCCTTGAACAAAGATTTTGCTAGATAGGAATTCTCCAAATAAATGTCTTTTGCTCCTGCATAATCACCCGAGATTTGCTTTAAAAAAGCGATATTGGTATTTGCATTAAACGAAATGTTCTTTAAACCCAAAGAATCTGAGGTTCTCTTAGCTTGAATGAACTTTTGAAAAGCCTCAAAATATCGACTGTTATTAAACAATGCATATCCATACTCAAGACATATATGTGGGAGGAACTTATTAGATTTTTTGCCCTCACCAATGGTAATTGCAGAATCTAGGTATTTCAAAGAATTTGGATACTCCACATAAACCCCCTTCATATAATAGGCCATGGATAACTCATCAAAATCATTTGTCAATTTGGCCTTGTTCAAATAAGCATTTATGTAAATCATTTGAATTGAATCGTTTGATTCATTTTCATAGATTTTATTTAATAATTCATCGAAAGATTCCGAACTCAAATCGTTCTGCGCAGTGACACAATTTAAACAGAGAAGGCAGGCTAAAAGAATTTCTTTTACTTTTTTCAAAATGATAATTCAATAATTTATAAGTAATGATTACTGCTTATAAACATTTTTAAAAAAACAAGGGTTTGTTCAACCTATGAAATAAAGGTCTTACGTAAAAAAGCAATGGTTGTGTTTTTGACCTGAAGTCAGGATTTTAATCTAGTTGAAGATAACAAAAAAAAGTTACTCTTAATTTATAAATCTGGGGATGTTTCAATTGCATTTATAGAAGAATTGATTCAACTTAGTAAGGAAATGAGAGCATTTTGAACACCCCTTTGAAGATGAACGATTCTATAACAATTGACGGCTCCAAGAAGATTGTACCCTATTTGGATACTATTGGAGCCTTGAATGTATTGATTGTTGACAACCACAAACTGACTTGCAAAGCCTATAGCATGTTGGTTGATGAGGCCTTTAAAGAAGGGTATTTGCCTAAAATTAAAACTACCGCTCTAAATTCTTGCAGGGAAGTTTACGAAGTGGTAACCAACAATTCGTCAATTTCTTTCGATTTAATCTTATTGGAAATCGGATTACCAAATTATCCTGAAAAGGATATCTTCAATGGTGAAGATCTCGGAAAATTGATCAGGGGACACTGGCCAAAATCAAAAATTCTTGTCGCGACAAGTCTCAATGACGATTACAGATTACAGACAATTTTGAAGTCACTAAACCCTGAAGGGATGGTTTTAAAAAATGAAATTTGCGAGCACAAGCTCATTTTTGCTATTCAAAAAGTCTTGAGCGGCGTACCTTTTTATTCCCCAACCGTTTTAAAGGTGATAAAAAATCAATTCATTAAGGATAATGGTATTTCCTTTCAAGAGCGTAAGTTTCTGTATTTGCTGTCAACTGGTGTACAATCCAAAGAAATACCCAACTACCTGCCTTGGTCAAAATCGAAAGTCGAGAAACAAAAACGAATTCTCAAAGAAAAATTAGGCGTCGAAGAAAAAAGTGCTTGGGGATTGATTCATCAAGCAAAAAAGCTTGGTATCATTTAAAGATTAAAAAAAGTAACATTCCAATTCATAATGACCATGATAAATAATTCTGTAGAACAGCCTAAGGAAGTTGGAAGTTCAATTTCAAAAGAAAAGCGGTTGGAATTAGAAGCCCAAGTCAAACAATTGGCCATCATCACCAAAAACAGTTATGAAGAATTAGAACATATAGGAGTTCTTGGCGGCCTAGCCGGGGTAGCTCTTTTTCAATTTTATTGCGCCCATTATTTTGATGAAGATTCCTATTCAGAAACGGGTGTTGAAATAATTACACGTTGCATGGAACGAATCAATGAAGGATACTCGTACACAACATATTGCAACGGTATTGCTGGTTTTGGGTGGACATTACAATTGTTGCAAAATCTTGATTTTATAGATTTAGATTTAGATGAACTGCTAACCCCTTTTGACGATTTCCTTCACCAACAAATGAAGCTGGATTTTCAAAACAACTACTATGATGCTCTTCACGGTGCCCTTGGTTATGGGATTTATTTTATTAAGCGATTTAACAGTCCGAAAACTTCTTCGAAAACTAAAGAGCACTATAAAGAGATCATAATTGAGCTTTTATCCGATCTTGAAAATCTAGCCGAAAAAGACAGAAACGGTCTAAAGTGGAAATCGACCCTAAATTCAGAGATTGGAACCAAAGGCTACAACTTGAGTTTATCCCATGGTATGAGCAGTATTGTTTATGTGCTTTTTAAGATTCACGAAGCCGGAATTGAAAAAGAGCGGGTTCAAAATTTGGTTGAAGGAGCAACGACGTACATCTTAAGCTGCGAAAAAAATACCGATGAGGGCATTTCTCAATTCCCAAGTTGGATCAACCCAACTGAAAATCCATTTTATCATAGTCGATTGGCATGGTGTTATGGTGATTTGGGGATTGGCAAGGCAATCCAATGGAGCAGTAGTATACAACAAAAACCACAGCTTAAACTGAAGGCCAAAGAACTCCTGTTAAAAGCAAGTCTAAGAAAGACCGAAGAAAGCAGTTATGTTGTTGATGCGGGCTATTGCCACGGTTCTTTTGGGAACGCCCATATTTTCCAACAATTGGGGTTCGGTTTTAATGAGGAACAGTTTTTGGCCACAGCAGCTTATTGGTTGGACGATGGCCTAAAAAGACGTTTTAAAGATGATAACCAACCTTATAAACAGTGGGTACAAATGGAAAATAAACATGAATTTAAAAGAAATCTATTAGAGGGTATTTCTGGAATTGGACTTAGTATGTTGGACTTTTTGACCGAATCGGAAAGCAAGTGGGATGAATCTTTAATGTTGCGCTAAAAATGGGTAATTCTAAAACACCTTTACAAGCATTCGATAAATTCGTTCTTCGAACCCCATTACTTCCATTTCAGTTCTATACCGGTCTGACCGAAAAAAGTGAAGTTTCGGTTGACCAACTGAAAGAAGCATTTTCACAAGAGATTATTAAAGAAGCCATTTTTCTAGCATCGCCCACTTTATACTTTGAATTGGATAAATGGCAAAAAGATGAGTTGGAACCCAAAAAAGAACAACGGGTAATACTCTCCTTATTAAAATATCTTTCAAGAATGAGTTCGCGATGTACACCCTTTGGATTGTTCGCGGGTTGCACAATTGGAAGTTTCGCGGAGAAAACGCAGTTAGCACTACATAATCCTAGCGATTACCAAAGGTTTACAAGGCCCGATATGAACTATCTGGTTGCCCTATCACAAGACTTGGCCAAGAAGGAACATATCAAAACCCAACTTTGTTATTTTCCCAATTCAAGCTTGTATACTGTTGGTAACCAATTGCGCTATATAGAATACTATTATGCAGAAAGTAGACGGCATCACCATATAGTTGAGATAGATAATTCACACTACTTAAGTAAGATTCTGCAAATTGCTACTTCGGGTGCAAAATTAGAGGTGCTTTCGAATGCCTTGGTTGATGATGAAATCTCAGAAGAACAAGCCCTTGCATTCATAGATGAACTATTGGATAGTCAAGTTTTGACCAGTAATCTTGAACCTTCAGTTAGCGGTCCCCCATTCGTCAACCAAATGTTGAATGTCTTGGAACCCCTTCAAAATTGCGAGGCCGAAATCGAATTTTTGAAACAAATTTCTAATCGCTTTAATCAATTGGACTCAAAATTGGGGAACTCACCAGGTCAATACCTAAAATTGAGTCAATTTTTAAAACAAGAATCCACAAGTTTCGAATTGAAATATCTCTTCCAAACCGATCTCGAACCAAATGTGGAAAGCTGTACCATATCTAAAGAACATCTAAAGCATATTGAGCGTGCCTTACTTCTTTTCAACAAGCTTACCCCCAAAGTCAAGGAAAACAACTTGGAACGATTCAAAAAGGCGTTTCAAGAACGGTATGAAGAACGTGAAATGCCCTTATGCCATGTATTGGATGTTGAAACTGGTATTGGGTATCTTCAAAACACAGGGAATGGGGATGTAAACCCATTAGTTGATGATCTATTTATACCGCAGGCTGAAAATCCTTTTGCCGAAGACGAATTAAAACTAAATACCATTCACAAAAAATTACTCCAAAAAATTACTAAGGCCAGAGATAATAACGAACATGTTATTTCACTGGAAGATGCTGATTTTGAAGATTTCGAAGCAAATTGGACCGATACGCCAAGTACACTTTCCATAATGACTGAATTTATTCAAGATGGGGAGCAAACCAAAATCGTATTAAGTGGCGGCGGGGGTTCTTCAGCTGCAAATCTATTGGGGCGGTTTTGCCATGAAGAGAGCACAGTTACAAACTACACCAAACAGATTATAACAAAAGAAACCGAATTGAATTTCAATAAGTTGATTGCAGAGATTGTTCATCTGCCAGAGGCACGAGTGGGCAATATTCTAATGCGGCCGAGTTTTCGGGGCTATGAAATTCCATATTTGGCAAAATCCATACTTCCAGAGGAACAACAATTGACTTTGGAGGATCTATTTATTTCAGTCAAGGGCAATCGAATACTTTTAAGGTCAAAAAAATACAATATGGAAGTCCTGCCAAGATTGACCAACGCACATAATTACGCTGCAAACTCCTTACCCATTTATCACTTTTTATCCGATTTACAGACCCAAGGTCTTCGAGGCGCGATCGGCTTCAATTTCGGTCCATTATCAGGAATGTTCGACTTTCTACCCAGGGTGGAATATGGTAATCTAATTATACACGATGCCACTTGGCGCGTGCAAAAAAAGTCTATTGAACCCTTAATCACACATAAAAAAGACAACGAACGATTTGCGAAAGAAATGCTAGCTTTTCAAAAGACCAGAAGACTCCCAAAATATGTGCTACTTGCAGATGGTGATAATGAATTGCTGATCAATCTGGAAAATCGAACCTCGGTACAAATGCTTTTGGAAACGGTAAAAAATCGACCATCCTTTACATTAAAGGAATTCTTGCATGACAAAGGAGAACTGGTTACCTCAAAAAGGGGGTATTTTACAAACCAAGTTGTGGTCTCATTTTTCAACGAAGAAAAGCACCTTCAAGCAACCCAAATGAAAAAAGAATTCTATGGTGCAGCGTAGTTTTATACCAGGCAGCGAATGGATTTATTATAAAATCTATTCGGGACCAAAAATGTCGGACACCATCTTGACCGAGGTAATCTTACCTATTGCTGAAGAATTATTAGAGAAGCAACTCATTCAGAAATGGTTTTTTATAAGATATGCCGACCCTAAACATCATTTACGCTTGCGATTCTTAGTTGAACATGGCATTTCAGTGTCTGAAATAATGAATCCTATCTTTGAAGCTTTACAGCCTTTATCGCAACAAGATATCGTTTGGAAAGTACAACTTGATACCTATAACCGGGAACTTGAACGTTATGGAGCAAACACCATTGAACTATCAGAATCGCTATTTCACTTTGACAGTATTGCAACTACGAAATTTTTAAGTCTTATTGAAGGCGATGAAGGGGAACGATTGCGGTGGTTATATGGTCTACGTGCCATAGACACCCTAGTAAAGGTTTTTGGTTACACTATTGCACAAAAGCTACAGCTTTTGGAAGATTTAAAAATTGGATTCGGCAAGGAATTTAACATGTCGAGACCCCTTAAAAAACAGTTGGACGACAAATACCGCAAAGAACGAGCGGGTATTGATGAATTCATGAGTTTTACACAGCAATCAAATCCCGATTACCAACCCATTTTGGATATTCTGGAACAGTTCACTTGTACTGTTTCTCCTATTGCAGAAAAGCTATTGGAAATAGAGCGAAAAAATCAATTGCAACTTTCAAAAAATCAACTGCTGAACAGCTATATCCATATGTTGATGAACCGCTTATTCAAATCAAAAAACCGATTGAATGAAATGGTTTGTTATGATTTTTTGTACCGGTTTTATAAATCGGTTTATGCTAGGCAAAAAAAGGAAGCAAAATTAATGGTCAATTCTTAAAGGTTGGTGATTTTTGAATATAAATACCTAGGTGATTTCGCTCTATGTTCACTACTGCAACTTGCAGTTTATAGAAATATCACGACCTAATTAAATATTGACTATTTATTGGGAAAAAATAGTGTACTTATTGTACAATTCTAAACCCTTCCATTCCGGATTAACCGCTCTATTTTCATGTTGTATAACTTATAATTTATTATCATGAAAAAAAGTAAAAAAATCGGTCTTTCATTAAACAAAAAGGTTGTTTCTAATTTCCAACAAAGTACGATTAAAGGAGGAGCAACTCGTGGATGGACATACTGTAGTCAAGGATGTGTAAATACTGAATTTAAAGATTGTACAAGTTTACAAGGAGATTATTGTCTTAGTCAAGCGACTTGCAATGACCAATAAGAAGATTTATTAATTTCTTATTTATCTAGGCTTCTTGTAAAAGAAGCCTTTTTTAATGTAAAAAGTTCAACTGAATTTCAAATATTCTGAATAAAAAGTACCAGTATTATGAACTTATTTAACCTGATATTTATTTTACAAAGTCCTAATTTACAAGTAATTATATACATATATCATTATGAAAAAAAGTAAAAAAATTGGATTGTCTTTGAACAAAAAAATTATTTCTCAATTTAAATCTACTTCCATAAAAGGCGGATTAACAGGAATTTCCGCTTTGCCGGGAATTCAATGCGGTGGCGGAGGTGGAGGCGGTGGTTTCACTCAAGGTAACAGATGCCAACAAAGTGAAGAACTTATTGGTGGTTGTAACGACAATTAGAATTACAATTCACATGAACAAGCTGCTTAAAAGCAGCTTTTTTTTATCAGGAAAAGAATATCGGTTTAATGATGAATTGCAATTATAGTTACATTTTTTAAGAATTAATAAGGAATAAAAGCTTCCTCTTTTTTACACTTCTTCTACCCGATTTCTCTTTCAATACTATCTAATTTAAAGTGATTAATTTAAATATATCATTATGAAAAAAAGTAAGAAAATTGGGTTGAGTCTGAACAAAAAAGTTATCTCCAACTTCCAAAAAGAGCAATTGAATGGTGGATCTTCATGGCACACCAACATCGGTTGTCCAACCATGGAAACCTGCATTGGTAATGCAGAGTGTGGAAATCATTCCGATCATTGCTACGATACCCGGGCATGTGATTACTAAGGGTATTAACTCTTGAAAATTGTAAAGCCACCTTTTTAGGTGGCTTTTAACTTCAGTCAAAAACTTTCCTCAATTCATAGAATACGCGTTGTAGCACACTAAGTTCTTCAACCACTATCTCTGCCCTCCCTTGCATCTCTTGTTTGAATGCAATTGTCTTACCAAAAGACGTCTCTAAATTTTCTAAGGTGATGTATAATGTGTAAACGGTTTCTTCGCCTTGGAGCGGAACCTCTGAAATACTCTCAATCTTTCCGCTAAGGCTTCCCCATTCCTCGTAGGGATAATTGTCCAACTTCACCAAAACGGATTGCCCTTCTTTTACCTTTCCAGAATTTCGAACCGGGAGCGAGACCCTACCGATGATTCCATCCATTTTATGGGGCACCACCGTGAACAGCACCTCGCCAATATCTACATTTTGATACCGGTCCCAAATATCAAAAACAGTAACCTTTCCATCTATTGGGCTTCTAAGCAAATATTGTTGATCCCATGTAGTTAAAGCGGTTCTTAGATTTTGTTCCGCATTTTGTAAATCTTGTGCATTGGTGTTTTCAAATTCCGTGCCTTCAATATTTGTTCTGGTCAAATTACTTGTAAACTCATTCAACGAAATCTGAGAACTAAAAATGGCCGTCTTGATGCTTTCATACCGTTGCTGATCTTCTAAAAATCGTCGTTCCACGTTTTCAAATTCCGATCTTGAAATCACATCTTTTTCGAACAGCTTTTTGTTTCGTTCATAATTGCTTTTTGCCAGCGCCAAATTCTGTTCAAAAATTTTAAGTTGACGTTTTTGATTGGCCAAGAATTTACGTTCTTCAGTCAGTTGCTGTCGAAGCAGGGCGGATTGTTTCTTATTCGGAGCTAAGGTTTGGTACAGAATCATATTTTGGTACGCGATAAGAAAAGTTCCGTACAGGGCCTGCATTTCGCCTAAATTCAATTGTGCAGGAAAAGCAGCCTTCAACGAATCAAGACTTATCAATTTATTCGAAACCAAGTCTAATTGTTTTTGTAGAAAAATCACATCTTCGTAAGAGGCGGTATTCTCGATTTCGGCTAAAACCTGTCCTTTTGAAACTACCTCATCAGGTTGCGTGAGTACCTGGGTTAGCCTACCAGATGATCGGGCTTTTAAATAAATGGGAGGGTTTTTGCTGGTAATTACGATTTCAGCGGGTATAACATCGTTATAACTGACGATTGCAGAACCCACCAATAAGAGTGCAACAATGGCAAAAACAAGTGATGTACCCCAACGTATCATCCAATTGGGTGTACGGCCCAAAATCTCCTGAACTTGATCGGACCGTTCATTCAAATGTTCAATTTTTGCTTTGTATCCTTCTTCTTCCATAACCTACTGCCCCAGTTCCAATTGATTTTTAACCAACTCGTAATAAAGCCCTTTCTTTTTGGTTAATTCGGCATGACTGCCCCTTTCGGTAATTTTTCCTTTGTCCAACACAATTATTTGGTCGGCGTTTTTGACCGTACTCAAACGATGGGCAACCACAACAGCTGTTTTGCCCTTGTAAAACGCATCCAATTTTTCCATGATGGTCCGTTCATTGTTCGCATCCAGCGCACTCGTTGCCTCATCAAAAAAGATGTAATTTGGATTTTTATAAACAGCCCTTGCAATTAATATACGCTGTTTTTGACCGCCGCTCACATTGGTACCTGCGCTACCAATTTTTGTATTGAATCCTGACGGTAGTTGTTCTATAAAATCTCCAATATTGGCAACATCTACGGCGTGGGCCAATCGTTTTTTATCCATGATACCATCCGAGTCTGATTCGGTAATATTACGCGCAATGGTATCCCCAAAAAGAAAACCGTCTTGCATAACAGAGCCGCAAGCTTTCCGCCAAAAGGTGGTGCCCAAATTTTTGAGGTTGGTATTGCCAATCTTAATTTTTCCTTTGGTTGGAGCATAGAATTTTAAGAGCAGCTTGATCAAGGTGGTTTTACCACTTCCGCTTGCACCAACGATTGCCGTTATTTTTCCTTCAGGAATTTCCAACGAGATATTATCCAAAACCTTTGGTGAGTTTTTACCTCCGTACCGGAAACTGACCTTTTCCAAAGAAATACTAAGGTCTTCAGGCAACTCCGTTATGGGTTCCAAACGACGGTCTTCTTCATCGTCTTTTTGGTGGATTTCGGATAAACGTTCCAAGCTGATTTTAGCATCCTGGCCCGTTTGGATAAATGTGATGAAATTATTGATTGGCAAATTCAATTGACCGATTATATACTGAACTGAAAGCATCATACCCAATGTTAGGTTGCCATCGATGACCGATTTAGCTGCCACAAATGTTATTAGGATATTTTTAAGCTCGTTAAAGAAACGGCCACCAACATTCTGGGTTTGTGTTAAAGCCAGGCTCTTCAAAGAAACTTTAAAAAGTTTTACCTGAATGGCCTCCCATTCCCATCGTCTTCTACGTTCTGAGCCGTTCAATTTTATTTCTTGCATACCAGAAATCAACTGGTAGATACTGCTTTGGTTGTCAGCTGATTGATCAAAACGCTTGTAATCAAGTTCTGCCCGTTTTTTCAAAAAGAGTAGGGTCCAGCCCACATAAATCAGAGACCCAATCATAAAAATTGAGAAAATAAGCATGTTGTAATACGCCAGGACCACACCAAAGACCAAAATATTGAAGGCCGAGAAAATGGTATTCAATGTTGTGCTTGATAAGAATTCTTGAATTCTATCGTGATCATATATTCGTTGTATGATATCCCCTGTATTTTTTGAGTCAAAAAAAGCAATTGGCAATCGCATTAGTTTGATTAAAAAATCGGAAATCAAGTTGATGTTGATTCTACTGGTAACGTGCAAAAGAATCCAACTTCGAATAACCTCAACTGTAGTTTGCGATACGAAAAGGGTCAATTGTGCAATTAATATCAAATAGATAAAATTGATGTTCTGGTAATTGATACCATAATCCACAATTGATTGGGTCAGGAAGGGAAATATCAATTGTAAGATACTTCCAACAAAAAGACCCAAAAATAGCTGGGTTATGTATTTTGAATAGGGTTTGAAATAGGAGGTCAAGAATTTGAACCCGATTTTCTTGTCCTCTTCTTCATCTTGATCATAAAATCTAGGGGTAGTTTCAAATAATAAAAGGAAGCCTTCTGAATTTATGTCGGCATTTTTACCTATCCACCCTTTGATAAACTCCGATTTGCTGTAATCTACCAAGCCATGGGCAGGATCCGCTATGAAAACCCGATCCTTGGTTATTTTGTAAATGACTACAAAATGTCGTTGTCTCCAGTGGGCAATACAAGGCAGTGGAACTTCCTTTTCGAGTGTTTCAAAATCCAAACTGACGGCCAGTGTATGAAAGCCTATGGTTTCAGCGGCTTCAGCAATACCACCTAATGAGACCCCTTCTTTTGTAATATTCGACTTTCTTCTTAAAAAGTCAACGGGAAAAGACCTACCATAATATTTGGCAATCATTCGAATGCAGGTAGGACCGCAATCCATTTGGTCAAGTTGCCTGTAAAAGGGAAATCGTTGCGTCCTAAGCATAACTTACAAGATAGCAATTCTGAATATTCTACACGAGGAAAAAAAGTTCATTTCTAGGGCACTTTAGTTCGGATACAAAATATCCGACCTTACCCAAAAGAAAGAATTTTAATAGGTAGCGCACACTCTAGGCACTTTATAGTAGGAAAATCTAAAATTAAACGTATTTTTGCACCCGCTTTTACCCGAAAGCGATTGACATTTTGAAATTAAAGAATTAATAACCGGGGTCGGGTACCCCACAAATTAATGTGATATGCCAGTAAAAATTAGACTGCAACGCCATGGTAAAAAAGGAAAACCATTCTATTGGATCGTTGCTGCAGATTCCCGAGCAAAAAGAGACGGTAAATTTTTAGAGAAATTGGGTACCTATAACCCAAACACGAATCCTGCTACCATCAACTTAGATATTGATGGTTCGGTACAATGGTTGCAAAACGGGGCCCAAGCTACCGATACTGCACGTGCAATTTTGAGCTACAAAGGTGTAATGATGAAAAAACACCTACTTGGAGGTGTTGCGAAAGGTGCCTTTTCTGAAGAAGAAGCTGAAAAGAAATTTGCTGCTTGGTTGGAAGATAAAGAAGCTAAGGTTCAGGCAAAACGTGATGGTTTAAGCAAAGCTGATGCCGATGCAAAAGCCAAAGCTTTGGAAGCTGAAAAAGAGGTAAGCGAAGCTCGACTTAAAGCGCAACAGCCAGAACCAGAGGCAGAAGAAGTAGCTGAAGAGGCTGCCGCAGAAGGCGAAGCAGCTGTAGAGGCCACTACTGAGGAGGCTCCAGCAGAAGAAGCTACCACTGAAGCAAACGCTGAAACTGAAGAAGCTCCTGCTGAAGAGGCTGCTCCTGAGGCAGATGCTACTGAAGAAGAAGCTCCAAAAGAGTAAATAAAGAGTAACGATGCGCAAGGAAGATTGTTTCTACCTGGGCAAAATCGTATCAAAGTATAGTTTCAAGGGTGAAGTACTCCTAAAATTGGATACTGATGAACCCGAGATTTATGAAGAAATGGAATCAGTTTTTGTCGAATTGGGCAAAAATTTGGTTCCATTTTTCATTAAAAAAAGTCGATTGCACAAATCGACATTACTCCGCGTTTCGTTTGAAGATGTATCAGATGAAGCTTCAGCTGATACTATTCTAGGGAAAGGGGTGTATTTACCCTTGACAATGCTTCCCAAATTAGATGGAAACCAGTTTTATTATCATGAAGTTATTGGTTTTACAATGCTGGATAACGTTCATGGCGATGTTGGAACAATACAGTCCATCAATGATTCCGCTGCACAGGTTTTATTCGAAGTCCAAAAAGGAGAAAAGCAATTGCTCATTCCACTTACCGATGATATCATAACCAAGGTAAATCGAGAAGATAAAACTGTTCATGTGCAAACTCCTGAAGGCCTCATAGATCTCTATTTAGGAGAAGAGTGAAATTTTCTGAATCAGTTAATCTCTATCTTTAGTGAAATTAGCTATCAATAATGCGCTATTTAGTCTTCCTCCTAGGCCTAATAATTAGTTATTCGTGCAAGTTTGATGCAACTCAAACGAAAGTTGTAAAAGAACCAACCCCTCCGAACATTGTAATCATTTTTACAGATGACCAGGGTTACAACGATGTCGGGATTTTTGGCAGTGCTATTAAGACGCCAAATTTGGACCAAATGGCCGCAGATGGCATCACACTTACCAACTATTACGCGGCCCAAGCTGTTTGTTCTGCCTCGAGAGCCGGACTTTTGACTGGTTGTTACCCAAACCGCATAGGAATTCACAATGCACTAGGACCTGATAACACCCATGGTATCAATGCTACGGAAACCACCATTGCCGAAATGCTCAAAGCGATTGGATATAAGACTGCTATTTACGGAAAATGGCACTTAGGGCATCATAAAAAGTTCTTACCAACACGGCATGGTTTTGATGAATGGTTTGGAATACCTTACTCCAATGATATGTGGCCCTATCACCCGCAACAAGGACCAATTTTCAACTTTCCAAATCTTCATTTGTATGAGAATGAAATGGTCATTGACACCTTGACCGAGCAGTCTCAATTGACAACTCAAATAACAGAACGTAGCATAGACTTTATCAATCGGAATAAAGACAATCCCTTTTTTCTTTATGTCCCCCACCCGCAACCTCATGTGCCATTATTCGTCTCTGAAAAGTTCAAAGGAAAATCCGAGAAAGGATTATATGGGGATGTGATTATGGAGCTCGATTGGTCAGTTGGCCAAATTCTAGATGCCCTCAAAAAAAATGGGCTTGAAGAAAACACCATGGTTATTTATACATCCGATAATGGACCTTGGCTATCTTATGGTAACCATGCCGGAAGTGCTTGGCCTTTGCGAGAGGGTAAAGGAACTGCATGGGAAGGTGGGCAACGCGAACCTTTTATCGTGAAATATCCTGATAGTATTGCCCCAGGTAAATTAATTAAGGAACCGCTTATGGCCATTGACCTTTTACCTACCATAGCTGAACTTACTGGAGCGGAACTTCCTGATCAAAGCATTGATGGTAAAAGTTCCTGGTCTTTATTAAAAGGAGAAAGTAGCAAGAGTCCCCAAGAAGCATACTTCTTCTATTATCGGGTAAACGAACTCTTTGGTGTTCGCTATGGCAAATGGAAACTGTATTTCCCGCACAGGTATAGAACCATGGCTGGTCAAGAACCTGGCAAGGATGGTCAACCGGGTAACTATCGATTTATCAATCTTGAAGAAATTGAGCTGTATGATTTAGAAAATGATGTCAGCGAAACCCAAAATGTTGCCGAAAAATTTCCAGATGTTGTTCGAAAAATCAAATCGTTGGCCAAAAAAAAGCGCCAAGAACTCGGTGATGCTTTGCTCGACATCGAGGGTGAGGAAACCCGTGAACCTGGTAGAATTTAGAATGGAGGAATTCCGATTTAAAGCGTTTACTATTCAACAAGACCGTTGCGCAATGAAGGTGGGAACCGATGGCGTTTTATTGGGGGCATGGGCTTCTCTAGATCACAACCCAAAATCTATACTTGATATCGGCTCCGGAACTGGACTTATTGCATTGCAAATGGCACAACGTTCAACGGCTGAACTTATCGATGCTATTGAATTGGACGAAAACGCATTCGAACAATGCGTTGAAAACTTTGAAGCTTCCCCATGGTCCGATAGACTATTTTGCTATCATGCTTCGTTTCAGGAGTTCATAGCTGAAATGGATGAACCCTACGATTTAATTATTTCGAATCCCCCGTTTTATAAAGAAGATGTGCCATCTAGGAATTTTGAGCGTGACAAAGCCCGTCAAAGCCAATCCTTGCCCTTTGATGTCTTATTGGAAGGAGTTTCAAAACTACTTTCAGTTTCAGGGCAATTCGCCGTTGTTGTCCCCTTTGCAATACAAGATGATTTTTGCTCCATTGCTTCTAGTTATGACCTATTCCCTCTAAAAATCACCCATGTCAAAGGCAATTACAATTCTCCTTTCAAAAGATCCCTTCTTCAATTTTCTAAAAATAAAATCGAGGTTAAAGTCGAGGAACTCGTTATAGAGAAAGAGCGACATCTATACACCGATTCTTATATAAATCTAACTAAGGATTTTTACTTAAAAATGTAACAAATACAAGGTCTAATGTTTTATTTCGTTAGTACCTTTGATAAAATTTTTTGCATGAAACCTGATTTGTTTGAAGCACCCGATTATTACAATTTAGATGACCTATTGTCTGAAGAACATAAATTGGTCAGAGATGCTGCCCGTCAATGGGTCAAGCGTGATGTTTCGCCAATTATTGAAGAATATGCCCAAAAGGCAGAATTTCCAAATCAGATTATCGCAGGATTATCTGAGATAGGTGCATTCGGACCATACATTCCAGCGGAATATGGTGGTGCCGGACTTGACCAAATCAGCTATGGATTAATCATGCAAGAAATTGAAAGAGGTGACAGTGGTGTTCGTTCAACCGCATCAGTTCAATCTTCGTTGGTGATGTATCCCATTTTTACCTACGGAAACGAAGAACAACGCAAAAAATACCTTCCAAAATTGGCTTCTGGTGAATGGATGGGCTGCTTTGGTTTAACAGAGCCCAATCATGGTTCCAATCCCGGTGGTATGGAAACCAAATACAAAGACATGGGCGACCATTATTTGCTAAATGGTGCCAAACTTTGGATTTCGAACTCTCCTTTTGCAGATGTTGCTGTAGTTTGGGCAAAAAACGAAGAAGGGCGCATTCACGGCCTTATTGTTGAACGAGGTATGGAAGGCTTTTCTACGCCTGAAACCCATAATAAATGGTCGCTTCGCGCTTCCGCAACTGGTGAATTGATTTTTGACAATGTCAAAGTGCCAAAAGAAAACCTTCTTCCGAACAAATCGGGATTAGGAGCACCACTAGGATGTTTAGATTCTGCCAGATATGGAATTTCTTGGGGAGCTATAGGCGCAGCTATGGACTGTTATGATACCGCCCTACGCTATGCTAAAGAACGGGTACAATTTGGCAAACCCATTGCTGCATTTCAATTGCAACAGAAGAAATTGGCAGAAATGGTAACAGAGATTACCAAAGCACAACTATTAGCATTTCGTTTAGGCCAACTAAAAAATGAAGGGCGGGCAACTACCGCCCAAATCTCAATGGCAAAACGCAACAATGTTGAAATGGCCATCAAAATAGCTCGCGAAGCCCGTCAAGTTTTGGGTGGAATGGGCATTACTGGAGAATACAGTATCATGCGCCATATGATGAACCTAGAAAGTGTGATTACCTATGAGGGTACCCACGATATTCATCTATTGATTACTGGCGCTGATATTACGGGTATTCCAGCTTTCAAATAAACCCAAAAGACTTTAGTGCTTTTGTAACTTTAGCAAAACTGTTACTAAATACAAGAGCATGAAAACCGCTTCACGAAGAAGGTTCTTAAAGCAAGTAAGCCAAGGAACCCTAAGTTCTTTTGCCGTTCCCATATTTGGAGCTGATTTATTGAATACATGGGAATCAGCAGGATTAAGCGATGTTGAAAATACCACTGAAGCCTATTGGGAATTGATAAAATCACAGTTCAATTTTGCAGAAGGACTTCACTATTTCAACAACGCCTCTTTAGGAGCATCTTCTACACACATACAACAGGCCACCAATACGTTTAGAAATACATTGGATGGGTTTCCGTCACGATATATGTGGGGTGGTTGGGACGATGAGAAAGAAGAAGTCAGAAAGAAAGTTGCTAAACTATTTTCGGTATCATCCGAAGAAATTGCCTTGACCCATAACACAACTGAAGGCATGAACTTGATTGCTCGTAGTTTTGATTTAAAACCGGGCGATGAGGTGATATTGGCTAATCATGAACATGCAAGCGGTTCAATACCTTGGGAAGTATGGCAAGAATCCAAAGGCATCAAATTGGTAAGGCCAGAATTACCAATTCTACCTGAAACGGTATCAGACTTGGTCGAGGTCTATAAAAAGGCCATTACCCCAAAAACGAAGGTCATTTCAATGTGTCATATTGTGAATACCAATGGCATGATACTACCGGTCAAAGAAGTTTCAAAGATGGCACATGAAAAAGGCATTCTGGTAGCTGTTGACGGGGCCCAATCCGCCGGAATGTTCCAAATCAATCTGCACGATTTAGGTTGCGACTTTTATACTGCCAGTTCTCATAAATGGTTGTTTTCACCCAAAGGAGTTGGAATTTTCTATGCAAAAAAAGAAAGTCAACAGTATTTAAAACCCTTAATCGTTGCCCGTGGATATACTGACACAAGCATTCGGCGATTGGAAAATTACAATACCCGTAACCTACCGGAAGTTTTGGGTCTTGGGGCATCAATAGACTTTCACAATACCATTGGCAGTGAACGTATTCACCAACGTACATTTGAGTTGAAAGCGTACTTCCGGTCAAAGATTGAAAAGGACTCAAGATTCACAATAAAAACCCCTGATTCAGATAAACTTTCAGGGGCAATTCAAGTGATTGAAGTAAATGGAAAGGACGTTAATGATGTTAAAAATCAACTTTGGGAGGAATACGGTATCGATTGCCGACCAATGTTCAGCAAAGGGTTAAATGCTTTGAGACTTTCCTTCGCTCTTTATATCACCAAAAAAGACATTGATTACCTTGTTAAAGCACTAAAAGAACTCGCTACCTAAGGGTTTCAAGCAATCACTTTTTCAACAGTGATTTTAATGGATTTACTGATGGGCGTCTGACTTCTATCCGCAAATTGATCTATCGGTACGAGCAAGTTGGTCTCTGGAAAATACGCTGCACAATTTCCTTGCGGTATTGCATAGGGGACTACAATGAATTTTTCAGCAACACGAATTTTTTTATTGTAACTACTTTTTAAATTCACCACATCGCGTTTTTTAAGCGCTCGGCTTTCCATGTCTTTCTCGTTCATAAATAGCACCCTACGTTCATTGTGAATTCCACGATATCTATCGTGCAACCCATAAATAGTAGTATTGAACTGGTCATGAGAACGAATGGTCATTAAAACCAGTTCCTCTTTTTTTAATTTAAGGTCCGGCAATGGATTTGTAGTCAATTGGGCCTTCCCATCAGGAAGCATGCTAAAATCTAAATTTCTCACGTTATTGGGTAAATAGTAACCGTGCCCTTTGGAATTTTTACTGGTGTTCTGAAATCCTTTTACGGTTTTATCAATCAAGGCACGAATGGCTTCGTAATCAGAAGCCAAATTTTCCCAATCTACAGGGTGTTGACCCTCAAAAAAGGTGTGCGCCAACATCGCAATGATTTCTGGTTCACTTTTTAATTGCCCCGAAACTGGTTTCAACAATCCTTTACTGCGCCGTACTTTTCCGGTGCTACTTTCCATTGTCAAGAACTGTGACCGTCCTTTTTGTACATCCTTTTCAGAGCGACCGAAGGTGGGTAACAATAGAGCGGTCTTACCAGTTATCAAATGACTTCTGTTCAATTTGGTACTGATTTGAACAGTCAAATCACATTTTTGAACGGCTTCGGAGGTATAGCTTGTGTCGGAAGCTGCCATGACAAAATTCCCACCCAAACAAACAAAGACTTTGGCCTTGCCTTGATGCATTGCTTGAATCGCTTCAACCGTATCAACACCTTTTTTTGTAGGCGGTTCGAATTTCAAATGTTCACGAATACGATTGTTCAAGCCTTCATTTACGAAATGCATGATACCGACGCTCCGGTCGCCTTGTACATTGCTATGCCCGCGAACGGGACATGTCCCTGCAAAAGGTTTTCCAACAGATCCTTTTAGCAATAAAATATTGACAAACTCCCGAATGTTATGCACCGCATTCTTATGTTGGGTAAGCCCCATAGCCCAACAAATAATAATTTTTGAATTATTCGCCAGTAATTCAACAACCTCATCTACCAATGTTGAATCGAGCCCAGTACGTTGTAAAAGTTCCTCTTCGGAATATTTCGACAAATCAGTTCTTAAATCATCATAGCCTTTGACATAATTTTCAATAAAACCATGGTCGAGAACCTGATTATTTTCAGCATCCAGTTTGTTTAACTTTTTCAGTAACAATTTTGCAAGGGCAACATCTTCATTGATTTTTACCGGTAGATGAATATCTGCCATAGTATTACCGCTACCCAGCATATCCCCCACTTTTTGGGGGTTTTTGAAATTTACCAATCCTGTTTCCGCTAGAGGATTAATACTAATTACTTTTCCCCCATTTTTCTTGCATTCTGACAGGGCCGAAAGCATGCGTGGGTGATTGGTACCTGGATTTTGACCAACTACCAAAACCACTTCTGCCCCATAAAAATCTTCAACTTTGACCGAGCCCTTGCCAATACCCAAGGTTTCTGAGAGTGCAACTCCAGATGATTCATGGCACATATTTGAACAATCTGGCATATTATTGGTGCCGAAAGCCCGGGCAAACATTCCGTACAGAAAAGCTGCTTCATTGCTAGAGCGCCCTGAAGTGTAGAAAATCGCTTCATCTGGATTTTGGAGTTTTCCTAGTTCTTTGGCTATAAGTTGATAAGCATCCTGCCAAGAAATTGGTTCGTAATGTACATTTCCTTCCCTGAGTACCAAGGGTTCGACCAAACGGCCCAATTTATTTAAATCGTAATCGCTTAAAAGGGAAAGTTCTTCAACTGAAACTTGAGAAAAAAACTCGGCATCCACATATTCCCGAGTTGCCTCGTCAGCAAGGGCTTTTGCACCATTCTCACAATATTCAGCAAGCTTTGATGGGTTTTTAGGTACGGGCCAGGCACAACTGGGGCATCGAAAACCGTCTTCTTGGTTCATTTTGGCCAAGGCCTTCATTGAACGGAGTACACCCATCTCTTTAAAACTATGATTTAAAGCAGCAGTTACCCCGTCAAGACCTGCCGCAGTTTGAGAGGGAGCAGAGAGTTCCAATCCCGTGAATTCAATGTTACCCGTTAGCGAGATGTTTCGTTTCTTATGAACCATTCCCTAAAGATAACCCTCATACGGGCATTATTTGTTTCTCCCCCTGGATTTTGTCTGATTGGTAATATCCTTTTTTCTACTTGTTTTCATCTCTGCATATCGCGGGTCTTGAATAAAATCCTGCTTTTGCATTTTGATAACCTCAATACTCAGAAAACCGAACTCACTGACCACCTTACCGTAAAAACGATAAATACCCTTACCCCGAAAGGGATATTTCGCAGCTACAGGTGGAAAAAGTACCGTATCGAACACCTCGCCATATTGGTCAATGAGCGTGGCAAAATACATACGCTTTCCCGTATGGGTGCTAGTATTCTTTACAGTCACCAGGTAGCCATAGATGTCAATTTTTTTGTTGAGATACCGCTGCAAATCACGTTGCCCGTTTTTACTTAATAGCGGTTCTTTCAACAAGTCAAAAGGTGTACATAACGGAAAACCTAAGAGTTCCCATTGTTCAAAGGCAGTTTCAAGAGGCGTGGTATCCAGTTTTGGAATTCTAAACTTACCCCGTTTCGGGGGAAACAACTTTGGGTGGTCAATACGCTTGCTTTTACCCAATAACATATGTGCTTTCCAGAGCAGCTCGTGTTTATTGATGCCTGTAAAACGAAAAGCGTCAATACGAACCAATATGCTGATTTGCTCTATGGAGATAAACACACGATCAATGAAATTTTCCAGCGATGTGAACTTTCCATTGGTTTCCCGCTCTTTAATGATGCGCTGCATGACCCGTTCTTCCAATTCGCGCAGGTACATCATGCCCAAATAAATATGGGTGCCATAGATGACATTGGCACCATAACTTTGATTGATACAGGGCGGATGAATGGTTGCCCCCAACATTCGGGCATCATGAATGTAAAATTCAGCCCGGTAAAAACCACCACCATTGTTCAGTACGGCCACCATATATTCCAACGGAAAATAGGCTCTCAAGTAAAGGCTTTGATAACTTTCAACGGCATAGGATGCTGAATGCCCTTTGGCGAAGGCATAACCGGCAAAACTGGCCACCTGATACCAAATTTCATCAATCAACTGTTCATCATAGCCCTTTTTAATACAATTGGTTCTGAACTTTTCCTTGACTTTTTCAAACTCAGCCCGTGAACGAAATTTACCGCTCATTCCACGCCGTAATACATCGGCCTCTCCCAGGTCTAAATCCGCAAAAAAGTGCGCTACTTTTATCACATCTTCCTGGTACACCATTACCCCATAGGTTTCGGGCATAATATCGAGCATCACAGGGTGGGCTTCCCGTTCGGCCCTACCCGGGTTTCGATGCCTTAAAATGTATTCACGCATCATACCACTCTTTGACACTCCAGGCCGTATAATCGAACTTGCAGCAACCAAGCCCAAGTAGTTATCCACTTCGAGCTTTTTTAACAGCATACGCATAGCGGGCGATTCTACATAAAAGCAGCCCATACACTGTGCAGTTTTTACCATATTATTGATTATGGGGTCTTTGTAAAAGCGCTTCACATCGTGAATGTCAAAATTTGCTTTTTCGGGTTGGTTGTATGCTACAATACCAAGGGTGTCCTTTATTTTACCAAGTCCGCGTTGGGCCAAAATATCAAACTTAAATAGGCCCACGTCTTCGGCAATGACCATATCAAAATGTACGGTTGCAAACCCTTTTGGGGGCATGAATGTCGCTGAAAAATGGTGTAGCGGTTTTTCACTAATTAATATTCCGCTTGCATGAACACTCACGTAATTGGGCATGCCCTCAATCAACTTTCCGTATTTGAGTACAAGCCGAACCACACTATCCGATTTCGGTGTCGATACTACGCCATTACTAAGGGCATCAATTTCACTTTTTGGCAGTCCGAATACCTTGCCCAACTCTCTTACAACCCCTTTATACTTAAAAGTAACGTAGGTACCCACCAGGGCCACATGGTCAAAACGGTCAAAAATGTACTGGGTCATTGCCTCTCGGTCACGCCACGAAAAATCGATGTCGAAATCAGGTGGGTTGGCACGGTAGAGATTAATGAAGCGCTCAAAATATAAATCAAGTTCTATGGGGTCTACATCTGTAATCTGTAATAGGTAGGCTACAATGCTATTGGCCCCACTGCCTCGCCCCACATAGAAAAATCCCTGTTCGCGGGCATGCGAGATAATGTTCCAATTAATCAAAAAATAGGAGACAAAACCCATTTTTTTGATAAGCTCCAACTCTTTGTCCAGTCTATTCTGAACGGTTACAGATATGGTTTCGTAGCGCTTGGGCAGTCCATCGTAACATAACTTATGGAGCAAGGCCTCGTCTTCTTTTTTGCTACCCGTATAGTATTTCAAATTTTGAGGGATACGGTTCGTGGAAAAATCAAAATGAATACTACACTGTTCAAGTAATTTCTGGGTATTCTCAAGGATAAAGGGGTATTCAGAAAAGGCCTCGACCAAATTTTCCAACGAATGCATTCGGTCTTCTTCACTGGCCAATTCAGATTCTTCAAGCTTACTCAACAAGACATTATTGTCAATGGCCCGAAGCAATCGATGGGCGTTATAATCGCGTTTGTTTCGAAAGGTTACGGGTTGCTGTACCACCAATTTATCGCGATACGTTTTTAAGCGTGAGAAAGGCAACCTTCGTAAATCCCGTATCGAAATACCAATAAATTCGTGAGGGAGGAATCCATCCAATTCATTAAGCAAAACCGTTTCGAAAGGATATACTACAACGGCATTTTTTAATATGGGCGCCCTTTCAGGAATTTTCAAATCGCCATGAAGGTGGTACGACAACAACTCGTTCAATTCTTGGTAGCCCGCGTTATTTCTTGCAATACCTATGAAACAAGTTTCCACTCCTTTTCTAAAGTCTATTCCCAAAATAGGTCTCACATCATACTTCGGAGCTTCACGCACAAAATTCAGACAAGCAGAGGTGTTGTTGATGTCAGTGAGTACCAGTTGTTTTATCTGATTCTCTTGTGCCAATTGCAAAAGCTCCTGTTCAGAAAAGGTTCCAAAGCGGAGGCTATAGTACGTATGACAATTCAGATACATATCATTGCTTTCTGTGTGCCAGTACAATCGGCGGTTGTCCATTGAACGGATTATGCATTCTGCCAATGGTTCGTGCACCCATAGCTGAGGCCCGAATTACGGCACGGTCGCCAAAACGGTTACGAACCCTATCCATTGCCTGATAGAGGTTCAAGGCCTCTTCGGTATCATCAAACAAGTTAATTTGATAATTGCCCGAGACCAGGTGACTGAATCGAATACCCACTAAGCGAACCAACATTCGTTTGCTGTAGAGCGAATCAAAAAGCTCCATAATTTTTGGAATTAAAATATGGTCAGCACTCGTATACGGAATACGCTTTTGTTTTGAGTAGGTATTGAAATCTGAATAGCGGATCTTCACCGCAATACAGGCCGTCAATTTTTCACCCCGTCTCAATTGATAGGCTAGGTTCTCGGCCATGGCCACAATAATGCCCTTGAGTTTGACCACATCTATAGTATCACGGTCAAAGGTGCGTTCATTTGAAATCGACTTTCGTTCGTGAAAAGGAATTACCGGAGTATTATCCATACCGTTGGCACGTTTCCAAATCACTCTACCATTCGCCCCGAGTACGCGTTGCATGACATCCATCGGCATTTCTTGTACCGTTCGTACTTGCCGTATGCCCAGATTACGCAAAGTCTGATAGGTCTTGTCGCCCACCATGGGTATTTTTTTGATTGAAAGTGGTGCCAGAAAAGGTTTTTCCAGTCCAAAATCAATTTTCAATTGATTGTTTGGTTTAGCCTCATTAGTAGCAACTTTAGAGACCACTTTATTGACTGAAAGTCCAAATGAAATGGGCATTCCTGTCTCCTTAATGACCTTACGGCGCAACTCAGTAGCGTATTTATAGGCCCCAAAGAATTTGTCCATACCCGACAGGTCGGCATAAAACTCATCGATACTCGATTTTTCAAATACGGGGACCCCTTCTTTAATAATCTCGGTGACCTCATCGGAAACCTTGCTATAAGTACCTGCATTGCCCTTAATCACAGTTGCTTCTGGACAAAGCTCCCGCGCCATTTTCATGGGCATGCCCGAGTGAATGCCATAGCCCCGGGTCTCATAGCTGCAGGCCGCAACAACGCCCCTATCACTGATACCACCGACCAATAAGGGTTTGCCCTGCAATTCAGGGTTGATTCGCCGCTCTACGGATACAAAAAATGTATCCAAATCCAGATGTAAAATGGTCTTACTCACTCGTTCAGAAAAAGGATAGCTAATTTATGGAATATTTCCTTTTTTATGGATTATTTCCAATATATAATTTCATCAATAAAACTTATAATTAACTTCCATTCAATATGTAACTACTATGTGCTATAACACGAGACAATCCCGCAAAAAGGCGGAACTACAAAAATGGGCGAATGTAGAAGCACTCGTTGGGAACATTCCGGACGATTTTGAGCTCATTTACTTCTCTGTAAGCGGTTTTAGTCATCCCGTGATGTGGAGTATAACACAAGAGCGACCTGATGCCCTTTCACCTAATATGTGGGGTATAATGCCTTCTAAACAGAACCAGGCAGATTACAAGGAATATTTTAAAAACCCAAAGACCTTTGGTGGGTTGAATGCCAAATCTGAAAAGCTATTCGACCATTTTATCTATCGCTATTCTTGGGAACATCAGCGATGCCTAATTCCCGTAGATGGTTTTTTTGAACCGCACAACACCAAAGTAAAGGTGAAGGGCAAAGACTTTAAAGTACCGTTCTATTTTAGCAGAAAAGATGGCGACCCACTCTTTCTGGCGGGGATTTATACCAACACCGCTGACGGACGCAGAACCTTTTCAGTATTGACAAAAGAAGCTACACCCATGTTTGCAGCAATACATAACGACAAAAAACGAAGACCGGTCATCATCGATTATGAAAACAAAGACGAATGGTTGGCCGAAGGATTAAACCAAGATGATGTACAAAACCTAATTGAAGAAGATCTATGGGAAGGAGCACTCGCCGCCCACCCCGTGACGAAAAACCTATACTCAAGAACAATAGACCCCAATTATCCTGAAATCATAAAAAAGGAAGACTACGTAGAGGTCAGTATAGATTTTGCTTAGGAAAAAGTAAATCTAAAAGCCTAATCTTAATCTGGTGAAGTCACCTCTAATCGTGCGACCGAAAAGTTGCCAAATCCATCTCTGGAAATCACCTCAACTGTATAATCCGTATCAAGCATGTAACCAATTGGTCCTATCGAAGTAGACGTCAAATCGACCGAATCAAAAACGGATTGGCCTTCTTCAAATACCTCAACATCAAAAGTCAACTCATCACCATCTTCATCACTTCCGACCCACGTGACAGTCATTTCTGAAGTCCCCTCATCAAATGTTACCACTATCTCAGCCGTATAGGGTGCAAAATTCCCGATTGGTGTACCTGGGGTGGTAAATGAATTGGAATCACCATTCGTCTGGCCATCTTCATTTACCGAAGTCACTGACCAACTAAAGGTCTTACCCCTATCCAACTCTACATTGGCATTTAAAGTAGTGAATGAACCTGTAAATACTTGACTACTTCCTTCCAAAACATTTAATACATAACTATCCGCAAATTGTGCAGAGTTCCAATTGAACAAAACCGATACTTTGGAGTCATCACCTGAGACTTCTTCATAATCAGAACATGGTTCGCCATTTACCGGCAAGGTTCCTACCGCCTTTGCGGGCGGGGTCTCATTTTGGATTGGCGGTTCAACTGGTTCTTCACTTGCCATTTCTTCCTCACACGAAACCAAAAAAATCAGTGCTGAAAACATCAACAACCTAATTTTAATATTCAAGAACTTTTTCATCGCTTAATGATTTTAAAGGTTTTCACATTTTCACCCTCCACTAGGTTGATGAAATACATCCCCGAAGGCAATAAACTGACGTCAATTTCTACTGCTTGAGTTGAAAATTCGAGTTGCTTTAATGGTTGCATTACCCTACCCTCAAGATTATAGATAGCAAATTCCAATTTTGAATTGGAGCTTAGTACATTAAAATGACTGGTTACTACTGTGGGGAAAATGGAGATGGAATCATCTACAAAGAAGCTATCTTCAATTTTTCCCTGACAATCACTTTCACCAGATATAACGATTTCAGTTTCACCATTCAAGTTTTCTAGGGATATCACATTTTCTTTATCATTTTCGAACTCAAAATTTTGGAGCTCTCCATTTACCCTTACAGTGTAGGTTTTACTACCGGAAACAAGATATGAGGCGGTTCTTGATTTTGTATCCAAGCTTTGCCGTTTTCCACTGACCGAGTCCAAAGCGTTTACCGTCACTCCAAACGTGCGTTCAAATAAAACCTCTGGAATTGAAACGGTAACCGTATAGGTCCCGACTGATAGGTCTTCAATTTCAAAATTTGTTCCGGAGGTAACATCATTGAATTGATTGCTAACTGCTATTCCTTCGAGGGAAATGTCCAATTGGTACCCAGCAGCGTTCATGTTTACTTCAATAGAACCATCTGAGCTATCGGTACAGCTTGGAGTAAGCACAAATACCTGAATGGCATCATTAGCGATAAAATCACATCCGTTTTCATTGACCACGGCTCCTGGTGCCGAATTCAGACATTGATCAAACTGGTCCAATACTCCATCACCATCATTGTCTTGATTGCAGAGGGCAAACTCGCCGCCATCTGTTATTGTCCAACCGTAAGTGTCAATTATAAATTGTCTTGCATCAATAGCTTCACAATATTGGCTATCACCTGCATCAAAAACTACGTTGTTTTGCAGGCTAGGTAATACAGACCATTCCAAAAGTGTAGAATCATAATTTGGCGCAGATATTCCAGCTTCAAAAAACATTTCAGACATATTGGTTACGTTTGATACATTCCAGTTACCCAAATCTTGATCAAAGGCCTCAGCTAGTCTGAACATACCACGCATGTCAGTTACATTAGAAACATCCCAAGTACTCAAATCCTTATTAAAAGAATGTGCATTGTTGAACATGTTGCTCATATTAACAACATTCGAAGTATCCCAAGAACTTAAATCTTGGTTATAAGATGTTGCGAAATTGAACATCCCATTGATAAATTCAGCGTTACTGATATCCCAATTCGATAAGTCTTGATTGAATTCGTAGCAAACTCTGAACATACTATCAAATCTTTCAACATTACTAACATCCCAGTCATTAAAAGAATCATTTCCAACTAAAGAATGGCAAAGTCCGAAAGAGTAAACCATTTGTTCCACTTTGGATAGGTTTGGAGTATCAGTTGCAACAACGTCCATATTTAGGCATTCTGCAAAGGCGTTATTAAAATTATCCCAAACAATATCTCCCCATTGCTCCACAGTCAATAATTTTTCCCTATCGAGACGATCATTGCCGAAGAAACCATTCGAGGGAAAATACCCACTGATTTGAACCTCATAAATACCAGGAGTGATATAGGTATGTAATATGTCTCCACGGACATTAGTATCTGAAGTGCCATCCCCCCAATCAATATCATATTGATAAATGGCGAATTCGTTTGTTGAAATCAATAGTTGATTATCTTCTGAATCTCCAAAATTGTCAGTTTTCCATGTTGTTATGTATGGACGTTGCCCTTCAATGCAATTCTTGCCATTGTCGTTGATTATCCACCCATAGGTATCTATTAGGTTTTGTCTGGCGTCTTCGGCTTCACAGTATTCGTGATTTGAGGTATCAAACTGCACGTTTGACTGTAAAGATGGGAGATTGTTCCAGCCAATAAGCATGTCGTTGTAGTTTTGATAAGACATTCCTGTACTTTGAACAAACATATTTGACATATCGGTGACCTGAGAAACGTCCCATCCCCCCAAATTATAATCGAAGGTCCGATTCATAAAAAACATACTTGCCATACTCGTTACACTAGAAACATCCCATTGGCTGATATCTTGATTGAAAGTCGGGTTACTGGAAAACATGAAGTCCATGAATTCAACTTTACTGACGTCCCAGCCTGAAATATCCTGATTAAAAGACGTTCGATTAAACATAGCGGCCATATTGGTAACACTGGAAACATCCCAATTATTTAGCTCACTGTTAAAAACGGAAGCCCCAGCAAACAAACTTTGCATTTGTTCAACGCTACTTACATTCCAGCCATTTAAATCTTGGTTAAAAGTCTTGGCCTCGCTGAACATTCCGGCCATATCAGTAACGTTGGAAACATCCCATGCACCTATGTTTTGATTGAAGAGGTCGGCTCCTCTAAATAGATTGGGCATGTTATTGATCGACGAAACGTCCCAAAATTCAAAACTTTCATTTCCAATCAAAGAAACACAGTTTAAAAACATAGCTCCCAAAGAGTTGGAATTAGAGAAATCAGGAATATCCTGTGCTGAAATGTCTAAATTTTTACAGCCAGCAAAAGCACCAAACATAAATCCCCATCTTGCAGTTCCCCACTGTTTTATGTCAATTATCTTTTCCTCATCGCCGATAAAATTTTCACGGTTTTGGTTATTAAAAAATATTTGGTTGAAATCTCCCGAAATGATTACGTCATATTCTCCAGGATTGGAATACGTATGTGTAATTGAGGCAGTAACATTGGTATCTGAGGTACCATCACCCCAATCCACGTTGTAATCGTAGGTGCCACCCGGAAATGTTGGAATCGTAATTTGATTATCTTCAGATAGACCAGGGTTGTCAGTCTTCCATGTAGTTATAAAAAAACATTCGCTATTGGCACCATCATCTTCAATGTTCCAGCCATAGTTGTCAATTATAGACTGTCTATCTTCTAACGAGTTACAAAATTGACTACCACCGGCATCGAAAACTACTCCGTTTTGAAGATTGGATAAACTGGCCCAACCCGCTAAGAGCGAATCATAGTTGGCGGTTGAAAGTTTTGCTCCGAAAAACATGGAAGACATATTGCCAACATTTGAAACATTCCAATTTTCCAGATTTTGGTCAAAACTTGTCGCACCAAAGAACATATTTTGCATATCAGTAACCTGAGATACATTCCAATTACCAATACCCTGATTAAAAGCCCACGAATCTTGAAACATGGCCCGCATATTCTGAACCGCAGATGTATTCCAATTACTGATATTGCCGTTAAATTGTTGGGCTGAGGAAAACATAAAAGACATATCTGTTACGTTACTTACATCCCAAGAACCAAGCTCTTGGTTGAACTCAAAACAATCAGCAAACAAATCATTCATGATTTGAACATTACCAACCTCCCAATTTTCAAATTCAGTTGTGCCTTCTAAGGAATAGCAACCATTGAACATTGAATTCATATTGGTAACATTATCCAAAATGGGTTCGTCAGGGGCGACAACATCAAGCTCGGTACAATTGAAAAAGGCAAATTCCATGGATGTCCATTGAATCGAACCCCAAAGATCAACTGACAACAATTTTTGATTGTCGAACGGGGAATTTTCGTCGGTAGTTGCTCCTAAAAAATAAAGCCTTGGAAATTGACCACTAATAGAAATGGTATATGTTCCAGGATTTGCATAGGTGTGGGTAATATCACCCATAACATTGGTATCTATATTACCATCACCCCAATCGATTGAATAATCATAGGTCTCTCCAGGAAAAGTGGGAATTGTGATTTGATTGTCATTTGAACCCCCTGGATTATCTGTTTTCCATGTTGTGATAAATGGGCAGACCCCGATGCCCCCATCCGTTATTGTCCAACTAAAATCGTTTATCAATTTTGATTTTGCTGATGCCCCAGTGCAAAGGGTGCTGTTACCAGCGTCAAACTGAACATTACTTTGTAAAGATGGAAGATTCGCCCAGCCAGTTAAAGTTGCGTCATAATTAACTTGAGACAGGCCTGCGTCATTAAACATATCTTTCATAGTCGTTACGTTAGTTATATCCCATCCGCCCAAGTCTTGGTCAAAAGAAGTTGCTCTTTCAAACATTGCGTCCATACTACTAACACCGCTTACGTTCCAACCAGAGACATCTTGGTTGAACGAGGTGGCCCCGAAGAACATCGCGCCCAAATCAATATTGTTGCTAAGATCCCAAGCACCAATATTTTGGTCAAAGGAGTTTGCATCAAAGAACATACCTCGCATTGTGGTTACATTACTCGTATCCCAATTCGAAATATTCTGATTAAAATTTGAAGCTCCAGCAAACATTCCTTGCATTGAAGTTACCTGGCCAACATTCCATCCATTTAAATTTTGATTAAAACTTGATGCACCAGCGAAAAGCTCCTTCATCATGGTAACATTCTCAACATTCCATAATTCTATAGGTTGATTAAAGTCAACTGCATTTCTAAACATGTTTTCCATATTCAAAACAGCACCCACATTCCATTGCGAAATATTGTTATTAAAACTAGAAGCTCCTGAAAACATTTCTTTCATATTTTCCACCTTGGAAACATTCCAACTATTTAGTTCTCTGTTGAAATTTGGAGCATTCTTAAACATGGCTTCCATATTTAGTACTGCGGAAGTATTCCATGTATTCAATGGTTGATCAAAGCCAGTCGCGAAAGAAAACATGTAACTCATGTCCGACACTGAAGAAACATCCCAACCGGATATATCAATATTAAAGTTTTGGGTAGCGGAAAACATCCCTAACATGTTTTGGACTTTGGACACATTCCAAGCACTTATATCTTGATTAAATGCAGAACCTGAAAACATTGCCGGCATCGCCTGCACATTGCTTACATTCCAATTGGAGATATCGATGTTAAAATTTGAGGTGCCACTAAATAAAGAAGACATATCAGTAACTGTTCCGACTTGCCAAGTACCCATTGCAGAATTACCAACCAAGGAAGTGCAACCTGTGAACATGTTAACCATATTCTGGACCCCTGAAAGATTTGGCACGTCGTTCGCCAAAACGTCTAAATTTTCGCAATACCAAAATGCCGAGAACATTGATTGCCATTCTATTCCACCCCATTGATCGATAGAAATTAATTTTTTGCCTTCATCTAGACCACCAAAATAAATGTGGGGAAAATCGCCTGTTATCGAAACTTGGTAGGTTCCGGGTGCAGCATATGTATGGGTAATGTTGCCTGTTACAATAGTATTTGTCGTACCATCACCCCAGTCCACCTCGTAATTATAGGTTACATCAGGATGTGTTGGAATGGTAATTTGATTGTCATTTGATGAACCTTCATTATCAGTTTTCCAAGTAGTTACAAAGGCTTGAGAAAAAACTGTAAGGGAAACAAGAAGAAAGGCTAGCGTAAAAGTTAGTCTCATAGGTCGTGTTTAGTCTTAATAAAAACCTAAAAACACTAAAAATATTATATGACTCTTGGCTAAAACTGATGATTTTTATCGGAAAGAAAAAAGCCCCAAACAGTCGTTTGAGGCTTCTAAGTACCGAAGGTGGGAATCGAACCCACACGGTATTGCTACCACTGGATTTTGAATCCAGCGCGTCTACCAATTCCGCCACTTCGGCAAATGGGACTGCAAAGCTAAAAAATTATTTCAATCACAAAACCAAATTAACCACAATTATACTTTAGCAACCCAGATTAATTTTTAAATTTGCACCGCTTTTGAAGGGCCGTTGAAATGCTGGTCTTTCTTAATTTGAGAAGAATGCCATATCAAGTTCCAGAACCTAAAATTTTTGCGTGCACACAAAGTACGGCACTAGGCGAAAAAATCGCTGGAGCATACGGAGCTGATTTGGGTAAAATCCATTTCTCTAGATACAGTGACGGGGAGTTTCAGCCCTCTTTTGAAGAGTCAATTCGAGGAGCTCGAATCTTTATCATAGGTTCTACCAATCCGAGTTCAGAGAATTTGATGGAAATGTTGTTGATGTTGGATGCCGCAAAACGCGCCTCTGCTAGACATATCACAGCGGTCATGCCCTATTTTGGATGGGCTAGACAGGACCGAAAGGACAAACCTAGGGTGCCTATTGCTGCCAAGATGATTGCCAAAATGTTGGAGACCGCGGGAGCAACACGAATCATTACCATGGATTTACATGCAGATCAAATCCAGGGGTTTTTTGAAAAACCAGTAGATCATTTATTCGCGTCAACTCTCTTTTTACCGTATTTGCAAAGCTTAAAACTGGACAATCTCTGTATTGCTTCTCCAGATATGGGTGGTTCAAAAAGAGCTTATGCCTATTCCAAGGCTTTGGAAAGTGACGTTGTTATTTGTTACAAACAAAGAGCAAAAGCCAACGTCATATCGCATATGGAACTTATTGGTGATGTTAAAGGCAAAAACGTCGTATTGGTTGATGATATGGTAGATACGGCGGGTACCTTGACTAAAGCTGCCGATTTGATGATGGAAAGGGGTGCTGTCAGTGTTAGAGCAATTACCACCCATGGTCTGCTATCAGGCAATGCTTATGAAAAAATAGAAAAATCACAATTGCAAGAATTGATCATCACCGATTCAATTCCTTCAAGAGATAATCATCCGAAAATTAAGGTGTTGAGTTGTGCAGGTTTATTCGCAGATGTTATGCATCGCGTACACCACAACACTTCAATTTCGTCAAAATTTATAATGTAGCCTTCGACTACGGTTGGGCTTCAAGGTTCAAACAATTCGAAAAAAATAATTTAAATAGTAAATATGAAGTCAATTACGATCAAAGGATCTAAAAGAGAAAGCGTGGGCAAGGTTGCTACTAAGGCCTTACGTAATGCTGGAAAGGTCCCTTGCGTTCTGTACGGAGGGGAATCACCATTGCACTTTTCAGCTGATGAACTAGCGTTCAAAAACCTGGTGTACACTCCAAATGCATACACTGCGGTAATTGAACTTGAAGGTGGGGAAACCTTGAATGCTGTTTTACAAGACATTCAATTTCACCCTGTAACGGATAAAATCTTACATATAGATTTCTTCCAGTTATTCGACGACAAAGCTGTAACCATGAATATTCCTGTTCGTTTGGAAGGAAATTCACCTGGGGTACGAAATGGTGGTCGCCTTTTGTTTAGAAAGCGTAAGCTTTCTGTAAAAGCATTGCCAAATTTGTTGCCGGATGAAATCAAAGTGGATATTTCGACCCTTAAAATCGGTCAAAAAGTAGCTGTTGAGTCCATCAAAAGCGATGATTACACTATCATGCATCCTGATAACATCACCGTAGTTCAAGTGAAGGCTGCTAGAAACGCCATCGTTGACGATGAGGAAGAGGAAGAAGGTGAAGAAGGTGCACCAGCTGAAGGTGGTGAAGCACCAGCTGCTGAAGCTTCAGCTGAAAGCTAAATCATTCCGAAATTATACTAAAAAGCGCCTTTCTTCTAAGTTAGGCGCTTTTGTATTTTTGGATAAATTGAAAATTGCGTGTTCGAATTTCTTAGAAAATTATTTGGTCATAAAGCAAAACAGTACCTCGAAGAAAACGACCCTATGAAAAAGTTTTTAATCACAGGATTGGGAAATATTGGTGATAAGTACGAAAACACCAGACATAACATCGGATTTCAGGTATTGGACCAATTGGCCACTGAAGAAGAATTGACCTTTGCTGACGACCGTTTGGGAGCAGTAGCGACCTTTAAACACAAAGGACGGTCGGCCATTTGTCTCAAACCATCTACCTATATGAACTTGAGTGGCAAGGCTGTTCGCTATTGGATGGACAAAGAAAAGATTCCGTTACAAAACATTCTGATTATCACAGATGATATAAACCTACCTTTTGGCACTATTCGTTTAAAGACCAAAGGAAGTGATGGTGGGCACAATGGGCTAAAAGATATTCAACAACAATTGCAAACCACCAAATACAACCGGTTTAGATTTGGTGTTGGCGCAGATTTTTCGAAAGGTCGCCAAGTCGATTATGTTCTGGGGCAATGGAACGCTGAAGAGGAAGGTAAAATGCAAGAGCGCTTAAAAAAATCAACCGAATTGATTCGGTCTTTCATGTTTTCTGGTGTTGCGAACACCATGAATACCTTTAATAACAGCTAAGTAGATTATTGCACCTTAAAATCGTAGACTCCTGAATCTGAGTTGTTTCCTTGGGCGTCTGTAGTAATGACCTTCCAATAATTCACAGATCCGGATTCCAGACCTGAAATTGCAAAGCTTGAATCTGCCCCAACATAAACAGAAGTCAGGGTATTAGGCGACCCAGTGGCGAAAAAAAGCTCGTAGGAAACAATATCATCTTCTACATCGGTACCGTCCCAATCAAATACAACCTCATCATTCTGGTTTTTAACCGCTGTTGATCCTGATTCCGGTTCAAGGATGGTCGCAGGAAAAGGTGGATAATTAACGATGGTTCCAGCGTTATAAAAGAGCCAGCTTTCACTTTCAGCGCTTTCTTGAGATTCGTTGTTTCGCGAGGTAATAGACCATGAAAAAGGTGTTCCTTTGGCAATAGCCAAAGTTGCCGTCGTTTCTGAGGTAAACAAAGTCTGTGGAGGAGTCGAAGAGTTTAAATTGATGACTTCCAAGGTATAAACGTCTGTATTTTCAGAAGCATTCCATTCAAATGTAACCTCACTAAAATCAGTGTTTAAATCAACACCTGTGTTGCATTCTGAATTTTCAAAAGGAAAGACCAAGGTGGCAGCTGAAGGTGGATCTGGTAAGGGCGGTGTAGGAGGATTGTCATCACCGCCTCCAGAGCATGAAATCAGTAGCCCCAACACTAAAAAACTTAGATACTTCTTCATTTTCATCGCTTCAGAATTTTGAAGGTTTCGCTGATTCGATTTCCCGATAGTTTCAATAAATAGAGTCCCGAAGGAAAATCGTTTAGTTGCACATCCAACCTACCTGAACTGATATTACGATTATCTGATTTGATTAATCTACCATCATAGGAGAACAATTGAACATTCAATTCTCCTGAAAAATCATTCAGAAATAAGGTTACCTGATCTTGTGTAGGATTAGGTGCAAGAAATGCTCCAGTATTCACCAAAAACGTCTCTTTGAATTCCCCTTGACAAGGCAAATTGGTAAATACCCTTATTTCATTTACTCCGTTTCTCAAATCAAGGGTGATTTCAGTTTCTCGGGTTTGGGTTACCACCCCGTTCACTTCAATATTATATAAGGTTCCTCCTTGCAGTGAAATGGTAGTTGTCAAATCTTGTTCGTCAAAAACAGCACTGGCCTGTAGCGGTTCGGGTTCATTTATGGTAATCGCAAAACAGGTTTCCTCATAGTTGTTGATACCATCAGTACCCGTTATACATAAACTGTAATTACCAGCCGTTAGGTCGGTAAAAGAAGTTTGATCATTAAATGCCAAAACGGTATCACCGCCCGGTCCAGATAACGTTCCTTCATAATTAAGGGAAGTATCAACGGCGTTCAGATTAAGCGCCCCATCATTGTTATCGCGACAAGTTTCATTATTGATTTCAATGAAAAAGTTGTCGGTCGGAAAGCGATAAACTTGGCAACCATCGGTATTGACTTGAACACCTTTTGGGGTTCCTAGGCACAAATCGTCACCATCGTCAAAAACGCCATCTTCATCTTCGTCCGGTCTAAATGTTCCCTCAACGCAGAAAGTAACCGTAAAGTCAATAAGTTGACCTCCATCGCCTGCTGCGGTATCATCAATTTCAAGCACCCATTCTCCTTCGCCGAACTCTCCATTAAAAGTGGAAAGTGCAGCAAGGGGTCGAACGGTTCCACTAATTGCAGGATTACCGGAACAACTGATTTCGGTTCCGTCATCATCAAAAGTGGCATTTATGTTATTCAATGGGCCACAAGTGTTCGAGGTCAATAAGACCTTGGTTCCATTTGGTGAAGTCAAGCTTATGACCAAATCCCCTAGGTAGGTATGTTCCAATTCTAGGGCCACATCAATATCAGCAATGGGTAAATTTTGTGAAAGGTTTACCGTTGCTGTGATGGCAGATGGCGCTCCATTCGATATAGCTCGAGGTAAACCCTGAGCTGAAACCGTTATACAGTCAATTAAAATAGTAGTGAAACTAAAGGGAGCAGAGTAATTACCTACAGCACAATTATTACTAGGCCGAACTCGCCAAAAATATGTTGTTGACGGATCCAAATTACTTGACTCGTACATATTGACATTTACAAGACCAGTTTCAACAATATTGGTAAAGGCATCGTCGGTTGCAATTTCAATTTCATAAGATGCATGATTGGGGTCGTCTTCCCATGAAAAGGTTGGATTTATTCGAGTATCAACAGCTAAATCGGCAGGCGCCAATAAAACTGCATCATTCAAATTTGAATCAAAGACATGCAGTAGAACATCCACTTCAGTAGTTGACCCTCCTGAAGTACCCGTTATCTCAATTGGGTAACTGCCAACATCCAAAGAAGATACATCTGAAAGCGCTAGTGAAACAGCGGTATCATTAGTTGTTACTGAAGATGGCGTAAATGTTCCCGAAACACCAGTTGGTAGATTTGCCGTTAAGTTTGTAGTACCAGCAAAACCATTAAATGTTTCGTATACAAAATCAATCGTCAGGTTATCAGGTTTGCAGACTGTATACTCAAGCTCATCAAAATTCAAAATAAAATCCGAGGCGGTAATCTCAAAATTCTCAGCGTTTACCGCGAAGAAAATATTTCCGTTGGCCCTTACCATAATTCGGGCTTGACTTGTTGGTGTTCCCGGCAATTGTATACCTGCACTACCATCATTTGGAATTGCAGTTGCCAGAGGAATTGTAAAACTCGCACCACCATCAGTGGACAAAAATACATCTACAAAATCTGCGCTAATCGGAGGTAAATTGGTGCCAGCAACATCCCATTCCACTGTAATAACCGAACCACCATTAAATTGCAATGAGCTTTCTGATTGTGACGTTATGGCAAAGACATTGCCAGTATCCACTACATCAACCTTAACCTCTTCTGTTGCCACCTGGCCTCCACCGAAACCATTATCTCGAACAGTGAGTGCAAAATTAAATTCGCGACTTATAGTAGAAACAGTTTCCCATGCCGAATTCAGTGGTGGCAACGATTGGGTCAAATTGCCAGAGATAACTCTTGAAAGTCTTGGAAAATACCGTGAGGCATCAGTAGTCGGTGATAGCGATCTAAAGTTGGCACCTATTGGGTTTTCAGGCCCAAAAGTATCTCGGGTAACCACACCATTATCGATTTGTTCCCAACAATACAACAGTGTGTCTCCTGCATCTGGGTCAGTGGCATTGCCCGTCAGCACAAAAGCAGTACCTGCTGGTATCACATAATCAGGATTTTCCACGATAACCGGCACATTATTGGTTAAATCGGTATCCACAGCACAGGTCTGGCTTCTGATATAGGTCGTCATTTGCTGAATGCTATTGTAGTGGTAATAGGCATCGCCATTGGGAGCAACGTTATTTGCACCAGTTATTCCGGCATATCCCATAATCGTAGTTCCACTTGCGGGTTCAGCTTGAACACCAGTACCTTCGGTTTCGAATGACCAGGTATGGTTGGCGCCTAACTGGTGCCCCATTTCATGGCCTACATAATCTAAATCGTATAAATCGGTTTCTGGAATATTGGCAGACGAGAATGCCCTCCCTTTTATAGGGCCACAAACAGTACCAATACCACCGGCGTTACCATTATCATCATCAAGGTGAAACAAGTGTCCGATATCAAAGTTTGCTGAACCGATAGTGGTTTCAAGCTCGTTTTGTACTTCACCAAGGAGATTAGATCCAGAAGAATATGGGTCCGTTGTTGGGTCTGTGAAGATGACATTGGTAACGTTGGCAACCAATTCCAATCGTACACCGACATCCCGTTCCAAAATCTCATTGACCCGTGTTATTGTAGCGTTCATAGCGGCTAATGCATCCGTTACAGTACCTCCATGATAATTGGTATAATCACCGGAAGCTGAGACTGCCAAACGATAGGTTCTTAGGGTTTGATCGTCAACCAACTTTTGCGTAAAGCCACCTAAGCCCATCATTTTTGCTCCTTCATCCAGAGTTTTGCAAACGAAGTTCTTATTTGTCAAACTGCGCCCATTCATTTTGTATATACTAGATGTTCTGCTTTCTTTTTGAATGAACATTGTTTTCTGTGCTTCGAAATCTTGTAGCATAACTTGCACCCCTCGGTGTGAGGTGCTAAATCGAACTTTCTTTTTTGCATCAGCAGACCAGCCAACAAATGATTTGATTTGTGGAAATCGCTTTGCTAATTCTGGATGTAAAACCGAAGATTCCTTTACATGAAAGGCAATCATTTTTCCATTTTCATCAGGAAAATGGACTACTTGGGTGCCAGAGTTATCTTGTATTGCCTGACGCAGTGAGCTTTTAAATGATGTTTCGTCTAAACTGAAATAGTAATTATTGGAATTTTGGTCGACTAATTTTGTGGTCGTTCCTTGCCAGTAGTTTTGTTGTGCAATAACTGAAATTGAAGCAAAAAATATGGCTGTTGATAAAACAAGGCGTAATTTAGCTTTCATGCTGAGAATGGGGCATTAAGATTTTAAAAATAAGCTTTTTTATTTTTCTCTAAGTGAAAACAATCCGTGGCATCTCTCAATACAATGAGAAGCACCCTTCGGTCATAACAATCGGTACTTTTGATGGCGTTCATATTGGACACCGTAAGATATTGGAACGTCTCAATAATCGGGCCAAGGCTACGGGTTTAAAATCCATCCTACTGACGTTCTTTCCGCATCCTCGTATGGTATTGCAGAAAGACAGTGATATTAAGATGCTGAATACGCTTGATGAAAAAGTAGCAATACTAGAGAATATGGGTCTTGATTACACCATAATCCATCCATTTACAAAATCCTTTTCGCGAATGACCGCCATTGAATTTGTTCGTGATTTGTTGGTGAATGGACTAAATGCGAAGAAAGTTATTATTGGATATGACCATAGATTCGGTAGAAATCGCAATGCCAACATCAACGACCTTAGAAACTTTGGTTCAACCCTTGATTTTGAGGTAGAAGAAATACCAGCCCAAGAGATTGAAGATGTTTCTGTGAGTTCCACTAAAATCAGGAAAGCACTTTTAGAAGCTGATATTGAAACAGCAAATTCGTTCTTAGGGTACCACTATATGATAAACGGAACGGTAACCAAGGGTAAGGGCATCGGAAAGACTTTAGGTTACCCAACAGCGAACATTAAAGTACCTGAAGACTATAAGCTTATACCCAAAAATGGGGTGTATGCCGTAAAATGTAAGATTAAGGATCGCCAATTAAATGGAATGATGAATATCGGTTTCAATCCGACGGTCAAAGGCAATACTGTTAGTACAGAGGTCAATCTTTTTGATTTTGAGGGCGATATTTATGACGAATCCATTTCAGTTGAGTTCATCAAGCATATTCGTGAAGAGGAAAAATTCGATTCGCTTGATGCTTTAAAAGCACAATTATTTAAGGATAAGCAAACGGTGCAAGATTTATTTTCAAAATAATGTTCAATGATTTCCTTTACAGAAAGATTGACAATGCCCAATTAATTGCCTTTAGGGTGTTCTATGGTATTCTGGTGTGTTGTGAAGCATTTGGTGCCATTGCAACAGGTTGGGTTCGCAAAACCTTTATTGAACCCCAATTTACTTTTTCGTTTATCGGTTTTGAGTGGTTGCAGCCCTTACCAGGTGACGGTATGTACTACTATTTTGTACTGATGGGCCTTTGTGGAATATTGATTACCGTTGGTTACAAATATCGTTATGCAGCATTTGGATTTGCAGTACTCTGGTCAGGGGTTTATTTAATGCAGAAAACCTCTTACAATAACCACTACTACCTACTAATGTTATTGGCCTACATAATGGGATTTCTACCGGCCAACAGAAATCACTCATTGGACGCAAAATTTAATCCGTCAATTAAGACCGATTACATGTACAATTATGTACGATGGATCATTATTGTGCATTTGTTTATTGTATACACCTATGCCTCGGTCGCTAAACTTTATGCCGATTGGTTTGATAGCAGTTTCATTGAGGTTTTAATGAAGGGCAAAAAGGACTATTTTCTTATTGGGGAATTTTTGCAGGAAGCTTGGGTGCATAAAGCAATTGGGGTTTTCGGGATTGCCTTTGACCTATTGGTGGTGCCTGCCTTGCTTTGGAAACCCACTAGAAGAATCGCTTTTGCTTTATCCATTTTCTTCCATCTGTTCAATAGCTATGTTTTTCGAATAGGTATTTTTCCCTATTTGTCCCTTGCTTTTTGTGTGTTCTTTTTTGAAACCAAAACCATTCGTAAACTCTTCTTTAAAAAACCCTTGGAAGAAGCAACGGCCAACTCCCCTATATTCAATCTTAAGGCAAGTAAAATATTGGTAGCAGTTTTCATTGGTTATTTCTTCATACAAATACTACTGCCGCTTCGACATCATATAATACCAGGCAATGTTGTTTGGACGGAAGAAGGGCATCGATTAAGTTGGCGTATGATGTTACGCAGCCGTTCGGGCTATTCGAATTTTAGGGTAGTGAACAAAGAAACCAAGCAGGTAACCCACATTGATTTAGATGATTACCTCACCAAAAAACAACGACGGCGCATCGGCTCGTATCCTGACTTTATTTGGACATTTGCCCAAAGACTTAAAAAAGAATACAAGGCAAAAGGGGAAGATGTACAAATCTTTGTAACCGGTAAAGCCAAAGTCAATCAAGGGGAATACTATCCTTTAATAGACCCAAAAGTAGATATGGCCGAGGCCAAGTGGAATCACTTTCGGAGAAACGAATGGATTCTAATTCCGGAGGAATATAAATAGGGCAGCCAAAAGGTTTTCTCTAAATTTGCCCTTTCAAATAAAAATCATGCTTCAGCTACAGAAAATTCGTGAGCATAAAGATGCGTTTATCGAGGCTTTAAAAAAGCGTAATATCGATGCGGTTCCTTTATTTGACCAAGTTTTGGAATTGGACGAGAAACGCCGTGCTACCCAAACCGAATTGGACAATACACTTGCAGAATCAAACAAAATTTCCAAAGAGATAGGGATGCTTTTCAAAAGTGGTAAAGCAGCTGAAGCCAACGAGCTCAAAGCGAAAACGGGTGACTTAAAGGAAAGTTCAAAACAACTTGGGGAAATTCTAACTATCAGTACGGAAGCTTTGCAAAAAGCATTGTATGAAATTCCGAATATTCCCAACCCGTTGGTGCCAGCAGGTAATTCTGAAGATGATAATGAAGAAGTATTTCGCGAAGGGGATATTCCAGAGTTGATTGATGGTGCCCTACCCCATTGGGAGCTTGCCAAAAAATATGACCTCATTGATTTTGAATTGGGTGTGAAAATTACCGGTGCAGGATTCCCGGTTTATAAAGGCAAAGGTGCTCGCTTACAACGTGCCTTGATTTCTTATTTTTTGGATAAAAATACCGCAGCAGGTTATCAAGAAATTCAAGTTCCACATTTAATCAATGAAACTTCCGGCTATGGTACGGGACAACTGCCGGATAAAGAAGGACAGATGTACCATGTTACCGGGGATAATTTGTATTTGATTCCAACTGCAGAAGTTCCTGTGACCAACATTTTTCGCGATGAAATAGTTAAAAAGGAAGATTTTCCAATTCAGTTGACGGGTTATACGCCCTGCTTTCGACGTGAGGCTGGTAGTTATGGAGCCCATGTTCGTGGACTCAACCGACTACACCAATTCGACAAAGTTGAGATTGTGCGAGTTGAGCATCCTGACAACTCTTATCAAGCTTTGGATGCTATGGTTGAACATGTAAAGACCATATTGAAGGAATTGAAACTGCCATATCGTATTTTGCGCCTATGCGGCGGTGACCTAGGTTTTACCTCTGCCATGACCTATGACTTTGAAGTATTTTCTACGGCTCAAGACCGTTGGCTAGAAATCAGCTCTGTTTCCAATTTTGAAACATTTCAAGCCAATCGTTTAAAGCTTCGTTTTAAAGATGAGAACGGCAAGACACAATTGGCACATACCTTAAATGGAAGTGCTCTTGCATTGCCAAGAGTTCTTGCTGGTATTTTAGAAAACTATCAAACAACTGATGGAATCAAAATACCTGAAGTTTTGGTTCCCTATTGCGGCTTTGAAGTCATCAGCTAGTTGATGATTTCTATCATGGTAAAGGAAATCCTAAGTACTAAAGAAATATGAAGAAGCTAATCTTGCTCGTTGCATTGGTTTTGGAAACCCTATTGTTACCTGCACAAGAACTCGATGGTGTCTGGATGGCAACTGATACCAGCCTTCATAATTTAACGACTACAACAAAGCATGATTCCGGTGTAATTTTACTCGATTTTGATAAGGGTTTGATAGGTAATATGGCCAATAGTACTAATGAGCCCCTGATTACAAACCGGAAAAAAAACAAAATCAAGGTTACAGGTATCAAGGGCAAGCTTAAAGTAATTTCTATTGACAACGACCAACTTGTTTTAAAGGGTGCAAAAGGCACCACTTCGGTATTTAAAAAGCTTGATTTAAGTCATGCCCTAGAACTTGAGCCTAAAGAATTGAATACCTATTTAATAGAACAGCATTGTGGTGAAATTCAGGGTATTCAAGGGCGTTTTACCAAGGAAAGGTTCTTTCTTGATAAAGCTGAAAAAGAAAAGCTCAAAAGAAAACAATACATCAATTTTACGGACAAAGCCAACGGGTACTGGTATTTCCGGAAAATAAATGGGAATACCTTTTTGATAATTACAGTTGATCAAAAATCACCTGAGAACATTTTTCAAGTGAAGTCATTGACCTTAAAAGGGTTTGATGTAATCCAACTTCAGAACACCAATCGTATTTCGAACTTAAGTTTGCTAAAGACCTGTTTATAAAATAGACTTCAAAATTCCATCAGCCGAACCGGAAATTGAGCACAAAAACAAATACCTCTAATTGAGTAACGCCATCCTTAAAATCAAGTATTTAAAACCTCCAATACCCGTTCTGGGGTAAAGGGTATATGTCGCAAACGTTTACCTGTCAATCGTAAAAAGGCATTTGCAATGGCACCTGCTACCATTGGGGTAGCTGTTTCACCAACACCTTCTGGGTGTTCCGCAGATGGTAAGATTTCAGTTTCAATACTATCGGGCACATCTTGCATGCGCAATAATTTGTAATCGTGGTAATTGCTTTGTTGAATTTTACCATCGACCACGGTAAGCTGTTCGCTTAGCACACTACTCATACCCATAATAATTCCGCCTTCCATCTGTGCTTTTACATTGTCAGGTTGCACCACAACGCCTGCATCAAGTGCAATCCAGAATTTATGAACACGTATTTTACCTGTTTCGCGATTTACCGAGATTTCACAAATGCCCGTACCCATAGAACCGTGTTCTACAAAGGCAACTCCCTTAGCTCGGTTTTCAGGTAAAAAGGCATCCCAATCCGCCATTTCAGCAGCTTTTTCCAAAGTGGCCAAAGCCCGTGGAGATTGATTGGTCATCAATTTTCGTCTTAAGGCTATTGGGTCCTGCCCTTGTTCATAGGCAATTTCATCCAGCATGGCTTCAATTGCAAACTTGTTAGGGCCATGACCAACTGCACGCCAATGCTTTAGGCGAACCCCATGTGAGGCGCTTCGCCATTCCAACCATTGATTGGTAATTTGATAATGGTCATTTCGGGCACCACCAGCAACCAAATGGCCCCCATCGCCTACCACAACATGTGAAAATCCGGTTAGGTTTCCCTGAGAGTCGGTGCAAGCCTTTAAGCGCTGTAAAGTCAATGGCCTGTAGCAGCCATAGGTGACATCATCCTCACGGGTCCAAAGCAATTTCACTGGTCTTGGTGCCATTTCTTTGGCTAAGGTTCCACATTCAACTACAAAATCGCTCATGCTCCTACGCCCAAAACCACCACCAAGATATTGTAGGTGTACTGTTACATCCTCATGACCTATTCCTAGTAAACTTGGAATGCCCAGTTTTGTATCACTACCCTGTTGGCTCCCAACCCAAACTTCTGCCTTCTTTAAGTCCTCTGACACTTGGACAATGGCATTCAACGGTTCCATCTGTGCATGGTAGACATAGTCGTTCTTAAAATCGGCTTCGTACGTTTTTGTGGCAGAACTAGACGCTTTATTGAAATCGCCAATTTCATTTCGTACATCGCCAGTTTTATCCTCCGCCAAAATATCTTCATAAGAAGCATAAATCTCTTGTGAATTGAATCCCGATGCTTGGGCATCACTCCATTCAATTTTGAGTGCTTTTTTAGCACTAAGTGCCCCTTCTAAAGTTGTGGCAACGATACCAATCCCATAATCAAAAGGAACCAGTTTCAGCACACCGTCCATAGCCAAAATTTCTTCTTCATTTTGCAATGTAGGTTTGGCTCCATGTAGGTTGCCTCGCTCCAAAACACCATATATCATTTCAGGTAAGCGAATATCAATGGCAAATTGTGCACTACCATTTACTTTTTCGGGTATTTCGGTTCGCGGTATGATACTGCCAATCAATCGAAAATCTTTCGGGTCTTTAAGTCCTCCTTCGTTAAAATCAGGTATGGACTCCGGCATGGTCAAAAAACGTACTAACTGCCCATATTCGATTTTTTGGTTACTTGCTTCATGCACCACATTACCTTCAATCGTAATCAACTCTTCAATAGGAACGTTCCAGTGTGCTGCTGCTGAGCTAAGCAAAACATATCTGGCTTGTGCCCCTGCCCGTCTCAATGTTGAATAGTAACTATTTGTTGTTCGACTACCCACAGTGAACATGAGTTTAGTGCCAGGTGCCCAGCCTTCTCCGCCATAGATTTCAGCCTCTTGCGGAGAAAATTCAACATTTACCTTGGACCAATCTGCATCCATTTCTTCTGCAAATATGATGGGTAAAGCAGTCATCGACCCTTGGCCCATTTCTGCAGCAGGATTGTAAATGGTGATTTGACCATCTTCTGAAATCTGAACCCAAGCCGTGACTTCATGTTTTTGAAACTGTTCTTCAACTCTTTTTTGGTCCCGACACGAAACAACGGTTGGCAACAGTCCTGAGACACCGATAAAAAGGGCAACCCCGCTCGAAGATTTTAAGAATTGCCGACGGTTGAAAGACCTACTGGATTTTCTATTATTAAGATTACTCATCATTTTAAGCAGTTTTGGCTGATTGTTCACTTGCCAATTCAATGGCTTTGATAATGCGCATATAGGTTCCGCATCGGCAAAGAATTCCGTTCATATGACTTTTTATTTCTTCTCGAGTCGGGTTAGGATTGTCTTTCAATAATGCCGCTGCCTGCATCAATTGCCCAGATTGACAATATCCACATTGGGGAGCTTGGGCCTCAATCCATGCTTTTTGTAAAGGATGCTCATTATTTTCAGAAAGACCTTCTATTGTGGTAATTACTTTACCATCAGGCACTGCATTTACTGGTAAAACACATGCTTTGGTAGGATTACCGTCTAGATGAATGGTACAAGAACCACATTGTGCTATTCCACAACTGTATTTGGTACCGGTGAGTCCCAAATGTTCACGTAGTACCCATAACAACGGAGTACCTTCTGCAACTTCAACAGTTTGGACTTTACCATTGATGTTTAAAGAATAGGTAGGCATAAATTTTTTGTTTCCCTCAAGTTACAGAAAGAAGCTTTTCGTGACTTTCAGTTTGGGAAAAAATTTTGATACCCTAGATGCCGATTAACATTACCGCCAAAAACATGTTTCAGGAACCAATCTGCTGCTTTAGTCCCTCTAATATTTCATCGGTTTCATCCAACAAATGGTCTTTTATCATAATGTCAGGTTGAACACCTTCTTGTTTTTCACTTCCATTCACACGAACAATTCGACCTTTTGAAACGTTAACGGCAATGCCTGTATTTGGCAATGTAAACTGAAATATCGAGGCAAATAAAGTGGGGTATTCTGCGGTTTCTTCACCAACCACCGTTGCAAAACCGTAATCTTGTAATTGAGCCGCAGTAACTGTGGCTTGTGAATGTGATTGTCGATTTACCAGTACGTATACCGCTCCATAAAATCGTTTCTCAGTAGGTTGGGGTTGGTAGTCTTCAAAATCATAGTCATATATTTCGCCATCTTCATGCGAAAGGGCTTTTTGCCAAAAGTCGGTGGATATATCATAATTCTTTCGAATATGTTTCTTTAAAAAACTACTGGTCTTTAAAGAAAATTTTGAGTTCCATTGAAATGGTCTGTCTGCCAAGAAAGAGACCAAGTAGTCACTAAAACTATCGTCACCACCAGGATTATTGCGCAAGTCTAAAATTAGATGCTTGCTTTTTCTTGTTTTGATTTCTGAAAAGGAAGAGTCAATAAAAGCCAGATATTTTTCTTTATCGCCACCAAATCCACCTGGCCTTAAGTATGCTATTTCTTCAAAAAAGTCCAATTGCCTAGTTGCATTTATGACTTCATCCCTTTTCATTTCATAACCGTCAATTGCAGGTACCGCCTTAAGCCGATATATTTTTTCAGAATTATTGTTTTTAATCGTAACACTAAATTCATCTGTCTCACCAAAGACTTGCCAATAAAGTCTGGGAAAAGAATACAATTCGATTTTGGCATTTTTAAAGTATTCACGCTCAGCAGAAATTTGTGGGTAAAGTTGATTAACAATGTTCGCTATTGAGACCCCGTTTATGGTTATTATCTCCATTCCAGGTAGTAAAGCATCTTCTCCAGACCAATTTTTTCGAATCAGGGCCTTTTTATTCTCAAATGCCAATTCCAAAGGAAAAACCGTTCCACCGTTTTCAGCGTACTCCATGTACGATTGAATTGGAAATTCGATCCAAGTGTGCCCGTTATTCACAGATGAGGTAAACTTTTGAAACAAGTTCGTCGTCTCTAACAAGGAAAGGGAATCTTTTGACACCCCGTTTTTTAATTCTTGATACCGTTCATTGAATTCATTCTTTGAGGTATAGGCAAAAAGATTATAGTGTGTTTCTTCCAGTGTATTCTTTAAAGCATCCAAATCGTCAAGAACTTCCTTTTCTGAAAATTTTGATTGGCCGAATACAAGAGATGTGGTTAGAAATAGCAACAGGGTTAGAGTTCTTGCCCTCATATAAATTATTAGTTTTCCTGTTGACGACCTTCTATTTCTTTTGTTACATTGAAATTGATTTTTATAAGACCTTAACACAAAACCAATAAAACCAGCGTTATCTTTATCTAAAAGCTCATTTTTGAAATACACCCTATTCTTTGTTTTGTGTTTTGTGGTTGCAGAATTTTCTTGGGGGCAAGACGATTTTTTGGCCAAGCAATATTTTCAAGACGGTGATTTTGAAAAAGCTGTGGTTTTCTACGAAAATCTTGTAAAGAAGAATCCAAGGCGCACTGACTATTCTGAAGCATTGGTTGCCTGTTATCAACAACTCGAACGCTATCAAGAGGCTGAAACGTTTCTACAGGATAAGATTTCTCAAAACTTTGTTTTTCCGACATTCTTTATTGAACTCGGCTATAATTATGCACTTCAAAACCAACCGGAAAAGAGCAGTGAATACTACCAAAAGGCCATTGAAAAAATAGATGAAAATCCGAATTTCGGTTACGGTATTGGATATCGTTTTCAAAAGTACGCCTTACTTGATGAGGCCATTCAAGCCTATACAAGAGCAATGACTTTAAAACCCGAGCTGAATTACAATTTTCAATTGGCCCGTATTTATGGAGAGCAAGGTGAGATTGAAAAAATGTACCAGTCCTACCTTCAATTGGTTTATGATGGTAAATCCTCTCGTTCAAACGTTCTGCGAAACATCAATGACTTTATTTCGGAAGATCCACAAAATGAGAACAACGTCAAATTAAGAAAGACCTTACTGGTGAATGCCCAAAAAAATCCTGATGTTCTTTGGAACGAGCTATTAAGTTGGCTTTTTATTCAACAAAACCAATTTAAACAGGCTTTTGCCCAAGAAAAAGCAATCTACAAGAGAGCTGAAGGCTCAAATTTGGACCGAATTCGAAATCTAGGTGATATTGCTCAAGAAAACGAAGACTACGATACTGCGGTAGCCATATTTGAATACATCGTAGAAAACGCTTCGCAGCCGAATAGAAAATTGAACGCCCAGCTAAGCTTAATCGAAATAGAGTTATTAAATACAGGTGGAAAAAAATTGGATGCAATCGAAAAAAAATACGAGGCCCTGCTTGATGAATATGGTTATCAAAACAATCTCTTACAATTACAGATTGCCTATGCAAATTTTTTGACTTTTAGAAAGGAACAGCCAGATCCTGCAATTGCCATGCTCAAAAAAAGTTTGGAACAACCTCTTGGACGGTTTGGAGTGGCCTACATTAAAATGGCTTTAGGTGAGATTTTAGTTTTTGACCAACGGTTCAGTGAGGCTCTTATCTATTTTACGCAAATTCAAAAAAGTCTTAAAAACGATGTTATTGGGCAAGATGCTCGCTACAAAGTAGCAGAAACCAGCTTTTACAAGGGCGATTTTGATTGGGCATTAACACAATTAAAAGTATTGCGAAGCTCCACTTCGCAGCTTATCGCAAATGATGCCATGCAATTAAGCCTGCTGATATCTGATAATTCTTTGGAAGACTCCACCCAAACCGCCCTAAAAAAATATGCTCGTGCCGATTTGCTGGCCTATCAGAAGAAAACTCAACAGGCCGTTGATATTTTAGAGGATATTCTACAAAATCACAAGGGTGAAAAAATTGAAGATGAGGCATTACTTCGGCAAGCCAAACTTTTGGAAGAACAAGGAAAATATGAAGCAGCTGAATTCAATTACATTAAAATCATAGAATTCTACTCACAAGATATTTTGGCAGACGACGCCCATTTTGCTTTGGGACAGCTGTATGAAAATCATTTAAATGCTCCAGAAAAGGCAAAACCTCAATACGAGAAAATCATCTATAATTACCAAGACAGTTATTACTTTCCTCAAGCCCGTAAAAATTTCAGGCGATTACGTGGTGATTCCATCAATTAAAAATTTAATAACGACGACAATTCATCTCCAAGTTTAATTTGAAAATTAAACTTGTTTTTTGAACTTGTACCCGAACTCATTGCTATGATAATTTATAACGTAACCATCAATATTGAAGACGAGGTTCATGACGATTGGCTGTCGTGGATGAAAGACAAGCACATACCCGATATGCTGGCCACAGGTAAATTCAGTCATGCTAAAATGACCAAGGTTTTAGTTGAAGAGGAGATGGGAGGCACGTCCTATTCGATTCAATATACTTGTCCGGATAAACAAACCTTGGAAAGTTACTATAAAGAAAATGCTGAAATCATGAGGGCAGACGGCATGAGACGCTTTGCCAATAAATTCGTTGCCTTTAGAACTGAACTTGAAGTAATTAGTCAGCAAATACCTTGAAGTTGCCTCTCTTATTCACCTACGGCACCTTACAAGACCCTCAAGTACAACAGTATGTTTTCGGTAGAATCTTAGAGGGTCAAGCGGACCAACTTCCAAGTTATAAATGGTTTGAAAATGCGGTTTACGAAAGGTATCCATTGGTTAGGCCAACCACTAATTCCAATGATTTTGTTGATGGAATGGTGTATGAGTTAAATAATGAAGACCTCAAAATTTGTGATGTCTATGAAACTTCGGCCTATACTCGCAAACTGATAACCCTTGTCTCTGGTAGGGAAGCATGGGTCTATGTCGAGAATTCAGGTTAACTTAGGCACAAAACCAAATCATGCCCAAAAAAAGAAGGGATTCGCATAGAAAATTTGAAAAAAAAGGGCAAGATAATTCCCCAGTAAAGGCGAAAAAACATTTAGGGCAACACTTTCTAAAAGATGAAAAAATTGCCCAAAAAATTGCCGAAACCCTTTCCCTTGAAGGCTATCTAAAAGTAATCGAAATTGGCCCCGGCACCGGAGTACTCACTAAGTATTTACTTCTACGAGGGATGGATTTGGTTGCCATGGATTTGGATGAGGAATCCATAGTCTATTTAAACCACAGTTTTCCTTTAGAACACCCAAAGGTCTTAGAGCAGAATAGTAAATTGACCGTATTAGAAGCTGATTTTTTAAAGTTCGATTTACAAGAACTATTCGGGCAACAGCAATTTGGCATTACGGGAAACTTCCCCTACAATATTTCGTCACAGATAGTCTTTAAAATGCTCGAACATCGCAATCAAATTCCAGAATTTTCAGGTATGTTCCAAAAAGAGGTTGCGCAACGAATTTGTGAAAAAGAAGGGAGTAAAACCTATGGTATTCTTTCTGTTTTGGTTCAGGCTTTTTATAGAGCCGAATATCTTTTCACGGTGCATCCACATGTATTTGTCCCACCGCCTAAAGTACAGTCGGGAGTGTTGCGGTTAACCCGAAAAGAAAATTTTCAATTGGACTGCGACGAACAGTTATTGTTCAAAGTAGTAAAGGCAGCTTTCAACCAACGCAGAAAAACATTAAGAAACAGTTTGAAGGGTTTTGGGCTTTCCGATAGTCTTCGAGAAGATGCTATCTTTGACCGCCGACCAGAACAGATATCTGTCGCCAATTTTGTTGAATTGACCCAGAAAATTCAATATGATTCCGTTTAAACTCACAGACGAGCTTTTAGAACAGGTGCAAACCTTGATCTCTGAATCAAAAGATGCAGAGTTGAGAACCTTAATGAAGGAGTTTCATTATGCAGATATTGCTGAAATTGCCAATGAGCTCGATGAGGAAGAAGCAACCTATATCATTAAGCTGCTGGATAGCGAAAAGACTTCCGACGCTATTACCGAACTTGACGAAGACGTTCGAGAAGCTATTCTGAATAACCTATCCCCAAAAGAAATTGCCGATGAGTTAGAGGAATTGGATACTGATGATGCGGCAGATATTGTAGGTGAGCTTCCAAAAGAATTGGTCAAAGAAGTAATCTCAGAAATTGAGGATAGGGACCATGCCAAAGATATTGTTGATCTTTTGCGCTATGATGAGGATACCGCAGGTGGACTTATGGCTAAAGAATTGGTCAAGGTTAATGAAAACTGGACGGTAACCCGTTGTGTCAAAGAGATGCGTACCCAAGCTGAAGAAGTAACCCGGGTACATTCCATTTATGTGATAGATGATGAAGAAAAATTAAAGGGTCGGCTATCTTTAAAGGACTTACTGACAGTTTCAACAGAAACCCATATTCGAGAAGTTTATATTCCAAAAGTTGATTATGTCAATGTCAACGAAAAACCGGAAGAGGTCGCCAAAATCATGCAGAAATATGACTTGGAAGCCATACCTGTAGTTGATGAAATCGGACGATTGGTTGGGCGCATCACCATTGATGATATCGTTGATGTTATTCGAGATGAGGCCGAACGAGATTATCAATTGGCCGCTGGTATATCGCAAGATGTAGAGGCCGATGATACTATTTGGGAATTAACACGTGCCCGCTTGCCATGGCTTATTTTGGGCCTATTCGGTGGAGCAGCAGCCGCTGTTATTATGGGTGGATTTGAAGAGATGTTCAAAAAGTATACAGTCCTCTTTCTTTTTACACCGCTAATTGCCGCAATGGCCGGAAATGTTGGCGTGCAATCAAGCGCAATTATAGTTCAGGGACTTGCCAATGACGATATTAAGGGGAGCATCGGTAACCGCCTGATCAAAGAAATGTTATTGGCCCTATTGAACGGCATTATACTTTCTGCACTATTATTGTTGTTCACTTGGATTTGGAAAGGTGATTTTATGACAGCCATGGCCATTTCCATTTCTTTAATTGCAGTCATTGTTGTGGCTGGTTTTATTGGAACTTTCATCCCGCTGTTTTTAGACAAAAGAGGCATCGATCCAGCAATAGCCACTGGACCTTTCATAACAACTAGTAACGATATATTTGGGATTCTTATTTATTTCTGGATTGCTAAACTTATTTTGGGATTATGAAATCAATTAACCTTAAGGAAAAACACTCCCTGTTTGACGTAACATGGCATCCACATCAGATTGCCGTTGTTGATGATATGCAGGTAATCTTAGCCAAGATTCAAGGCGAATTTGTTTGGCATGTCCATGAAAATGAAGATGAACTCTTTCAAGTACTCAAGGGCACCCTTTACATGCAGTTTCGAGATCGAACCGAAGTTGTTAAAGAAGGTGAGCTAATTGTCGTTCCAAAAGGTGTGGAACATTGTCCAGCCACAAAAAATAACGAAGAAGTTCATTTATTACTTTTTGAAAAGCTTTCAACAGCCCATACGGGAACTGTTGAACACGAAATGACACAAACCCACTACCCCCGCATATGAAGGTTTTACATGTTGACACCAACCATACCCTGCTCATTGAACAGTTTAAGGAGCTTGGTTTTGAGAATGATGAAGATTACAAGTCCTCAAAAGAGGATATTGAGAAAAAGATTTCGGCTTATGATGGATTGATAATTAGAAGCCGTTTTACAATTGATTCTAAATTTTTGGATACCGCCACAAACTTGAAATTCATAGGTCGTGTTGGGGCAGGCTTGGAAAATATCGACCTTAAATATGCGCGTTCAAAAAACATTTTCATAGCTGCTGCAGCAGAGGGTAACCGTAATGCTGTAGGCGAACATGCCTTAGGCATGTTGCTTAGCCTAATGAACAAATTGAATAAGGCAAACCGAGAGGTTAAAAAAGGAAAATGGGACAGGGAAGGAAGTCGTGGCGTTGAACTTGAGGGTAAAACTGTCGGCATTATCGGTTACGGCAATATGGGGAAAGCCTTTGCCAAAAAATTAATGGGTTTTGATGTGGATGAAGTTATCTGCTATGATATTATCGGCGGAGTTGGAGATGAAAACGCCAGACAGGTGGGAATTTTGGAATTTCAAAATCGTGCTGATGTGGTGAGTTTGCATGTTCCACAGACAGAGTTAACCATGAAAATGATAAATACCGAATTTATCAATGCCTTTGAAAAACCATTTTGGTTCTTAAATACCGCCCGAGGAAGTTGTGTGGTAACCAAAGATTTGGTGTCCGCTCTCAAATCGGGCAAAATACTTGGGGCGGGTCTCGACGTGCTTGAATATGAGAAGAAATCATTTGATTTTGGCGACTTTTTTTCGAACAAGCCAAAGCCTTTTAAATATTTGCGCAAAGCAAAGAATGTACTCCTAACCCCACACGTTGCTGGATGGACCGTGGAAAGCAAAGAAAAATTAGCGCAGACAATTGTCGACAAGGTGAAGGCAGAATTTTGCTAAATTAGAGTGTGAAGAAGACCATCTTTGTCTTTTCGGCCCTCATTGTTTCATTACTTGTCCTTTTTCAATTGGGCAAATATTCATTCCTTTCGGGTAGTACCTCAATCGAGCTTATAATTTCAATTGTTGCTATTGTTTTTTTGGGTATTGGTCTCTATATCAATCAACAAAAAAAGAAACAACTCCAACAGGACTCATTTACCATAGATTTCAAAAAAATTCAAGAGTTGGGTATAAGCAATCGTGAATACGAAGTACTGATGGAGATTTCCAAAGGACTTTCCAATAAAGAAATTGGTGAAAAATTACATATCTCCGAAAGTACGATCAAAACCCATGTTTCCAACCTACTTATCAAACTAGATGCAAAAAGAAGAACACAGGCGATACAAAAAGCAAAAGAACTTCAAATAATCACCACTTAGACCTGCTTTCCTACCTAAGTACTAGCAATTTGGTACTTTAGTATGAGTCGGTTCCTACCTATTGAGACTAGTTTTGGCCTAAACCTTTAAATAAGAAAATCATGAAAAAAACTATTATTAAATATGGCGCTTTTGGTGCCATAGCCATCTGTGTTCTTTTTTTGCTCTCGTGGTATGTAATGGACGATTTGAGCTTTGCTTCGCAAGAAGTGCTGGGTTACGCCTCGATGATCATTGCGTTGCTTTTTGTGTTCTTTGGAATCAAACATTACCGAGATAACGAAAACAATGGAAAAGTTGCCTTTAAAAAGGCACTGACCATTGGGGTTTTAATCAGTCTTATAACTGCAGTAGTATTTGGTATTTTAGATGTGATTTACACTGAAGTATTGAATCCTACATTTATGGATGACTATTACAATGCCTCGGTTGAACAAATGAAAGTCTCAATGTCGCCAGAAGAATTCAAGGTGAAATTGGCAGAACTTGAATCTCAAAAAGAACTTTTTACCAACCCACTCTTTAGTTTTGGATTGATGACCATGACCGTTTTTGTCATTGGTTTTATTATTTCCTTAATTTCTTCCTTGATTCTTCAACGTAAATAAATTGACATGACCATAGACGCCAAAACAGTAGACGAGTATATTTCAAAAGTACCATCAGAACGAACCGAAGCAATTTCAAAACTAAGGGAAACCGTTCGTGATAATTTACCAACAGGATTCGAAGAAGGAATTGGTTACAAAATGATAGCGTATTATGTGCCGCATTCAAAATATCCTGACGGGTACCACTGTGACCCAAAAGTGCCTTTGCCCTTTATTAATATTGCCTCGCAAAAGAATTTCATAGCACTTTACCATTCTGGTATCTACGCCGATAAAAAACTATTGGATTGGTTTGTAGGTGAATATCCAAAACACGTGAAAACGAAATTGGATATGGGTAAGAGTTGCATTCGATTTAAAAAAATAGCAAATATTCCATACGTGTTGATTGGGGAACTGTGCAAAAAAATGACAGCTGATCAGTGGATTGCATTATATGAGAAAAACGTAAAACAATGAACAAAAGAGTAACAGGCCTAGGTGGGTTTTTCTTCAAAACCAAAGACCCAGATGGCATTAAAAATTGGTACAAAAAGCACTTAGGGATACCTACCGACCAATACGGATGGAGTTTTTGGTGGAAAGACAAGGAGGGTAAAGATTGTATGACGCAATGGAGCCCGTTCAAGGATGACACCGAGTATTTCAATCCGAGCGAAAAACAGTTCATGATGAACTTTAGAGTGGAAAACTTAAAAGAGTTATTGGCCGAACTTAAAAAAGAGGGTGTTACAATTATTGGTGAAGTTGAAGAATACGACTACGGCAAATTCGGTTGGATCCTTGATCCTGAAGGCAACAAAATTGAGCTTTGGGAACCTGTTGATAAAGCCTTTCTGTAACTAATGATTTATTTTTTACATTTAGGTTCTATTAACCAATCAAATTAAAAATCATGTCTGAAGACAACAAAGATTTAGGTGATAAGGCAGAAGAAGCTTTTGACAAGGCAAAGGACGCTGCAAAAGAAGCTGCAGAGGATGCCAAAGAGGCTGCAAGTGATTTCAAAGAAGAAGCTAAAAAAACAGCCAGCGAATTCAGCGAAGGATTGAATAATGCAGTTGGTGGGGGTGATAATAAAAAAATTCTCGCTGGTATTCTTGCAATAATTCTTGGGTCTTTAGGAATTCATAAGTTTATTCTTGGGTATCAGAAAGAAGGTTTTATAATGCTTGGTGTAACCCTTTTAGGCTATGCAACAAGTTGCATTGTTGTTGGGGCGTTTTTCTTTTGGATTCCGGGATTAATTGGATTAATCGAAGGAATTATTTATTTGACGAAGTCAGATGAGGAATTTTACAACACATACCAAGTGGGCAAAAAGCCTTGGTTCTAAAAATAATAAGGTCAGAAATTAACGCTGGCCTTTTTTATTTCAATTTATCATCGTAATATTGCAATATATAATTTTACATGGGAGCAACTAAAACACATATTTTCTCTCCGCGACATAATGAGCTTGCAAAAATTGCCAAGGTAATGGCGCATCCTGCAAGGGTAGCTATCCTTGAATATATAAGCAAACAAGAGAATTGTATTTGTACCGATCTCGTAGATGAAATTGGTTTGGCCCAACCCACTATATCCCAACACCTTAATGAAATAAAAAAAGTAGGACTACTCGATGGAACCTTCGAAGGAAAAAATCTCTGTTATTGCATTAACAAAGAAAGATGGGGCCACGTACAAGAGTTATTATCCTCCTTTTTTGTAAATATTAATCTAAATTGTTGTTAGCATGATAACATCGGAATTCTTATCCTTACTCGAAGACCATAAAAACAAAAGTTTACTATTTGAGTACCAACCCGGACAATTGGTGCCGGCGAATTACCACATTACCGAGGTAAAAAATATTGCCATTGAATCGGTGGATTGCGGTGCTGGAACCGATGCCTGGAAGGAGACCATAATCCAACTTTGGGAAAGTCCATCAGAAATCGGAAAAACCGAATTTATGAGCTCATACAAAGCACTTGGTATTTTGAATAAGGTTGATAAAATGAGGGCAATGGACCGTGAGGCCGAATTAAAAATTGAATACAGTAATGACCAATTCCATACGGCACAATTATTCATTGATGACTACACTTGGAACAATGAAAAGTTAGTTTTCAAGCTATCTATCAAAAAGACGGACTGCAAAGCAAAAGAGACCTGTGGCGTTCCAACTGAGGCAGTTGTAAAATCAGGAGCTTCTTCTTGTGCTCCAGGAAGCGGTTGTTGTTAATATTTCTATGGAAGTCATATTTCTCATAACGGCAATTTCACTTTTCACCTATATGGTCCTTGCCACCTATGATGGGCTTTACCTACATCTTTGGAAGTATCAGCTATACAATAGAATTGAAAGTAAATTAGAACACTTAACCCATACCTTAAGGGCTATACTTTTCCCTTTAATTGTCATTTTCTTGGTATTAAATCAACAGAATTTCTTTTGGTTCTTAATTGGGTTATTATTGGTCGTAATCGATTTTGTTATTCTTGCTATCGATGCACATTCTGAAGAGGACAGCCGGAAATTTATGGGAGGATTGCCTAAACAAGAATACATTCTCCATTTGTTTGCAAATGCAACCCATTATGGGTTAGTCGTATTGATAATCGCCCTTAAAATTAGATTTACTGAAAATACCCTTCTTTTTATTTCAGAAATTGATTATTCGAGTTTAGCGGGAAGAACGTTGCTATTCGTTGCTGAAAATGCTGTGCCTGGGGCATTTATTTTGGCCCTTTTACACATTTTGCTTGCTATTGAAGGTCCTAGAAACTTTCTGCACAATCAAAGGATTAAAGTAAACTGTTGTTAAATCTATAGTTCTAAAACCGATGGTAATAAGAAGAATGTCATCCACCGATTGGCCCAAAGTTGGCCAGATTTATGCCGAGGGAATATCAACCGGAATTGCCACTTTTGAAACCACTGTCCCAGATTACAAAAGTTGGGATGTTGCCCATATTGACGAATGTCGTTTAATTGCTGAATCTGAAAACGAAATACTTGGTTGGGCGGCACTTTCACCCGTATCAAGCAGATGTGTCTATGGCGGGGTCGCAGAAGTCAGTGTTTATATTGGCAAAAATGCCCGAGGAAAAGGAGTTGGAAAGGCGTTGATGGAAAAACTTATTGTGGAGAGCGAAAATGCCGGATATTGGACCTTACAATCAGGTATCTTTCCTCAAAACCAAGCGAGCATTAAACTACACGAAAAGGTAGGTTTTCGATTTTTAGGTAAACGAGAAAAAGTGGGCAAAACCAAAGACGGGATATGGATGGATAATCTTTTATTTGAGAAACGAAGTAAAATCGTCGGTATCTAATAATTCTATTTGCTATGAACCAAGACAAACTATTTATTGAACTGGAGAAAACAATTAATTCCTTAAATGCCAAAACCATTTCCAAAGAGCGCATGTCGGTTCTTCAACCCCTTGTTGATTACATCATTCAAAAACGAGGTCAAAAGGAAGAAATTCGATTGAATTTCATTTGCACCCATAATTCAAGAAGAAGTCATTTATCACAGATATGGGCTCAGACCATGGCTCATTATTTTAATGTGGATAACTTAAGCTGCTATTCTGGAGGAACAGAGGCAACAGCAATGTTTCCAAAAGTGGGTGAAACCTTAACCTATCAAGGCTTTGAAATTTTAAAACTTTCGGATGACCAAAACCCTATATATGCAGTTAACTATTCAGGTAACAAACATCCTGTTATTTGTTTTTCTAAAACGTATGATGATTCGTTCAATCCCGATTCCGGCTTTGGAGCTATTATGACATGTGATTCTGCGAATGAAGCTTGCCCAATGGTTGTAGGGGCAGAAGCACGTTTTCCAATCACCTACGAAGACCCTAAGGCCTTTGATGGAACCGAACAACAGAGTGAAAAATACTTAGAACGAAGTATTCAGATTGCCACTGAACTTTTTTGGGTCTTTCAATCCGTTTCTGAAGCTTGACCTTCTGAATGTTTACGTTCCAGCTCGGCTTGAAATTCTTCCATAACCGGTTTTACCGTACTCTCCGGTAAATCAGCAATTTTAATGTACATCAAACCATCAACTGCATTGTTAAATAATGGGTCGACATTAAAGGCAACAACTTTGGCGTTTTGTTTGATGTACTTTTTGATTAGAACAGGAAGCCTTAGGCTTCCAGGTTCCACTTCTTCAATCAAGCGATCAAATTTGTTCAAATCGGCTTCTGTCTCATCAAAGACAAATTCCTTATCGGCATCTTTCAATTGTACCTTAAACTCTTTTTTGGGACGAATATATTGCGCTACATAAGGATCCCAATAATGCGATTTCATAAATTCAATCATCAACGATTTCGAGAAATTCGAAAATTGATTACTAATACTTACACCGCCTATTAGATATTTATGTTCAGGATGTCGAAGTGTTGTATGTACTATGCCTTTCCAAAGTAAAAAGAGTGGCATTGGTTTTTGTTGATATTCTTTTACGATGTATGCCCTACCCATTTCAATGGATTTCGACATCATACCATACAATTCAGGCTCAAAACGAAAGAGATCTTGAAGGTAAAAACCATCTATTCCGTGGTCTTTAAAAATAGTGGAACCCAGACCCATTCGATAGGCTCCAACCAAGTTTTTGTCGTTATCATCCCAAAGGAATAAATGATGATAGTACGAGTCAAAACCATCCAGATCAACTGCGTTGTTCGTTCCTTCCCCGACTTCACGAAAGGTAATCTCACGTTGTCTTCCTATTTCTTGGAGCAAAAAAGGCATGTCTTTGGCCTGTGCCAGATATACCTCATAATTTTTACTCTGTAATAAACGAAGATCTTTTTCCCGCAACTTTTCAATCTCACCTTGCAAAACTTCAGTTCGAACTGCAGAGGCAATTTTTTTGGTCGGTTTTGGAATTTTTATGCTAGTTGGCACTTTATCAATCAAACGTTCCTTCTCAAAAACATTGGCCAATAAATAGGTTTTTTTACGGAGCAACTCGGTAAAATCCTCTAGACTCTCTGCCTCTTTTTGGTTGGCCACAGAAATGGGTTGGCCTATGCGTACCTTAATCGGTCTTCTTCGTTGGGTCGTTAACTCAGAAGGTAATTTGGCCGTTCTAAAAACATCATTGATTTTGGACAAACGATAAAACAAACGGCTGTTTTTAGCATGGAAATATATGGGAACAACAGGTACCTCTGCCTTACGAATCAATTTTAAGGCAGCCTCTTCCCAAGGGCGGTCTACCACCAATTTATCATCGCGATAGGTAGATACTTCTCCAGCAGGGAAAATACCTAAGGGGTGCCCTTCTTTGATATGTTTCAGTGCACTTTTAAAACCCATAACACTGCTTTTGGCATCTTTATGGTTTTCAAAAGGATTCACCGGCATTATGTAAGGCTTCAGGGGTGCAATACGGTGTAAAAGGAAATTGGCTATAATCTTAAAATCATCCCGCTGTGATAGCATAAGTTTTAGCAAAAGAACACCATCTATACCCCCTAAAGGGTGATTTGAAATGGTAATGTAAGGTCCGGATTTAGGTAAGCGCTTAAACTCCTCTTCAACAAGTTCAAAATCAATATCGTAATGCTCTAAAATGGTATCGCAAAAATCAGGGCCTGGGAGATTTTTATGCTTTTTATAAAATCGATTGAGGTTCGAAATACGGGTTATCTTCATCAACAACCATCCGATGAACGTTCCAAAAACACCATAACGGTCAAGATTTATAACCTTGGCCACCTCTTTCGCCGTAACCAGCCCCATTGATTTGATTTAGTTGGTAGACTGTAAATATAGACAATTAGGCGGGGGCCATTACTATTTTACGACCAACTGAACGGTTTCCTTTCCACGTTGTTCAACAAGTACATCATATCCGTTCAAAACCGATTCAACGGCCTGTTCGTCAAAGTGTCTTATGGTATATAAGGATACGTCTTCATGACAGGTGACCTTGAACCTTTTTTCCAATTCAGGTAAAATCGATTTTAGTCCCGAGAATTTATTGTCCAAGCAAACTGAAAAGCTAATTGCCGAATTCTGAATCAAATCAACTTTCAATCGATAATCGTGAAACATTTTGAAAATATCACTGATGTTGTTCTCTACAATAAAAGAGAAGTCAAGTGATGATAGTTTTAATAAGACCTGGTTCTTTTTAACAATGAAACAAGGCACTTCAGGAACAATCTTTTTTCCCTTACCGACAGTGGTACCTTGGGCTTCTGGATGAACAAATGATTTTACATGCAGTGGTATCTCTTTTTGCTGTAGAGGCTGCAACGTTTTCGGGTGAATAACAGAGGCACCGTAAAATGCCAATTCTATGGCCTCACGATAACTGATTTGTTCCAACTTTTGGGTTTCTTTGAAATGTCTAGGGTCTGCATTTAAGACCCCTGGAACGTCTTTCCAAATGGTAACAGACTTGGCGTTGAGGCAATACCCCAGAATGGCAGCAGTGTAATCCGAACCTTCCCGACCTAAGGTTGTGGTGAAATTATTTTCATCACTACCTAAGAAACCTTGAGTGATATTCAATTGCGCCGGTTCCACTTTTTCAGAGACTCGTTGTTCGGTTGAATCCCAATTTACTTGGGCATCACGATACGAATTGTCGGTCTTAATCAGTTCTCGAACATCCAACCAATTATTGGTCATTCCAATTTCGGTCAAATACGAGCTTACAATTGTCGTAGAAATCAATTCTCCATAACCTACGACTTGATCATAAACAAAAGCATATTTGGGTGATTTATTCCACATCAAGAAACCGCGGAATTCCTCTATTAATTTATTGACCTTATGGTGTACATCATGGTTCTTTACCTCAAAGAGATCGTTTATAATCGCCTTATGATAGTCGACGACAACTTGAATTTTATCATCAAGCTGAGATTCTTCATTGAAATAGGCATCTATTACCTCTTCCATGGCGTTGGTCATTTTACCCATTGCCGATATAACCAAAACGATTTTTTCATGGCCTACAGCTTCGAGTACTTTGACCAAATTCCTTACTCCATTTGCATCTTTAACGGATGCTCCCCCAAATTTGAATATTCTCATGCTTCTAAAAACTTTTTCATTGCCACATCATCCATTTGAACGACATGCCAATCCCTCATAACAATAGCCCCACAATCTTCATAAAACTTTATGGCCGGTTCATTCCAATCCAAAACCTCCCATCCGATTCTACCAACACCTTTAGCAACCCCGTATTGAACCACGCGTTTCAAAAGTGCCGCCCCGATTCCCTTACCTCGCATAGCTTTTGTAACAATCAGGTCCTCTAAATGGATTACGGGGCCTCTCCACGTTGAATAACGCGGATAAACCAAAGCTATTCCTACTACATCACCATTAAAATCTGCTACAAAACAATGAAACAAAGGTGCTTCACCAAACCCATCCCGCTCCAAATCGCCTATGGTAACTTTTACGGCTTCTGGCTCCTTCTCAAAAACCGCCAATTCTGTAATCAAAGCGTGTACGCTTTTCATATCAGACCTCACTGCTTCTCTTATACTAAATTCCATAATTGTTGCAAATAAAACACTTTGTTATAAATTATCAAACCGTTGTTTAAATATGCAACGATTTGAGTGTTCTTTGTTTTCAAAATGTACTTTGGCAAAGATGTCCGGATTAAAACAACAAAAACTTATCGAAATCGTTGTAGTAATCTAAAATCAACGACCTTTGTTTCGAACAAATACAACCTTCTCACCAATGCACAATAGAACCAAGACTCTAGGGGAATTTATAATTGAAAACCAAACTGATTTTCAATACTCTACTGGAGAATTGTCCAAACTCATCAATGCCATTCGCCTTGCGGCCAAAGTAGTGAACCATGAAGTCAATAAAGCAGGTTTGGTTGATATTTTGGGTGATGCCGGCGACACCAATATTCAAGGCGAGGACCAAAAGAAATTGGATGTTCTAGCGAATGAGAAATTCATTCAAACCTTAAAAAACCGAGAAATCGTCTGCGGAATTGCTTCAGAAGAGGAAGATGATTTTATTACCATTAATAGTCAAGATGAGAATCATAACAATAAATATGTAGTCTTAATTGACCCTCTTGACGGTTCAAGTAATATTGATGTAAATGTATCCGTTGGGACCATTTTTTCGATTTACCGAAGAATAACTCCTGTTGGCACACCAGTTCAATTAGAAGATTTTCTGCAACCGGGTAATCAACAGGTTGCTGCGGGGTATGTGGTTTATGGCACCTCAACCATGCTGGTATATACCACGGGAAATGGGGTAAACGGATTCACATTGAACCCTGCTATAGGAACGTTTTACCTTTCACATCCGAACATGCAATTCCCTGAAGATGGAAGAATCTATTCGGTCAATGAAGGAAACTATGTTCATTTTCATCAAGGTGTAAAGGACTATATCAAATATTGTCAGAAAGAGGAAGGAGACCGTCCGTACACCTCAAGATATATTGGTTCATTGGTTTCCGATTTTCATCGAAATATGATTAAAGGTGGCATATATATGTACCCTAAAAGCAGCGTGACCAATAATGGTAAATTAAGGTTGTTATACGAGTGCAATCCAATGGCCTTTTTGGCCGAGCAAGCCGGCGGACTGGCCATAGGAGGCAAATCGCGAATTTTAGACGTACAACCTACAGAATTACACCAACGTATTCCGTTTTTCTGTGGAAGTAAAAATATGGTCTTGAAACTTCAGGAATTTTTAGATAAGTACCACTGATTATTTATCCATCAGATACAAATAATCGTCAAAAGCAATTTGACCCGTAAAGATTTTAATGGATTTTTCGATAATCGCTTCTGATTTATCAACTGGAAAACCAAGACCTATGGCATATTTCTCAACCATACGTAGTTGGGTATCATCAACATCCCTATCTGAAAAAATAATCTGAAAGAAATCGAATAAACGCTTTAGACGTTTTTCCTCACTGTGTGGGGTTTCTATAGGATATTTATTCTCCTTTTTCATAATCTCTTTATACTCAGCCTCACTGATATCAAGTTTAAAAGCGAACTTGTCTAAAACAGCTTTTTCCTCTTCATTGATTTCACCATCAACCGCGGCCAGACTGCATAAAGTTGCGAAGTGAGCCAACTGCTTTCTTGAATTTCCAGCTTCGTATAAATCTATAATGGGCATTGTTAAAATTTTTGTTTGGCAAATATACTTCGCTCCAAAAAACCTTCCTAAATAATGCCCAAAAGAAATTTGTAATTTCATCGAGCTATGAAATCTCCACTTTTACGATTTACCAATAAGGGTATCTATTGCGAAGCCGCCGATGTCTATTTAGACCCATGGCGCCCGGTGGAAAAGGCCATTATATCCCATGGGCATGCCGATCATAGCCGATGGGGCCACAAGGCCTATATTACCCATCACAGAAATGTACCCATTGTAAAACATCGTTTGGGAACTATAACGATTTCCGGAAGGGAATGGGGAGAATCGTTTATGATCAATGGGGTCAAGTTTAGTTTGCATCCAGCCGGTCATATCATCGGCTCGTCCCAAATTCGAGTTGAACACAAAGGGGAGGTATGGGTGTTTACCGGGGACTATAAACTAGAAGCTGATGGGGTCGCTACTCCCTACGAACCCGTAAAATGCGATACGTTTATTACCGAATGCACTTTTGGCCTTCCGGCCTTTTTATGGAGACCTCAAGAAGAAGTTATATCTGATATTAACAAGTGGTGGGCCGAAAACCAATCAGCAGGTCAAACCTCTGTTTTGTTTGGATATTCTTTGGGCAAAGCACAACGCTTATTAAAACACCTAGACCCATCCATTGGTAAAATATTTACGCACGGTGCGGTCGAAAAAATGACGGAAGTCCTCCGTCCGTTGACTGATTTTCCCAAAACAGAGCTCATCACCCGCGACACAAAAAAGGAGGACATTAAAGGGAATATTGTTATAGCCCCACCCTCAGCCCACGGCAGTACTTGGATTCGAAAAATGACTCCTTTTGTTACCGCCACTGCAAGTGGATGGATGGCATTTAGAGGAGCAAGAAGAAGACGGGCCATTGACAAAGGTTTTGTGTTGAGCGATCATTGCGATTGGCCAGGATTGCTAACCGCCATTAAGGAAACAGGGGCATCAAAAATTATTTGCACCCATGGCTATACCGATATTTTTTCAAAGTATTTAAGAACGCTAGGCTATGATGCAAGAACCGAAAGCACACAATTTGAAGGTGAAAATGGCGAAGTGAATGCTGAAACCGAAAAAGTTGAGGCCGAATGAAACAGTTTGCACGACTTATTAAAACATTGGATAGCACCAACAAAACTAATGTCAAGGTCAATGCACTCGCCAACTACTTCTCACATGCACCTGACAAGGATAAAGTTTGGACCATCGCCATATTATCGCATCGACGTCCACCTCGACCCGTGAATACCACTTTATTGCGTGAGTGGGCCTCTGAGTTGGCCAATATTCCACTATGGCTCTTTGAAGAAAGTTACCACATCGTGGGTGATTTGGCCGAGACCATTGCATTGGTAGTTCCCTCTGATGAAAAATCTACGGAGAAGTCATTGACTGACTTTTTACAAGAGATGATTTGGTTAAAAAAACAATCGGATGAAGACAAAAAAACCTATCTCTTTGATAACTGGAAACAACTGGACTATTATTGCAGATTTGTATTTACCAAATTAATAACTGGTGGATTACGAATAGGAGTAAGTCAAAAGTTGATGACAAAGGCGTTATCCAAAGCAACTGAAATCGATGAAGATGTTTTGGCCTATAAGCTCATGGGAAATTGGGACCCAAACGTGATTTCATATCAAGATCTAGTCTTGCAAGAAAATGAAAGTGATTTTCTTTCAAAACCCTATCCCTTTTATTTGGCCTATGCCCTAGAAGACAACATTGAAGATTTGGGAGATGTCAAAGACTGGTCATTTGAACATAAATGGGATGGTATACGGGCACAGGTAATTCTGCGTAACGATGAATTATTTGTTTGGAGTCGAGGCGAGGAATTGGTTACGGATAAATATCCCGAGTTTCAAAAGTTTTTAGGCCCAATTCCGAATGGTACTGTGTTGGATGGTGAGCTCTTGCCCTACCCCAATGGTGAAATAGGGACCTTTAACGATTTACAGACTAGAATAGGCCGAAAAACAGTTTCCAAAAATCTACTGAAAAAGACCCCAGTAGTTTTAAAAGCCTATGACTTACTAGAGTGGCAAGGACAAGATATTCGTTCGAAATCGTTTTTAGAACGAAGGGAACTACTTGAAATGATGGTTGAACGAAGTCGAAACGACGAAAATGTCACTTCGACTTCGCTCAGCGACCTTCCGCTACTTTTATCAGAACGGATGCAATTCAATTCTTGGTCAGTAGTAGCAGCGGAAAGGGAACTCTCAAGGGAAAAGAGAAGCGAAGGGTTGATGCTTAAAAAATTGAATTCCCCCTATCAAGTTGGCCGTAAAAAAGGAGATTGGTGGAAATGGAAGGTCGACCCATTGACCATTGATGCCGTACTTACCTATGCCATGCGTGGTCATGGTAGAAGAAGTAATTTATTCACGGATTACACATTTGCATTGTGGCAAGAGAATGCTGACGGAAAAAGGGAGTTGGTCACTTTCGCCAAGGCTTATTCCGGACTTACGGATGCAGAATTCAAGGAGGTGGATGCGTGGATCAAAAAAAACACCTTGGAACGTTTTGGCCCAGTGCGAAGTGTAACCCCACATCATGTTTTTGAAATTGCATTTGAAGGCATCGCCCTTTCAAAACGCCATAAAAGTGGTGTAGCAACCCGTTTTCCCAGGATCTTACGATGGCGAAAAGACAAAAAAATTGAAGAGGCAAACTCAATAAATGATTTAAGAACGCTAATACCGAATTCTTGAACTAGCACTTTTAATATCAAAATTGATGGAGAAGAAAAAGAAAAACACATTTAACCTAGGACTAATCATTGGTGTAGTTGGAACCCTTGCAGGCATTTATTTGATAATCACTGGAGATACTTTTATCGGAATATTCGGTAGTATCGCCAGTGCAGGAATTGCCTATCAATCTTATATTAATACCAAAAAAGAACAGTCAAGTAAAGATTCATGACCTTATTTAAATTCAGAGTACAATCGGCATGAATAGACAACAACTTTTTGAAATAGCAAACAATTGGTTCCAGCAGCAAAGCTGGAAACCACACACGTTTCAAAAAGAAACCTGGACCGCTTTTTTGCAGGGCAAACACGGATTGCTCAATGCCCCAACCGGAAGTGGAAAAACCTATGCACTTTGGTTCCCTATTGTCCTTAACTACATTAAGAACAACCCCGATTACAAATCGAAGCATAAAAAGGGGTTAAAGGCTGTTTGGATAACCCCACTTCGGGCCCTTTCGCAAGAAATCAAACAATCGGCAGAACGCATTGTTACCGATTTGGAGTTACCCATGACCGTGGGCATACGTACAGGCGATACTTCCAATAAAGAACGTGCGAGACAACGAAACTCGCTTCCTGATTTATTGATTACCACACCTGAAAGTTTACAGTTGCTACTGGCATCAAAAGACTATGGCAACAAGTTTAAAAACTGTTCGGCCATTGTCATTGACGAATGGCATGAATTGCTCGGCACAAAACGTGGCATTCAAATGGAGCTTGCCCTTTCAAGGCTCAAAACCGTTTGTAATGAGCTCCGAATCTGGGGCATTTCGGCTACAATCGGGAATTTAGAACAAGCAAGGGAAGTCCTTTTGGGCCCTACCTCATCGGAGATGGAAAATTCCGTTTTGGTCAAGGCAAATATTAAAAAGAAAATAAGGGTCAGCAGTATCATTCCGAAGCAAATGGAAACCTTTCCATGGCGCGGACACCTCGGGCTTCATTTGTTGGATGATGTAATTCCCATCATCAAAAAAAGTAAGACCACCCTCCTTTTCACCAATACCCGTAGTCAATGTGAAATTTGGTTTCAGAAAATCTTGGAACGCTATCCTGAGTTTGCGGGTGAGATGGCCATGCACCACGGTAGTGTAAATAAAGAGACCCGTATTTGGGTCGAAAATGCCATACGTAACGAAAGTCTAAAAGCAGTGGTCTGCACTTCAAGTCTAGATTTAGGTGTTGATTTTGCTCCGGTTGAAACCGTTATTCAAATCGGTGGCCCAAAAGGCGTTGCCCGCTTTTTACAACGTGCTGGTCGTAGTGGTCACCAACCTGGCAAAACCAGTGTAATCCATTTTTTACCTACCCACGCCATTGAATTGATTGAAGCCTCGGCACTTCAAGTGGCCGTTAAAGAAAATGCTGTCGAAGACCGTTTGCCTTTTTTGAACAGTTATGATGTGCTCATTCAATATTTAACGACCCTTGCTGTTTCAAATGGCTTTTATCCGAAGGAGATTTTTCCTGAAATAAAACAGACGTTTTGTTATCAGGGTATCACCGAAGATGAGTGGCAGTGGCTATTGAATTTCTTGGTAATGGGTAGTCAAAGCTTAAAAAGCTATGACGAGTACAAGAAAGTTGAGGTGGAAGCTGACGGAAAATTCAAGGTCAACAACAAGGGCATAGCGATGCGCCATCGCTTTCAAATTGGCACTATTGTGGGTGATGCCAACCTCTCGGTACATTATCAAAAAGGGGGCTATATCGGTTCTATCGAAGAATACTTCGTTTCGAAACTAAACCCTGGAGATGTATTTGTTTTTGCGGGGCGCAATTTGGAGTTTATTCGCATTCGGAGCATGAAGGTGCAAGTTCGTAATTCTACGAAACGAACCAACAAAGTACCTGCTTGGATGGGTGGTCGATTGAGTTTTTCTGCCCAGATGTCGGAATTGTTGCGCCTCGAACTCTACAAAGCAGCAACCGAAAAAGAACAAAGCAAAGAATTGGTTGCCCTAAACCATATTTTTCAGAAACAACGAGAAGAAAGCTTGGTGCCCAAACCCGATGAATTTCTAATCGAAACTTTCAAAACAAGAGATGGTTACCATCACATCTTTTATCCCTTCGAAGGGCGGGCTGTTCATGAAGCCATGAGTAGTTTGCTATCCTACCGTATCAGTTTGTTATCGCCCATTACGTGCTCATTGGCCTTCAATGACTATGGCTTTGAAATGCTATCCGACAAGCCCCTAGACATTCAGGCCGTTTTGGATAACAACCTTTTTACAACGGAATACATGCTTTCTGACCTTCAAAAAAGTTTGAACAGCAATGAAATGTCGAGAAGAAAGTTTCGTGATATTGCCGTTATCAGTGGAATGGTTTTTACTGGATATCCTGAAAAAGGTGTAAAAATGAAACACCTTCAGAGCAGTTCGCAATTGCTTTTTGATGTTTTTAGAGATTATGAACCCGATAATCTACTTTTTCAACAGGCATTTACCGAAACCATTGAACATCAGCTGGAAGAAGGGCGACTACGCCTCGCCTTAGAACGAATTGCTACCCAAGAAATCGTTTGGAAACAATGTCAAAATCCCACGCCATTTTCATTCCCTCTGATTACCGATAGACTTCGGGAAAAGCTCTCAAATGAAAAATTGGCTGACAGAATTAAAAGGATGACCAAGATTTTGATGAAGTAAGCTTTTTGTCCTTCTTACGAAAGCTGGAATCCATAATTTTGGCATTGCGTGTCAAACGCAAAGACCTATGACAGAAACAATAAAAATCAAAAACCATTCTTTTGTACTCCACCCCCATGGTGGAATCTTCTGGGAAGAAAAATCACTTTTATTGATTTCTGATGTGCATCTAGGAAAGGTAGGTCATTTTAGAAAATTTGGTGCCGCAGTACCAAGAAAAGCGGTGCATAAAAACTTTATTCTGTTAGATGAATTGGCGGGTCATTTTCAACCATTTCACATTGTTTTTCTAGGCGATCTATTCCACTCATCGCTTAATAAGGAGTGGGATTTATTTCAAAATTGGGTTGAAAAAACGGCTTCAAAAATTAGCCTTGTAGCTGGGAACCACGATATTATTTCTCCTGAAAAATTTAGTTCGGTTGGTATTGAAATTTTCGAAGAACTGATACTTGACCATTTTTTACTCACTCACCACCCAGATGAAAGAGACGGTTTATTCAATTTTTGTGGTCATATACATCCTGCTGTGCGGCTTCAAGGCTTTGGGAGGCAACGTTTGAAGCTTCCTTGTTTTTTTAAAACCAGTAATCAATTGATCTTACCCGCTTTTGGGGAATTCACGGGAAATTATACCCTGACCCCTAAAAAAAATGATGAAATTTTTGTGGTGGTAGAGGGTGAAGTGGTACAAATCTAGCTTTATATTTGCCGGAAAATTGTTGGATTGATTCAATCGTCCGTTTCCCAACTATTTGAACAGTCTCCAAAACTTAGGAAACTGCGGAAAGCTATTGCCCAGCCTGAAAACAAAGTAAGTCTCAAAGGCCTCGTAGGTTCTTCAGTTTCATTTGCCATTTCTGAATCTTTTAAAGGTGCAGATTCACCTTTTCTTGTCTTGTTACAGGATAAGGAAGAGGCCGCTTACATTTTGAATGATCTTGAACAATTACTAGGTGAAAAAGATGTGCTTTTCTATCCTGGCAGTTATCGACGCCCCTATGAAATTGAGGAAACTGACAATGCCAATGTTTTGCTTCGCGCCGAAGTTTTGAACCGAATCAATTCGAGAAAGAAGCCTGCAGTCATTGTTACCTATCCCGATGCACTTTTTGAAAAGGTCGTCACTCGTAAAGAATTGGACAAAAACACGCAAAAGCTTCAAGTTGGCGATACCATTTCTTTGGATTTTTTGAATGAGGTGCTCTTCGAATATGAATTCAAACGCGTTGATTTTGTAACGGAACCCGGCGAGTTTTCCGTTCGAGGGGGAATCGTAGACGTGTTCTCATTTTCGCATGATGAACCTTATCGTATTGAATTCTTTGGTGATGAAGTCGATAGTATTCGAACTTTTGATGTAGAGACCCAACTCTCGACCGAAAAGGTCAAAAAAATCACCATCATCCCGAATGTAGAAAACAAGTTTACCCAAGAAACACGCGAAAGTTTCTTGAAATATATAGCCTCTAAAACGGTCATTTTTTCTAAAAATCTCGACTTGGTCTTTTCCCAAATCGACTCCAATTTTGAAAAGGCCAAGGAAAATTTCGCCAAACTAAGCGCTGAAATCAAGCATTCGACACCAGAAGAACTTTTTGTGAATTCAGAATTGCTCAAAACGCAATTACAAGATTTTTCTGTGGTTGAAATTGATGGTCAAAGTAATCCCTCGACTGCGCTCGAGGTGACATTCCAAACAAAACCACAAACTTCCTTTAATAAAAAGTTTGACCTTCTTATTGAAAACCTCAATGAAAACCATGATGCTGGCTACACCAACTATATTTTTTGTTCTACTGAGCAACAGGCCAAGCGTTTCAATGACATTTTACAAGAACATGAAGGAGATGTTCATTACCAGACCATAGTTTTTCCATTGTATCAAGGTTTTCTAGATACTGATTTGAAGGTGGCTTGTTATACAGACCATCAAATATTTGAGCGCTACCATAAGTTCCATTTAAAAAATGGGTATGCCAAGAAACAGGCCATTACCCTTAAAGAACTTAATAAACTTGAAATTGGGGACTATGTCACCCATATCGATCATGGCATTGGAAAGTTTGGTGGACTTCAAAAAATTGACGTAGAAGGTAAAAAGCAAGAAGCGATAAAATTGGTGTATGGTGACCGGGATATTCTTTACGTGAGTATTCATTCCTTGCATAAAATTTCAAAATACAACGGCAAGGATGGTAAGGAACCCAAGATATTCAAGCTGGGTTCAGCCGCTTGGAAAAAGCTCAAGCAGAAGACCAAAAGCCGTGTCAAAAAGATTGCGTTTGATCTCATCAAAGTATACGCTAAGCGTCGTTTGGAAAAAGGCTATCAATATGCTCCTGACAGTTATCTACAGCACGAATTGGAAGCCTCTTTTATTTATGAAGATACGCCAGATCAAGCCAAGGCCACTGACGATGTAAAAAAAGACATGGAAAGCGAGCGCCCAATGGATCGTTTGATTTGTGGGGATGTCGGTTTTGGAAAAACGGAGGTCGCTATTCGAGCTGCTTTTAAGGCAGTTGATAACGGAAAACAAGTGGCCGTTTTGGTGCCAACTACCATCTTGGCATTTCAACATAGCAATACCTTTAAAAAACGGTTTGACGATATGCCGGTGACAGTTGATTACCTCAACCGGTTTCGTAGCACCAAGGAAAAACGTGACATCTTGGAACGCTTGGGCCAAGGTAAAATAGACATCATCATTGGTACGCACCAACTTGTCAACAAAAATGTTCAGTTCAAAGATTTAGGTTTACTCATTGTAGATGAAGAACAAAAATTTGGAGTTTCAGTTAAAGACAAATTAAAGTCCATCAAAGAAAATGTAGACGTGTTGACCTTAACGGCAACGCCAATACCGAGAACCTTACAATTCAGTTTGATGGCCGCTCGCGACCTTTCGGTAATTAACACACCACCACCAAATCGCTACCCTATTGAAAGCCGAGTCATTCGTTTTCAAGAAGAAATCATTCGCGATGCGGTTTCCTATGAAATTCAGCGCGGTGGGCAGGTTTTCTTTATTCACAACCGAATTGAAAACATCAAAGAGGTTGCGGGTATGATTCAACGATTGGTGCCCGATGCCAAAATCGGAATAGGCCATGGCCAAATGGAGGGTAAAAAATTGGAGCAGCTCATGTTGGCATTTATGAATGGTGAGTTTGATGTGTTGGTTTCAACAACCATTGTAGAAAGTGGTCTCGATGTGACTAACGCGAACACCATTTTTATACACAACGCCAATAATTTCGGTCTTAGTGATTTGCACCAAATGCGCGGTCGCGTAGGACGTAGTAATAAAAAAGCATTCTGCTACTTTATCACACCACCTTACGAAGTCATGACGCCCGATGCCCGAAAACGTATTCAAGCTTTAGAGCAGTTTACCGAATTGGGGAGCGGTTTTAATATCGCTATGAAAGATTTGGAAATTCGCGGTGCCGGAGATTTATTAGGTGGTGAGCAAAGTGGTTTTATCAATGAAATCGGTTTCGAGACCTACCAAAAGATTTTGACCGAAGCTATTGAAGAACTTAAGGAAAATGAGTTCAAAGAACTCTATGATGAAGTTGAAGGGGATAAAGAAAAAGTCTTTGTGAAAGACACCCAATTGGATACCGATTTTGAGTTACTCTTTCCTGATGATTATGTCAATAATATTACAGAACGTCTGAATTTATACACCCAATTAAATGAGATTAAAGACGAGGAAGGGCTGCAGCAGTATGAAACTTCCTTAATAGACCGTTTTGGGGAATTGCCCGAGCAGGCCGTTGACCTCTTAAATTCAGTTCGGATTAAGTGGATTGCCACTTCTATTGGGTTAGAGCGTGTTATTCTTAAAAAGGGCAAGTTTATTGGTTATTTTATTGCCGATCAGCAATCGCCCTTCTACCAAACTGCCACTTTTACAAGGGTATTGCAATATGTTCAGACGCATCCCCAAGAATGTCAGCTCAAAGAGAAACAAACCCGTAACGGATTGCGATTGTTGTTGGTTTTTGAAGGGATCAAAAGTGTAGAACAGGCCTTAAAGGTATTGGAACCACTTTACAAAGGATAAAATTTAATTCTTTTATTGAGTTAATATTAGTGTCATATGTATAGAAAAATTTTGCTCGTAATGATCATCATACTTTACGGATGTTCGAATGAAGAAAATGAAGCTTCCAACTCGCTATTTTCTGTCCCTTCGAGTTATGCCGGAGAATGGATTACAACTCCATTTTCTATAGGAAACAATCAAACAGAAAGTCTATTTGAGTTTACATTTTCAGAAAACAATATAATTGAAACAAATAATCAAGATGATTATACTCTCAACTATATGCGAGACTTCCCCGAAGAAGACTTTTTGATTTCACAAAGTAGGAATGAGAATGTTTATGAAATTTCAATTGAATCCAGAGATGGTTCAAATATTACAGAAACCTTAGGTTCACGAATTAATAGATCTTTCGGTTTAACTGTTGACAGAGAAGGTCGCGAAGTAATAATTTTGAACTGGATAGGTGTGTCAGGCGAATTTCTAATTCGCAAAGAGTAGTTTTTATTTGTTCAAAAAGAAAAACAGAGCGCTTTTAATTTCGTTTTCTATACTGTAACTAGTCTTACTCTTTCAAATTCTTATTCACCGCTTTAAAAATCGGAATCAGTTGCTTTTCAACTGACTCACCTGTCAAAGCGGTATTTACCATGATAATATGGCCCAATTTCAACTCTGGGTCAAAAAACATAAACGTACTGATACCGGGATCACCTCCTGAATGGCCCACCAAACCTATTGGAGTGAATCCCATAAAAATTCCAGAATTAAACTCCTCATCATAACTGTTCGGATTCTTGGGCACCTTTTGCTGTGGTAGCTGTTCGGTAAACAATTCCTTATAAGAAGCTTCACTTAAAAGCGTTCCTTCTCCAAAATACCCTTTCATTAGTTCATTCAGATAAGTGCTAAAATCATACAAATTGGTCAGCAATCCCCCATCGGGATAGGTCACCAATGCATATCGAGGTATCTCTTCGCCCGATTGAACATACAATTTGGTGTGCTTTGCTGCATCAATGGTATCAAAAGACCAGCCGGATGTGGTCATTTTCAAAGGTTCCAAAATATGGTTGGCCGTAAACTCATCATAGGGAACCCCGGTAGCTTTTTCTAGGACATAAGCCGCCAAAGTTGCCGCCACATTACTGTACTCGTATTTTTTACCTGGATTCTTTTTTGAAAAGTTTTTCTTCTTATACCATATACCATCCTTAGCCAAAAAGTTTTTAAGGTAGTCAGCCATTGATACTTTTGTGGTTAAGGTTTGGAGCTCCTCACCAATGTCTTGTACGATTTCCAATTTCAAATCTTCCTCATTCAACACATAGTAGGCTTTTTTATCGTACAAATCAGTATCCAAAATGGTACTGGTGTGCGTGGCTAAGTGTCTAATTAAAATGCGTTGTTCCGGATGATAGGGATTGACTACTTCAAAATCAAGGTGTTTATTGATGGGGTCATCAAGCTTTAGCTTGCCCATTTCTTGAGCCTTCATCAAGGCTATACCGATTAAGGTCTTTGAAACGGAACCAATGTTTTGAATGGAGTGTTCTGTATAAGGTATATTTTTTTCAACATCTGAATGGCCATAACCTTTTGCAAATAGAGTGCCATCAGAACTAACGACAGCAACACCAAACCCCTTTAACAAACCAATTTTCGAAATTTCAGCTAGTTCTTCATCTAAAGATTCGTAATTCTGGCTTTGTCCACTTAGTAGTATAAAACAAAAACTGAAGAGGCCTAGCAGTGTGTTTTTTATAGTCATGGTTTCCCGTTTTGAATGTGGTTGTCTTATAGCAATAGACATGAAAAACCCAATTTTGTTACAAACGTATCAGGGTTTGGCATAGGCATAGCGGCCCAACTTCTCAATGGAGAAATAAGAATCCAATCCACCAATTGTTACACTATCGAGCTGTTCTAGAGAGATATTACCATCCTTCTCAATCATGTCATCCGGCAATAATAAGTGCTCTATTTTACCAATAACCAATCGGGTATCATTACACTTTATATACTGCTCTTCTTCAAATCGAAGACCTATTTTTATGTGGCTTTCCATAACAAACGGGGCGTGAAAATCTTGATGGAAGTATTCGGTAAGACCAACGGCATCAAATTCAGAATTATCACGCTCGTAATTCGCTGAAGTTTGATGAGCCTTTTGATGAATTTGGGTCGTGATTTGATTGATGGTATAAACACCTGTAGCCTTTATGTTGTTGTAGGTATGGCGTTCAACGGTGGTAGGCCTTAAAATGAAACCCAAATACGGAGGATTGGCACCAATATGAACCACCGAATTAAAAACCGCCAAATTGGTTTGCCCAGCTTCTGATTTTGTACCAATGAGATTGGCTGGTTTTAATCCTGAAATTTTATTGAGCAAAACACCGCGGTAACGGCTTGGCAATTGCATTAGCGATTCAAAACTGAATTCTTGCATCTATTGTAATTTTTTACAAAGGTATTCCGAACCCAATAAAAAAGCCCTCTTTCGAGGGCCGCACAGTCAAATCCTATTATATCTTCTTATGCCATTTTAGCTTTGTTGGCCTTGGTAGCAAATTTCAACGCTTTCTTTACCCTTGAGTTCTTGTACATGTACAATCTAGCAACCTCAGACTTCTCAATATCACTCTTCTCGATAGTGATGTTCAATTCAACCTTCATAATAGTAGTTTCAACTTTAACTTGCTTAGCTGGAGTGTTTGCCATTGCTGCTGCTGTGATGAAGAAGAAAAAAACGAAGGTTAAAATTGCTTTCATGTCTTGGGTAATTGTTACGATGTAAAATTACCCTGAGGCACCCCCTAAGGTCGATTTTCGTCGTTTATCCAGACAAAAAACTCGCTAAAAAACAATTGTTCGGTTTAAGTGCATTTTATCCTCGATAAACGTTTTCAGGCGTTGGAACCTCTTATCCGATACATGGTGCATTTTATCGGAAGACCATCTTCTCAAGACCTTACTTACCTAATGATTATCTTTAGAAATGAACTTCTTTAAATCAGTGGTCAAAAGGCTTCATCATTTACTTCTTTCAGAAAAATCAAAAAGAAAAATTGAACGAAGTATACTGTTATTATCCATCGTTAGTTTTATTGTTCATCTGGTATTTATCTATTTGGCGGACTCACTACAGTTTCTTGACGAAGAAAATCCGCTCTTAGGTAGCCCCATAGCTGCCGTCTATACCCCTTTTTCTTTTATTCTTGTTTATGAGGTTTATCTATTGATATTTTATCTGCCACGTTCAATTACCACATACATCAGTAAACAATATGAGATTATAAGTCTCATCATTATTAGAAGATTATTCAAAGATTTGGCGAATTTGAAATTGTCAACCGATTGGTTCAAGATTAAAGGGGATTTACAATTCACTTATGATATACTGGCGTCGATTATTTTATTTTACCTCTTATTTTGGTTTTACCGTTTAAATAAGAATCGTAAAAAGAACGAAGCGGACAAGGAACTAAGTAAAGGCCTGGAAAATTTTGTCAATCTTAAAAAAGGGATAGCTTTAGTATTGGTGCCTTTATTACTTGGGCTAGCGCTTTACTCCTTTGGAAGTTGGGGTTTTTCACAACTATCGGACAGTGTAATTGGTGTTGGAAAATTAAAAAACATAAACAGCATTTTCTTTGACGAATTTTTTTCTGTTTTGATTATAGTTGATGTTTTGCTTTTACTAGTCTCTTTCTTTTACACTGACAAATACCATAAGGTGATTCGAAATTCAGGTTTTGTAATTTCTACCATATTAATAAGGATTTCATTCTCAGTTGATGGCCTAGTCAATACGGTTCTTATAATTTTTGCAGTCATTTTCGGTTTACTAATTCTAGCGATTCACAATCAGTTTGAAAAAGACTTAAAATAAAAAAAGCCCTCTTTCGAGGGCCACACAGTCAAATCCTATTATATCTTTTTATGCCATTTTAGCTTTGTTGGCCTTGGTAGCAAATTTCAACGCTTTCTTTACCCTTGAGTTCTTGTACATGTACAATCTAGCAACCTCAGACTTCTCAACATCGCTCTTCTCGATTGTGATGTTCAATTCAACCTTCATAGTAGTAGTTTCAACTTTAGCTTGCTTAGCTGGAGTGTTTGCCATTGCTGCTGCTGTGATGAAGAAGAAAAAAACGAAGGTCAAAATTGCTTTCATGTCTTGGGTAATTGTTACGATGTAAAATTACCCTGAGGCACCCCCTGAGGTCGATTTTCGTCGTTTATCCAGACAAAAAACTCGCTAAAAAACAATTGTTCGGTTAAAGTGCATTTTATCCTCGATGAACGTTTTCAGCCTTCGGAACATCTTATCTGGTACATGGTGCATTTTATCGGATTGCAAAACATTTTGCACACACTGTTTGGATAAGAAAACTTGTGAAAAGAGTTAAATCAAAATTCTTATATTTGACTATTATCCGTTTTTAGTCAAAATGTCTAATATTAAAAATCAGCTTATTACTGCAGCAAGTACAACTTTCAGTAAGTACGGTTACTATAAGACCGCTATGGAAGATATTGCAAAAACTGCACAAAAGGCCAAAGGGTCGTTATACTATCATTTTGGGAGCAAAGAGCTGCTTTTCGAGGCTGTGGTCTTACAAGAATTGGAACTGCTTAAAACCGAATTAACAATCGTTTTTGAAGACCAGGTATCCGATACTAGAGTTGTTTTGCACAACTATATGTTGAAGCGCATGGAGGTCTTACGACATGCTCCTAACTATCAAGAAACCCTAAGACCGAATTTCTACGAGCATTATGATTTTGTAGACAGGGTAAAACAAGAAATGATCAATTGGGAGGTAGAACAAATAGTACATCTCATTCAACGAGGCGTTCAAAAGCATGAATTGGAACTTCCGGGAGACCATATGGTTTATGCACAGGTTCTTGTCATGCTTTTACAAGGATTGGAACCTAATTTCTATTTAAAAGGAGAATACGACCGACTGGAATCTCATTTCGATAGTCTGATAACCATTATTACAAAAGGAATCTCAAAATAGCTACACATGAAAAGATTAAAGTACTTATTTGTTTATACCATACCCCTTACAGTACTGGTAGCTTTTAATTTTCAAGGTATATGGACCTTTTTTACGTTTCTGGTCTTTTTCGGTTTGGTTCCCTTACTCGAGCTACTTGTGCCACCCGACCGCGAAAACATGGATAAGAAATTGGCAGATGATGAAAAGAACCAAAAGATATACGATTACATCTTATACGGTTGCTTACCTCTTCAAATAGGTTTTCTTATTTATTTCTTTTACGTTATTGCGGACACCCCTTTTGGGTCTTTGGAATATATAGGTAGAATAACCGCAATGGGTTTCATGTGTGGTGTGATTGGCATTAATGTTGGACACGAATTGGGGCATCGACATTCGCGCTGGGAACAATTTATTGGAGAAGTTTTATTGCTCACTTCACTTGACACCCACTTTCTGCCCTACCACAATGGTGGTCATCATAGAAATGTGGCTACACCTGAAGATTCTGCCACCGCTAAAAAAAATGAATTGTTGTTCACGTATTGGTTACGTTCGCATTTTGGAAGTTATGTTGAAGCTTGGCAACTGGAATATAAAAGATTGCATGCCGATGGCAAGTCTTGGTTTTCAATTCAGAATAGAATGATTGTGTATTCAATAGCCAATGTCATTATGGTTACTGCCATTTATTCGCTCTTTGGAACGGAAGTTCTAATCGCTTTTCTAGGGGCAGCCATAATTGGAATAGTATTATTGGAGACCGTAAATTACATTGAGCACTACGGTCTTCTACGAAAAAAGAACGAACATGGTCGTTATGAACCAGTTCGCCATCACCATTCATGGAATTCCGATCATCCTATAGGAAGAACATTATTGTTCAATCTATCAAGACATTCCGATCATCACTATAACGGAAGTAAAAAATATCAGATTCTAAAATCGCATCAAAAGAGCCCTCAAATGCCAACCGGTTATCCTGGAATGATGTTACTAGCTTTGGTGCAACCCTTATGGTTTTGGGTGATGAATAAAAAGCTTAAAACATTGGCCTAAGCTGCGTTTTATCGAAAACTTGTCTTGCTTCAAAATAATGACGGCTATCATCGTTGTAAGAATATACTTTCTTTTCTATGGAGGCAAAAATTAAGTACAAAAGGCGTAAAAAGTCAATAAAGGGTGTATTTATTCTCGTATTCTTAATTTTTCTATTTAGACTCCTATTATATTTCCTTATGGAAAACAACCTAATGGTGCATTTTAGGTTGGAGCAATAACCTATTGGTATTCTGTAAATGGTTGATAATCTGGGATAAAGTGTCAAAGAAAGCAAGTATTGGTATCAATCATTTTTTACAATTGAGAAGTCATCTCCTTCCATTCGACCTAACTTTTCTGTAATTGGGCACTGGATAAAATTGTGCATTTCAATCCTGTCGTAGCTTATATAGAAAATTAAAGCCATGACACTAAAGCGTATTTTTAAATTGGTCGTATTTATTTCGTTTGTATTCCTAGTCTTTTCAGGTGCATTTTATACTATTCAAGCCCTTGGTCTTTTAGAATATGCGAGAATGCCCTAATTGATTGACCGTTGGGTTTTTGCCACTCGTCTATAGTAATTCAGGGTACGTAGTTCAATACTAAAGGTTGGCATACCCAGAATATAGTTTTGAAATAAATTCGAGAAACTATGACTATCAAATCCCCAAACTTACTACTAGGCATGTTGATTTTAATCTCATTTATACAAGGTCTGGCAGCGGTCTTAATTTTTCTATGAGCGCGCTACAGTTGCTTTTTAATCAAAAGCTCGCCTTCCTTATTGTAGTAGCGCCATGTACCAATCTGTTCGTCATTCTTAAAGCGACCTGTCATTTTTTTTGCGCCATTGGGATAAAATTCCTGGTACCTTCCGTGCTTTTTACCATCCTTAAGATGCACTTCATATTTGACCGAACCGGAATTATATTTTTTAATGAAAAAATTCGCGCTCAAATCTACAGGGTTGATTGGAGGAAGATTAAATACAGCGGTCGTTATTTCCTTTGGAAGCCGAGAAACAGGTTGGTGTGATTTTCTTGAAACTTTTTTGACATAAAAGTCGTTCTCCCTTACATCTTCAACATCCAGATAATCCAATACCAGTCTAGTCTCAAATAAATCTTCTGCAGGAGTCAATTGAAATCCAGCATTTGGGAAGCAAATCAGAAAATCTTTGTTTTTTCGTAAAAGTATTTTGGTTTGAGCATCGGCACTGGATAAAAAGGTGTCGTACAACAAAGGAACATTTGCAAAAACGTATAGACTGGATTCATCTTCAAATTTTCGGTCAAATTCAGTAAACTCCTCACTATAGTTAAGCGTTTGCCCCAACTTAACACCGTCGATTATTGATTTGAGTGTGTTGGGATTATTACTAAAAATGACAAAATCATCAATTTGGGTAAAATAAGGTTTATCAAATTCATCAAAACGCCCACCAAGAATAGCTTTGAAAAATCCTTTGATGGAAAGAAAATTTATTTCATGCCCTTTGTACTGAACTGCTTTAAACTTAACGGGGGTCCGTTTTTTTATTTGTTTTAGCACGAAATCAAGATTTTTGTTCGCCACTTCTTTATCCTTGGTTTTTAGAATTAAGGCAAGATCGTTCTTGACGTTCTGATTTTCAGATTTTAGCTGTAATATTCCCATTTCAGAACCAATCCAACTAACAAAGTGTTCTTCGACATCAATTTTCAAGAATTTTTCGATTGTCGAAATACCCTCTTGATACGATTTAAATCTTTCAGGATTTTCATTTAGCAGCAGTTCAAAATTTTTATAAAATTCTGAGAAATCATCAAATCCATAGCTGAGATAAAGTGCGGTATTTTTTGGAGCGATTCGAGGAATTGTACGATTGCTTTTTCCAGACTTTTGAAGGGCCTGTAAATAAGTTTCGTTTTTTAAGTCAATATTAGTGAAACCATCGGCGCTCAAATTCCCCTTTTCATCGAGGTCGAGATGAAACCCAGAAAACAAAAAGGTCTCACTTGCCCTTTTTACCCAAGGTGAAGTTTGATTTGAATATTGTCTGATATAATCATCCAAGTAATCATACTGAAGATATAGCCGAAAAAGGTCTTCATAACCCACTTTTTTGTTTACCTCAATAAAGTTTAGATTTCTTCCTAACGCTGGTTCTTGGTATTGGTCTATTGAAGCCTCTACCAAAGTATGTGTGTACGAAGCCACCAATTGATTCTTTACAAAAGCAAGATGAAATGTTTCCTTTTCTTTTCTGTCGAAAATCTCAAGAATTTCATGTCCATGATATTGTCGTTTGCTCAGCGAATAATTTTCATTAAGCAAGGTATTCAAGTAGGTTTTTAGGAGTTTTAATTTTGCAATTCGTTTTAAATCCAAAACATAAAAGATGCCATAGTCTTTCGGCGAAATCATATGTATTGAAATGTACAACGAACGATCATCAAAGAATTCAAATAATCGCTTCCGTTGATTGAAAATGGTATCTACTTTTTGAATATTTTCAGTTAGTTCTGAAAAATAATCGTTGCCGGTAAGGTGAGACCAGGCTTCACTTTCACTTACTGCTTTCCAACTTTCGACCGGAGTTTCCGATTCGATTACAAATACCGCATCTTTTGGTATGAGATAAATTGGTTGCAGATTGGTTTTAGGGGAAATAACAAAAATATAGAGGAGATATAAGAGATAAATCAGAACGACTCCAATAGATCCGAAAAAGACTCTTTTTTTAATCATAATCACAAAGGGATTATAACCAAAACGAAAAACCTAAGAATTTAGTCCTTTAAAGTGTTTTCAGATCTTTAATTGTCTTGAAGGCGGTATCAACCTGATCATCATTGACCAAAATTGTAAACTCATTTGTTGTTGAAATGACTTCGTAAAGTACGATACCCTCCCAAGCAAGTCTCTGAAAAATAAAATAATAAATACCCGGAACCGAAACATTCTCTGCTGGCAGTTTTACGGTAACCGAAGATAGGTTCTCGGCTTTCTGGGTCAATCGCTCATTTTTGAATAGCGTTTCAACGGTATCGTCCAATTTATTGCTAACCACGATATTAATTTCGTTCACCCCTCGGGAAGAGGTGTAAAAGATGTCTTGATCTTCATTAACGGCCTCTAATAATTTTGCTTGTTGGGGCAGTACGGTTTCCGAAGACAAAAAGGTGTAGTCGGTTAGATTGGAGCGAACGGTAATTTCACCAATATTCTTTAGGACTTTTACAATTCTATGTGTAGCTCTAAATTCAAGATCATCAGAAAGACGTTTTAGTGCCATAACAATGGCTCCATCCTTAACATCTTTACCTAAAATTTCAGAAACCTCAGGTCTAATTTGTCGAGAAAGTGATGTTAGATTAATTATACCTTGGGCTAGCGCACTCTGTAAAAAAGGCTTCTTTTTTATGTATTGCTCAACAACCGAAGAAATGGTTTTCATTTGGATTAGGTTTCGGCAAAAATAACAAAATGTTATAAATAAAACAAATGGTTAAAAATGATGAAAAGCATCCAAGAGATGTTCGAGAATAAATTCGTTTCCTTTTTTCAGTATTGTAATAATGTCAAAACGCACCTCAACATTCAAATCGTTTTCCAATACATACTGATCAGCTGCCGAAATTAAAAGACCTATTTTCTTTCTACCAACGGTCTCAGCAATATTCTCGTGAAACTCTGAACTTCTCGAACGCACTTCAACAATAGCCAGAATATTTTTCTTTTGGGCAATAATATCTACCTCAGCTTTTTGATACCTATAATTTGTGTAACGAATACGGTATCCTTTTGAGATTAAAAATTCAACTGCTTTTTGTTCTCCTAACTTGCCAAACTCATTGTGCGTACCCATAGAAGGGAGCAAAATACGCATTGCAAAGTGCATTTCATCGAAAAAAACTGCTTTTAGTCGTGATTTACGTCTTCTCATTGTAATTTTAATCCATCTAAGAACCACACCTACCTAAGCACATAGTTTTACCCAAGAAACTATGAACAACTTTTAACGCTGACATGCTATGGATATGTTTGTTAACTGCAACACCTCCAGCCTAGCTACTTATGCCCCACCTCTAGATAAGATTAGAGTTCAGCATTTGTATAGAAGACTAGGATTTAGTGCCTCAAACGCCGAAGTAGAAGCGGCCGTTGGGCAAACCGCAAACGCCTTAGTTGATAATTTGGTCGACGCTGCCTTAGCAGCGCCTGAAATTCCTGCTCCTGCATGGTCTACTTGGACCAATGCAAATTATCCCGAAGACGATGATTTGGCAAGGCAACTGAGAAACGCACAACGTGAAGAATTTAGAATTGCTTATGGTAATGCACTATTGAGCAATAATCTAAGGGATCGCCTCAGTTTCTTCTGGAGTAATCATGTTGTTACACAATTAAGTATTTACAATTGTAATGCCTACCTCTATGAGTACATCAATTGTCTTCAAAGAAATGCACTTGGTAACTTCAGAACACTGATTAGTGAAATCGGATTGACAAATGCCATGCTTTATTATTTGGATGGTGCATTCAATAACGGTAATAATCCTAATGAAAACTATTCACGGGAGTTATATGAATTGTTTGCACTTGGAGAGGGCAATGGATATACAGAAGAAGATATTATTGAAACATCCCGAGCACTTTCAGGATATACCAATCGCGGTGAGATTGGCTGTTCTCCGGTTGGCTACAACCCCGAGAGACATGATGCAGGCACCAAAACAATTTTGGGTCAAACCGGCAATTGGGGGTATGATGATGTAATAAATATTCTCTTCACTCAAAGACCGAATGAAATAGGCTACTTTATCTGCAAGAAGCTCTATGAGTTTTTTATACACCCTGATTCACAAGACGAAACCGGAAATGCAGATGTTATCATCAATGGACTGGCAACCACTTTTGTTGCAAATAATTTTGAATTGGCACCGGTATTACGGCAATTGTTCAAAAGTGAGCACTTTTTTGACGAGACGGCAATCGGTGTAATTATAAAGTCTCCATTTGACCTATACTTAAACTTCACAAAGGAGCTGGGTTTTGGTTACGATGATGGCCTTGTTCAAAATATGATTGATGCAAGTGCCCTAATAGGTCAACAACTTTTTGAACCTGTTGATGTCGCGGGTTGGCAACGAGACCGATCTTGGATAAATACCAATTATATTATTGGTAGATGGTTGACAGCGGAGGTCTTTGTCGATGGATTCTTTCAGGCAGATCAGGAACGATTTAGAACACTGGCCATGGATTTGGTCGGTCCGGCAAATAGCAACACCAGCAACCCCGAAATCGTAGTTCGTGCCATTGTTGACAAGTTCACTCCTAAGGGTCTTTTGACAGAACAGGATTTTGAAAATGCCATGGATGCTTTCAAGATTGATGATGTGCCCGAGAACTATTATTCGCCTGATTATATTGATGGTGGACTAAGCCTTTGGATGCTTGCCGTTAGTATGGAAGCCCCTATTCAAGTGTATACCTTGCTACGCTATCTTACAAGACAACCCGAATTTCAACTTAAATAATACCGCTATGTGCGATACCCATAACCATCACGAATCACCATATAAAGGCCTAGAACATGAAGGCCACGACCTAGAACACAAGACCTGGAGTAGAAGATCATTTCTTCAAGCACTGGGCATAGCCGGTTCAGGCACAATGATGCTTGGCCATCAAATATTGTCGGCGTCGGCGCCGTCACCCCTCACTGCGGCAATTGCAAATGCCAACACCGACAATATTTTGATTTTAATTCGATTGAATGGTGGTAACGACGGTTTGAGCACCGTTATTCCTATTCAGCAATACGATTCATATGTCAACGCCAGGCCAAACATCTACATTCCTGAAAGTAAGATTCTAAAATTGACCGATGATTTTGGTGTCCCCACTTACATGAACGCAGTCGAACCCATGTGGGGCGATGGTCAATTTAAGGCCGTTCATGGTGTTGGATATGAAAATCAAAGTCTATCCCATTTTACCGGTTCTGATATTTATGCGAATACTGATTTGACGTCCAATGGATTTACTGGTTTGGACACAGGCTGGATGGGAAGGCATTTTGAAAATCTTTACCCAGATTACTTAATTAATCCGCCAGATGCACCAGCTGCAATTCAAATTGGCAGCATTTCGAACTTGGTTTTCCAAGGTGAAGAAACGAATTATGCATTTGTCACGAACAATATTGATCAATTGGAAGAAATCGCAGAAACTGGATTCTTCTATGACCTTTCCAATGAGCTGTTTGACAGTTGTATGTACGGAGACCAGTTGCGTTTCTTAAGAGGCGTTGCCAATACCACCTACGAGTATGCCGGTAAAATTCACGAGGCTTACCAACGTGGTCAAAATCAAGTGGAATATCAAGACAATGGTTTTGCTAGGCAATTAGCGTTATTGGCCCGTTTAATAAAAGGAAATTTAGGGACTAAGGTTTACATGATCTCAATGGGTGGATTCGACACCCATGGCAATCAACCATTGGCCCACGAACGCTTAATGTCAAGGCTTTCTATAGCTGTTAAGAACTTCTATGACGATTTAGCTTTTACCGAACAAGATGACAAGGTATTGAGCATGACCTTTTCTGAGTTTGGTCGACGTATTTATGAAAATGGATCGAACGGCACAGACCACGGAAAAGCTGCACCCACATTGTTCTTTGGTTCCGGCTTGAGCGGTAGCGCTTTTATAGGGGACCACCCATCACTAGATCAACCGAATAACCGAGGTAACTTGGAATATACCATGGACTTTAGGGATCTCTATGCCACCGTGCTGGCAGAATGGTTATGTGTACCAATTGCAGATGTGCAGCAACACATCTATTTTAATGCATCACACCCCTACAACCCTGTAGATCTTGGTTTCAATTGTAGTGGTGTTGAATTTCCTGATATTGCTATGGACAATGACCCGCCAACTCCGATAGACACCCCGCCAAGGCCAGATGGTGATTTGCCTTCAGAAGAATTAGCTACTGAAGTGGTGCATACGCCATATTATCCGACTCAAAATGCGCCCCATATTCATTTGGAAATGCCATTTGCAGCCCATGTAGACATTCAATTGTACAACATACTTGGGCAACGAGTCGGCACAGTGTATAACGAAATGACCCTCGAAGGTCCAACTGAAATTAATATCAGGGAAAGTGTACGTGACAGTCTTGCCACTGGCAAATACATTTACCAAATAAATGTTGCCGACCAAAAAATGAGTAAATCTGTCATGATAATGTAAGCTACGCCTACATTCTAAAGTAGCCTCCGCAAGTGCCCTCACCCCCGCCCCAAGTTTTTTGGTACTGGTACTTCGGAGGTTTCTTTTTTTCTGCCTCTTCCTTTGAGTTATTCTTTATTTTTGCGCCTTAAAGTTCAAATTGATGGCCGAAAATCAAGCCTCTAGAATAACAATTACGGCTGCGCTACCCTATACAAATGGCCCAATTCATATTGGTCATTTGGCAGGGGTCTACGTTCCTGCTGATATCTATGCCCGTTTTCAGAGATTACAAGGCAATGATGTTGCATTTATTTGTGGTAGTGATGAGCATGGGGTGGCCATCCCAATGAAGGCCAAAAAAGAAGGAGTCTCGCCAAAAGATATAATCGACAAATACCACGGTATTATTAAAAAGTCTTTTGAAGACTTTGGTATAACCTTCGACAATTATTCAAGAACTTCAGCCCAGATACATCACCAAACGGCTTCTGATTTTTTCAAAAAACTTTACGATCAAGGCGATTTTATAGAAGAAACCACCCAGCAACTTTATGATGAAGAGGCAGATCAGTTTTTGGCCGACCGATTTGTTACGGGAACATGTCCCGTATGTGGGCATCTAGAAGCTTATGGTGATCAATGTGAAAATTGCGGGTCAAGTTTGAATGCTACGGATCTCATCAGTCCAAAATCAACCATTACTGGGGCCATACCAACTTTGAAAGAAACCAAGCATTGGTTTTTACCCTTAGATCGTTATGAAGATTTTTTAACCGATTGGATTATTCAAGGGCATAAATCAGATTGGAAACCGAACGTCTATGGCCAGTGCAAAAGTTGGATTGATGCAGGATTAAAACCTCGCGCAGTTACCCGAGATCTAGACTGGGGAATTCCGGTACCAGTGAAGGATGCTGAAGGCAAAGTTTTGTACGTATGGTTTGATGCCCCAATTGGCTATATCTCCTCTACCAAGGAATGGGCTGAACGAGAAGGAATCGATTGGGAATCCTATTGGAAGGATGAAAATACCAAAATGCTGCACTTCATCGGAAAGGACAATATTGTATTTCATTGTATAATTTTCCCAAGCATGTTGAAAGCCCACGGCGATTACATTTTACCTGAAAATGTTCCTGCCAATGAGTTTCTAAATTTAGAAGGAAACAAGTTATCGACATCAAAAAATTGGGCAGTTTGGTTACATGAGTACCTGTTAGAATTTCCTGATATGCAAGATGTACTGCGCTATACCTTAACTGCCAATGCTCCTGAAACCAAGGATAATGATTTTACTTGGAAAGACTTTCAAGCAAGAAACAATAATGAACTTGTAGCCATATTTGGCAATTTCGTGAATCGTGTAGCAGTCTTAACTCATAAATATTATAACGGTTTTGTTCCTGAACCAGGTGATTATTCAGAAGTTGACTTTAGTACCCTTAAATCAATGCAGGATTTTCCATCTAAATTGGCCAATTGTTTGGAGCGCTACCGCTTTCGTGAAGCAAGTCAAGAATTAATGAACTTAGCTAGATTAGGTAATAAATATCTAGCTGACGAAGAACCATGGAAAACTGTAAAAACAGATGAAATTAGAACAAAAACAGTAATGTTCGTGGCACTTCAAATAGCTTCGGCCCTTGCCGTTTTAAGCGAGCCTTTTTTGCCTTTTACATCCAACAAATTGTCCAAAATCCTTAACATCAATACTATCCTTTGGAATGAGGTTTCCAATAAAGAAATTCTGTTGTCATCAGGGCATCAGATTAATAAAAGCGAACTTCTTTTCAGAAAGATTGAAGACCAAGAAATAGAAGCTCAATTGCAAAAACTGGAAGCAACCAAAAAAGCCAACTCCTCACAAAAAGAAAACAATATGGAATCTACGAACAATTTGACCCCACAGAAGGATACCATTACCTATGATGATTTTTCAAAATTGGATATGAGGGTTGGAACCATAATAGAGGCTGAAAAAATGCCCAAGGCAGACAAACTTATCGTAATGAAAGTTGATACAGGTTTAGACAGGCGAACCATTGTATCTGGCATTGCCGAGCACTTTACAGTTGAAGAATTAATCGGAAAGCAAGTAACGGTTTTGGTGAATTTGGCACCTCGAAAATTACGAGGAGTTGAAAGTCAGGGCATGATTTTGTTGGCCGAGAATTCAGATGGCAAACTGGTATTTCTGAATCCGGAGGGAGAAGTTGAAAATGGTTCAGCCATTAGTTAACTTATCAAATCGTTGGTTTTACTAGATTTTTCCTACATAATTTCATAATTTTATTACAATAAAACGAAGCAATTCCGTACTGTTTCTAACTGGATAGTTATGAAATTTGAAGACTCCACCCCGACTGATACTTCGGTTCAAAAGAAAAATTTAACTTCAGATGTAACATCATCCAAATCAACGATTTCTGAAAATTGGAAAATTGATTTTAATGGATTAGCAGACCATATTTCAGAAGGTCTTGCACGATGTGAGATAATCTGTGATGAAAATAACGTTCCTTTCGACTATAGGTTTCTGCAAACGAATCAAGCTTTCGAAAAACATACAGGTTTAAGCAAAGAATTCTGTCAAGGCAAAACTATTCTAGAAATAATGCCAGATGCCGAACAGTCCTGGATTGATACTTACGGCCGAGTAGCTTTAACCTTGCAAACCGAAACCATTACCGGCTACAATAAACACACCAATCGCTTTTATAAATCCACAGCCTATTCCGATAAAAAAGGTGAGTTTATGATGCTTTTTGAGGACATCACCCATCAAAAAGAATTGGAAAAAGCATACGAATTGGTTACCAAAAGTTCCCAATTAAATTCCGATTTAATTGAAAATATGCCTGATGGTTTTCAGTGGTGTAAAGTCATTAAAGATGAAGAGAACAAACCAATTGATTTTCGAATAATTGAAACGAATGCGGCCTACGCCGAACAAATCGGTATAGATCAAAATGAGATTACCGGGAAGACCTTTTTAGAACTTTTTCCCGATGTCAATCAAAATACCATCACAACACTTTGTAATGTTGGTATAACTGGGCAATCTATCAGCTTTGTAGACCAGTGTAATATGACAAATCGTGTATTTGATATTTCTGCCTTCTCCCCAAAGCAAGATGAATTTGTAATGTTCATGAAAAACATTACCGAACGTGAACGCTCTCGATTAGAATTGGAAAAAGCATATAAAAAGGTTGAGGAAAGTGAAAAGCTAAAAACGGCTTTCCTTGCCAATATGTCCCATGAAATAAGAACACCTTTAAACGCCATCATCGGATTCTCCGAACTTCTTGAAACCGATGATTTAAGTACCACTGAAAAGCAAAAATGCCTCAAGAACATTAAAGGCTCAGGAAATCGATTACTTGGTATTATTTCAGACATTTTGGATATATCAAAATTAGAGGCCAATCAACAGGAATTGAACTTTCAAAATGAGAATTTCAATGATATCATAGATTCTCTAAGAGATCAATTTGTGGTAATCAATAACAATCCAACGGTCAATTTTAAAACGAGCAAACCATTGGCCAGGAATGAAGCTTATATTTCAATAGATTCCTTGCGTGTTCAGCAGATATTTTCAAACTTGATAGAAAACTCCCTAAAACATACCGAATCGGGTTCAATTGAATTTGGGTATAGGGTTGATCACAAAGAGCTGGAATGTTTCGTTAAGGATTCTGGCAGTGGCATTCATAAGAATAACCAGAAGCTCATATTTGAACGATTTCAACAAGTTAAAAACAAAACAGGAATTAATAGCGGCACTGGTTTAGGGATTCCTATTGCAGCTGCATTGACTCAACTATTTGGTGGAAAAATGTGGCTTGATTCAGAAGTGGGTGTTGGAAGTACTTTCTTTTTCACCATTCCGTACAGGCCTCAAACCTCAAAAAATCCAGGGGAAAAACATACGATTTTAGTCGCTGAAGATGAAGAGGCCAACTTCACATTGTTAGAGCTTTGGATGAGTAAAACTTATAACGTAATTCACGCAATAGATGGCAATGATGCCATAGAGAAAGCCATGGAATCTACTACTATTGATTTGATTTTAATGGATATAAAAATGCCCTATTTAAATGGTATTGAAGCCACCAAGAAAATAAGGGAGGTAAATAAAGAAATTCCGATAATCGCTCAGACTGCTTTTGTTATGGAAAAGGAGAAAAAGGAAATTTTGGATGCAGGATGTAACGATATTATTCTAAAACCTATTAAGCGGGAGGAATTCAAAAAAATACTTCTAAAGTATATCCCCATCCCGTAACAGCTAAATAAACGCTAAGTGGCTCTGGCACGTTCAAGTCTGTCATTAATTGTTAAACCAAGTCCTGTTTTTGGAAATATTTCAGCGATTATGACATCCAAATTCAGCCTATCAAGTTCGTAAAGTGATTGAAATAAATTCTTCGCAGCTTCCTGCAAATCCCTAGCTAAAGACAAAGTCTTTACATAAGAAACGTTTTCGAATTCAGTTCTTGAAAACGACAGCACCCCAACCTTACTGCCCTTAAAATCTGGTAAGATTGCATCAAAATCTTCTGTGAGAAGTAATCTTGTTCTTGGTGAATAATGTTTCAATAGCATTCCTGGGGCAACGGGTTCTGATTCACTTTTAGAGTTTATTTTTACTGGTCCAACAATAGCTTCAATAGATTCTAGTGGAATCCCACCTTTTCGATAAACCACCGGTTCATCATCTTCAAAACCAACAATTGTTGATTCCAAACCAATTTCACATTGTCCCCCGTCAAGAACCGTAACCGACTTACCGAAATAATCGAAGACTTGGATCGCCGATGTTGGACTTATTCTTGTAAAAGGGTTTGCGCTCGGTGCTGCTACCGGAAAACTAAGGCCTTTTAATAATTCCAAGGTTGTTTTATGATTCGGAATTCGAACTCCGACTGTAGGTTTGCCCGCGGTTATGATATCGCTTATCCCATCCTTTTTTGGTAAAATTAAGGTAAGTGGTCCTGGCCAAAATTCTTTGGCTAAAAGCAACGCTTTTTCAGGTACTTTTTCAACTACTGATTTCAAAGAACCCAAATCTTTTATGTGTACAATAAGAGGATTGAATCTCGGTCTCTTTTTTACCGAAAAGATTTTTTCAACTGCTTGGGAGTCGAATATATTGGCGGCCAATCCATAAACTGTTTCAGTTGGTATGGCAACTACCTCACCCTCTTTTAAGAGGGTACGACAAAGTTCAAGATCTGTGGTGATGGAAGTATCCATCTGGCAAAGGTACTTGGTTTAACTTTTTGATTCTAAAACCAGAAACTAGATATTTGAAAAAAAGACCAATTGCTAAAAATAGCATATCACCCAATCTATAAGCATCCATTGCCTGAAGGCCATCGATTTCCTATGGCCAAATATGATCTTTTACCACAACAATTACTTCATGAGGGTACTTGTGAAACCGATAACTTTTTTGAACCAACGTACCCAGATAATGCATCAGTTCTAAAAGCCCACGAGGAGAACTATTTTGAGAATTTGACCCAATTGAATTTGAAACCCAGTGAAGTCAGAAAAATTGGTTTTCCACTTTCTAGAGAATTGGTTAATCGAGAATTGATCATCGCCGATGGCACGATAAAGGGATGTGAATTTGCTTTAAAAAATGGAATTGCGATGAATATTGCTGGTGGTACGCATCACGCCTACTCCAATAGGGGTGAAGCCTTTTGTATGCTCAACGACCAAGCTATTGCCGCTCGACATTTACAATCATCAGGGTTGGCCAAAAAAATAGTCATTGTTGACTTGGATGTTCATCAAGGAAACGGCACCGCCGAAATATTCCAAAATGACGATACCGTATTTACTTTTTCAATGCACGGCAAGGGTAATTATCCATTTAAGAAAGAACGTTCAGATTTGGATATTGCTCTTGAAAAAGGAACCAATGATACAACCTTCCTGAGACTTCTAAAAGAGACCCTACCCAGACTTATTGATGAACAAGAACCGGACTTCATATTTTATTTGTGTGGTGTTGATGTCGTAGAAACAGACAAGTTGGGCACATTGGGCATGTCAATAAAAGGCTGCTCAGAAAGGGATCGATTTGTACTGCAAACGTGTCACGAGCAAAATATTCCGGTGCAGTGCAGTATGGGTGGTGGCTATTCACCTGATATTAAAATTATTATTGATGCACATGCCAATACTTTTCGCCTAGCACAAGAAATTTATTTCTAATCAGCTGTTTAAAAATTCTTGGAAATTTCTTATTTTATTGACAATCATTAGTATATAAATTTCTGCGTATGAAAATTTCCAAATTGATTGGTTCGATTTTAATGTTTTTAGTTTTTGGAGCCAGTTCTGTTTTAACGGCTCAAACCCATTTTGACCAATTTTTGGAGAATTATGAACAGAATGGTCAAGTACCTAGGGAAATTGCTTATTTACATTTGAACAAGAATGTTTTTCTAGAAGGCGAACAATTGGCGTTTAAAGCATATTTGTGGGATAGAACAAACCAAAGACCAGCAAATGCCAGCAGAAACTTATACGTTAAGCTTAAAACTAAGAAAGGAGCAATCATTTCAGAACAAATGCTACTATTGGAAAATGGTGCTAGTTTCGGTCTTATTGAAATTGATTCTATTGCCGCTGAAAATGGCACTGTCGTACTTCAGGCATTCACTGATTACATGCGAAACTTTGATGAGACCAATCATTTCGAGGAAGAGATAACCATATTAAATTCGACAGGTGAAACGGTAGGTGCTCCAAAAACTTCAAAACCTAAATTGGAGCTTTTTTCGGAAGGAGGTTCCCTGGCCCTCAACAAAGAAAATGTAATTAGAATAAGACTTAACGGAGAACCTGCAACAAAAACAAATGTTCATGAGGTTTTAATTGAGGATGAGGGTGGAATCGTTTTGGAAAAAGTCAAGTTGGGTAAATTAGGTGAAGGCCAATTTCTATTGAACCCTAAGAAAAACAAAACCTATTTTGCTAGATACGGAACCCAAGAACCCATCAATCTATCAAAAACATTGGGTAAGGCTAAACAAACGTTGTCAATAAAAAATATTGGTGAAAATCTAGCTATAACATCCTATACCAATCTAAATTCATCTGAGAAACTTGTTTTGGCCATTCACAACGGTAAAAATGTCAAAGCGCTCGATGTGCAATTTGATGAAAATGGCGAATCGGTTCAAATTATCCCTCTAAACGATTTGTTTGATGGGATGAATATTTTCACCCTCTGTAATGAATATGGTAGTCTTATAGCTGAACGATATTACTATAAGATTTCGGCAAAAAACAACGAAACATCAAAATTGGATTATTCGTTTAGTATAGACGGAGATAGCATACGTCTTACCTTAAAAGGTATAGGAAAGAATGAACTGTACAATACTTTGAGCGCAAGCATATTACCAAAAAAAACAAAGAGTTACGATCGGCATCATAGTTTATTGTCATATACTGAGATCGTCCCTTTCACCAAAGGTCAAATTCCATTGGCAAGAAAATATTTCGAAAATGTCAACGCTAAGAATATTTATGACTTAAACAATGCACTTATTACTGTCTCCAACACCAAAAATTGGAACAACGGGATAAAAAAAGCGGGGGAAATGCAATTTCTTCCAGAAAATGGTATCACGCTATATGGAACGGTAAATAAAGGAGGTGCTAATTTTATTGCGAATGGTACATTTTATAGTGACGCACGCTCTGGTATAGTTGAAGAGGGAAGTAATACCTTTAAAATTGATGGTGTTTTTCCTGTAGCTCAAGAAAAGCTTGTACTTATGGAAGTAAACAAAAAAGGAGAATTTGAGAAACCAGGAGTATTTCTAAGATTTACTCCAATGAGTATCCCCAAGCCTAACTTACCAAAACTCGAGTTTCCTAAACTGGTAAAACTAGAAGAATCGCAATCAGAGTCTGAATTTACAGAATATGCACTTTTTCAAAAAGTAACTGTACTTGATGAAGTTGAAGTTGTTGCCAAAAAAGAGGAAAAGAGAAGAGACTCGATTCGAGATAGAAGTCGCGGCAGGGTCGACTTTTTTGATATTGATGATACAAGTCGAAATCTGCCCTTGTATGTTTACTTAAATCAATTCGGTTTTACCATGACCCAAACCTTCAATGGTCAGGTAAATATTTTTAATCGTAATCCAAACAACCCAACAAACAATATCCCGGCAGTATTCTTAGATGATTTTTTCCTTATTGATTTTGACTTCTTATATGGCTTTCGAATGGACATAGTCGACTATGTCGAAATCAACCGCGATGGTGCATCTGGGTTACGTCGAGGCGGTGGAGGAATTATCAAAATATACACGGACCCTCAAAAGTTCGCCAAATCTAAATTCAAAAAATTCGATTTCGGTTATCAAGTTCCATTAGGGTTCGAATTGCCAAAAAAATATATCACACCAGATTACCTTTCATTCAATGGAAAATTATTCAGTGATTACGGTGTCATAGGTTGGGAACCACTACTGAATATTGATGAAGAAAATAATATCAACTTGACGTTGTATAATCCTGGCTTATCCAATCTTAAGTTAACACTGGAAGGTGTGGTCAACGGAAATCAATTAATTTCGAAAGAATTGGACATAGATATTTCTGGAAATCAAGGAGCTTCTTTTCCGAGTAACAAGTTGTGAAATCCCCTTAGAAAATATTACCGATTTACTGAGTACTTTTTGTATATATTTTTATTTAGATTGATTAAATATAAATATCTTTGCCATCGCTGATGGGAAAGAAAAAGAAAGAAAAAAAACTAATAGAAACACGCTTGAAGCATTTAAATCCTAAAAAATGCAAAACCAAGTGTTGCGAAAAATTCAAAAAAGGAGAACACAAACGATGTAAGAAGTGTCCTTGCTTTGACTTACTGAAAAAAGTGGCTTAAATACACTACCTATCTTCAGGTTTGGAAGCCTATCAGTCAATATTGATTACCACTTGTATACTTTGCTTTTCTTCTTCTGAAAATTCTGCTTCCAATGAAGCTTGCGTAATATAAAATGTTGCCCGGTTATAATAGAATTTACTGTGCACGCAACTTTCTGAACAATCATTAAAATGTAATTGGTAGGCTAAACCCTTACCATTGATATAAATCTGATATGCCTCTTTGCTCTCTATCAAAAGCTGCTCTTCAAAGTTTTGTTGGTCCAACCAATAATCCTGTTCATCTTCAAGATCTATACTTTGCAACGAATCCTCATGATTGGCGTCCCTTAATGCTAGATTGAAAAAGAACTCTGAACTATCAACAGGCTCCTGTTGACCGTAGAGATTTAGAAATGACACTAAAAAATACAGTATGAAGAGCTTACGTTCCATGTTTCTTAGAACGTAGTCTTTTTCTTACTTATTATCCTAATAATTAAAGAATTACTAGTAATGTTGTGAGGCTCCTTTAAAGAATGGTGAACTACCGAATAAAGTAAAAAAGACGGGTTTAAATTATTCCTTCTTTTTGGTTTTCTTACTTTCAGCAGCGTAAACGGCCGTTTCAGTAAGACCTAATTTACCATTAACGACATAATAAGAAATGTACTTAGCGAATTCTTCGCTATGATTGCACCTATCACCACAATGTATTTTGTGTTGGCGGTAAACCTGACTCTTTCCGTCTACATATAATTGATATCCGTTGGGATTTAATTTCTTTAAGCCATTTTCGAAGGCGATTTGATCTATCCAAAAATCTTTTTCATCTTCACTATTTAGACTCTCTAATGAAAGTTCGTATTTGGCGTCCTTAATTCCTAATTCATGGTAGAATTGTGATGCACTAGTTACATTTTGTTCTTGAGCCTTTACCATTAACGGTAAAGCGGCTAAAAATAGAATTATATGCAATGTTTTGTTGTGCATCGTGATATTTACGTAATAATAGACGCAAAAGACTGCGAATCGTTTCACTAATTACCATAAGTTATTGTTAAAAATGCAATACATAAAAGAAAAAAGGGCAAACTGCCCTTTTTTCTGTATAATCTGCACATTTTTTTATTTGCCCAGTAATAAAAGTTCATTACAACGAACTTCGGTTATATAGCGTTTCTCTCCTTCGCTGTTTTCATAAGAGCGGTGTGTCAACTTACCTTCTATCGCCACTTGCTTACCCTTTACCAAAAAGTTTTCTACAATATCTGCCGTTTTACCCCAGGCAACAATATTATGCCATTGGGTATCTTCAATTTTTTCACCTTTTGCATTCTTGAAACTTTCGCTTGTTGCAATACTGAATTTAGCCAATTTATTACCACTTTCTAAAGTCACGATTTCTGGATCTTGACCTAAATTACCAATCAACTGTACTTTGTTTTTTAAGGCGTTCATAATTTAATTTTTATGTGTTAAACAGTTAATACTATCGAACGACTATCATTCGACAATGCAAACATAAAATGGGCTAACTTAGAGACGCGGTTACAAAACATTTACTTTCGGTTGTAAATATTTGTAGTCGTTTGTATTCATTTAAACCCTTATGAATAGTAATAAAACCAAATTGACTTATAGCAGTGAAGGAGACAAAAAAATCAAACGAATTATCATACGTTCTATAGAAAAACTCTCGGGCCAACCCAAACTAGAACAGATGTATAATGAAGTTTTGGCCTTAAATCCATCAAGTGAGGAAATTTGGAAAATATTAATAGACCGGTTAGATCTTAAACTTGATTTTGAACAGTTGGCATTCGACGCGATTCCACAAAAAGAACCCTTGATTTTCATTGCAAACCACCCATTCGGTGTTGTAGACGGTATTGTTTTCGGGCATATGGTAAAACAGAAAAGAAAGGATTTCAAATTTTTGGTGAATTCTGTTCTTTGCCGTGAAAAAGTATTGAACCGTTATTTCTTACCTATTGATTTCGCTACTACCAAAGAGGCAATTCAGACCAACATCAAAACTCGAAAAGACGCGCTGAGATGCATTGAAAATGGAGAGTCAATAGTAATCTTTCCGTCTGGTGGGGTCGCCACTTCAAAACGCCCTTTTAAGAAAGCGGAAGAATTGGATTGGAAAAAGTTCATTCTTAAGCTCATTAGGCAATCAAAAGCCTCAGTAGTTCCATTTTACTTTTATGGCCAGAATAGTCCACTTTTTCAATTTATAAGTCAAGTCAGTATGGATCTTCGCATTTCAATGTTGCTGAATGAAGTGCGCAACAAAGTTGGTAAAACCATCAAACTGGCAATAGGCAAACCCATCACTTTTTCCGAAATGCAAGCTTACAAAGGTGACGAACTACTTGACTTTCTATACAATCAAGTACACCAATTAGCAAAATAGTTTCGATTCATTTTCATGTACTTCCTTTCGTTATCTTTAGAAGAAATAAATAATAATGCCATATACTTTAGTTGATAACGAAGAAAAGAAACGCTATGAATTTCAGCTCCCTGAACACATACCTCACGTTGAATATATTCGAACAAAAGATAAAATATATCTTACGCATACTGAAGTTCCTACAGAGTTGGAAGGCCAGGGTATTGGATCTGAACTGATAAAACAAGCTCTAGAAGATATTGACAAAAAGGAACTTACATTAGTTCCACTTTGTCCCTTTGTTGCCCATTACATCAAAGAGCATCCTAAATGGAAAGAACTTGTTTTAAAAGGAATTAATATTGGATAATATGGATAAGGAAATTGTAAAGGAATATACGATTGGTGATTTCACCGTGGTCTGGAAACCAAAAAAATGTATTCATTCAGAAATCTGCTGGCGAACTTTACCTGAGGTATATGACCCAAAAGGAAAACCTTGGATTAAACCAGAAAATGCTTCAATTGAGGAACTAAAATCTCAAATTAACAAATGTCCTTCTGGGGCACTATCTTATAAAGAAAAAGGAGAAGTTGAAATGGAAGAAACAAAAATTACAGAGTGTACCGTAGCAGAAAACGGTCCTCTGTTGGTCAGCGGGACAATAAAAGTTGTTCTGGCCAATGGTGCTGAAGAAATCAAAAAAAGATCAACTGCTTTTTGCCGATGTGGAGCTTCTCAAAACAAACCCTATTGTGATGGGGCACATAATAAAATCGGATTCGAGGGTTGAAATTCTTATGTGATTTTTGCCTTTTCTTGTAGTTCTTTGTGAAATTTGAGTAGTATTCCGATGCTTTTTTGCTCAACCCGTTGACAGTGTACAACGGCATTTTCTAAAGTGTTGGCTATTCTATCAAATCCACCATTCTCAAAAATATTGCCTGTCTCTAATTTAAAAGAACCGCCATCTACAATGGCTTTTTGAAGTTCGTCAACTGTCTCAATATTGGGCAATGGCACAAAATCGTGGTCGGCCAAATTTAGAATATCTTCGTTCAAGGCAGCGACGGACTGCTTTATTGTGTGCTGTAATGCATTGATCATACCTTGGGTAATCTCACCTTGGGCCTGTGCATCGTTTACCTTTTGATAAATCTTGGCCTTAGTGTTCGAGATGGTTTTATAAAGATTGACCAATACACGATGTTGTTCATAATACTTCAATAGTTCTTGGTTATGGCCCGCTTTAACGGCCAATGCATAATGCGAAGAGAAAAAAGAACTATCCCAAGCCTTGAAGGTTTCGTTGTAAAGTTTCTCTCGTTGATTAACCAAATACTCATACCCTTGTTGCAGGTTCTTTTTGTTGTACGTTAGTCCATGCACACTAAATGCTTTTTCTTTACTTGTGCCTTCAGCAATCTGTTGTGCTTTGAGCATAAGTTCTTCAAGCTCATTAATCGGTTGCATCAGCAATTTCAACTCATCTTTAAGTTTGTCAAAGACCGTCTTATCCGGTATTCCTAGTCTTTGTGATTCGCTGGCCAACACTTCTTTTTCCGGAATTTCAACAAACCGATTTTTAAAGGTATCGGCATATTCTTTTGATAAGGCCTCATCTGCGGTTTCTGCTTGTATAAAAGCCTCGAAGATTTCTGTTGTTACGAAGTTTTTTGGTTGCTTGTTGATATATTGCTCGTAAATCAAACGCGTCATTTCTTCCTGTACCCTATCCTTTTCCCCAAATAAAATCCATGGGGTACGGGCATCCTCTTCACAGTGTACATAAGGAAATTTTGCATTGTCTTCTCGTTTATCATTTGGTGGATGACTTGCGTACATGCTTACCTTAGATACATCTGACGTAGAAAAATACTGTTTGCCACCTCTTGGGTCACTGGGCAAATTTCTTATCAAATCTTGCTGTTTTTCAGAATCCCTAGAAATTGCCAATGCATTGTGATGGTAAAGATTTTTAACAAAGTTTTCTTTTTGTGAGGCCAAATAAGCACTGTTTACGGTTCCATTCCATTTGGCAACTCCATTATCCAATTTCCAAAGGGCTGAAATAATGGCATCACTGCCCGAGGTACTCACGGCTACTTTATCTGCGTTAAACTCCATTTCTCTTGAAAGTTGCGAATACATAATGTTGAGAAATTGATAAAACAGCGCCAATACTTGTCTTATTATCCAAATTACTGGCGTGATGACCCAAGCTGCTGCTGACAGGCGAATATCAGAACTCCGCCATTGGTCCAACAGGTCGTCCCATTTATCCCTAGAATAGATCATACCATGAATCACTGTATTGGCCGAAATTATATAACTGCCAATTTTCATACTGCGCTGGGCAAAATGACCAAACTCGTGACTTATTACAGCTTTGAATTCTGATAGGTTCAAACAATCAACAAGTCCCATACCAATGGTGAGGTCTTTACGAACCGGAAGAAACAAGCTTAACCACATGTTGGAATAAGAGACATAAGCATTTACATCTGGGTCCACGTAAATATGTCTGGGTTTTGGTGCTCCGGTCTCTTTACAAATCTGATTAATGAAGGCCCACAAATCTGGATGATCCCCTTTTTCTAATTTGATACGATTGGCTGGCTTGTTATTTTTTAGCTTGAAAATAAACTTTAAGGTAAAAGCAAAAAGCATGGCCGCTCCTGCAATGGCACCCGCTTTCATAAGTATGGTCAATTTGTTTACACTGCCCATGTCATAAATTACGGCGTAGTATACTAGAAAACCGAGAGAAACGACGAGGGCTGTATACAGGACGAAAAACAACAGAATGGACAAAATTGCCAAAAATGCCTTGAATTGGTACGATGGCGTTAAACTTGTCAGTTTCTTATCTGTAGTTACTGGACTTGAAGGGTAAAAAGAAGCAATCATTTAGATTTGGTTAGGGTTTGGTAATTGTACTAACGAAGTTTACTAGAAAATGGTATTGTAATTGCTCTATTCGAAAATGAAAAAAGTTACATTTGAGGATACCAACAATAGTCTTTTTAAACTTTGCGGTATTCATAAACACTAAAACTGAAAATTAAAATAGGATGAGAAAGCTTGTATTAACACTCATATGTATTTTAGCTATTAACAGTATTATGGCACAAACCCGAAATTTCCTCGACATTCCATATCTCGAAACCTCTGCCCGGGTTGACACCTTGGTTTCCCCAGATAAAATCTATTTAAGTATAACAATACAGGAAAAAGATTCAAAAGATCGAAAATCTGTAGAAGAGCAAGAAACCCAAATGGCAAAAAGTCTTGAAGCCCTGGGGATTGATATCGATAAACAGCTGACCATAAAAGACCTTGCGAGCAACTATAAAAAGTACTTTTTACGGTCTAAAACAGTGCTTAAAAGCAAACAGTTTTCCCTTTTGGTTTATGATGGATTAACCGCTGGCAAAGTGATGGCTGCACTCGAAGATTTGGATATTGCCAATACCTATCTAGAAAAAACCGAGTATTCCAAAATGGATGAGCTAGAACTTGAATTAAAATCTAGGGCAGTAAAAAAAGCAAAGAAAAAAGCAGATGCCCTTACCAATCCACTCGGACAAAAGGTTGGGATAGCAATTCACATTGTCGATAATTCACAGCCTTATTATCCTAGCTATAACCAGCCTCGATTAGAAATGCGCACTATGGCCATGCAAGATTCAAGTGCTCCAGCGCCTTTGGATATAGGTTTTGAAAAAATTCGCGTAGAAAGCACTGTAAATGTGAAATTTGAATTGTCCAAATAATCGCCTTGTATTCGTCTTTAAGTAAAAGTCAACAATATGAGGGTTATTCTTATTCTTTTAGTAGCATTTAGCTATACTACGCTAACCGCGCAAAAAACATTCAAACTAACAGAAGGCGAAACTTCTCCAAATGCCACGCTCGAACAAGTAGCTTGGGTTGCAGGACATTGGAAAGGGGAAGCCTTTGGTGGTGTTGCCGAAGAAATTTGGAGTGAACCTCTCGGTGAAAGTATGATGTTCGTATTTCGATTAGTGAATGATGGCAAAGTATCTTTTTATGAATCAGGACACATCAAACAGGTAGGGGAAACTATTATCATGCAACTCAAGCATTTCGATGGAAGCCTAAAGGGATGGGAGGAAAAAGACCAAACCGTCGATTTTAAACTGGTGAAAATTGGGGAAGACAAGGTATTCTTTGAAGGTCTGACCATGGAAAAAATTAGCGAGACCAAAATGAACGCTTATGTGTTAATTGAAAGTGAAGGCAAAAAAGAGGAGGTGCTATTTGAATACCATAAGAAAAAATCCTAAAGTGGATTCTTAATCGAGTATCGATAACCCGGCATCAGCGACTTTCTGAAGTTTTTTTTGATTGGTATCCACTTTAGATACTACCCGAATTCCATTATAAAGGGTGTAAAGCATCAAACCCAATTCATTGGCATTTTTAGATTTAGGTATTTCACCACTATCAATGCCCTGTTGTACGTAACTTGAAAATAGCTTCTCGACATAATCTTTATGTTCAAGAAGTACACGTTCAATTTTTGTATGGCCTGGTATTAATTCTGTTGTGGTATTCACTACGAAGCACCCTTTTCGGCAGGAATCCGTGGTTGCCTCTTCAATCGCGGTCGCAAACAATTTCTTGAAACCCAACTTAACCGAAGTTTCCTCACGAAATAATGCCTCCAACCAACTGCCCGCAGATTCTCGATACTGGGCAAAAGCTTTATCGAACAGTTGTTCTTTACCACCATAGGTATCGTATAGACTGGCACGATTTATTCCTAAATGCGAGACCAAATCTTGCATTGAAGTAGCATGGAACCCTTTTTCCCAAAAGAGTTCCACTGCTTTTTTCAACGTTTCTTCTTCACAAAACTGTTTTGAACGTGGCATTTTAGAATACTTGTTCCAAATTTACTACACTTGCGCAAAACCGCCATCTACCGGAATTTCAGCTCCTGTTATGAAACTGCTATCTGCTGATGCCAAAAACAAGGCAGTAGTAGCAATTTCTTCAGAATTACCAAAACGACCTAAACTAATCATAGAGGGAAAATTCGCGGCCATTTGGTCAATATTTTCTTGTGGTACATTGTGCTTGCCATATATTGGCGTATCAATTGGACCAGGTGCAATGGCATTAACCCGAATACCTCGTGGACCAAATTCTGAAGCAAGTGTACGAGTAATAGACCTGAGCGCGGCCTTACTGGAACCATATGCCGCCATACCCGCGAAACCTTTTACATTAACAATGGATGTATTGAAGATGATACTCGCCCCTTCATTCAAATAATCATAAGCCGATTTAACGGTAAAAAGTGGACCTTTTACATTAATATTATGAACCTCATCATATATGGCTTCGGTCAGTCCATCAATAGTTTCAATTCTAAAAATACCCGCGTTTAAGAATAAGATGTCAATTTTTCCAAAAGCTTCAACCGTGCTTTGAATTAAGCGATCACTATCAGATAGATTCGAAGCTTCTGCGTTGACCAATAAATAATCTCCTGACAATTCCGGTCTAAGGGCATTTAGTTTTTCTTCACTCCTACCTGTTAAAACTACCTTGGCCCCTTCCTTGAGGAACAATTTGGCGGTTTCAAGGCCCATTCCGCTTGTGGCACCTGTTACTATGGCGACTTTGTTTTCTAATTTTTTCATGACTTTAAATTGAAAATTTGTTTGAATTCTATTTTAGAACGATTGTTCCAATACAAACATATTTATTTTAGAATAATCATTCCAAAATAAATTCACACTTTAACAGCGCTTTAATATTTTATGTTTCCTTTTGTATCTTCCTTACTTTAAAATCCAACCAAATGAAATCTGTCAAATTCCTTCTTGTATTTACTTTGATATTGCCCTTAGTTCTAAATGCACAGCGTAGAAAAAAACAAGAACAAAAACCAACAATTGAACTTAACGACTCTCTTTATTCTGGTCTCAAATGGCGGAATATTGGACCTTTTAGGGGTGGGCGAAGTGTTACTTCTACAGGTGTTGTTGGCCAACCCATGACCTATTATATGGGGACCACGGGTGGTGGAATCTGGAAAACCATTGATGATGGAATTACTTGGAAAAATATATCTGACGGTCAATTAAATACAGGTACCGTTGGTGCAATTGCTGTTGCAGAAAGCAATCCAAATATCGTTGTAGTGGGCATGGGTGAACATGCGGCTCGAGGTGTTATGACATCAATGGGTGATGGTGTCTACAAATCAACAGATGCAGGTAAAACTTGGAAACATATCGGTCTTGATGAGACTCGCCATATTTCAGATGTGATCATTCATCCAACCAATCCTGATATTATTTTTATTTCAGCTCAGGGAGCCCAATACGGCCCATCGCAACAACGGGGTATCTATCGCTCAATCAATGGTGGCAGCAGCTGGGAAAGGGTTTTATTTGTCGATGAGAATACGGGAGCCTCTTCGTTATCAATGGATATGAACAACCCTATGATTCTTTACGCAGCCATGTGGCAGCACCGCCGTTATCCATGGACTATGGAATCTGGCGGTTCCTCTTCGGGTATCTACAAATCAACCGACGGCGGAAGTACGTGGAATCAGCTAAAGGAAGGTCTTCCTAAGGAATTTGGAAAATCGGGCATTTCGGTCTCAAGGGTAAATCCTGAATTGGTATATGCGGTTATTGAGGCAGAAGGTACCAAAGGAGGGGTTTACAAATCTGTGGACGCTGGTAAAAAATGGAAACAAGTAAATAAAGACCGAATCAATATTGCGCGCTCATGGTATTACATGGAGATTTTTGCCGACCCACAAAATGAAAATATCGTTTACGTTCTAAATGCACCTGTTACCAAATCAATTGATGGTGGCCGAACCTTTACCCCATTACCTACTCCACATGGTGACAACCACCATTTATGGATACATCCACATAACAATCAAGTTATGATCAACTCAAACGATGGGGGTTCAAATGTTTCCAATAATGGAGGAAAAAGCTGGAGCACGCAACAAAATCAAGCCACTTCTCAATTTTATAGGGTTATCACTGATAATTTGGTCCCTTACAATGTTTATGGCGGACAGCAAGATAATTCAGCAATTTCAATAGCCAGTCGCACTAACGATGCTGGCATTGATTGGAAGGATTGGCATTCGGTTGCTGGTTGTGAGAGTGCATACCTTGCCTTTGACCCTGATAATCCTGAGATTGTTTATGGTGGCTGCTACCAAGGAATTATTGAAAAATGGGTGAAAGCCTCAAGAGAGGGAAAACCTATAAAAGCATACCCTGAGCTTGGACTCGGAAAGGTACCTGAAGATTTTAAATATCGCTACAATTGGAACGCACCAATTATTAGTTCTCCCCATGACCGAAATACCATTTATCATGCAGGTAATGTCGTTTTTAAAACAACGGATGGTGGCCAAAGCTGGGAGGTCGTAAGTCCAGATTTAACTCGAAATGAGAAAGACAAACAAGGTCCTGGTGGAGGCCCTTATACGAACGAAGCTGCCGGAGGTGAGAATTACAATACCCTCATGTATCTTACTGAATCCACACATGAAAAGGGTGTTCTCTATGCAGGAAGCGATGATGGCCTGGTACATATAACAAAAGATGGCGGTGCGAATTGGAAAAATATCACTCCACCAAATATTGGTAATGGCATCATTAATAGTATCGAAGTTTCACCCCATGATCCTGCGACAGCTTATATCGCTGTTATGCGCTATAAGTCTATGGATTTAAAACCTTATATCTTTAAAACAACGGACTACGGCTCTTCGTGGACCAAAATTACTAATGGCATTACCGATAAACACACCTTCGTTAGAGCGGTTAGAGAAGACAAAAAGAAGAAAGGATTGCTTTATGCGGGTACCGAAACTGGGTTATATGTATCAATGGACGATGGCGCTAATTGGCAAAAATTTCAGTTGAACCTGCCTCTGGTACCAATCAACGATCTGGTAATTCAAGATAATGATCTTGTGATTGCTACTGCCGGTCGTTCTTTTTGGATATTAGATGATTTAGGCGCTATTCAAAGTTCTTTTGACACAAGTCAAACATTAAGAATTGTAAAGCCAAAACCTAGCTATAGAATTTTCGGGGGTTACCAAGAAAAACCTAGACCAGGGCTAGGGCAAAATCCGAAATCAGGAGTCACTATTGACTACTATTTACCGCAAAAAATGGATACTGCCCAGTTAAAGCTTGAGATACTGCAAAATGGAGAAGTTATTCGCAGTTATACCAATCAAAAGCCAAAAGGCTTTAAATCATGGCCTGGTGGACCTCCAAAACCACAAGTACTACCAAGTAAAAAAGGATACAATCGTTTTACTTGGGATTTCAGAAAAGAGGCCATACCCGCAGTTGAAAAGGTTTTTGTTTATGGTAATTATTCAGGTACTCGTGTGGCCCCGGGCACCTATACCTTACGTTTGAGTTCATCTGGCGAAACCGTCGAAACTTCCACAGAAGTGTTGGCCAACCCAAAAATTAAAGCTTCGATGGCTGATTATACTGAACAGCTATCCGTGCTCAATCAAATTGAATCCGCACTTAAAAATATTCATGGGGCCGTAAACCAAATGCGTTCGGCTAAAAATCAACTAAAATCATACAAGAATTTACTGGAGGATAATGAAAGTGCAAAAGAACTTTTGGCAAAAGGAGACAGTTTACTAAAACGCATCAACAACTGGGAAGCCAATTTAATTCAACCAAAACAAAAGACGTTCCAAGACGTAATCAATTTTCATAATCAGCTCAATGCAGATTTCATGCACTTAAAAGGTTTTGTTGATACAGCCGAACCTAAGGTGACTGAAGGTGCTAAGGCAAGGTTACAAGACTTAATAAATGCTTGGGACGCTTATGACAAGGAGAAGACTTCAATCGTTGAAACTGAAATGAATGCATTCAATACAAGTTTTAAAGAATTGGATTTACCAGCCATAATTCTGAAGGAGGAATAACCGTATGAATGAATTTATCCAGGACAAAGAATTTAAAAAATTAGACTTCAGCAAGGATAAACTTCCAAAAGGTAATTATGAATATTGTCGTTTTTATGATTGTCATTTCGAGAAAGGCTTCCTTGACAATCAACATTTCGTGGAATGTCATTTTGAAAAGTGCAACTTGACCAATGTGAATGTAGCCAATACCCAGTTCAACGATGTAATGTTTGATACGTGCAAATTGGTTGGTGTATTATTCGAAACTTGTGACCCATTGCTTTTGAATTTTCAATTTAAAGGATGCAATTTATCATTGGCTAGTTTTTACGAGATGAAATTACCGAACACCTATTTTGACGATTGTATTCTTCATCAAACAGATTTCACTTTGAGTAATCTGACCAACACCAAATTTTTTAATTGTGATTTAAAAAACGCTGTCTTCGAAAGAACCAATTTAAAGGGAGTTGATTTTTATACGGCATTTAATTTCGAAATTGACCCAGAGCTAAATACCCTAACGAAGGCCAAGTTTAGGCAAGAGAGTCTCATTGGTTTATTGAAAAAATACGATATTGTGGTGGAACACTAAACCATGGAAGCTCGAAAATGTTTGGAATGCGAAACGGAAATCCGTGGTCGGGCCGATAAGAAATTCTGCTCCGATTACTGTCGCAACGCGCACAATAACCAGCTTAATAAAGACAGTAAAAACCTAGTTAGAAATATCAATAATCGCCTTCGAAAAAATTATCGCATCTTAAGTAGTTTTGACTTAAAAGATGGGAAGACAGCAAAAACCACCAAGACTCGTTTAATTGATAAAGGTTTTGATTTCGAGTTTTTAACCAACATCCTAAAGACTAAGAAAGGAACAAACTACTACTTTGTATATGATTTGGGTTACCGTGAACTTGAAGATGACTATTATTTAATAGTCAAAAGGGAATAAAAAAGGCCTTCATTAAGAAGGCCTTTTATACAATTATAAAAGCGTTGATTTTACTTCCAGTTCGCACCACTTAACTTAAGTGCTGCCACGACAATGTCTTTTCGACTTATCTGGCCAACCAATATACCATCTTTCATTACTGGTAATCTTCTACGATTATGGCGGTCAAAAATACCAGCCGCATCAAATATGGTCATATCATGGGGTATTGTCTCAACATTTTTTGTCATAAATCGCTCAACACTCTTATCCAATATTGGTTGATTGAAATAACGACTTTCAGAAATCTGTTTCATACAATCGGCTTCTGAAATAATTCCGACCAGAAAACCACTGTCATCCATCACCGGCCCTCCGGAAATTTTGAATTTGGCAAAAGCCTCCATTACTTCTAAAATTGATTGTTGAGGTGAAAATGTGACCAACCTTTTGGTCATATAATCGGAAACCAATATTGGAGCTTCGTTTTCTTTCTTCGAATCTACCTTGGCCCTGACACCTTGAAAACTTTTGATTGCCATACTACTTACTTTTTAGGTTGATTTATCAATTTAAGATTTTTTTTACAATTTCCCTATTGTTTTGGCAATCAAAACATTGGGTGAATTCAATATTTTATATTTTAGGGGCAACTGATAACACTATGAAAAACTCACCAACACTCGCACTTCTATTGTTGGTTCTGGCCACTTTCTGGACATTTAAATCGCTAATGCCCAAATATGAAAAAGACGGTGATCTTGCTAAGACTAAGTTTTCAACTGACCGCGCCCTCGAACATGTTAAGTTAATGTCAGGTCAACAACATGGAGTTGGTTTTGAACCAGCACATCAAAATGTACATGATTATATTGTTGATTACCTCACTCAATTAGGTCTGGAGCCTCAACTTCAAGAAGGTTATGTTTTGTCTGAAGCCTGGGGCAATTTATGTTACGCTAAAAACATCATGGCTCGCATTAAGGGTACCGAAGATGGGAAGGCTTTAATGCTACTATCCCACTACGATAGCAGCCCTCATTCTTCATTTGGCGCGAGCGATGCTGCCAGTGGGGTCGCTACCATACTTGAGGGCACAAGGGCATTCTTAGAGGAAAATAAAAAACCAAAGAATGATATTATCCTCCTTTTGACCGATGCGGAAGAAATAGGTCTTAATGGAGCTCAACTTTTTGTAAATGAGCATCCATGGATTAAGGATGTTGGTTTAATCCTAAATTTTGAGGCAAGGGGCAGTGGTGGGCCAAGCATTATGTTGATGGAAACCAATAGGGGCAATCAAAAGCTAATTACTGAATTTGTTAAAGCCAATCCAGAATATCCAGTTGCAAATTCCTTGGTATACAGCATATACAAAATGCTACCCAACGATACTGATTTAACCGTTTTTAGAAGGGATGCCGATATTGAAGGCTTTAATTTTGCTTTTATTGACGATCATTTTGACTACCATACATCGTTGGATACTTTCGACAGGCTAAATAAAGAATCGCTATCCCACCAAGGGAGCTATTTGATGCCACTATTATACCACTTTTCAGGAGTTGATTTAACGAATTTGAAAAGTTTGAACGACATTGTATATTTCAGTATTCCACTATTCAATGTAGTTACTTATCCCTTTGATTGGATTTGGGGTCTTTTGATACTTGCTACTATAACCTTTAGTATTTTAATTGTAATTGGTTTTCGAAAAAAAGTACTTACCCTAAAAGGCATTCTTTTGGGATTTATCCCAATGCTTATTGTCTTAATCCTCACTGGCCTGTATGGTTACTTCTTTTGGGATGGCCTTACCTGGTGGTATCCTGGGTTCAAAGACATGCTACATGGCTTTACCTATGTGGGTCATACCTATATCACAGCCCTTTCATTAGTAAGTTTGGCCACATGCCTATTGATTTATAGGGAGTTTCAAAAGGTTTCAACTCCTAATCTACTGGTTGCTCCAATTTTTCTTTGGTTAATCTTATGCACGATATTGAATCTCTACTTAAAAGGGGCAAATTTCTTTTTAGTACCACTTTTCGGTCTTTTGGTGGGGCTTTTAGTTTGGATTAATCAAAAGCAACCGAATCCTCATCTCTTGGCATTTCTTGCATTACCAGCTATTGCCATCTTTACACCATTTATAAAAATGTTTCCGGTTGGTTTGGGCTTAAAAATGATGATTGCAGCCACTTTGATGACAACCTTTACATTCTTTTTTGTGCTTCCCTTTTTTGGCATATTTAAGAGAAAACGCGCTTTGGCTGCAGTATTGTTATTGGTTTTCTTTATTCTAAACCTATATGCACATTTGAACAGCTATTTTTCAGAATCGATGCCCAAACCAAGTTCATTGGTTTACGTTTATGATAACGATAACCAAAAAGCTGAATGGGCAACTTATGATAATGTGCTGACAGATTGGAACAGTCAGTTTTTGCAAAACAAAATGGGAACGGAAGAGGGTGATGCCAAGAAAACCATAACTAGCAAATATGGTAGTCGATTCAGATATGTTGCCGAAGCACCTTTAAAACAAATCAAAACCCCAGATTTACTTATTGAGCAAGACACCATCATTGGTGAATACCGTAAGTTGAACCTTTGTGTAAAACCGAATCGTAATGTAAATCGTCTAGAGGTCTATAGCAACCAAAATTTTTCGAAAGCGAGGGTCAACGGCATTGAATTTTCTGAAGACTATCTAAATAATATGGGGCAACGATTATTGACCCACCAAATCTCAAATAATGCTGCAACAGAAATAGAATTACAATGGTCAAAGGACGAGGTATTAGAATTAGGTTTTTACGAATCCTCAAATGATTTACTTGAGCATTCACTATTCACGGTTCCTAATCGACCAAAAGATCAAATACCAATGCCTTTTGTGCTAAATGATGCGATTCTAGTGACCAAAACCTTAACTTTTGAATAAGCAGATTGGCGTTTTAGGTTGTGGTTGGCTGGGTCTTCCTTTAGCGAAACATCTCGTTGATCAAGGAAATATTGTTTTTGGAACAACCACATCATCTAAAAAGTTATTTGAGTTGCAACAGGCTCGAATTAAACCATTTCAAATAGAGTTGGGAGAGGAACAAATCTCAGGAGATATCAATGGTTTTTTACAAGACTTGGAAATTTTGATATTAAATATTCCACCTAAACTTAGAAAACCACCCTTTGAAGATTATGTTCTTAAAATCAAGCATCTAAAAGATAAAATCATAGACTCGAGACTTAAAAAGGTGATTTTTATTAGTAGCACTTCGGTGTATGGAGATGTCACTGGTGAAATAACAGAAGAATCAAAAACTAGCCCCAATACGAAGTCTGGCAAAGCACTTTTGGAATGTGAACAAATGTTGGCTCAAGAACAAAACTTTAATACCACGATTCTAAGGTTTGGGGGACTAATCGGAAAAGATAGACATCCTATCACTTTTTTATCAGGCAAAAAAAATTTAACCAATGGCGATGACTTCATTAATCTAATTCATCAAAATGATTGTATTGGAATTATTGAGAAGGTAATCAATGAAGAACATTGGGGAAAAGTTATTAACGGAGTTTACCCAAATCACCCTAAAAAGCGTGATTATTACATCGCAGAAGCCAAAAAAAGAAATCTGCAAGTGCCTGATTTTGTTAACACTAACTTAAAATCAACCAAAAAAATTATTAAAAGTAGGAATTTTCGTTATTCCTACTCTTTTCCTATAACCACAACATAATGTCCTTTCACATCACCCCTGATTGGTTTCACAACTTTGCTTCTTAACATCTGTTAATTCCAAGACCAAATGCCGTCTTAGCAGCGTAGGTTATTGTAATTTTATATTCGTAAAGAAATGGATATCGTGATGGAGAATTCCAGATTGGGTACTAAAATATTAACAGAAATCGAAAAGTTGATAGACAACAGTCTTGATGCTAGCGGTGCCCCATTGGATAATTTTGAGGAGTTTCACAAAGCACTTTTAAAAAATCATTACAAAGCAGCTTGTGCAACAATTGATTATCACCGACACCGGGTGAAAATGGATATAATCATCAATGAAGAAGATTATCAACCGCAAAAGATAAATATGATATTGGCTACCGTTCCAATGAACATATTTTTTAAAGACCTGGCAGATTTTTTAAAATCATGCTTGGACAGTGATGTAAAGAACTTGGCCTTTTATGCCAGATTAATTCGATTTTACACTAATCGGGATATTGCCCTTTTAGCCGTTTAACGAATACATATTTGAATAGCTATTTTGCTAGTCATTAGCACCCCTCAATAAAAAACCGCCATTAGGCGGTTTTTTTGTTAATAGCCGTTCTCAAGTGCTGTGGTTAGTGGATATTTTTTAGATTTGCCGCACTTTAAACCAATGATGATGAAAAAATTAGCTCCAATTTTAATCGTTTTGTTATCGATTAATTTGAATGCACAGAGCAAAAGTGAATTACAAAAGCATTTCGAAGCCTATTATCAAGAAATGCGATTGCAGGCAGATGTTAGTGGTGTAATCAGTGCATTGACCCATCTTAACGTGATTGCCCCTTCAAAGGAACGCCGTGATACACTGGCTTACATCTACATGAACAATAATCAGCATTTACAGGCCCTAAATACTATTGGGATAGAAAAAAACCCTGAAGACTCTGACCTGGCCGTACAAGTGAAAGCGGTATCCTTAAAGTCAATCAATCAACCACAAAGGGCTTTGGAGCAATTTAAGGTGTTGTACGAACGCAACCCCAACCCTTTCCTAGCTTATGAAATTGCTGATCTTCAAATTCAAACCGGTGATACCGATGGGGCTGCCATTAACATTGAATATGGTCTTGCAAATTCACAAGATGATATGAAACATGCTTTTTTCGAACGCCAACAACCTTATGAAGTCTCGTTGAAAGCTGCATTTCTTCATTTAAAAGGTCTTTTGGTCTTCAATCAAGATAAGAACAATATTGAACAGGCCATTGGTTTCATGGACGAGGCCCTAAAATTGGAACCAAGTTTCAATTTAGCAAGTTTGAGCAAACAAGCACTGGAGTCTAGAAAAAATGAAGGTGAAACTGAAGGAAACTAGTTCCAACTTTAATTTTAACAAATCTATAAGCAGAAGAAAATTCTTCTGCTTTTTTTTGACTAAAAGGATTCGTTCAATATCAATTCAGTATCCAAGGTGTTGTTCACTATGGAATTCATTTGGTTTCGAAGTGCATTGTAAGCTGACAACATTTGTTTAAGTCCTTCCGTTACATCCAAATTATTGGCTAAACCTGCCTTAATTTTAAGCAAGAATGTGCGGAATACTTTTTGCCTACTTTTAATTTTCGCTGTATCAAATTTTTCAGGGTATTCCCCTTCTCTCAACACTTTCTCCGAATCAAGTAAGTCATTGATTGCAAGAATCAAATCTTCTTTGGTCGTGGCTTGGAACATCACATCAAAACCTCGTTCCAATTGGGCGAATTCTTTCCAATTCGAACTAATTGAAATAGCCTCACCCTCAAGTTTTAAAACATTTGGGGTGCCCTGAAACGTAAACAAGCTTATTTCAGCAGAATCACCGTTATCAGCTGTTTCTGGGGCTTTTCTACATCCACCCACTGCCAAGATCAAAACCAATGTGCATAAAAAACAACGCATAAAACGAAAGTACAACTTTTGGGAAAAGCTATCTTTGTTGCAAATAGAATTAACTCCTCTTTACCATGACCAAATCAATACTAATTTTAGGGGCTTGTGGCCAAATTGGCACCGAACTTACCATGGCCCTAAGGGCAAAATATGGCCAAGAAAACGTTGTGGCAAGTGATATTAGGGAAGGTAGTGATACCATAATGCAATCCGGTCCTTTTGAGCTATTGGATGCTACAAATTATGAAGCCATTGAAGATGTGGTAATGCACTATGAAATAGAAGAAGTTTATTTAATGGCGGCCATGTTGAGTGCTACGGCAGAAAAGTTTCCTATGCGAGCCTGGGATCTTAATATGAATTCACTATTTAACGTCCTCAACCTCGCAAAAGAAAAGAAAATCGATAAGATATTTTGGCCTTCCAGTATAGCTGTTTTCGGTCCAAATACACCAAAAGAGAATACGCCTCAACATACACTAATGGAACCCAGCACGGTATATGGCATCAGTAAGCAATCAGGAGAGCGTTGGTGTGAATACTACCATAACAAATTTGGTGTAGACGTTAGAAGTGTGCGCTATCCCGGTCTTATCAGTTGGAAAACCTTACCTGGCGGAGGTACCACTGACTATGCGGTTGAAATTTTTCATGAAGCACTTAAAGTGAATTCCTATACTTGCTTTTTACAAGAAGGTACCCGATTACCAATGATGTTCATGGATGATGCGATTAGGGCTACCATTTCAATTATGGAAGCAAATCCGGAAAAACTGACCATACGATCTTCCTACAATCTGGCTGCGATGAGTTTTACTCCTGAAGCCGTGGCTGCTAGTATAAAAGAACAAATCAAGGAATTCGAAATCTCATATTCTCCTGATTTTCGCCAACAAATTGCAGATTCTTGGCCAAGTAGTATTGATGATTCTTCATCAAGGGAAGATTGGGGTTGGCAACATGAATTCGATTTAGAAAGGACAACACATGAAATGTTGTCTAACCTGAAAAATTAAAGTGTAGAAGGCTTAATTAATATTCTCAATAACTTTTAAACCAATTCTAGTTAATGCGTATAGGGTTCCTAATATCATTACTAGATAAAAGACAATCATCAACTCTGCATTTTCTTCTTTTCTTTCTTTCTTGACTTCCATGACATTAATTTTTCTGTTCTCGAATTTGAAAACGCCAAAAGGAAAATAAAATTGGATGATTGATAGAAGATTAACAGCGCTGTAAGAATAATACTGCTAGAATGTTAAAATCGAGATCAAAAATTAGTGAAGATTCTTAGCGTATTTGAAAATTAGATTTTATTCGGGGTACATACGATATCAAGTTAAGCTCTGATTTCTAATATCAGACTTACCCCCCGTTTTCTCAAGCAATTTGATGTCTTTAATTTCAATACCCTTATCGATGGGTTTCAGCATATCATACATGTTTAGCGCTACTACACTCGCACCGTGCATGGCTTCAACTTCTACGCCAGTTTTATAAAAGGTTTTAACGGTCACCCTAATAATTATATTCAAATCGTCAATTTCGTATGCTATTCCGGCATATTCAATTGGCAGCGGATGACAATCAGGTAGTAATTCCGGGGTTTTCTTTAAACCTAAAAAACCAGCGGCTTTGCTCATTGCAAATACATCACCTTTCGGAACTGTCTTTTTCTTAATTGCATCAATTGTGAGCATAGAACCAACCCTAACCACTGCTTGTGCGATTGCTGTTCTATGTGTGTTTTGCTTTTGGGTAATGTCTACCATTTTTATGTATTCACTTTCCATTTATAGGAATCATCTTCAAAGAGTTCCTTTCCAAAAACGGGAACCTCCTTTTTGATTTCCTCCACGATGTGATGTAATCCTTCAAAAACTTCTCTTCGGTGTGCAGAAGAAACTAAAACGAACAAGCAAATCTCTCCAACAGCAACTTTTCCCGTACTATGAAAAATAGAAATGGAACTTAATTCAAATTTCTCAAGTGCGGATTGTCTAATTGCATCAAATTTTTGCAATGCCATATTTTCATACGACGTATACTCAATGGCTGAAACCGTTTTTCCATCAATTGTATCGGCTCTTACCTGTCCAAGGAAAATATCGTGCGCCCCAATACCAGTATTTGACTGCAAATTGGTTAAGCAATCAGCGATAAATTCTGGGGAAATCGCACCTTCTATAAACACTTTTTGAAATTTCGTTTGCATACATTAAAGGTAGCTAAGAAAAGTAGCCCCGGCAAGAATCGAACTTGCATCTAAAGTTTAGGAAACTTCTATTCTATCCATTGAACTACGGGGCCTAAAAAGATGCGTAAAAATAAAGCTTTTGGGTAATACGGAAATTATAACGCCAATTCGGAAGAGCGTTTTGGACCAAAAACCTTTTCAAGGTTTAGCTTTGTCAAAGGCTTATCGAAATATCCTGCTATCATCGAATGCTGTTTAGCTATTTCTCGGTCTTTTGAGTTACTGAAGGCAGAAAGAATAAATATTGATGGTTGTATATTACCTTGACAAAGAACTTCAAGATTTTTTATAAAATCCCATCCATCCATGCCGTCCATACTTAAATCTAAAAAAATAATCTCGGGTAAATTTTTTGATTCTTTGAGTAAAGCACTGCACAATTCAAGTCCCTCTTCGGCACTATTACAAGTGATGACTTCACCATCTTCTACATATTGCTTTAAGCAGTAACGCGTTGCAAATTGAGAGACCATATCATCGTCGATAATACAAATAGAATCAACCACAAAAATTTGGTTTAGGGAACTTTGATTTCAAGAACAATACTAGCTCAAAATCTTAGCCGACCACAATAATTGTTGTGTACTTGCTTTTTTTGTTGGTTTAGTGGGGTAATTTAGGCTTAAGAAGGCCATAAACAAAGGTTCCAGCAACTGCGCTGCCAAGTACAATAAGGATTGGCCAGAATCCAGCACCCGCCAAAACGTACATTGGTCCCGGACATGCACCTGCAAGTGCCCATCCTAAACCAAAGAGCACACCACCAATCGAGTATCGAATTATTGATCTTTCTTTATCGGCTATATTTAACTCATCTCCGTAAAACGACTTTGTACCTGGTCGCTTTGCCCATTGTGTAAAAACGATTCCCAAAAATAAAGCTGAACCAATAATACCATACATGTGAAATGAATCGAATTGGAACATCTCGTAAATACGGAACCAAGATGCTGCCTCTGATTTGAAAAGAACAATTCCAAAGAACGTTCCGATAAACAAATAAATAAAACTTCGCATACTTAAAAGATTAAAGGGAAAAGTAAGTGTACCATCAAAAGACCTCCAGCAAAAAAACCAATTACAGCTATCAAAGATGGTAGCTGCAGGTTACTCAATCCAGAAATTGCATGTCCGGAGGTACAACCACCCGCATATCTCGCACCGAAACCGACCAAGAAACCACCAACAATCAATATTACCATGGTTTTTACATCAGAAAATACAGTTAAGCCGAAGAGCTTTTCGGGCATGTAGTTGATTCCACCATCATTGAATCCCAAAACCTTTAGTTTTGCGATTGTTTGCTCAGAAATAGCCACGGCATCATTTGGAGACAAAAAATTCTGTGCAATAAAACCACCCAACAAAACACCAAGGGCCACAATTAAATTCCAACGTTGTGCGCGCCAGTCAAATCGAAAAAATTCAGCGATTCTTCCTGCACCAGCAGCAGAGCAGAGGGTTCTCAGATTTGAAGACATTCCAAATCGCCGCCCAGTCAATATCAATAAGGCCATGGTAAGGGCAATCAACGGCCCTGAAACATACCAAGGCCACGGCTGTAAAATCACATCCATTGTTTAAATTTTTACGAAGATTGGACAATTATTCGCAACAAGAAGTAACCTAGGTTACAAAACATAATTAGTAAACGATATTGGGCAAAAAATATCGTGAAAGCCTAGTCAACTTGATAAATAACACCAGTGAATTTTGGCTATCTGCTTCTTTGCGGTAAAGCAAATTCAGCTATAACCAACATCGCGATTATTAAAATCGCTAGACCGACAATTGCCACTAATTGACCAATTGAATCCAACATTAAAAATGTGAACAGCTGTATAAGTTTAAAATCTAATGCAAGCTATTGGAATCAGATTCCAAACGGTATGATTTTTATCAGTTCTTGACTTTGCAGGTATTCAGGCCAACAAGGGTATACAAAGGGCAAAAGCTAACAAAACTGGTCAAAAGGAAAATTACTCCAACTGAAATTAACACATAAGCCAGAATGCCTTGAATTATACCCAAGAAGTATAAAACAGCAATAATTATCGCCGCTAGTATTCGTATAATGCGGTCGGTATTTCCCATATTCTTTTTCATCGCTATAATGTTTTGATATACTCTATAATTAAGACAATAGGAGTTATGAAAGAAACGCAAAGCAAACAAACCAATACTAACTTCTGCCACTTCTTAAGGTCCATAACAAATGTAATTGTCTATTAATGAGAAAGATGTAACTTTTGTTACACAATTGCAAATTCTATTTTAGTATTTTGAGCCTACTATCATCAATTATATGAATAGACGACAATTTACGAGTAGACTTACATTGGCATCCATGGTGGGTGTTTTAGGGATGCCTATTGTGTTTGGCGAAAAATTACCAAAAGGTTACCTACCCCTTGGACTTCAAGACCAAGATCCTTTTAAACTCTTCAACAAAAACAAGGAAATGGTCGTATTGAACGACAATCCTTGGAACATGGAAGCCCAGGCACATCTATTGGACGATGAGATTACCCCAAACAAGTTCATGTTCATTCGTAATAATGGAAAGATTCCTACGAATATTAATTCCAAGGAATGGACACTGACCTTTGATGGTGAATCGGTCAAACAAATTAAAAAATACAGCCTACAAGAACTAAAATCGAAATTTCAACAGTATACGTATCAACTTACCTTAGAATGTGGGGGAAATGGGCGAAGTGAGTTCAACCCGCCGGCAAAAGGCAATCAATGGACCATCGGTGCCGTTAGCTCAGCAGAATGGACCGGAGTGCGCCTTAGCGATGTGCTTGCCGACGTAGGCATTAAGCCAGATGCCGTTTATATTGGCTACCATGCGGCGGATACGCATTTGAGTGGAGATGTTACCAAAGAACCTATTTCACGTGGCGTTCCGATAAATAAAGCGCTTCAAAATGAAACGCTATTGGCATTTCAAATGAATGGTCAAGACATCCCTTTAGCCCATGGTTATCCACTGCGGCTTGTTTGTGGTGGATGGCCGGCCTCGGCTTCTGGTAAATGGATAAATCGAATCAGTGTTAGAAACAAAGTTCACGATGGTGCAAAAATGACCGGCTCGTCTTACCGTGTGCCTTGTGAAGCAGTCGCTCCTGGTGAAAAGGTTTCTGATGAAGACATGTGTATCATTGAGTCCATGCCTGTTAAGTCTTTGATTACCTATCCTAAAACAGGAGGAATACTAAACAATGAAAGAACATTAAAGATAAGGGGGCATGCATGGGCCGGAGAACTGGAAGTTTCAAAAATGGAATATTCCATTGATTTCGGAAGCACATGGAAAACATGTAATCTTCAAAAACCTGTAAATCGATTGGCATGGCAACATTTTAATGCATCAATTGACATTAGACAACCGGGTTATTACGAAATTTGGGCAAAAGCAACAGACAATCAAGGTAGGAGTCAACCTATGGTTTTGCCTGGTTGGAATCCTAAAGGCTATTTAAATAATGCTTGTCATAGAATAGCGATAAAAGTGGTTTAAAGTGGAGTACAATTTTCGCAAACAAATTCAGTCTTTGGGAAAGCTATTGCTGGTATTCGGATTGCTCTTTGTAGTGCTGATTTTCGGACTTTTTTATTTGAAAAATAATCCTCAAGTTTTTGAGGATGAAGTTGAAGATTCTGCTTTGGAAATTATTTCTGCAGCTGCGTTGGACGAAGAGACAATCGCAAATTCTGGTTTTATCAATGATGAGGGAGTCACCCAAGTTATTCAGAATTGTACGCAATGTCACTCATCAAAATTGGTAACCCAAAATAGAATGTCTGCTGAAGGTTGGAAAAGTACAATTTTATGGATGCAGGAAACTCAAAACCTATGGGATTTGGGTACAAATGAAGAATTGATTGTAGCTTACTTAGCAAAAAATTATGCTCCGGAGCGAAAGGGAAGAAGAGAAAACCTGACCAATCTGGAGTGGTATGAAATAGTAGAATGATGGAGAACTATTTTGATGCATTTATTGCAGCTTTTAATGGAACTGTGCGCTATACATGGAAATCAATTCTTTTTGAGGTACCGTGGTATAAAAACTACTTCTGGGGTTTGATTGCCATCTCATTTGCAGTTTGGCTTTTAGAGATTCTCTTCCCTTGGCGCAAGAACCAATCTATATTCAGAAAGGATTTCTGGTTGGATGCCTTCTATATGTTTTTCAACTTTTTCATTTTCACAATTATCATCAGTGGGGTCTATAAAATACTGGAGCTGATTTTTGGTCAATTTGGTATTGGCGCTGAAAGTTTGGCCTTAATTAACACATCAAACTGGCCAATTTGGTTGGAATTGGTGGTTTTCTTCATTTTATTGGATTTTGTGCAATGGCTTACCCATGTTTGTTTGCATAAATTCGGGTTCTTATGGCAATTTCATCAGGTTCATCATAGCGTAAAAGAAATGGGATTTGCGGCCCACCTACGTTATCACTGGATGGAGAATATCCTATACAAACCCCTAAAAACGTTGGGTGTGATGCTTTTAGGTGGTTTTGAACCAGAACAAGCTTATATTGTTCACTTTGCGGCCATAACGATTGGTCACTTAAATCACGCTAATATTAAACTTACCTATGGACCCTTAAAGTACATCTTTAACAATCCGGTAATGCACTTATACCATCATTCCTATGAGTTGCCCAAAGGGAGTTTTGGTGTCAATTTCGGGATAAGTCTAAGCCTTTGGGATTATATTTTTAAAACCAACTATGTACCTGAAGATAGTGGTACGATTGTTTTGGGTTATCCTGGAGATGAAAGAATGCCAAAAAACTTTTTACAGCAATTGGTCTACGGTTTTATCAAGCGAAAATAAGTTTTGATAGGTCTATTCGTATTGCCTTTGAATCTCATATACAAAAACAAGAATGCCAATGAGAAAACTTAACAATCCAATGACTAAAAGTGCATTGTTCCAAAGTAAAACGAAAATATTAAGTGGTATTTCCATAAACCATTAGTCTACTTTCAATAAAATGGTTAGGAATTGGAAGATACAAAAATATTCAATAATGTAGTATTTTTCCTACATTATTTAAATTCCTTTTAAATTAACGAACTAAGTTCATAAAGAGTTCCTTTCCTTTTCGAGGAGGTATTGAATTGTAGCATTGCTCAAAAACCCCAACTTTAAAATAGGGTTCGAAATAGCCTAAGTATTCCTCTTTCGTACCACCAAATGGCGGTCCTCCATTCAATGGAAAATCAAATAGTAAGCCAACCAATCTCCCGCCAGCTACCAGAAGTTTATGCATTTTCTTAGCATAGGTTAGACGAAATGATGGATGCAATGCACAAAAAAACGTCTGTTCCAAAATCAAATCGTACGTTCCTTCTAAATCAAAAAAATCTTTGACTATAAACTGGTTTTCTGGAAAATCTGGAAAACGCTCTAAAAAATTATCCTTTGCAGTCTGCGCCAAATCAACAACAAAAGTATTTTTAAAGCCCGTTTTGTAGAGGTATTCAGCCTCATAGGAATTACCTCCACCAGGAATCAAAATTCGAATCGACTTATCTGGAAGTTGATCAGCGTAATTCTTTAATGGTGTTGAAATATATCCGATATCCCATCCCAATTGATTTTCTTGATATCGGTTATCCCAATAAGCTGCATTAAGTATATCGGACATTATTCCTGCACCCAATCATTGTAGCCACCGGAATAATCAAAAATTTGTGTAAAGCCTTCTGCTTTTAGCAATTCTGCCGCCCGATTACTACGACCACCTGCTTTACAATAGAGATATACAGGTTTTGATTTATCAAGTGTTTTTATCTGCTCTAAGAATTCATCACCCTGGACCACATTGAAATTTACCGCATCACCAATTCGACCCACTTCATATTCCTCTGCGGTTCTAACATCAACCAATTGCACTTGTTTACCAATAACATTTTCTTTTAAATACGTTTTGTCAATTTTGGTGATTTTGGCTTCTTGTTGGGATTGACAGCCAAAAAATAGACTTAAACTCAAAAGGAAGGTTAACAAATGATACTTTGATTTCATGGCCGATTATTTAATTGTGCTAGGACAAATATAATCAGTGGTAGGTATACCAGCCTCCTTTATTGCCTTCATGCCTCCTTGAACATCAATTAGATTATGAATGCCACGACTCTTGAGAATTGAAGCTGCAATCATACTTCGATAACCTCCGGCACAATGCACATAGAAATCACCTTCGGATGGAAATTCTGCTAAATGGTCATTTAGAAAGTCGAGAGGCGCCAAGTTGGCATCTTCAATATGTTCTGCTTCAAATTCACTAGGCTTTCTTACATCAAAAACCTGGGTTTTCGTGCTTTCAATTGCCTTTTTTAATTCAGCCGCAGGTACAGAACTAACGGTGTCATATTCCTTAGAAGCTCCTTTCCAAGCTTTAAAACTACCTTCTAAATATCCTAAAGTATTGTCAAAACCTACTCGCGACAATCGTGTCACCACCTCTTCTTCACGGCCTTCTGGCGCCACCAACAATATTGCCTGTTTTACATCGCCTATCAAAGCTCCCACCCACGGTGCAAAACCTCCATTTATTCCTATAAAAATCGAACGCGGAATATGTCCTTTAGCAAATTCTTGTTGGTTTCTAACATCTAAAACAACGGCACCCGTTTCATTTGCTGCCGCCTCGAATGCTTCTGGAGAAAGTGATCTTGTACCACGCGCCAGAACTTCATCAATATCATCATAGCCTTCTTTGTTCATTTTAACATTAAGCGGAAAATATTGTGGGGGTGGTAACAAGCCATCCGTTACTTCCTTGACAAATTCCTCTTTGGTCATATCCGCTCTCAGCGCATAGTTCATTTTCTTTTGATTTCCCAAGGTGTCGACGGTCTCTTTCATCATGTTTTTTCCACAAGCAGAACCAGCCCCATGGGCAGGATATACAATGACATCATCTGCCAAAGGCATGATTTTGTTTCGCAGACTATCATACAATGTACCTGCTAATTGTTCTTGAGTCATATCAGCAGCTTTTTGCGCTAAATCAGGTCTTCCCACATCACCCAAAAACAAGGTGTCCCCACTAAAAATGGCATGGTCTTTACCGTTCTCATCACGAAGTAAATAGGTAGTACTTTCCATGGTATGGCCAGGCGTATGTAGTACCACGATCTTTATGTTACCCAAGGGAAATTCTTGACCATCTTCTGCAACGATGCAATCAAAAGAAGGATTGGCATTAGGTCCAAAAATTATGGGCGCACCAGATTCTTTAGAAAGTGTTACATGCCCACTGACAAAATCGGCATGAAAGTGGGTTTCAAAAATATATTTGATTTTAGCCCCAGCTTTCTCGGCCCGCTCCAAATATGGATTGACCTCGCGCAATGGGTCAATTATAGCAACTTCACCTTCACTCTCAATATAATAAGCTCCCTGAGCCAAACAACCGGTATAAATCTGTTCTATCTTCATATTCGTCAAATTCAGGTTCAAAGGTATCTATTGTTTGTCAGAAAAAAAGTGACAAAAGTTACATTAACGGTGTTGTAAGGATACCTTTTTTTGGATTGCAGTTTTCTCAACTTTTTTCAAACTATCGGCATAAGCTTCCGCCGTTCTTACATAAATGTTTTCTTGTCCGATTACGGTTAGTAAACCACTTTTTATAAGAATATCTCGAATTGGACCAATTGCTCCGGCCAACTTAAACGTAACTCCCCTATCCTTTAGTTGTAAAATAACAGAATGCAACTGTTTTGCGGCCGTATCATCCAAATAATTTACAGGCTCGGCATTTAGTATTACGTAACGCAAACGGGGTCCTTTCTTCCGTACTTCCTTCATTAATGCCCGTTTGAAAAACTGAACATTGGCAAAGAACAATTGGGCATCAAATCGTATCATTAAAATTTCATCATGTACTTCAACATCTTCGCCAAAGCGAGCTACATTTTTAAAGTATTCCATGCCTTTTATTTTACCTAAAACGGCAAAATGTGGTTTGGAGATTCGGTAAACTAAGAACACTAATGAGAAGAGCACCCCAAAAATTATCCCCTGGGAAATCCCAATCAACAAGGTTGTTAAAAAGGTGGCTAGCAACAACACAAATTCATCTTTCTGTTGTTTCATTAATTGTCTTGGATATTTCAAATCAATCAAGCCATAAACCGCGACCAAAATAATCGCTCCCAAAACCGATTTTGGCAAGAAGTAAAAGAATGGCGTCAAGAACAATAGTGTCAAACCAACGACAATTGCACTGATAATGGAAGCCAAGCCGGTTTTAGCACCTTCGTCAACATTAACCGCAGTTCTTGACAATCCGGCATTGGCAGGAAAAGACTGAAATAAAGATCCTATAATATTTGAAAAACCCAGTGCCCTAAGCTCTTGATTCGGTCGCGTAAACTGCTCATTGGACTTTTCCTCTACCGCTTTGGCAATCGTCATCGCTTCTGCAAAAGCTATAAAAGCTAGGGCCAGGGCAGTAGGAAATGCCACAACAAGTTGTGATGTAGAAAATTTAGGGAGCACAAAATCTGGTAAACCCTGGGGAACTTTTCCTAAAATATGGACGTCGGTCTCATTGACCATAAAAAAATATATTCCGATGATAGACAAAATCACCACAACCATTGCAGCAGGAAGCTTTTGATGTACTTTTTTTAATCCTACTATGACCAGTATCGCAGCTATACCAATCGATATGTCGTAAATATTGGTTTTGCCGATATTTTCAATAACTGCTATGAATGTATTCAAGGTGCCCTGTGATTGAAATTCAAGTCCAAAAAGATACTTCAGTTGACTTATGGCAATAACCAATGCAGCCGCAGAGGTAAATCCACTTACCACCGGTCTTGAAAGAAAATTGGCCAAAAAGCCCATTCTAAAGAAACCCATGACCATTTGCATTACACCTACAAGTAGGGCTAAGAACAGTGCCATGGATATATAGTCTTCAATATTGGCCAATTTCATGGCTGCCAAACTTGAAGCTACAATCAAAGAATCCAAAGCAACAGGACCCACGGCCAACTTTCGACTTGAACCTGTGAAAGCATAAAGTAGATTAGGTACCAGCGCTGCATACAATCCGTAAACAGGTGGAAGACCTGCAATAAGGGCATAGGCCATGCCTTGCGGTATCAACATAACACCGACTGTTATTCCTGCCGAAATATCTCCTGACAAATAGGATTTCTTATACTTTGGCAACCAATCTATTATGGGGAAATAACGTTTCAACACGGGTACAAAGGTAAACAGCTTTTTTGCTATGTCTTGAATTGGCCGTTTCTAGGTTAAAGGTTTTTTATTTCGATTGAATTTCGGTGCAACACTATCTTTCCCATCAACTCCAGTTTTTTCAATAAACGTGAAACCACCACCCGTGAACTGTGTAAATCATAAGCAATTTCTTGATGGGTGTTTTTGATGGTATTTGATTGGTTTAGTCGCGACTTTTCTTTTAAATATTCGACCAAACGTTGATCCATGTTCATAAAGGCAATGCTATCTACGGTATGAAGCAACTCATTCAAGCGCGTATGGTAACTTTCAAAAACAAAATTTCGCCAACTACGGTACTTTGAGGTCCATTCTTCCATTTTACGAACCGGAACCATAATCAGTTTGGCATCTGTTTCGGCTATAGCCCGAATTTCACTTTGTGAATCTTGTAAACAACATGCCATGGTCATACTGCAAGTATCGCCTTGTTCCAAATAGTAAAGCAATAATTCATCACCTTCAGAATCTTCTCGAAGAATCTTGATTACACCATCAAGTAGTAATGGCATAAATCGAATGAAGTCACCTATCTCAATCAACTTAAAGCCCATCGGGACCTCTTTAAAGGTTCCTACTTGGGCAATATCATTTAAGAGTTCGTTCTCGAAAATTTGGCCAAAACTTGTTTTTAACTCTTGAATCACCCAGCAAAGTTACAGCATAACAAGATTGACGTCGGTAACTTTAGTTACATGACCATTAAGCTAATTTTAAAGGCAATTTGGTCAGTCTTTGCCCAGTCAATCGAAATACCGCATTGGCAACTGCTGCACCAATCGGTCCCAAGGGTGGTTCGCCCACAGGACCTGGGGTATCTTTACCCTGCAGGAGTACGACATCTATTTCTTTTGGTGAGTGTTTCATTAAGGCCATTTCATAAGGTCCGTAAATAACGGGCCGTAGCTCTCCATTCGCTACAAACATTTGTTCATGCATTGCTGCACTGATTCCCATACACACACAACCTTCACATTGCGCCTTGACTTGATCTGGATTTACAGCAAGACCTGGGTCCAAAGCAACGGTGACTTTGTGCACCTTAATTTCTTTGTCTTCAATAGATACTTCCACAACTTGTGCACAGGGTGTCCCTGCATCAATTGAGGCAGCTAATCCCATGGCCCTTCCATTTGATACGTTTTCAGTATATCCCGATCTTTCGACAACAGCTTCAATTGTTGTTTTTAATCGCTTACCAATAGCATCGTCTGCAATTTGGGCCAGTCTAAAATCAGCAGCATTTTTACCTGATTTAACGGCCATATGATCCATAAAGCTTTCAATTGCGAAGGTATTGGCCAGAAGTCCCAAACTCCGCCACCAACTGGTGGCAAAAGGCAATTGCACATGCCAGTAAACGGAACGGTGGTTCGGCACGCTTGTATATTGAAGGAAACCTCCGCGAATCGCCCCAACATCTGCTCCTAAAACAGTTGGCGCGAAGCTAGGAACCAAAACTGAATTGTTCCCGACATCTCCACTCACAAAATGATGCTCCAAGCCTTCAAGCAATCCTTCGTCATTTAACATTCCCTTCATTACATGATGGGTCGGAGGCCGAAACATATCATGTTGAAATTCTTCTTTTCTACTAAAAAAGTATTTTACCGGTTTACCCACGGCCTTTGACATGACCGCAGCCTGAACGGCATGGGGGGTGTGTAACCGTCGCCCAAAACCACCACCTAGATATGTTGGGATAACATTGACATTTTCTTCCTCGAAACCTAATCTCTCGGCCACCTCGCTCCTAGTTATTCCAACAACTTGGGTCGATATTTTTATGATGGCTTTTTCACCTTCAACTGACGCCAATACCCCGTTGGGTTCTATTTGTGCATGTGCTCCAATTGGACTTCTAAACTCTAGTATTTCAGCATCATCTTCAAGTGCAGTACCTTCTTTTTGAATAATCGTGTGCTTGCCATTACCAACGGTCATCAATTTCTCTAAATCTTCCTGCTGCAAATCCATGGGGGCCTCCCATTCAACCACAATGGCATTCTTGGCATTTTCAGCTTGCTGATAAGATTCGGCAACTACCCCAACAAAATCATCTTCTTCGATAACTTTAACGACACCAGGCATAGCTTCTGCCTTGGTAGTATCTGCACCAATGAACTTGGCCCCAATTTTATCTGGACGGACAACGGCTCCATAGAGCATTCCTTCCATATCAGCATCCATACCAAAAATAGGCGAGCCATAGACCTTATCGTCAAGGTCAATTCTCGGTATGGGCTTACCCACGAATTTATAGTCCTTGACATTCTTCAAAGTAGGTTCGTCAATTTCAGGCCATTCAGTGACCCCTTCTGCCACCTCAGCATAGGTCAAAGAGGTTCCATTGGCAGAAGCACTTCCTTCATTAATTTCTACATCTCCAATGTCAACTCCCAATTTATTTGCAGCAACTGTTCGAATCATTTCTCGCATGGTAGCCGCTAACACACGAAGTGGTTGCCAAAGCCCCGAAACTGAAGTACTGCCACCTGTACTTACACCATCTAAATTACCTGTTGAAGTGGCGGCATGAATCACCTTTAGCATCCGCATTGGAATTTCCAATTCATCGGCAGCCATTTGAGCAAAACTTGTAAACGAACCTTGGCCCATTTCAACCTTTGGAGAGTGTAATACTATAGTGTTGTCTGTTAATACCTCGAACCATACCATTGGATTTTTAGTATCTCCACTGTAAGGTAATTCCATGGTGTTGGCCATTTCAAGAATACTTCTTCGTATCGGATTTCTGAATATATAGGCCCCAACAGCCAAAACCCCAGCGGTACCTAGGCCTCCTCTGACCAAAAACTTACGTCTCGATATTTTCTTTTTTTCTGCCATGACTTAAGAATTTTGGGTTTCTGTTTCATCTTTGGTTGGAGTCAACTCGGCGGCACGGTGAATTGCTTTTCGCATTCGGTAGTACGTTCCACAACGACAAACATTGATAATATTTTTATCAATATCATCATCCGTTGGTTTTGGATTCTTATCCAATAAAGCTGCAGTAGCCATCATGAACCCAGGTTGACAATACCCACATTGTGGCACCACTTCTTCAATCCATGCTTGTTGTACTGGATGGGGATTCTCTTTATCCCCTAAACCTTCAATTGTTGTGACCGCTTTGCCTTCAGCAAATTTTACTGCGTATGAACAAGACCGCACGGCTTCACCATCTACATGTAGGGTACAAGCTCCACATGCTGCCTTTCCACAACCAAACTTGGTGCCCTTTAAGTCCAATATATCTCGCACCACCCAAAGCAGCGGAGTGTTTTCATCGGCAACATCAACAGTTTGTTGGGTACCATTTATTCGAAATGAAATCTTCATAGTTACAATTATTCAGTTGGTATTATGTGTCCTTCTTCAAACCATTTTTCAACGGCTTCCTTGTACTCATCCAAAGGTACTGGTGGTAGTTCTCGTGGGTTTCCTTCAGCATCCACTCCGGGTGTCCAAGCCCAAAGCACCAACTCATGTTCCGTTAAATGGTGTAAGGTTTCTTCTGGTGTGCGACCTCCATTTCGTTCAGGATCCATCATTGATTCAGCAATCTCATATCGGTTCAATCCTTCCCAACGCATTGAGTGTGGAGCCAAAGACCATTCAGGTGCTCCAGGCACTCCCGAATAAGGGTTATTTTCTTCATGATGGCAGGTATTGCAATTTGTTGCCTCGTAACCCAAATTATTTTGTCCCCTAGAGATTCCAAAATAATGGGGATGACTATCATCGCCCTGCTTTGGAACATTATCATTGGGGTGGCAATTAACACATCGTTCATGTGTCAAAACGTCCATCATTTTGTGGAAGGCTTCCTCTGAGGTAGAATTAGTAGAGGAAGTCGTCACCGCCACGTATTCTGGTAAGGTCGTTCTATTTGTCGCGGCCAGTAGCAATACTGCCGTTAAAAAAATCGCATAAATTAGAATGAGTTTAGTTTTCATTGTAAAAGTGAGTGCTTACTTTTTTTATAAAAATATATAAATAGTTGAAAAACCATATTATAAGAGGAAATATTTGTCCTTTTTTAAAATACTTCTAAATTTGAAGTGATTACTCACTTTAATGATTGACCGTAAAGAAAAAATACTTCAAACTGCTTTAAGACTGTTCGCCAACCATGGTTATAACGGCGTTTCAACCAATAAAATAGCCAGCGAAGCTGAAGTATCCGAAGGTTTGATTTTTAGACATTATAAGAACAAGCAAGGTCTTTTAGACGCCATACTACAACAAGCATTTGAAAAAGCAGCTATATTGTATGCTGATATTATTACCGAACAGGACCCGAAACAAGTACTTTGGAAATCGATAACACTACCTTTTCGTGGAGACCCAAAAGAGTATGACTTCTGGAGACTTCAATTTAAGTTGAAATGGGAACTCGAGATTTCAGGAAAGGAAAAAATGCAGCCAATGACTGATAAACTGACATGGGCCTTTACGCAATTAGGGTACCAGGAACCAGAGAAAGAAGCCCAAATTCTTCAGCATATCATTGAAAGTGTCAGCGGCGGCATACTCAAAGACGGTATGGCATCGCAGGAAGCACTAAAAGACTTCTTGCTTGAAAAATATAGGGTTAACTAACCCTTTGGTTTGTACCCTGTTTTAGGAAGCTAAATTCATTTTTGTTAAAATATACCTTGGCTTCATTTTGCATTCTATTTATTTACAGCTATTTACTAACTTATAGGCTATCCCCCTTTTTCTAGTTGAACATTAACTATCAAATATGTCAAAAATCAAAAATATTGTTTTGGACTTCGGTCATGGGGGAATAGACAAAAACGGAAACTATACAACTGCCCCAAATAAAATGTTTACCTACGCTAATGGAGAAGTTGCCTACGAAGGATTTTTAAACCGACAAATCGGTGGATTATTAGAGTTATACCTAAAGTCCAACCATCCGAAATATAATATTGTCACCCCTGTTAAAGTAACCGATTCAAGAGACATTGGTTTGTCTTATCGCGTACAGGTGGCCAATCAATTTAAGGCAAGTGAGACTATTTTATTTCCATTCATTGCAACGCCTCTCCTAACCACAACGCCAGTGGCTTTGAAATTTATACCACCACCGGGGTCACCAAAAGTGATGCATTGGCCACTTCTATAGGCAATCGCATCACTCCATTTTATACCAACTTAAATCTGAGGTTACGGTATGACTTTTTTAGCGATGGAGATTTGGACAAGGAGATTGATTTTTATGTACTTAGAAAAACCAAATGCCCAGCCGTTCTTTTGGAATGCCTATTTTTTGATTTTTATGATGATTATAAGCTACTTAAAGATGCTGCCTTTCAAAAAGAATTGGCCTGGCGCATTTATGAAGGGGTGACTGATTTCTTAGAAAGTGAAACTTAAAACAACTGACACCAACAAAAAAACCACTTCAAATGAAGTGGTTTTTCTTTTGCTCCTCCAGCTGGGCTCGAACCAGCGACACCCTGATTAACAGTCAGGTGCTCTAACCAACTGAGCTATGGAGGAATATTTTTCCTTTAAGCGGGTGCAAATATAGCTGATAAATACAATCAGCACAAGGAAAAAAATGCTGTTTTACAGAAATCTTTTGATTACGTTCCAAATGTCGTTTCCGAAGATGACCGCCATTAAACTCATAAGGATAACGAAGCCGATAATCTGTCCGCGTTCCAACACTTTCTCACTTGGGGGTCTACCACTTATCATTTCGTACAATAAGAACATTACATGGCCACCGTCTAAGGCCGGTATTGGCAATATGTTCAAAAATGCCAACCAAACCGAAAACATCGCCATAAACGACCAGAAGAAATACCAATCCCAGGTTGGTGGCATCATCTCTACAATACCGATGGGGCCTTTTACTTGTTTATAAGCTCCGGTCTTGGAATTAAAAATCACCTTGAATTGACGTACTTGATCCGTCAAAACTTTTATGGTCTTATTAAATCCTGCTGGTATAGCACCTAAAAAACTAAAATTATCCGTTTTTCTAAGATCCTGATAATCTAACACAATACCTATAGCACCTTCCTCAGGAACATTCAAATTTACTGCCTCTCGTTTTCCATCTCTCAGGATCTCCAAATCGACGTTCGTACCAGCAGCGTTCATGATTCTAGGTCTGAGTTCATCCCAATAGGCGATATCCTCGCCTGCTACACCGACAATCTCATCACCAACCAACAAACCGGCATCTTTAGCCACTGATGTGTCACCCACCATACCGATACGTGCCTTAGAGCGATACGTCATAAAATTACGCCCTTGGGTTTGGAAGACCTCTTTTTTTCCTTCATCGGTAATGGGAAACGTTACGGTTTGACCATCTCGGTCAACGGTTATTTCATCACCAAGAATAATATCCAACAAGGCATCATTAAAACGTTTGGCCTCTTTACCATCTACAGCGATTATTTTATCACCGGTTCTAAGTCCTAATTTCTCACCTATGGAATCAACCACGATGCCATATTTCAAACTTTGGGAAGGGATGTAGGTATCACCATTGTTAAAAAGCAATGCAGAATATATGATCCAAGCTAGAAAGAAATTCACGGTTACCCCACCAATCATGATAATCAAACGCTGCCATGCCGGTTTACTTCGAAACTCCCACGGCTGAGGTTCTTGCTTCATTTGCTCGGTATCCATGCTCTCGTCAATCATACCGGCAATCTTTACATAACCGCCTAGGGGTAACCACCCAATACCATATTCGGTTTCCCCGATTTTCTTTTTGAGAAGTGAAAATTTAACATCAAAAAAGAGATAGAACTTTTCGACTTTGGTCTTGAACCATTTGGCTGGTAAGAAATGTCCAAGCTCATGCAAAATCACCAAGATTGAAATGATGATGATAAACATCACAATCTTTGTAAAAAGTACCATTTGTTAAATTTTTTAATTCAAGCCCACAAAGGTAACCTTTTGAACAAGCTTTGAAAACTATGCCTTTACCTTTCAACTTAATTAAGAAAGATTTAGCAGCGAATTTTTTGAAATGCCTTGAAATTCGGACTTTCCAAGACTACTTTTGCAAACTATGCTACAGTTTTTTGCAAAATTTAAGCGGTTTGGCATTGTGTTACTGGTTCTTTCGGTAATCATCATTTATCTGATGTACGATGCCCTAAAACCAGAAAAACGATTGCCCATTTATCATCCGAATATGGTCAATCCTGAATTGGTCGATAGTAGTCTGCACCGACTCAAGAACGACCATAGAATTGCAAACTTTAAACTGGTCAATCAAAACGGTATAACCATCACCGAACAAGATTATGACGACAAAATCTATATCGCAGATTTCTTCTTTACCACCTGCCCAACCATTTGCCCTCTAATGACCAAAAATATGGCCGCAATACAGGAAAACATCTTAGAAGATGAAGATGTAATGCTCCTATCGCATTCGGTGACCCCAAAAATAGATTCCGTACCAAAATTAAAGCGCTACGCGCTCGAGAAAGGGGTGAATGACTCAAAATGGAATTTGCTTACGGGCGATAAAAAACAGATTTACGAACTGGCACGCAAGTCGTATTTAGCCGTTCAACACGATGGTGATGGTGGTCCATATGACATGATTCATACCGAGAATTTTATCCTGGTTGACAAAGAGAAACGCATTCGTGGATTTTATGATGGAACGAATCCTGAAGAGGTTTCCAAATTACTTGAAGACATAGTTATTCTTAAAGAATCTTATTCGCAGTAGTGTCTTCGGCTAAATTCCAGTACATTTGCTTTACTTAAATCCATTCTAAATAATAATAGTGCCCACACTTTCAGAGCTTTCATACGGACAAAAGGCTATTATCAAAGAATTCACTACTAATCTTCCCAACGTTAAACTATTGGAAATGGGCTGCCTACCGGGTAACGAAGTTGAATTGGTTCAAGTTGCTCCACTAAAAGACCCTATATATTTCATAATCAATGGAGCACATATTGCCCTAAGAAAGTCTGTTGCCCAACAAATAGAAATCGACCTGTTATAAGTCATATCTAAATGAGTAAAAGCACTACAGTAGCACTGATTGGAAACCCGAATACCGGCAAGACTTCAATTTTCAATGCACTTACAGGGCTTAACCAAAAAGTGGGCAATTACCCAGGTATTACCGTCGAAAAAAAAGAAGGTATTTGCAAATTGCCCAATGGTGAAAAAGCACATATCCTTGATTTACCGGGCACCTATAGTTTAAACACAACCTCACTTGATGAAAGTGTAGTGGTCGGTGTTCTACTCGATAAAGAAAGTCAATACCATCCTGATTTGGCCATTGTCATCAGCGATGTGGAAAATTTAAAACGAAACCTTCTCCTCTATACTCAAGTAAAGGATTTACGAATTCCAACGATTCTGGTCATCAACATGAGTGATCAAATGAGTCGAAAAGGAATTACCATCGACATTGATGTGCTAAGCAAAAAGCTGGATACGAAAATCATTTTGGTCAGCACACGTAAAGGAAATGGTATTGAAGAATTAAAGGCTGCAATGCTGAATCCGGACCAGCTTTCAGATTTACCAACTATCGATGTTTCGAAAATAGACCCCAATTACTTCGAAATGCTACAAAAGGCATTCCCGAAAGAAGACCCATACCATCTTTGGTTGGGAGTCACCCAAGATGCTGGTTACCAAACAGTTTTTAATAAAGCCCAAGATTCACTCAAAGAATTCAAAGAAACCAATAGTGCTGATTTCAAAAGATTGCAACATCGCGAAACGGTCTTGCGCTATCAATTTATCAATGGTGCCCTAAAGGAAACCCACAAGGTTGATTTAAATTCTGCCAAAGGTCTTCGCGCCAAATTGGATAAAATCTTAATGCATAAGGTCTTTGGTTACCTTATCTTTTTTGGTATTCTGCTATTGATATTTCAGGCCATTTTCGAATGGAGTAGCTATCCTTCTGATTTTATTGATGAACAATTTGCAGGGCTCAGCGATTGGATAAAGACTACCCTACCTGCCGGCATTCTTACCGATTTAATTTCAGAGGGTATTATTTCGGGTATTGGAGGTATAGCTGTATTTGTGCCTCAAATCGCTTTTTTGTTTCTATTCCTTTCATTATTGGAAGAGTCTGGGTATATGAGTCGAGTGGTATTTTTAATGGATCGACTTCTACGCCCTTTTGGCTTAAGCGGCAAAAGTGTTGTACCCCTTATGTCTGGTGCGGCCTGTGCTATACCTGCAGTAATGGCAACCCGAACAATTGCAAGCTGGAAAGAGCGGTTGATTACAATTTTGGTTGTTCCATTCACCACATGTTCAGCGCGCTTGCCCGTTTATCTAATTTTGATTTCTCTCGTTATTCCTGAAGGAAGTTTCTTGGGATTCGGATATAAACCACTCACGTTATTTCTGCTTTACATTCTCGGATTTGCCATGGCACTTTTTTCGGCAATGGCATTGAATAAAATCTTGAAAATAAAAAGCCGATCATTCTTCATGGTAGAAATGCCAACCTACAGAATGCCCTTATTTAAAAATGTCTTTTACACTGTAGTTGAAAAAACAAAAAGTTTTGTGTTCGGAGCAGGTAAGATAATACTGGCGATTTCAATTGTACTTTGGTTTTTGGGTTCCAATGGTTTTTCAAATGATTTTAAGAATGCTGAATCCATCGTTTCTGAACGAATTCAAAAACAAGGCCTTAACGATTACAGCAAAAATTACATCAAGAAAAATCTTCTTGGCTATGTTGAGGCAGAAGGAGAAACAGTAGGGAACATCCCTAACCCACTGAACATTTCTAGTGAACAAGATTCATTAAGACTGCTCAATAACAAGCTATTCCAAAACGCCAAGGCCCAAGAAATTGCAAGCTATAAATTGGAACATTCCATAATCGGTTATATGGGCAAGGCTATTGAGCCCATGGTAAAACCTTTGGGCTACGACTGGAAAATCGGTATTGCCGTGATTACGTCATTTGCGGCTAGGGAAGTATTTGTAGGGACCTTGGCTACCATTTACAGTGTTGGTAGCGATGAGGAAGAAACCATTAAAAACAGAATGGCTGCAGAACTTGGTTCTGACGGAAAACCACTGTTCAATTTAGCATCAGGTATTTCCCTAATGCTCTTTTACGCCTTTGCCATGCAATGTATGAGTACTTTGGCCATTGTAAAAAGGGAAACCAATTCTTGGAAATGGCCCTTGGCACAACTACTGTTCATGACCGTTTTTGCGTATCTTGTAGCTATGGCAGCATACCAAATATTACGATGATGGCATTGATACAAAACATTCTCGCTTTCCTTATCCTTTCATTAGCGGTTGCCTATTTGGTTCATAAATTTATCTATCCCATACCCTTCTTGACTTCAAATAAAAAAGACTCCAATAGCTGCGGGAGCTCTGATTGTGGTTGTAAATAGGGATTTTTTCTTTTTTTTTAGCGCTTGCTGTAACCTTTTGTAATTTTCTGACTATACAGTAGTGAAAGTCAACCAAAAACTAATCGATTGAACGATCAGTCTGATGAAATATTGATGGGCCAGGTGGCTGAGGGTAATCTTGATTTGCTCAAGGTCTTGTTTGATAGGCATCACCTACATCTCTTTAATTTTTTGTACAAGATGAGCGGTGATAGAATGTTGAGCGAAGATCTAACACAAGAGGTTTTTTATAAGCTGATTAAGTATCGGTCTACCTATAACAATGGCAAATTCGTTTCTTGGATGTTTACCATCGCCAGAAACTGTTTAAAGAGTCATTTTACCCGAAATAAGGTAGTGCATTCCGATGTTGAAGAAATGCAATTCAAGATAGTTGCCAATGATAATGAACAAGTTGAAGACTATTCCCATTTGCACCATGCCCTAGGGCAGTTGGAAACATCCGATCGCGAAATCTTAGTGTTGCATCGATTTCAAAATATGGGCTATGAAGAACTGGCCGAAGTTTACAATAGCTCAGCAGGGGCAATTAAGACAAAGGCATGTCGAGCGCTCAAAAAACTTAAAAAAATCTATTTGGAAAATTTATAGTGATGAAGAAGAATGAAGAAATGATAGACTTAATTCCAGATTATTTAGATAATCTGCTTGATATCGAAACCAAAAAAGATTTCGAATTTCAATTGTCAAAAAGTACTGTATTGGTTGAAGAGCTTGAAGCTTACAAAAGACTCTTGGCAGCGTTTAATGAAGAGCCTCAAATCAAACCTTCTGAAAATTTAAGGAAGGGCTTCGAAACAATGTTGGCAGAAGAAAAAGGAAATCAAATAAAAGTAGTGTCGCTCAACCAAGGGCCCAAAGCAAATTGGTGGTCCAGTTTACCAAGGGTTGCAGCAAGTGTTCTTTTGCTTGTTGGTGCCTTCTTAGCTGGCCAATACTTTCAAAAGAATGAATCAGAAGTACAATTGGTGCAAGTGCAAACGGAAGCCTTAGCCTATAAAGAAGCAGCTATGTTCTCCCTACTTGAGAATGAATCTGCAAGTCAACGAATTCGTGGAGTTGAGCTCATTAAGGAATTTGAAAAACCGGACCAGCAAATAGTTGCTGCCCTAGGAGAAAAAATGCTTACCGATGAAAATACCAATGTTCGCCTAACAGCCTTAGAAGCCCTTTCGAGTTTCAGTTATTCAGATCAGGTTAAAACTATTTTCATAGAAGCCTTGAAAACAGAAGAAAATCCAAGCATTCAAGTCGCAATAATCGAAATGCTGGTTGAACTACAAGAAAAGAAAGCGGTTGAGCCTATGAAAAAACTCTTGGAGAAAGAGGAAACCCAACCGTATATCAAAGATCAAATTAACTCGGCATTGCCGAAAATCATTTAATAATAAATCGAAAAACGTAAAATCATGAAAAGAGTATTAATAACAGCAATAGCTTGCGTAACCGTAACTTTTTTGACTGCGCAAGAAGACTTCTCAAAGAGTCTAAATGGCATAGAGTGGGTAAAGATAATTTCCAGTGCCAATGTAGATATCATTGCACACGACTCCAATGAAATCATTATAAAGTCAAGATCATCCAATAGAGCTCCCGATCGTTCGAAAGGTTTACGATTGGTAGGAGCAGGTGGCACCGATAATACAAACGTTGGCTTTAGTGTATTACAAGAAGGAAACGATTTAATCGTGACCAACCTTAAGAAAAATGCAAACGCCAGAATCTACCTTCCTAAAAACCAAAAAATCTCTGTAAAGAGTACCTGGAATGGCGACATTGAAATGGAAGGTTTTACCGGTGAAATCGAAGCAAATTGCCAACTTAACGGAAGCATTAAAATTGAAGGGGCTACAGGACCCATTACAGCGAATTCATTAAACGGTAGTGTCGAAATAATCTTTGACAGCATAGATCAAGACTCCCCAACCTCAATTTTTACCACCAACGGGGCTGTAGACGTAAGCTTGCCTGGCAATACCAAGGCAGACTTGTCAATGAGTTCTTGGAATGGTGATGTTTATACCAATTTTGATATTGAACAAGCTTCAAAAGAAGGTATGAAAAAAGTCTCTAGCAAAAAATCGACAGGTACTATCAATGGTGGTGGTGTTAGTCTCAAATTACGGTCTACCAATGGGAATATTTATCTAAGAAAGAAATAATAACCTGTGCTGAGTTAGCCTGTGTTGAGCGCAGTCGAAACAAAGCATCAAAAAACGAACAGTCATGAAAATCTATTCAACAATCATCATCTTCCTTTTAATGACACTAGTCACTCAAGGTCAAAAAATCATTGAAAAGACACTAGTGTCAAATGGAAAATCTATTGAACTAGATGTAAAATTTGCCCGAAATATCGAAGTGAAAACTTGGGATAAGCAATCGGTATACTTTAAGGCAACCATCGAAATAAAAGATGACCAATTTATTGATAAATACAAGGTTGATATTGATGAAACAAACAGCCGAATTAAGATTACCGAAGTTGCCGAACCTGTTTTCAAAGCCTTTCGAGAGTATGGTGAAAAGCAAGGTGGTGATAACTTAAGATATTGGTACAATTCAGGGGACCTTTGTAAGTTTTCTTACGTGCTATACGTTCCTGAAAATGCAGAATTTGAAGTGAAAAGTATCAACGGTAGTCTAAGCTCTGATGAGATAGTTGGTTATTTTAGGGCTGAACTTATCAATGGTGATATTGATATCAAGAAATACAGTGGCCGATTACAGTTAAGTACAATCAATGGTGCCATTGACCTTGTGGTTGCGAACAATCAATTTGTTGCTGAAACCATTCATGGGGATATCTATGCAGATGATAATGTTAAGTTCAAAGCCCATGATCGGCACGTAGGTCATCACATAGAAAGTATAGCTCAAAATACCTCAACCAAATTGAAGCTAAATACCATTAATGGTAATATGTACTTAAGGTAAAATATCGTGAAGCCCACGAGGTATTCAAATGGAATTCAACATTACATTCGACACCAGTTTCATAGCAATTGAATCTCATATATCGAGTAAGTTCATCAATCATTGAACGTACCTAGATTGGCAATAGGGCTTGACGAATTCGTCAGGTCCTGTTGCATTTTCAAGTAAACAGGTGAAGTTTTGAACATGTGTTCCAGCTGATTTTCCCAATCCCGGATTACATCAAAATAACTGCTATTGTTTACTGCCATTATCTCATTACAATCTGGACAGGTATGCTTATGGTCCAAGAAGTGATGGGCAAATTCGTGAAAAGCGACAACTTTTAATATTTCAGGATCCACCAAGGTCACCCAATTCACCAAGATATTTTCAATATTTCCATTTTCATCTCGGGTAACCATCCCCATGACCGTATTATTTTCTTCCAAAGGAAGACTATTGGTAATATCTATATTCTTTAATTGGAACAATTTTTCGTGGTATTCAATACCATACTTATCACATTCCGCAAAAAATTCATTTAGCAGTGGTTGCAATCTACCGTCGATATCGACAGATTTTTGTCCATAAGAAATTAAAACGGAAAAAAGTAGGGCAAGCCAAAAGAGAGAGGTTTTCATAAGATTGGGATTTAGGCGGTAGTAGGAATCTAAAATCCCTACCTTATAAAAACGGGAAACAAGTTCGATTATTCTTAGCTCAAGCCTGTTAAAACCAGTACTTTACAACAAGAAAAGTGGTTTTGACAAAAAAGTGGTTTTATTCTCGATTCCTATGTACCTTTAAAAATGAATCATCTTACGAAACAAGCCATGAATAAAACACTCTGTTTACTCTTACTCGTTGCATTAAGTCTTGGAACTTCATGCACATCTTCTAAAAGCAGTACGGCGGCAACTGCTGAAGAAATCGAAGAAAAGAATCAAGGTCATATTCCTTTACTGACACGCATACGAAGATTACCCGGAGTGGTCTTACAAAATGGTGTGCCTACCATTGCAAAAAACACCAATACGGTTTCCACTTTCGGAAGCGGAGAACCACTGTACATTCTCGATGGTCAACTTATCGGTAATTCATTCAACAGAATCAACGATTTAGTCGACAATTTTAATGTGAAATCCGTAAAGGTTCTTAAAGGTTCTGCAGCTTCAAGTTATGGGGCCCAAGCGGCAAGCGGAGTAATCGCTATAGAAACTTACCAGTAGTTAAAGGGTAACGTTGATTTTGGTGTCTTTAGAAACCTGAAAAACACATTCTTTAAACTTCGGAGGTCCAAAGGTTTTCATCTTCGCATTTGAGAACGCTACTTTTTCTTTGGGAATACCAATCCAGTTGGTATCCAATTTATCATTTCCGTTTTCATCATAAAAAACGGCAAGGGCATATTCCCCTTCAGGCAATCCTTTTAAGGAAATACTGGTAACACCTTGCTTTGCCGCAGTGCTATCGCTTTTGAAAACCTTATCGAATTTTAAAAAGTCTTCTTCTTGATTGTAAAGTGCGACACTAATTTTACCCTCTGATTTGGGTACACCATGAACTTCTACTGACAACTGGTTTTGAGCTACGAGGGAACAGGAAAAAAGCAGAAAAAAGACTGTTAGTATTCTCATGGGGTTCGTTTTGGCTGTAAATATCAAACTTTGAATAACCGCATATAGTATACGGTATAAACATTATTCTGGATTTTGCTTTTCAAGTTCAACATACGCATTCATTTCTTCAAATATTTTCAAGGTTTCCAGACTGTCTGCCATATTCAAATAGATGAGCAGCGAATCGTGGTGAATAATTTCAAGCTTCTGTTGGGCAAGATCATCTACAAAAACATAAACTTTTGACCCTGAAATCGAATCCAAAAAAACACCCTTCTCTTTGGCTAACCAAGAAAATCCATTTTTTCGTTGCAATTCAGGAATTCTCGGAACAAAATTTATGCCATCGATTTCGTTTAAAGGAATTCGCTGTTTGTAAATGCCCGAGACAATCTGAAAATCACCCTCTTCAAACTTTGTCCAATTCTTGTAATGAAGCACAAAGGCCAATAGACAAACAACAAGTGTTAGTATGATAATAATATTCCAAAACCAGTTATTCTTTTTCTTCATTTTTCACATCAGTTCTATACTTATCAAACCAGGCTACCGTATTGGCGATTTTGGTTATCAAGTTACTTGGTCTACTGGCAATACCATGGCTTGCGCCTGGAATTTCAACCAATACGGTTTCCTTCTTTCGCAATTTTAAGGCATGGTACAATTGCTTGGCTTCGCTAGGTGGGGTGCGTAAATCATTCATTCCCACCATAACCATTGTTGGGGTCTCAATATTACCAACGAGTGAAATGGGTGAAAATTTCCAATAATGTTCAAAATTTTCCCATGGTTGTCCCTCGTATCTCGAATTGGCATAACCAAAATAGTTGTCTGCAACGAGTGTCTTACTTATCCAGTTCATAACTGGTTTCGCAACAACGGCCGCTTCAAAACGGTTGTTTTTGCCAATCATCCAAGCCGTCATTATTCCACCGGCACTACCCCCGGTAACAAATAATTGATCTTCATGGGCAATACCCATTTTTATGCAATGGTCAACACCATCCATGGTGTCGTCATAATCTTGACCCGGATAGTTACGATACAACAGATTACCAAATTCTTCACCATAACTGGTACTTCCTCGGGCATTGGGATAGAAAACAACATAACCAGCCGTCGCATACAATTGCATTTCAATCGAAAACCGGTCTCCATAATTCAAAATTGGCCCACCATGGTTCTCCACCATAAATGGATACTTCTTAGTAGCGTCGTAATTTGGCGGATAAACTACCCAACCTTGCAGGTCACGGCCATCAAACGAAGATTTATACCACACTTCTTCTACCTTGCCCAAGGTTCGGTAGTTAAGCAATCCGGAATTTAAATCCGTGATTTGCTTTGGGGTCTTTGTTTTGGTAGATACCAAGGCAATTTCCGCGGGGTATTTTGGCGTTGCGTAGGTGTAGGCAATTACACCGTTTTTTGAAACACTGTACGAGCCGCTACCATAGGGTCTACCCAAGGTAGTGCCACCGCGATTATCAGCCATCTTAGTGACCTTGCCTGAAAGGTTGATATAGCCAACTTTTCCGTTTCCTTTGTCATCGTAATTAAAGTAAAGACCATTCCCCTTTTCATCCCAAGTAATACTCGAAATACTTCGGTCCAATTCATCTGAAATACTTCTTTTATTGGAACCATCAGCATTCATCAGATGTAATTTTCGAACCTGATAAGCTTGCTTTTTATCACCATAACCCAGATAGGCAATCAATTGCCCATTTGGTGAGACCACAGGGTTGTAATCCGGGCCGTCGCGGTCGGTCAAGGCAATAATATCCCCAGTTTCTACTGCAACTGAATAAATCTCACTATTTCGAAAACGGTATTCCCAATCTTCAACCCTATTGGCCGAAAAGTAGATTTTGGAACCATCGGGTGACCATGAGAGGGACCCTCGGTGCTGCCAGTCACCAGAAGTGATTTGTCGTGCAGCGCCACCATTGGATGGCATAACAAAAATGTGATTGAAACCCGGTTTTATATATCCCCGTCCATCGGCTTCATGGTATACACGATCTGTAATTCGTGGGGCATCTGCCCATTTAGCCCCTTTCGGCTTTTTTGGCATTTTGGCCAAAACAGGTGACTTCGAAGGAACATTCATTGAAAAGGCGAGTTTACGCCCATCTGGCGACCAGGTCAACGAACTTGGTGAAAAGGGTAATTGCGACAACTTTGCCACCTTGCCAGAATCCACCCAATACACATAAATTTCGGACCCTTCTGCCGTACTACTAGAAAAAACTATTCTGTCACCGGAGGGTGACCATGAAGCACTACTCTCTGATACTTCACGTGAAGTCAATTTTTGATGTTGGCTACCATCCGATTTTAATAACCAGAGGTTGCCCCATGCCCTATCCTTCATAATATCAAAACCCATTCTTCGATACACCACCCAATCTCCATTCGGAGAAATTTGAGGGTCAAATGCGTATTGTAAATCAAAAACATCTAGATAAGAGAAATTCGGTTTTTGTGCATGGCCAACACTAAAAAACAAAAGAAGCAGTAAAGAGGATATCAATTTTGGCATGGTATACAATTTTGGTGTTTTTAAAGGTAAAGAATTTGTAATTTGAACAAATCAACCAAAAGAAACTGAAAATGAAAAATCTAAGTACCCTACTCGGAATTTTCGCCATAATCTTTGTTACAGCTTGTATAGAGAAGAATTCCAGCAAAGAAACCGAAGAAATTACGGCACCTAAAGACAGCTTGGTAATCGACCACACTTTGACCACAGAAAACACCCATAACAAATTCAGTAGTAGTATAGCACCTGTTCTTAAAGTAGAATCAGGAGCGGTCATAGAGGCATTTACAGAAGAAGCAAGTGACGGCCAGTTTAATTTGAATTCAACAATAGGAGCACTGGATTCGTTGGATTTTGAGCCCATTCATCCATTGACCGGTCCTGTTTTTGTCGAAGATGCCAAGCCAGGGGATGTACTTAAGGTCACACTTCATAAAATTGAATTGGGCGGTTGGGGCTGGAATGCCATTTTACCAGGATTTGGTTTTCTAGCAGATACTATTGACACCAAATACCTGAAACTTTATGAATTGGGAGCTGAACGTGAAGAAGTGCAATTTAATGATGACATCTCCATAAAGCTAAACCCATTTCCTGGTGTAATGGGTGTTGCTCCAGATACTTCAGAACTATTAAATACAATTCCGCCAAGAGCGAATGGTGGCAACATGGATGACCCGAATATGACCGAAGGCACTATTATGTACTTTCCCGTATTTGTTGAAGGAGGTCTTTTTTCCATTGGCGATGGTCATGCTGTACAAGGTTTAGGTGAGGTGTGTGGTACCGCAATTGAATGTCCACTGCGTATTGTTTATGAAATCGAATTACTGAAAGATAAATCCATTCCCGAGCCCCAATATGAAACCAACGATTATTATGCAACCACTGGGTTTGCGACTACCATAGACGAAGCAGCTAAAAAGGCGACGCTATATATGGTAAATTACTTGAAATCAGAGCAAGGGCTATCAACTGAAGAAGCATACGCCCTCTGTTCGTTACAAGGAGATTTGCAAATAGCAGAGGTTGTTGACTTGCCAAATATGTTAGTGACCATGCACATGCCCAAGAGTGTTTTAAACTAAGAACAATGGCAAAAAAACAGCTGAACACCGATCGGATTCTAGGCATCTCTGCTATGCTCATCAGTTTGATGACCTTGGTAATTTTCATTTACCAGACCAATATCATGCGGGAGCAAAGTAAGCTTTCGGTGAAACCAAGACTAGATTTCACCACCAACTTTGGTGGTAATGATTCAATAACGACAATACAAGAAGTAATTGAGAACAAGGGATTGGGACCAGCGATTATAGACTCGATTTATTTCAAATTCAAAGAAGAAAGGTATCCAATTGACATTGAAAATTTCCTTGGAGAAAAATTACCTAAAGTCTTGGAAACTGGATATCTAGCACAAAGTGCTACACTTGGTAGAGGAACAACAATTTCACCCGGAGAGGAAAGACCTATCTATACCTATGTAATAAATTCAGATAAACTACCAGAAGTTATGGAATATTTAGGTGTTACAGATGAAGGTGAAAACCCCTTTCCGATAGAAGTAATTTACACTTCGATTTATGAAGATGAACTGTGGAAAATGGATAACAATGACATCTCTGTTCCGATTAAAGTTAAGCGATGATAAAGTTCTTTCGTCTTATACGTAAAAAGCTACTGTCTGAGAACCAATTCTCCAAGTACTTGATTTACGCCCTTGGTGAAATCGTGTTGGTCGTCATCGGGATCTTAATCGCCTTGCAAATCAACAATTCAAATGAACTTCATAAAGCAGAGGTAAAAGAACAACAATATCTTACCCAGCTTCTTAATGATTTTGAAACCAACAAAAAAGTACTCGAATTTTACAAAAAAGAGTATGATCGACAACTGAAATTCCTTGATGTGATTGTGCGTCATACTGGGCCAAAAGTTAAATCCCCAAACTCAGAGGTCTTTGATTCCATACAAAAATTAAATACCCCAAGTGTAAATGTCCTTTATGCGACCAGTGCCTCACAATCGAATTTAGATTTAGGTCTACTCACCAACAATCATTTGAAACAGTTTATACAAGCACTACCAGTAGTCTTTAGTCTTTACAGAGGTAATGAAAATGCAATTACCAATCTACTTTTAAAACAACGGGAAATACAACAACAATATATTCCGCTGATGCTTCTTAACTCAATGGAACCAACACAGGAAAATTTCAAGGCAGATACCTTGGGCCTTCTGCGGAACATGCAATTTCAAAATGTGACCGTCGATAGGCTATGGGTCACTGAGTCAGCCATTTTTGATCTTGATAGGGTACAGAAACATAATGATTCGATTATTTCATTGATTCGTAACGAACTAAAAATGTCTCAGGATGATTAAGTTTTTCCGTCGTTTGCGCCAAAAATTACTTTCTGAGAACGAGCTCTCAAAATACCTTTTATATGCAGTGGGAGAAATCGTTTTGGTTGTTATTGGCATACTGATTGCCTTACAGCTGAACAGCATGCGCGAAGAACAAAAAGCGCGCGAAAAAGAACAATCGTATTTGAAAGAACTTCACTATGATTTTACCTACAACAAAAATCAGTTGGACTCTATTATCGCACACAATACCACTGCGATAAAAGCCGCAATACGGGTAAGTGAAATAATTGAAAAGATGAAAAAGGAGGTTCCAGCAAATGAATATCTCAACTATCCCTTGGTTGACAGTATTCTGCCCTTACAGGACATGGCCTTTTCAAATATGTCTTTTAATCCAAAGAATGGAACCGTACAGGCATTGATAAATTCTTCAACTTTTGACCTGATACAAAACGATAGTCTTCGTAGAAATCTAATCTCTTGGAAAGATGTTTTGGACGATTATTTAGAAGAAGAGGAATTTGCAATGAAATTTTTGTTTGAAGAATACCAACCTTGGATTCGTAGCAATTATCAATTTCAAAAAGGATTGAGTCGAGAAAACCTTGAAATTCTGGTTAGTCCTCAGGAATTCAATTATAGAATCACAAGAATAGGTGACTTGGACAATCTTTTGAATACTGTTGAAACCGAAGGTATTGTTAAGACAATCGACGATATCTTACGAATGACAGCTCAAGAAACAAACAATGATTAAATTTTTCCGTCTCATCCGTCAAAAACTAATTTCCGAGAACAAATTCTCGAAATACCTTTTCTATGCAATTGGAGAAATAGTCTTGGTCGTTATTGGAATCTTAATCGCCTTACAAATCAATAGTTGGTACCAAACACGATTGGATTTTGAAAAAGAAGAAAAATTCCTATTGGAAATCAAAGAGAACCTCAACGAAGACCTTAAAAAGATAAACGAAGTCATTTCTGCAAATGCGTTCAAATTAAAAAAAATCGACTCAGCATATTACTATTTATCGTTAATGAAAGAGAACCCGGCTCTTGGTAAAGATTTTTCATATCAAATGCCGGTAATAACCAATCATAAATTATTCACCCCAACAAGGGTAGCATTCAACAATATAACTTCTACTGGTAAAATTGATATTTTGCGTTCAGACCCTTTGAGAAAGGATATTTCCCGATACTATTCAGATGTCTCCCTTGATGGAGTTCAAAATCAGATTGTAAGTACGACGCAGCGTTTTTTGGATAATGTTGCCCCTAAAATGATCAATAAGACCATGATGAAGTTCATTACCAAAAAAGATTTTGATGTTATAGCCATAAACGAGGTAAAGGTGCACACCGACCCCGAAATCTTATCCGGACTTTTTGTTTTGACCAACAAAACATTTGAACACAACCAAAAACTTGAAGAAACCAAAGTCACCATAGCAGAACTCATAGCTGCCATAGATTCTTATTTGAATTCAAAATGATAAAATTCTTTCGCCGCTTACGACAGAAACTACTCTCCGAAAACAAGTTTTCGAAATACTTGCTATATGCCATTGGTGAAATTATTTTGGTCGTCATCGGTATTCTATTGGCCTTACAAGTCAATAACTGGAACAACGATAAAAATGACCGTGCAAAAGAACAGTTGTATTTGTCTAGTTTTCATAGCGATATGAAAATTAACCTAAAAGAGCTGGACCGTGTCATAGAAAAATCAAGCCAAACAATTAGCACTACTGATTCTTTATTAAGATATGCCGATGGCCAAATAAAATTAAATACGGTCAGGGAAATTCAAGCTCTAGTAATGGAAACAGCGAGCTATACTTTCTTTTTCGGGGCCGAGGGTACCATCAAAGACATTTTTGGTTCTGGCGACTTGGCTTTAATTCAAAATGACAGCATTCGCAAAGCCATGGTCAATTGGGAAGCTAATCTTAAATATTTAAAGGAATTTGAAACACTGGGCAAAGACAATCAATTGAGCTACATAAACTACTTGAAGTCGGAGACGCCTATGTATAAATATGCTTTGAAAAGAGACTTTTTGGACCATGAAACGATCAACAAAATAATTACCGATGAAAAATTCTTGAATCTTGTTGGCGAGCAGAAACATATGGCTAAAGAAGTGAATCGACTTTATTTGAGTCAGAAAACCAAAATGACCGAACTATTGAATCAAGTTTCAAAAACCATTGAATAATTCAATGTAAACTTCAATGATTTCCTCTGACCGAATCCCATGAAAAAAAACATTAAAAATGTAGTTCTTATTTATCTTATATCCTGGGTGCTAGGCTTTGTGTTGCTACTATGGCAACTGGTGGCAAGGGGTGAAGGTTTTGTAGAAAGTGTGCAACGGTATTTTGAAGATGTACTCCCCAACAAGTCATTTTTAGTCGCACAACATTTACTTTTCTTAATACTTCTGGTCTTATTTCTGCTTGTTCGTTATTTCCGAAAAGTTTACAGAAAATATGGTTCAAAATTGATGTTCAAGCGATTGGGTCTCTATTTGCTGCTTCCTGTCACCTTACTTGTCGTTAGCTTTAAAACCTTGGTGCATTTGAATACCTCAGAAGTAATAGACTTTACTTGGGATGAAAAGGCAATGAACCAATCAGGAGAAGTCGCGAATTATTATGAGCGTGATGGTCTTCATCGCGGTATGAGCGTTTTTGGTTGGCAACAAGATAATACCGAAGGTATTGATGCCTTGGTTAAAGCCAATGTTGAATGGGTAGCCGTAGTTCCTTTTATATGGCAAGAAAATGAACAATCGCCCGAAGTGGCTTCAAAACGTGAAGACGGAATTTTTACCCGAAGGGATTCCACCTTTATTAAGGCCATTAACGATTTACATCAAAAGGGTATTCATGTGCACCTAAAACCACACCTATGGTTGGGTGAAGGTTGGCGCTCAAATCTAAATTATTCTTCAAAAGAAGATTGGGATACTTGGTTTAACTCTTACCGAAGTCGCATGCTGCATTACGCGAAAATGGCCCAACTAACCAAGGCAGAGCTTTTTTGTGTTGGAACTGAACTACGCACTTCGATTAAAAAACAACCCGAAGCTTGGAAACTACTAATTGCTGATATACGTGATATATACGACGGCCCACTTACCTACGCAGCGAATTGGTATGACGAATATGAACATATTGGTTTCTGGGATGCATTGGACTATATTGGGATTCAGGCATATTTTCCATTGACCAAAGTCGAAAATCCAGATTTGGAATCCATTAAAACCGGTTGGCAACCCCACATTGAAACCTTGGCTGCATTATCCAAAACAGAAGGAAAACCAATCCTTTTTACCGAGGTTGGTTACAAAAGTGAAGCCTCAGCAACAATTAAACCTTGGGAATGGGACGATACTTTTGGGGTCTTGTATAAGAAAAAGTCAGACCAAACACAGCAATTGGCTTTTGAAGCCCTTTTTCAGGAACTATGGGACGAAGAATGGTTTGCCGGTGTCTACATTTGGGAATGGAATACCCGCAGTCAAGAAAGCAATGCACCGACCAATTTAAACTTCTCCCCTCGTTTTAAGCCCGCTGAAAATGTTATTGCCAAATGGTTCGGCCAGCCAAAAGTTCAATAGCTAAAAAACGTAAATAGCTCAGCCCTAGAAGGCAACGTTTTTATTTCATATATTTAAAAAGGCGACGCCTAAACCAGACCAACCAATAATGAGAATAGTTGCAAGACCCAATTGGCAACAGCACCAATTGTATTTTCCCTCTATAAGTAAGCTGTTAGCAATCATTGGATTAATTGAATCAACCCATGAAACATAGATTTTCACTACTCCTGCTTTTGATTTTTTTAGGCTCTTGTAATGAAGGGCAAAAAAATGAAAAAGACGCGCCTACAAATACCGCATTCACAACTACATCCTACGATGATTTGGTTCTACTGTTTCATGACTGGCGCGAATTTGAAAATCCGCCAAAACTTGACGGTGCACCGGATTATACTAAAGCAACTTTTGAAAAACGTTGGCCAAAATTCAAAGAACTCCAGCAAAAACTCATAAAAATAGACACTACCGATTGGCCCATTCCCGAACAGATAGACTGGATGATAGTTTGGGCCGAAATGAACGGTTACGATTTCAATCATCGGATTTTAAAACCTTGGGAACGCGACCCAGCCTTTTACAAATCGGTATGGACGTACAAAAGTGATGTTCCAGCCCACGAGGGTCCAACCCACCATGGAACATTAGAATTGTGGACCTATGAATTTCCACTCACTAACAATGAAAAAGAACGCTTACTCAGCGACTTAAAGGTTATTCCCACATTGAATAAGCAAGCCGAACAAAATCTTACCGGTAATGCCAAAGATTTGTGGGTAGCGGGTATTCGTGATATCAAGAATCAAAGTACCGTTTTAAAAACGATTTTATACCAACAAGGGGTACGTGAAGATTCTGCTTTGGTTGATGCTATAATGGAAGCAGTGGCATCGACTGATGCATTGGCAATCTGGTTGCAAGACCAAGCCGATTCAAAAACGGGACCTTCAGGTATTGGAAAAGACAACTACACCTGGTATTTGCAAAATGTGCATTTGGTTCCCTTGACCTGGGAAGACGAGGTCATGATTTTAAAAAGGGAACTTGCCCGAGCTTGGTCCGCTTTAAAATTGGAGGAACATCAAAACAGAAATTTGCCCGAATTGGTTGCGGCAGATTCGCCAGAAGCCTATGATAACATGGCTGATGCAGCTGCACGAAGTCTAATTGACTTTTTAGAGCAGCAAGATATTGTTACCGTTAAGCCCTATTTTGAACCCGCACTTCGAGAGCATTTGGGGGCCTTTGTCCCTGAAGAAAAACGCAACTTTTTTTGGATAGGAGCCCATTACGACCAACGACCACTCTACTCCCATTTTTACCATTGGTTCGAATTGGCACGAATGGACAAGGAGCCGCGTAAAAGCGAAATACGAAGGGGGCCATTATTGTATAATATTTTTGATTCAAGAAATGAGGGAACAGCCACCGCGGTCGAAGAAATGTTCATGGATGCCGGATTGTATCAAGACTCACCGCGCAGCAGGGAGATTGTCTATATCATGATTGCCCAACGGGCGGCAAGAGGGTTGGGGTCTTTGTATGCCCACGCGAATGAAATGACAGTGGAAGAGGCCGGTGGAATTCACTCAGCATATACCCCAAGGGGATGGATGAAGACCGAAAAAGAACTGCTGATTTTTGAGCAACACCTGTATTTGCGGCAACCCGGTTATGGCACAAGCTATATTACCGGAAAGTATTTATTAGAGGCCGCCATGGCCGATTATGCCAGAATTCAAGAGCTGGAAGGGAAACCATTTAAAACAAAAGAATTCTTTGACGAATTGAATAGCATCGGCAACATTCCCATGGTTTTAGGCCATTGGGAAATGACAGGCGAAAAAGAACAACTAAAACCTATTTTGAATGATTAAGTTCTTCCGTCGCATACGCCAAAAACTTTTCAAAGAGCATCAAGGCTCCAGATACCTGCTTTATGCTATTGGTGAAATCGTTTTGGTGGTGATTGGGATACTTATTGCTCTTCAAATCAATAATTGGAATGAAAACAAAAAGGCAAGGAAAAATGAAATTGTCATTTTAAATCAATTCCTTAAAAATTTTCAAGCCAATGATAGCATTATCAAGGAAGGGTTTACAGACTATGCAGCCCAAAAAATGTACATCGATGCAATGCTAAGGTATAGCGGACCTAATCCCAAACTACCAGAAGATTTTGAAACTGCAGATTCCATTGGAAGATTTACTTATGTCAAAGTAGATTTAGCTTATGGCTCCATTGAATTTCCAAGCCAACAAATTGACAAACTGACCAATGAACCTTTAAAACTCGAGTTATCAATTTTTCCAAGTGTATATTCTTCCTATAAAGAACAAGAAGATCAACTCATTGAACTCACCTTGAATCAACGGCGAAGACATCAAAAACACGTGACCTTGTTGGCAAGGGTCAGTGGATTTGAAAAACAACGATTTGAATCTGACACTTTAGGCTGGTTAAAAGACAAGGAATTGCAAAATATTACAACAGATAAAAAATGGGTTACAAATGGTGCCCTAAGAGAACTTAAAAAGTTAGACAATCAGAATCGCAGCATTCTCAATTTGATAAAACTTGAATTAAATCAAGCTATCAATGATTAAATTTTTCCGCCGCATACGTCAAAATTTACTTCAAGAGAACCGTTTCTCAAAGTACCTCCTATATGCGATAGGTGAAATTATACTGGTGGTCATTGGAATATTGATTGCGTTACAGGTCAACAATTGGAATGAAAAACGAATACTAAGAACCACCCAAAATAATTACCTCAGAGAACTAAAGGCTGATATTGATATTATGAATGTTGAATACAAATTAATTGTGGACGATCATACCCAGAAATTGAAAGCTGCCCAAGATGTTTTTCAAAGTCTAAATACCTGTGAACTCAACCATAATCAAAAAAAACGTTTTGATGAATTGCTTCTAACCTATAATTCCCTTACAGTCTTATATCAGGTACGAAACACCTATGAAGAAATGCTTTCTGCCAATATTTATTCGGAATTGGAGAACAAGAAAGTTAAAAATTTTGTTTCCGAATTTTATGAACATAGAGATGCCATGCAGCACTATATAGATGATTTTCGACAAGATATTGGTGTAACCTATCCCACCATTAAAAAGCATGTGAGTTTTGAATATGATGGTAATGGAGAAACTACAGTATCTTATGAGATTTCAGATTTATGCAATGACAGCGAATTCAAAAATGCCATTTTTGAATCGGTTAGAACCAAAGAATATATTATGCAAATGACTACTATACTCTCAGAAAAACTTGAGGTAATGGTGCAAATGCTGGAAACAGAAATGGATAATTAAGTCGTATACACTATGCTAAAATTCTTTCGTCGCATTCGTCAAAAATTACTTCAAGAGAATCGGTTTTCAAAATATTTGCTCTATGCTATTGGTGAGATAGTCTTGGTCATGATCGGTATTCTATTGGCGCTTCAAATAAATAACTGGAACGAAAATTTAAAAGCAAGGAAAGAGGAGCAAAGAATACTGAAATTATTAAAAGATGAAGTAAGTAGGGACATTTCTCTCTTAGAAAATTTAATTGAAAGTGGAAAAAGAAGAGGAGCGGAAATGGATTCTCTTATGATCATGTTAGCCAATAAGCAAAATTATGATGTCTCAAATTTTCTACGTCTTAGCTATTCAAGTCTTGGTTTTGAAGGTCATTTTAAATCAAGTGCTGGCACCTATGAAGAATCCCTTGCTGCAGGAAGCATCAAGTCAATTACCAATGAGACCCTAAGACAAAAAATATTTTCTTATTACGGTGACGTCAAATTAAATTATACCGATAAGAATGCCCAGAAAATTATTTACGAGAGTATTTACCCTGTGTTTTTTAAGAAGATAATGGCCACAAACGAGGCTTTGCAATCTGCAGAGTTGCCAAGTCGATTAAAGCCTATTGATTTGATGGCCCTGGGAAAAGACCCTGAATTTATGGCCATGATTATTCAAAAACGCACAGCAGAAACCTTTCAAATCTTTGACTGGGGCATATTTCTTGAAAAGGCAACCGAGCTCCATAAAGAAATAAACCAAGAAATAGAACATGATTAAATTCTTTCGCCGAATCCGCCAGAAATTGCTCTCCGAAAATAAATTTTCTAAGTACATCCTCTATGCCATTGCTGAAATCATCTTGGTGGTCATCGGTATTTTGATTGCATTACAGATCAACAATTGGAACGAGGAACGAAAAAGGGCTGCGCTCGAAGAAAAGATATTGTTGGAAATTAAAGATGACCTTAAATTCAATATAGAAAAAGCCAAAAAAGAGATTGAAATAGAACAAACAGTCATTACTTCAATTAATCTGCTATCCTCAAAATTTTTTGAACAAAAGGAATACGATGAAGGTCTCGATAAGCATTTTAACAATTGCTTCTATTGGCCAACTGCCAGTTGGAAATTATCTGGGTACGAAACCTTGAAATCGCAAGGAGTTGCATTGGTTCAGTCAGAAGAACTGAGAAGCACCATCATTGATCTTTACGAAATACAATACAATGAACTGGCTGAAATCATTAGAACTACTGAAGGCTACTCTGCTGCCTCAACCGTGTTAGTGCATGCCAATCTCGAATATCAACTGGGATATTCAAACAAGATTCCTTTGAACATTGGGGCTGCAAAGCCAATACATACTGAAGCATTGAAAAACAATACCGAATTTTATGGGCTAATGACCTTTTGGCGGGTACTGCGACTTGAAGGTATCCGTATTAGAAAAAAAACCATAACCTATTGCGAAGATTTGATAGTCCAAATAGACGACCATCTTAAAAAACAAATTCAATGATCAAGTTCTTTCGCCGCTTCCGTCAAAATCTGCTTCAAGAGAACCGCTTCTCAAAATACCTGCTTTATGCCATTGGTGAGATTGTCCTAGTAGTTGTCGGAATTCTAATAGCACTTCAAATCAATAATTGGAACGAGAAACAAAAGACGGTACAATTTGAACAAAAACTTTCAACTGAGCTCATTCAATCATTGCAAAGTGATATTAAAGGAATGCGATTTGTTATTAAAGAGAATAGAGAAATTATGCAACAAGCTTCTGTGATAATTGAACTTATCGAAGGCCAAAGAACGTATCATGACTCACTAAGCACTTATATCTTCAACGCGCATGAATATTACCATCATAGTTTTGATAAATCTGCATATGAAACTTCCAGAACACACGGGCTATATTTCATTAAAAACGACAGTACAAGAAAACAACTTTCAGATTTGTATGAATGGCAATATGAACATAATAGTAATCTAAGACCGATTAGAAATGACTTCTATTCATCAACAGTAGAACCTTTTCTAGCGGAAAACTTTGCACTAGAATTAACCGAAAATAAAGGCCTCATTCCCCATAACCCTGAGGACTTGATAAAAAACCCGAAGTATAAATTCATTATTATGTCAAGTATAAGCAAAACAAGAACTACGCTATACTGGCAAAATAAGTTCTTAGAAAATATGGAAACCATTAAAAAAAGATTAAAAAGTGAATTCTAATCAATGCTAAAATTTTTCCGTCGTATTCGCCACAAACTACTTGCTGAAAACCGATTCAGCAAATACTTCCTTTATGCCATAGGTGAAATTGTACTTGTGGTCATTGGTATTCTGATTGCATTGCAGATCAACAATTGGAACGAGGAACGAAAAAATATTGCTCAAAAAAATGCGTACTGTGCCCAATTGATTACAAGTTTAAAATCGGATCGTAAAGTGTTGAAAGAGTTTTACAATCGCCTTTTGGCAGTCGAGAAAAAAGGAAAGTACCTGTGGGAATTTGTAAGTGGCACTGAAATGGAAATCGATACCAATCTTTTCAAAAACCATTTTTTAAGTGCCGCAAATGCTTTTGAATTTACCCCAAAAACTACTGCCTATGACAATATGGTAGCCAGTAATGGGCTTAATCTAATTAAAAATGATTCTTTAAAAATTTTGTTGCCCATATATTTTGTTCCACAAAAGGGTGAATTAGAAAGTGCCAAGCAACGTAGTGACTATGATGCTTCCTATAATAATACTCGATTTGAATTTACCTCGCCTATGATGCTAAAAAAATATCTAAACGCAATCTTCAAAGCGAGTCCAGGAACTATGGAAGCAGGATTAGTTGAAGAAAATCAGGATGCTCAAATGGATTTAGAGGTAGACCTATCCCAATTTGAAATGGATTGGGAAAAATTAAGAAAGAGTAAGGTTTACAAAGTTTATCTCGGAAGAATGCTCGCCATTAGGGAACCCCAATTAAATTCTACCAAGGAGAAACAACTTCTTATTGAAAAAATGATTAATCTTCTTGAAAAAGAAATAAATCAACGATGATCAAGTTCTTTCGCCGTATTCGCCAAAAACTGCTTGCTGAAAACCGATTCAGCAAATACCTATTTTACGCCATCGGTGAAATAATTTTGGTCATGATTGGAATTTTGCTGGCCCTCCAAGTCAATAATTGGAATCAAGATCGCATTAACGATAAAAAAGAAATTGAGATTTTAAAAGCACTTAAAACAGATGTTGAAATCAATTTGGGCCAATTTGACCACTACAAAAATCTGGTCGGGGTAAAAACAGATGTTCTTGTCAAAATATTGAACGGTACCTATGACACCTTAAAATACATAGAGGTAAATGGTGATAGCATAAATGAACTCTTCGTAACAAGATTTGAATACGACTTAACTATTCAAGACTTAACAATAAAGGAAACCTTTAGTAATGGTAATAACGCGCTTATTAAATCAGACGAACTTCGAAAAGAGATTTTCAATTACTATAATTTGATTGATGATCGCAGAGGCGCCATGAAAACAGGACGAAGTAATTGGACTGCCCTGTTATCTGGGTTGATTCCCGGTGAACTTTATGAAACCGGTATCAATGAAGACTCAACCGATGAATTGAGCCCAATCGTACCAAAAGTAGTTATTCAAAAACTGAAGACGGATTTGGAGGTATTACGACCTGCAATCAATGCTGAAATTCAATATTCGAGCCGTGCTTATCGCAATCTCAATCAACTTAAAAAACGTGCAAATAATTTGATTCAGCAGCTTGATCAAGAGATAAAAAGTAAAAGCAATGATTAAATTTTTCCGACGTATCCGCCAAAAACTTCTTGAAGAAAATCGCTTCAGTAAATACCTTTTGTACGCTATTGGTGAAATTACCTTGGTCATGATTGGTATTCTATTGGCCCTCCAGGTCAATAATTGGAATGAAGCCCGAAAAAATAGCATTAATGAACAGCTATACTTGATTAATATTCGTGATGAGGTAGCTGCCGATTCTACGGCACTTCATAGAACATGGTTCCAGAACTACCCGAAAAAAGTCAACAACTTGCATCAAACAAAACAATATATAACGGGCGATTATGCGCTGATTGATACCCTGGCGTTCATTGATGCTGTCGGATTTGGTGGCGTGGGCAGCAGGAGTACCTTCTACGGAAGCTCGAGAACCTACCAAGAATTAATCAGTACTGGTAATTTGAGTCTGATAAGCAGTGAAAAGCTAAGGCAACAAATTGTGGAATATTTTGATGGCAAAGAATTTGTAAACAAATATGCCAACAACATCAGGACCCCTTATGCCGATTATGTGAATTCGTTCAAATATTTTAATTCAAAATTTCCTGACAGCATCAATAAAGCGGAAATACCAAGAATGCTTAAAAAAATCAAAACAGATGAATTTTATGGGCTTATCAATCAAGAATTAACTTACGCCTATTCCATACATCGAGCTTTGGAACGTAACAAACAAGAAGCCCACCAACTTTATGACAGCATCCAAAAATTTCTAAGCAAGTAATATGCTAAAATTCTTTCGTCGTATTCGCCAAAAACTCCTTCAAGAAAATCGGTTTTCTAAATATCTGCTCTATGCGATTGGAGAGATTATCTTGGTCATGATTGGAATTTTGCTAGCCCTCCAAGTCAATAATTGGAACGAAGGGATAAAAGCAAAAGCAAATGAAATAAAGCTTCTTAAGGAATTGAGAAAAGATGTGGCCTTTTCAGTCGGCGAATTGGATACCGTAATTCAATATAATCAGGTTTCCGTTAACTACTTAAAGAAAATTCAAAACCATATTATTAATGACCTCCCCTACTCAAAAGTTTTGGACACTGCATTTACTTACATAGATATATTTCAAATCCCGTATTTACCCAAAACAACCTATGAGACCTTAAAAGTGAGGGGTATTGATAAAATTAGTAATGATAGTCTCAAAGCAAAAATCATAAGTATTTACGATTTTGAATTTCAACGTATCGAAGATGATTGGGGGGAATGGGAATGGAGTTTTAACCAAAACACCACCCAACGCATGATGATAAGCCATATTCGAAGAAGTGATAACTATGATGACGATATTGCACGACCAAACGACTACGAAGCACTGAAAACAAATGTTGAGTTTGGCAATTTTCTAAATGTGCTCATAGTACTTAGAACAGGTCATGTAGAGGCAATGACTTGGACGCGGAAAAAAGTAGAAGAATTACACCAACTTTTAAATAAAGAATTATACCGTAACCAAAATGATTAAATTCTTTCGTCGCATACGCCAAAAATTACTCGAAGAAAATCGCTTCAGTAAATACTTAATTTATGCTATCGGCGAAATTATTTTAGTCGTCATCGGAATTTTGATTGCCCTTGCAATTAACAATTGGAACACTGAAAATACCAATAGAAAAAAAGAAGCTTTGATACTGAAGCAAATCCATATGGATTTTCAAAGCAATAGAAACCAATTGGATAGTATAGTGCTCATCAATAAAAAGAAACAAAAAGCACTTACGATTTTTATCGATGCCTTATTGACCGATCCCGGTGTTGCTGCCATAGATTCACTTTTGAAATACAATGCTGATATCTATACCATTAAAACCTTTAATCCTTCGAATGGTACCATTGAGGCCCTAATCAATTCCTCTTCATTTGAGTTGGTTCAAAATGATTCGTTACGAAACCTACTTGTTTCTTGGAAAGATGTATACAACGATTATGCTGAAGAAGAGCAATTGGAGCGCACTTATCAAATACAAAATTTCACCCCTTATTTACGGAAGAACTTTAACCGTTTGCAGCCCTATTCCCAAGAAAATCTTGAACTGCTTAAAACCGTTGAGTTTCAAAACACCTTTATTGATAAACGCTTGCTATGTGATTTTGTATTAGAGGCCATTGAACAAGAAAAAATCAATTCTTATATCGATGAGATAATTCGACTTTCAAAAGACCATGATTGAATTGAATTAACTAGTTCTTCGTCAAAACCCGTATCTTCCTGATACTAAAATCAAATCACAACACGAATCACTATGAAATTCATCCATCTTAAAAGAAAACCCCTATCCTTACTTTTTTTCGCTGCATTTATCGCAGTAAGTTTTGCCCAAACCGAGACAAAATTGATGCACCAGCCGGCTTTGAGTGATACCCATATCGCCTTTATTTATGCAGAAGACCTCTGGATAGCCAATAGGGATGGTTCCAATCCCAAACGTTTGACCATTGACGAAGGTGTGGAATCCAATCCGGTTTTTTCGCCAGATGGTACCATGATCGCATTTAATGCGGAATATGATGGTAATTCCGATGCCTATATCGTTCCGGCGACCGGTGGTGTTCCCAAACGGTTGACCTGGCATCCGTATTTAGACTTGGTTCGTGATTTTACCCCAGACGGCAAGCACGTTCTTTTCTCGTCAAGAAGAAACGCACATACCAATCGGCATTTTCAATTGTTTACCGTGCCTGTAGAAGGCGGAACAATATCCCAATTGGATATACCGAACGGTTTTTGGGCCAGTTATTCCGATGACGCAAAGCATATAGCGTACAATACCTTATTCGATGCCTTTACCCAATGGAAACACTATCGCGGTGGACGCATTTCAAGAATTTGGGTATACAATACTGAGGATCATAAAGTGGTTGAAATTCCAAAACCACAGGGCGGAAGTAATGATGTGCAACCACAATGGTTTGGCAACAAGGTATACTTTAGAAGTGATCGTGATGGCGAATTTAATTTGTTCAGCTATGATATTGATAGCAAGGCTATCGCTAAACTCACTGATTATTCGGACTTTCCGGTAATCAACCCTAAAATGCACAAAAGCAGTATCATTTATGAACACGCAGGAACCCTACATATCTACGATACCACGTCTGGGAATGATACCAAATTGACCCTTAACATCGCAACAGATTTATTGGAACATCGTGAACGCTTTGTGTCTGGCCAGAACTACGTGCGTTCAGGTGGAATCTCTCCCTCTGGAGCTCGGGTAGTTTTGGATTTTAGAGGAGATATCGTCACCCTCCCTGCTAAAAAAGGGGATGCAAATAATCTAACACAAACCACGGGCACTCATGAGAAGTTTCCAGCTTGGTCACCAGATGGTAAATCGATTGCCTACTGGTCTGATGCCACTGGGGAATATGCCTTGCATGTGAAAAGGATTGATAATGGCAGTGTCAAAGAAATTAAACCAATCGGTACAGGATTTTATGGCAACATCCACTGGGCACATGACAGTAAGAAAGTTAGCTATGTTGACAATGGTCGCAATCTATATGTTACAAATGTTATTAGCTCAAAAACAACTAAAATTGACCAGGATACCATGTTCGTGCCTGGGGATCTTAGAGAGCTATTCAGCGACTGGTCTTACGACTCAAATTGGATTGCCTACACCAAAATAATCGACACGAATTTCGAAAAGGCATTTTTGTATTCGCTAGGTGAAAATAAGTCCTATGAATTGACCGATGGCCTATCAGATGTCACCGAACCAACTTTTGATTCCAGTGGAAAATATCTGTATTTATTAGCTTCAACAGATGCTGGTCCTGTGGTCAACTGGTTTGACCAATCGAATCAAGACAAAATCGCGACCAATTCAATTTATGTGGTAACGCTTCAGAAAGACGTGGTATCCCCATTGAAAAAAGAAAATGATGAGGAAAAAGCTGCTGAGAAAGATGAAGAAGACAAACCAGAGGTTTTAAAAATAGATTGGAATGGCTTACAAAATAGAATGCTGGCCTTACCCCTTGAACCTGGGGCGTATGATAATCTGAATGCTGTAAAGGAAGGAGAACTATTTTACACTACAACCAATGTGTTAGATGGTGATACCCAACTCAATAAATTCACCTTTGAAGAGCGGGAGGCCGAATCACTACTGCCGTTGGATTATTATGAAGTTGCCAGCGGTGGAGAGAAAATGTTTTATTACAGTGGCGGTTCGTGGTTCGTTTCAGATTTGGGCAAAAAATCAGAAGACGGCCCATTGGGTCTAGGTAAGATTTCCATCAAAATAAATCCTAAGGATGAATGGAAAAATATCTTTAATGAAGCTTGGCGCGTAAACCGCGATTATTTCTATGATCCAGGCATGCATGGGGCAGATTGGAATGCCATGAAAGCGAAGTACGAACCTTTGGTTGCACATGCTTCTTGCAAGGATGACTTATACCGTGTTATGCAATGGATGTTCAGTGAGCTTGCTGTTGGACACCACCGCTTCGGAAGTGACGGGGATGAACTAAACAGTCCGGAGCGAATTACAGGTGGTCTATTGGGTGCGGATTATGCCGTCAAAAACAACCGCTACCAAATCACTAAAATCTACGGTGGGTTAAACTGGACACCTGATTTAAGATCTCCACTGACTGAACCAGGGGTTATGGTCAAAGAAGGGGATTACATTATCAGTGTTAATCGAAAGAATGTTTCTGGATCGGCTAATCTTTACAGCTTTTTCGAGAATACTGCGAATACCCTGGTTGATTTAAAGGTCAGTGCTAATGCCGATGGCAGTAACGCGAGAACCTATCAAGTTACACCACTTCGAACGGAATGGGCCATTCGCAACCGTGATTGGGTCGAGGGCAATATGAAAAAGGTTCATGAAGCCACCAATGGTCAAGTAGCCTATGTCTATGTTCCAAATACAGCAGGTGCTGGATTCGAATATTTTAAGCGCTATTTCTATCCACAAGCCAATAAAAAGGCGATCATTATTGATGAGCGCTATAATGGAGGTGGGCAATTGGCCGATTACTACATAGACATACTTAAACGCCCGGTGCAATCGTATTGGAATTTTAGATATGGAAAAGATTTAAAGGCACCTAGCGCTTCCATTCAAGGACCCAAGGTCATGTTAATTGATGAAACTGCTGGTTCTGGAGGCGATTACTTACCGTGGATGTTCCGAAAATTCAAAATGGGAACCTTGGTAGGAAAACGCACCTGGGGCGGTTTGGTCGGTGTATTGGGCTATCCAGAATTCATTGATGGTGGAGTGGTCACTGCACCTAATGTGGCCTTCTATTCTGAGAATGGCTTTCGGGTCGAGAATGAAGGGGTGGCCCCTGACGTTGATGTGGAGCAATTACCAGAACTGGTTGTCAAAGGTCAGGACCCGCAATTGGAAAAGGCCATTGAAATCGTGTTGAAGGAACTTGCTGAAAACCCTGCCAAGGAAATGTCGACTCCAGCATATCCTGTGCGGGTCAAAAACTGATTTCGTTCCCCATGTAAGCGAAAGAAGCAATGATTAAATTTTTCCGGCACATTCGGCAAAAACTGCTAAACGAAGGAAAATCCTCGAAATACCTAACCTATGCCATAGGGGAAATAGCATTGGTGGTTTTTGGTATCCTCATTGCTTTACAGATCAATAATTGGAACAACGACAGACTCAATGTTCAAAAGGAAATTTGGTACTTGGATAACATTGCCAACGATATGTTCAATCAAAAGAGTGGATTGCTCCAATTAAAAAAGGAGTACTTGAATTCCGTTTCGGTCTCGGAGAACTTATTACTCGACGTTAAAGTTTCTAAGCAGTATGAAAGTATTGACAGTCTCTCCCAAAAATTGAACCAATTGATGACCTCACATTCGTATCGAAATATTGATAATACCTATCGTGAAATGGTTTCATCAGGTCAGGTCTCTTTAATTGAAAATGATAGTTTGATTTTAGAGATCATTGACTTTTACATTTACTCTTCAGAAGTCGAGGAAATGTTCAAGGTGAATCAAGACCAATTGTTTTTTGGAGAAATATTTCCTGTGCTTAACAAATATGCTCAAGTAGATATTTCGGATTACACAGAAAACAAGGCCATCGTTTTTGAAGACGAAGAAATCAGTGGATTTCTGAAAAACGAACTAAAAAATTCTAAGAACAAACTTGAACTCACCAATGCCATTCGAAATAAACTCAAAATTCTTCACGATTTTTTAATTACGATAGAAGAATCCCTTGATGAAGTCAACAGGATTATTGGTAAGATCGACATGGAAATTGAAAATCTGAAATGATAAAATTCTTCCGACGAATACGGCAAAAATTAATATCTGAGAAGTCATTCTCTAAGTACCTGTTCTACGCCACGGGGGAGATTGTATTGGTTGTTATTGGAATTTTAATCGCTCTTAAGATAAACAACTGGAACACAGAAACAATTGAACAAAAACAAGAGTTGAAACTAGTTCATCGATTAAACTCTGATTTAAAAAACAACCTAGCCGAAGTAAAGGATATTCAATCGAGGTTGATAATCAACCAACAGGGTATTGATAGCCTGATTAGCGGTTTAAAAAAGAATAGCTATACCGACATGGTTCCATTTTATATGAACTTTGCGCAACGCAAAACCTTTTTTACCAATTCGAGTACTGCATACCAAATGATTCGAAATGGAATGGCGAACTATTTCTCCAATGATCAAATATTGGAACCAGTTCTCAATTTATACGAAATAGACTTTGAAGAAATCAATGAACGACAGGAACAATTGCATCAGGAAATCGACTATTTAAAACGTAATTTTATTTTTAATGAATTCGAGCCTGCCCCCAGAAAAATGCAATTCAAATTCAATGATTTTGATAAGGTATCCAATGATTTGTTCGTGCCCATTGACTTTAATCAGCTTTCAAATAATAAAGCCTTTTTGAATAACCTCATTCAATTGAGACAATCGGTTGATAATCGATTGGTTAATTTAGAAGAAACCCAAGAAAAGATTGAAAAGACCCTTGAAACAATTGAAGGAGTATTAAAAAACAGCCAATGATCAAATTTTTCCGTCGCATTCGCCAAAAACTGCTTTCTGAGAACCGTTTCTCAAAGTATTTGGTTTATGCAATTGGTGAAATTATATTGGTCATGGTAGGCATACTTCTGGCGTTACAGGTAAATACATGGAATGCAAACCGAGAAGATAGGGAACGTGAGGCTCTACTTATTCAACAGCTTCACTTAGAAATGCAAGATAATCTGGAGCAATTCAAAACCGTTCAAGAAAATATTTCTAGGCTTGTAAATTCAGGAAAGGAAATTGTTTCCGTTTTTCCGCTTAATGCAAAAAACGTTCAAGAAGAACCGTTTCAAAGCAATTTTCTTGACTTTCTATATTGTCCTTCCTTTGACCCATACCAAGGCACTATAAAATCAATCATAAGCAGCGGTAACCTCAATCTTATTCAAAATGATCAACTGCGAAAGTTAATTGTAACTTGGGAGGATGTGGTCCGTGATTACAAAGAAGAAGAGCAAATTGCGTGGGAATACGGTTATGAGATCATGGATTGGTCCACCGAAAATTTTCCAAACCCGAATTTTGTAGAGCCAGAGTGGGAAAATGCTAATTTTAGAGGTCTACAAAGTAAGATGGGTGAAAAAATCAATCGCTATGAGTATTGTATCGTTGGAGAAGATGTAAAAAACCTAGAAAAACATATTCAAAACATCATAGCATTAACCACACCTTCTAAGCAATGATTAAGTTCTTTCGTCGCATTCGTCAAAAACTACTTTCTGAAAACAAATTCAGTAAGTACCTCTTATACGCTATTGGCGAAATTGTATTGGTGGTCATCGGAATTCTGATTGCACTGCAGATTAATAACTGGAATGAGAACAAGAAAACAGAAGTCTCCTTCGATCAGTTCGTAATTGAGTTTAAGCAAGAGCTGCAATACAACATTCAAGACCTTAAGGTCGCCATCGCCGAACTAGAACATCAAATGGAGATCAAAAAGAAGCTTTTAACCAATAATTCCCTTGATACTTTACCACTAGATTCACTCGAAGCACAAATTGAATCGAAATATATTAATGTAGGTTATAACCCAACCATTCTTAGGCGTTTTGAGAACGCCCAAATCGGAGCTTATGGTCAATACGATTCAATATTTATCAAATTACAGAATTTCTATGGCTATCACTGGCCAGAATTCGAAAAGGCAAAACAATGGCATAACAATCAAGTTGATATTGAAGATGAATGGTGGCGTTATGGCCAAAACAGCTATGAGTTAAATCTGGCAACTGAAGAAAATTTGCTATTAAACGATTCAACCAATCGAAAAAAAGAACTTCTCAAGCTTTTGCACTCCCCTAAGGTTCGAAACATGCTAAAATCTGATTATTCAAGAAAAAAAAGGCTTAAGCCATATTTTGAATATCATTTGGAAATGGCCAATGAGCCCTTAGAACTGATAAACAGCCAGATTAAATGATAAAGTTCTTTCGCAAGATTCGTCAAAAACTCCTTTCTGAAAACAAGTTTTCGAAGTACTTACTTTATGCCATCGGCGAAATCATTCTCGTTGTCATTGGTATTCTTATTGCCCTTCAAATTAATACCTGGAACGAGAAGCGAAAGGCCAATAATGATGAGCAACGGCTCATAGCCGACCTGAATACTGAATTTCAGAACAATTACGATGAGCTTAAAGTTGACATCAAAAGATTACAACGAGTCGTTGACGCCTCTGGCAAACTTCTAGTCTTGCTGCAAGAACCTGAGTCTCAAATAGGGGTGTTGGAATTGGACAGTCTAATCAGTGAATCGCTGACCACACCCACTTGGAACCCTAGTTTTTTTGTTATTGAAGAACTCAAAAAATCAGGCGGCTTTGCCCAATTGAAAAATGCTGAATTAAAAACAGCTCTGCTGGAATGGGAGCGTTATTACACTAACCTATTGGAAGTCGAAGCCATATTTTCAAGGTCCTTCCATTACTTTATCGACTATCTTACCGAACATGGGTCAATCCGTAATGTCGACGATAAGAATCCTGGATTCAATGTTGGGATTTCACGGTTATCAAAAGGTAACATCTCCCTATTAACCGACTATCGATTTGAAAACCATATCGATAACATACATGTCACTAGTTTAGATGAACTGCATAAATACCAAATGGCATTGACAAAAATCGAAACGATATTGACCCGCAGTAAATCCCAATGACAATATGATTAAATTCTTTCGCCGCATCCGCCAAAAACTGCTTACTGAAAACAAGTTTTCGAAGTATCTCCTTTATGCCATTGGTGAAATCATACTGGTGGTGATTGGTATTTTGATTGCATTGCAAATCAATACCTGGAACCAACAAAAACAAACCATAGCGAAAGAACGGAATTACCTTTCACTTATCAAACAAGAGATGGGGACAAATCTCGAAGCAATAAGGGTAGAGCAAGAAGTATTGGATGACTTTCTAAAAAATGTAACCAAGATGTTAGCGTTGTATGGCGCTCCACAAGTAGAGTTGACCAATAAAGAACTGTCTGAAATATTAGTACCCATTTTGAGTCGAGATATGGACATTTACTTTAAAGACGGCACTTTAAACGAAATTATATCGACGGGAAACCTTAAGGATATTACTAATGATAGTATTCGAAATATTTTGGCCTCAATCAGTGGAAATTTAGAACGTGTAAGAGCACAAGAAACACGGGTCAACAATTACATCTCAAAAAGCAATGCCTTTATCGAAAAGGAAGGTTCTATAAAACAGGTGATAACTGATGTTGGTTATGATAAAGAATATGGTATTCCCTTACATTCCAGTGGAAATGGTAACCTACATTTGGTGAAAAGCGAAGAATTTGAAAACATTATGGTTTTTGCATCCTTGGTCGCCACTAGCCTTGATGAAGAATACTATTCCGTTTTTGAAAAAGAAATCAAGACGCTTATTGAATTAATCGATATAGAGCTAGAAAGATAATCGAATGCTAAAATTCTTCCGTAAAATCCGTCAAAAACTGCTCTCTGAAAACAAGTTTTCGAAGTACCTACTCTATGCGGTTGGTGAAATTGTGTTGGTGGTCATTGGGATTCTGATTGCGCTGCAGATTAATAATTGGAATGAGGCTAAAAAATCCAAAGAAAAAGAACGTCAGGTTTTGACTGAAATACTTTCAGATTTACAGTACACGCTCGAAAACTGTGATTATGTTATCCATAGAAGAGAAAACAACTTAAAAAAGACAATTCAATCCCAAAAAATGATAATAGCTATTATTGATTCCAATCAGCAATACCATGATTCATTGGGGATATATTTTAGGGCATCATATGCCTATGACGAAGTAGATTACAAAACTAGTGGTTACCAATCTTTGGTCTCAATTGGCACTGACCTGATCAATGATGCCGAGATTAGGGCAAAAATCGGTAAGTTTTACACCTCATCGATATCTGAAACAAAAGAAACCTTTAATGAAGTGAAACTAGATTTTCATAATTATATGATAGATTATTTTAGGGAGAAGTTTACATCAGAAAATGTGGATTCAGCAATTAAGCCTCTTCATCCAAATGATTTTGAAGCACTAAAAAAAGATAAAGGATATAGACAATCATTACTCACCTTTTTAGAAGTCAATCAAGCCTATTTAGAAAGACTGGAATACATGCAAGATGAGATTCAGATTCTGAAGAAGAATATTGAAAATTATATCGATGATTAAGTTCTTCCGCCACATTCGTCAAAAACTGCTCTCTGAAAACAAGTTTTCAAAGTACTTGCTCTATGCTATTGGTGAAATCATCTTGGTGGTCATTGGTATTCTGATTGCGCTGCAGATTAATAACTGGAATGAAAATCGTATAGCACAACAGAAAGAGCAGGAATTATTACTTCAATTACATTCAGAATTCAAGAGTAACCTTGAACAATTGGAACAGAAAATATCCTTAAGAAATTCCATGATCAATGCCTCTTTCAAATTACTTGAATATGTAGATCATCCCGAAAAAAGAAACAACGATAGCATTTTAAAACATTTGGGCTACACCGTACTCTCCCCAACCTTCGACCCCATTGTAAACGACATCAACAGTTCAGGACGTATTGGATTGATTCAAAGTGCTGAACTAAAGGAAAAACTCTCTTTATGGACCAGTGAGATTATTCAAGTAACCGAAGAAGAACAAGTATGGTTGCATTATCGCAATAACAACTATATGCCACTTTTGTTGAAAAAAGGAATGTATAGGAATCTGGTGAATCAATATTGGAAAGACAATATCATCGAAGCTTTTCATTTAGACAAAAACATAAAAGCTGATTTTTATTTAGGTGATACCAAAAGGGAAATCAACCTATCGGTACTATTGGATGAAATCCAATTCGAAAATCATATCGCCCAATGTGCCACTTTTGCCAACCTGGCGAATAGCCAGTCGTTAAGTTTGCGCAACAGGATTGTTGAACTATTGGAATTAATAGAACAAGATCTAGGGCTATGATTAAACTCTTCCGTAAAATCCGTCAAAAATTACTCTCTGAAAACAAGTTTTCAAAGTACTTGCTTTATGCCGTCGGAGAAATTGTGTTGGTGGTCATTGGTATTCTGATTGCGCTGCAGATCAATAACTGGAATGAGGGGAAAAAAGAGGCCGAAAGTCAACAAAAACTATTTGCCAATCTGAAGATTGATTTTGAAAACAGGCTTAGTGAACTCGAAGAATTTCATGCCAGTAAAAGGCAAGCTATAACAAATATTTCGAGGATCAATGCGATTATTTCCAGTTCCCATAAGGAATTCGACGAAGATGAAGTTGGTGCGCTATTAGCCTATCAGCTTAACAATTTCAGCTTCAATGAAGACTTTAAATTATTGGAAGGAGTGTTCAATACCGGCTTGATCAATGACATCAAAAATGAAACACTTAAAAGAAAGCTTATTGAATGGCCTCAGCTCGTTGAAGAAATGTTGGAAGAGCAACGTATTTTTCAAAATGACAACCTGACCAAATACGGTCCCTTGTTAGAGAAATACATTTCAAATAGACGATTGTATGAACATTTTGACTTTCGAAATTATGCACTCCCCAAAGGAGGGCAAATCACACTTAAAGAGAATTATGAAGGTCTATTGAAAGACCCCCTTTTGGAAAACCTTTTGGCAACCAAAGAAGTACACCTTAGGATATCAGTTATAGATTTGGGCAATCTTACCAATGAAGCAAAAGAAATCATTAGACTCTTAGAGCTAACGCATGATTAAATTCTTTCGTCATATTCGCCGTTCACTAGTCAACCAAAACCAAATGGGAAAGTACCTCAAATACGCCATCGGAGAAATTCTCCTTGTGGTAATTGGAATATTGATTGCCCTTCAGATCAACAATTGGAAAGAACAGCAACAACTGAAACAAGAACAAAAAGTAGTTCTTGAGGCCTTACTGGGTGATTTTAGGATAAACAAGTCCTTAATCCAAGAGGGTGCAAAACGACACAAATATCACAAAGACCTGGGTCTAACATGGATAAATATAATGAGGGAAGACACTGTAAACGTTAGAAAGACATCCTTTTTAGATAGTCTTATGTATTGGGGTCCAGAATATAAGGTGATTGATTTTGTTGATGCCTCACTCAACAATGTCATCAATAGCGAAAAACTGGACCTAATAAAAAATACCGAGTTGAAACAAAACTTAATAGAATATCCTCTATCCATTACACTTTACAAGGATTTTGAAGCCGTAGTACGTGAAATAGTTATTGAGCGTATTCGACCTCGAAATGAAAGATACATTTCGTTAGCCAACATGTTAAATGGCAGCAATTCTTTTAAATCAGATTACACCGGCCTTTTGAAAGACCGACAATTAAGCAATGATTATGTGAATAGAAATTGGCAATTAGATGAACTGCTCAAAGCCTTACAAATCTTAGAAATAAAAACCGTTACCTTAATTGAGCTTATTGAAAAAGAATTGAGCTATGATTAAATTTTTCCGCCGCATTCGCCAAAAACTACTCGCTGAAAATAAGTTTTCAAAGTACCTGCTTTATGCAGTCGGAGAAATTATCCTAGTTGTTATTGGAATCTTAATTGCGCTTCAAGTGAACAATTGGAACGAGGAGCGAAAATCCATTAAAAAGGAAGAACTTTTTCTCACTGAAATCAGAAATAGCCTAGTCTCCGATTCAACCCAAATAACTGAGATACTTGAATTCAATAAGGGTAAGGTGAAAATAGTTCAAGGTTTTATGGGCTTGTTTGCAGATACCTTGTCGCCAGATCAACGGTTTACAATCATTGAGAAATACACAAGGCCGTTTACCGAATACCAAGTATTTCTCCCAAATAAAACCGCATGGAACAACCTAATTACTTCAGAGCGGTTGAACCTCATTCAAAATAGGGATTTACGAACGCTCTTAATGGAATATTACGCCTTTGACTACGACTCTTCAGTACAAGAACGATTGAAATTTATGAATAGAAAGGTCGTTGATGAAGTTTTCCCAAAATTCTTTACCAAAGAGTTTGTCGCCAAAAATCTTGGTATAACCACTGATTTTCCTTCAAAGGATGAAAACAAACTGCATTTAAACCAAACCTTTCTCTCCGATCTTTACGGAATTGTTTATTTGATTAACCTTCAAAACGAATTTTTGAAAGATATTAATCTGAACATTACCGAAGCACTTGAATTGATTGATAAACAATTGGAATAGACTCAGTAAACTACCTTAATAGACCAAATTGAATGAACTTCGAAAATAAAAAAGTACTAATCACTGGAGCATCAAGAGGAATAGGTAAAGCCACTGCACTAGCTTTTGCTGAAAAGGGGGCCCAAGTAGGCATCAATTTTCGCAGTAATGTAGAAGAAGCGAAAAAAACGCTTTCCGAGTTGCCCGGTTCAGGACATGAATTGTTTCAAGGTGATATTTCAGAAAAGGCCAACTGTCAATCAATTATTGATGAGTTTGTAAAAACTTATGGACAATTGGACGTTTTAGTAAACAATGCCGGAATCTCAATCTTTCATGAAATCGACAAGGTCGATTTTGACCAATGGACCTCAGCTTGGGAAAATACCTTTAAAACCAATCTTTTTGCTGCTGCAAATATGACCTATTGCGCAGCACAAGCCATGATAAAATCGGGTGGTGGACGCATTGTAAACGTTTCTTCAAGAGGGTCTTTTCGCGGTGAACCCACCAAACCAGCCTATGGGGCAAGTAAGGCTGCACTTAATGCCATGACACAATCATTGGCCAAAAAGTTGGCACCCCATAATATTTATCTTGGGGTGGTCGCACCAGGCTTTACCGAAACCGAGATGGCAGCGGTGACCTTGACCCCTGCTGAACGTGAAAATCTGCTGCGTGAGTCTCCGTTCAAACGTATGGCCCAACCCAGTGAAGTAGCCCACGCCATTTTATTTTTAGCCTCAGAGGGGGCTGAATATTCTTCGGGTACGATAATAGATGTCAATGGGGCATCGTACCTTAGAAATTAGAAACGATTCACATGATGACACGATCTGAGTTTGTAAGAACCTGTTCCCTATTTGGCATAAGTCTTCCCTTTCAAAGTGCGATTAATTCTTGTTCAGATGAAATTGAAGCACCGATTGTCTCTGGTAAATTTAACGGCACCGTTTTGATTATTGGTGCAGGTGCAGCTGGTATGGCAACGGCTTATTTATTGGAGCAACAGGGAATATCCTATCAAATACTTGAAGCAGATACTTCATATGGGGGTCGCTTTCGAACCAATGATGACTTTACTGATTTTCCGATTCCTTTGGGTGCCGAATGGCTACATATATCTAAAAGTGAATTGCCAGCCATTGTTAACGATGAAACCGTGAACATCGACACAGTTTTACTCCCCTATTCTGAATCGGATACATCTGGTTATTTCAGCAATGGTAACCTGACCATAACTGAAATAGGGTCAGCAGTGAATGACGACGAAGACCAGAAATTCATTGGCTCTTCTTGGTTCGATTTCTTTGAAGATTACATCGTACCGAGCATTCGTAATAAAATGCAATTCAATACCAAAATTGCCTCTATTGATTACAGTGGCGACAAAGTTGTTGCAGTAGATGATAATGGTCAACAATTTGAGGCAGATAAGTTGGTGATGACCGTTCCATTGAAATTGCTTCAGTTAGGGGAAGTAAATTTTATTCCTGAACTGCCCAATAACAAACAGAACGCCATTGCAGATGCCAACATATGGAGCGGAATGAAAGTCTTCTTGAAATTTTCAGAGCAATTCTATCCCACTTTTCTCTATTTTGACGATAGCGGTAACCGAGAAGGCCAACGCCTTTACTACGATGCTGCCTATGGTCAGAGCTCTTCTGATAACGTATTGGGACTGTTCTCCGTTGGCAGTCAGGCCGAAGTCTACCAACAATTCAGTGGGGATGCCCTTCGCGATTATGTTTTGGCAGAACTCGATGAAATATTTAATGGAAAAGCCTCAGAAACCTTTGTAGACATTATAACACAAAATTGGAACGAACAGGCCTTTGCAAAAGGTGCCTACTTGAATGATAGCGCATCAACATCCATTTCAAGAAGAATGGCAGAATCGGTTGACGACAAATTGTACTTTGCGGGATGTTCTTACACCCAATTTGATGATTGGAGTTCGGTTCATACGGCAGCGCGCTCAGCAAGAGATGCTGTGCGCGAATTGATTCGATAAAAGGGTTTTTCAAAGAGCTTCGTATCTTCGATAGGAAGACTGTTCAATGACCGAAACCATAAATCATAACGAGAATCAATTGCATAAAAAATCAAGACTATTTCAGCGATTCGAAAAGTATATTGGTGAATTTGTTTATGGGGGAATCGATGGTTGCGTTACCACCTTTGCGGTTGTAGCGGGTTCGGTGGGTGCCGGATTGGATAGTGCAATCATTATCATCTTGGGCTTTGCAAACCTCTTGGCTGACGGCTTTGCCATGTCTATCGGCGCATACCTATCAACAAAGTCAGAAAGGGACAATTACAATAAGCATAAACAAGAGGAGTATTGGGAGGTAGAAAACCTACCCGATATGGAAAAAGAAGAAATCAGGGAAATCTATGCTTCAAAAGGATTTGAAGGGGAATTATTGGAAAAAGTCGTTGATGTCATTACCAGCGACAAGGAAAGATGGGTAAATACCATGATGAAGGAAGAATTGGAGATGATGGAAGAAGACCGATCGCCCTTTTGGATTGGAGCTACAACTTACATTTCTTTTATTACTATTGGTCTTATTCCACTGATCACCTATGTTGTTGACTATATTTCTCCAATTAATAAAAATCTATTTGTGATTTCTTCAATACTCACAGCCCTCGGATTTATTATTATTGGAGGACTAAAAACCTATATCAATCAAACTTCCATACTAAAAGGAATTCTCGAAACTCTAATTTTGGGAGGTATAGCTGCCGCAGTTTCCTATTTTGTTGGCGACCTACTCGAAAAACTCATTACGGGATAAACATAGATAAATGAAGGCTGCCACAGTTACCCAACTCAAAAAAGAACTACAACACCGAAATCCCGAAGAGCTTTTGGCGCTTTGTCTTCGACTATCCAAATTCAAAAAAGAAAACAAGGAACTTTTGACCTATTTGCTTTTTGAAGCGGACCATGAAGAAGGCTATATCGAAACGGTCAAGTCAGAAATTGATGAATTATTTACAGAGATCAACACTAATAGTTATTTCTACATCAAAAAAAGTGTTCGAAAAATACTACGCAACCTCAAAAAATATATTCGGTATTCTGGCAACAAAGAAACTGAGGTTGTGCTTTTGCTCCATTTTTGTGAGAGGTTGAAAGACTTCAAACCCTCAATTCAAAGAAATACAACCTTGATCAATTTGTACAATCGTCAGCTTGACTTTATAGAGAAGAAAATTGGCCTTCTGCATGAAGATTTACAATATGATTATGGCCTTTTGCTTGAAGAGCTAAAACTCTAGTGGTTCTTGGGCCGCAAAGTCATCTGCCCCAATGGCTTTTCCATTAATCGTCGTGGTATCCCAGTCTTGGGTGATTTTCCACTGGCCTTCAACTTTTTTGAGAACAATATGAAAATGTCCGTAAACAAAATTTGTCTTTCCCAATTTATCAGTGAACCCTATTCTATAAAAACCTACTTCATAAGACGTATTTGAATTTGTCCTGCGGCTATCAAACCAAAAATCCAAGGCTATGGACAAACCCTCTTTTCGGTTCTTCTGAAAACGTTCCAAGTTTTTAGGTTTGAAAGCATTCTCCGTATCTAAACCATCTGGTGTTGCCCTTAAGACTTGTTCAGCATAGGTGGCATTTAAGGCTTCACCATTCAAGGTTTCAAAGGCATTTTTAAAAGGCCTCCAGACTTGAATGTCGATTTCTTTTTGAATTTCTTCAATTGATTGTGCATTACTCCCCATGGAAATCGCCAAAATCAGAAAAAATAGTTTACTGCGCATGCTTCAAAAATAGCATAACCTAAGTCAAATTCGCTTTTCTAAAGTTTAAAAATAGTAGGCCCACAATAGCTAAAAAAGCACACCCCAACATGGTGTGTGGTATGTTTTGAAAGGTATTTTGATAATACCATCCTGACATAAGTGCCCCTAGCCCTATACCGGCTTCAAGTGCAATGAACATGGTTGAAATTCCCTTTCCTCTCGCGTTCTCTGGACTTAAATCAACAGTCCAGGCATTTAGTGCTGGAGATAATATTCCCATAGAAAGACCATAGGTAATCGCAGCAGATAACAATCCAATCCTCGTTTGTAAAAATACCATCACCAACAATGCTGCTATCAGTATAATCAACCCCACCTGAACCACCACTTTGCGACCCAGTTTATCAGATGCCGAACCGGCCAAAAATCGAATGGTCAAAGAGGCAATGGTAAATGCAACAAAAAAGCTTCCTTTATTCTGAAAACCTAAAAAATCACTCCAATCTGGTATTAATGTCAGTACCATTCCAAAAGCGAAATAGGCCAAAAAGGTGATAAATGCAGGAATAAATACTTCTTTTGCTATAATATCGGTTTTTGAAATTTTAAGCATCCGCCATTCGAAGCGAGTTTTTTCGATTAAAGTTTCCTTTAGATTAAATAAAAATACCATTGATAATAAGGCCATAACCGAAGAACTGTAAAACAAGATGTCATAGGAATAGTACAGTTTAATGGTACTCCCCAAAGCAGGACCCAGGGCCAAACCACTGGTAAAAAAAACACCCTGTACACCAAAAGCTTCTCCCCATCGGTTCGCTGGTACAATATCAGAAACGTAAGCTGCAATTGCCGTTGGGGTAAAACCTGTAGAAAAACCATGTAATAACCGTAAAAAAAGGAAACCAGCAACACTACCTAAAACCGGATAAAGAAAACCGCAAACCAAACATACGACTGCTCCAAAAAGCATCACTGGAATGCGACCGATCTTATCGGTCAAAATTCCACTAAAAGGCCTTGAAAGACCAGCGGTCAATGTAAACAACGCAATAATCAAACCGATATAATTTGAACCACCTAGGCCAGACAGGTATCCTGGTAATTCGGGAATAAGTAGATTGTAACTGCTGGAAAACAATAATGAGCTCAAACAAAGAAGTCCAAATCGGAGATTGTAGATAGGATGGGTTTTTTTCATTTGAACTTATGGTATCTTGTTGGCGATTACTTCAATTCAAAGAAAAAACGGTTTTATAAATTTTGGAAGGACATTTGTCCCAATTGAAAATGATTCGGGTTAACAGTACTTTTTTAGATTATATCGTAACTCTTAAAAATTCATCTTACGGTGAATTGATAACCGAAAAACAAGCAGAATTTGGAGAAAAAATAATCGAACAAAAAACCAATGTTCGTTATGTCTTTCTAATAAAAGAAGGACTGGCAAAGTGTTATTTGACTGAAGATACGGGTGAAGATTTCATTCAGGAATTTTTTGGAAAGGGTGAAGTTTTTGGTGAAATCGAATTGATAACCAATAACATTAGTTTCTGTACCATTGAGGCTTTGACCCCCACCACTTATTTCAAAATTCCGAAAAGGGTATTTCATGATTTAATTAAAAAAGACGAAGCATTTAACACCCAAATTCTTGAACTAATGGCCGGAAAAGTTCGATACACGGCTTTGCGACATTCTTATAACCAAACCCACTCCATCGAAGAAATTCTGAAGAGCCTTTTGCTGCAATATCCGGATTTACTCAAGTTGATTTCCAAAAAAGACATTTCGAACTACTTAGGCATAACTGTTAGAAGTTTAAATAGGGTTCTTAAAACGGTTATACCATAGTTCCTCCTCCCGTTAGACGTACGCAGCCAAAGTATTAACCCGACTAAAACCAACCATTTAAGGTGGCAAAAATGCAGCAAAAATTTTCGGAACGGTATTTGTCCTTAATACTACCTAAGGAATTCTAAATTATTTTGTTTAAACTTTAACAATTATTATTAAACAAAATAAGTAGTTTTAGAATCTAAAATAATTTAATTGAACTGGGGGTCGAACAAATTGACCTCACTGGAATTAAAAAACATGAAAGACAAACAAGAACTAGTATTAGAAGATTACCTTGACACCACTGAATTATTAAATGGGTATACGCACGAAGAGATTGGTGACGATCATTTGTATACAGGGGTAGAAACCCCAATGAAACCTGATGCTTTCGATATATCGGACAGTGAAAAAAAGGAACAAATTGCTGAATTATTTGCCCAAATCATGAACGTGATGGGTCTTGATTTAACCGATGATTCATTGAAGGGTACCCCGAAGCGGGTTGCCAAAATGTATATTGAGGAGATTTTCTCTGGGTTGGATCCAAAGAACAAACCTAAAGTTGCGCTTTTCGATAACAAGTATCAGTACAATCAAATGCTTGTAGAAAAAGACATCACTTTTTATTCAAATTGTGAACATCATTTTGTGCCCATTATCGGAAAGGCCCATGTAGCATATATATCATCTGGAAAAGTAATCGGGTTATCAAAATTGAACCGTATTGTCCAATATTTTGCAAAACGTCCTCAAGTACAAGAGCGATTGACCAATCAAATTGCGTTGGAACTACAGTCCATACTGGAAACGGAGGACGTAGCTGTTATCATTGACGCCAAGCATTTATGTGTTTCGTCAAGGGGTATTAAAGATGACACCTCAGCAACAGTAACTTCATTTTACGGCGGCCAGTTCAATTCGCCAGAGAAAATACAGGAATTGTACAATTACATCAATAACTAGAAGTACTACCCTCTAGTTGCATTACCCTAGTCCAACATCTAGGGTCATCATAATGATAAATCCGCCGATAAAGCCCATGGTGGCTATATCGGTGTATTTATCTTGTTGGGTCTCAGGTATGACCTCTTCTACAACAACAAAAATCATTGCGCCGGCAGCAAAAGCAAGCGCATAGGGTAAAATGGGTTCAAAGGTCAAAACTGCCCATGCACCCAATACCCCTGCAATTGGTTCAACTATAGCAGAGGCTTGGCCATACATCCAGCTCTTTCTTCTACTTAAGCCATGTCGCCTCATGGGAACAGCAACGGCAAAGCCTTCAGGAAAGTTTTGAAGCCCAATACCAAGCGCAAGTGCTACTGCCCCACCAATGGTGGCACCTTCGAATCCGGATGCGACACCACCAAATAGCACCCCTACGGCTAACCCTTCAGGAATATTATGTAGGGTAATCGCAAGAACTAAAAGTGTGGTTCTATGCCATGGGGTCTTTACTCCTTCGGCCTCATCCATCTTAAAATTGATATGTAGATGGGGCATTACCTTGTCAAGGCCAAAAATGAACAAGGCTCCCAACAAGAATCCGACTGCGGCCGGAATGACTTTTACAAAGCCCTCGCCCTCACTCATTTCAATACCAGGTGCCAATAAACTCCAAAAACTTGCTGCAACCATTACTCCGCCGGTAAAACCCAACATTCCATCCATCAAAGCCCTTTTCGGACTTTTAAATAGAAAAACCAGACCTGCACCAGCTGCAGTAAGCCCCCATGTAAAAAGGGTAGCATACAGTGCTGCCAATATGGGGTCTATACTTTCAAAATAAGTTATGATTTCTTCCATTATTCCTGTCTTTTAATGTAAAGATTACTTGCAATCTGGTTTGAAATATGTAATTGCCGGCCATCAATTTCAATCTGAATTGATTCGTCAAAATCCTCTTTATCCAAAATCATAATAAGATGACCTAAAGCAATCTGGTTCTTATCCAAAAACTTCAAAAAAGAGGGAGAGGTATCCTTTACTCCAACGCAGACTCCTCGTCCGAATTTGGGCAGCTCACTCAACAAAACCTTATCACGTTGTGGAAACCTACCATCTTTTGTCGGTATGGGGTCCCCGTGTGGATCATATTTTGGAAAGTCAAGCAACTCATCAATTTTATCAATCAATTTTTCACTCTTGATATGCTCAAGTTGTTCCGCAACTTCATGTACTTCATCCCAAGTGAAATCTAATTTCTTGACTAAAAAGACCTCCCATAATCGGTGTTTTCTAATAATGCCCAATGCAGTATTTTTTCCATTGGCACTTAATGAAACACCTTGGTATTTCACATAATCTACCAAGCCTTTTTCCGCTAATTTCTTAGCCATATCAGTTACTGAAGAAGGCTTAGTATTCATTTCTTCTGCTATGGCATTGGTAGAAACTGATTTGTTTTCGACTCCGCCTAGGTGAAATATGGTCTTTATATAATTTTCCTCTGCCCTGGTCACGAGACTCTTTTTTCAAATGTACATTTTATTTTTATTTATAAAAACATATTTTTAGATTTGTCTAAATTTTAATTTTGATAATTAAAAATCTATTATTTTTCGTTAGCTGCTTTGTCGGTAATTTGGTTTTTGGCCAAACGACCGTACTCAGTGGAAGCATTACAAGTGAGGGGCAAGCCATTCCCTTTGCCAATATTTTTATTGAAAATACTTCGATAGCTGCCAATGCCAATGAAAATGGTTACTATCAGCTTGAGACTTCCATTAAAAAGTTCACATTGGTAGTTCAGGCAAATGGGTTTCGAACCCAACGAGCGGAAATTACCCTAAACGGTGAATCGAATAAAAAAGTAGATATTTATCTTTTGGAAGACGTTTTGGGATTGGAAGAAGTTGTTATTAGTGCAACAAGAAACCGCGTTGAAAGAAAAAGCTCGCCAGTAATAGTTTCCTCCTTAAAACCTCGTTTGTTAAATGCCACCCAATCAATAAGCGTAGCCGAAGGACTAAATTTTACGCCTGGTGTTAGGGTGGAGAACAATTGCCAGAATTGTGGGTTCACACAAGTTCGATTAAATGGTTTGGATGGCAGTTACACCCAGATCTTATTAAATAGCAGACCCATATTTACATCGCTTTTGGGTGTCTACGGATTGGAGCAAATTCCAACCAATATTATTGAACGCGTCGAGGTGGTCAGAAGTGGTGGCTCTGCCCTATATGGCTCAAATGCCATAGCCGGTACTGTTAATATCATTACCAAAGACCCCCTATTAAATACTTGGGAAATAGGAAGTAACATGGCGGTTATTGGAGGGGAAGCCTTAGACCGTTTGGTAAATTTCAATAGTTCGCTGGTAGCAGATGATTTTAATAGTGGCTTGACACTATTTGGCAGTTATCGAAATCGAGATTCGTATGATGACAATGATGACGGTTTTACAGAAATTGTAGAATTGCGAAATACCACAGTTGGGGCAAAGGCATTTTTAAGGCCTACCAATCGAAGCCGTTTGTCTCTAAACCTAAATGCAATTCAAGAGTATCGTCGGGGCGGTGATCGATTGAATTTAGCACCTCAGTTTACCGATATTACGGAAGAATTAGATCATGATACCTTTATTGGTGGGGCGGACTACGAGTTGAACAATAAAGACTACACCCAAAAATTCCAATTGTACTCCTCAGCTTCTTACACCAATCGTGATAGTTATTACGGTGGCTTGGGTGGGGCTAGAACGCAACAAGATAGCATAACGGCTAACAATGCCTTTGGTTCGACCAAGGATCTTTCGTGGGTGAACGGAGTTCAGTATACCAAGACATTTCAAAATGAAGATGTTTTAACCACAGGTGCGGAACTCAACACAAATAATACTGAAGATCAAATTCCCGGATACAACCGACTAATTGACCAGAGTGTTCAAAGTATTGGAGCTTATGCACAATATGAGTGGAAACCATCCAAAGCCTTTACGGCGTTGTTCGGTAGTCGTCTTGACAATGTTTCCATCGACGGAAATTATACCATAGGGGGAATTTCCAGAAATGTGGATTTAAGCCAAACTGTACTTTCTCCAAGATTTACACTTTCATTCCAATTGTCTGAAAACTTAAAATTACGAGGAGGATATGCCCGGGGTTTTCGTGCTCCACAAGCGTTTAATGAAGACTTGCATATCTCTAGTGTTGGAGGCGAACCACAATTTGTAATTCTTTCCCAAGATTTAGATACCGAATTTTCAAACGCCTTCACTAGCTCTTTGAATTTTGCCAAAAACAAGGATCTTCTGCAACTTGATATTCTTGTTGAAGGATTCTATACCACAATGGATAACCCTTTTACTTTAGTAAGCACAGGTGCTGTACTTGAAAATGGTTCGATTTTGGAGGAAGTTAGAAATGGCGAAGGAGCCAAAGTTTATGGAACAAACCTTGAATTTGGAATCTCACCAGATCCCAGATGGCAATTTCAATTGGGTGGCACTATACAAAGAACAAAGTATGACCAACCTCAATTACTATTTGAGAGTGATGGAACTGTGGGCGAAAACGATATCATCATTGACGAATTTGTTCGAGTACCTAAAATTTATGGATACGTCAATACCACATGGTTACCTAACAAAAAGTTTAATGTAGACATTACAGGTACTTACACAGGTAATATGACAGTGCCCAGAGTTGTTAGCGATACTGGATTTTTACAGTTAAACGAGGTGGGATCATTCTTCGACCTAAATCTTAAATTAGAATCCCATTTTGATTTTAGTGCATCCTTTATGGTGACACTAACTGCCGGTGTCACCAATATTTTCAATAGTTACCAAGAAGACTTTGATACTGGACCCACTCGAGACTCCGATTATATTTATGGACCAGATGCCCCAAGGGCGTTCTTTTTTGGACTAAAATTTGGTAAAATGCATTAGAAAATGCTCATCGATACGTTTTTTTTAAAGTGAAATTTTTTAAAAATTTTCTTGTTAAATTTTAGGCTTTAAAAGTCAGAAATGCGTGCCTTCAAGGTCAGTATTGGGTTTATTTTTTGTTGCTTCTTCGGTTTTTCACAAAACTTGGGTGAAACCATTCTGGTTGATAGCCTAAAGCAAAACTTGACCAGAAAAGGTATTTCAGCCAAAACCATAGACTCGGATTACGTTCAACTACTATTGGATATAAGTACCGCATACGCCTCTAAAAACAAGGATAGTCTTTATCATTATGCGAATAAAGCCAAAATCCTAAGCGAGGAAAAAGGTTATTCGAACTTGACTGTTCTTAGTTATCGGAACATTGGATTCTTCCACTCTGATCAAGGCAACAATAAGAAAGCATTAGAACATTACTGCACCGCATTAGACATCTGCGATAAAAGCAATTTATTAAGCTTAAAACCTGACCTTTTACGATTAATTGGTGACGAATACTACTATTTAGGTGATTTTGAAAACAGCTTGAACGGTCTTTTAGAGGCAATTGATATCGCAAGTCAAAATGAGGAGAAAAACCTCTTAATGTTATCTATTTCTAATAAGAACATTGCCAGACTCTTTTTAACCCAAAAAGATTATCCGACAGTTCTAGAATTCTACAAAAAAACCCTAGAACTCAATGAAAGGCTAGATAATGAGGATGTAAAGGGCATAACCTTTGCCAACTTAGCTGAAATCTATATTGAAATGAACAATACAGCAATGTCAACGGAATATATTGACAAGAGTATTGCCCATTTTAAAACTGGTCATCGTCCAAAGTGGCTAGCTTTTGCCTATGGTGTAAAGGGAAGAATATACCTCGCTGAACAAGATTTTGAAAAAGCCCTCGAATGGCTAAAAAAATCAGAGGACCAGTATTCCAAATTGGATGAAGATCGAAATGAGACCATTACCCTAATTGCAATGGGAAAGGTTCATTTCTTAACGAATAATTTGACTATTGCTAAGAACTATGGCCAAAGAGCATATAATCTAGCCAGGGAAATAGGTGATATACACTCAAGTATTGAAAGTGTAGGACTTTTGTTCGAAATTGAAAAAATTCAAAATAACGCCACCAAGGCATTGAAATATCATGAAGAATTTAAATTCCTAAGTGATTCCATCTTAAATGTAAATAATAATCGAGGTCTAAATCTATATAAGGCGCAGGTAAAATACACGCAAGAAAAAAAGAATCTAATTCTTGAAAACAATGAAAGAGTAGCCAAACAAAAACAAATCTTAGTTTACGCGGCTATTATCGTTATTTTACTAATAAGCACTCTTGTACCCCTATATTTTAAACAAAAGAAGCTTAATATATTGAATAACGAGCTGAACCTGAAAACGGCCGAATTGGTCAAAAGAGAAAAAGACCTAAGTAATGCCAACAGTTCAAAAGACCTTATATTTTCTATCCTTGGGCATGACCTAAAAGGTCCAATGGCAGCGCTTCATTCGCTCTTAGAAATGTATTCAGAAGGTCTATCCAAGAAAAAACTCAGTGATTACATTCCTAAATTGAAACTTAATGTCGAAAATATTCTTTTCACATTGACCAATCTTTTGAACTGGGGTCATTCACAATTGAATGGTCTAACAATGAAAAGGGAAACGTTTGAATTAAATGATATCGTAACTGACAACATAAATTTTCTTTCAGGTGCAGCAGATTTAAAAAATGTTGCCATCAAAAATGACCTAAAAGATTCAATACCGGTAAATGCCGATAAAAATCAGATAAGTCTTGTCGTACGGAATTTGTTGAGTAATGCACTTAAATTCACACCTGCAGGAGGGAATGCAGTAGAAATTTTCGCAATAAAGAATGATACAAATTGGACAGTATCAGTAAAAGATTATGGGGTTGGAATCCCTAACAGTATTGCGAATACACTTTTTAAAGAATCACATTACCAAACCACCAAAGGAACCAATCTAGAGAAAGGGACCGGATTAGGTCTAATGATTTCAAGAAAAATGGTTTTGAATAATGGAGGTGAAATCTGGTTTGAAAATAACAAGAATCATGGAACAACATTTAGCTTTACAATCCCAATGGGGACAAATTGAAATCATGGTTTTTTAGTCACATTAACAACTCATAGGATATGCTTTTTTATCCCATTTTTCAAGACCTTTCGTATTTTAGATTATACTAACCAATACTCCCCTGTTAATGGATGTAAATGAAAACCAAGTTGAATACGCAGATTTTGGAATTCGACTGGGCGCATACCTTTTAGATGCTTTGATTTTAGCACCAATTGCTATTGCATACAATTATTTGAATTTTACCTACTTTAAAAGCTTTTGGACTTACCTCCTATTTTTTCTACTAATGACACTTTACAAGCCGTTCTTTGAATTTAAGTTCGGAGCTACATTAGGAAAAATGGCCTGTAAGCTCAAAGTTACTGATCATCTGTTTCAACAAATTGATTTTGAAAAGTCTCTGACAAGAAGCTTGATTTTTATAATTCCAAGTGTACTTAATTTAGCACCTCAATACTTGGCTTATAGTAACCCTTCATTGATGGATTCAGGTAGTTTTTGGCAGTTCAACACTTTAATATCCCAAACCTACCCATTGGCCTCTTTATTAGGATGTCTTACGGGAATTATCGTTTTGGTAGATCTTATTGTTTTATTGACCGATGATATGAAAAAACAACGATCACTTCATGACCGAATAGCCAAAACCTACGTAATCAGGGACAAGTAAAATCAAAATGAAACCAAATACCCAATTAGAAATAATCATTGAACCCTATGACCAGAATATTCAAAAATTGGCCTTAAAACTTCGCGCTTTCATTATCAATTTGGTACCTGAGGCTAATGAATTGATTTGGGATAATTACAATGCCGTGGCTCTAGCCTACTCTAAATCCAAAAAACTAAAAGATGCCTTCTGTCACATTGCCCTATATGCAGAATATGTGAATTTTGGTTTTAATAGAGGTTCAGAGTTGACAAAATCGTCGGTAGTACTTCACGGAAAAGGAAAGCTTATAAGGCACATCAAGGTCAAGGATTTTGATGATTTTCCTCAAAAAGAAATCAAGAAGATGATTTGGGAAGCGGTCGTAAATTCTGAAAGGCTTAATCCTAAATTACTTGAGATCAATGACGATCCCCAAAGTATCGTAATGTCGATATCTGAAAAGAAAATTAGACCGAATATTCAAGATTGAACCGCTTTTATATGGGCAGGTATTAAGTCGTCAGTACCTGAACCTTTTTTTCGTATTGCAAGGCGGCAAAAGCCTTTACCAGAATTAGATTGTGATTCCAACACAACCAAATCTCCTCCTATGGCACTCATCAATTGTCTGTCGTAATTCATTAATTTATAACAGGCTTCGACATTTCCTGTTCCTCTCAAAGGACAGTGCAAGTGAATTTCAGTATATGCTGTATCATTTGTAATCATATCAACTTTAAAATTTGAACTGCCATCCGGAGGCATCAAATCTATCCATGAATTAGCAAGGTCTTTAACGTTAGTACCTGTAACCGGTTTGTTGAGTAAAATATTTAATCGTGCAGTTTTTCTAGTAACCCATTCCGTTAGATTGTCAAAGTAAGATCGTTTAGCAAAAATCGAGAATAGCTTCAAGGTCATATTAAATACCCGCTGTTTCTCCAATATTCTTTTAAGTAGACCTAACACAAACTTTAATTTGAATATAGAGGTATTCGTAGTACGTTATGAAAGCTGATATTGATGATACTATTGGGCGGATTGATTGTAGCCTCAAACAAAACCTCTTTCGTATTATAATCCACCTCGATTACCTTACCTGCTGCAACCCCATTACTTACAGCAGAACCTGGCGTAAATAAAATGGAATTGTTTTCCGGTAGATAACTCACCTTAGAAACAACTCGTGCATACGTTTCTTCCCCACGTTCCTTACCATAACTCCAAACCTGTTTTATGGTTTTATTGGTTTCGTCAATTTCATATTCCACCGCTCTACTATAGGGGCCGGCATTTACATAATTTCTATTGTCACCATTGTCAAAAACCATTAAGTTACCGTTGGGCATTAAAATTGGGGAATGCTGGTACCAAGACCATTCAAAATCAGGATGGTTCTCAGTTCCATCCAAAACTGCCATATCGGTAATTTCCTCATTATTGGCATCTAAGGGAGTCAACAAAAATTGGGTGAGGTCGGTGCCATCTCCCGACGTACTCCATTCTCGATGCGGGGCCAATATATAGCTGAGTTCATTTTGGGCATTTAGCTTTGCTATACCTTGGGTTCGTCCCGAAACGATTATTTCTTCATCCTGTGCGCTATATTCCAATGAATTTGCATGGAACCAATCCACTTCCAAATCGGCCAAATCCGTTGGCCATGCCCTGCGCGAATTGTCAAGGGAATTATTGAGGTCCCATCTGTTTACAAAAGAGCCAGAACCACGGTCAATTTCAATAATTACATCTTCAACAGTACTTTTTGAAGCATCATTTATTGTGACCAACAAATTGCCATCAGGTTTTTCAATTACATGATGATGAAATCCATTTCCTTGTAAACTCCATGAATTTGAAATCCTTCCTAAAAAGTCAATTTCGTAAATACTAAACGTTCGACCATCTCCAAATAAAAGATTGCCGTTTTGCAAAAGCGTCATTCCATTGTCATAAAACAAATCGTTCAATGTCGGATGGTTTGAAAAATCAAGGTACCACCTAATGTCTCCGAACTGATCAAAAATAAAAGGGCGTTGGGGTCTAAAATTATCGACAAAACCAAAATAGTTTACAAAATTAAAAACAGGTTCGCTTGAACCAGAGGGTACATCAATGGTAATAACTGGCATCTCAGCAATTAGAGGATCGGTTTGAATAGTTACCATTTGGGTTTCAAGCACGTTACCTGTTGAACCCAGAAGTCGTATTTCAACCTCGTTATCATAATTTGCATAGAGTCCAAGAACTTCAAGTTCAAAACTCGAGTCAACACCAACAAAGCGTTTAGTTATAGTTGAGGCATCACCATTCTTACCAAGAACCGCAACCTCAACTGAGACCGGCTCAGTCGTTTCCAGATTTATTCTTGCTGCAAGTGGGGCGTAGCCCGATGGGTTCAATTGAACATCTATTGATTCAATTAAGTCAGAATCAATATTTGGATTTGGACTTGGAGATGAGTCGTCATCAGAACACGAAAAAAGCGCTATTAGCATAAAAGCCAACAGCCCATATATCTTCAATTTCATAAAAAGCAATTTTCCCCTTCAAGATACTACATATTTGATTGGGAAGGAAACGATCGGTCTTCTTACAAAAAGCTATAACCCTGATTCTTTCTCGGTCAATTTTATTAGGTGAATACAGTTATTCCTGAGTTTGTGAAAGCTTGATTTGTTTTACCATAGTCGGTCTAAGCTTAAAAATTATAGCTGGTTTAATTCGTAATTTTGAGCAATGCCGAAGTACGACTATATCATTATCGGTGCAGGTGCCTCTGGTCTGCTATTGGCAGATGCATTGGGTAGCGATGACTTTTTCAAAAACAAAAAAATTCTGCTTCTTGATAAATTGGATAAGACCCAAAACGATCGTACTTGGTGTTTTTGGGAACAGGAACGAGGTCCCTTTGATGAAATTCTTAGCAAATCATGGCCAAACATCCGTTTTGAAGGCGAAAAAATAAATCAAAAATCAGACCTGAGTCCTTTTCAATACAAAATGCTACGGGGCTTTGATTTTTATCAATACTACTTGGAGCGGATATCGACATATAGCAATGTTCAATTCATTCAAGAACGAATAGACTCAACACTTGAACACAATACCCATGTTGAAGTTATTGGTGAAAAACACACCTATGAAACAAAATATGTTTTTGACAGTCGTTTTGATTATAAGAAGCTGCTTTTACAATCAAAGTACCCGGTATTACAGCAGCACTTTCTGGGTTGGTTTGTAAAAACGGACAAACCAGTATTTGATTCGAAAACAGCCACTTTTATGGATTTTGCCATTCCTCAAAGAGGCAATACCCGTTTTATGTATGTACTTCCACTTTCAGAAAATGAAGGTTTGCTTGAGTATACCCTGTTTTCTGAGCATCCTTTAGAAAAGGAGGAATACGAGAATGCAATAAAAGACTATTTGGATTCAAAACTGGATACAACATCATATGAGATAACAGAGGTTGAACAAGGAAATATACCCATGACCTGCTTCGATTTCAGTAAAGAAAACACCACTCGTGTTCTTAAAATTGGTATTGCAGGTGGTTGGGCAAAAGCTAGCACCGGATATACTTTTTACAGCTCAACCAAAAAAGTCAAACAACTAGTAGAATTTCTAAAAAGTGGCCGTTCCCTTTCCAAATTTTCACGTAAAACACGTTTTTGGTTCTATGACCTTTTGTTTTTGGACGTGCTTTACAAGAACAATCACTTAGGTAGACAAGTTTTTGAATCACTCTTTAAAAATAGAAGTCCACAATTGGTGTTGAAATTTCTTCATGAAGAAACCACATTGAACGAAGAATTAAAAGTCATGTGGGCTTGCCCAAAAATGCCATTTGTTAAAGCCTTATTCAATCGACTTTTTCGACTGTCATAATCTTTAGCCAGTTAAATCGTTCTTGTTTAGTAACACTAACTGTTTCATATGAAAAGGTTATCGCTTTTGTCAATCCTTTTTATGGTTTTGGCTTGCTCTTCAGATTCGGACGGAATTAATTTGCCAAATGAGGCCATTGTCAATTACGAATTTTCAGACGGTTTTGAGACATCTTCTGAAGAATTTGACCTCTTATTTCCCTCGGATAATTCAAGGTGGAGCAACATTCAGATTGTGAATCCGAAAAGTGGTTTTAACAGACTTACCTTATCGAAAACAGCATTCTCTGAAGGCAACCAATCTTTATTGATTGACTCAAAGAAATCTGATGAAATCCTTTCTAAAGTTGATATTGTAAAAAGTGGTTTTAGTGCTCCTGAAGAAGGGAAGATTACCATAGTTGCTGATTTTTATATCGACTCAGAAGAATCCATTTCAAACCTTTTGCTAATTGACTTGGAATGTTGTTCATGTTGGGATTCTTCGGTATCGGAAAATCAATGCCCTGGTGTTCGATTGATGGTGACTGAAAACGATCATCTAGTTATTGAGCGTGGAAAAATAGCTGGTTCAACCCTATCACAAAACACAACACAAATACCGAGAAAGGAATGGTTTACCATTACCTGGGAAATGCAACTTTCTCAATCTGAAAATGGATTTAACAAGCTGAGTATAGATGGCAATGAAATTCTATCGCAAAATGGAATGAACATGCCAAACGCGGAAATTTTTAGAACACTTTTTGCAGAAGAGGGTATTGAATTCGAATTACAAGAACCCTTATTTTATGAACGCCTTCAAATTGGTGCAACTGCAAATCCTGATGGTGAAGACGTTTTGATTTATATCGATAATTTCAAATTAACGATAACCAACACTTAGGCAGTTCTATTCATCAACTGTTCTCCAAAAACCCTAAAAACGGTTTTACTTTCAGAAGAAGCTTCAATCTTTGACAAAGCGTCAAAGGCAAAATCGGTATACTTTTTTACTTCATTTAAAATTGCTTCTGTTGCACCACTTAACTGAAAAATATCTTTGACCAATGCGACTTTTGAAGTAGCATCTTTTGGTTGAATACTAAATAAATCATTTAAGGTTTTCTGAGCATCTAAGTCTCCCAATTCCATAGCCTTTAGATATAAGAAGGTCTTTTTATTTTCTATGATATCACCCCCAACTTGTTTTCCAAACGATTCGGGGTCACCGAAGGCATCCAAATAATCATCCTGTAATTGGAAGGCGATTCCTAGGTTTCTTCCAAATTCGTAAATCAGGTTTTGATTTTCGGCATCTGCATCGGCAACTATTGCCCCCATTTTCAATGCCGCGGCAACCAGAACCGACGTTTTGAACTCAATCATTTTTAGGTACTCCTCGATAGATACATCATTACGCTCCTCAAAATCAACATCGTATTGTTGACCCTCACATACTTCAATTGCAGTTTTACTGAACAACTGAAATAAACTACCTAGTTTTTCACCTTCGTAAGTTTCTAAAAATTGATAGGCATTAATGAGCATTGCGTCACCAGAAAGTATGCCTGTATTCACATCCCATTTTTCATGAACCGTCTTTTTTCCTCGTCGAAGCGGGGCATCATCCATAATATCATCATGAACCAAAGAAAAATTGTGAAATACCTCAACGGCCATGGCAGCTGGAAGGGCCTTTTTGAAGTCTTTGCTAAATAAATCACATGCCATTAATGTCAAAATGGGTCGCATACGCTTACCACCGAGACCCATAATGTAACCAACAGGTTCATAGAGATTCAAGGGTTCTTTGGAAAAATCTTGTGTTTCCAAATAGTCTAAAAAGGCCTGACGATAAGTTTCAAGCTGATACATATGACAATTTTTCTCAAAAATACGGGCAAATACTTTAACAAATCAGACCATTTTTCGTCATACCAATGAAAAAAATGCAATAGAATAAAAATGCTTCGTCTTTATAGATGAAAGCAAATTCATCAATCAACCAATGACGTCCAAAGAGACCAATCAAAACAACTTGTCTGAATTCTTTCGTGATGAGTATCATCAACTCAAGGGCTATGTGCGCTCGAAGTTGGAAGATACTGCTGACGGTGATGCTGAAGATATTATTCAAGACGTTGCTTTGCGATTGTTCTCGAGGCCAGAAGAAGCACTGCCGATTACAAATATTGGTGGGTTTGTCTATCACTCTTTAAAAAATAAGATCATAGATGTGATGCGAACAAAAAAAAGAATAGACCGTGACGAAGACCTCGCTGAAAAAGAAGATTCAAGCTTTTCAGATCATTATCAAGAAACAATGAATGAAGGTTTTCCTGAAGAACTAATCAGAAAGTTACGTCCGATTATTCTAAGCCTGAAACCCCCTTACCGCGATATCATCATAGCGATTGATTATGAAGGATACAGTTATCGAGAAATTTCTGAACAAACAGGAATTTCAATAGGAACCTTAATGTCAAGAAGACATCGTGCATTGGCACAGTTGCATAAAAAATTAAACAGAATTAAAAACTAAAAAAATAGTGTTATGACACACAAACAAAGATTGGAAAAAAGCATGGAAAAAAAGGCAGAATATTATGTTACCAAAATTGTGAAAGGCATCGCCATTGGAGTACTGATCATTGGGTTGTTCTTTTTGGCAAATTATGTTCTTATGCGCCTTTGGAACTGGTTGATGCCCGATTTATTTGGACTTAGCACAATTGATTACTGGCAGGCTTTGGGCATTTTGGTACTGGCCAAAATCATTTTTGGCTTTGGCGGTGGTGACTCCAGTAAAAGCAGCAGTAAAAAAGATCGTAAAAGCAACTTCAAGAAAAAAGAAAAATGTTCCTCGTTTCGCCGAGATTTTTCAGAATGGAAATTGTATGACGAATTCTGGGAATCTGAAGGAGAAAAGGCATTTCAAGCTTATGTGGAAAAAAGAAACGAAGACAATGGAGAAAAAGAAGAAAGTTAAAGCCTACGGTATTGGAACCCCGTTCAATGGGTTTTTGAACATTTCAAGTAGAAAAATGCCAATTCGGTCCAATCATATCCTCTTTAAACGTCTATCCAAAGGAAATTTGACCGACAATTAGCACAACGTTAAAAAAAAGTAAAACTTTGGAAACTTTTTTTGTTCCTAAAGTTTCCAACCTACTTTTGTCGCCAGAAATGAGAGAAAAAATCCTACATAAAGCGACTGAGCTTTTTTTGAACTACGGCTTCAAAAGTGTAACTATGGATGACCTGGCGGAGCAAATGGGTATTTCGAAAAAGACCATCTATTCCCACTTTGAGAATAAAACCAAATTGGTAGAAGAGACTACAATGCATCTTTTTTTAGAAATCTCAAACGGTATTGACCATATTATTTCACTTCAAAAGAATCCTATTGAAGAGTTGTACGAAATAAAGAAGTTTGTAATGACTCGCTTAAAGGATGAGAAAGCTTCTCCCCAATACCAGTTACGAAAATATTACCCTAAACTCTTTGAGACTTTAAAAGATCAAGAGTTCTGTGTGATGCAAGAATGTGTCGTTGATAACATTAAGCGCGGCATGGAAATCGGAATCTATCGGGAAAACCTAGACGTGCAGTTTGTTGCACGAATCTACTTCGCTGGGGCAGTAAGTCTTGGTGATTTGGACCTATTCCCAAATTCGATGTTTACAAAATTACAACTGGAAGATTACTATCTCGAATACCACTTAAGGGGAATCGTGACTCCTGAAGGCAGAAAAATATTAAACAAAATCATCAATTCAAACCAAGAATAAATGCGAACACTAACACGAATATTATTAGTACAACTGTTATGGTCTGTGCCAATATTTGCTCAAGAAGGCAATACTTCGTTCTCTTTGGACGAAGCCGTTGCGTATGCCCTTGAACACAACTATGACGCAATTAACGCGGGCCGGGATCTGGTCGACGCCCAAAAACAAAAATGGGAAACCATTGCTACCGGACTACCCCAAATAAGTGGGGCCGTCTCTTATCAAAACCAATTGAAGCAGCCTGTGACCCAAATTCCTGCTGAATTTTTCGGCGGTGAACCCGGCACTTTTCAAGAGGTGGTTTTCGGTCAACCACAACAAATGAATGCAACGGCTACGTTGACCCAGCAAATTTTTGACGGTTCTTACATCGTTGGCGTGCAAGCAACGCAGGCTTTTCTTCGGTATAGTAGAAATTTTAAAGAAAAGACTGACCTCGATGTTAAGACTGCAGTAGTAGAAGCCTATGGTAATGTCTTGTTGACCAAAGAGAATGTGCTTATTCTTGAAAAGAACAAGAAAACATTGGAGGATAACCTGTTTGAAACAAAGAAAATCTTTGAAAACGGACTAGGCGATCAAGAAAGTGTCGATCAATTACAAATTACCCTTTCATCAATTGATAACCAGCTTAAAAATGCAAAGCGATTGGAAAAAATCACCTTGCAAATGCTGAATCTAATGTTGGGACTGCCACTTGATAATGCCACCGAACTTACGGAAGATTTGGATAACCTAACCCAAAGACAAATTGATTTTGGTTTGCTGGATAGTCAATTCATGATAGAAGAGAACACCGATTATAAAATCGTTCAAAATCTAAACGAACAACGAGCATTAGAGTTGAAACTTGCGAAAAGTAGGGCTTTACCAACCTTAAATGCATATGTGAATTATGGTGGACTTTCATTTGGTGATAGTTTTTCATTCTTTGACGGTGGTCAAGATTGGTTCGGATTTTCAACACTTGGCGTGGATTTGAGAATTCCTATTTTCAGTTCTCTGGGTAGAAGTGCAAATACGCAGCGTGCAAAGATTGCTTATGACAAAGCCAAGACACAATTAACACAGGCGCAATCGCAAATTAAACTTCAGCATGAAAGTGCCAAAAGCGAATATGTACTAGCAATTGAACAATACCAAACCTCAAAGGACAATTTAAACCTGGCCGAACGTATTGAAGGTCAAAATCAAGTTAAGTATGCTGAAGGTTTGGCCTCTAGCTTTGAATTACGACAGGCACAAACTCAATTATATACCACACAACAAGAGTATTTGCAATCTATGGTAGATGTTATCAACCGTAAGACAGCACTCGAAAATATTATAAATCAATAATCAGGAAACAACGAACAAAATGAAAAAAATACTTCAACTATCAATCCTAGGAATCCTTATTGCCTCGTGTGGAAGCGGAGCAGGTGATTCAGTAGCGTCAGTTCTTGAAGGAAAGGATGTAGAAGCCATTCGTGCAAAACGAACATCCATAAACCAAGAATTGAAAGCTCTTGAAAATCAAGTAAAGCTTTTGGATTCTGCAATTGCAGAATTGGATGATAATGCAAAACTTCCATTGGTTTCAACCCTAAAAGTAGCCTCGCAAGAATTCAATCATTATTTGGAATTACAAGGTGATGTCATGACCGATCAGAACGTTTTGGTCTATCCTGAAATGGCGGGTACCTTGACCCGTGTATATGTAAAAGACGGGCAACGGGTCTCAAAAGGTCAGCTATTGGCATCTATTGATGACGGCGGACTTTCAAGTCAATTGGCTCAGATGAAAACCCAATTGGACCTAGCCAAGACTACTTTCGAGCGTCAAAAAAGACTATGGGATCAAAATATAGGTTCTGAAATTCAATTTTTACAAGCCAAAACGCAATATGAAGCCCAAGAAAGCGCAGTTAAACAAATGGAAAGCCAGTTGGGTAAATCAAGTATTCGTGCTCCTTTCTCAGGTATTGTTGATGATGTGATCAAAGACCAGGGTACGGTTGTAAGTCCAGGTCCCGGTTCTGAAGTTTTTAGAATTGTAAATCTGTCCAATATGTACGTTGAGGTAGAAGTGCCTGAAGCGCATTTGGCGAATGTTACACCTGGTAAATCAGTAGAGGTATTTTTTCCTGTTTTAGGTGAAACCGTAACTAGTAAAGTACGCCAAACCGGTAATTTTATCAATCCAGGTAATCGTTCCTTTAGCGTTGAAATTCCAGTCCCCAACAAAAATGGTAAGGTCAAGCCTAATCTAACCGTAATTGCCAAAATCAATGATTACAGTAACGAAGAAGCGATATTGATACCTCAGAGTGTTGTTTCTGAAAATGCTACAGGGGAGCAATATGTATATGTTACTGAAGAAAACGGTTCTGAATCAGAATTGATTTCGAAGAAAAAAATCATAGAATTAGGCAAGACTCAAGGTGATTTAGTTGAAGTGGTTTCCGGTCTATCCAATGGTGATAACATAATCGTCGAAGGAGCCAGAAGCGTTCGGGATAATCAATTGGTGAAGGTGTTAAACAGCGAAACAACAATGAACAACTAGATTATGGACAACAAAGCAAAAAAGAACGCCAATAAAGAGTTTCGACTCTCGTCATGGGCCATAGACAACCCATCGGTTATCTATGTGATGATAGGTATTTTCCTGTTCATTGGAATTTCTTCCTACTTCGCGATGCCAAGAGAGGAATTTCCTGAAGCTGTAGAAACCAAGATTTATGTAAGTACTATTTATCCTGGTAATACTGCTGAGGATATGGAGCGTCTTATTACCGACCCTCTCGAGGAACGCCTTAAAAATGTCAGCAATTTTGTCGAGATGACCTCTACTTCTCAGGAAGATTATGCTATGGTCGTCATTGAGTTTGATGAGAATATTACCGTTGAAAACGCCAAACAGGAAGTCAAAGATGAAGTTGACGCTGAAAAAGCAAGTGAAGACTGGCCCATCTTCAACGGTGCAAAGGTTGAACCCAATGTATTTGATTTGAATTTGGCTGAGTCCTTCCCTATTCTCAATGTGAATATGAAAGGCGATTATCCCGTCGAAAAGTTGAAGGAATATGCCGAATACTTGGAGGATGAGATTGAAAATCTTGAAGAAGTCAAGCAGGTCGATATTCGAGGAGCGCAGGAGAAAGAGGTAGAAGTTGCAGTGGATATCAATAAAATGATGGCCGCCAAAGTTAATTTCCAGCAAATCATTGACGCCATAAACAATGGTAACATGACCATGTCAGCTGGGAATCTGATTACTAGTGGTCAACGGCGAACAATTCGTATAACCGGAGAAATTGAACAACCATCCGAGCTTAATAATTTCGTGGTAAAATCAGATAATGGCATTGTTTACTTGAGGGATATAGCTGAGGTTTCGTTTACCGAAGAAGATAAAAACACCTATGCACGCGAAATGGGCCAGAGTGTTGTAATGTTGGATATCAAAAAACGTTCAGGTCAAAATGATGTCATTGCCATTGAGAAAATTCGAGAAATCGTAGCTGAGGCACAGAAGGATATATTACCTGAGGATTTAGAAATCACCTTTGCCAACGATAGCAGCAGTACTACACTTAACCAGGTTGATGATCTCGTAAACAACATCATTTTCGGAATTATTCTGGTGGTTACCGTATTGATGTTCTTTTTAGGATTCAGAAACGCACTCTTTGTTGGTTTCGCTATACCAATGTCGATGTTTATGTCTTTCATGATCTTATCGGCTCTCGGTTACACCCTAAACACCATGATTCTATTCGGTTTGATTATGGGACTAGGGATGTTGGTAGATAATGGTGTTGTGGTGGTTGAAAATGTTTATCGCCTTATGGAACAGGAAGGGATGTCTAGAAAGGAAGCTGCCAAAAAAGGTATCGGTGAAATTGCCATACCCATTATTATTTCAACTGCCACCACCGTAGCAGCATTTGTTCCATTAGGATTATGGCCAGGAATTATGGGAGAGTTTATGATATATTTCCCCATTACACTCTCTGTGGTATTAGGTTCTTCATTGTTTGTAGCCATTTTTATGAACTCCATGTTGGTTTCACAGTTTATGGAAGTAGGTGAAAAGACATTGACCAGAAAACAATTAATTCGAATTAGTGCCTTATTAGGCGGATTCGGATTGTTCATTCTAGTGGTCGGTGGTCCGGTTCGTGGTTTGGGCACCTTGATGATTGTGGTGGCGATTATGTTTTGGGTGTATAAATATGCCTTAAAACCATGGTCGACACGTTTCCAAAAAAATAGTCTAGTTCGTTTGGAAAACTGGTACGAAAAGCGATTGAAACATGCACTTAGGGGTAAAAACGTCTATTGGTATTTTGCGGTAACCATGTTGTTGTTATTTGCAGCTTTTGCCACTTTTGGCGGTTCGGTGGGAAGTCAGCGAACTAAAGTTGAATTCTTCCCAGATAATACGCCAAAAGAAATCTATGTCTACATAGAATATCCGCAAGGAACGGACATTGAAAAGACCAATATCTTGACCAAGGATATTGAAGAACGGGTTTATGACATCATTGATGATGAACAGTACATTAAACCTGACGGTGTAAATTATTTGGTGGATACTGGAGTTTCACAAGTTGGTAGAGGTGCTGAAAATCCATTTACAGAAGCGGGGAATGCTGCTGATATGCCACACAGAGGTAAAATCACCCTTTCAATGCAAGAGTTTAAGTTTCGCGAAGGGCTGGATACCGAAAAGCTACGTTTACGAATCCAAAATGCTTTGTCAGATGTCTACCCAGGAGTTACCATATCTGTGGAAAAGGATGCTGTAGGTCCACCTGCAGGCTACCCGGTAAATGTTGAATTAATAGGTCAGAATTACGATACCTTAATCAATGTTGCTGAACGCATGCGCACCTTCATCAATTCTAAGAGTATCGACGGTATGGAGGGCTTAAAAGTTGATGTCAACAAAAGTAGTCCTGGGATGGAAGTTAATGTAGACCGACAAAAGGCTGGTGAATTGGGTGTTTCTGTAGGCCAAGTAGCACAACAATTGAGACGCTCCATTTTTGGCGACAAAGCAGGAATCTACAAAAAAGATGGGGAGGACTATGACATTAATGTTCGCTTTAATGAAGATTTGCGCTATAACACCAGTGCCCTTTTTGACCAAAACCTAATTTTTAGGGATCAAGCTTCAGGTCAAATCAAGGAAATACCAATCTCAGCAGTGGCTAGTCGTAAAAACACCTCTTCCTTCAATGCCATAAAACACAAAAACGGAAACCGTGTGGTAACTGTCTACTCCGGATTAAAACCCGGCGGTAATGCTCAAATTATTGTGGACCAAATCAAAAAAGAAATGGAAAACTTTAAGGGTATGCCCGATGGTGTGAAGATTGACTATACTGGTGAATTGGAAGAGCAAGCCAAACAGCAAGCCTTTTTGATGGGTGCGTTTTTCTCTGGATTAGGACTGATAATGCTGATTCTAGTTTTCCAATTTGGGGGCATTTCCAAACCCGCAATCATTATGATGGCAATCTTCTTGAGCTTTATCGGCGTATTTGGAGGATTGGTCGCTACAGGATGGCCCTTTGTTATCATGATGACTATGATGGGGATAATTTCTTTGGCGGGAATTGTGGTAAACAATGGTGTGGTACTTTTGGATTATACGCAAATACTTATCGACCGCAAAAAAGTAAATCTCGGTATTTCAGATGATGAACTATTGACAAGAGAAGAGGTAACTGATGTTATCATAAAAGGTGGTAAGGCTAGGTTACGCCCTGTAATTTTAACGGCAATCACAACAGTGCTTGGCTTAATACCATTGGCAACAGGTTTGAACATCAATTTTATCACCCTGTTTGGTCGCTTTGATCCACAAGTTTATGTAGGTGGTGATAACGTAATTTTCTGGGGACCTTTGGCCTGGACCGTTATTTTTGGGTTGATTGTGGCTACATTCTTGACTTTAATTATTGTACCGGTATTATTCAATATTGTATATCGAATTAAACTTAGGATTCGTGGCAGTCATAAAAAGAATGAAGAAAAAGAAGCCGAACTGCGTAAAGCAGCATAATTCGCGCTAAAGCATAAAAAAACCCTGACGTTGGCGTCAGGGTTTTTTATTGGTACAATTTGTATTAACGAATGGCCACCACTTCAGACTGGTTCCATTTCTTCACATTGACAATTTTGTTGTTGACAAAATCAACTTCTTTCAGAATTTCGTCCTGCCAAAAAAACCATTTTCCCGTACGCAATCCATTCTCATACTTGCCAGAGGCAATTTTCTTTCCATTTACATCGTACATCAACCATTGACCGTGTAATTTTCCCTTCATTAAATAGCCGATTTGTGCTATTTCTCCATTATCGTGAAAATATGTCGCCTTAACCATCTTACCGACTTTTTCCAAAGTAGGCTCGGTATCTTGCGGGTACATATAAACCGAGAAAACTAAAACTAATATCAATACTGCTCTTTTCATCTGTTAACTTATTTGGGATTTCTAATTCGTACAAGGCAAAGTTACAAAACATTCTACATAATATTTACATTTACTTTACATTAATTTTACATATATTTTTTATAATATTGATTTACAACCATTTAATAATTGATTATATGTAAATTTAATGTTACGTCGTCCGAAATTAAAAAGAATACACTGATACAAAACTTTCCGCTATCGATAAAGATCCATTTCTGTAGATAAAAAGTAATTGCCATAAAATCAAAAAGCCCCTTCAAAATTGAAGGGGCTTTTAGGAACCAAGTTTTCGATTCGTTGACTATTCGTTTTCAGATAGGGGAATTGGAAAAACATTAAAAACTTGATCGCCTGCTCTATCAATTGGCAAGGTGCTAGAAAGACCATATCGTCTTAAATCAAACATTCGGTGATTTTCACACCACAAAGAATACCTTCTTTGATTCAATAGCTCTGTTGTCAGCGCATCTGCTGTCTGTGCTCCAGCATAATCGGCGAGACCAGCAGCATTTCGAATTACATTTAAGGCATCTTCCGCATCTTGAAGACTTCCGCTTAAAATACTTGCCTCTGCATAAACCAAAATCAATTCTTCATTTCGAATCATATCGATTGGCGAAACGTTGGTAGCATACAATGCGGTTTGATTCGTGCCATTTAAACCATCTTGCGATGTCGGATTGGAACGAACGGATGTTTTTGTTGTAACCCGGGTATCACCTGCCTCAGCATCAGCAATCCAAGAATCATGGACAATTATTTGATCCCCATTGTTATCGGTAATTTTAAACAAGCCGTTAGTGACATCACCAGAATTTAAACTAAAAACGTGTTTCGGACCAACAGTTAAGTCACCTCCAATATCGAAATACGATGCACCCAAGGCAGTCAAGGTAGCACCACCATCTCCATCATACAATGCTGCGGTGGCAGCTGTTGCCCTATTAAACTGTGCAAAGGTCGCTGGTGTGTCAAATCCTTCGAAACCAGCCAATGGAAAAGCAAATTCACTTCCTGCTCCGTTTAAATCTGAAAGGGCTTCGTCCAACAATGCCCGTATTTGTCCTAATGCAGCAGAAAAGTCCAGAACTGGCCCCAAATTATCAGGATCAGCAACATCTATTCTAGCCCTATTGTAGGAACGTAAAACCTCAATTAATTCGTAGGCAATAATCGTTTTTGCAAAACCACGATAACCGCTTTTGTCGGCATCTGTAACCGAAGTGGTATTGTCCAACGATTGTAATAAAATATTCGCGTTTTTGATACTTCTATATCGACCACCCCATGGGGCCGTGGAATAAAACGAGTTATTGTCCAATGAGGCTCCGTTGGCACCCAACAAATCACCGGTATTTCTCGGATCAGCATCAAACAAGTATAACTCACGGGCCATCGTACCTGAACCCGTAGTCTGAATTGCAATACTATTTCGCATAGCAGATTCTACACCTACTACCAGGTTGTTCAATTGATTTTGTGAAGCATCGGTCAACACCCCTGCCAAACTAGGTCTATTTGGGTCTACCTGATCTTCAAATTCACATGAGGTCAGCAATAGTGCTCCAAAAAACAGCAATGCCAAACCATATCTTAAGTTTTTCATCATATTCATTTTCATAACCATTTTTTAGAAATTAACATTTAAGTGAAAATAGAACTGTTTTGCACTCGGGAATGGAGTTACCTCAATCCCCGACGATAATCCAGCACCACCGTTCACTGAGGTTTCGGGATCATAACTGGAATAATCAGTTATCGTAAAGATGTTACGACCAGAGACACCAAGACGAATATTATCAACAGTATCTCCAAAAAAGCTCTTAACACTTTCCGGTAACGTATAATAAACCGCAGCTTCACGAAGTCTTAAATAACCCGCAGGTTCTATAAATCTTGAAGCTACAAAACCCAAGGTTGTTCTTTCTTGACCTGCAGCTGTCTCCAAATCCGGGGTCGTTCCACCTAAATCGGTCAACAACTTAGAAAGGTTAATGTTCTCTCCACCTTTTTTCCAATGCAAAAGGAAAGAAACATCCCAATTCTTGGCAATATTGAAGCTGTTGTTAAACGAAATTTGAAAATCAGGTTCAACATCCCCGATTTGTGTAGGAACACCGTCAACGTTACCAGCCAATTGCGTAACCGGTTGACCTTCTTCAATAAAGAATGTTCCCAATCCTAAACCAAATCCAGCACCGGGCTGAGGAAATGCAGGAACATCAAGTCTTGTTACCTCTGAACGGTTCAACCAGAAACTCACGTTAGAATCCCATCTAAAATTCTCGTTTGTAAATGGGAAGACGTTTATACCTATTTCTATACCCTGGTTTTTCAAGTCGGCCAAGTTGGTGGTTTCCGAACCAAAACCGGAAGAAGCAGGTAAGGCACGACTAAGCAAAAGGTCTTTTACCTGACGGTTGTAGTAACTCACCTCTAAATTCACCTTATTAAATAGTCCTGCATCAAAACCAACCTCAAATTCCTGAGAAGTTTCAGGCTCGACATTGGCATCACCTCTTAGCGCGTTAATTGAAGATCCACCATTACCCCCTATAGCAACCTGATTAAGTCCGGTAAAGGCCGATCCAAACCCAGCAGAAGAACCCGTTTCACCATAGGCAGCCCTAAGCTTTAAACTGTTTAAAGTCTCTGAACCCCAATTGTTGAAATTGTGAAGGTTAACTGCCAAAGAGGCCTTGGGGAAACCGTAGAATTTATTTGGGTCTCCATTTAAAGTCGATTTATCCAAACGATAACCAAGAGTTCCAATAAATTGGTCTTTGTAATTACCCTCCAACTGACCGAAATAACCAAACTCCTTAACTGTAAACTCATTTTGGGTTATGGCCTGTGCAGAACCTTGAGATAAGCTTGTTTGGTTAGGAATAAGCTGAGTGGCTTGACTCAGAATCAAGTCTGCCTGTTGTTCCAAATAAGTCCAACCTGCTTGGGTCGTAAGTGCCAAATCACCGCCCATTGCATTCTTGTTCCAAACACCAATTGCTTGGTAGTTGTAGTTGGTGAAAATATTACGCCCATCTGCAATAAATCCATTTTGGTTTCCGCGCTGAGCTTGGTGAATTTCAGGAACATAAACATCCGTTTCATTTGCTAGATAATCCAAACCACCGTTAAAAATAAACCGTAGTCTATCCGTATCCGTAGTCAATATATTGGTCGTAATCTTTACACCCTGTATCAAACGGTTGTTCTTGTCATCATTTCTTGCCAAATCACGAACCAAAATCGGGTTACCTGGGTAATTTGGGTTGTCAGGATAGTTTCCGTTAGCATCGGGAAAAAGATTAATCCATGGTCGGGTAAAAGATAAGGTATAGCCGTAACTCAGACCTCCTTCATTTTCGTTACCGGTAAAACTTCTTGCAGAACTACTTCTTATATAATTCGTCGATGTAGAAAAGCTGAAAGTGTTTGATATTTTATGGTCAATATTGGCTCGAAGCGAAAAACGTTCAAATCCAGTGTTTTTGATAATCCCGTCTTCATTTCGATAAGAACCACCCACATAAAAACTTGTTTTATCGTTTCCACCACTGGCACTTAACTTGGTTTCAGTGATAAAACCGGTCTCACCATAAATGATATCCTCATAATCCAACAGTCCGCCATTGGCAACCTGTTGATTGAACAATGCTACTTCGTCAGCACCAAAAGCCGCTTCAACACTTGCAGCCGTCCAAGGACGAAGGCCCAACTTTTTGATAATCGTATTGAATCCGGTGTCTTGGCCAAACTTGATATTTGTTTTACCTTCTTTCCCTCTCTTAGTAGTAATAATAACTACACCAGCATTTGCTCGAGTACCATAAATAGCCGCGGCAGAGGCACCTTTTAAGACCTCAATGTTTTCTATGTCGTTAGGGTCTAAATCAGCGATTCTGTTTGAAGAGTTTTCCTCATTACCACGGTTTGCACCAGAGGCAAAACGCAATCCTGAGGGTACTTCAGCATTGTTAATGTATACTCCATCTACTATGTATAACGGTTGGTTATTTCCGTTAATCGAAGAAATACCTCGGAGTCGAAGGGCAAACCCCCCACCAGGAGCACCAGAAGATGATGTAATATTGACACCGGTAAGCTTACCGTATAACGCGCCATCCAAAGTACTTTGGGTGGTCGTTCCAACCAGTTCTTGCGCAGATACGGTTGCTACGGCATTGGCTAGATTACTTCTCTTGATGGATGTTCCCAGACCCGTTACTACTACTTCGTCCAATCCTGTTGCGGATTCTTCGAGTGAAGCATTAATGGTCCCAGAACCTGAAACTTCGAGTTCAATCGAAGAGTATCCTAGCGAAGAAAATTGGAGCGTTGCAGGAAAGCTGCCAACATCAATGGTATAATTTCCATCGAAGTCGGTAGATGTTCCATTCGTAGTGCCCTTTTCGACGACTGTCACCCCAGGCAAGGGCAGATTGTTAGCATCGGTTACGGTTCCTGAAACCGTTCCTTGCGAAAATGCCATAAAAGGCAGGACAAAGAACAGCAGCAAAAACCCACCTTTTAGCAAGTTTTGTTTCATTTTCATAAGTGTTTGTATTAGTCTTTTCACTAGAAATGTAGGAAAGATTACAGCCATATTAAAATATTTTTAAGAAAATTCCGTAAAATTTCAAACGTTTTCGTTAAGAATTATTCATATCGTATTCTTTTCGAACTGATTACCTTTGCACCCAAAATTTTGAGCATGTACAGAAGCCAGACCTGTGGAGAATTAAATCAGGGCAATATTGGGGAAGAGGTAGTTTTAAGCGGTTGGATTTCCAAACTCCGTGATAAAGGATTTGTTGTCTGGATTGATCTTCGTGATCGCTACGGAATTACCCAATTGGTATTTGATGAAGAGCGTACCTCAAAAGACCTTTTAAACAGTGTTCGTTCATTGGGTCGTGAAACGGTTATTCAGGTTAAGGGGAAAGTCATTGAACGTGCTTCAAAAAACCCAAATATTCCTACGGGTGACATTGAAGTTTTGGTCGAGCAATTGACTATTTTGAACGAAGCTCTGTTACCTCCGTTTACCATAGAAGACGAAACCGATGGTGGCGAAGAACTACGCATGCAGTACAGATACCTTGATATTAGAAGGAATCCAGTAAAAAATAACTTGATTTTCCGACACAAAGTCACCATGGAAGTCAGAAAGTACCTTTCTGATAACGGCTTTATTGAGATTGAAACACCTTATTTAATAAAATCCACACCAGAAGGAGCGCGAGATTTTTTGGTGCCCAGTCGAATGAACGAGGGTCAATTTTACGCGCTACCACAATCTCCCCAAACCTTTAAGCAGCTATTAATGGTTGGTGGCATGGACAAGTATTTTCAAATCGTAAAATGTTTTAGGGATGAAGACTTGCGTGCAGACCGTCAACCAGAATTCACCCAGATAGATTGCGAAATGGCTTTTGTGGAACAAGAAGATGTGTTAAATGCTTTTGAAGGATTGACCAAACATCTGCTAAAAGAAATCAAAGGTGTGGATATCGATACCTTCCCAAGAATGACCTATGATGAAGCTATGGCCAAATATGGAAACGATAAACCTGACATTCGATTCGGAATGGAATTTGGAGAATTGAATGCCATTGCCCAGCATAAAGATTTTAATGTATTTAATTCGGCTGAGTTGGTTGTGGGAATCGCCATTCCAGGTGGTAATTCCTACACTAGAAAGGAAATAGACAAACTCATCGACTGGGTAAAAAGACCACAGATTGGGGCGAAGGGAATGGTCTATTGCCGATGCAATGAGGATGGCACCTTTAAATCTTCGGTTGATAAATTTTACGACCAAGAAGATTTGGCCAAATGGGCTGCGGCCACTAGTGCCAATGCAGGAGATTTAATTTTGGTTCTTTCTGGTGAAGCCAATAAAACAAGAGCGCAATTGAGTGCTCTTCGTATGGAATTGGCCGAACGCCTAGGACTTCGAAACCCAGATGAGTTCGCACCACTTTGGGTCATTGATTTTCCATTGCTGGAATTGGATGAGGAAACAGGGCATTATCATGCCATGCACCACCCATTTACCTCACCTAAACCAGGACAGTTGGAGTTGTTGGACACCAATCCAGGGGATGTAAAAGCCAATGCCTACGACTTGGTTTTAAATGGTAATGAAATTGGTGGGGGTTCCATTCGTATTCACGATAAGGAAACTCAAGCCATCATGTTCAAACATTTGGGCTTTACCGAGGAAGAGGCAAAATCACAATTCGGATTTTTAATGGATGCCTTTCAATACGGTGCTCCGCCCCACGGTGGTATTGCTTTCGGATTGGATAGATTGGTCTCCATTTTAGGAGGACAAGAAACTATTCGCGATTTCATCGCTTTTCCAAAAAATAACAGTGGCCGAGATGTGATGATTGACGCACCTGCCACAATTGATGAAGAGCAGCTAAAAGAATTGCATTTGAAATTAGACCTTTAGTCCTAGCTGAAAACCTAAAACAGTCTAACTTTACATTAGCTTTCTTCTAATGTCTAAGTTTAAGACCCTTCTAAAGAATTTCCTTAAGTGGAGGTATAAACATATCTCAAACAAGACCTTTGTCCATATTTTGAGCGTATTGGTAGGGTTTTTAGCTGGTTTGGTTTCTGTTACCCTCAAAAATGTTACCTACCTAATTGAAGCAGTCTTAGAAAAGGGGATTATCATCTCTGAAAACTCCTTGTACTTTATCCTTCCTGTTATTGGTCTTTCATTGGTATTCGTTTATGTGAAATTCATTGGTAAAAAACCTATGGAACATGCCATATCATCTATTTTGTTTTCCTTATCTAAAAACAAGGGAATGTTGATTGCCAAGAAGATTTACACCCCATTGATAACGGCTCCATTAACTGTTGGTTTTGGTGGATCTGTCGGATTACTTGGCCCTGCAGTAGAATCGGGAGCAGCGCTAAGTTCAAATCTTGGAAAATTGGTGCGTATCGATGCAAAAACACGGTCGTTGCTAATTGCCTGCGCCTCTGCGGGTGCCATCGCCTCCATATTTCAGTCTCCAATTGCAGCAATAATTTTTGCAGTGGAAGTCTTCAGTATTGATTTGACAATGCTTTCGGTTTTACCTTTATTATTGGCCTCAATCTCTGGGGTGCTTACCTCGTATTTTTTCTTGGGAAATGAGAACCTATTCAGTTTTTCACTCACTGAAGGTTTTGCTTTAAACGATACCATTTTCTACATTTTGTTGGGTCTCGGTACAGGATTGGCATCCATCTATTTTACCAAGATGTATTTTGCTATTCTCAAAGTCTTTGATAGGGCCAAATCTAGAACCCTTAAACTTGTATTGGGTGGAATTGCAATAGGTATAATGCTCTACTTTATTCCTCCACTATATGGTGAAGGCTTTGGATTCATCAACGATTTATTGGATGGTGAGCATTTAAAAGCTTTAGGGAAAACACCTTTTGATACTTTTCTAGACAACATCTGGGTAGTGATTGCCCTACTATTCGGAATAACACTGTTTAAGGCCATAGCCATGACAACAACTTTTGCAGCAGGGGGAGCTGGTGGAGTATTCATCCCAACCATGGTTATGGGTAGTGCTTTGGGCAACGTTGTGGGAAAAATTATAAATAACTCAGGATTCGGTTTTTCGGTCAACGAGAGTAACTTCACTCTAATTGGGATGGCAGGCCTTATAGCAGGGGTTATTCACGCACCCTTGACGGCCATTTTTTTAATAGCTGAAATTACGGGGGGATATCAACTTTTTGTACCCCTAATGATTACAGCCTCAATTTCTTATTTGATTACAAAGAATACCTTGGATTATACCATTTACACCAAGGAATTAGCTGAAACTGGGGCACTATTAACGCACAACAAAGACCAAGCTGTGCTAACTCTCATGCAATTGGATGATGTTATCGAAACTAATTTTAAAGCTGTTTCCCCCGAAATGACCTTAGGTGAAATGGTTCACAGTTCTGTATGTAAATCGAAACGTAATCTTTTTCCCGTTTTGGATGAGGAGAAAAAACTTTTAGGTGTGGTGTTGTTAGATGATATTCGAGAGTTTATGTTTGACACAACTCGCTATGAAAATACTAAAGTTGATGATTTGATGCATGCTGCGCCGGAATATGTATTTTACGAGTCAGATTCTATGAAATCGGTAATGAAAAAATTCAAAGATAGTGGTGCTTGGAACCTTCCCGTGATTAAAAATGGGAAATATGCCGGGTTTATCTCGAAATCAAAATTACTGACCGCATATAGACAACAACTTATTGAATATTCAAGGTAATGAAGTTAAAATATCTAATAGTATTCATCGTGTTGGCATCATTTGGCTCCATAATCTATGGCTTTAACTTGGAAGATGCTGCTGGTTCTTTAAGGCACCGATACATTGGATTTGGTACGATTGGGCTTTTTTTGGTAGCAATGCCACTCTTTTTAATCAAAGAAAGTAGGGGTAAAAAGATGAAAGATTACATGTTAACCAAAGAAAACATTGAGAAAATGCAAAAAAAAGATAGAGACCAACCGAAAAATCAATAATTTTTATAAGATTTTCACAATGTTAAAGCCTTGACCACAGTCAATGGTGTATTTTCGCACTTTAATATTTATTTTTTATTATGACCGGTACGGTAAAATTTTTCAATGAATCCAAAGGATACGGGTTCATTACCAATGATGACACACAAAAGGACATTTTTGTTCACGCAACTGCCCTAGACGGATTACAGTTGAATGACGGTGACAAAGTAGAATACCAAGAAGAAGAAGGAAGAAAAGGAATGGTTGCCACTAACGTAGTGGTAATCGGATAATAATATTTTATTTTGAGTTTTTAGAATCCCGACCCTGGTCGGGATTTTTTGTTGGCTTTTAGTTCAGATTCCTTTTCTGAATAAAGAAACGCTTTAAAAGCTCGGCAGCTTCCTTTTCAAGAATACCACTTGAGACTTCTGTTTTTGGGTGCAGATTTGTTCCCATCACTTGAAAACCTCGTTCCAAATCACGAGCCGCATAGACCAATCTCGAAATTTGACTCCAATACAGGGCCCCTGCACACATTTGACAGGGTTCTAGGGTAACGTACATTGTACAACCATTAAGATACTTTCCTCCTAAAAAATTTGATGCTGCAGTAATGGCCTGCATCTCTGCATGGGCCGTTACATCATGTAATTGTTCAGTTAGGTTATGCGCTTTACCTATTATTCGGTCCTTTATTACCACAACGGCTCCTACGGGGACCTCACCCATTTCAAATGCACTTTCGGCCTCTTGCAGTGCTTTTTTCATGAAATAGTTATCATCAAACGGATTTTTCATGAGGTCAAAACTACAGAAAATGAGATTTTATCAAGCTATCAAAACCATATTGGGAAATAAAAAAATAAGCACAAGCTTTAATTGGCATAATCTCGGGTTACCTCAGAAATATTTCCAGCATTATCACGGGCCCTTGCACGAACCTGAACATTACCACTAGGAAAATCAACTAAAGTGGATACATTAATACCAAACGTTCCTTGAGAAATACCATTGACAAACAGTTCGTTTTCAGAAAAATCACCATCTGGGTCAATTGCTAAAAAGGCTATCAAAAACTGCCCTCCTTGAGGTGTAATTTCCAAAGCCGAAAGAAATGGCGGTGAACTGCTTCCCCTACTTGAAGGGGCTACTACGGTAAAAGTTTCAGAATTGACATTGGGATCATCGGTACCCACTTGCCATGTAAACCTGGTACCAGGCGTCAAGGGAACGTTGTCAATAAATAGTTCATTGGTACTTTGATTAAAGACTTCTGTACCGGTATCATCTAAAATTACCAAATTGTATGACCCTTGATAATCTCCAATTACCGTCCAAGCGAAACGTACAAACCAATCGCCAGTTCCTTGGTCATTCCCCTGTACCAAACAGACCGTATCATTAACCGGTTCAGAAAGATTAACCGAAAACGAATCTTCAATTGTTATCCCATTTGGCAAAAACTCGCCTTCACAACTTAACAACATCAAGCCAACGAGCAAAAAACCATATTTTTTGATAATTGTCCTCATAGCTAAATTTTAATGAATTGAAGTGTCTTTTGAACATAGTCGCCGGAAACATCGAGAATATATTGTCCGGATGGAATTTTAGAAACATCAATTGTTTCAGTAGTTTTTCTTTTGGAGCTCGTTTCGTCTAAAATCCTCCTCCCCGAAAAATCAAATATCCGTAGTCTTATCGGACCATCTTGAGGAAGCCCTTCAATGTATAACCATTGCCTTGACGGAATAGGGTGTACCACAACTGCATCTAAAACCACGTTCTGTTCTATAATCCCTTGACATTCTTTACTCCCTTTCACCATCACTTGATTTCGTCCTTTCTCAAGAGGTATTAGCAGCAATGCTGGAACTTCGGCCAAGAATCCATCGTAAAATGATTCAGAACCGTTGACCACAACAGAGTAAGTTTCACTTCCAACGACCTCCATTCGTAAACTTTGGGACTGTTCATCCAATAAAATGCTTTTTGCTTGAATTAACTCAGCTTGCTCAACTGCCAAAGTAAATTCCTGTACCCAGTTTTTATCGGGAATTGCCAGTTCAATTAGGTACTGACCAGCAGTTAATAAATCAAATATCCTTGATTGTCCTTGAGCTAATGTCCCTTCAGCTACTCCGTTAAACGTTAATTCAAATTCTTCTGTTGTTGTACCAATAACTACTTGTATTTGCCCATTACCAGTATTTGGGCAGGAATTTTCCAAAATAGTTACGGAAAAGGTATTCTCATTAACATCGGGCAGCGTATTTTCTTGCGCAGTATCATCATCTGAAATGGTAACCGTATCATTATCAGGGATTCCCACAGCATAGCCTGTGCCCCCAGTAAGGACTAGCACAACGGTCTCGGGACCCTCCACAAGTGCATCATCCAAAGGGTCGATGCTCACCGTGCCCGTGGTCGCTCCGTTGGCTATCGTGACCGAGCCTACCAATGTGGTGTAGTCCGTGCCCTCCGTGGCAGTACCACCAACCGTATAGTTCACAAAGATGTCGCCTCCACTGTTGTTCGCCTGGTCAAGGGTCACCGTAAAGGTACCGGGGTCAGCTGGGTTCTCAACCGCGTCAGCATCCGTCGCTGCTATGGTAGCGGTCA
>NZ_JAAWWL010000001.1:770153-1758348 GCF_012272815.1 Croceivirga thetidis
CACCGTCTCGGGACCCTCCACAAGTGCATCGTCCAAAGGGTCGATGCTCACCGTGCCCGTGGTCGCTCCGTTGGCTATCGTGACCGAGCCTACCAATGTGGTGTAGTCCGTGCCCTCCGTGGCCGTGCCACCTACCGTATAGTTCACAAAGATGTCGCCTCCACTGTTGTTCGCCTGGTCAAGGGTCACCGTAAAGGTACCGGGGTCAGCTGGGTTCTCAACCGCGTCAGCATCCGTCGCTGCTATGGTGGCCAAGGGCACTCCATTACATGGGGTATCTTGAAAAATAGTTTCATCAAAAGCTCCAACGAACCAGTCACCATTCGCTACCCTAGTATCTGCATTAACCTTGTCAGAGACTTCTATACAAAATGGCCCAGGATTACTTCCTAGGGCTAGGGCCCCAGTAAGCACTAATTGGGTGTCGAAAAGTGAAAAATCAAAATCTCCAGATAACTGATTATTGGAAAAATTTAATATTCGCAAAGCAGAATTATTTTCAAGTAATAGACTATTAATAACGTTATTATTGAGTCCTACAACCTCCAGATTAGTCAACCCTCTTAAATCAACTGTTTGAATAGTTCCTATTCCATTTCCAGTATTACCGTCAAAGCCTCTAAAATCAATTAATTCCAAATTTGCCCTTAAATCAATATTGATTATCGGGTTGTTTTGTGCATATAAAAAACGAAGATTAGTAAATGCTTCCAAACCAACCAGTGAAGTGATGCCAATTCCTGTAGTATTAATTACCGGTTCATTGTCAGGATTTGCTCCCGAAAGACTTAGAAAGGCAACCAACTCAGCTTCTTCAGCACACACAGAACCTGTACCTAGTGGATCAAGATCAACAGGGTCGCCATTAATATCCCTGATGTTATTTGAATTGGTAGGGTCTAATAAAAACGTTTCTAAGTTTCCATCTCCAAAAACAACTGCAGTACAATCTTGACCAAATAAAAAGTTTACTGTTCCAAAGACAGTAACTACAAAAATGATTGCAATCTTTTTTCTCATCACATTTCTGTTTTTAATTACCTCCTTCTTTTATTACGTCTTCTATTACGATCGCTTCGCGAATTTTTATAATAGGCATCGTCCCAGTCTTCATACCATGGACGAAGTACTATTGCTCCTGCCTGACTCTTGACTTTTTTTAGGCCAGGAACTCCTGTTCCTCCCCTTGCAAACCTAAACCTTCCCCCTACACCCACTCCCAAGGCCTTTCGGTCTTGATCGTAGGAAATGACGAAATACCCAGATATTTCTTGTCTTTCATATCTTGGTGAGAATTGTATTAGGGTAGGCACCCTAGTAGTTTCCAAAGTTGTATTGCTTGTCAGGAAACTTCTTCTGTAGCTTGCATTGAAATAGACATTCTTTTCTAACTTGACATCCGCTTCAACAAACAAGGCAGTAGGTAATACCACCCAAAGTTGACCCCCATTTTGTTCAGCATCGTAGGTTACATTTGGGTTTGTGGCACTTATCTGTTCCAAACGTTGAATGAGGTTGGTCGAATTATTAAAATTGTTACTATCCGTTGTTACGCTTGGTACATCAATAATGGTTGGTCCCGATATTGTTATCGTATCTTTTCCAAATTTGTCTTCGTAATTCAGGCGCCCTAAATCCAGTATAGAGGCTGATATTTTTGCAACATACTTGTTGACCGCTTTTTCATTTTTAGCTCGTGCACCACTATAAGAACTTCTTTCGGTACGAAACTCCATTGATACCCCAAAATCACCAGCAACACCAAGTTTACTCTTCTCATTTTTTAAGAAATCGCCAACTTTTGGGTTATTTTCGCTAAATGTCTGGAGGTAGGCGAAACTACCCGAATTTAGCGTGAGGTTGTTGTTCTGACCATTAAAACTTCCTGATAATTCGGTGAGATTATTACCAGTATTTTCCATTTGAACATAACCCAGTCCCCTTGTTAATTTAAGTGAACCTCCGACTTTAAATGAAAACAATTCCTCACTTCGAAAAGCAGCTGAAGCTGAAAGTGCATACTCTTGCCAATAATGCGCGACTGCATTAAAATTTGCGAGGGTAAATGCAAAGTCATTCGTGCCAAAACCTTTCGCCAATCCACTCCATAATTCACGATCATAATTCACAAAATTCATACTGGCCCTTTGCTTCAATGCTAATCCGATTGCGAAATCATCCTTTATTGATTTAAAACCTGAAATCTGGGCTGAAAATTGAACATTAGCGCCTTGCTCTCTTGCAACGGTTTGCAGTGCATTATCTCCTAAATTTGAAGAGAACCCCATTACATTAAAAATATGATCGGGACTTAAGTTAAAACCACCTAAAGAAGGTGCCAGTTGGGTATCGGAAGAAAAATAGTTAAAAGAAACACCTAATTCGCCCTGGGAACGACTATAACCCAGATGTGCCGGATTGTCAAGACTTGACAGCATTGGTGCAAAGTTATCATAACCCAATGCCGATTGGGCTGTGATAAAGGTACTTATCATCAAAAACGTTCCTAATTGGAAGTATTTGAGTGAAAGACGAAAATAGTATTCCATTCTACGAACTAGGTTGGATGACAGGTTGAAACTATCTACTTTTGGGGGGAAGCATAAATATCGGGCAAAAGATATTGCCAACTCACACTCTCGGCAAAATATTTCCTTCAGATACACGAATTATCTACAAACTGAACCATACAAACCTATTTCAAGCTTTTCTGCAATGCAATACCTTGTAATAGGTATTTTAATGGGATTACTTGATATAACTTTTAAATTCGAACTTCGTCTTCAAATATCGAATCAGATGTTTGTAGTATTTTACAAATCCAGCCGTGTAGATGGTCATTATTATGATAATTGTTGGTTCTAAGGCTACGTTGTTTTGAAATAGCCAAAGACATATTCCAACAAAACAAAACGCAAAAACGAACAGGACCAATTTTCGAACTGTTCTATAGCTGATTTTAAGCTTTCTATCCAACCGTAGAAAATAAATGCTGACCATGTAACTAAATAGAAAAATCAATATCCCTTTTTCAAACATGCTCAATTCTAAAAAGAAATCATCGTTCAAGAGCATGTTTGCAATATTTGCATGTATGGTTATACCGTACATATCTGGAATTCCCTTGCCAAGTGGATGTTGATTTAATGGAGTAAAATGCTTATCCTCAACGTCATATGGATTACCTGTTGGGAATCCCATGTATCCAACAATAACCAATTTTCCTTTTAATTTATCTAGGTGCTTGCCTTGCAAGATAGTCCTTGCATTAAGATGGCTAAACGATTGAAAGTTACCATAGAATTTAATTCGCTTTCTTTCTTTGAGTTTACGTTCAAGCCCGTTTGTATTCCAAATTTGCCCACTATTCCATTTTCGAACTAACTGGGCCGCAAAAGCATATTGCCTTGTACCTTTACTTTCCGTTATACCTACAAAAGATCTAATAATGCCCGTTGCTTCAGCAGTAGTCAAATTCACATAACCCGATGTGGTATTATCATCTGAAACCACACTTTTTAGACTGTCTGACAAAATGGAAGCACGAATCACATTTTGTTTCGATAATTGTGATTTCAGTTTTTCTGTTGTTTCTGAATTACCATCTTGCCTAAATACGATATCCACTCCTATTAAAGCAGGATTGGTTTTATTTATAATCTCAATAAGATTGGCAATTTCTTCTCTATTCAGATCTTCAATGTTTACCAAAACCAAATTTTCATTTGTCTTATCGCCATTGGAATTAAAGACCTGATAGTAAGCATCCAAAAAACTAAAGTCCTTAAAAGAATGAAGTAGAGGGTTAAAATAGGATATTGAAAAGAGTATTGATGAAAATAGGGCGAATGTGAGTAAGGACAACAAAGTGCAAAAAAGCGCATCTTTGATTAATAAAATGCGCCTACGTTTTCGCTTCTCTTTTTTGGTTGCTTTATTTTTTGTCAATCGAAACAGAAATTTAAATCACGACAAAGACTTTCCTTTATGATCTCTTCAGAAACACCTAAAGCTTCGAACTCGGCAATTAATGGTTTATATTCTTTCATACGAGTTTCAAAGTCCTCTTGATTCATTAAGTCAAAGGAGAGGAACTCAAGATAAGCAGCTTCTTGGTTATCATCGGAAGAAATGGCCCATTGATATTCCTTACCATTTTCCAAAAGGTCACCCCCAATTGGCAATTCCAAATAAGTACCATTAGTTGCTAATTTTAACATTTGTTCTGAACCTGCCTGCTGCAAATAGAAATAGTGCCTTCCGCCATCTTGGGTCGGTTTCCATGAAAAATTCAATTCTTTTCCGAAAACAGAAACACTGTCCAAAGGGTACAAGGGTATTGTTGAGTTCGATGCCCTGAATACAACCCCGACATTGTCATTGCTCCGCTTCTCCCAAAGTTTTTTCCAAACAAATTTTAGATACTTGACAACACCATTTTCTTGGACCTCTTTCTTCTTGTAATGTGCAATACGACCATAAGGCAAGGTTACCTTCTTCTTTATTTCATAAAGAGCCCCATTTTGATCAGATAATAGCAGTTCATCATTTTCGCCAAGTGTTAAAAAATTATCCTTTGCTACGAACATTCCTTTAGCCAACACTAAAGAATCATTCAACATTGGTTCACCTGTTACGTGAAACACATAGTAACTGTCTTCTTGACCCTTAACAATCAAAGACAATAATAGACAGGTTAAAATCATTAATCTTGAAAAAAGTAGCTTTCCCATCCGAATTTATTTTTCATGTAATTAGATAAAATTTTGTAGGCCCATATGCATTCAATACTCAAAACTGTGTACCAAATAAGTTCTGTAATCTTAAAATAGATATTGTTCGATAGCAACCACAAAGCTAGTATCACAAAAAATATGGTAAAACATAATTGTGTCAGTTTTCTAACCAGCATATATCGTTCTATTCTTCTCTTATTCAATTTAATAAAATATGAAATTGCAACAAAAGTGAGCACAAAACCTACCAACAGCAATACCCAAACTGGAACTTGTATTAATCGTTTTTGCTCAACCAACATTTCAATAATATTAGCGTGAATAACCAAGCCAAAGGTGTCTGGGGCAGATTTCCCTACAAATTCTTGGTTTAAAGGGGTAAAATGTTTGTCTTCGATATCATAAACATTACCTGTTGGGGTACCCAAGTAGCCTAATAAAACGATTTTATTTGCCAGAACGGGCAAGGATTTACTTTCCAAAATTTCATCAGCATCGAAGGTTAGAAAGTACTGCCTTCCGCCACTGTAATTTATTGGAATGCTTTTATCGCTAATATTTTTCCATTCTATTTTTCGTTGTCTTCCTAAGAAATGTTGCGCCACCCGATGGGGAAAAGAACTAAATTCAAACCCATCAAATATTTTTTTGGCTTGAAAAGTCCGTATTACAGCATTGTAACTGTCAAAATTAAAGTTGGCATATCCTAATTTATGTCTAAAAACTCCTAGTTTAGGGTCGTTTTTAACGAACTGTCTGTTCTGAATGGCGAAGGCAGAAATTACGTTTTCTGGTTGCAAAGCCTCCCATAGCTTTTCATCTGTAATGGGTTCTTTTTCATGATCGAAAATCACGTCAACACCAATAACTTTTGGTTTTTGTTGTTGTACCAATTCAATAAGATTTGCCAATTGAGCTCGACTTTGGTGTTGCACATTTACCAAAACAATGCTTTGGCTAATCTTTTGCTCATCAGAATTAAGCTTTTCTGCATAGTAGGTATCCAAAAAACTAAACTCTTTAAAAGCCAGTCGATAAAGATCAAAGGCGCCAAAATTGACCAACCTTGTAATACCGAACATCGTAAATAGAATTACCGCTGAGAACAGCATACAGCGTAAAGTGTCCTTAAATAAAAGTAAGTTTGATTTATTAAGTTTTAGACCTTTAATTGGCAATGACTTAAGTTAATAGTATTTATTAGGGTTGTGTTTGTGTTCTAGTTTCAAAACTTAGTCCTTCAACTTTTTTGGTAACAATACTTGCTTCCAGCACTTTCGAATCTCGCGTTGTTACAATCTCAATTTTATAGTTGTGGGGGAATTTCACACCATCAACATCTCGATACTCACCATTCTTGATTATTGTTTTTGTAAGCTGGTTGTAGACAATTTTTCCCTTTTTGAATTTCTTAATTTCATTCTTCAGTTCCGTACCTTCCAATAAGCCATTATCCACACGGTAATACCTACTTTGTTGAACACGAGATAAAAAACCAGTTCGGTTTTTGTCCAGAGTTTCTTTAACCTTTTTTTCCTTCACCTCAAGTTGATAACAACGGACCCCATTGAACTCTAAGGTATCTTTTATTGAGACTAGTCCAGGGCTTGCAAATAGATTAAAATCCTCTAAAAAGTCACCCGTACTGGAACCTATAAAATTTCTAAACTCAACCTCATTCATTTGTTCATTAGGATGCATTCCCGCCTTCCAACTACTTTTATTTGGATATTTATAGTACAACGTATCCCTTAAAATTTGATAGTGGAGCTTTGATTTTCTATCCGTGCTCTTATCTAAGATGATCAAATGAAAAGGCGACTTTTGCTCATAGGAATAACGATAGGTAAATCCTGGTTCACTTGACCTAGTGGTATTTTCTATGTAGGTCATTTGTTCTATACCATTAATTTTGGTTAAGCCACCCAAAGCGTTAAAATAGCGCTTTAGAATTCCTTCAACTGCGTCCTGTTCCTTTTTGCGTTTCTCTTCAAGGGCCAATCTAGCTTTTTCTTCAGCTTTTTCCTGCGCAATTTTTGCCTTGCGCATATCTTCTAAACGCTGTTGTTCCTTCTGTTGGGCAATCAATGCCTCTTTATCTGCTTTTTCTTGTGCAATCTTGGCCTTGAGTTCCTCTTCTTTACGCAATCGCTCACGTTCTGCTTCTTCTATTTTCTTTCTTTTTGCATCTATCAATTGTTGTTTTAAACCCTTGATTTCTAGGTGGAATTTATCTATTGCTGCTTGGTTTTTAGCAATTCTGGTTGGGTTATCGTCAACAACTTTAAACCAACCTTCAAAAGCTGCCTCCATTCGCGCGATACGCCCAGGATGGCTTGCCCAACTAGGAGTAACCAATTTTTCAATAGCCCTTACAGCAATTAAGGTTTCATCTAAACTTGCTCCATATCTTGCCAATGTCTTACCGGCATATTCATCGGCTTGTATTTCAATACCCTTGTTACTTCCATCATACTCTTCTCTATGACCATTAACCAAATGCCCAATTTCATGTGCCAGAACAAAATAAGCCGCATATTTACTTTGGTTTTCTGAAGCCAAATTTGTCAACCATTCTTGATTGTAAACAATATATTTTAATCGCCTACCATTTTTGTCAACATAAATATTTGCCAAGGCATTATTCCCTGCTTTTTCTGCACATTCCCGAATATTAAATCTCGCCCCGATACTTAATTCATCAAGAAAATCATCGATTATTCTTCTTGCCTCCCCTTCTGTGATTTTATCAAAATTTGAATTGAATCCAGGTCCCGTATTTGACCTTGGGCACAATTCGTCTAATTGAAGAATATTTTCGAATTTAATGGTCTGATAGGTTGTTTCTTGATAATTCTGTTGACTAAAAACAAAACCTATACTTCCAAATAGGGAAATCAAGACTGTCGCAAATTTCTTCTTCATTTCTTCGCTTTAAAAGTTTCGATTAACTCGCTCAGCTTGTCTGTAATCTTATATTTCTTTCGATTATTCAGACTTGCAACTAACATGTTTTGGCTACTTGGGTCAATTAGCAATGTTAACTTTTCTTCTTCTCCTTCGAGAAGAATTTGGTATAAAGGCTCAAATACTTCTTTTGTACTTGAAAAATCATCATTTTCTTTTGCTGGAAAGCTTGAAGAGCTAAGTAGTGCCTTAATAAAGGCTTTTTTTGAATCTTCACTCAGTTCTGAATCAAGATCTAATTTTCTCGAACCTATATCCGTAGTTCGTACATGAAATAACAGTACTTTATCTACTGTTTCAAAAAATGATACCTGCTCAACCGACCAAATCAGGGTTGAATCTGACTGCTTTACCAATACCGAATCTTTAACTCTAATGATTGTCTTAGCAGTATCAACCCTCTTTTCAACCTGTTGCTCCTTCGTCTTAAGAATTACACTATCCTTTAAATCTTTGGTTTCACTTTTTTTGTCCGATGGGATAATCGAGTCTTTAGAAGCCGCTAGTTCAGTCGATACCTTTAGTAGCTGCTGCTTTCTACTTTCAGGCTCTTGCCCTTTACAACAAAAAAACATCAAGAATAAAACCAATATGAAGTGGTGGCTATTCATCTTCTATTTTATCTTCTTGAAAATCACTACGTCTAATATCCAATGATAAAATGGCTGCTGAACCCTCTTCAAATTCAGCATCAAAGCCAAGAATATCATTTTTTAAAACCATGTCTTCTTTGGCAATCAGTTTTTCTTGAAGAACAGTATAGAAACGGTCAACAATTGGACCATCCATTGCATCAACTTTTTCTTTGACCGATTGTATATCAAGTTCTTCCAAGGAAACTATGGCAATGGTATAATCTGATTGCACATCATTGGTATTGAGCTCGAATCTACCCATCTGATTCTTATCATTCATACCAGGTATCAAAACCGAAGCGTCGCCAGAACTTACATAAGAGCTTATAGAATCATTTACCGGGAACAATCTTGATACTGGATGTTTAACATCAGCACCTAAGACGTACACATATGCAGGTTGATTGATATTGGCCCTTATAAAATATTGTGTTTTCATTTCATACTCATCTTTGGTAACGTAATCAACTACGCCGGCACCTTCATCATTGTAAACAGTTGATTGACGATAACCTAAGCCCCCAACAGTACTGGACCGCTGAGCAACTTCAATCGGAAAACCAAAACTTTCAAGTTCTAATGAAGCGGACAACTTATTTTTTACAATTTCATCTACTTGAGGTATTTCTTCAAATACCAATTCAAAACCATAATAGACTTCTTTACCATAGTCAGGATAGCGAATCCACATATATCCATCATTGCCCCAATCTTCACCCCAACTATTGATTATTTCGAATGCTCCTTCACCAGGTCCAAATTTATTATCATCATAACCAATAACAGTCATTGCGTGATTACCATAAGGTATAGTATCCGGTTCGTAAACCACTTTTGCTGAAAGAAACGAGTTTTTAACTTTCATTCCCATAACCACAGGTTTACCTTCTGCTAAAGCTTTTCGTGTTTGACGGACCCTACTCAAGAAGCTCTCTTTGTTATGAAAAAGTTTAGTGAACTCTTTTAACTTATATCCCTGAGTTTTGGAGTGTACACTATCAGGAATCCGGTTTGCACATAAATGAGGAAAATCTTTAAAATAAACCGAACCTGTTTCTTTAAGAGTTTGCAATGCGGTGGGTATTCCTATTCCCCTTTCACATGCCGTATCTTCTTGCAACTTTACACTTCTATATAAATAGAGTGGAGAAAAAGCCAAATCTGAAATGGTTGCATTATCAATAATCTCATTATCCCTTGCAAAACTTATGGTCTGAGCATAATAGGCTGTCGCCCAGCCAACACATGTTCCGGCACCTCCTTGGTTTTTAATTGCTGGAGCATATTGACGCAAGGAAACCTTGTCATTATCAAAACTGGTTCCTTGATATCCAACGTTACGTGCTTTCAAGGGTATGTTCGCATAACCCTCATCGTCAATTTCCAAGCCAGTTCCTAATTGGGCCAAACCCAAAATCGGAATAAAAAATAAGAGTATAGTTTTTTTCATTTTCAAAAATGTTTGTCCGTGTTAATGACTTAAAATAACCCTAATGGGTATGCACAAAGTGATACCTTTTTTAAGGATTCTAATTTGGGGGGAGATATTGAATTACCACAAAAATGTCGCAGTTCAAATCGTAAATTAATCATTATAGCCATAAGCAACAAAATTTACTCCAATAAGAACATTTTTTACCGATTAAAGTACTCTGACCTAAGCGCCACAAAAATCCTTATTCATCCTAAATTAAGACGGTAACTATTTGATAGTTAAAATTCAAATTCAGGGAAGGCAAGGTAATTTTTAACGCCACAAATCCGCAATACCCTTAAATGGGTAATTGGCCGCAAAGGATGATTTAAAGTATTTTTGAGGTTCGCATGCACGCGTTACTCCAAAATATCGACTCCCCAAAAGACTTGAAGAAAATTCCGGTCTCTGAATTGCCCCATTTGGCTTTGGAACTCCGTGACTTTATTATCAACATTGTGGCTACCAAAGAAGGTCATTTAGGTGCAAGTCTTGGTGTAGTTGAATTGAGCATAGCACTTCATTACGTCTTTAATACTCCTAAAGACAAACTCATCTGGGATGTTGGACATCAAGCGTACGTTCATAAGATTTTGACCGGTAGAAAGGATATTTTTGAAACCAACAGGCAGCTTGGTGGAATCAGTGGTTTCCCAAAGCGAAGTGAGAGTGAATATGATGATTTTGGAACAGGACATAGCTCAACCTCTATTTCTGCGATTTTAGGAATGGCAATCGCTTCCAAACTCAAAAATCATCCGAATCTAAATCACATAGCTGTAATTGGAGATGCTTCAATTGCGAGTGGAATGGCATTTGAAGCATTGAATCATCTTGGGGAGACCGATGCCAATGTACTTATCATTCTTAACGATAATGCCATTGGTATAGACCCAAGCGTTGGAGCATTAAAGAAGTATCTGACCAATGTCAAAAAAGGTACTGCTAAAGAAGAAAACATCTTTGAATGCCTTAACATCAACTATTCTGGTCCGATTGATGGTCATAACCTTGATACTTTAATTGCGGAATTAAAAAGGCAAAGACAACTAAAAGGCCCGCGATTACTTCATGTAATAACCACCAAGGGCAAGGGACTTAAGAATGCGGAAGAAGATCAAGTCTCGTATCATGCCCCTGGTAAATTCGATGTGGTCACAGGAGAAAAATATCCAAAAAATGCTGAAGGATTACCTCCAAAATTTCAGGATGTCTTTGGTCACACAATTGTTGAACTTGCCGAAAAGAATGAAAACATTGTTGGGATTACCCCAGCCATGCCAACAGGAAGTTCTTTGAAATTTATGATGGAAAAATTTCCCGATCGTGCATTTGATGTAGGAATTGCAGAACAACATGCAGTTACCTTAGCGGCTGGTATGGCAGCTGAAGGCCTTATTCCATTCTGTAACATCTACTCTACTTTTTTACAACGTGGTTATGACCAGGTTATTCATGACGTCGCCCTGCAAAATCTTCCTGTTGTTTTCTGTTTGGACCGGGCAGGTTTAGTCGGTCAAGACGGTCCTACACATCATGGTGTTTTCGATATTGCCTTTCTGAGATGCATTCCGAATTTGATAATTTTTTCACCTTTAAACGAGGTGGAACTTAGAAATATCATGTACTCGGCACAATTGGGTTTAAAACAACCTATCGCCATACGTTATCCTCGAGGACGAGGGGTAACCATTGAATGGAAGCAACCATTCTCTAAAATTGAAATTGGAAAGGGAGAAATCCTTAACCAAGGAAGTAAGGTCGCATTTCTGACTTTTGGTCCAATTGGCAATATGGTAAGCGAAGTATTGATAGAAGTTAAGGACCCAAGCCTTTATGGGCATTATAATATGCGTTTTGTAAAACCTTTGGACTATACTTTGCTAGATGGCATTTTTGATAACTATGAATATTTAATTACAGTTGAGGATGGTTCCGAAAAAGGAGGATTTGGAAGTGAAATCATGGAATACGCGAATCAAAAACAGTATCGTGGCATCTTAAAACGATTTGCTATCGTAGATAGGTTCATTGAACACGGAACAATTCAGGAATTACACGAAATTTGTGGACTTAACAAAAAAAGCATTCTCGAATATCTTGAGACTATTTAAAGCGCACATTCTAAAGTTATTTTTTCTTTCGGCCTTTTTGAACTTGTCACCAACCTCATTGTTCGCTCAAATTCAAGAAAGGGATAGTGTTTTTGATCAAACCAATGCCACCCAAACAGACACCATAGTTATTCGATGGCCTCAAAAGAAAGCCAAAATTGTAAGTAGGGGGCTTAAAGACCTTACCCCAGAAGTACTTTTGGTCAAACCAAAAACCCTTGTGAAAAAGTACAAAAAGATTACGCCTTTTTCTTTATGGGAAAGTCAAAACCAATTTAGTCTCAACATAAACGAAGTAGCCTTTGTTAACTGGAATGCAGGTGGTGAAAACTCAATTTCAGGACTTGCGAATCTAAACTTAGCACGCAATTACAAGTTTGGCAACATAACTTGGGCAAATGAACTTCGATTGCGTTACGGAATCAATATACAAGAAGGGCAAGGGTTGCGAAAAACAGATGACTTCATCAAATTCTCTTCCGTTTTTGGATATCGAAAAGATTCAGTAACCCCTTGGTATGCCTCTGCTAAATTGAATTTTAATACACAGTTTTCTGATGGTTTTCGATTTCCTGAAGAAATCCCTATTTCTAGATTCATGGCGCCAGGATATCTCTTTCTTGGGGGAGGGGTCACCTTTGAACCCAAGGATAAAAAATTTATTCTATACGTATCACCATTGACTCAAAAATCAACTTTTGTATTGGACGAAACCTTGTCAAACCAAGGAGCCTTTGGTGTACAACGTGGAGAAAAAACCTTTACCGAACTGGGTTTTTTGGTCACAAATAGCTGGGAAAAGGAAATTCTAAAAAACATTCTGATGAACCATCGGTTGACTTTGTATACCGATTACATAAGAAGTTTTGGCAATGTAGATTTTGATTGGGAAATGAACTTTACCCTAAAAGTCAATCAATATGTAAATGCAAATATTGGCACTCATCTTATCTACGATGATGATATCAAGTTTGATGAAGTGGTCGCTGAAGATGGTACGGTCACAACCCCTGGTACTCCCAGAATCCAATTTAAACAGCTACTGGGTGTAGGTTTTGTCTACAAATTCTAAATTCGATTACCACTAATCATACCATTAAGATGTACTGCTGCACTATCGGATAAACCCGCGACAAAAGTGGCTGCAGTTAGCAAAATATCATAGGTGCTACAATCCTTGCCCAATGGTTCAAGACCCAAAGTCTGCAGCAGTAATTCATCGTATTGGTTGGTTTCTTCATTTGAGAAATTCATCAACGTATTGGTTGAAGCGTCCAACAAGTTTTTAAGGATACGATAACCTGCCAGTTCTTTCTCAACAACCTCATCTGAACGGTAAACCTTGTCAATGCATAATTTGATGATATCGTCTGTCTGGGCTTTGTATTTACTATGCTTTAAAAGCGAAACTTCAAAATCACCTTTTAAAATTTCTTCTTCATTCGATAGGAAAATGGAACAGGTATCATTTATCAAATTACCAATAGCCATGGCCCTTAAATATGCCAATCGTTCCTGACCTCCTTTAATTTGATTGAACTTTTTAATATTAATTGTATCCTTAACAAGATTAATCAAGTACTCCAAGGCATAGTCCTCTGATATCAGACCCAAATTAATTCCATCCTCAAAATCAATTATGGTATAACAAATATCGTCCGCAGCTTCAACTAAAAAGGCAAGCGGATGTCTTCTATATCGAATACCTTCTCCAGACTTTCGTTCGAGTCCCAAATCTTCGGCTAATTCCAAAAAAAACTCTTGTTGTGATTGAAAAAATCCAAACTTTTTATCGGAAACATCAGAGGTAGGTTTTTTTGGGAAAGAAGCTTTTGGATACTTCAAAAAAGCCCCAAGGGTGGCGTAACTTAAACGATTGCCACCCGGAATACCCGCTTTAGATTCAACCAAAAGTTTAAAACCATTTGCGTTCCCTTCGAATTCAGCCAAATCCTGATATTGCTTGGTACTCAATTCAGATTTGAACCGGTTACCGTTACCATTTTTAAAATAGGAACCTATAGCTTTTTCGCCACTGTGACCAAAAGGTGGATTCCCTATATCGTGAGCTAAGGAAGCTGCAGCTGTTATGGCACCAAAATCATTGAAATGAAAACCCTGATTTGCCAATTCGGGATATTTATGCAGTATTTGAAGCCCAACCCGTCTACCTAAACTTCGAGCCACAACCGAAACTTCTAAACTATGGGTCAATCTTGAATGCACAAAGTTCTTTTTTGCGGCCATGTTCACAGGCAAGGGCATTACCTGGGTTTTGTCTTGTAAACTTCTGAAAGGAGATGAAAACAAAATGCGATCGTAATCAACATCAAAGCCCATGCGGGTTTCATCCTGTTTGTGGCGCTCCCTTTTCTCGGTATCCCCATATCGTTTTAAGGAAAGAAGTTGTCCCCAATTCATACAGTGAAAATTTGGCGTAAGATACGTCTTCTATGTCCGACTATTGAAATCAGCGGTAAGGTTAAGAAGTGTTTGGTAGTTCTATGTTAACCTAGGGATAACCGTTAGTTAACCTTTGAATCCTTTCTTTGCCCCGATTAAAAAATACAAGCTTGCAAAAGATTCTATTTTTTCTAGTACTCTTAATCGGAGTAACAGCAATGGGCCAGAAAAATGGTCATATCACTGGACAAGTGCTTGATAGCCAAATGAACGGTGAACCCTTGCTTTTTGCAAACATCACTCTAAAGAACAGTTCATTTGAGACACAGTCTAATTTTCATGGTAATTTTGAGTTGGCCAATATAGAAAGTGGTGATTATACCCTTATTATTACTGCTTTGGGTTATGAGCGAATTGAAGTGCCTGTGAAAATAGAAGCTGGAAAGACTTTGAGAATTGCCCGTGAAATGAAGCCACTTTCCATTACAACAACTGGCATTGTTGTAACCGCATCTGCAGAAGAAAATTCAGCCGAATCTAAAGAAAGGATTTATTTTAATTCACGTCAGTGATTCACTTGACGATTTTTTAGAAAACGCTAGTTTTTAATGGCCACGCCCGAGCTACCTTCTCGGTTTACAACACTTACAATTCCGGTTTTATCAAATTGCACCTCTTTGATACCATCTTGAACTCGGAAAAACCAAGTCCCTACACGTTTACCATTGTTATAAAGCCCGCGAGAAACCTCTTCACCTTTTTCGTTAAAGCTTATCCACTCTCCGTGTAACTTCCCTTCTAAATCAAAGGTTCCTTGTTGACTTATCTCACCGTTGTCATGATAATAAACCGCATCAATTAGATTGGTTTCTTGGTTGTGCTTTATTTCCTCTTTCTTTTGGGAAAAACCAAGTGAACTGACTAGCAAACAGAGAAGTAAAGAGATAGTTGCTTTCATAACGCGACAGATTAACTTAAATGTTACAATAAATATACGTTTAATTTACATTAAATTAACGAATGAAACGATAAAATATTTTCTACAACCTTATAAACTCATTACATCCAAGTTGTGCTCCATTTTTTACGCTTGGGAAATCCTTGTATTCCAGATGTTTCATAACCTTATTTTAACCTTTTGAAGGATTTATAGTCTCATTTTTGCGTACTTTCAATCGTTAACATGGGAGAGAACATTTACCTATTCATGGTCATCGCTTTGGCCATTTTGGCGATAACAGACCTTGTCGTAGGCGTTAGTAATGATGCCGTTAACTTCTTGAATTCTGCCATAGGTTCAAAGGCTATTTCATTTCGAACAATTATGATTGTTGCAAGTTTGGGTATTGCATTAGGGGCAATGTCCTCAAGTGGAATGATGGAAGTAGCCCGAAAGGGAATATTCAATCCCTCAGAATTCGTCTTTGCCGAAATCATGATTATTTTCATGGCGGTGATGATCACCGATATTTTGCTTCTCGATTTTTTTAATACGTTGGGTATGCCGACTTCAACCACTGTGTCCATTGTGTTTGAATTACTGGGTGCCGCAGTGGCAATTTCATTGGTGAAGATTACAGCCATGGATGGGAGCCTATCAAATCTCTCAGACTACATAAACACTGAAAAAGCTACCCAAATCATTATTGGAATTTTACTTTCTGTAGTCATAGCTTTTACAATTGGCGCTCTCGTTCAGTTTATTTCTAGGGTATTGATATCGTTTAAGTTTGAGGAAAAACCAAAATGGATTGAATCCGTTTTTGGAGGATTGGCCATTACGGCAATCATCTATTTCATTTTAATTAAAGGACTAAAAAGCGCCAATCTTTTTGACGGTTTACTATTGGATTTCATCGCGCAATCAACTGCACTTTTTCTTCTGGGTAATGTGCTCCTTTGGACTTTGATTTCTTGGGCATTCTCCCTCTTTTTTAAATGGAATATTTATAGGGTTGTTATTGTTATAGGAACATTTGCACTTGCAATGGCCTTTGCCGGTAACGATTTGGTAAACTTTATAGGTGTGCCTATTGCCGCACTTCAGTCCTACCAAGATTGGCAGGGTTCAGGTATTGCCGCTGCCGATTTCAATATGCAGGGATTGGCAGGTGCCGTTCGCACTCCCACATTACTGCTATTACTTTCTGGAGCTATAATGGTCATCACACTTTGGTTTTCATCAAAGGCAAAAAGTGTTGTAAAAACAAGTGTTGATCTATCTAGACAAGATGAAGGTGAGGAACGGTTTCAGCCCAATTTCCTTTCACGACAAATCGTAAAATTCAGTGTAAAGGCGGCAGAGAATGTCGGGGGCATCGTGCCACCTTCACTATCCAAAAGAATAGATGCGCAATTTGAAATGCCATACAAATACGTACCAAAAAGCAAAGCGCAAGATTTACCTGCATTTGATTTGGTCCGTGCAGCCGTCAATTTGATGGTAGCCAGTGTTTTGATTTCTATTGCCACTTCAATGAAACTGCCACTATCGACCACTTACGTAACCTTTATGGTTGCCATGGGTACATCTTTGGCGGATCGAGCCTGGGGAGCAGAAAGCGCAGTATACCGTGTCGCTGGTGTTTTAAATGTAATTGGGGGCTGGTTCTTTACTGCAATCTCCGCTTTTACTGCGGCCGCAGTAATTGCATATATCATTCATCTAGGTGGTGTTGTAGCCGTAGTGATTCTTTTAATTCTAGCGGCGGTGCTGTTACTGCGAAATTATATGACCCACAATCGCAAAACCAAGGAGATTAAGGCAGAGGATAGTCTTCGCCGAGCTGAAAGTCAATCTATTCAAGGGGTTATCGAGGAGAGCGCTGATAACATTGGTAAAATGATCAAGCGTAGTAATAAAATCTACACAGGCGCCATTAATGGTTTGGCACGACATGATTTAGAGGCCCTGAAAAAGAACAACAAAGGGGTTTCCAAAATGTCAAAGGAAATTGAAGGCCTTCAAAATAACATTTTTTACTTCATTAAAAACCTGGACGAATCCAGTGTTGGAGGCGCAAGTAATTTTTACATCTCGATTCTTGGTTTGTTGGAAGACCTTTCACAATCCCTTGAGTTGATTTCGAGAAATGGCTTCACCCACGTAAACAACAACCATAAAAAGTTGAAGTACACTCAAATAAAGGAACTCAAGGATTTGGATAACCACCTTGAAAAACTGTTTGAGGATGCTGCTGAAATCTTTTCCAATCGAACCTTCGAAAATTTTGCGCCAGTTTTAGCGACTCGTGATTCTTTGATGAAATTAGTGGACAAAAAAATCGAGGAACAAGTCTCTCGAACCCGTACCGAGGAATCCAGTCCAAAGAATACACGTTTGTACTTCTCCCTCTTGACCGAAAGCAGGGACTTGATCAAGGCTATTATGAAATTAATGGAGAAGTTCTATGTGGAACACGATAGTTCCATAGAACCTGCTCGTATAAAACCGAGGGATACCAAATGATTCGTACTTTTTTACTGCTACCAATTCTTCTAGTTACTTTCTCAGGTTTCTCACAAGACCCAACGGGTCCCCAACTTTTGGACAAAGCAATCGCCTTTCATGACCCAAATGGAAATTGGATCAATTTTAAAGGCGATTTTACAGTCACCATGCAGACCCCAAAATCAAGTAATCGCACCAGTGAAATTGGGTTGGATTTTGCCAAGGAAGCCTTTTCACTACAAGTCACCAAAGACCAGGACAGATATACGTATTCCCTCCAAAAAGATAGCTGTCGTATTGAACTGAACGGAAGTACGACAATAGCTGAATCAGACAAAGAGCGATTGCGGTTAAGTTGTGACCGCGCTGCCATGTACCGCGATTACTACACCTATCTCTACGGCTTGCCCATGAAGTTAAAGGACCCGGGCACCGTACTGGATGAAAAGGTAGAAAAACGAACTTTTAAAGGGAAAGAGTACTTGGTGCTAAAGGCCACTTACGAAGCTGAAGTCGGTGAGGACATTTGGTACTTCTATTTTGACCCGAAAACCTATGCCATGGAGGTCTATCAGTTCTATCATGATGAATCTAAAAATGATGGCGAATACATTCTTTTGGAAGACCTCGAAACCGTAAATGGTATTCAAATGCCAAAGACCCGAAAGTGGTATTATAATAAGGACGACAAGTTTTTGGGAGCGGATATTTTGAACTAATTTTCCAATAATTTAAAGTTTGAATTTTCAATAGAAAATCCAAAAGCGAACAATGGTCTAATTTATAGTTTCCCACTCATTTAAAAATTGATCTTTTGTTTCTAGCAATTTCTCAACAGCATCGACTGTAGCTTGAGTGGGTCTTGAATCACTGGCCTGTAAAACCACTAAGACATGTAATAGTTTTTCTTGTAGGCCGACCAGGGTTTCATCCTTAAACGGTAACGCTGATATACTGCCATAGAGTTGATCACCATCATTTGGGTCGCGATTGCCTATAAATTTCTTGGCGATTGCTTCCCGCCTTTTCCTACTCTTTTCAGTGTTAAGAAGTTCTCTGGCGGCCATTCGCATGGCATATAACTCTTCATAGGCATTATATACCTGCATTGAAAGGTCGGTCTGTAATTGTATATCGGCAGCTGAACTTGTAACGCGGGGATCCAGACGTACCCTTAACTCCTGCTCCAAAACTTGACCGTCCACATTCAATTTTAGGGAATACTTTCCTGGAGCTACAAAAGGCCCTTTTGGGCTTAAAGGCGTATCATACTGCACCGCTGCAATGGCATAGCCCTGTTTTGCTTCGGGTGGGTTGGGGTATCTTAAGTTCCATACAAAACGTTGATGCCCTTTTTTGGTCGATAGTTCATTCAAAGGGCGAATCCAATAAGTTGGATGTGGCAGACTCGTACTATCCGGCAACTTAAGTACCTCATTACTTTTGAATTCATTGACCAAATGGCCGTTGTTATCCAAAATTTTCAGCGATACTTCTTTGGCATCTATAGGAAGGTAATAATTAATCATAGCGCCATCCGGTGGATTTTGACCCGTCGGCTCCTCGGGGGGCAAAGGTGTATCCCCAAACATATTATGTCGGACACGAGTAGCCAATGACGGCTCAAAAAGATGGGGCGTATTGCCCAATTTTGCCAATTCCCGCAAAGGACTGAAATCATCCAAAATCCAAATGGAACGCCCATGGGTGCCAATGACCAAATCATTGTCTTTGATTACCAAATCACGAATGGAAGAAGCAGGCATATTCATTCGCAATGATTGCCAATTCTCACCATCATCAGATGAAAAATAGACTTCGCGTTCCGTACCCGCAAAAAGTAACCCTGGGGCGAGATGGTCCTCTCGAACCGTATTTACGGGACCGTTAGGGTTCATGCCGTTGTTTATCAATTGCCAGGTTTGCCCAAAATCATGGGTTTTGTAGACCAAGGGGGTCATATTGTCTTTTCGAATTGCGTTTACGGCAATAAAGGCAGTCCCTTCATTAAAATGACCAGCATCGATTTGTGAGATCTTGTCCCAGGAACTTAAGTCGGATGGCGTAACATTCTTCCAGGTATTTCCGCCATCACGAGTCACATGTACCAAGCCATCGTCGGTTCCTGCCCAGATAACATCCTTGTTTAGATGAGACGGGCCCAAAGCATAGACAATCGCCCGTTGCGGCATGGTTTTTAACTCTTCAGTTATAAAATCTCCAACACTTGACGGAACTTCAGGCTGTTTTCTGGTCAAATCTGGACTGATTTTCTCCCAATTTTGGCCACCATCCAAAGTCTTCCAAACCACGTTGGTACCAAAGAGCAACATATCATCATCTTTGGGATGAAATAGGAGTGGCATAGTTCGTAAAAAGCGCGTTTCCCCAGAACGCAATACCTCAGGGCCGACAAATTGGGTTTGCCCTGTTCGCTTATCAAAACGGAGCACACGCCCACCATAAACAATATTGTGGTCTTTAGGGTCTACCGCAACATAGGCATACTCATCGGCCCCCACACCCATAAATTCCCGAAATGTTATTTGACCACCGTTACCGCGGCTCGCCACACCAATGGCTCCACTTTCTTGCTGGCCACCATAGACCCAATAGGGCCATTGGTTGTCCGTACTAACATGGTACAATTGGGCTGTAGGTTGGTTGTACCACGAACTCCATGTTTTACCCCCATTCACGGTTATGACAGCGCCTTGATCTGCTGCAAAAAGCATAATTTCAGGTTGTAAGGGATTGATCCAGATACGATGGTAATCATCACCGCCCGGTGCACCCTTTATGGATGTCCAGCTTTTGCCTGCATCATCAGAACGATAAGCAGCAATGTTGCCCACAAAGAGTTGGTTTTCGTTGTTGGGATGTACTTTGATTTCGGCAAAATCACTCCCTCGACCCCACAAGCGATAGTCGGTACTGACCAAAGTCCAACTTTCGCCAGCATCGTCACTTTTATAAACACCGCCATTATTTTTTGCATCTACAGTGGCATACATACGATTGGAATTACTTGGAGCAAAGGCTACACCAATTCTACCGAACCCATCTTCTGCCGTGGGCAACCCTTCGATAATTTTACGCCAGGTACTTCCCCCATCAACCGACTTGTAGAGATTGCTATTGGGCCCTGAGAATTTTGCATTCTCCCAAGGACCTTCTTGATGTTCCCACATATCAGCGAATAAAATATCCGGATTGTTCGGGTCAAACTCAACTTGAACGGCACCCGTATTGTGATTGACATAGAGCACTTTTTCCCAGTTTGACCCTCCATCAGTGGAACGAAATACACCCCGCATCTCATTTGCACCATAGGGATGGCCCAATCCGGCCACGAAAACTATATCGGGATTGGTCGGATGCACAATCACCCGACTCACTTGCTGTACATCTTCGAGGCCAATATGTTCCCAATTTTCACCACCATCCGTGGATTTAAAAATTCCGTCTCCTACGGCCAAGTCTGGTCTATGTAATCCTTCGCCCGTTCCTACATAAATTATATTGGGATTGCTCGGTGAAACAGCCAAATCACCTACCGATCCCGTTGGAGCTTCATCAAAGATTGGATTCCATGTTCGGCCATAGTCATCAGTTTTCCAAACACCACCGTTGTTATGTCCTACAAAAAACACATTGGGCTGTGAAGGAACCCCCACAGCACCAACAGTTCGCCCTGCCCGAAACGGACCAATCATTCGGTAACTTAAATCTTGGTATTTTTCATAATCTATTTGGGCGTTGCTAAAAGAGATTGATAATAAGCAGACGAATGTGAAAAGAAGTCTCATGGCTGAATGGTTTATTCCCCTTAAATGTACTAAAAGCTATAAGGTTAATTTTATGCGTTGCGGCTCAGTTCTTGAGCTTCACCAAATCTAAAGTCAAAGCATACAGGTCGCGTTGCTCAATTTTGGCCCTTAGCCAGGCAAAAAAGCTCATCACAAATAAATCTTCTTGTTCCCTCCCAACAAATTCAAAGGAATCTTCGACCTTCTTTTGAAATTCATCTGTTTTAAAAGCATCTGGGTTCTCATAGAATTCCTTTACTAATCCCATAAATTTTAGAACCCTATCTTCTTCAATTGCCCGAAGTTTTTTACCAAACCTACGATTGAACTTTTCGAATCTATTTAGTACCAAATCCAACTTATCTAATTCAATGAGCAACAGTATTTCGATTATGTTCTTTTTCAAGACCCAGGTCCAACCCATTTTACGTTCATACCAATCGTCCGACTTACTGATTCCTTTGAAAAGCTCATAGGCCATTTGAAATTTTTTCTGTTGAAATAGGCACATAAGTAATGCCAAATCTCGATTCAGTGAAGGTGGTTTTATTTTCAATAAGGTTTGCTCCGCCAATGCTATTGAACCGGTATATAAGTAGTTTAGTGCGGTCAAGACAGCTATCCGTTCATCAAACACCTCTGAATAGTTTTTCTTACTTTCATTTAGGGCCCCATTAAATTGTAGCAATAGGTTCTTTGAATTAGAGAACCTTTTATTTCTAAACTCTGTTATTGCCATCAGATACAACATACTCAAATAGTAATACTGGTATTTCTGCGGAACCGGCCCTTTACTTAGCATTGTTTCAAACAAATCGACCATATAGGATGATACTGAGTGAAAGTCATTCTGCAACTTGGCAGAAGATGCCGTAAGTACCATTAGCTGGTACAACGATTTGTAGGTGAGGTCACTATTGATTTCAAGTGAATAATCACCAAAAACTCGAGCAATCATTTCGGTCAATGATTCACGTTTTAGGGTATTCATTTCATTTTTGATAATGGCATAGGCCATATTCAAATGAATGTCACGTTGATGTAGTTTTTGATTGGCTTCAAACTCCTCAATAAGGGCAACTACATTCCAATTGGGATTCAGATAGGCATACTGGATTTTAGTCTGGAAAATTTCATTCAAAATGGAATGCCCATCAATATAATCTGCTTTTTTCTCTGCTTTCTCCAAAGCCTTAATAGCAGGTTTGGCAGCGCCTTGCTCAAATAATGTTCTACTGGCAAGGAGCAACTTCAAAATCTCCATTTCATCAGAAGATTCGCTTGCAAATGCTTTATTCGCCACAAACTCTATAAGGGTATCCTTTACCCGTTTTTGTAAAGCGTTAAAGGCGGGCTTCGAAGGGTTTCCATACAATTTCACATCCAAGTTCTTTCTGCCTTCGCCCTCCAAAAGCTGCAGTAATTCCAGATTTTTAATGCTGCCCCTTTTGTTTCTTTTCTTTAAAAAGGATTCAAAATCCCTTCGCTCCTTTAGGGTAAAAACATTCAATATATCTTGGATTTCATTCATAATATATCGTAATAATATAAGACAACAATAAATTGATTTACAATATATTAATTATTATAAAATCTATTTTATATCATCATTATTAGAAATATTTTGTCTTTCCCACTTAAACTGCCCGCTTGATATTTGCCCCATATTAATTCGAAATTTTTCTAGTATGGAAAATCAGTCTTTTAAAAAGAAAGAAGAATTGCAAGAAAAAAGCAAAGCGTTTGATTTAAAACCAACGCCTGCTTTTATTTCAGCGTCTTGGTCGGCACTGTTTGTTGGAATGACTTCGTATTGTATTGGTCTCTGGAATGCCAATATGTGGCTTAATGAAAAGGGCTATTACTTTACCCTTTTGCTCTTTGGACTTTTCTCTGTAGTCTCGGTACAAAAAAGTGTACGGGACAGACAAGAAGGCCTACCCGTAACGGATGCCTATTATGGTATCAGTTGGTTTACTACCATTGCTTCCATTCTCTTATTGATAATTGGTCTTTGGAATGCAGATATGGAGTTAAGTGAAAAAGGGTTTTATGGGATGTCTTTTGCCTTAAGTCTTTTTGCTGCAGTAGCGGTTCAAAAAAATACCAGGGATGTGAAGTTTATTGAAGAAAATCCAAATAGTAAGTAATCTAAAGGAAAAAGCCGGTCTTAATTGACCGGCTTTTTTACCTATAAAAATTCATTTCATCCAGATACTTCCAAACCGTATCAGGAAGCATTGGTTTTATATTGTTTCCTTCTTTGTGGGATTTTCGAATGAATGTCGATGAGATTTCCATGATGGGTGCATCCACCCATTTAATTTTTGGATGGTCAGCGAATCTATTCATCAGCTCTCCTTTTGAAATTCTGGGATAAACATAAATAGCATAGTTTTCCAGAATAGCTTCGTAGTTTTTCCATTTATGGAAACTCTTTAGATTGTCCTCCCCCATAATCAGCGAAAAAGTGAAAGCTGATTTATGCTTTTCTTCAAGATGAACCAGCGTATCTATAGTGTAATTCGGTTGTGGAAGGTCAAATTCAATTTTACTTGCCTTTAATTTTGGATATTCTTTAATGGCCTCATAAACCATTTGGTAACGATGGTGATTATCAAGTAGGGTTTGTTTTGTCTTAAATGGGCTTTTAGGTGTTATCACAAACCAAACCTCATCTAAATCTGAAAATTCAGCCATGTGATTTGCAATGACCAAATGACCAATGTGGATTGGATTAAATGTTCCGAAATACAAACCAACTTTTTTCATTCTTTCTTTTATTCCCTCCTAAAATGGAAGGATTAGGGAGGTGAAATAAGGTTATCTTACAAATGGTTGAATTTTTTGCTTCGATAGCCAAAAATACAATATCACCAGACTACAAATCCCATTCATCACAATAGCAATGTCGTCCTCTTATTAGAGGGAGGTTTGAACTTTTTTATTTTCCCTCCTAAGAAGGAGGGATTAAGGGAGGTATATTGCCATTTTCCTCGAACTGAATAATATAATCTTCTATGGTCAACAACACATTATCCATATCCTTAAAAACTTGGTGGTCAGAAAAACGCAGAACGCTCACACCAAGTTCATTAAATCTTTTTGTTTTTTTCACGTCTTTTTGCCAAACCTCATGTATTTCGTGAGAATACCCATCAAGCTCAATAGCAAGACAAAGCTTATTACAGAAAAAATCAACAATATATTCGTCAATTGGTTTTTGTCGATGAAAATCGTAACCATGCATCTGACCCCTCTTTAACTTTTGCCACAATTGAATCTCGGATTTTGTGGCGTTATTTCTTAGTTGCCGTGCATATTCTTTAAGTTTAGGATTGTATTTGATGAGCATTTTTTACACTCCCCTCAATCCCCTCTTTTTAGAGGGGTGGTGTTATCTATTATACTTTTTATTCTTTTCGTCAACTATGTTAACTCCAACATAATCAGCTACAAGTTGATGCGCCTCTTTAAGCGCGGTATCCAAATCGTAATTTTTTATAATTGTATCAAATTGAGGTGCTGTGGCCATCTCAACCGAAGCTTTGGCCACACGCATATTTATTTTATCCTCACTCTCTGTGCTTCGTTTCTTTAAACGAATTTTTAATTCATCAACACTTGGTGGTTTTACAAATACTGCCAAGGTCTCCTTGGGGAATTTCTTTTTAATCCGCAATCCACCAACAACATCAATGTCAAAAATTACATTTTTACCTTCGGACCATAAACGTTCTACCTCTGACTTTAAAGTCCCGTAAAAGCAATCCCTATACACCTCTTCCCACTCCAAAAAATCCTCGTCCTTTATATGCTTCTTAAACTCATCTGTAGTCATGAAGTAGTAATGCTGCCCATCTTTTTCTGCACCACGTGGTTCTCTTGAGGTTGCGGAAACTGAAAACGCCAAATTCAGCTCAGGTTGCTTCAACAAGTGTCTAACAATGGTGGTTTTTCCACTGCCCGAAGGTGCGGAAAATATAATCAACTTACCCCCTTCCATCATAATACGTTGAGCATTTGTTCCTTTATCTTCTCTAGCTCATCCTTCATCTGAACTACAAGCTGTTGCAAAGGAGCAAAGTTGGCTTTGGAACCAATAGTATTGATTTCCCTACCGATTTCTTGACAGATAAAGCCTAATTTTTTACCATTCGAATCTGGAGAGTTTAAAGTGGTTGTAAAGTAATTTAGATGATTGGCCAAACGTACTTTTTCTTCAGTTATATCGTATTTCTCCAAATAATAAATAAGTTCTTGTTCGAATCGGTTTTTATCAAGTTCAGCCTTTAAATCTGCAACTGCTTTCTCCAGTCGTTCGCGTACTGAGGCTATTCGAGTCTTGTCCAATTCCTCAACTTCAGTCAACAAATTGGTTAAGGTTTTTATGCGATTATTGAAATCCGTTTCTAGAACCTTCCCCTCAGCTTTTCTAAATTCTCCGATACGCTCCAAGGCTTGATTCAGTGTTTTATTTATTGCCTCTAATTCCTCTTTATCAACATCATCCTTATCCGTACTCAAGGTATCAGGCATTCGTAAAGCGAGTTCCAATAGTTTTAAATCATCTCCGTCAGCAATTTGCTTCAATTCTTCCATATATTTTGAAACCACTTGACTATTAATTTCAGCAGAAGATTCCTTGCCTGTAAACTCTACGGAAAGGGTAAAATCAACCTTACCACGAACCAATGCGTCTGAAATCTGTTTTCGAAAACCAAGTTCGTGTTGTCTATAAATTTGTGGAAGCCGGGCATTCAAATCTAAATTTTTACTGTTCAATGATTTTAGCTCTACAGTAATCTTTTTAGATGGCAATTGAATGACATGCTTGCCAAATCCGGTCATGGAGTGAATCATGTGCTATTGGGATTTTGGCAAAGGTATAGAATTGAAAATTTGCTGCTTTTTGTCTTTACAGTTCCCGCACCCAAATATTTCGATAGCTTACCCTACTATTATCCTGATGGTCTTGTAAGCGGAGTGGACCCTTACCATGTGCTGGATTCTTCGGCCATCCGATGTAGGGGGTGGTACCTTTGATTTCAACATGATCTTGGACAAGAACACCATTGTGAATTACGGTTAAAGTACCTGATTTAATCTTATCACCCGTACTATTGAAATAGGGCGCATGATAAATGATATCATAAGAATTCCAATCTCCTGAAGGAACCGATGCCATTGCCAAAGGAATATGTTGCTTGTAAATAGATGCAACTTGACCGTTTACATAAGTAGGGTTGTCGTTGTTATCCAACACCTGAACTTCGTAAAGGTTGTTCAAAAACACACCGCTGTTGCCCCTATTTTGGCCTTCTCGCTGGACTTCGGCAGGCGATCTCCATTCAATATGTAACTGAACGCTCCCAAAGTTTTGTTTCGTTTGAATATCACCTGTTCTATCTGCAACGGTCATACTACCATCATCATTAAGTTTCCATTTGGCTGCAGTACTGTCCCTGGTACTTATCCAGTTATCAAGGTTAGTGCCGTCAAAAAGCACTATAGCATCACTGGGAATACCTTTTTCATTCAAGGAAACCTTTGGAGGTACGGGTCGGTACAATTCGGTTTCCTCAGGTTTTGTAGGTTCCTTACCTTGATACTCTTCATGAACAATTACGGCTGGCTCGGCTACTGAGGCCTTCTCGTCAACTTGATTTTCTGATTGACCCTTACAGGAGGTTACCAATGTAATCCCTACCAGAGCGACTAAATATTTTCTCATTATAGCTCTTTGATTTTTATATTTCTATAGGCGACGATATCTCCATGATCCTGTAACCCAATTTTTCCTGATTGAAACTTTCCAAAACCTTCCCAATCGGCAAATTTTGAATCTGCAACCATCTCATCCCATAGTTCTCCATGTACCGGAAACTTGCAAATTTCGGTACCATTGAGCACTACATTTCCCTCATTAGTGATATGGTTTACAGTTAATACGCAAGTATTCCATTCGCCCGCCGGCTTCACTACTTTTTCTGAAGGTGAAATCATGTCATATAAGGCACCTGCCTGATGGGTAGTTCCATTCTTTGCGTCAGGATGTCCCTCATCATCCAACACTTGAATTTCAGGTCCCGATTCATAAGGTTGGCCAAACTTTTCATCTTCATGGACCCCCCAAAAAATACCGCTATTTCCGTTTTCAGAGATTTTCCATTCCACCGACAAAACAAAATTTTCATAGGTATTGTCAGTGACAATATTGTAGCTTTCACCATTAGGCCTGTTCTCTGGTGGATAGAATACCATTGTACCATCTTCAAGCTTCCAGGGTTCGCTTATTTCACCTCCACGATAGTAACTCCAACCATCAAAAGAGGTTCCATCAAAAAGTACTTGCCATTGCGGTTCAACTTGCACCATTTCTTCTTCTGCCTGAGTAGCGTTTTCAGGCTCCGCTTTCTTTTGCTTGCATGCCAACAAGCTGAATCCTACTAAAATCAAAAGTATACTTCTCATAATCCTAATATTTTTTTCAGTTTATCTTCATCCGTTTCTGAACCGGCAAAATCATCAAAGGTTTTCTCAGTGGCTTCAATTATGTGGTCTTGAATGAATTTGGCGCCTTCCCTTGCTCCTTGTTCAGGGCTTTTTATACAACATTCCCATTCCATTACTGCCCATACATCACATCCGTATTGGGTCAATTTTGAAAATATGGTTTTGAAATCCACTTGACCATCTCCAGGTGAACGATACCTACCTGCCCTATCTCCCCAATCGTTATAACCGCCAAAGGCTCCTTTTTTACCTGTGGGATTAAATTCAGAATCCTTAACGTGAAAGGCTTTTATAAATTCATGATAATGGTCTATGTATTCAATGTAGTCCAATTGTTGCAAGACAAAATGGCTTGGATCGTACAAAATATTACAACGTTTGTGATTGCCCGTAGCCTCTAAAAATCGTTCAAAAGTATCACCATCATGAATATCTTCACCTGGATGCACCTCATAGCAACAATCAACTCCTTCTTCTTCAAAATGGTTTAGTATTGGAATCCATCTGTCGGCCAATTCCTTGAAACCCATTTCAACCAAACCAGCTGGTCGTTGAGGCCAAGGGTGTGCTGTATGCCACAGAAGCGATCCCGAAAATGTTGCATGTGATGATATTCCCAATCTTCGACTTGCGGTGGCCGCCTTTTTCACTGTTTCAATTGCCCACTTCGTTCGTTCTTTTGGTTTGCCATGCAATTCAGTAGGTGCAAAATTGTCAAACATTATATCATAGGCAGGATGCACAGCTACCAATTGTCCTTGTAGGTGCGTAGAAAGTTCCGTAATCTCCAACCCATAAGAATTGATTTTACCCTTTAGCTCATCGCAGTAATCCTGACTTGCTGCAGCTTTATCCAAATCAATCAAGAAACTTTCCCAAGTTGGTATTTGAATTCCCTTGTAGCCCAACTCTGAAGCCCATTTACACATGCCATCCAACGAATTGAAGGGTGGTTTATCATCAACAAATTGGGCAAGAAAAACAGCAGGGCCTTTTATTGTTTTCATAGGTGGTTGTATGTTATTTTTGGATTTTTAACGTTATTGTTAGGAATTAGGACATTGAATGCCCGAACTTGAAAATTACTAAATACCCCCGAACCCAACAATTCAATAAAGGATAAATTGATGAAAAACAATTCGGTGGAAAAAATCTGGGAGCGATTTGTAGAAACCGCTAACGAATACTCCAACCAATTAAGACCAAAATCAGGATATTTTGGTGATAACGAAAAAGATGCCAACATTCTGGCTGAACTTGTTCAAAAGGGCCTGAAAAAAGCCACGTCCCACTCGCTATTGGGACTACAGTACCGCGAGGAGACCTTACCTAAGCTTGATGATTTATTTATTGTTACAGATTGGGCAGGTAAAGCGAAATGTATCGTTAAAACCACTTCTGTGAAATTGGTTCCCTTTTTTGCCATTCACGCCGAACACGCTCGAATGGAAGGAGAAGGTGATAAAAGCTTGGAGTATTGGAAAAAAGTTCATTGGGATTATTATACCCGTGAGCTGGAACCTTTTAATCGGTTACCGAGGGAAAGTATGATCGTTGTTTTCGAGCGATTTGAAAAAATATTTGAATAAAAAAGGCGGTCAATTGACCGCCTTTTTTATTTCTATAGTTTAGTTTATTAATCCAGTTCAACCCATACATTACCGCTTTTATGGCTTTCAACCGTCGCTTCGATAAAGTTCATTCCCCGAACACCATCGCGCATAGTTGGGAAAGCCCCATCGTTTTGAGCTTCTCCACGAATAGCTCTTGCTGCACCCAAATAAATATTGGCCATACTATCGAATATACCTTCAGGATGCCCTGGTGGCAACTTTGTGCCTTCCAGTGAAAATTCTGAATTGTACTGGTGACCAGGTTTATAGACCTGTAAAGGCTTTCCTTCCTCGAAATAATAGAGGAAATTTGGTTTTTCTTGTTCCCAAACAAAACCTCCTTTTTGACCATAAATTCGGATAGCTAATCCGTTTTCTTCTTCTGTGGCAACTTGGCTTGCACGAATGACGCCTTTAACATGTTCTCCCATACGAATCAAAACCGTGCCGTCAACATCCATTTGATTGTCTTCATAGAGGTAATTGAAATCGCAAAGTATTGATTTGACGTCAAGGCCTGTAGTGTATTCAACCAAGTTGAAGGCATGTACACCGATATCACCCATACAGGAACTAATACCCGCTTTTGTTGGATCTAAACGCCATACTGAAGAACGTTGCTCCTTGTCATGAATTATAGGATTAATCCAGCCTTGATAATATCTTGCATCAACCTTATGGATTTTACCCAGTGCACCTGCCTTAATCATTTCACGCATTTGGCGCACCATAGGATAACCCGTGTACGTATGGGTCAAAGCAAAAACCTTTCCTGATTTGGTATGGGACTCCTGCAGGGATTTGGCTTCTTCATAGGTCATGGTCATTGGTTTTTCACAAATCACATGAAAACCATTATCCAATAATTTTTTGGCCATAGGATAATGTAAAAAGTTTGGCGTCTGAACCGAGCAAACCTGAATACGTTCTTCTTCCGGCAGTTTTAATTCTTCTTCAATTAAGGTGTCGAAGTCTTTATAAATTCGATTGGTAGGAACATCGATTTGCTTTGCAAATTCAATGCTTGCATTATGGTCAGGATTAAATACCGCCCCAACAATCTCATAGTTATCATTTATCTGTGAAGCAACTCGGTGTAAAATCCCTATAAGGGAATCTCCTCCTCCACCTAATATTCCAAGTCTAATTTTTTTTGGCATTGTTGTATCGTCTATGAATTAAATTTCTATTTGATAGTTAATGTGCTTGCACAATTCTGCGCTCTTCTATCTTTTTCCGCATTACAAATAAAATACCGAACAGAACTACCAAGGTCAAAGGAAAATAGACCATAAAGCCCAAAACAGCTTTACCAGCAGCTACATCGGCAACCGCCCCCTGGAGACCAGACGCCACGGCATTGGCTTTTTCGGTATCCAATCTTGAACCAATGATTGGATTCCAAATTGAGGTTGCGAACATTCCTGCTCCTCCCATCAATGACATTCCCAATGCTCCTGTTTTTGAGGTATATTCTGAAGCAAATCCAATCATTGTTGGCCAGAAATAGCAAACTCCAAGAGCGAACAATGCTGCTGCCACATAAATCATCCCACCTTCTGCAACACTCATAAAATAAATGGCAGAGGCCGTAATTATTGCAGACATGAAAAGAACTCCAATCGGATTTAGTCGATGAACTATAGGTCCTGCAAAGAATCTTCCCAAGGCCATAATTCCTGTAACCAAAGCCAACACCAACATTGGACTTGCACCTGAGCTACCCAATATGGTTTCGACCCATTGCTGAGGAATAAACTCTGAGGTTGCTGTTAACGTCATACAAACCATCATAAACCAAAATAACGGATTGGCCAATGCCTTGATGTTTTTAGAAGTATCGGACTCAATATTCTCGCTCTCTGGGAATTTCTGGGTGAAGGCCAAGAACCCATAAATAAGCGTTGGAATAAACATTGTTGCAATTTGCATTTGCCATCCCATACCTGCATCGGTCATAAACTTTGACACCAATGAACCAATTACGAGACCACCCGGGAACCAAACATGAAATTTATTCAACATTGCGGTTCTATTATCAGAATACATATCAGCAATCATTGGATTACATGCAGCCTCAACTGAACCGTTGGCAAATCCAATAAAAAACGTCGAAATAATTAATGTCCAAAATCCGCCCGCTGCAATTGTCAGAATCAAACCTAGCATATGGCAAACAAAAGCGATTATTAAAATTTTCTTGGCTCCCAAAGTATTATACAATAAGCCCCCAATTATCATCGCTACCGGAAACCCTAAAAAGGCCATACTATTAATATAGCCCAATTGTTCATTGTTAATTCCGAAATCAACTCCGAGTTGAGTCAAAATACCTGCCCTTATCGCAAAAGTCATTGAAGTAACTACAAGCGAAATACATGCCGCCCAGAAGAGTTTGTTCTTATTAATATTATCCATGATTATTATTTATTTCAAGTTAGTTGGTTAATTATCGATTACAATTTTCTCGTTTTTAAAAGCAAGCAGGAAAAATATCAAAACCAGTCCTGCGATTCCCGAAGGAACTATCCAAATATCCTTCCAAGTATGGAGCCCATCTGCCAAGGTATAATTGTCAACAATGACTCCTGCTATTTTGAATCCTATGAGCATTCCCACACCATAGGTTGCCAAGGTTATTAACCCTTGGGCGGCACTCCTAATTTTTTCTCCTGCCTTGTAATCTGTAAAAATCTGGCCAGAAACAAAAAAGAAGTCATAGCATATACCGTGCAGTATAATTCCTAGAAACAACATCCAGATATTAGACCCAGCATCTCCAAAGGCAAAAAGTGAGTAACGAACGACCCATGCTAGCATTCCTATTAAAATAGTAGTTTTTAAGCCGAATCGTTTTAAAAATATAGGTAATAATAAAAGAAAAACAGCTTCCGAAATCTGACCGAAACTCATATTTCCTGCAGCGTTTTCCATACCGACTTCATTCAAAAAAGGATTCGCAAAACTGTAATAAAATGCCAGCGGAATACAAATCAATACTGATGAGATAAAAAAGACCAAATAGTTTCTATCCTTCAAAATACCTAAGGCATCAGCACCTACAATCTCCCTGAAATTAGCTTTCTGTCCTTTTGCAGGTGGTGGCGTATTGGGCAGGGTAAAACTATACAATCCCAAAAAAGCCGAAGCAACAGCGGCAAGGGTAAAGGTCATCTTTAGCATGTCTTTCGATTCCCAAAGCAATACGTAACCTATCAATACACCCTGTAAAATCCATCCAACTGTGCCCCAGAATCGAATGGAAGCAAATTGTTTGGAAGGGTCTTTCATTTGATTAAACGCAACAGAATTTACCAAAGCCAAAGTTGGCATGTAAATCAACATGTAGGCCAAAACGTAGGGGTAAAAAGTTGTAAAATCCGCAGCATTTCCCAAAAGATATAATAAGCCAGCACCTAAAAGATGTAGTACTCCCAATAGCTTTTGAGCTGCAAAATACCTGTCGGCTATTAAGCCAATAACAAAGGGCGCTACTATTGCACCCCATGCCTGGGTCATATATGCTGTTCCAACTTCACCACCTGTAGAATTGAGGTTTGTCCCCAAATGTGTACCCATGGTAACAAACCATGCACCCCAAATGAAAAATTCGAGGAACATCATCAAGGATAGTTGGACCCTGGTCTTTACTTGCATTTAGTTCGAAGTGACTATAGGGTTTTTGCCGTATTTACAAGCAAATCACGCGTTGCGATTATTCCTTCTTCTTCGGATAATTCACTTCCTTCGAATTCAACACCGATATAGCCACTATAACCGGCATCTTTTACAATCTGCAGCATTTTTGTGTAATCTGAATGCTTTTCTTCGCCATTTTCATCAAAATCATGGGATTTTGCGCTAACCGCCTTGGCAAATGGCATAAGTTCAGACATCCCTTTATATCTATCATACCATTCATTGCATTCAGGCCATTCTCCCCATTCGATACAAAAATTACCGAAATCAGGTAAAGTGCCGCAATTGTCCATATTTACTTTAGTCATTACGGCAGCCAGCAACTCTCCTTTAGAGGATAAGCCCCCATGGTTCTCAACGATTATATTTACGTTTTTATCCTTAGCGTAGGTAGAAAGTTGAGTTAAGCCGTCTACCGAAGCCTCAACCCAAGCTTCTGGTTCTTGAGTACCACTAAGGTTCACACGAATTGAATGACAGCCCATTGCAGCAGCGGCATCAACCCATTTGTAATGATTTTCAACAGCTTCTTTTCGGGCAGCAGCATCAGCTGTTGCCAAATCACCTTGTCCATCAATCATGATAATTAGGTTTTGCATTCCATGTTTTGCAGCTTCAGCATTACACTTGTCAACAAATTTTTTCATTGCTTCTTCAGAATAGTCGGCTGCTTCCAGTTCATCTCGATACAACTGACTTACATATTCCAATCCTTCAAAGCCCCAGGCTTTTGCTTTTGCAGCAAATTCATAAGGGTCTTGGCCATCTTCTCTAATCATTCGATGCATTGACCATTGGGCCAAGGATAATTTAAAAAAAGGATCCGCGACTTCTTCAGTCATTTCGGTAGTTTCCATTTCCTCCTCAGAAGTTTCTTTTTTGGCTTGTTTGCAACTAAAAACAGACATAAAAAAAACAACCGATAGGGTTGTACTTAACAATTGGCTTGTTTTCATTGAGATTGTATTAGGTGTATAAAAATATTTCTTATTTCGAAATCGTTAGAGTAGCAAATCCTCAATAATCATAAGGGATAAATGTAGAAAATTAATTTAATTATTGATACTTTTAAAGACTAAACAATTACGAATTAATGGGTAAATTCTATTACAACGAAGAGCAGGAATCCTACGATGCCATCGTAGTTGGTACTGGTATCAGCGGAGGTTGGGCTGCAAAGGAACTTTGTGAAAAAGGTTTAAAGACCTTGGTGCTGGAAAGAGGGCGAATGGTGAAACATCGCGACGACTATATCACAGCTAATATGGATACTTGGGATTTTCCGAATGCACGGCAACCCACACAAGAAGACATAAAGAAACAAGAAAAGCAAAATAGAACCGGTTATACTACTAGAGGAGACTCAAAACATTGGTTCGTTAATGATTTAGACCATCCATACAATGAAACCAAGCGCTTTGATTGGATGCGTGGTTATCACGTTGGGGGCCGTTCCATTATGTGGGGGCGTCATAGTTATCGATGGAGTGACCTTGACTTCGAAGCAAATAAAAAAGACGGTCACGGTGTAGATTGGCCAGTACGTTATAAAGACATTGCTCCTTGGTACGAGCACGTAGAGCGCTATGTCGGAATCTCAGGTGAGGCACTTGGACTTCCTCAATTACCAGATAGCATTTTCGAACCCATGATGGAACTTAATTGCATGGAACAGCATGTGCGCGAGCAAGTTGCAGAACACTTTGACGGACGCGTGATGACTGCAGGCCGAATTGCCCATATAAATAGTGACAAGCGTTACGAGGGAGATGGAAGGGTTCGTTGCCAATTCAGAAACAGATGTATTCGTGGGTGTCCTTTCGGCGCCTATTTCAGTAGTCTTTCTTCAACTTTACCCGCTGCAGAAGCTACAGGAAATATGACCTTGCGACCTGATTCCATTGTTCACGAAATCATATACGATCCCAACACCAAAAAGGCGACAGGAGTAAAAGTGATAGATCGTGAAACAAAAGAAGAATTTGAATTCAAAGCTAAAGTCATTTTCCTATGTGCATCTGCAATTGCATCTACAGCAATTTTGATGCAATCAAAGTCAGATCGTTTTGAAAATGGACTTGGAAATGATTCAGATCAACTGGGTAGAAATATCATGGATCACCACTTAGGTGTTGGTGCCAGTGGGAAATACGACGGATTTGAAGACAAATATTACAAAGGAAGAAAACCGGGAGGTATCTATTTACCTAGGTTCCGGAATATCGGAGGTGACTCAAATACCGACAAATTCTTACGAGGCTACGGTTATCAAGGCGGCGCAAGCAGAGGTAACTGGGAAGAGGTGATTTCAGAAGTCTCCCATGGCGCGGCATTGAAGGACGCCATTTTAAAACCCGGTGGTTGGACATTCGGAATGGGTGGATTTGGCGAAGTTCTTCCGAACGAGGACAATCGAATGACCTTGGATTATGACAAACTAGATCAGTGGGGATTACCAACTGTTACATTTGATGCCGAATTTGGAGAAAACGAATGGGCCATGCGAAAGGATATGAAAGAGCAAGCTGCCGAAATGCTTACCAAGGCTGGTTTAAGAGATGTTGAGGAATATGACAGGCCGGGTGCATTGGGCCTTGGTATTCACGAAATGGGAACAGCCAGAATGGGTCGTAACCCGAAAACCTCTGTATTAAATGGATACAATCAGGTACATGCCTGTAAAAATGTTTACGTGACGGACGGTGCCTTTATGACTTCTGCCGCTTGTGTAAACCCGTCATTGACTTATATGGCCTTTACGGCAAGGGCAGCCAACCATGCTGCAAGTGAACTTAAAAAAGGAAATATCTAATGAAAAGAAGATCAGCACTTAAAAATATGGGAATGGTATTCGGTTATGCCGCGGCCACTCCAACCTTATTGAGCGTTTTACAATCGTGTAAAGAAAAACCATTCTATGCGGAATGGGCGCCATCTTTTTTTGAAAAGGATAAAGGATATGCCCTTGCCCAGATGGTTGATGTTATTCTTCCGAAAACGGATACCCCTTCTGCTACTGAAGTGAACGTACACGTCTTCATTGATAAATTTGTCAACGAAGTACTTCCAGAAGAGCAGAAAGGTTTCACTAAGCTGCTTATGGAAAAATTTATGGGCAAAGTAATGACCGAAAGCGGAAAGGAAGATTTAATGGACATTGATGCTGCAGATTTGGACCCAATGCTCTCAAAATATTTAACCAAGAGAACAGAGGAAGAAGAGAAGGCACAAGAAGAAGCCCTAGGTCAATATATGGAGGCTATGATGTCAGGAGGAGAAGCAGAACTAGATGATGAAATTGCCTGCTATACTTTTGCTGGGAATGTAAGGGAAATGTCGATTTGGGCTTATAAAAGTTCTGAATATGTAGGTGAAGAAGTTCTTGCCTATCTACCCATACCAGGCGAATATGTAGCTTGTGGTGATGTTAAAGAGCTGACCGGTGGAAAAGCTTGGTCACTTTAACCATAACCAATAACTAAACAAATTTAGGTTTAAGTTAAAATCCACCTCGTAGAGGTGGATTTTTTTATTCCTTCAAACTATTTAGCCCAATTGAGCGTTTGGATAATAACCTGCTTATTTGATTAATATGCTTTGGATATTAGCCGCCCGTTTTATTTACCTTACGTTTATACGACCCAATCGTACAAACGATTCCATTTCATTCCCTTTGAAAAAATAAACACCCCGACAGCAATGCCAGGGTGAATAATTTGATCAACACTATTACACTTAAATTTTAAGAACCACACATAAGGCAGTCATCATCAGCTTGACCTTCCTTTGCGCGGGCTATCAATTCTTTCATTTCAGCCTCAGTCATCGGCTGTATATCAACTTCTTGTTGTTCAACAGGAGTTGCCTGAACTTGAATATTCTCAGCAGCCTTAGGCGCTGCAGCAGTAACTTCAGCCTCTGCAGCAACACTAACAGGTACTTCTTTCTTTTTGGTATTATCCAAGGTAAACTTAATGGCGTCAACGGCTGCTTTGGTACGTAAGTAATACATACCTGTTTTTAGGCCGCTTTTCCATGCATAAAAATGCATTGAAGTCAACTTGGCATAATTTGCGTTTTCCATAAAGAGATTGAGCGACTGGCTCTGGTCAATGAAGTATCCTCTATGACGACTCATATCTATGATATCCTTCATGCTCAATTCCCAAACGGTTTTGTACAGTTCTTTTATCTCTTCAGGAATACCCTCAATATGTTGAATAGAACCATTGGCACGCATCAGTTCCTGCTTTAAACCTTCATTCCACAATCCTAAACGAACTAGGTCTTCAAGTAGATGTTTGTTTACGACTATAAATTCTCCTGAAAGTACCCTTCGGGTATAAATATTTGAGGTATATGGTTCGAAACATTCGTTATTACCTAAAATCTGAGAGGTTGAGGCAGTTGGCATAGGTGCAACTAATAAAGAGTTACGAACCCCGTATTTTTGAACATCTTTACGGAGCTTTCCCCAGTCCCATCTACCAGATAACTCTTCATCTTTTATACCCCAGAGATTAAACTGGAAATCACCTTCAGATATAGGTGAACCTTCATAAGAAGAATAAGCACCATCTGTTTTAGCTTCCTCCATCGAGGCAGAAACGGCAGCAAAATATAAAGTTTCAAAAATCTCTTGGTTAAGCTTTTTCGCTTCATCAGAGGTAAAAGGCAAACGTAACATTATAAAGGCATCAGCAAGACCTTGCACTCCTAGCCCAACTGGGCGATGGCGCATGTTCGAATTTTCAGCCTCTTTGACAGGATAATAGTTGCGGTCAATAACCTTATTTAGATTTTTGGTTACCCGTTTTGTTACCTTAAATAATTCTTTATGGTTGAATTCACCATTTTTCACGAACATTGGCAATGCAATGGAAGCGAGGTTGCAAACCGCAACTTCATCTGGTGAGGTATATTCCAAAATTTCAGTACACAAATTCGAAGAACGAATCGTTCCTAGATTCTTCTGATTGCTCTTCCTATTTGCTGCATCCTTATACAACATATAAGGGGTACCAGTTTCTATTTGCGATTCTAAGATTTTCTCCCATAAATCGCGAGCCTTAACTGTTTTTCTACCTTTACCTTCAGATTCGTACTTGGTATACAGCGCTTCAAATTCCTCGCTATGGGAGTCAAATAAGCCAGGACACTCATTTGGACACATCAGCGTCCATTCCGCATCAGCCTCTACACGCTTCATGAATAAATCAGGCACCCACATCGCATAGAACAAATCACGTGCGCGCATTTCTTCTTTACCGTGATTCTTTTTTAAATCAAGAAAATCGTAAATATCGGCATGCCAAGGTTCTACATAAATAGCAAAACTACCCTTTCGTTTACCTCCACCTTGGTCAACATATCTTGCAGTGTCATTGAATACACGTAGCATAGGAACGATACCATTTGATGTTCCATTGGTTCCTGCAATATAGCTTCCTGTTGCCCTTATATTGTGTATTGACAATCCAATTCCTCCAGCAGATTGCGAAATCTTTGCAGTCTGTTTCAAGGTATCATAAATACCATCGATACTATCATCTTTCATTGTCAACAGAAAGCATGAGCTCATCTGTGGTTTTGGCGTTCCTGAATTGAATAATGTCGGGGTAGCATGCGTAAAGTACTTTTTAGACATTAACTCATAAGTCTCAATAGCCGATTCCAAATCATTCAAATGAATCCCAATTGAAACACGCATTAGCATATGCTGAGGGCGCTCTGCTATCTTTCCGTTTATTTTTAAGAGATAAGACCTCTCCAATGTTTTAAAACCAAAGAAATCGTAGCCAAAATCACGATTGTATATGATTGTTGAATCAAGCTTGTCTGCATTCTTTTCGATGACCTCCATTACTTCATCAGCAATCAAAGGGGCTTTCTTACCAGTTCGCGGATTTACATATTCATGTAAATCTTTCATGGTTTCTGAAAACGACTTTTTAGTATTCTTATGCAGGTTTGAGACAGAAATTCGTGCTGCAAGTTTGGCATAGTCTGGATGCGTTGTTGTCATTGTCGCAGCTATCTCAGCAGCAAGATTATCCAATTCAGAGGTGGTCACTCCATCATACAACCCTTCAATAACCCGCATTGCTACTTTGACGGGGTCAACCAGATTGTTCAATCCGTAACAAAGTTTACGAACCCTTGCCGTGATTTTGTCGAACATGATGGGCTCTTTGCGGCCATCTCTTTTTACTACAAACATGCTTTACTATTTAATGATTTTTGGCTTTTGCTTACAGCACAACACTGTTAATTTTTTAACACTTTCGGTTAAGGTGGTAAAAAACCCCGTGGGGCTACGGGGGTATAATTCTACCGACTTATTTAGAAGTCCGCATCAAAGCTGATTTTTTGCGAATCGCTATCTTTTTCTTTGTTCAATACACCAGCCTTCTGATATTCCGAAACTCTTTTTTCGAAGAAGTTCGTTTTGCCTTGAAGCGATATCATATCCATAAAATCAAATGGATTTGTTGCATTGTACACTTTTTCACATTCAAGTTCTACCAGTAATCTGTCAGTTACAAACTCTAAATATTGTGTCATCAATTTTGCATTCATACCAATCAAACTAACTGGTAATGACTCTGTGATAAATTCACGTTCAATATTAAGGGCATCAACAATAATATCGGTGATTCGTTCTTTGGGCACTTTATTTATTAAATGTTTGTTATGCAAATGAACCGCATAGTCACAATGCATGCCTTCATCTCTTGAAATCAGCTCATTGGAAAATGTCAATCCAGGCATCAATCCTCTTTTCTTCAACCAGAAAATTGAACAGAAAGCACCTGAGAAAAAGATTCCCTCAACGGCTGCAAAAGCAATTAAACGTTCCGCAAAACTTGGTGACTCAATCCACTTCAATGCCCAATCCGCCTTTTTCTTTATTGCCGGAAAGTTTTCAATAGCCTTGAACAACACACCTTTTTCTTTCTCATCCTTAACATAGGTGTCAATCAAAAGGGAATAGGTTTCAGAATGAATATTCTCCATCATAATCTGAAAACCGTAGAAAAATTTTGCTTCTGAATATTGAACCTCATTTACAAAATTCTCAGCTAGATTTTCATTTACAATTCCATCGGAAGCTGCAAAGAATGCAAGAATATGTTTAACGAAATAACGCTCATCGTCACTAAGCTTGTTATTCCAATCCGTAAGGTCTTGGTGTAAGTCTATTTCTTCTGCTGTCCAAAAACAGGCCTCACATTTCTTGTACCATTCCCAAAGGTCATGATGTTGAATGGGAAAAATTACAAATCGGTCTTCATTTTCTTGTAAGATAGGCTCGACGGCAGACATAGTATTCTTGATTAAAAAAATTATTAAATATGGATTGAAAATTACCTTACGGCAGGGACTAACAAAGATTCAAATTTGTAACCAAATTGTAAAGTTTGTTTTAGCTAAACAATTCCAAAGTTTTTAACACGGATCGTTGAAATGTAGGTTCATAAGTGAATAACAGTAGGCTCATGGAAAAAAGAAAAAAACGAACCTTAAAAATACCCTTCAACAAAAAAAGACCCTCGCATAACGACGGTCTTTTGAAATAACAAGTGCGGCCTTGTCACCTTAATTATTCAGCTTAGTTAGTTGGGTAGTTCCCCCGAAACCCGACTCAACTTATTGGCCATCACAAAAATTGGTGACTTAAACTATTTTGCATATACATACTTTTAGCATGTTGGCCGGCCGCACATTTACTTTTCAGCTATTTTATTGCTACTGTTTCTGTCTCAATGTTACTATTGTTTTCAACTGAAGCTGCAACAATTACAACTACAAGTGTGAGCAAAAACATGATAATACATTTTTTCATGGGGTGCTTGTTTGGTTACGGATTCGAAATTAATTTAAAACCAACCCTCATGAATCCACATTGTATAAATGGAAGAAAATCTTGTATAAATGGAAATGACCACTTTTTTGTTCAATTTGCACTATTTACAGCTTTAGCAACCATTTGTACCGCGTTTGCAGCAATCGGCACAAAAAACAGCACCCAAAAGAAGAAATAAACCTACTTTTAAAGTTCAACAAATTTGACTATGCTTGAAGCTGTATTAGTGGATGACGAAGCAAAAGCCTTAGAAAGTTTAAGTTGGGAATTGACAAATCTTAGCGACGAAGTAAAGGTTGTAGCTTCTTTTACCGATGCCAATAAGGCACTGGATTATCTTAATATCAATACTCCAGATTGTTTGTTTCTTGATATTGAAATGCCCATAATGGATGGTTTTCAATTCATTCGGAGTTTAAAAAACAAGAATTTTCCTGTTGTTATAACCACAGCCTATAATCAGTACGCACTCAAAGCACTTAAAAATGAAGCGGTAGATTATTTGTTGAAACCAATCGATACCGACGATTTACATGACACCATAGCCAAAATCAAAAAATTCAACTCTAAAAATCTAACGGCTGAAAGATTAGAGAGCATTCTTCTAAATTTTAATGCCCGTTCCATAAATAAAAAAATCACCATAAATACAGATGGGAAACTATTGTTTTTAGAGAGTGATGAAATTCTGTATGCAGAATCTGACGGCAACTACAGCACTATTTATTTAGAAGACGGTCAAAAACTCGTACTAACTAAAAAACTGAAAGAAGTAAACGTCATGCTCCCATCGGATAACTTTTTTAGAATTCACAATTCTTTTGTTGTCAACTTGGGTAAAATCAAAGAATTTTTAAAAACAGATGGCTATGTAATTCTTAAAAGCGGCCACAAAATTCCAGTATCGAGACAAAAGAAATCTGATTTCTTAGATTTGCTTTAAGCCTTAGCATGAATGTTCCCAAAGACCACACTAACTAACTTTTCTAGAAACATTTTAAAATATATCACCCAACTTGGGTTGGTTTCTAGTCTACTATTTACAACAAAAGGACTGGCTCAAGAAGCCCCACCTGAGTTCACTTCTTCTGTTCAGCGCTTAATTGAACTTAAACCTACATCATATCAGGCATTTTATGATGAGCTCAAACCGTTTCGGTACGATACTGTTTTAATGAACGCATTTGTAAAAAGAAGTATCGAGACTGATTATCCTGAAGGACAATCATTCGCGCTAAATCAGCTAGGAACAAAATTCAGAAATCTTTCACAGTATAATCGTGCAATTGAACTACATAGAAGAGCCTTACGTTTAGCAGAACAGGTAGACAATGTTGAACTGAAAGTTCTAAGCCATAATTTAATGGGCGTTGCCTACAGACGTATGGACGCCATTAAGTCTGCATTAGATAATAATCAAGAAGCCCTACGTTTAGCAGAGTCTGAAAAAGAGCCTACCCGTCACCTAAAAAGACATATCAATATTGCCTACAATAGCATTGGAAATCTCTACCAGACTCTTGAACAATATGATTTAGCGATTGAACAATTTAAAAAGGCCTTACAGCTTGAAACCGATTTAAACAACAAGCTGGGAATGGCCATAAACAATCAAAACATTGGAGATTGTCTGGAGCAAAAAGGTGATTTAAAACAGGCTCTGGATTATTATAGAAAGTCGTTGGCTTATAATGAAGAAATCAATTCTGACTATGGCCTACTAATTTGTAAAACTAGTATCGCGCAGATATACTTAAAGCAAGATTCTCCGAGGCCAGCTCTTGAAATTTTGGAGTCCCTATCTGATTTAATGGCCAAAAATGGAGATGATTTCATAAATACTTGGGTTTTGAGCAACTTTGGTTGGGCCCACACCCAAACAGGGGATTTCGATATTGCAAAAAAATACCTTGACAGCAGTTTAACCGTAACGAGAAAAAGTCAGCTGCCGAATATGGAGACCTTGACTCTAAGACGTTTGTCAGAACTCGAAGCGCGAAAAGGTAATTTCAAGGATTCCAGAGACTTTTTGCAAGCATCTTACGAAGTCAAAGAACAAATAACCAATGTTCAAAATCGAAGTTATATCCATGATGTAATTGAAAAATATGAATCGGAAAAAAAAGATACCGAAATAGCCAGTCTTGCAAACGAAACCGAGCTTATAAAGTTGCGCCTTAGAAGAAATCAAACAAGAATACTGATAGGCATTTTAATGATTGCACTGGTAAGTACCATTTTATTTGTTATGTACCGGCAGTATAAATCCAATAATGAGAAAAAAGTACTCTCTTTGGAACAGAATATGCTGCGCAGTCAAATGAATCCGCATTTTCTTTTTAACTCTTTAAATTCCATCAAACTTTACATTATAAATAATGATCAAAAGAAGGCGGTTCATTATTTGAATAAATTCTCAAAATTGGTTCGGAAAATTCTTGAAGGATCTTCAATGAAAGAAATATCATTGGAAGAGGAATTGGAGACGGTTGATCTTTATTTGAACATAGAAAATATTCGATTTTCAGAGGAAATTAATTTTCAAATAAAGGTTGATAATAATATTGATGTAGAACGTATAAAAATTCCTTCATTGGTTCTTCAACCATTTTTAGAGAATGCCATCTGGCACGGTCTTTCATCAAAAGAAGGAGATAAAAATCTACTTGTTCAAGTTTCAAAGGATGATGATTACCATTTAAAAATCAGCATCAAAGACAATGGGGTTGGCAGGGCAGCATCGGAAATTGCAAAAGAAAAAAGGGTTTTAAAAAGAAAATCGGTTGGTATTGACATAACTAAGGAACGTCTGGCCAATTTCTCAAAAGACTTTCAAAATGATTTCGACGTATCCATCATTGACCTTTATGATCATGGCAACAAGCCTGCAGGTACGGAGGTGATTTTAAGAATACCTACGATTTAGCATATTCACTGGCTACATCTTCCAATTCTTTATACCAATCGGCACCAAATTTTCGAATCAAAGCTTCCTTTACGAATTTATAGATAGGAACTTGTAGTTCTTCGCCCAGCTGACATGCGGTGTCACAAATAGTCCATTTATGATAATTTACCGCTGAGAATTCGGAGTATTCTTTTACCCTAACGGGATAAAGGTGACACGAAATGGGTTTTTTCCATTCTGTGGCTCCGGCATTATAAGCTTGTTCCAATCCACATTTGGCGATACCCTTATCGAACACGACATAAGCACATTCATTGTTGTTTACAAGAGTGGTTTCCCATTCTCCATCAGACCCTTTTACAAATGCACCGTTTTTTTCAATAGCTTCAATACCTTCCTTTCGAAGAAACGGTTTGGCATCTTCATAAACCTCGCTTATTATCTTGGTTTCTTTTTCCGTCAATGGTGCTCCCGATTCCCCATCAACACAACAAGCGCCTTTACATGCATTCAAATTGCAAACAAAATCGTTCTCTAAAATTTCTTCGGAAATAAGGGTCTGTCCTATTTGAAACATTACATTATATCAAAGTGTAAAATTACTTTGATTTGTGCAGAAATATGTTAAGAGTCTGTTGTCTCTTCTACGAATTGATTTATCCCCTCTTCATTCTTGACAATAAAATCTATTAAGAAACTGGATTTAGACTGCTTGTCCAAAGCTTTTCGAAGTTTGTTCTTTTGATTTTCCTTTAATCCGGAATTATCAATATACCAAAGTATCGCCTGTCTTCTTGCTTTGCTTTTTCGAATTTTCTCCTTAATCTCCAGTTTCGGTTGTACCACCGTTTTTTCAAAACGCTCAACCAAATGCTTAGACCTTGATTTGCTAATTGAGCTATCTCTCTTCTCTTTCGCTGTTTGAGCAGAAATACAAAAGCATGTAAAAACCAACACTATGAATAATCTTATCTTAATCTCCATTTGAACACTCTTTGGTAAGGTAAAAGTATTCTCAACCCATTCAAGTGCCTTAAAACAAGGTCAAATACAAGATTGTCTCTTCAAAATGCACTCTTCAACTAATTTGAAGTAGACTATTGGTAAAGTTCCTGCGATGAAATTCAAATATCCATCGATGAATGGGTTTTAAATTTTAAAATTTATTCTTGCCAACACCCCTAATCTATCTTTAAAACCAAATACATTTGCCGAAAATTTGGAAGTGATATGAATTTCAACCTAAAAGAAATTGCCACGGCAAGTATGATTCTATTTGCGGTTATAGATATTTTGGGTAGTATCCCAATCATCATTTCGTTGCGAAGTAAAGTAGGTCACATACAATCAGAAAAGGCATCAATTGTAGCAGCTTGTATAATGGTAGCTTTCCTTTTTGTGGGCGAAAGTATCTTAAAGTTAATAGGAATTGATGTGAATTCGTTTGCCGTTGCAGGTGCACTCATCATTTTCTTTCTAGCAATTGAAATGATTCTTGGCATTTCCCTTTACAGAGATGATGAACCTGAAACAGCGTCAATTGTTCCCATTGCCTTTCCACTAATTGCAGGGGCTGGAACACTAACTTCGATTTTATCATTACGGGCGGAATACCATGTTGAAAATATAATTGTAGCGATTATAGTGAACACCATTTTCGTTTATGTTGTGTTAAAGTCATCCAGTAGAATTGAAAAAGTATTGGGAAAAAGTGGACTTGGTGTAATTCGAAAGGTTTTCGGCGTAATTTTAATGGCGATTGCAGTTAAATTATTCGCCGAGAATATCAACGCTTTGTTTAATAGTTAAATTCTAAAAAATGAGCAAGACTTTTTATATCGTTTTATTAGTAATCGCCTTCGCTTTGGGAGCTTACAATGCCACTAGACTTAACTTTGACAATATTCTTGAAGGCAACAGCCTGATAGCTTGCATCGGAATTTTGGCATCTCTTTGTGCCTTGGTGTTAATTATGATTTTTTGGACCTCAAAACGTATTCAAGAAAAGGTAAAAAAGGGCTAGATAGCATCAATATTATCTTCTTCAAGGGTTTTTAAACTATCCAACTCTTTAACTCGTTCCAGCATTGCATCATGGGCACTTTTAATTTTAGCTCCAAGATTGGGGTCGTATAATTGTGTGGCTATATTGGCTTTAAGATAACTCTTCACTTTTTTCTCTTGACCGTAGAAGTCCATCCGTATGTTGCGATCTGCGCAATAGTCGATAAAACGTTCAAATATGATATCGTCTACCCTGTAATTGGTGATAAACTCTTTCATAGGATATTTATAAAATCTTGAACGGTCCTTTTCTAGAAATCTGAAAACAAAATCAGGGAAGTAACCCGAGGAATCCATGCTTTCAACTCGTTCTTCGTCAAGTGTACCGATTGGCACAAATTCATCTGGAATTATTCCACCTCCACCATAAACGATTTTGCCTTTAGGAGTTCTAAATTTCAAGGAATCCACTACCTTGATGCTGTCCATCGAAATCAGTTCCCCGCTTTTATAGCGCTGCATGAACTTTTGATAATAGTCTTCATGGCCATTTTCATAGGATTTTTGTATCGAACGGCCAGTGGGGGTATAATACCTTGAAACAGTTAGACGTACTGCTGACCCATCACCAAGTTCCATTTCGCGCTGAACCAGACCTTTGCCAAACGAACGTCTTCCGACAATTGTACCGAGGTCATTGTCCTGCAATGCACCGGCTATTATTTCACTTGCCGAAGCAGAGCGCTCATTTATAAGTACATAAATCGGTTTGTTTTCGAATGACCCTTTTTTGGTTGCAAAGGCTTTTTTAATCCTTCCCTTTTTGTTTTTGGTAAACAAAATCAATTTCCCATCTTCTAAAAATTCGTCTGCAAGCTTTTCGGCTATTCCAAGATAACCACCAGGATTATCCCTTAAATCCAAAACCAATTTTCGAGCACCCTTATTTTGAAGATTCCAAAGCGCATTTTTAAATTCTTTAAACGTCGATTCAGCGAATCGATTAATTTTTATATAAGCTATATCCTCAGTAAGCATGAAATTGGCAACAACACTTCGGATTGGTACTACATCTCGTGTTAGACTTACATCGAAGGTTCGGTTCTCAGTTTGCCTTAGAACTTTAAGTTTGACTTTGGTACCTATCTTCCCCTTAAGCTTATCAACCAATTCTTGACTTGAGAGCCGCTTACCGAATAAGGTGTCACCATTGGCCATCAATATTCTGTCTCCTGCCTTTATTCCTTTTTTATCGCTAGGTCCGTTTTTTATCGCCCTAAGTACAGTTATGGTATCACCAACTCTTCGAAATTGAATTCCGATTCCCACAAAATCCCCTTTCATACTTTCAGCAACATCTTGCATTTCACTCTTTGGAATATAAACTGAGTGCGGATCTAGCTTATCCAAGATGTTGTTAACGGTTACATCAACGATGCTATCTGTATCCACCTCATCAACATATTCATAATCAATGTAGTCAATGAGCCTATTGAGTTTATCTTTTTTTGAATTGGTAGAAAACAATTTTTCCGGTGTATCACTAAAGTGGAGTTTACCGCCAATGAAAATGCCAATGGCTATAGCCAGTGCCAATATGGTAGGAAAGAGATATCCATACTTTTTCATAGTGTAAAATTTGGGTCAAGCCAATTCTTCAGTAATTGGAATATGTTCTATTTGTACTCCAGCACGTTCTAAAAAATCCAAGCCGGAAGTGTCTTTATATGCCGTTTTGTAAACGAGTCTTTTAATACCGGCTTGGTGAATAAGTTTGCTACATTCCCTACAGGGAGAGAGCGTTATATATAAAGTCGCTCCTTGACATGATTGCGTTGATCCTGCAACCTTTAAGATAGCATTTGCTTCTGCATGGAGGACATACCATTTGGTGTACCCTTCGTCATCTTCACAAAAATTTTCAAACCCAGTCGGAGTGCCATTGTAACCATCTGAAATAATCATTCGCTCTTTTACAATTATTGCACCCACCTGCTTTCGTTTGCAATAGGATAACTTTGCCCACTCAGTGGCCATCCTCAAATATGCTTTATCGTACTTTTCTTGTTTGCTTTCGCCCATAAACAGCGTTGAATCTTAAAGATACCTGCAATAGCAGACACCTACAACCATATTTCAGAAAAATTAACGAAGGTGTTATAGAGGGAACGTTTCAATAAGCATTGGTATTGTAATAAGCACAATCAACATAGACGCCGCGGCAATGAAAACTTTCTGTTTTACTTTTAATACATCCAAAAACAAAAAGGCAATACACAACACCAACAGCACTATTACTACCTGTGAAAACTCAATACCGGTCGCGAAACCTAAAAGTGGGCCAAGTTTATTCTCTTCCTCAGCCATGAGCATATTAAAGTAATTGGAGAAGCCGAAACCGTGAACTAATCCGAAAAAGGCGGTTGCAATACCATGGAATCCAAGACTTGAGGTTGTCTTGTTCCCTTTTAATTGATATAAATTGAAGATTGCGGTAAGCGCAATCGTTACCGGTATGAGAAATTCTATCCAAGAAACATCTACATTGACCAAACCAAATGCAGATAATGCCAAAGAAGTACAATGCGCAATGGTAAAAATAGTGGCGAGTACAAGTACACTTTTCCAGCTTTTAAAAGTAAATGGAACAGCCAATGCTGCGAGAAATAAGATATGGTCGTAAGCCCCCAAATCGAGAACATGCTCAAATCCTAATTTGATATAAAACCAGAAATCATTCATTTGTTATTCCTTTTAGTTAATTCCCCTTTCCTTTTGAATTGTCTCATAGGCCTTTTGCACCTCTTTGAATTTTTCTTCGGCACCTTTTTTAATTGCTTCGTTCTCAGTAACAACCCTATCCGGATGGTATTTTTTTGCCATTTGCCGATAGGCTTTTTTCACTTCGTCGTTTGATGCCGATTTTTGTATTTCAAGGATTTTGTAAGCCTGGTCGGCATCTTTAAAAAACATGGCCTTTATACTGCTGAAATCTCGGCTTCCAATCCTAAAAAATCCTGCCAGCTCATTTAACTTATTTATTTCAGCCTGACTAACCTGCCCATCAGCCTGGGCAATACCAAATAAGAAATGTAAAAGTTGAAGACGTACTTCATATCGTGTACGTTGATTCAAATATTGACATATTCGTTGCGCAGATATCTCTCTTTTTTTGATAACCTCGTTAAAGGTTCGAAATATTGAATTGGCCCGTTCCTTACCATAAGTAGCTACAAAATATTGCCTTACATAATCGAGCTCCCTTTGACTTACTTGCCCATCGGCTTTAATAACAATTGAACAGAGTGATAGTAAATTCAGTTCAAAATCTGCAGGGGTCACCTGCTGACGGGTCAAATCTTGAAAAATTGTTTGGGCGCCGCCACGATTTCCTTGAAACAGATTGTCAAGGGCACTGCCAACAAAAAAGCCTAAAACTGCCCCAAAAAAGCCCCGGATTGAAAACCCAATGATTGCCGCCAACCATTTTATCATTTCTTTCAAATATTAAAGGCTAAAGATACGTTCTCCTTTTGAACCGCTATCTTAAGTTCACTTCAAAAAATACGACAAAACCCATATCTTTGAATTCTAAAAATTTTGACTATGTATCCTGAAGAATTAGTTGCGCCAATGCGACAAGATTTAGCAGTTGCTGGATTTCAAGAATTATATACAAGCGAGGAAGTAAGCAATGCCTTAAAAAAAGAAGGTACAACCTTGGTAGTTGTGAATTCGGTTTGCGGATGTGCAGCAGCCAATGCGAGGCCTGCAGCAAAGTTAAGCCTGCAAAACGGTAGTACACCAGATAATTTGGTTACTGTATTTGCCGGAGTCGATATTGAGGCTGTAAATACGGCTAGGGAAGCAATGATTCCATTTCCGCCTTCATCTCCAAGCATGGCACTATTTAAAGACGGTGAGCTTGTTCACATGATAGAAAGACACCATATTGAAGGCCGACCAGCCGAAATGATTGCTGAAAATTTAATGGAAGCCTACAACGAACATTGCTAAGTTATATAGGGCTTTCGATATACGCTAAGACCACTTCAGATTGAAGTGGTTTTTTATTTTTGCCTAGTGAAATTAATCTCCTACCCAATAACGGCTATTTATTTTTTCTGCTTTGGTCTGACCTTGGTGGTCTTTCATCCTATACAATGGACTTGTCTAAAGGTATTTGGTTACGACGCCCACAAGAGAAGCGTTTCTATTTTAAATTGGTTTTTGATGCGTTGCCTTAATATACTCGGTACTCGTTTCACCTTTCGAAATAAACATAACATTCCTATTGATAAGCCCTTGATTATTATTAGCAATCATCAAAGCATGTATGACATTCCCCCTTTGATTTGGAATTTGCGGAAACACCACCCAAAATTTGTAAGCAAGAAGGAATTGGGAAAGGGGATTCCAAGCATATCATTCAATTTAAAATACGGCGGTTCAGTTTTAATAAACAGAAAAGACGCAAAACAGTCGCTTCGCGAAATTGCCAAATTGGGAAAGTACATTGAAGAAAATACCCGAAGTGCCGTTATTTTTCCTGAAGGAACGCGAAGTAGAAACGGTCTTCCAAAACCTTTCAAGACCAAAGGATTGGAAACCATTATTGAAAATGCCCCTTCAGCATTACTACTGCCGATTAGCATTAACAATTCTTGGAAACTTTTAAGGTATGGTAAATTTCCAATGGGATTGGGAAATCATTTGACCTTTGATGTACATGAACCAATAGTTAATTCTGGCAATACAGAAGAATTAATACCACGAATCGAGCAGATTATCACATCAGGAATCAAGGTATAAATTATGACAAATACCGAAATAGTTGAAGAAACCATAGCGTTTGTCAAAGAAACTTTACAAGGTGCCGAAGGAGGGCACGATTGGTTTCACATACAACGAGTATTTAATAACACCCTTCTAATTGCTAAAGATGAGCAGGTAGATGTCTTAACTGTTAGTCTAGGTGCTTTACTACATGATATCGCAGATGCCAAATTTCATAATGGAGATGAATCCATTGGGCCACGTTTAGCAGTCGAATTCCTGAATTCAATCGACATCGATAAAAAAATAATCGATCACGTTGAAAAAATAATTGAGAACATCTCTTTTAAAAATACGCTGAACAAGTCAAGCAAAAAGAAGTTCAATTCGAAAGAACTACAAGTAGTGCAAGATGCTGACCGTCTAGATGCTCTCGGCGCTATTGGTATCGCTCGAGCATTCAATTATGGCGGGTTTAAGAATAGGGAATTATATAACCCTGAAATTGCTCCAAATTTGAATCTTACCAAAGAAGAATATAAAAAATTAGAAGCCCCAACTATCAATCATTTTTACGAAAAGTTGTTATTACTTAAAGACAAAATGAATACCAAAAGCGGTAAAGTCTTGGCCGAAAAAAGACATCAGTTTTTGTTGGACTATTTGGAGCAATTCTATGCAGAGTGGAACGGTAAGGCATAGTATAATTCTATTTTATTACTATTCGTTTCGCTAACTGTTTTTTGTATCTTCAAGAGCTACAAAACCAATCAAAATGCAAAGACGAAAATTCCTTAAAAATTCTGCAGCTACTGCGGCAGCCTTTTCTATAGTACCAAGCCATGTTTTGGGCAAAAATCATGTTCCTCCGAGTGATACTTTATATGTCGCCGCATTTGGGGTTGGTGGTCGTGGCAACGGTGTTATGAATGGCATGAACCAAACTGGAAAAGTAAAGTTTGTTGCCCTATGCGATGTAGATGAAAGAAGAGCGGCCCAATCTTTTAAAAAATATAAAAAAGCAAAGCAGTACAAAGATTTTAGAAAGGTTTTCGACAACCATTTAGATGAAATCGACGCGGTGATGGTCGCTACTCCAGACCATACCCATGCCTCAATTGCCCTGCCTTTTATGCGTGAGAAAAAGCACGCTTACGTAGAAAAACCTTTGACCCATAATATTAAGGAAGCACGGTTGATGACCAAAGTTGCCGCCGAAAATGGTATTGTTACCCAAATGGGAAACCAAGGAGCCTCAAGCGACGATAGCCGAATTGCCAGAGAATGGGTCGAAAGTGGAGTTATCGGTAAAATTCACACTATTGATTGCTGGACAAACCGACCTGTCTGGCCTCAAGGTGTTCCGATACCTACTGAAAGTCAGGCAGTTCCTAAAGAATTGGATTGGGATTTATGGCTTGGCCCAGCAGCAATGCGTGATTATAATGCGGCCTATTTACCCTTTAAATGGAGAGGATGGTGGGATTTTGGAACCGGTGCATTAGGTGATATGGGCTGTCATATTATGGAAACACCTTTTAGTGTATTGGATTTAGGTTATCCCACAGAAGCTGAGGCAAGCTGCACCACTGTTTGGATTGGTGATTTTGTAGAAGCGGATTATAGTCCTTCTTGTCCTCCTTCCTCAAAAATTCATTTAAAATTTGAGCATGAACACCATGGTGATATACAATTAAATTGGTTCGATGGTGGCTTAAAACCTGATTTACCAGATGAATTAAAAGATAACGAGACCATTGGTGATGGTGGTGGTGGAACGGTTATGTACGGTGATCGTGGCACACTTGTTTTTGACACTTATTCACGTAATGCCAGATTTTTACCATCAGAACTTAAGGAAATATATAAAGCACCAAAAGAAAAGTACACCAGGGTACCTGACGGTATGAACGGCCATATTGCCAATTTCGTGAATGGTTGCTTGAAAGGAGATGCTACTTCTTCCGATTTTGCCAAAGCCGGTCCTTTGACCGAAACCGTATTGATGGGTAACCTTGCGGTTAAAGCTTATCAATATAAAAAACTACGGCCTGGCAAAAAGGTCGGGGATTGGGCACCTTATGAATATCCAGGAAGAAGAAAGCTGCTTTGGGATGGAGAAAACATGAAGATTACCAACTATGATAAAGCAAATGAATGGGTAACTCGAGAATACAGAAAGGGTTGGGAACTTTCATAAGCGCCATTTAAAAATGAACAAAAGACTTGTCATGGGCTGCTTACTAGCAGCCTTTTTTACAACAGGATTTTCACAAGATTCAATTGATAGAAATTTCTGGAAAATTTCGGATGACAAAACCATAACATGGGAACTAAAAAACGAGAATCGACTTCCCCACTCAGACCACATTGAATTTTCAGGTGAAAAAGTATCGGCGATACTTTATTACGAAGTGGATTCATTGCGAAACCTTAGTGTTTCTCGGGATGTAATCTTTCCACAACTAAGAACATTTAATAAAACCAACGAACCTGATTGGAAAAAGTACCGTGCCTATTTCAGAAAAACGACTGATGATGGGATTTCTCCATCTATAATTCTAGGTGATAAGATTATTGTTCCTTCCAAAGTTGACTCGATACAGCTATCAGGCAAAGCTGCTTTCTTCTGTAGTCCAGTCAACGGGATACGAGTAACCAAAACCTTCTACCCATCTATGGAAAATCGTTATCTGGTCGAAGAATGGGAGATCCGAAATATTTCAAATGAAAGTCGAAAGATTAAATTTTCGAACATAGAATTTTCACAATCACAATTGGGGTATAAAGGAAAGTACAGTCATCATATTTTCAGCGCGGCATTGGACTCCATTACCTTAGCTCCGAATTCCACCTATAGTTTTCCCGTCTATTTTGGAGCCACCTTAAACGACGAACAAAAAAGTGAATTTAATTTTGAAACCGCCAGTAAAGAGCGTACCTCCTTTTTAAATGAAGTTTATGAAAAACTTCAACTTAAAACGCCCGATAGTATCATTAATACCTTGTTCTATTTTTCAAAAATACGGGCAGCGGAAAGTATTTTCGATTCTTCGATGGGCTTGGTGCATTCACCAGGTGGCGGTAATTACTATACCGGTATTTGGGCCAATGATCAGGTGGAATACAGTGGGCCTTTTTTCCCTTATTTAGGATATTTTAAGGGCAATGTAGCCGCGTTTAATACCTACAAAAAATTTCTAGAAAACATTCCGAAGGATGATACCCACATACCTTACGCTTTTGAGGTCGATGGTATTTTTTCTATGGACCATTTGGATCGTGGTGATGCAGCAATGATTGCGTACGGAACTTCACTATATCTTTTGGCCACCGGTAGTGAAAAAGAGGCTACTTTTCTTTGGCCCCTAATAGAATGGAGCATAGAATACTGCCATAAAATGCGTAATAAAGCCGGAGCAGTTCGTTCTGAATCAGATGAAATGGAGGGTCGCATCGCTACAGGAAACGCCAATCTTTCCACATCTACGCTATACTATGGTGGACTAAAATATGCATCAAGATTGGCCAAAGAATTGGGAAAAAGGGGTAAACAAAAACAATATGAACGGCGTGCCGTGCTTATGGAACAAACCATTGAAGATTATTTTGGCGCTACCATTGAAGAACTGGAAACCTATAAATATTTTGAAGAGAATTCAAGGTTACGACACTGGATATGCTTGCCTTTGACCATGGGTATTGAAACTCGTAAGGAAGGTACTTTACAAGCACTTTTTGAAAAACTTTGGACATCGAATGGCGTTTTAGTTGAACTGAACCCAGAAGTTCCCGTTGAAGAAGCTATTTTCTGGGATCGGGCCACTTTATATGCGCTTCGGGGTGCAATGCGGGTAGGTGCTGCCAATCTAGCTTATGACAAATTAAAAAGCTATTCCAACAAGAGATTGCTCGGTGACCATGTTCCTTATCCTATTGAAGCATATCCCGAAAATGACATGCAACATCTATCTGCTGAAAGTGCATTGTATTGTCGAATTTTCACGGAAGGACTATTAGGTATCGAACCCATAAATTTTCAGACCACTAGAATCACCCCCAAACTACCTGAAGATTGGGGTTTTGTGGAACTCAAAGACGTATTCATTTCTGGCAAGCCCATAACGATAAGCCTAAAAAGAAAGGGAGAAGGTGATTTTATTGAAGCGAAAATCATTGCAAGGGGAACAACTGTAATGAACAAAATCATCAGCAACGGTGAAGATTTTTTTGTAAAATTTTATTGATTAACTTTTTGTAGCCAGCTTCTTTTCTAAAAATTCCTTTGTGAGTTGATTTTGAGTCAATTCGATGGCGGTTCTTAAAACAGAGGCATAGTTGGAATCCGATAGTTCCTTTAACAACTCAGCCCTGATTGCGTAAAACAATCCCACTTTTTCATAGTCGTATAATTGCGCCAAATCATCCAGTTCGTTCAAGGCCTTTTTAGGGCCATCTACTTTTTGAAGCGCTACAATTCTGTTTAAAGCAGCCATGGGTGAAGGCTTATTTTTCATTTGCAAATCATATAATTTCAAGATTGCAGCCCAATTTGTTTCTTGAAATGTTCTAGCCGCACAATGTTCGTACGAGACTGCCGCTTCAAATAGGTAATTACTCGAATTTGATGTTAAAGATTGTGCATTTTGTAGATGCTGCAGTCCAATTACAATCAAATCTTCATCATAAAGGGAACGGTCATGCTTATCTAGGCTTACAAGTGCTCCTTGAGCATCAAGTCTAGCATTAAATCTTGAAATATGAAAACACATTAATGCTATTAGGGCTTCTAAATTTGGATGTCTGCAATATTTATTTTCCCGTAATAAAAGTGCTAGTCTTAATGCTTCGTAGCAGATATCCTGCTTTAAAATTTGAGAACCCGTAGTAGTTGAATAGCCTTCAGAAAACAATAAGTAAATCACTCGCAAAACCACAAAAAGCCGAGATTGGAGACCCATTTCAGCTGGAACTTTTACGAATTGTACCTCTTCTCGAAATTTTTTCTTAGCTCGGGTAAAAGCCTTTGCAATGGTTTCCTCTTTTTTTAAAAGTGCTTCCGAGAGTTCTTTATTGCTAAAACCACCTATCAATTTTAAACTCAGTACAAGTTGGTATTCTTGCGATAATTTAGGGTCACAACAAGCGAAAATCATCTTCAATTGACTGTCCGATACCTCATGGGCAAACATTGCGGTTTCATTTGGTGTTGTTTCCTCTGTCGAGGCAACTTCGGTATCCCGGGCCCATTTGTTTTCTTTTCGAAGAACGTCAATCAAACCATTCCTGGCTACTTTGAGCAGCCAGGCGGTTGGATTTTGGGGTACTACTTTATAACCCCAAACGCGCATTGCTTTTATAAAGGTTTCTTGTACAACATCTTCTATGTCTTCAAGATGCGAAGTGCCATATTTACTGGTTAGAATAGCAATGACCTTGGCATATTCATTTCTAAATAGATGCTCAAGCTTTAAGTGGTTAGCGCTATTCATCTTTTTGGTTTTGGATACGATTTGGCCTAATGTCCTTCCATATCTACAATTTCACGTATCTCAATGACACTGCCCTCATAGTCAAAAATGGGACATCCTTTTGAGATTTCTGTTGCTTCGTCTAGGTCATTTGCTGAAACAATAAGGTAACCACCGACCAATTCAGCTCCTTCAGCATAAGGACCGTTCGTTACTACCTCACCCCTATTCTCAACAACTCGACCATCCGCAGCCAAGGGGAGTCCGTCCAACAACTTTCCTTTTTCTTGGAGCTCCCCCATCCACTTTCCCCACACTTGCATATGGGCTTGTTTCTCTTCTTGTGAAAGTTTGTTGAAGTTTTCATCTCCGCCTCTAAATAAATACAAAAAATTACTCATGTCTTTTAAAATTTATGTCCGATAGAACGGACCGATTAATATTGCATTCTCCTAAAGGACGAACCCAATAAACTTTATTGGACAACTATTTTAAAATTATTTAAAAAGTTCAGGTTTTAAGGGTTTATGATGGAATACCTGTTTTGAAAAAGTGCATTTATTGGACTACCAAGAATAACGTAAGCTGTGAAAAACAACATTTACAAAGAAAAAATCACCAACTATACGTTTTTGATACAAACAATAGTATACCACCGTATATTTATTAGAATCAATAAACCAATTCAAATGAAAAATCTCTTTTTATTTCTTTCCCTAATTTTTCTTCTCAAAGGTCAAGCACAAGAATATTCTTTTGTTGAAAGTTCACTGCGAGCAATTTCATTAGAAGAATTGATGAGAAAAGGACCACCTAATGCCCTTGAAAATGTTTTTTACGAAGACGGTACTAAAACCACGCTAAGCGAGGTATTACCATTAATTCAAAAAGGGGAACTGAGTCCAAAAATGTATGTTGATGGCAATGGTACCTATCACACAATGGTTGTTTTCAAACCAAAACCGATTTCTTTTGAAGAACTTGAGGCAAATACACAGTATTCGTTCATTCCAATTAGTTTAAGATTATTACCCCAAGCAGAATTGTTCAAAAAACCACCTCCACAAAGTTTGGATATGGTCTATTACGAAGATGGTACTGCAACAACAATGAGTCAAGTACTACCCTTGATGCAAAGAGGAGAACTGTCTCCTAAAATGTATGTTGATAAAGATTTGAAATATACCGCTCTAATTGTGGTAAAAAAGTAAATATGAACAAAAGGGAACGATAAATATCGTTCCCTTTTATCACAAATCTTTTTCAAAATTCATGTAATGGTGCAAGGCTTCATTTGGTGCCTCAATTAATGGAAAATGACCAATCTTAGGTAAGTCCACTACATCAGCTTCTTTAACCTTCGATCTATAAAAGTCTGCAACGTGCTTACCGGAAATAGGGTCCATATTTCCATTTATAAAACGAAGGGGTATACGGGCCTGAATAAGGGCATCTTCCCAACGCACCTTATTAACCATTCGTTCTTTCATATAGCGAATAAGCAAATGGAATACTTTCTTGCCTTCATTGTATGTCATTAACTCCCAAAAGGAGTCCAACTCATTTTCAGTTGGCTGTGTCTCGGGGCCGAATATTTTTCTAAAATTCTTGGCCAATTTTTTGCGAGTAAAGGCTTGTGCGATTAAAGAACCGAACGGCCCCATTAGTAATTTTTGTATGAGCAGCGGGCGATGCTCACCGGGGAAAATACCACCGTTCAAAAGACAAATGGATTTTAGGATAAGACCCTCCTCACTTTTTTGCTGCCTTTCCTGAAATCGTGCCAATAATTCTTGCGCTACGGAATCACCATAATCATGCGAGAAAATATGAAGTTGCTGTACTTTTTTTAAAGTCAATAACGCCTCTATCAAATTGGCTTGGTCAACAATGGAATAGGCATATTTCTTCGGTTTATCTGAAAATCCGAATCCGAGCATGTCAAAAGTGAGCACATGGAATTGTTTGGTCAATTCTGGCCATAATTTATGCCAATCCCATGAAGCAGTAGGGAAACCATGAATTAACAAAAGGGTCTCCCCTTTTCCTTCTTCAACTGTAAAAATATTATGTCCGTTATAATTAAAGTAAGTCCCCTTTTGTTTCCAAGCCGATAAATCCATCTACTGCGTTTTCTTTAAAACTACAATTTCAAAATAAATTTAATTGACTTCATTTTTAATACACGCCTAGTTCTTTCGTTCTTCTACTTGGGCAAGAATTGATTACAAAATACATTTGCATTATAAATCTTAGCGATGCCAGAACATATTAAACTCATTTGGGATATTCGAAGTGGAGATGCCAAACCTATGGCAGAACATCATTTGACCCATCTCAGAGAATATATGACCATGGAAAACTTGGAAATGGTTGATTCTGGGGTTCAAGAAATTAACGATGTTCACTGTACCGCCTATTTAGTGGTCAATAAAGAAAATATGATTCAGGTTAGGGACGCTCTAAAACCGCACCGCGGCGAAATAGCCTAAGTCATTTAAAATAAGTTCATCTGCCCACTTTTGTATTGCTCATACAAATCGGTTCGCAGTTTAGGAAATTTTTTATCCGCAAAGTATTTGCGTTTGGCCAATCTGGCCATTTCATGAATTTGTTCAGCGACCTTACCTTCTCCACGAGTGCGCACTCCAAAACGGCTGTCATTTAAAGTTCCTCCATGGCAATCTTGAATCAAATGCAGTACTTTTTCAGCTTTATCGGGCATCGTCTTATGAATCCAGTCTGCAAACAATTCTCCAATTGCACCATTCAAGCGAACCACGGTAAAACCAAAGGATAGTGCCCCGTGTTCTGAAACTGTTTTCGCTAGTTTTAATAGTTCATGGCTGTTGATTCCTGGAATCATTGGTGCAAGCATTGCATTTACCGGTATGTTATTTTCTGATAAGATCTTAATCGCTCGAAGACGTCTTTTGATGGATGCCGTTCTAGGTTCCAGTAGTCTTCGTGTTTTTTCAGAAAGTGAAGTGATTGAAATATTGACGCCTATCAACTGTTCTTTATTGAGTTCTTTAAGGATATCTAAGTCTTGAAGTATCCATGCATTCTTGGTGATGATACCCACTGGATGTCGGTACTTGTAAAATACCTCTAAGCATTTTCTGGTAATCCGAAACTTTTGTTCCGCAGGCTGATAGCAATCCGTATTCCCGGATAAAACAATTGTTGCTGCCTGCCATGACTTCTTTTTTAAATGGGTTTCAAGAAGTTGGGGGGCCGTCTTTTTAATTAGAATCTTTCGTTCAAAATCAAGTCCGGCACTATATCCCCAGAACTCATGAGCATTTCTTGCATAGCAGTAAATACAACCATGCTCGCACCCTTGATAGGGATTCATGCTGTACTGCATGCCCACATCAGGGCTAATGACCTTATTAACAATAGTTTTTGGAAATATGGGTAGGTATTCAGTCTTTATGCGTTCCGCATCTTCACCTTCAATACGGCAATATTCCAGGAAATCTTCGCGCTTCTCGTAGACATCTTTTAAGAAACGGTTATGGACGTTCTTTTGGGCTCCTCTTCCCTTTAAAAAATCTTGTTTTGACACTTATTAGGATTTAATCCAAATTTATGGATTTATTCCTAATATTTAATCTTCAAATTCAACTTCAACCAACTGTTTTTTATTTCCTTGTTTGGCATAAAAAAGGAGTTGGCCTTCATTCTTGTTCACGAATGGTTTTGAAACCATTAATGGAAGTCTTGCGTCTTTGGCATCGATTATTTTTTCGTAATCCAATTTTCCATTTTCATCCAATGAAATGGTAAAAACATTTCGATTTCTACCTAAACCTTGTTTAAAGACAATGCGCTCGTTGCCTAAAAGTTGTGGGTTTTCAGATGCAGTACAAATAAAGAAATAGGTTTTACCATTATTGAAAAAAGAACTGTATGAGGCATAAGCCCCATCTCCCTGCGTAACTTCCAACTTGTTAATGTTACGAACCCATTCCATATCACCAGCGGCATTCAATTTTGCACTAACGATATCATTATGGTGAAAACGTTCGACTTTAATACGTTGACCCGCACCGGTGCGTTGCATACTTTCGGTAACAAAGTATTCTTCGGCATTGAATATAATCTCTCCATTACTTGTGAGTTCAACGCCTTTAAAAACCAAGTTTTTAATTTCCTTGTCATCCTCACGACCAAATTTATCACTCATAAATTCAGGTGTAAACGGATGATATTTTTCTTGTTCAACTGAAAGGCTTGCAGGATTCAATTCATAGTACGTCAAACCGTTATATCGATTGTCCTTTCGATTGGCATAAAAACCAACGCAGACCAATTTTTCATTCTTAAAAAGCGGATACAACGCTTCAGGATACTTGCCCGGTTCTAAAAATTGTTGGGTTTTTGCTTCGTTCTGGGAAACTTTGATTACCTCATATTGAAACTTGCGCTCCGTTGCCTCAAAACGTTTTTTCTTGAAATAGGCTTTACCAACGATGTAGGCGTAGTCCAAATTTTCAGATAAAGCCAATTGTTCAAAGGCATAGTTTTTATCTTCAACCTCATTGCTGAAGTCATGCTCCCAACGTTTGTTCAAATTTGTATCAAAAAGATGTAGTGTGTGCTTATTGAGTTTACCCCTTTTATGATGTGTGCTGATTAAGAAGCCGTTCTTTTCCTTATCAAACAACAATATGGTTGAAAAGCCTTTTTTGAAATTTCTATTGTAGTAGTTCTTACCAAAAGCACCTTGAACTACCTGTGATTTAATGGCCATTAAACGTTTGGGCTTAAAATCATAATTCAGCACCGAGCTCTGGTGTACCCAATATTCGTATTGCTCCATTTCAAAATCGTAATTGAAAAACAAAAGGTTCAAAATGCCATTATGAAAAAACCCATCAACGAATTGCATTCCGTTGAACTTATAATTGTATTCCGATACAAGGTTTAAATCCGCATCATATCGCTCGATGATATACCCTCTGGGTTTAAGAATCAATCCTTGAAAATAGGAACGAACCAAAAGGTAACCACCATCACCATCTTCAGAAATGGTCACGAGATTGGAATACTTATGACGGTCATTGAATTTCTCTCCAAAATCGTAGGAAACAGGCATTTTTTGACCAAATGCGGTCGAAAAAACCATAAAAATGGCAAAAAGTAGGTTTTTCATTGTTTGGGGTTTCGACTATGACCCCGGGAAATTTGCCTTTCGTTTTTCTAAGAAAGCAGAAGTACCTTCTATAAAATCATCGGTACCAAAGCAGTTACCAAAAGCAGCAATCTCAACGGCATAGCCATTCAAATCATTGTTATAACCCGCATTGACCGCTTTTATTGCCTGTCCTATGGCCACGGAAGAGTTGTTAGCTATTTTTCCAGCTAATTTTCGACAAAGCGCTAATAATTCTTCTTGGGCAACCACATAATTAACCAAGCCATAGCTTTGCGCTTGTTCAGCCGAAACCATAGCAGCTGTAGTAATCATTTCCATTGCCCTTCCTTTACCTACCAATTGTGGTAAACGTTGGGTGCCCCCATAACCGGGAATCAAGCCCAAGGTAACTTCAGGGAGTCCCATTTTCGCATTATCACTGGCAACTCTAAAATGACAAGACATTGCCAATTCCAAACCACCGCCTAACGCAAAACCGTTTACTGCAGCAATGACCGGAGTGGATAGATTTTCAACAAAATCAAAAAGTAATTCTTGGCCTTTTGCTGCCAATTGACCTCCTTGTTCCACATCAAAATCAGAAAATTCAGATATATCGGCCCCTGCAACAAAAGCCTTTTCACCGCTACCCGTTAAAATAATGACCTTCGTTTCTTTGTCTTCGTCAAGTTCTTTAAAAGCTTCATGCAGTTCGGCTATGGTCTGCTTGTTCAGTGCATTGAGTTTTTTAGGCCTATCAATGGTGATGGTGGCAATGGCATTTTCTTCTTCAATATAGATATTCTCGTAGGTCATTGATGAAAGGTGTTAGTTGCGCGATGCGCGATGAATCATAAAATTAAACATTCAATCTTCAGCCTCCAACATCTAGCATCTGGCGAAACTATTCCCTTGGAAATTTAACTGTGAAGACGGTACCTTTTCCTTGTTGGGAAGTAAAGTCGATTGAACCGTTGTAGTTTTCTACGATATTTTTCACCATTCCCAGTCCAAGTCCCATGCCGCTCGATTTAGTGGTAAACTTAGGTTCAAAAATTTTGTGTTTGAGCTCATCTTCAATTCCAATACCATTGTCAGCTACTGAAATCTTTGCAAAATTTTCCTTTGAAGCCACAGTAACCAAAATTCTCGGGTTTTCAACTTCTGGAACGGCCTGAATAGCATTTTTGACCAAATTCGTAACGACCCTTATAAGCTGTGTTCGGTCCAATTTGGCGATTATCTCTTCTTCGTCCGCCAGAAAATGTATGTAGGGCTCATGAAAAATGTCCAGCGCCAACTTGGTTACCTGAACAACATTTAATGTTTCATTTTGCTGTGCAGGCATATCGGCAAAGTTTGAAAACGCCGATGCAATATTGGTCATGGTATCAATTTGTTGCACCAGGGTTTTTGAAAACTCTTTCACCTTTTTTTCTGCCTTTGGATCTTCAGGATTGAATTTCCGTTCGAAGCTTTGAACTGTTAGGCGCATAGGCGTTAAGGGATTTTTAATCTCATGTGCAACTTGTTTTGCCATTTCACGCCAGGCTTGTTCACGTTCACTACGTGCCAATTTCGCCGCACTCTCTTCCAACTCATCAATCATATCATTGTAAGAGTTGACCAACTTACCAATCTCATCCGTTGGGTTTTCCAATATGATTTTCTCATTACGCCTAGTCAGGTTTGTGAGGTGTAGTTTATTTGCAACAGTCTCCAATGAACGCGTAATGTATTTTGAAATGAAATAGGATAAAATAATTGCCGAAATCAGCATGACCAGATATACACCTGCCAATCGAACAAGAAACTCCCGAAGTTCCATATCGTTGAAGGTGTTATCTTCAAAATAGGGAAGGTTAACAATGCCTATTGGTTTGAAATTAGGACTATTTATATAAGAGTAGGAAGCCTGAAAATTTGCGCCTGCAGCTTTCTTTTCTTCAACGAATCGCTTGGTCCCACTTATTTCAAGATTGTTCAAAATTTCGGCATCGAGGCAGTTGGCAACCGAATCTGCTTCAAAAGCAGGTTTGGAACTTTTTACAAGGCCTCCATCTAAATCATAGATATTGAAATTCAGATTTTGAACGTCTGCAATCTTGTAGATTTCATCCCTAAAAATATACTTTAAGTTTTCGGTCGTTGGCTCATAAGTTGTCTCACGAAGCACATAATCAATGCTTTGCAAGACCTGCTCTTCTTTGCGCTCTAAACGTTCTTGGTGATAATCCCTTGATTGTTCACGGTATTGGTATATGGTCACCCCAGCTATCAAAACCGAAGCAATGACCACCAAAAGAATCATGGTTACAAAAATTCTAGAACGAAGGGAGAGTTTTTTCAAGTGAAATTTTTGAAAACTAAAGGTAACAAGAATCGCACCAAAAAGAATTCGAATCCAAGGTTCAAATTCAGATATAAAAGTGAGATGAGAGCGATTTCCGAACGGTGATGTGTATGATTAGTTGCGGACTTTTCCAACGGAAAATGTCCGCCTCTACCGAAGATTGTTAATTGCAAGGATTTCCATTTTGGGAAATCCTTGCAATTAATTATACACCGTATTGGCACACGTATTTATTTTTCCAGATTTATAATTTTTGTAACAGTAATACACCCTAAATCAAACCAGCTTTTTCCCTCTTTTTGCGGAAATACGATTTCTCCATCAATTCCATTTCCCTTGAAGCCAATGAGATAATCATCTTTAAATTTTTCTCCAAACTCCCTGACTATCACTTCGTCTAAATCCACACCAATCAAATTTTTCAGATTATAAATAGCTGTAATAATTAAACTTCGTGGATCTTCTTCTGGGTGAAAATATTTTAGCAATGCATTCTCTTGAAAAACAGAGCGGCTTTCTTCTATTCCATTTTTTTCATAAAAATCTTCGTATCGTGATGTGTCTTCTGGCATTTTTGGCAAGTCCAACAACGAACAAAGTTTGTCCATCGCCAGTTCAGCTTGGTCGCTAGGAGAGATTTTCGAATTCTCTATTTCTTTCAGAATATCTTTAACCTCTTTGTTAGAATCAATCCAATTTTGAATCGGGTTTTTCATATGTGTGCCAACAATTGAATATAGATGATATGATTTTTAAATCAAACAAATTAGGAACCCAACTAAACTATGTCATCAAAACCACTTAATAGTAGGAAAATATAATTTAACTGAATTTATCCTTTAACTTATTTAAGCTTCCGGATTCTTTTCCCGCACCCTTTTATAGAATCGAATACCCAGCATTAATAGAATTGCAAGAGCAAAAATTCCAACGACACCGTAAATCCAATTTACCGCACTTTTAAGAATGACCAAGAATACCACTGCAAATAGAATCAAAGAGGTGGCTTCATTAAATATGCGCATAAAACGGGAAGAGTAGTTGACCTCATCACGCTGTAGTTGCTTAAATATTTGATGGCATTTAAAGTGATATGCAATTAATGCCACAACAAACCCAAGCTTGACTTGCATCCAAGGTTGATAGATGAGGCCTGAATTCAAATGCAGCAATACCAATGCAAAAAGGGTACATAAAATTGCGGAAGGCCAACCAATAATGAACCACAAACGCTTGGTCATCAACTTAAGCTGATTCGTCAGGATTTCGCGTTCAGGCGAAGGTTTGTCATTTGCCTCGATGTGATAGATAAAAAGTCTTGGGATATAAAATAGTGCAGCAAACCAGGTGACCACAAAAATGAGGTGTAAGGCCTTTATATAGTTGTAATATTCCAAAGGGTAAATTATAAATGATACTGGTTGATGGTAAAATTACACATTGTAGCCACCATCAACCAGTAATCATAACCTAAATTCTAATTGCGCCCACACCAGCATCCCAAAGCTTCTTATTGAATTCTGGTATTGCGGTTTTTGTGAGCTTACTTGCTCTAGATTTTAATGTTGTCCACTGCGCATCAAGCTCTGCTTTCCTATCTTTTGATGGCTGGTTGACCCTTGGTATGGTACTATTCGTTGCATCAATTAAGAACAGGTATTCAGCAGTAAATTTATTCGGGAAATTTTCAACATCATCGTAGGCTTTTGATTTACGCTGTATCATGTCTTTATCCCATGCGTCCAATTCTTTTAATAGCTTTTTGCCTTCGGCTTTGACTGTTTCATCCGTAACGTCTTCAAGAACTGCTTTTAGCTGTTTCTGAACTTTAAATAACGAATTCACGGTATTGTGCATTTCGGTCAGACGCTTTTCCATATCGTTCATAAACGAATGGTACTCTGTATATTGCGCTGTAGTCGTCTTATACGTCGGCATTGCAACAATCTTTCCTTCAACGGTTTTTGACATATCACCCGCCTTCAATCGCACGGTATAGCTTCCTGGAGGAACCACATGTCCACTGAATCGAGATTCGATATACGCTCCGGGAATGCCTGGCAAAATCGGGGTCTTCATATCCCAAACAAAACGGTTTAAACCTTCTTTTTTAGGCAATCTAGGTGCCGGTCTGGGTCCGCCACCATTGTGTGGGACATAATCCTTATCCTTTTCCGAAGAAAAGCTTCTAACGACATTGCCTGAAGCATCTAAAACATCCATGGTCAATGCAATAGAATCAGCCAGCTTCGGAAGCTCATAGTAAAGCACCATTCCATTAGCTGGGTTTACCCCAGACAGCGTGCTCATGCCATCAAAATTATCGGTATTACCATTCATAGGACCGTACCAAGAACCGTTCATGGCATCATTGGGCTGGTATAATTTCATGCCCTTTTGTGCAGCATCGTATTGAGATAACATGGTCAAATCGTCCAAGATCCAAAAGGCCCTTCCTGAAGTCGCCACGATTAAATCCCCATCGTGAATCTTAATGTCAGTGATTGGAGTTTTAGGCAAATTCAATTGAAATTGTTTCCAACTTTTACCTCCATCCCAAGAAAGATATAGTCCTTTTTCAGTACCTGCATATAGCAAATCTTTGCGCACTGGATCTTCGCGTACTACACGAGTAAAAGCTCCAACAGGAATTCCGGAATTAATACTCGTCCATGTTTTTCCATAGTCCGTGCTTTTATAAATGGCTGGGGTATGGTCATTGAACTTGTACTTGGTGGTAGCAATGTAAACGGTTGCCTTGTCATGCGGAGAAACCTCAATTGCGTTGACTAAAGATTCCCCTAAGTTTTTAGGAGTTATGTTCTGCCAGCTTTCCCCATTGTCTTTGGTTATATGAACAAAACCATCGTCACTGCCGGTGTAGAAAACACCTGCTTCGTGCGGTGATTCCAATACATAGGCCAGGGTTCCATAGTTCTCAGCGCCTACGGCTTCATTAGTGTATGGCCCACCACCATTACCTTGTTTGGCATCGATATCACGTGTTAAATCGGGGGACATTTCCTCCCAGGTCACCCCCATATCACGGGTTCTCAATAACAACTGGGCGCCATGGTAAAAAGTATTATCCTCATGTTGTGAACGTAAGGTTGGGGCATTCCAATTGTACAGATATTTCATATCACGGGCTTCCCTACCCAAATACTGAATCGGTGCCGCCATAACGGAAGTGGTTGCTTTAGATTCCATATCCAAAACATTGATGGTACCTAAATAACTTCCGCCCATTACATACCTAGGGTTGTCCGGATCAAAGGCCAAAAAGGCACTTTCTCCTCCAGCAGAAGGACTAAAGTCAGACATGGTTATACCACCCCTCCCAACAGACATATTGGCAACCATGGCCGAGGAGTAATCTTGTTGACCTGCATAAATGTTGTAAGGAAATAGATTGTCGGTATTGATTCGGTAAAACTGCCCTGTAGGCATATTAACCTGAGAAGACCAGGTTTTGCCGAAGTCAAAACTTACTGCAGCTCCCCCATCATTGGCAATCACCATATTCCTGTTGTTATTGGGGTTTATCCATAAATCATGGTAATCGCCATGGGTACCTGTTAATCGCTTCCAAGTTTTCCCGCCATCCATTGACCGTAGCGCAGGGGCGCTCAATACGTAAACAATATTTTCGTCGGTTGGGTCCGTAAAAACCTCAATATAGTACCAAGCACGTTGGGTTAACCGGTTATCACCGCTGACCAAACTCCAAGACTTACCAGCATTGTTTGAAACAAATAGTCCACCTTTGTCTTGGTTGCTGTCGCTTTCGATCAAAGCGTAAACCTTATTTGAATTTACTGGACTCACGGAAATTGCCATTTTTCCTTTTTCCTTTGGTAACCCTGTGGTCATTTCTGTCCAAGTTTCTCCGGCATCGGTCGACTTATATAGTCCACTACCTTCTCCACCACTAACGACCATATTTGGTTTTCGCTGATGTTCCCACATGGCGGCATACATAATTTCAGGATAGTTGGCATCCATTGAAAGTTCAGCGCAGCCGGTTAAATTGTTGACGAAAAGGGTGTTCTTCCAAGTTTTTCCGCCATCGGTGGACTTGTAGATTCCGCGTTCTTTATTGGGTCCGTACAATTGGCCTTGAGCAGCTACATATACAATATCTGGATTGGTGGGATGGATAATAATCCGTGAAATATGATGCGTGGCTTCAAGCCCCAAATGTTTCCATGTCTTACCTGCATCTGTGGATTTATATACACCATCACCGTAAGAAGTCATTACGCCACGTGGTGCGTGTTCTCCCATACCCACATATACAATATTTGGGTTATGGGTTGAAACGGCTACTGCTCCCACAGAGCCCATTTCAAAAAAGCCGTCTGAAATATTCTTCCACCGTTGACCGGCATCCTCGGTTTTCCATAGACCCCCTCCGGTGGTACCCATATAATACGTCATAGGGTCACCGATTACACCTGACGCTGAAACCGAACGTCCTCCTCGAAACGGTCCAATATTTCTAAATTTCAAGGGTTTAAAATATTCCTCGGCCGTTTGTGCGACGGCCAGTGCCCCAAAAAAGAGGGCTGCGATAAAAAGTACTTTTTTCATTACAAATTATTAGTCTTCTATGGATAAATAGTCCAATCCTAGTTGGTTGAATTCGGTGTTAAATGCTTTCATTTCTTCAGCCACCAACTTATCAAAAGTGTCAAGCTGTGCATTAATTTTTGTGGTCATCTCATTTTTTACCGCAATATCTTGGGCTGTTGGTGGAAAATCGTCTATCCCAACGAGTCTGTTTAGATGGGCTAGTTTGTTGGTCAAACGAATCGGAAAGTTCAATGGATCTTGATTACTTCTGTTCTTAGTTTGGTATAATGCCTTTTCAATTTCACCAAAACTCTCTTTCATCTTTTTGGCCTTTTCCACGAGGCCTTTTGTCGACTCGTTATCCTTATGCTGTTTGGTAAAAGCATCTAATTTTTCGTTAATGGCCCGAATTTTTTTAATGGATTCATGAGCCTTATTTACAGTCTCATTTATGCTGGTGATAAAATCAAATTGCTTTTGCATATCTGCAACTGAAACCTCAGCTCTTGGATCGGCAATGATTTTAAACGTCTGGCTTTGGCTAACTCCGTTTTTGTTCAAATGAACCTTATAACTGCCAGGTACTGCCTTTGCACCATCAAAACCTGCAGCCCAAAAAATCATACCTGGAAGTTTTTCAGCACCTGTTCCACGCGTATTCCAAACGTGAGTGTTCCCTCCTTTTTCTACTTTCAGTTTGTTTTTCTTTTCTTTCGTAAACGTACTGAAGTTGGCCAAGGTATCACCTGCCATTGAAGTGTAGGTCAAACTGATGCTGTCTTTCTCGGACATATCTTTTAAATAAAAATGTGTTACCACCCCATTCGGGTGATTTTGTCCAGCGGTCAAACTTGGTTTGCTAGCCGCCCTACCTTTAGTTCGGTAACTATCTTTAGGGGCGAACAACTTCATGCCCACATTTGCATCAGCTGGCTTTGTTTGGTGCAGAACAGTTAGGTCATCGATTAACCAAAGACTGCGCCCTTGGGTAGCAACAATTAAATTATTGTCTTTAATGGCCAAATCGGTCACTGGGACGATAGGAAGATTCAATTGAAACTTCTCCCATTTTGCACCATCATTGAACGAAATATACATGCCTGTTTCGGTACCCGCATACAAGAGTCCTTTTTGTTTTGGATCTTCGCGTACTACCCTGGTAAAGTGCTCGCTTTCTATACCGTTGGTAATTTTGGTCCATGTCTTGCCATAATCCGTAGTCTTATAGAGATATGGCGTGAAATCACCGAGTTTATAGCGAGTTCCAGCAACATAGCAAGTGCCTTCATCAAAAGCAGAAGGTTCAACGCTATTGATCATCATCCATTCAGGCATACCGGCGGGCGTAACATTGCTCCAATTTGCACCTCCATCTTGGGTAATATGAATCAATCCGTCGTCACTACCAACCCACATCAAGCCTTCCTTTAATGGACTTTCATTGGCGGCAAAGATGGTACAATAGTACTCTACACCCGTATTATCTTGAGTAATTGGACCACCACTACTCACCAATTTATCAGGGTCGTTACGGGTAAGGTCATCGCTTAACAATTCCCAACTCTGCCCTTCGTTCGTACTTAAATGCACATGTTGTGAGAAGGTGTATAATTTTTTAGGATCATGTTTACTAAAAATGATGGGGAAATTCCATTGAAAACGATATTTCATTCCCTCAGCGCCATATCCCATGGGATTATCAGGCCATACATTAATACCACGAACCGTGCCTGCATCGTGGTTTACACGAGTTAAAAATCCACCATAACTTCCGCCATAAACGATATCATTGTTCGTTGGGTCAATGGCCAAATGGGCAGACTCACCACCTGCGGTCGGTTCCCAATCATCTTCGGTAATGTATCTGCCATCTGAACGATGATTAACCCGAAGGGTAGAATTATCTTGCTGCGCAACATAAATACGATACGGAAAAGCATTATCCGTAGTAACGCGATAATACTGTGCGGTAGGTTGGTTATAGTATGTGCTCCAGGTCTCACCACCATCATAGGAAACTTGTGCTCCGCCATCATCACCAATGATCATGCGTTGTGAATTTTCAGGTGCAATCCATAAATCATGGTGGTCGCCATGGGGAGCATTGAACGTATTGAAAGTTTTACCTCCATCAGTAGACTTGTGGTATCGAACGTTCAAAACATAAACTACATCTTCATCTTCGGTATCCGCATATACGCGAGTGTAATACCAAGCTCGTTGACGCAGTTTACGTTCGCTATTGATTTGTGTCCACGTTTTCCCACCGTTGTCCGAACGGTAAAGCCCTCCTTTTTCCTTGTTCTCAACGATAGCAAATACACGTTCAGAATTAACTGGAGATACTGAAACACCAATGATACCCAAGGTATCCTTTGGAAAGCCCTCATTTTTCGAAATCTCGGTCCAGGTTTCACCACTATCGGTACTCTTCCATAGTGCAGAACCCTCACCTCCACTACTTAAGGAATATGGTGTCCGTTGGGCCCTCCATGAAGAAGCATACAATATTCTAGGATTGTTGGGGTCAAAGGTCAAATCAACAAAACCAGATTGGTCATTGACAAACAGCTTTTTCTGCCATGTTTTACCGCCATCGGTCGATTTATATATACCGCGTTCTTGGGTGGGTTTATAGATATTACCTAATACGGCCGCATAAATCGTATTATGGTCAGTAGGATGAATGCGTATACGTGGAACATGCCGGCTGTTCTTTAAACCTGCAAAAGCCCATGTTTTTCCAGCGTCTTCTGTTTTCCAAATTCCATACCCGCTGGATACATTTCCGCGAAGGGTTTTTTCACCACCACCAACATAAATCACATTGGGATCACTTTTCGCCACTTCAACCGCTCCGATACTTCCTCCAAAATAACCATCGGAGATATTGGCCCAGGTACGGCCCCCATCCAAAGTTTTCCAGACCCCACCGCCAGTGGCTCCAAAATAAAACAAGTTAGGTTCACCTGGCACTCCAGTTACAGCAGCCGAACGCCCACCTCGGTGTGGACCTATAGATCGATACTCTAGGCTCGAATACAATTCACTCGGAATATCTGGTGAAGACTGTCTAGAATTTCTGCGTTGTGCATCAGAAAAAAATGGGAATAACAAAAGCGAAAACATGAATATGCTCGCCCTTAACGTAAAGGATTTCATAGGTGGTGTTCTTTTGAATTAGTCGAACACTAAATGTAGTGAAAAAGGAAGAAATTCTTTTCCTCAATATTTCGTACTTTAATCAATTCTATTCAACCTTTACCATGAAAAAATCAGCACTTTTTGCCTTAATACTTCTTGCAGGCCTTGCATGCAAAAACAATCCAAAAGAATCCACTGAACCATCTGCCGAACCCGTGGCCCTTGAATCGGAATCGGACTGGGTTTATTTGTTTGACGGAACTTCAACAAAAGGTTGGCGCGGTTATGGAATGGATTCGTTGCCCCCCGGTTGGACCATAAAAGATTCAACCCTAACTTTTGATACCGAATTAGGCTTGGAACAAGACTATGAAGGAGGTAAGGATATTATCTATGGGGCTGAGGAATTTGACAATTTTGAATTGTATCTCGAATGGAAAATTCCCGAGGGCGGTAATAGTGGTGTCTTTTACCATGTTAAAGAAGGCTATGCTGGGCCACCGGTCGTGGCCCCTGAATATCAATTGATTGATGATGAAAATTATGCCAATATCCATGATTTGGTGGGCTACAATTCTCAATTTGGAGCAGAAAATCCTGAATTACTACAAGACTGGCAAATGACAGGTGCAGATTATGCCATGCATGTTGCCGATGAATCTCAAAAAGAACTAAATCCGGTCGGGGAATGGAACTCGTCAAAAATTGTTTTTACCCCAGAAAAAGTAGAGCATTGGTTAAATGGTAAAAAACTGTTGGAATTTGTTCCTTGGTCAGAAGACTGGCAAGCCAAAAAGAACTCAGGAAAATGGGATAATGCTCCCGACTATGCAAAGTACAAGACAGGATACATCGCATTGCAAGATCATGCCAGTCCAATCTGGTTTAAAAACATCAAGATTAAAAGACTATAACCAACCAAAATGAACAAACGAGATTTTTTAAAGAAAAGTGGAATAGGCGCCTTTGGTATGTTGGCAGCACCTTCCATATTAAATGCACAAACGGTTTCAAAATCACCTGAAGGAAAATTACGTACCGCACATATTGGTGTTGGAAATATGGGTGGTGAAGATTTAAGGGATATTGCATCGCACCCTGAAGTTGAAGTTGTCGCCCTATGCGATGTCGATGCCATAAACCTTTCTTCAGCAAGAAAAAAACACCCTGGTGCTAGGGTATTTTTTGATTATCGTGTCATGTTAGATGAGATGGCAGATGAAATCGATGCAGTAATCGTTTCGACACCAGATCACACACATGCACCAGCCTCATTATTCGCAATGAATAAAGGAAAGCATGTGTATTGCCAAAAGCCATTAACACACTATGTTTCTGAATCTCGTGAAATGGACAAGGTTGCTCGAGATAAGGGCTTGGTTACTCAAATGGGTATTCAAGTTCATTCATTTTATGACTACATGCTGGCCACCCTGTTAATTCAAGATGGGATTATAGGCAAAGTGCATACCGTGCATGCTTGGAGCCCTAAATCATGGGGTTACAATGGAGCAGTACCAGAAGGGGAAGATGAAGTGCCCGCTCAGTTGGACTGGAATCTTTGGTTGGGCACATCCAACAAACGACCCTATAAAGAAGGCTATTACCATCCCGGAAATTGGCGAAAACTGATGGATTACGGTTGTGGCACTTTGGGTGATATGGGTGTGCATATAATGGATACCCCTTACAATGCACTTCAACTTGATGTACCGATGACTATTAAAAATGAATGTCGTGAACCCAATGGATTTGGTTATCCAGAAAACAATGTGGTAACCTATGAATTTCCAGGTACGGAATACACCGGAAAAACCCTTAAATGGATTTGGTACGATGGCCCTGGAATGCCAAATGCCCATAAAGATTTAATGCTACCTGGTCAAAAGACTATGGCCGATAAAAATGGGAAAAACACCAAAACCGATATATCTCTTGATGCCAAAGTAGCAGCAGAAGGTCAGCTGCCAGAACAAGGGGCAATGTTTGTTGGAACCAAAGGAAGATTGCTCCTACCGCATTTCATGCAATTACCACGCAAAATCAAAAAAGGCAAATACGTTGATATTTCGAAGGATATTGAAAAATTGACCAAGCAGTTCAATCTCAGTGAACCTTCGCGAAATTATGCTGCAGATGCTCCTAAGCACTATCACCAATTTGTTGATGCGTGTTTGGGCAAGGGGAAATGTTCAGCACCATTTTCATATGCTGCCCGATTGACAGAGACAATCTTACTTGGAGTAATTGCGGGTCGTTTTCCGAATCAAACCTTGCATTGGGACGCTTCCAATGCCAAATTTTCCGAAGAGGAAGCGAACAAGTATTTATCTGGAATGTACAGGGATTTCTAAAGAAGTTAAAACCAAACCCTGGTTTGAAGTTCATCCCAACATTACTATCAATTCTAATTGGAACTATTATAGGATTCTTTGCAAAGTTCTTTAGTGGTCTCAATCCATTTATTGGAATCGTGATACTGCTATTCTTTTTAGGCATGGTTATTTTTAACTTGATTTTGATAATTAAAGAGAAGAACAAAAAAATTAAGCTTTTACAATTTTTAGTTTTGATTTTCTCGGTGGTTGTTGGTCTTTCTATTTTGAAAATGGGAGTAGAAGAGAGAAATGAAGGTATTCCTAGAAGATATTATCAAGAATAAGGAATTAAAAAAAGCCCTTGACGTTCAAATCAAGGGCTTTTTTAAATGCACGGACTTTTACTTCAATCCCAATTCCTTTTTACGCTCTTGAAGTAATTTATAAACGTCGATTTTATCTCCATTTTTAATGGTTTCGTCAACCGTAAATAACACATATCGCTTTCCTTTATTTCTGAAAATCAATTCCTGACCGATTCCCAAATCAACACCGCTGTTGGAATTTGGAGATAAATTCGGATTCATCACATTTGGAATAATCAAAGGAATAGACTCAGAACTGCTATTGACCAAGGTAAAGCTGATTAGCCCTTGTTGGCCTTTTTCAACCATTTTGGCATCCATCTCCCGAAACGAAATGGAAAGATTCGCCATTTTGTTAGAGGTATTGGTAAAGATGATTTTTGATGACCCTTCTACCATTACTTCTACTTTACCGACAGGACCAAGACCGAAGCCTCGAACAAATTCCCCACTTTGTTTATCAACGACTTTTATTTCGAGGCCTTTGCTCATCTTGTTCTTAAGTTGTAATTCATACATTTCATAATCTGCATAATCCAACTCTAAAGATGACTTGGGTGGAATTTGAAGGTCTGATTTTTGAGCATAGCCCAATCCAACGATTAATACTAAAAGTGCTACGAAAACTACTGTTGTTTTTCTCATGATTTTAAGTTTTAAATGATTCATGCAGCAAATGTGGAACTTTTGAAACCGGCTGACGACTCATTCTATAATTAGGCGTCTCAAATTATTTAAGACCTTGCTATGAAAGGGATTCCAGGTATTGAGTTGGTGTAAGTTGCACTACTTTTTTGAAGACACGATTAAACGTAGCCTTGCTGTTAAATCCACAATCAAAGGCGATACCTACCAATGACATTTGTTGGTGATCTCCTTTTTTTAAACGTTCTTTAAATTGTTCAATACGATAATGATTTACAAAATCGTTGAAGTTTTTCCCGAAGCCATTGTTTATCAATTCGGATACTTCAATTCTATTCAAAGACATTCGTTTGGATAGTTGGGCCAGATTCAATTCTGGATCGAGGTATAACTGTTCTTTTTGAAATAAAGCACTTATTTCTGCCTTTTTATCATCGAATCCGCCTTTAAGCTCTTTAAGATTTGACTTTTCATTTTGATTTTCAGTTGGATGAAAATCCTTAAGAAAACTAAAATCAGTGAAGTACCCTTTCACTCCAAAATATAAGAGAACCAAGGCAGAAAAAAACTGAATCCACCATTTTTGGGTCCAACTCATTTCAAAAACGAACGAATCAATAAATACCTGTACAATTCCATAAAGAAATATAAAAGAGTACAAGAGTAAAAAAGTCAATACCCAATTCAATTCCTTTTTAGTGGTATTGGAAAAAAACTGCTTGATTTCCTTTTTGTATTGAAAATACAATTGAAATGAAAAAGCGAGGTACAACAACATTTGGGCCGATGAAAAAATGGATACAATGGTGTTTAGGTAGGGCCATTGAAAATTGACAACTAGATAGCCATTTTGATTTTCATCAAAGCCGGGTTGTTGTGAGTCGTAAATTAAAATGAACAGTTTGGTTAAAAAGAATAGTATCCAAGGCATTGCATGCCAAATGTGTTTGCGAAGCAACTTAAATTTTGGGTTTAAAATACTTTTGACATAGAAGAAAAGTAAAGGTGCCATCAACAAATCCATAGCTACCAAATAGTAATTTATTTTGGTGTTTCTGAAGGTGTCATACCAACCCATAAAACCTATAGTATAGGTAGTACGGTGATAGCACATAATCAACAATATGGCCGCCAAAAAAATATCAGGTAACAATCGTTTGTTCAAAAACCTTCGGTACAAAAGAATAGCAAGCAATAATCCTTGAAGCCCCAAAATCAATAATGGGGTACTGTAGCTATTAAACTCTGGAAAACCTTGAAAAAGGAAAAAGGTCATGAATCAGGTTGTTACATTAAAGATAAACCATTGTACTTTTCAAAAAAAGATGCGAATGTCAATTGATAAAAGAAAATATATTTATTGGATTCTATTTGTAACCCTGAAATCATCGTAAAAGCTATATCCTAAAATTAAAAGAAAACGCAATGAAAAAATTAATTCTAGCCGGTATCTTACTGTCCTTTGTTGGATGCATTTCTTACTCGGAAACCTCCTCAAGAACTACCAAAACTAAAATTACAAAGACCTTTATTGATCCTGGCCCCGGTTATTCCCAAGCAGTAGCTGTAGAAGTCAATGGAGTCAAAACCATTCATATTTCAGGTCAAGTTGGAACCGGTCAGAATTTTGAATCCCAATTTAGAGATGCCTTGAACAACCTCTTTAAAACACTTGAAGTCTCTGGAGCTTCCTTTAAAAACGTAGTCAAGTACAATACCTATATCGTTGATTACCAGCCGGCCCACTTAGATACATTTCGAATGATTCGAAAACAACTTTTGGGTGACGAAGACATGCCTGCCAGTACCTTGGTTGGGGTAGAAGCACTTGGCTTACCTGAATGGGGCGTAGAAATCGAAGCAATTGCCGTGGTTCCTTCCAAATAGTTTTTGTTCGGTGTATTTTTGCAAATGAAATTTTCTAAAGGATACATCGAGACTTATGCCGGTTTGCCGGAACTTCTTGAAGAAAAGTATCCTGAATTAAATTTTAAGAACCATTGCTATTTACGAATGGCATTGGACCATATGTTCAATACCAAATGGGATTTACGTATCGCACGACCTGCCCATAAACACTTAAACATTCAACAAAAAGAGGAAGTAGTTTGTATTCTAAGAAGCTACTACAAGAATAAAGGGTTGATTTTAGATCAAAACGAACACTCCATAATAGTCAGGAAAATATGCCGGAAAAAGCAGCTCAAGTTATCATTATAGGTGCAGGAATAAGCGGACTTATCGCCGCAAAAACCTTAGAAGAAAAAGGATATTCCCCTGTAGTGTTGGAAGCTTCGGAAACAGTTGGCGGAAGGGTCAAAACCAGTAGCATAAATGGTTTTAAACTGGACCACGGTTTTCAGGTATTATTGACGGCTTATCCAATGGCACGGAAACACCTGGATTATGATGCGCTCAACTTAAGGTATTTTAGGCCTGGAGCTTTATTGTTCAGTCACAAATTAAGGTCATTTATAGGTGACCCACTACGTGATATCACTTCATTTATCCCAACGATTACAAGTGTTGCAGCGAGTTTTTCCGATAAATGGAAAATCTTTAAACTCACCTCAAGGTTAAAACGAAAATCGCTAAAATCAATCTTTGCGGAACCTGAATCCACAACTGCCGAATACATCGAGAATTATGGTTTTTCAGATGTGGTAACCCGTAATTTTTTACGCCCTTTTTTCGCTGGAATATTTTTAGAACATCAATTAAAGACCTCATCACGTATGTTTGAGTTCGTCTTTAAAATGTTTGCCCAAGGTTCAGCAGCTATACCAAATACAGGTATTGGGGCCATTTCAAATCAATTGAAGGACCAATTGAACAATACCTCATTTAAATTTCAGCATGAGGTAGTTCAGGTGCAGAATGGTTTTGTTTTATTGAAAAGTGGTGAACGGTTAAAAGCCGAGGCAATTATTTCCACGGTGCCATTAACTGAAGATGGTAAACTCGATGAAAGCCTGTCATGGAAATCATGTGAGAATTTTTATTTTGAGTTTAATGGCGGTAAACTTCCAGTAAATTTAATCGGCTTGTTGACCGAGAAAGATGATTTGGCAAATAACATCAACATTCATCAGATTGAAGGTCAAGACGACTTGATTTCAATTACGGTGGTTAAAAAACATGAGCTAACTGAATTGGAGCTTGAGCAACGTTTGCGCTATGAATTGGAAACACAATGTGGTATTGACCTAGGTAAATTAATCCACAAGTTCAATATTAAAAAAGCGTTACCGAACAAAAGCGACATCTCCCAAGTTCCAAAAAAAATACGTCAGGGAGATACTATTTTTTTAGCCGGTGATTACTTGGCAAATGGTTCTTTAAATGCTGCAATGGCTTCAGGGGAAATGGCAGCAGGTGAGGTTATCAAGTTTCTCTCAAATTGATTATTCACGAGTTAACTTATCGAGCAAATCCCGTACTTTTTTGCTATTCCAATTGGCTGCACCAGTTTCTTTGATAAGAATATTGCCATCTCCGTCTATGAGATAATTGGTGGGCAAGACAGAAGATTGCAAGATTTCTGGAGCTTCATTTAAGGTAAAATAGACAGGCATATCGAAGGAATTTTGCGCCATAAATTTGTTTACAACTTCGGGTTCTTCACTGGTAACCAATAGAAAAATGGCTCGATTTCCATAGTCAGAATGTAACTTCTGAATACTCGGTAATTCAGCTACACAAGGCGGGCACCATGTTGCCCAATAACTCAAGAACACTGGTTGGCCTTGACTTATCTTAATCCTCGTTCGTTCACCATTCAATTGTTTTAGGTCATAATTGAAAGGTTTCACCATATCGATTTTAGATTCGTGTTTAATCGTTGGATTCCAAACCAAGATTTTGGCTCTATTTAGACCAACTTGAATTGGTTTTCTGGTTTGAGGAATGAGCAATAGCACCACGAAAATTCCAAAAAGAACATCGCTCCAACTTATTTTCTTACTAAAAGGAAATTGCATCATCTTAGGTGTAGTCGACTTTGCTTATTTTCATTACAAGGTTTATAAGGGAACATATTTGTGTTCTAGAAGCATCTCAAAAGTCACATAATTCAGGGCTTTCTCATGGGTAGCTTCCAAAATGACAAAAGGGGCCAGACCGGCCTCATAGGCTTCCTTCCAACGAGAAACACACAAACACCATTTGTCCCCTGGTTTTAAACCAGGAAATTGATAGTACGGAATTGGAGTACTAAGGTCATTGCCCCTAGAATTTGAAAATCGTAAGAATTCTTCGGTCATGATGGAGCAAACCACATGGGTCCCCACATCATCAATGCCTGTTTTACAAAACCCGTCACGATAAAAGCCGGTTTTAGGTTCAAAACAACAGGCCTCCAATTCAGTTCCTAGTACATTCTTCTCCAAAATCACTTGTCTTTCACACAAAATTAGTGGGAATCAACCTTATCTTTAAAATGAACTCAATTAGACTTTTTGAATTTAGGCGATAATCAGTCATTTTTTATTCGGTCGAAGTTTTTTTTGAGTTGCATAGCAGCGCTATTGAAAGAAAAAAAGGCAAAGAGCGGGTGAAAAAGGGCGATTTTTTAGCCAATTGGAAAAATCTAAATGAGTTCAACACTATGAAAAAAAGAATACCGGACTGGTTATTACAATCCAGAAACAAATGGCAGTTCAACGGTAAAAAAAGACCTGATTTTTCAGTACCACCAAAAGAAGGAGAAATTTCGGTATGGGATTACCCAAGGCCACCGGCATTGGTAACTGAAACACGACTATTGGAGGTAAAATCAGATGGACAAACCTTAGCACGAACTGAAAACGCCTTAGCCGTGCAAGAGACTGCAAGTCCACCTACCTATTATGTACCTCCCTCAGCTGTAAATTTTGATGTTTTAGTTGAATTGGATGGAAAAACTTCGCTATGTGAATGGAAGGGTTCGTCTCGTTATTGGGCATTGAAGAAGGCACCAAATAGAGCCATCGCCTGGTCGTATCCAAATCCGTTTACTCCATTTGAACCCCTTGCAAACTATATGGCATTCTATCCTCAATATTTGGATTGTTATCTAGGAGGAGAAAAAGTTATTCCCCAGCCTGGCGGGTTTTACGCCGGTTGGATTACCAAAGAATTGGTAGGCCCGTTTAAGGGAGAACCAGGCACCGGACATTGGTAAAAATGGTCAATACCAATTTCTGCTATCTTTAGCCCAATGACATTCTTAGAAAACCCCGTTTATGTTTTGTCCATGCTTGCCCTAATGGTGCTCCTCGGAATTTTTGCCGAAAAGACAAAGTGGGGAAAGCAATTGGGTGCGGCATTATTGGCCATTGTTTTTACAGCAGTAATTGCCAATTTAGGTCTGTTACCTTCAGCATCCAATAGTATTCCCTTATACGATGGAATCTTTACGTATGTTGCCCCCATTTCTATTTTTTATTTGATGTTGGGGGTCAACCTCAATGCCATAAAAAAAGCCGGATTGCCAATGATCGGTCTTTTTGTATTGGGTTCGTTAGCTACTGTGGCTGGAATACTATTAGCTTGGGTTGTAATTACACCTGAAACTACCCTTGGAGAAAATGCTAAGATTTTGGCCGGCATGCTCACAGGAACGTATACAGGCGGTAGCGTAAATTTTAATGCCATTGCCTTAGAGTATAATTTTCAAGAACAAGGTGTGTTGTACGCCGGAACAATTGCTGTTGACAACGTGGTAACGACTGTTTGGATAATTGTGACCTTGGCCTTACCAAGAGTACTTCGACCGCTCTGGAGCGAAAACCGAAAAAGGAATTCTACCTCAGCAGCTGCACAAGAAGTTAAAACTGAAGGAATCGATTTAGCTTCTTTAGCTTGGTTACTAGTTCTGGGCTTGGTGTCCTATTTTGTGGCAGAAACCATTTCTGAATTCCTGCCCTCCATACCTAGTATTCTAACCTTAACTACCCTAGGGATACTATTGGCGCAAACTGGATTCGTATCCCAATTAAAAGGAGCCCATACGTTAGGTCTGTACATGGTATTTCTTTTTTTAGCAGTAATTGGTGCTTATTGCGAAATCAATGCTGTAATCGAACTAAAAGAAATTGGTTTGACCTTGTTTTTATTCACCGCTTTAGCCGTTTTGGTACATGGGGCGGTCATTATAATTCTTGGAGGATTGATTTACAGGGATTGGAGCATGATAGCCATTGCAAGTCAAGCCAATGTGGGAGGTGGCGCAACTGCTCTGGCGTTAGCCGAAACTTTTGAAAGAAAAGAACTGATGCTCCCTGCCATTCTCGTGGGCACACTGGGTAATGCCTTGGGAACCTATCTCGGTTTTTTAGTAATTCAACTTTTGTAAACATGAAGAACATACTGATTGGCCTATTTTTATTCGTATCGATTTCAAACGCTCAAAACCGTCTACGTGATTATGGCATGGAAATCGGGGTTTTAAAAACTGGTCCTTTGAATGCCTTAACCGATGTTCTAGGAACCAAGGTAGGCCATACCACCATAATTCAGGGAGATTCTGTACGGACTGGTGTCACGGCCATTCTGCCCCATTCAGGAAATATTTTTCAAGAAAAAGTACCAGCCGCCATTTACATCGGTAATGGTTTCGGAAAGTTGGCTGGTTATACCCAAGTAAAGGAATTGGGAAACCTTGAAACACCTATTATTTTGACGAATACTCTAAGCGTAGCCACAGCAGTCAACGCTATTGTAGGGTATACTTTAAATCAAAATGGTAATGAGAATGTTCGTTCGGTTAATGCTGTGGTTGGCGAAACGAATGATGGTTATTTAAACGATATCCGTGGCCGGCATATTACAGGAACCCATGTTTTACAAGCCATAGAAAATGCCCAAACAGGCGAAGTAGAAGAAGGGAATGTCGGAGCCGGAACTGGAACGATTTGTTTTGGTTTCAAGGGTGGCATCGGGACATCTTCTAGGGTGCTTCCTTCAAAATCGGGAGGGTATACCGTTGGTGTTTTGGTTCAAAGTAATTTCGGTGGTATCCTGAAAATTGCGGGTGTTGATGTGGGCAAACAACTGGGACACTATTCCGATAGTTTTAAATATTCGCCTGATGGTTCGTGCATGATGGTCGTGATGACCAATGCCCCGTTAGATTCCCGAAATTTAGAACGTTTGGCCAAACGGGCGATGCTTGGTTTGGCAAGAACCGGAGGTATTGCAAGCAATGGGAGCGGTGATTATGTGATTGCCCTATCTACCGCAAAGGAGTGTCGTATTCCATATCAAAGTGACAACCCTATTCAATCGGTTCCAACTTTACGAAATGAAGCAATGACACCTTTGTTTTTAGCGACGATTGAGGCCACAGAAGAGGCTATTTTGAACTCTCTTTTTGCTGCAGAAAAAATAACAGGGCATAAAGGGAGAACCATTGACGCATTGCCCAAAAAAGAGGTTCTTGAACTCTTGAAAAAGGCAGGGAAAATTTAATTATTGTTGTTGTAAAGCATAAATCGCAAAGGAACCCAACCAATGACCCCCTTCATAGCTATCTCCCATCAAATTTGGAAAGGAATAGGCCACATGTTCTTGGGCCAAAGAAACTAAGTGCCCAAATTCATCCGGATATTGATTGGCCAATCCAAATAATACCCATGCCCGACTAAAGTTCAATCCATCTAAATGTACTAATTGACCATCTTCACGGTCACCAACCAAAGCAACATCCAATTTAAAATCAGCACTTTCTAGCTGTGGAAGAAACTGGTCCATCCAGGTTAAAAATTCCTCTTTGGACAAAATTCGGCGCATCAAATCCAACTCCTCAAAACAGGGTGATAGAAAGTCCGCTCCACTAGGTTCCCAAGTGAGTGGACAATTGACATCATCCTTATAGAAATGTAGCGCCCTATTTTTTATGGCTTCAAGTAATGCTTTGTCGTCTAAGGTCTCTGCATAATCCCAAGCAAACGCCAAACCAAAAGCGGTATTCGTATGGGTTCCAACCCGAACCGGATATTGCAATTTAGGAAGGTATTCCACAAACTTTTGGGCAATCAAATCAGCCAAGGGTTTTAGGTTTGCGGCAAGCTCTTTTGCCAAGGGGTCGTCCCATGTATGCAATTCTTCCATCAGTTTTAGTAGCCAGCCCCAGCCGTATGTTCGTTCAAAATTTCTGTTGTGCTTCCCTTCAAAAAAGGCGATTTCAGTGGCAATATTTTCAGCAGATAAATGACGTTTTAAAATAGCCCTTGCTTCTTCAGCGCGGTTTAAATTCGGAAACTGTTTGAGCAAGCGTACCATCGACCAGTGGCCGTGAACGGCCGAATGCCAATCAAAACAGCCGTAAAAAGCAGGTCTTAAAGTCTTAGGTTCGGCCAAATCATCACCACTACCTAAAGTCTGACCCAATTTATTGGGGTATTCCTGTTCAACACATTCTAAGGGTAAAGCGATGAGAATATCTGCCTGCTCTAAGGTCAAATCAATGTTCTCAATAGCAGAATTCTTTTCTTCTTCCTGCTCAATCTTCTCTTTTTCTTTATCAACAGAAATAACACACCCAACTGCTAAAAGGGAAAAAAGAGATATAAGATAAAATCGATAGCTTTTCATTTTGAAAAAAAATATGATGGAGAAGCAATGTAACAAAACGACTTGATTTTGCACTAATCAATTACGGGCTAACCGCTTTTTTGTTAGCTTTAGATTTCTAACTAAGAAAACACTGAACACATGGATATTTTTGGAAAAATAAAGGAAAAACTCAGTCATGAGTTTATTGATATAGTCGAATGGCTCGACTACACTGATGACACGATTGCCCATCGCTTTGAACGCTATCAAAACGAAATTAAAAACGGAGCGAAGTTGATTGTTCGCGAGGGGCAAACCGCTGTTTTTGTGAATGAAGGCCAACTTGCTGATGTCTTCACACCAGGAACATACGATTTAACCACTCAAAACCTTCCCATCTTAGCTACATTAAAAGGATGGAAATACGGTTTTAACTCCCCATTCAAAGCGGAAGTTTACTTTGTAAATACGCACCTGTTCACTGATGAAAAATGGGGAACCAAAAATCCAATTACACTCAGCGACGAACGTTTCGGATTGGTTGAAATTCGCGCTTTTGGCACCTACGCGTTTCGTATATCCGATGCTGGAAAATTCATTATTGATATCGTTGGTACGGATAATAACTTCACCAACTTTGAAATCAACGAGCACTTGAAAAGTTTAATCGCGACGCGATTTACGGATACAGTTGGCGAAGCCAACTTGCCCATTGAATTATACGCGGCCAATACCTCCGAATTATCAGAAACCTGTAAAGAGGTGATGGCTCCTGAATTCGAATCCGTTGGTATTGGATTGGAAAAATTTTATATCGAAAATGTCTCGATGCCTGAAGATTTAAAAAAGGAAATCTTCGAATACAGCCGATTGGACAAGCTTGATATGCAAAAACTCGCCCAGTTTAAAGCCGCAAAAGCCATGGAAGCAGCGGCCAAAAACGAAGGTGGTACTGCTGGTGCCGGAATGGGCATGGGTATGGGTTTTGTTTTGGCCCAACAAATGGGTGGAATGATGGGAGGCAATATGGGACAAGCACAGAGCTTTCCACAGGCGGGAGGAACCGCGGTTCCACCACCAATGCCAACAGCAGTTCAATATTTCTATGCGGTAAACGGCGCACAACAAGGTCCTGTTTCCTTCGAACAGCTACAAGCGTTATTTGCCAATCGAACCATCAATCGTGACAGTTTGGTTTGGAAACAGGGCATGGCAAATTGGGCTGCTTTGCAGGAAGTTGAAGAATTAAAGTCCTTTTTAGGAGGTAATACACCGCCACCTTTGCCGGGAGCGTAATCAACAGGAATATATTTACGAAGTCAACTGTTCAACTCTGGTAAAGATTGAACAGATTGCTTCACCGTGTTCGCAATTAATGAATCAAAAGACCCAACAGACCGAGCTTAAAAAACCTTGCATCAATTGTGGTGCTGAGATGAAGTACCTACCAGGTACCAAAAACATCTCTTGTGAATATTGCGGACATCAAGAAACCATTTCAATCGATGAAAATGGTTTTGAAGAGTTGGAGCTTTATCCATATCTCAAAGAAATGGGTGCTCAACGGCATAGCGAAGAAATTGCAATGTTAAATTGCAAAAACTGTGGGGCAACACAACATATTGAAGAAAATTACAAATCGCTGCATTGTGTCTATTGTAGCATGCCATTGGTTCTCGAAGATCAGTATAAGGAGGAATGGATTCTACCCGGGGCCGTGCTCCCATTTCAGCTAGACCAGAAGAAATCATTTCAAATATTTCAGCAGTGGGTCAAAAGCCTATGGTTTGCGCCAAACAATCTAAAAAAAGCAGCTTTGGACCCCCAGTTTACCAAAGGGCTTTATTTACCTTATTGGACCTTTGATGCTCAATTGAGCGCTGCGTATTCAGGTCAACGTGGTGAATACTATTATGAAAACAAGAGGGTTCGAAATTCCAATGGCAAAATGGTCAATCAAAGGGTCCGTAAAACGAGATGGTACCCTGCATCTGGCAATGTATCCGGATTTGTTGATGATACTTTGGTCAAGGCTTCCAAGCAGCGAAAAGGCAAAGTCCCATCAAAAATCGCCCGTTGGAACTTAAAATTACTGCAGCCGTTCAACTCAAGTTTTTTGAGGGGATTTGTTACTGAAAAATATACCATTCCTTTAAAACAAGGTCATTTGGCTGCCAAAGGGGAAGCGGAACAAATTGCGCGTCGCTGGTGCCGTCAAGATATCGGCGGTGATACACAACGAGTGACCAGCATGAAGATGAACCTGTCCGAAGAAACGTTCAAGCACATCTTATTACCAGTCTACATAAGTTCTTATCGCTATAATGGTAAGGAATACAACTTCTTTGTAAATGGTGAGAATGGAACCATTTCGGGTACTAGACCCTATAGTTTTTGGAAAATCTTCTTTACAGTTCTTTTGGTTCTAGCAGTAATCGGATTACTCGTAGTTTTTAATAAGTAAGAACTGAAGCTTCACTTTTAGTATTTTTAGGGATATTCCATTTTGATAAACCATGAAAAGACTTTTACTCTTATTTCTAATCATTCCAGTTTCAATAATTGCCCAAGAACCCCAGATAGAACAAGATAAAGCTGCAATAAAAGCGCTATTGATTGCCCAAAAAGACGCTTGGAACAATTACGATATCGAAACCTTTATGGAAGGCTACTGGAAATCCGAAGATTTGGCCTTTTACGGCAGCGGAGGTGTCATCAAGGGTTGGCAGGCCACATTAGAACGCTATAAAAAAAGCTACCCTTCAGAAGCCCATTTTGGCACTTTGGATTTTGTATTTAACGCAATTACACCGATTACCGAAGTCTCGTATTATGTAATGGGAGAATTTCACCTCACCCGAACCGTAGGCAATGCCAATGGAATTTTTATGTTGGTACTGAAAAAGATTGATGGCGAATGGAAAATTATTGCAGATACCTCAGCTAGTACTGATTAAACAAGCAGCTTCCTATGGACTACAGAACATTAATGTTCATTCACCTTTACACCATTGTGCCCTGTATCTTTTTGGGAGCCTATGGTTTATTGGCCAAAAAGGGAACTCCGTTGCACAGGTCTCTCGGTAAAATTTATATGGTTTTAATGCTGTTTACAGCAGTAGTTACCCTATTTATGCCAGCCTATGTGGGCAGCCGATTATTCAATCATTTCGGATGGATTCATCTGTTTAGTCTATTGACCTTATGGTCGATACCTCGTGCCTATTTCGCCATCAAAAAAGGAAACGTTCGCGGGCATCAAATCAGCTTAATTTGCCTCTATTTAGGCGCTATAGGTATCGCTGGTGCGTTTACTTTGGCCCCTGGTCGTTATTTGCATGGCTTGTTTTTTGGTTAATTAAATACCAAACAAACAGGAGCTCCAATTGCAAATTGATTGGAAAATTCTAACGTTCCCAATTCCTGATTTCTTTTAAATACCGAAATATTATTACTTTTTTGATTCGCAACAAGAACAAAATTTCCATCTGGAGAAATTGTAAAATTCCGTGGCCAATCGCCTTGAACGGATTCCCGACCTACCAAACTTAGTTGTCCAGAAGTTTTATCCACCGTGAAAATGACTATGGTATTTTCCCCACGGTTGGAACCGTACAAGTATTTACCATCCGCTGATAAGTGAATATCAGCACAAAAACTTTCCCCTTCAAAGTTGGCATCCAAAGTACTTTCTGTTTGAACGGGGTTGTAACTTCCTTCATCATCTCTTTGAAAAACTGTTATGGTTGAATTCAACTCATTGATCAGATATAAAAATGACTGATCAGTAGTAAAGGTGAAATGTCGTGGTCCAGCACCTTCTTTTAAATCCAACGAAGCTTGATGCGCTGGAATCCATCCATAAGGCTGCTTTCCATATCTTTTGACAGCATCCAATCCCAAATCGGCTACAAAAAGGCCATCTTCGGTGAACACAGCCTTGTGGGCATGGGCAATTCCTGTTGAATCCTTTGGGTTGTGATTCAATAACTGTCGGTCTCCTAAACTACCATCATCATTCAAATCAAAAACCGCTACATTGCCTCCGGTATAATTTGATACGGCCAGCTGTGAATTCTCAGAAAGGGAAACGTGACAAGGATGTGCTCCACCTGAGCCTTTACTGTTCAATTCAGTTAAAATTCCATCTTTAATTGAAAAGGCCGTAACACCACCCCCCAGCGAATCAAAATCTGCTGTTTCTTGTACCGCATAGAGGTAGTCCTTTTCCGTTGATAACGCCAAAAATGAAGGGTTTGGCAATTTGGCTTTAAGCTCTAAAGAATCCAATTCACCAGTCTCGGGATTTAATTTTAAAGTATAGATTCCCTCACTTGACCCATCAGTGTAGGTTCCGACATAAAGTTTCATCCAAGGTTCTTTTTTTTGAGTACAACTGGTTATACAAAATAGTAGGGCTATTATCAGAAGGTTTCGTGAGTTCTTCATTGGTTTGGTTTTTTCAAAAATAAAAGATGTGACGCAAGCCGACTATTTTTATCTTTAATTTATGGATTCTTCTTCCGTAATTCTAGTGCTAAGTTGTTTGGGAATTGCCCAGGCACTTTTTCTTTGCTTCTATCTTTTCACCCTTAAGAAAGGTAATCGAGCAGCACATCTTTTTTTGGGACTTATCATATTAGGATTGACAATTAGAATCGGCAAGTCCATCTTAAACGAATACCTATTTCTTGTTGCCTGGCAACGAAATCTGGGCATCGCTGGCATTCTTCTTGTTGGTCCAAGTCTATGGTTCTATGGTAAATCCTTATTTAAAAAAAAGACCAAATTCAGCTCTCAACAACTACTACATTTTGTTCCTTACCTCTTTTTTAGTCTATTTTGCTGGCTTATTCCTAATACGAACAACACCATTTCTTTAGTCATCTATTATGGGGTCTTTGTTCATCTGTTGGTGTATTGCCTTCTTGCTATAATCCTCATGATAAATCAAAGGAACCATCCACAAAAAGGTGTTTTAATTTGGTTTCGAAATCTGGTTATTGGTGTAAGCCTTATCGGTTTGTTTTACATAGGAAACGTTTCTGGGCTCATCCCTTTTTACATTGGAGGTGCCATCTGTTATACTTTTCTAATTTATATTTTCAGTTTCCTACTGCTCAAAAAACATAGCTTTCAATTGGAAAAATACCAAGGGCAGTCACTTGATGTGAATACTACATCGAAATTAATGCAATCCATTACCGAACTCTTTGAAAAAGAATCGGTTTACCTTAACCCAAAAATTTCATTGGGTGATGTGGCTACTTCAGTCGGAACGACAACGAAAGTGCTTTCTAGGGTCATCAATGAATCTACTGGAAAGAACTTTTCAGAGTACGTCAATTCTTATCGAATTGAAAAAGCCAAAAAGCTCTTAGTCGCATCTGAAACCAAGGCTGAAAAAATCGTCAGTATAGCCTACGACTCTGGTTTCAACAACGTGACCACTTTCAATTTGGCTTTTAAAGCGAATACCCAACTGACCCCCTCTCAATACCGCGAACAAATGGGATGATTTTTAAAAATTCGTCTTTAAAATCATGATTCTTAAAGTCTTTCAAATAGAATAATTGATTCTTTGTCCATACTAAAAAAACGAGTCCAAGTGTAAAACAAGGGCAAGCAGGTTTCATCTGTTTGGTAAGCCAAATAGAAACTTTTTAATTCAAAAATTATGAGGCAAATCGCATTTAAAATCGTTGTTTTTTGCTCGTTGCTGTCCATTATTTCTTGCAGCCAGCAAACAAAAAAGGAAGAGATTCCACACTACTTGAGAAAAGACAACTTCACGGTTTTGAGGGTTATCATTAAGAATGATGATAACCAAATTTTAATGGTTGGAGGAAATGATTCTTGGGGAATGCCCTATGTAAATCTGTCTAAAAGACAATTCTTAAAAGAGGCCATTGATAGTATGGCACTGGAGCATGGAATTCGTTTAGCGGATATAGAACTTAGAGGTCAATTTGCTTTTAAATACGATTACAAACCCAACATGACATTCAGAAACTACTACGTGGCCCAATTCAAAAGCGGAAAAATTAAGGTTCCTAAAAACAACTTGGAAGATGAATTTGAGAAGATAGAATGGGTTGACATTCCAGAAGCTATTGAAAGAAATAACAATACAGGTATACAAGAAATAACCAGACAGATTTTGAATAATCCCGATGTGGTGTGGGGCGGTTCATTTATGGTAAGCCATACGGTTGATGACCATCCAACAAAAATTGTAGAGCCGTTTTATCCACTTTACAAAAAGGAAATTAACCAGTAATCAAATGGCACGTGTTATGCGGTATTCAGTTCTTTTTGGGCTTACCCTTTGTTTGGCATGCAATCAAAATAAACCTTCCATTGAAGTCAACAAAGTCATTTTCCCAGAGAAAGAAGTAATTTTTGAAGGGCTCAATAGGCCTTGGAGCATTGCCTTTTTGTCTGAAGACGAAGCCTTGGTCACGGAAAAAAATGGGGATTTAGTCCGAATAGACCTATTGAAACAAACCAAAAACCGAATCAAAGGTTTTCCAAATGATTTAACAGACAGCATAGGAACTATTCATGTAGGCGACAATTCTGGAATCTATGAAGTTTTGCTTCATCCTGATTTTGGGCAAAACCAAACTATCTATTTTTCATATGCCGCTAAAAAGCCAGGAAAAGGCAAAACCACCAAGTTCGTTTCGGCTAAATTCAAAAATGATTCTTTATCAGATATCACACCTATTTTAATTGCGGAACCATTTACCGAAATCAACTATCATTATGGCGGCGGAATGGCAATTGGAGAAGACGGAAAATTATACCTAACGGTCGGCGAACGTTTGTTTTGGGAACATGATGAACCAGAAATCCCAATTGCACAAGACGTCACCGACCCTCGAGGAAAAATACATCGTTTTAATCTGGATGGAAGTATTCCAGAGGATAATCCAAAGTTGGGTCCCAATTCCATTCCCAGCATTTACGCCATAGGAATTCGAAATACCCAGGGGATTGCCCTACAACCAAATACCAATCGTATTTGGTTTACAGAACATGGTACCATTCAAGGTGATGAGCTGAACATATTGAAAGCCGGCGGCAATTATGGTTGGCCTAACGTAACAACGGGGAAATTACGAAGTAAAGACTATAAACCTCCGAAACTTGATAGGGCTGAGTTAACGAATCCTACTTGGTTTTGGCACCATACCGTGGCCCCAACCGGGCTCTGCTTTTATACTGGGAGTGAATTCCCCTATTGGAAAAATAATCTTTTTATTCCAGGTCTGTCAAGAGGAAGCTTATGGCGATTTCAACTGGAAGGAGACACCATCAAGAGTGTCGAAGAACTATTCTTGGATTCAAGGGTCCGTTCAAGAAAAGTAGCCCAAAGTCCAGAAGGAAAATTATATCTATTGACTGATTTGGAAAACGGTCAACTCGTACGAATTATACCAAAATCAATTTCTAATAACTAAACTTCATGAAAAAACTAGCAACCATAATATTAGTATCGTTCACAATTGTGGCCTCAGCACAATCTGAACTGGAAGAAATACAAAAAACACTGATGAACTATATAAATGGCTCTTCGTACAACGACGCAGACCTGATTCAATCCGCGTTTTATTCAGAAGCAGACCTCTATCTTTCCAAAAAAGATCAAGAAATTTGGGTACTTAATCCGAAGGAGTATGCCGACTTATTCCAGAATAGAACTAAAGGAGAATTTAATGGCAGAGAAGGAAAAGTACTAACAATTGATTATGCAGAAAATATCGCATCGGCCAAAGCAGAAATCAGAATACCCTCAAGAGACCTACTCTATGTTGACATTTTTTTATTGAAAAAAATAGCTGGGGAATGGAAAATAATCAGCAAGGCTGCAGCTCAAATTAAGAGCTAATTTCCAATTAAATTTTTCTGAATTTCCCTTCTTAAATAAAGACCTGTTACAACTGTTGATAGGACATCTGCAATGGGAAAGGATATCCAAACACCAAGCTCCCCCATAAAGTTTGGCAAAATTAAAATGAGCGGTATAAAAAAGAAGCCTTGCCTTGTCAGGGTCAACAACAGTGCCGGAATTGCTTTTCCAACAGCTTGAAAGTAGGCGGCTCCAATCAATTGGATTGCGATAATGGGTACCGCAGCAAAAACCAATCGCATGGCTAAAGGAATGTGTTCTGCAACATAGGCATTGGCCAGCTTGTCCTCTATGGACAAATCAGCGCTGTCACTCAGAAATAGCCCAGCGATATCTGTTGGAAAGACCATTAAAATGGCAAAAACCAAAAAAGCGACCAATGCCGCATATTTGATAGCGGTGTAAATGGATTCCCTTACACGATCATACTTAAATGCTCCATAATTAAAGCCAGCAATGGGCATGAATCCCTGTGTAACACCAAAAACCGGGAATAAAGCAAACATCAGCATACGCCCAATAATTGCATAAACAGCCACTAAAGGTTCGCCTCCTAAATTGAATAAAATATTATTCATTAGTAGGTATATAACACTCGTAACCGCCTGTCTTGCCAAGGTAACACCACCCAGAGAACCTATTTCCCTTATGATTATACCATTGAGTTTAAAATGCCTAAGCCCAATTTTAAGTTCGGAGTTTTTAGAAAGAAAAAAGTATGTAACGTACGAAAGGCAAAGTACATAACCCGCGGTTGTGGCCCATGCAGCTCCATGCATACCCCAATCAAAAACATAAATGAAAATATAATCCAAAAGAAGATTGGCAACTGATGGCACAATCATGGCATACATGGCAAACTTTGGTTTGCCCTCAGCTCGGATTACCGAGTTGCCCATCATACATAGTGCCAAGCATGGAACACCATAAAGAATGATGGTATAATAGATTTTGGCAGGTTCAAATATGGATCCCTTTCCCCCAAAAGCAGGTATTAGGCTATCAGTATAATACAACCCCAATATGACCATTGCGGTAGTCACCAAGAGGGTCAACGCAATCTGATTGCCAAAAGTGAGCAACGCTTTTTCCTTATTACTTGAGCCTAGAGCCCTAGATATAATGCTGGAACCTCCAATACCAATTGCCATACCCAAGGCAGCAATGAAGAAGGAAACCGGCAGTACTACATTAATGGCCGCTATGGCAATAGACCCAATCCAATTTCCTACAAAAATGGAGTCAACAAAAATGTTTAAGGACATTACCAATATGCCAATGGAGGCGGGTACAGACTGCTTGATCAAAAGGCTACCTATGGGTTCGGTGCCTAGTTCACTTGAAGTGGTTTTAGACATTTACAGCCTGGTTCTGGGTGCATTTATGTAACCGTAATTTTTCATGTATTCCATCCCATAAAAGAATACGTTGGTCTATTGCTTCTTTTCCAATAGCAATTACCTCGTCCCATTTCTGCTCATCGGAACCACATAATTCGTTAATCATTTCTAACGCCAAAGGACCATGTTCATCTCCATCCAATTCTATATGCCGCTTGAGATAGAATGTTAATTTTGGAAAATGTTCGGTAGCTGAAGATTGCTGCAGCAAATTCATAAACATTTCGGGTATGATGTCTTCCCTGCCAAAAGTAAAGGCAGCCGCCACCTTATGTGGTGCATTACACTGAATTATGGAAAAAGTAAATTTTAAAAATGACTTTTCCGCCCCACTCAAATAAGGTATCCCTTCTATGTAACTAAACATTAAATCAATATCAGTTGGGCACTCCTTAAGAAAAGATTTTATCCTGCTTGTGTTGCCCCCGACTTCTTGCATGGCATCCAAGTACATTTCAAAATGACTTTTTGGATTTCCAGTAACATCCACATCCGTCTCTTCTTCCAACACAATTTCGTTAACAAATCTTGCCGTTTTTGATTGTTGAACAGGAATCCAAGGCACGCTAACACAGGTCGACGAACACTGCAAGGCCTTTAACAAAGACATAAAATCCCAAACTGCGAAGACATGGCTTTCCATAAAAATTTTAATGTCTTCCACTTTTTTCAATTCAGCATAAACCGAATGATTGTTCAATGTCGCTAAAGAATCTTTTAGATGTTCTAATACAATTTTTATCATAACCTTTTTCTACACGGGTAAAACTTCCGTTGCTTCCCAGTTCTTTATCCATTTTACCATAAGATTGGCCCAATCATCACGATCATTGAGACAAGGAATGTGTTTAAAAGATTCACCACCAGCTTCCTTAAATTCTTCTTCGCCTTCCATGGCAATTTCTTCCAGGGTCTCCAAGCAATCTGAAACAAAAGCTGGCGTGATAACTGCCAATTTGGTCTTGCCCTCTTTGGCCAGTCGCTCAAATTCAAAATCAGTGTAAGGTTTTAACCAAGGATCACCCGCTAGCCGAGACTGAAATGAGGTACTTACCTTATCATCATCCAAGGCCAGTTCTCGTTTGACCAATTCGGTAGTATCATAACATTGGTGTCGATAACAGGTATGGTGGGCAACCGAATTCACCTTACAGCAATTTCCGTCAATTTGGCAATGATATTTGGTTGGGTCTGATTTTCGAATATGTCGTTCAGGTATGCCATGATAAGAGAAAAGAATATGGTCATAATCGAATCCTTTTAATTCTTCAGCTATACTTTTAGAAAGGACTTTAATGTAATCCTGATTTTTATAAAATGCCGGCATTGTTGTTATGTGCATTTCAGGAAAGTAAATCTTCTTTTGCTCGAATGCTTTTGCAACTACTGTTTCATAACTACTCATGGCATAATGGGGATATAAAGGAACTAAAAGTACCTCATCAACCCCTTTTTCTTTGAGCTCTTGTAAGCCTTCCTTAATACTGCCACTACCGTAGCGCATACCTAAAGCCACAGGTAAATCCAATTGTTGGGCTACTTTCTTCTTAAACCGTTCCGAGATAACAATTAACGGCGAACCTTCTTCCCACCAAATTTTAGAGTAGGCCTTGGCAGATTTTTTTGGCCTCGTGTTAAGAATGATCCCCCGTACCAGCAAGTTCCGTAAAGCATAAGGAACATCAATGACACGTTCGTCCATTAAAAATTCGTCAAGATAAGGTTTGACGTCTTTTTTCGTCGGGCTATCAGGAGAGCCTAAATTCACCAACAATATACCTTTAGACATGGCTTATTTTTTGAATTGCAAAAGTACCATTTCGTTGAGCATTGACATGACATCTGTTAAACAACTTTATTATTCCGAAATAAATAACTTTGATACCATGTTTAGAAATCTATTTCTCCTCTGTTTTTTTATGGTTTGGGGTAAGCTGCTATCACAAATTACCTGCACACCAAAAGACAGTCTTTTAGTTGCCGCTAAGATTTCTGAATTACAGCAACTGAAACTGGATTCAACTGAAAATAAGGTCGTAGAAATCGGGAAATCATTTCTGGGCACACCATATGTAGAAAAAACCCTCGAAATAGGTGAAAGGGAATCATTAGTGGTAAACCTTCGTGGATTCGATTGTACCACCTTTGTTGAAAATGTGCTGGCTTTTTACCTTTTACAGAATGCGGGTAACTCAAATTTTGAAAACTTCGTTGACAATTTAAAAACCATTCGGTATAGATATGGTGCTTTAGAAGGCTATTCTTCACGTTTACATTACTTTACCGATTGGATTCGAAACAATAGCACGAAGGGGTTGGTAAAGGAAATCAGTTCCGATTTAGGAGGAATTGAGTTGGAAAAACCTATTGATTTTATGGGAACCCATCGAGAACTTTACCCCTTTTTAACAGATGATGTAAATTATCAAAATATACTTGAAGTTGAACAAGAACTCGCAAAAGAAAGGCTTTGTATAATACCGCAGGATGCCATTGCCTCCGTTGAGAACCAATTAAATGACGGTGATATCATAGCTTTAGCAACCTCAATAAAGGGGTTGGATGTAACCCATACCGGATATGCCATTCGAATGCCAAACGGCCGTATTCATTTATTACATGCTTCCATTTCAGGAGAAGTCACCATAACGCAAGAACCTTTGGTTGACTACTTGAAAAAAATCAAAAACAACATCGGGATTATTGTTGCCAGACCCCTTTGATATATTCGTGATACATAGCAATTGGAACCAATCCTGTCCAACCACAAAAATCAAGCTTTGCTGGCATTCCATAGGAAATAAGATCAGGTGCATAATTTTCCCAGAAGGTATCGGTTGCCTCAAAAACTTCCGCTACAGAAGCATATGTCTTTTCGGCTAAATCTTGGGCCAACTCATGCTTGCCTATTTTACTTAATCCTTTGATTACCATATAAGATGTCGGTGCCCAGACACCACCAAGCCAGTAATCACCCCAACCCTTATAACCTTCTTCATCTGCAGACAGGGCGGGCAAAGGTGTTCTACGGTAAAATTCTTCTGGGTTGGTCAAATGTGATAAAAAATCGTCCATTCGTTCTTCAGGAACCAACTCTCCGAGCAATGTCCAATACATACCAATATGCTTTCTAGGTACCTGCTCGCCATATCCCAAATCGTAATAGAATGCGTCCTCTTCATTCCAGCATAGACTGTTCAATGCGGCTTTTACTTCTGCATGAAAAGAATCATAAATAGCCACATCTTCAAGCATCTCAATTTCCTGGGCGATGTATTTGAGTTGTAAGGCAACCATGGCCATTTGAGCTGTGAAATCGACCAAACGGCCTTCATCGTTCCATATACCTTGAAGGGTTTCAACGTAATCAGAAATAAAAAGATTTAGCCGTTCTTCAGCAGTTGAACCACCCATTTTCCCCAACTTTTCGCCTAACTCATGATGGGTCATTCCGTTACCCTCATCGGTGGTCCATCCATGGGGTGAACGCGGAATATTATCCATACCCATACCAAGGGTGTCACCCCAAAATAGCATATCGTCACCTTGATAAGTCCGGACTAAAAACTCAAAATTCTTCTTTAGTATCGGATAAGCATATTTTAATCTTTCCTTGTCTTTTTTCACCCCATAAATTTCAAGTTCGGCCCAAGCCAATAATGGTGGATTTATCGAAACCGGATGATTCTTTGACCATAATGGTTCTCCATTTTTGCGATATTCACGACAGATATAGCCATCTACCTCCATACGTTCATAAAAGTTATCCAAGGCTTGATAAACCGGTAATTCATCTAGATGATATTTTGCAAAGCAGACGATGAAACAAGAATCCCATAGAAAAATGTTGTCTGAAAAAGCTGCATCAACAAAAGGCTTTTTAAAAAAGGGTTCGGTTTCACCTCCCCTAACCTTGCTCTTGGTAATTTGCAGCGCTTTATCGTACATGCGTTTACTGAGTTCAGGGGTTATCTGAAAACCATAAACTTCATTTTGGCTTAGTTGGGCAGTATCTTCTTTACATGCAGAAACAATAGCAGCTCCCGCTGTACCCAATCCAATGGTCTGATAAAATTTTCGTCTTAGCATAGGATATAGCTTAATTTTTTTCCAACTTTTTATTCTACAATTTTACGTTTTAAACCGATGAAAGGTATTTTTTTGGTGTTGTGCCAAATTGTTTTTTAAATGAGGTGATAAAATGGCTTGCAGTGCTATAGCCAACGCGCAGACCAACCTCATTGACATTATATTTTCCACTCTCTAAAAGCTTCCGAGCATAGTCCATTTTGTGTTCGAGAAGAAACCCATAGACCGAATCCCCATAGATCTGCTTAAAACCCTCTTTTAGCTTTCGTAACGAAAGTCCTATTTCATCTGAAAGTTCTTGAAGCGTTGGTGGTTCAACCATTCGTTCGATTATTATTTCTTTGGCCAACTTAATTTTGCGAACGTTTTCTTCATCAGCTAAAAATGGGCATTGTTCCAAATCTGCATCGTTTCCTTTATTGAAGTAAAGCGATATCAACTCGTAAACTTTTGCTTTAACATATAGTGATTCCATTGATGGATGAAGGCTGTTACCCATAAGTTGACTAATAACAACTGCCATAGCAGGGGTCAAAACCTCTTGGGCATAATATTTCTTTTCTCCAAAAGATGCGTCCAAAAAAGGAATGTGTCCAGCATCCGTTGAAAACAAAGAATGGAATTTTCGAATTGATATTATGATTGAGAACATCCAAGAATATGGTTGCATCACTAAATCAATAGGTAAGTCTTTTTGGGTGTTGTACAAGAGCAAAGAGTTCTCTTCATTAACCTCTAGCGAATAATTGCCCTGGTTATAACTCAAACTGGATTTTCCCTTTAACGAAAAGTGCATTTGGATGAAGGATTTGTCAACCTCATGTTTGCAAGTCAAGGGTCGCTCATCTTCATTTTTTAATTTCAGGATATAAAATCCTTTTTCGAGCACTAATTTCTCAAAAGCACCTTCAGCGATATTTTTTAAATTCTCCATAAATAAACCAGACTTCAATATTATCTGGAATCATTATAAATAATCATTCCGTGATAACAATAAATTCTTGCATTTCGTTAACTAGCAAGATTTTATCGAATAATGCATCTAATTTAATCAATGCGGATATTATTTGAACCGCTAGCGTTATTTTTTTGTTTTACTCCCCGTTATTTTTGTGGGGTCAAAGAATCGAATGAAAGGTTATCCTATTTCTAAACACCATTCCTTCTACGCTGTTGGACTAAGTTACAAAAAGGCAGATGCCGTGCTTCGCGGAAAATTTAGTCTAGATGTGCCGAAAATCGATGCTATTTCAGAAGCAGCTAAAAAAGAAGGTGTTGAAGGATTACTGGTTATTTCTACATGTAACCGAACAGAATTGTATGGTTTTGCCCAACATCCCTTCCAATTGATAAAGCTGGTTTGCGAGCATACCGAAGGTACGGTGGAAGAATTTCAAGAAGTCGCCTACATATTTAAAAACCAGGAAGCAATTAGCCACATTTTTCGGGTAGGAACAGGATTGGACAGTCAGATTCTAGGTGACTTTGAAATTATAAGCCAAATCAAACAGAGCTTTTATCGAGCCAAGAAGCATGATCTGACCAACCCATTTGTAGAAAGACTTTGCAATTCTGTTATTCAGGCCAGCAAGCGAATAAAAAATGAAACTGAACTTTCATCCGGTGCTACTTCAGTGGCGTTTGCTGCGGTAAAGTACATCTTAGCTAATGTGCCGGAAATATCGAATAAGAACATTCTTCTGTTCGGAACTGGAAAAATTGGTCGTAATACATGTGAAAATCTGGTTAAGCACACTGATAATTCACACATTACAATCATAAACCGGACTAAAGAAAAAGCAGAACGGGTAGCAGGTAAATTTCAAGTAAATGTCAAAGCTTTCGGCGAACTTCAATCAGAGATAAGAAAATGTGATATACTAGTGGTGGCAACGGGCTCACAACTTCCCACGATATCAAAGTCGATTCTACACACAAAAAAACCGCTATTGATTTTGGACCTCTCAGTACCAAAGAACGTAAACGATGATATAATGGAATTGGCCAATATCAACCTTATCCATTTAGATCAACTTTCGCAAATGGCCGACGAAACACTTGAGAGAAGAAGACAATTCGTACCTCAAGCACAAGAAATTATTGAACAAGTCAAAGCAGATTTTACTAAGTGGCTTGAGACCAGAAAATTTGCGCCAGTTATTAGTGCCCTAAAGGACAAATTGAAAGAGATGAAAGCGGAGGAGTTGGACTTTCATTCCAAAAAACTGAATGACTTTAACGAAGAGCAGGCCGAAATGATTTCGGATAGGATCATTCAAAAAATAACGAAACAGTTTGCCAACCATTTGCGAAATCCCGCTGTTGATACCGATGATAGCCTGCAGCTCATCCAACGCATTTTTCAGCTTGAAATTGATTCGAAATGAGCAAGGTCATACGTATAGGTACACGCGACAGTGAATTGGCGCTTTGGCAGGCAACAACAGTTCAAAATAAGCTGGAGGCCCTAGGTCATGCCACAACATTGGTGCCCGTTAAGTCCGATGGCGATTTAATGCTAGACAAACCACTTTATGAACTTGGCATTACAGGAATATTTACTAAGACTTTAGACGTAGCACTTCTGAAGGGCCAAATTGATATTGCAGTACATTCCATGAAAGACGTACCAACGGCCCTTCCTAAAGGAATTGTGCAAACAGCAGTTCTTGAGCGAGCCGAAGCAACAGATGTTTTGGTACATCTTGGTACAGATTTTCTTGAGGGTGAAGGAACCGTAGCTACCGGAAGCCTGAGAAGGAGGGCCCAATGGTTACATAAATACCCGAACCATGACGTCGTAGATTTAAGAGGTAACGTAAATACACGTCTTATCAAACTAATTGAAAATGGCTGGAATGGAGGAATTTTCGCGAAGGCTGGACTACAACGTATAAAATTGCTGCCAAAAGATGCAATAGAATTGGATTGGATGATACCCGCACCAGCCCAAGGAGCAATGGTGCTTGTCGCTTTGGAATCAAATCAAGAGGTCATATTCGCTTCTTCAGCCTTAAACGACGACAACACGGCAATCGCTACCTCGGTTGAACGAGAATTCTTGAGGAAACTTGAAGGAGGCTGCACAGCTCCAATAGGCGCCATTGCTAAAATAAGTGATGGACACCTGCATTTTGAAGGTGCGTTATTCTCGTTGGACGGCCAGAAGAAAATCGAAACTAAAAAAGAAGTGCCCGTTTCAGAATTTCAGGGTATTGGCGAACAATGTGCCAATGATGTTCTTAATAATGGTGGCGTTGAACTGATGGAAAAAATAAAAAATGAAATCAGTTCTGTCAACTAAGGTATTAACCCATTCCCAACAAGAATTGTTATTGAATGCTGGATTAGGGTTTACCCATTACAATGCCATAAAAATTGCATTTCTTGATTTTGAAATGCCTGAAGAAGACTTTGATTTTTACATTTTCACCAGTCAAAATGCAGTTAATTCCCATATCAAGGCGCAACCTGATTTTAAACAAAAAGAGGTCTTTTGCGTTGGTGAAAAGACAAAATCCCTTTTAGAGGAAAACGGCCTAAAAGTTCGAGAAATAGCTGAAAATTCTTTAAAACTGGCTCAAATTATACTAAAAAGGTATCAAAATAACAGTTTTCTTCATATTGCTGGCAATTTGAAAACAAAAGATTTACCAACGATATTGACTAAATATAACATTCGGTATATTGAAATAGAAGGTTATCAAACCTTCCTAAATTCAAAAGTATTTAACCAACAATTTGACGGCACCTTATTTTTTAGTCCGAGTGGTGTCATAAGCTTTACCAAATCGAATAAACTAACTGGAAACGCTTTTTGTATTGGAGCCACAACCGCAAACGAAGCCCGAAAATTTACTGATAAGATTATAATTGCCAAGAAGCCAACAATTGAAAATGTAATTGTTCAGGCCGTAAAGAACTTAAAACATGATTAAAAACGACTTATTTCTAAGAGCCCTTAAGGGGGAATCAGTTGACCGACCGCCAGTTTGGATGATGCGCCAGGCAGGACGCTATCTACCAGAGTTTATGGAGCTGAAGAAGAAGTATGATTTCTTCACGCGTTGTCAAACCCCCGAACTGGCTTCAGAAATTACCGTTCAACCTATTCGTCGTTATGGAATGGACGCAGCTATTCTATTCAGCGATATATTGGTAATTCCGCAGGCGATGAATATTGAGGTTCAAATGAAGCCAGATTTTGGTCCTTATTTGCCGAATCCGATAAGAAATGCCAAAGACTTGGATTCAGTTGTTGTGCCAGATATTCATGAATCTCTGGGCTATGTGCTTGATGCCATAAAAATGACCAAAGAAAAGCTGGAGGATGAAATTCCACTTATCGGCTTTGCAGGCTCTCCATGGACCATTTTATGTTATTGTGTTCAGGGGCAAGGAAGTAAAAGTTTTGATCTAGCCAAGGGGCTTTGTTTTTCAGACCCTGTTACCGCACACAACTTATTACAAAAGATAACAGATACCACAATCGCCTATTTAAAAGAAAAGGTAAAAGCCGGCTGTAATGCCATTCAAGTTTTTGATTCATGGGGCGGTATGCTGTCCCCTACAGATTATCAAGAATTCTCAATGCAATACATGCAACAAATTGTTGATGCATTGAAAAAGATGGCTCCAGTTATCCTTTTTGGTAAAGGGTGTTGGTTTGCCTTAAAGGATATGGCAAACTCAGGTGCTTCAGCCTTAGGCGTTGATTGGACCTGCTCACCTAGAAATGCCCGGTACTTATCTGGCGGTAAAATTACATTACAAGGAAATTTTGATCCTTCCCGCTTGTTATCACCACCAGCAAAAATTAAAAAAATGGTCAAGCAGATGATTGATGAGTTTGGCAAAGACAATTATGTTGTCAATCTTGGGCATGGAATACTGCCGAATATTCCTTTGGAAAATGCTGGAGCATTTATTGAGGCCGTAAAAGAATACAAATCCTGATCATGGAAATTACATTCGACAATTACAGTATAAGTCCAATTAAAACTAAAGATGCTTGGCGCGTCTGTAACTTTGTCGTGGCCAACGAAAAAAGATTGGCCGATTTTTTTCCTCAGACCCTAAAAGAAAATCTTACGCCAACTTTGGCTGAACTATTTGTTCAGAAAAAAGAAAAACAATTTAACAACAAAGAGGAATTTCTATTTAGCATAAAGGAGAATACCAACCGCTCTATTATCGGATTGGTTTATCTCAAAGAACTTCACAAAAAAGAAGGACAAGCTGAAATTGCGTATTGTATCAGTTATCAATATGAAAACAAGGGATTAATGGCCAAAATAGTTGGTGAAATCGCGAAATGGGCATTTACAAATGTGGAAATCACCGTTCTTCAAGCTATAATTCACGATACAAATTTGGCTAGTAGGAAAGTGGCTGAAAAAAATAGCTTCAAGTTTATCACCGTACTTCAAAAAGAACATCAAATGGCAGATGGATCAATAGCCGATATGCAGTTGTACGAACTTCGAAAAAGCGAATTTCAAGATTAGCCATGAATATTGTAAAAACCATAGCACGTCTAGATTTTTCGAATTTGTGGTTATTGCTAAAATTATCAATTGCCCATCTAGGCTATTTATGGCCGACTTTTGAAGCTACCAAGGAGTGTATGCAAGTTTCTTCAGAACATTTTGGCAGAAAACATTATCAAAATGGGCAGGCAAATGCCTTTCGTCATGCACTTTGGAATGTGCTCATTGCCAAATCTTGTGCCAGAAAAAAGGAAAAATTGAAGAACGCATTGGATTGGACCAAGAAAATAACTGATTGGCACGAAAAGGCCTTTTTTAGCAAATCGCTGCCAATGACAATGGACTATCATAACAACGCTGTGGGTAGGTGGCTCTTTGAAACCAATTCAAGATACAGCAAAGAGGAATTTATAACCAACTTGTTGGTCCTAACAGCAAAAGCCACACAGATTACCAAAGAAAGTAATCTTGAGCTATATAAAAACCAATTGGTATATATAACAAATGACCATTAAGGATAAGTTTTACAATTATATCGAGACCCTTCAAGATACCATTACCACAAAACTTGAGGAACTTGATGGTGTGGCCAAATTTCGCCAAGACTTATGGGAACGCCCTGAAGGCGGTGGCGGGAGAACCCGTGTTATTGAAAATGGGGCAGTATTTGAAAAAGGAGGCGTAAATATATCTGCCGTTCACGGTGCGTTACCTGAAAGCATGCAAAACTATTTCGGTGTAACAGATGCGGATTTTTTTGCCTGTGGACTCAGTCTTGTAATCCACCCTAAAAATCCTTTTGTACCTACGGTACATGCGAACTGGCGCTATTTTGAAATGTATGATAAGAATGGCAACATAGTTGATCAATGGTTTGGGGGTGGTCAAGACTTAACCCCGTATTACCTTTTTGAAGAAGACGCCCAACATTTTCACGCCACTTGTAAAAATGCCTGTGATGCGCACCATGCCGAGTTTTATAGTAGATATAAGAAACGTTGTGACGAATACTTTTGGAACGCACACCGAAATGAAGCCCGAGGTCTTGGTGGTCTTTTCTTCGACTATTGCAAAGCAACGGATGAGATGACTATGGAAGACTGGTACAACTTTGTCACCGAAGTCGGTGACAGTTTTTTACAGGCCTATGTACCTATTGTTGTCAAACGTAAGGAGCTGGAATACTCCTTGGAGCAACGCAATTGGCAAGAAATTAGAAGAGGACGTTACGTCGAGTTCAATTTGGTTCATGATAAGGGTACGCTTTTTGGTTTGCGGACCAATGGGCGCATTGAAAGTATTTTAATGAGCCTTCCTCCTCATGTGCAATGGCAATACGACCATCATCCCGAAAAAGGGAGCGAGGAAGAAAGATTACTTGAAGTCTTAAAACACCCAAAAGATTGGGCATAAAATTTAGTTTTGCACCATGAAATTAAAGCTTTACCAAATCGATGCTTTTGCGGACCAAGTCTTCACTGGCAATCCAGCAGCAGTTTGTCCATTGACTTCTTGGTTGGATGCACCCATAATGCAGAAAATTGCAGAAGAAAACAATCTTGCAGAAACCGCATTTTTCGTAAAAAAGGGTGAGGTATTTGAATTGCGTTGGTTTACTCCAGAAACTGAAGTTGACCTCTGTGGCCACGCTACATTGGCCACGGCTCATGTAATTTTTGAACATTTAGGGTATCAAGAAAACCTTGTGAAGTTTTTTTCACCTCGAAGCGGCGAACTCACAGTAAAAAAAGAGTCGGATGGCTCGCTGACCCTAGATTTTCCGGTTGATGAAACTGTGGCAATTCAAGGTGTAGCTGCAATTAACGAAGCCATTGGAAAAGAACCCCTGAAGACTATAAAAGGCAAGACAGACTACCTCCTTATTTACAATTCCCAAAAAGAAGTTGAAGCGATTACCCCAAATTTTCACTTGTTGGACCAGTTGGATTGTCGCGGCGTAATTGTGTCTGCTCCTGGTGATGAAGTGGATTTTGTGTCAAGGTTCTTTGCTCCGCAATGTGGCATTCCTGAAGACCCTGTAACCGGTTCTGCCCATACCACCATGATTCCTTATTGGTCAAAAGCGTTAGGCAAAAGAAAATTGAGTGCAAGGCAACTATCAAGTCGGGGTGGTAATTTAATCTGTGAAGATTTAGGTGAACGGGTTGAAATTTCAGGTAAAGCAATCACCTATTTGATTGGGGAAATCGAAATTTGATAGATTAGTTATTTCCAAACGGTTACCCTTTCAGGTGGCTCCACAAACTGATATAAGATATGTGAAAGTTTTGCAGCTACCAAGAGCTTTCTTCCCTCTTTAGTTCGTACATATTGCAACTCTCCGCCACCAACATACCTATTCCAATATTTGATAAATTCTTGGGCGTCTTGCTTTCGCTTTCCAAATTCAGAAGGCACTGCATAGAATTGCCTGTATCCCAGCAATCGTTTAAACCTGTTTTGAATGATCAAGTATCTCGGGTTTTCAATAGGTAAAATCAGTTCTTCCATAAAACCTATTAAAAGGGACGAATCTTGTAATGACAATCCAACAAAATTTATCGAATACCAACCGTCCTTATGCTGTTCGGAAATAACTTTTATTTCCTCCTCTCCCTGCACCACCTTCCCGGTAGACAAGGTCAATTTTATCAACATTTCAGCAATTTTTATTGCACGTTTGTATTGATCCCCGTACAAGAAAAATATTCGTATCGCCTTAAATAATTTTGGCAATACTCGAATACCCAAGAAAAAACATAGGATGAAGAATAATGCAACGTACCCTTTATTAAGTAATAGTTTAAAATTTTTGATTAGAAATTCTGGAAGGAAATATAGACTTACTAGAATAACTTCATAAACTAAATACTTCAGAACGTTCAAACCATAAAACTGCTTTTTTTGTGTATAATTTTCGCCTTTTTGAAAAGGCACATGAAGCGCATTAATTAGCACTTTACCTTTTACTATTGCGTTGTTCCATCGGTTACTAATATTCTCTGGATTATTAGCTTCAGAAAACATTTTCAGGTTGGTTTCATTGATTTTTTGAGAATCGTTTAGCACACTGTCAATCCTCATCCTATCCATTCCATTTTCGATGTACAGCTCTCCATCCAATGAAACCCCACTAAATGCCTTGAAACGTTTGGCTAACATTCGAACATCATCACCACCATTTTCTACTGTGGGGTCTAAACATGCCAAATGCCAAATTCTACCAACCTTTTCATCGAATCCGGGATCTATTCGAATTGCTCGACCCCTCATCTGATTCGATGAAACAAAAGAGCCCACGTATGAAGCCAATATGAGTGTATTAATTGAAGGTGCATCCCAACCTTCACCCAATAACGATTTTGTACCAATCAGTATTTTAATATGTCCGTTAGCAAATAAGCTGCCCAATACTGAAACCACCCGTTGATTATCCCCTTTTATTTTGACCGAAACATGACCATCACAATTTTTCAATTCATTTATGGCCAGTTCATCTTCGGGTACGATTTCAAATAAATTTTCAAGAATCCTCTCGGAAACCAAAACAATGCTCCCTGTCAGTACGGCTATTTCATCACTCAATTCAGTCTTTTGACGCAAATAGTGAAATAGAGGAACAGCTCCCATTTTATTAAGTCTAGAAATTTGACCTGAGGGAATATCAAGAAATTCTTTACAGATATAATCCAGTAAAACCACGGCCCTCAGACGTTGCCCAAGATTTTCTATGGCATTTTCAAGAATTTCCTTTACACTATTGAACTTACTTATACTAGTGGCCAAATCTTTATAAAGCACGTTTTCACCTACAAAGTTCAACCTGCCCCTAAAAATCACCCCAATCTGTTTTAACCGGTTCTCAATTGTATTGATCAACCCTTCATTTTCAACAAAACGATCTCTATGAGTCACTAAGATATTTTCGAGCAAAATTTGGCACCACTTGTAGTCCAAGGCCGGTATTCTGATTTCATCGTCTGAAATACCTAGTAATTCCAAATGATTTTTTCTTATTTCAATTCCACAGGCATTTAAAAAAATCAGAATGGACGAAAAAAAAGAAGGCATCTCATAAATATCTTCCAAATGGTCATCAGGATTCTGATAAAATTCCGATGCCAATAAGAAACCGATAAACTCAGTATCCTTTTGTAAATCAGTAAAAAACGAATTGATTTTTGTTCGGTACGAGACAATTTTTCTTAAAATGGTTTCCTCGGGCAAGGAAAAGTGTATAAAATCTTGGTGTGGGCATAGATCCCCATTTTTAATAAGGTCAGGTACTGCGATCTCATCATCAATTGGTCCGCATAACTTGAAATATTTCTGAAGCTCTAAAAACGAACTATCATAGGGTGGTGTTGCCGTTAGCGCAACAACAGTAATGCCTTCGATTTTCTTGAGTTCCCACAAGGCCTTCCACCATTCATTTTTTAAATGGTGGGCTTCATCAAGGACAATGGTCTTGATATTTGCTTGGGTAAAATGTTCAATTAAACTCTCAGCAGATTCAGATTTTGTCTTTTTATGTAAAGCATACAAAGACTGATAAGTGCAAAAATTAATGGCTTGTAACTTGTTGATATCCTTAGAATAGTTCTTGAAATCAGCATTTTTAGTAAAAAAAGTTTGAAGCCTAGATAACCACTGATTTCTTATCGTCAAAGTCGGAGAAAGAACCAGCGTATTTTCCTTTAGGCGAATGGCCACTTCCAAACCTAAAATCGTCTTTCCGGAACCCGGGGGTGCAACAACATGCAAGTGGTTGTCAACAATATGGTCCTGAAAATTATCTAAGAATTTCGCCTGATAATCCCGCCAAACATATTTAAATCGAAGATTGGTTAATGCGCTTTTCAAATAATTGGCAGGTTAGTTGAATATTTAAACAAAGATGTCATTTTATATGAAACTAAAGCTTGCCAGCACTCCTTATCTTTGTCTTAAAACAAAGTACATGTACCCACTGATCCGAAACAGAAGACTTAGAGCCTCAGAATCCATAAGAAGGTTGGTTCGTGAAACAGTACTTACACCAGACGATTTTTTGGTGCCCTTGTTTGTTGTTGAAGGAAAAGGCGTCAAAGAAGAGATTGCCTCAATGCCCAATTACTATCGCTTAAGCCTTGATAATCTAGAAAAGGAGGTGAAAGAATTGTGGAATATGGGCCTCTGTGCCGTACTACTTTTTGTCAAGGTACCGGATAACTTAAAAGACAATGCAGGTACCGAAGCCTTAAACCCTGATGGATTGATGCAACGGGCCATCAAGACCGTAAAAAATGCATGCGCAGATATGTTGGTCATGACCGATGTCGCCCTTGACCCCTACTCTTCCTTTGGGCATGATGGCATTGTCGCCGATGGAACGATTTTGAATGATGAAACCGCCCTTACTCTAGCCAAAATGAGTAGTTCCCATGCACAGGCGGGAGCCGATTTTGTGGCACCCAGTGATATGATGGACGGTCGGATTTTAACCATCCGTGAGGCTTTAGAAAAAGAAGGGTTCACCGATACCGGAATCATGAGCTATGCGGCAAAATATGCAAGTGCTTTTTATGGACCATTTCGAGATGCCTTAGATTCTGCGCCTGTGGATATAAAAGACGTACCCAAAGACAAAAAGACCTATCAAATGGACCCAGCGAATCGCTTGGCGGCCCTGAAAGAAACTGAAATGGACGTTGCTGAAGGTGCCGATATCGTTATGGTAAAACCAGGACTTTCGTACTTGGATATTGTTCGCGAAGTAAAAGATGCCGTTGAAGTGCCCGTAGCGGCGTATCAAGTTTCCGGTGAATACGCCATGCTCAAAGCGGCAGCCGAAAAGGGTTGGTTAGACCATGATGCTGTGATGCTTGAACAACTTATGGCCTTTAAAAGGGCGGGTGCAAGTATTATTGCAACCTATTTCGCCAAAGAAGCTACCAAATTGCTTAATTGGTAACCAAGAGCATTCCTGAGATAAGGATGTGACTTAAATAGTATTGCATCTGTTCTCTTGCCTGTTATGATTCGAACCAAGCTCCTTTTTCAAGGGCAAATAGGGCGAAAAAGCCGGCAAAGACGTTTTTCTCGATAAGCGCTCAGCCAGTCTAGAAGCTCTAGGAGTATTTTGCCATATCCAATTTCTCATGTTGTAGCTTTTTGATGATTAATGGAGTTCCTCACATAAGAATCCTTGCTTTTGCAACAAGGATGCAATAGCAATCACATCGGGACTTTCCGTTTCAACCCGGAGGATGTTGTCACAATCCTCCAAGTCAAAATTCCACCGTCCGTTTGTGTTGATCAATCGATTAAGGAAAGGCGCAAGGCCCTGCACCTTTCCATTGTTCGAAACCGAAGTTTTAAAAACCAGAACCGTTTTCATCTTATCGTTCATAAAATAATGGTGGTTCTATGCCCAAGGCCCGTAGGTATACATAACCCTGCCCCCGATGGTGAATTTCATTATCGATAAAGTAAAAGATGTGCCATAACACGGGAAATTCATACTGCCCAAATAAGACTACGGTTTCCGAAAACTTTTCATCGGTCAACTTTTCCCAAAGGGTATCGATAGCTTCGGTTGAAGCATCCCATTGGGTCAATAAGTCGGCCTTTTTATTCCCGTAGTCCCGATGTTCGTCAAATTCCTGCTTTTCGCCCTCGACCAGTTCTCGAAGACCAGGTTCAGCTATCGCCAAAAGTTCCTTGACCATATCGGCAAAAGGCCGCATGCCCCCAATTCGGAACTCAAAAAATTCTTTTTCAGGAAAGGCTTCAATTACCCTTCTTGTCAATCTGCGGTGCCCTTGCCACCCCTCTAAAAGTTCGGCTCTACTTAGTATTCCCTTTGCTTGTTCAATCGTTTTTTCCATGATTTGTTGCTTTATATTTTGTTTCTGTTGGTAAAATTAAATGGGGGTAGTGACAGCCCTATGTCAGTAGTAAATTTCAAACCCAAAAAAATTTTCAGTTGACATAGGGTTGTCAGTCTTCCTAAAGAACTTTGAAGTCTAATAGAACCAATAGATGAATTTTAAGAGACGTTTTGACCTTAGCTTGAAATCCTATCTTTGGAATATAAGCCGATTGCTTATGGGAATGGATACCGTAAAACGATTTGACCGCATTGTAGCCATATTAATTCAGCTACAGTCGAAGCGCATTGTGAAAGCGCAAGAATTGTCAGACCGATTTGAAGTCAGTCTACGAACCATCTATCGCGATATTCGAACCTTGGAAGCAGCTGGAGTGCCCATTGCCAGCGAGGCGGGTATCGGCTATTCCATTATGGAAGGCTACCGATTACCTCCGGTAATGTTTACCAAAGAAGAAGCGGGCAGTTTTGTGGCGGCTGAAAAATTGATGCAAAGCTTTACCGATAAATCATTGGGTGGGCATTATGAATCGGCCATGATAAAACTAAAATCCGTATTACGGGGTTCAGAAAAAGATTGGGTAGAAACCTTAGAGAATCAAGTCCGAATTTTTCCTTCACAGGAAATCTTTAATGATAAAGTGCCAAATGCCTTGGAGGTCTTGTTTGAGAGTATGGCCGAAAAGACCCAAGTGGTCTTATTGTATGAAGCTATAGAAGCAGACAAACCTTCAAACCGGACAATTGAACCGGTGGGCATTTTCAATGAAAACAACTTTTGGTATGTGATGGGTTATTGCCACCTCCGAAAAGCGTACCGACAGTTTCGAGCGGATAGAATCCAGAAAATCTCAAGAACCTCAGCGCCTTTTGAACAAAAGCACCCATCTATTGAAGAACTGCGAAAAAAGGAACCGAGAGAAAAAACCAAGGTCAAGATTTTGGTGGATAAAAAGATTTCCAAATTTTTAAAGGGCAGTAGAAAAGGCTATGGTTTTATAGAAGAAAAAATTTTCGAAGATGAGGTTGAAATGACCTTTCTTATCGAAGATATTCAAAACCATTTCGCACGTTGGTACATTATGTTCGGCGATTATGCCAGAATCATCGAACCCCAAGAACTAAAAAATAGAGTACTACAACTATTGGAAGAACAAAAACAACAACTAACAACCTAGATGAATCGATTCGTACTTCAAATCTGTATTGCACTTTTAGTTGGGCAGTTTTCGAATGCCCAAATGGCTGAGAAGTCGCTTCATCAAAAGGTTGATTCGATTATAACGAACGGTATAACTAATGAAGCCTTCCCAGGCACGCAGGTATTGGTGGCTTTTAGAGACAGTGTGGTTTTTCATGAAACCTATGGCTTTCACACCTATGACAGTTTGGTTAAAGTTGCCAAGGATGATATCTATGATTTGGCCTCAGTGACTAAAATATCCGCGCCGCTTCCAGCTTTGATGAAATTAGTGGAAGAAGGAAAACTGGACTTGGATGCTCCTTTTTCAAATTATTGGAAGCCTTGGAAAAAGAAAAAGGATAAAAAAGCCCTCACCCTTCGTGAAATTTTGGCCCATCAGGCTGGACTCACGCCTTACATTGTTTTTTTAAACAAGGTCACCAAAAAGAATGGCGAACTCAAAAGGCGATTTGTGCGCTCAACATCCAATCTGAGGTTCCAAAAACGTGCTTATGAAAATTTGTTTGTCAAGAGCAACTTCAATCGTAAAATGTACCGCATCATCAATAGGTCAAAGGTCTCACAAGAAAAAACCTATCGGTATTCTGGTTTGACCTTTCTGATTTTCCCAAAACTGATTGAACAATTGACGGGTCAAGCTTATGAACAATATCTTGAGAATACCTTTTATCAACCGATTGGGGCGAACACCCTTGGTTTTTTACCCAGCGAAAAGGGTTTTCCGAACAAGATTGTACCCACTGAAAATGACACCCTTTTTAGAAATACGCTGACCAAAGGGTGGGTGCACGATGAAAATGCCGCCCTGCTTGGTGGAATATCAGGCAATGCCGGACTCTTCGGCACAGCTAATGACCTGTTCAAATTACTCTCGCTATATCAAAACTTTGGTACCCACCAAGGCAAGCAACTTCTATCAAAGGAGGTCGTTTCAGAATTTAGCACCATTCAATACCCCGAAAACGAAAACCGTCGTGGACTTGGTTTTGATAAGCCACTTATCGGTAATGATACCTTGGCCATCAATCAAGCTTATCCAGCGCCAGCTGCAAGTGCCAGTAGCTTTGGTCATGCCGGTTTTACGGGAACTTTTGTCTGGGCGGACCCCCAACATCAACTCACCTTTATTTTTCTGTCGAATCGGGTCTATCCAACCCGTGAAAATCGAAATCTGTACGAGTTGAACATCCGTCCAAAACTGCAGCAATTGTTCTATGAGGCCTATGTTCATAAAAATAGCACAACGAACTAGGTAAATTTTGGCTATTTTTAGCCCAATCAATCCGATATGGGCCTACTCATTTTCTACGCCGTAATTTCAATTTTCTTTTCATTTCTCTGCTCCATTTTAGAGGCCGTGTTGCTGAGCATTACGCCCACCTTTGTCAATGTAAAGAAGAGCGAGGGCAAGGCGTATGCTGCTGAATTGGAAAACCTAAAAAAAGACGTCGACAAGCCGTTGATTGCCATACTTACCCTCAATACCATTGCCCACACCGTGGGTGCCATTTTGGTGGGGGTGCAGGCCAAGGTGGCCTATGCGGAACTCTATGGCACGCAGACGCGAACTGTTTTTGGCATTGAATTTACCGAAGACCTTATGGTGGGGGTGGTCTCAACCATTATGACCATTTTGATTTTGGTGGCTTCCGAAATTATTCCCAAAACCATTGGGGCCACCTATTGGAAACAACTGGCAAATTTTACTGCAAAGGCTTTGAAGGCCATGGTGTTTTTTATGAAATGGACCGGCCTACTCTGGATTTTACAATTGTTTACCAAACTCATTGGGGCCAAGGGCGAACATGGTAGCGTTTTAAGCCGTGAAGACTTTTCGGCCATGACCGAAATCGCAGAAGAAGAAGGTGTTTTTGAAGAATCGGAGTCTAAAGTCATTAAAAACCTATTGACCTTTGATGAAATACAGGCAAAGGATATCATGACCCCACGTACGGTGATGAAAATTGCTTCAGAAGAAATGACCATTCAAGAATTTTTTGAGGCCAATAGACCGTTACGCTTTTCGCGTATCCCAGTTTTTAAGGATCGGGCCGATAACATTACCGGTTTCTTTTTGAAGGACGAAATGCTGGAAGCCATCATCAATAAAGAAGGTAAAAATCCATTAGCAACCATACGGCGTGAGATTTTGGTCACCAATCGCACCAAACCCATACCGGAACTCTTTGAAAAGTTCGTAGAAAAACGGGAACATGTTTCGCTGGTCGTTGATGAATACGGCTCGGTAAGTGGTTTGGTCACTATGGAAGATGTTATCGAAACCTTATTGGGACTTGAAATCATGGATGAGAGTGACAATGTCGAAGACCTGCAGGTATTGGCCCGTAAAAATTGGGAAACCCGTGCCAAGCGCTTGGGCATCATCTCAGAACAAATACCCGACGAAGAGTAATGGAAACTGCCGTGGTGAAAACACCTTTGGGCTTCGCTGAAATCTGTGGTGATGAAAACGGTATTGCCTCTATCACCGTTTTTGATGAAGAGCGGTCAGAAGATATCATACCCGAAGTTCTCGAAGACGCCGTTCATCAGCTCCAAGAATATTTTGAGGGAAAACGCCAAGAGTTCGATTTAAATCTAAACCCGCAAGGAACGGATTTTCAGAAACGCGTTTGGGATGCCTTATTGAACATCCCTTTTGGAAAAACAACCTCCTACCTCCAACTTTCAAAAGAATTAGGTGATGTAAAAGCAATTCGAGCAGTAGCTGCTGCAAATGGCAAAAACCCCTTATGGATTGTCGTACCCTGCCACCGGGTTATTGGTAGTAATGGCGATTTAACCGGCTATGCCGGTGGCCTACATCGTAAAAAATGGCTATTGGAACATGAAAGTCCTGTAAAGCAACAGTCGCTGTTTTAGAAAAGATTATCTCTCAAAATCTTCCCGATTCCTCACCTCCCCATTACTAGCAGAGAGTTCGGCAAAATCAATACTACCAGTACCATCAAACACATAGGAGAGCGCCTTGATGTCTCCAAAATCTTCTTTAAACCGTTCGGTATATACTAGGCTATCGTTAATGCGTATTTCGGCGGTTTTATCTTCTACGGAGATGCCGATGTCTTGCCATTTGTAAAGGTCTTCCCCCAAATGGGTAAGGTCTTCGCTTTTGCCCCGTTTGACAATCTCACCAAGCTTATAGGCGGCAAAGGTTTCGCAGCCGTTCTGTACTAGTTTTACATAAAAGATATGCTTCTCGGTAACCAGTTGTATGATCATCCAAGGGCAGTTGTTTTTGGTCATGGGGTTCAGCTTCATGCTCGTTTTAAATTCAAACGTATTTGAAGACACCCCAAAATCACGACTTTGGATAACCCGGGTAACAAAGTCCCGTTCGGTGTCGACCTTTTTCTTTTCCAAGAGTTCCATGGGCAGCTGCAATTGGCCATCGCCCACAAAGGTCTCCCCTTGAAAACCTATAAATCGACTATCGCTTTCGCTGTAATAGACATGAGGTTCCCATCCGTCGCTTAAAATATGAACTGGCTGCATGGCAATGATGCTATCGTTGGCAATAAGCTTGGCCCGATGATAGCCAGATTCGTAATACACACTTGAAAATACGGTCTGGTTGGGTTGTATGGCTTCCCTACGCCAGGTATTCCATGATTGTTGAATAAAAAAGCTGTCGGCCACCACATTGCTCAGGTCATATTCAAAAATAGCGGTGTTCGGTACGCCCTTCGCGACCGTTTTATCGACCGTAAACAACACTGGCCCTTTGATAAAGACCCCCCGGCCCTTGTCCTTAAAACTATTGAAGACCAGTAACGCCAATACCACGGGCACCACAACCAGCAGCAATACCTTTAGGCGTCTACCCGCTTTGCCAGTGGGTTCCATTTTTATAGGTAGGCTAGCTGCCCCTTCTTTGTTAGACAGTTTAAAGTCTTGCCAATTTTCATAGTCCAAAACACTGGCCAGTGCATTCAAGGTCGCCAATTGTGGGCCTTGTTTAAAATCGTTTTTCCAAAGGCGTTTTAAGGTCGAAAGGCTGATGTAGACTCCCTTTTCTGCCTCGATATAGTTCGATAACAACTCCAAGTCCTTTTGGGTATGCCCATTGCCATTGCCAAAGGAGAACTTTTGCTCCAATTGCCTTTTGCAGATTTCTAAAAACGCTTTTTCTGAAGTTGACATGCTTCCTCTAAGGTAGTTCAAAAGCCTAAAAAATCAGCACTGGCCAGAGAATGACCGAAGTTTGACCCTATTTCGAACCTTTTTAGATCGTATTTTACAGGAAGTCTCCCATAATTTTATACAAAATCAAAAAACATGAAAAAATTACGATTACTGGCGGTTATCATTGCCATACAATTGAGCGGTACCGCACTAGCACAAACCACTGAACCTCTTGAAGCCGACCAAGACCATTGGACGATTCATAACCGTGAAGGCACCTTTGAAAACAACAACATCCATTTAAACGCCCAAGAACAAGACGGCATGGCCTGGCTGAACGATTCTGAATTTACCAATGGTACCCTTGAATTTGATGTCAAGGGAAAAAATGCCCCAGGCCGAAGTTTTGTGGGGCTAGCCTTTCATGGGCAGGGCAATGAAACCTTTGATGCGGTCTACTTCCGACCCTTTAACTTTAAAAATCCAGAAAAAAAAGCCAACGCGGTGCAGTACATTTCGATTCCCGGCGGCGAATGGTTTACGCTTCGGGAGAATTCCCCGGGCACCTATGAAAGTGAATTCAAACCCACACCGGAATCGGTAGAAGATTGGTTTCATGTAAAAATTGAAATTGCGTACCCGCAGGTCAAGGTTTACGTGAATGACAGCACTGAACCGACCTTGGTCGTAAATCAACTAAGCGAACAAAAAAGTGGCCAAGTGGGCTTTTGGGTCGGCAATAATTCTGAAGGCTGGTTTAAGAACCTCAACATACAACACCATGAGGACTAAGCTCTTTTGTTGCTCCTTTTTGTTGCTGTTCGTGGCCTTGGTATTGAACAGCCAAGAAGGTGAAAAAGCCAATAGCTTGCCAGCGCTTTACAACTGATTATTTTCGACAGGCAAAATCGGCTTTTGGGTCGGTTATCGTTCTACTGGAAGGTTTGCGAATCTATAAATTAGAGAACAATATAATTCGGAAAAAAGGGCAACGAAATATTAGCTATTAGTTCGCCCGCGGTTGAAATTTGAAGAATTCCCCCGGTTGTATCATCGCCTAAACTGGCATAGCCCACAAGAAACACATCCGCTGCTGCATCATATATCTGGGAAGTAATTCCAATGGCGACCCCGAGTTCTGCTTCTACCCCCTGTGCGATAGCAGCCAAATCGAATATGGTATTCTCTCCCGTTGCCAGGTCAAAAATTGCGGGGCCTTCATCGTATAGGGCCGGTTGCACAAATGGATAGGCATAATACAATTTGTCATCCTTAAAAACGGCCCCATAAATTGGGCCTTGGTTGAATGCAGTTCCAAACTGCAATGATTTACTCTCAATAAAAACCAAAGAATCGGCATCAAACAGCTCTAAAGTTGGGTTTGCTCCATTTTTTATTACCACAATTTCACCAAGTTCAGAAGTAAAAATGCTAATCGGGACTGGACCAAAATTCACAATGGAACTCGCTGTTTTACTAACCGTATCATAATAGGTAAGCTTGTAATTACCCACCTCATCTCGATAGGTGAGATAAATCTTGTCTTCAAATAGTAGGGGTTGATAGGTAAAATCAATGTTCTCATCAATTATCAAATCGCCGTCCAAATCACCTGAAAACACCACATCTTGAATGCCTAAATTGCGCTCCCCATTTGGGCCAAAAAAGCCGAAAAAGACATTGGTTTCATCATTGATTCCCCAAGCGAACGAACGACCAGCACTGTTTGCAAAAAAATCGGCATATATGTCAGTCTCACCCGATTCAATGTTTTTTAACCACAATGAAAATGTACCTTCACCAAAAGTGTAAAAAGACAGAAGATTACCTGTTTGCCGTAAAGTCAAGTAATCAACCGGAACTCCTATCTCAAGGGTGAGGTTTGTCAATTCTCCGCTTTCAGCAGTAGCATCATAATCGTATTGAAAAACGCTTTCAGTGGTTAATCCAATAACACTAAAATTTGTAGGAGATAGTTCTTCTTGAATCAACCCGGGTTCATCATCTTGATTACAACCAACGAGAATCAGCCCGAACACTGCCGGGAGTACTCTTTTGAGAAACATAGCTTTTTACCGCAAAAGTTACGATTTAAATTCATTTTACTAATTTCCTTAGATGCTAACCAAGATTATTTTAGATAATATCCTGTTTCTTGATATTGAAACGGTACCTGAAAACCAAGACTACGGGGAATTAAGTACTGAAAAACAACTGCTTTGGGAACAAAAGACCGCTTACCAACGAAAGGAGGAATATTCACCCGAAGAATTTTATGACCGTGCTGGAATATGGGCCGAATTTGGGAAAATCGTCTGCATATCCGTCGGTTATTTTGTGCTTAAAGGGGATGTTCGAAATTTTAGGACCACCAGTTTTCATGGGGATGAAATAACGCTTCTGAAAGCCTTTAAAAATTTGCTGATTGAACATTTCAGTGCCCCGAAATATGTGCTATGTGCCCATAATGGCAAGGAATTCGATTTTCCGTATATCGCGAGGCGTATGCTAATTCACGGAATCAAACTACCCTATAAACTAGATCTCTTTGGTAAAAAACCATGGGAGGTTCCGCATCTCGACACCATGGAACTTTGGAAATTTGGCGATTATAAGCACTATACCTCTTTAAAACTGATGGCGAATGTGCTGGGCATTCCTTCACCCAAAGAAGATATGGACGGTAGTATGGTACGCGATGTTTTTTATGAAGAAAACGATTTGGATCGGATAGTCACCTACTGCGAGTTGGATGTTGTTACCACAGCCCAAGTTTTTCTTCGTCTTAGAGGGGATGATTTGTTGGTTGATGAAGAAATCAAAAAAGTATAGATGTCAAATCTTTTACAAATAGAACCCGTACTTCCTTCTTTGGATATTAAAAAAGATATCGTTTGGCACGAGAAATACACTGGTTTTGAATTTGCCTTTGGCGATGATATGTATGCGGGAATAAAACGAGACGACCTATGCATTCACTTGCAGTGGCATGCCGATACAAAAGAGGATCCATTACTTGGAGGGTCGGTTATAAAACTATTTGTAAAAGAAATTGAACCGATTTATAAAGAATTCATGGGTAGAGGCACCATCACCAAAGAAAGCCTTCGGCTAAATACCCCGTGGGGTACCCATGAATTCGCGTTTTATGACCCAAATAGAAATGCCATTTACATTGTGCAAGACCTTTAATTTTTAAGAAATTTTGCACTTTGACTTCCTTCTCGGGTAGTTGTGGTCATTATATACAAACCGCTTGAAAGGTCACTAACATCAATTGCACCTGTGACCATTCCCTGTTTTTTGATTTTTCCTGTTAGGTCGGTTATTTTAAAGTTTGTTTCTTCATCCAATCTTTCTGAGATACTGATTTGATTAACTGTCGGATTTGGATAAAGCTGAAGCGGCAGCGAATGACTCAATGCCGAATTTTCGGATAAGTACGACTCTTCGCCTTCAAAAACGAATTGTTTTGTTTCACTAAAATCAGATTCCAGGCTTTGCGAACAAATTGAACGTACCTTAAATTGATATTGGTTTCCATGTTCAAGTCCAGAAATAAAATAGCTGCTTTTCCAGGTAAAATCATTGGTCCAGTCTACATCATCTGCTTTTCTGTATTGTACTTCAAAAAGGGTTTCAGGTGTTTCTTCCCATACGAATGCGCATCCCAATTCGGTAGTTTTATTGAACTCTAATTCAGAAGGAGCATTTAGGCTACAACTGTTCAGCTTGATTCCAGAGACCAGCAATGAAAAGTCCTGATTCCCAAATTTTAGGTTGCCTTTGTGCGAAATTGTAATTTTATATGTTCCATCGGCGTCATCAATGGCAATCAATTCGAAAGGGTCTACATTGTTATCTCCTTTTAACGCTGGCGTATTTGCGATTGATGGATCTAACTTAAAAGGAAAGAATAGCTTACCATCTTTTTCAATTCTGATATCAAGGTCATTGACCAAAGTCGCCACCCCGGAATTGGGAATACCAGATGGAGACAAATCACCTTCAGGATCTGTCCAAGAAAGGGAAACGCGGAGCGCCTCTGAACCATTAGATTCTATTTGGTAGGATTTAGTTTCCGATTGCTGAAGTGACTCCTCCAATAATAACGTGCTGAAATCCCTTTTTTCTAAGAAGTCAGCTGCCCTTTTTGTATTTAATACGCCCCAACCTAATTTATAATCCGGTCCCGGTTCATAAACATCGTCTGCTGTATGTAATACCAGCCCTTTCAAAGAGGAGGATTTCATTAAACCATCAAAAAGGTTTTGATGCAGCTCTTGAAGCAAGACCAAAGAACCACTCACCCCTGGGGCAGCCATTGATGTGCCCATTGAACTGCTGTAGCTAGATTCAGTGTTTGCAGCTGTGGTGAAAATTAATTGTCCGTTCCCCGCGATGTCCGGTTTGACCCTGCCGTCGTCGGTAGGCCCAAAACTGCTATAGTTGGTAAGCCCCGCTTCACTAAGGATTCCTTGACTGTTATATTCAGTATTGGCGCCGGTAACCACCAATCCATTTTTTGATGTTGCAAAACCAACCAACAAATCAAATCCGTCTTCTGTTTTTCCGTAAGTTGGATTTTGGTTGTGTTCTAAATTTTGACCATTACCTGCTGCTGCAACCATTAGATAATACGGAGCATTGTACATAATTTCATCCCAATTGCGGGAAATTGGCAAATAGGCTCCGAAATACCAATCGGGAATATTCTCTGTTTTAATGCCATAAGAATGGTTGGAAACCAACATTCCATTTTCGATTTCGGTAATGACTTCTATTCTATCTGAAATCCAATCGTTCGTGATTAACTCAGATTCAAAAGCAACACCTTTGGCCCGTTCATTTATTCCGGTTGAAGCTATGACGCCGGTAACCATTGTTGCATGGGTATCTATTTCTGAACTTAAATCTGTGTTGCGAATTCTTGAATCAAATTCTTGATGGGTCTCTAGGGCCATTCCGGCATCCCAAACACCCGATTTCATTCCAAAACCAGACAATCCCAAGTCAAGAGTTTGACTATAGAAAGTACTGTTTTTTGTAGCCCCCAATTCTTTGGGCAAAGCATAGGTTGTATAAAAAATAGCAGTGCCATCTTCCGCTATATTCCTCAAAGAAGAAGACTGACCATTGGCTTTTGAAATTGTGCCCGCATCCTTAAAAAAGGAAGCATGCAATTTCAATTGGTTGGAATTATTTTCTTTCTGAAATTTTTTCTTGAGCCTTTGAAGTCCTTGCTCGTTAAAAAAAGAAGTAGTTATGGATTTTTCAGCCGTCTGCCCGTATGTAGGTATTGAGGCAAACAGGCTGAAAAATACAATCAATAAGAATCCTGATTTGGGAGGATTTTTACCGTTATCCATAACGTAGGTTAAGAAAGATTTGGGAAGACAAACTTATCCTACTTCAGAAAAACGTCGGCAAAATGTCAATTTCTTTCGATGAAATGCACAAAAAAAGTGATTGAACTGTTGTGAAGCTTCTTAAAGTCGTTGTGAAAATTTCAATCGTTCAATTCTAGAACAACGTAAACAGGAAAATGGTCACTATAACCGCCTATGTACTTTTTACCTGCAAATGTCCGGAACGGGTTGCCCTTGTATTTGCCCTTCCACTCCCTCAAAAATTTTGGTGCAAAAATCGAAGCCTTTTCGAAAGTGTGTGTTCCAGGCTCATGATTTAAAAAACTATGTGAAATCAATATCTGATCAAACAAAGTCCATTCCCCTTTGTAATTGGCACTTCCCGAGAATGGGGACAGTAATTTTTTCGATGGGTTGATGAACATACCCGAATCCATTAGGGTTTGAATACTTGTTGAATTGGGGTCATCATTAAAATCACCCATGATTATAAAATTATCCGCTACCCCATAATTTTTTACTAGCGCTATTTTATCCAATATGGTTTGAGCAGCCGTAATACGTTTTTGCTCCGTTTCTTTAGCGCCATCCCTTCTAGAGGGCCAATGATTGACAAAAACGGTTATTTCTTCGCCATTGAGTTTGCCCCTGACCATTAAAATATCTCTGGTATAATCTCGATCGCCATCTTCGTCGACAATTAATAAGGGTATGGTTTCGGTATGCAGGGGTTCAAAGAATTCGGTATTGTAGATAAGCGCAGTGTCTATGCCGCGTTCGTCCGGTGAATCAAAATGTACAAAGTCATAGGGGAAATCCTCTAAATATTTGGTCTTTAATAGTTTTCTGAGCACTTTGCTATTCTCAACTTCTGCCACACCGATAAGAACTGGAGGCTGGTCAGCGTCTTCTTCCCCTATTTTTGAAATAGCCTTCGCTAGTTTGTTCAATTTGGAACGATACCTATTGTCTTTCCATTTTTTAAATCCCTTTGGTGTAAAATCATCATCCAAGGTATGGGGGTCGTCCGTGGTATCAAAAAGGTTTTCAAGGTTGTAAAAGGCAATACAGTATTCGTTCTTCATCGTTTATCAACTTATGACCTTGGTTTTAATTACTCCGTAATTCCCCATAAGGCCTTTCTCTTTTTGGTTCTTAGCCGTTTATGCAAAGGCAGTAGAACCGCGGTTAAAAGATATACCATTCCTGCATAAGGGGCAGCCCTACCATCAAAAACAACAACCACCAACATCGAGATGATTGTCACCCCCATCAAAATAAGGTATTGGTAGATAAAGGTCTTGGTAATAAATTCTTCCTTTTTGTCCAATTCCAATTGTTTTGCCTTTTTGAGGGCATTGATGTGCATTAACATGAGCATTAGGTATATAAAGAATAATCCAAACCCAAACCTTATCATTAAATCTTCCCATTCCGCTATGCTCAATTGTTTTGATGAAAGAGATAATACAGTCTGTCTAAATGCCTCGGAATTATCGCCCATTGCATCTTTAATACTGACATAGATTGCAGTTCCCAAATAAGAGAAAAGATATTTGAGTGGATAAACATAAAAAAGTAAAACAAACAAAAACAGGGAGTTGAGCGCTTTCGTAACCTTATCTTCCAAACCATAATGCAGGAAGAAATTGCTATGGTTGTTCCATAAACCAAGCAATAACATCGTACAAAAAATAAACCCTAGAAATCCATACATGGATACTTGAAGCTCCAAATAACTGCTGGGTACTTCGGAGGAAATAACAAGTAAGGTTATCGCAAAACCAAAAACTGCGTCAGAGAGATTTTCCAAACGAGTGGTTTGAAGTCCCCTATAACGAAATCCATCATTGGAAACTTTCTTGGAGGTATCCAGTAATCTTTTCTTCATTGAATTGAGCGGTTAGTGACTAGTTAGGAATGAAATTTACAAAATTCACCTGCAAACATTGCTTAGCTTTGCACTTTGCTCAATTTCAATGCTTGAACAGAAATCAATAAACTACGAAAAAACGGTCCTCATAGGTGTCATCAATAAATCGCAAGATGCGGATAAGGTTGATGAATATCTAGATGAACTGGAATTTCTGACGTACACTGCCGGTGGTGAGGTCACAAAACGATATGTTCAAAAGGTTGATATTCCCAACCCAAAAACCTATATCGGAAGTGGGAAAATGGAAGAAGTACAGCGCTATGTCAAAGAAAATGATATCGGCTCTGTAATTTTTGACGATGAATTAACACCTGCCCAACAGAATAACATTGAAAAATTATTGCGCTGTAAGATATTGGATAGGACTGGTCTGATTTTGGACATCTTTGCCCAACGTGCGCAAACCAGCTATGCCAGAACACAGGTTGAGTTGGCCCAATACGAATATCTATTACCCCGTTTAACAGGATTGTGGACGCACTTGGAGCGTCAACGAGGAGGTATTGGAATGCGTGGGCCGGGTGAGACCGAAATCGAAACGGATAGGCGAATCGTTCGAGACAGGATTGCTCTACTCAAAAAGAAGTTGACCAAAATTGACCGCCAGATGGAAACACAGCGCGGTAATAGAGGCGCTTTGGTACGTGTCGCCCTTGTGGGCTATACCAATGTGGGAAAGTCAACTTTAATGAACGTTATCAGTAAGAGTGAAGTCTTTGCTGAAAACAAGTTGTTTGCGACCCTTGATACTACGGTTCGCAAAGTGGTGATTGGCAACCTTCCCTTCCTTTTAAGTGATACCGTTGGATTCATTCGAAAGCTACCAACACAATTGGTTGAAAGTTTCAAAAGCACCTTAGACGAGGTTCGTGAAGCAGATTTGTTGCTGCATGTAGTAGACATTTCGCATCCGAACTTTGAAGAACATATTGAATCCGTCAATAAAATTTTGGATGAGATCAAAAGTGTTACTAAACCTACGGTGATGGTTTTTAATAAAATCGATCAGTACCGACCTGAAGAAATTGAAGAAGATGATTTGGTTACCGAAAGGACCACTGCTCATTTTACATTGGAAGAATGGAAAAAAACATGGTTTGGGAAAATCGGAGAAGATGCTTTGTTCATTTCTGCCCTAAACAAGGAAAACCTTGACGAGTTTAGAAATAAAGTATATAAGAAGGTTCGAGACATTCACGTAACTCGCTTTCCGTATAACAACTTCTTATATCCTGAAAATCTTGATGAATACAGTTAGAATTTAACTTTTCTGACAGAAAAATTCAAAATTTGTATAGACAACAAAAAAGGTTTTCTTCACATCAAAAAAAATGTGCAACCAATCATCTGAGGTATATTCGACCTGTGTTACGATGTACCCCCCGAATCACATTGTAAACTCAAAACCAAACAAACTATATCTTAACTGAACCAAAAAAAAGCCCTGACCAATGGTCAGGGCTTTTAATTTTATGTGTTTTTTGGCTATTAAAACGAATAGCTCAAACCAACTGTATAAAACGACTGTAATTTATTGTCTGCATCTTCCAATGCAACGCCTTGAAAATTGGCAGCTTCTTGCCTACTATTACGAAGACCGAAATCAAACCCTACGCCAATGCCTTTCCATAAGGTATAAGAAAAATTATTGGTCCATGTCCAGTTGCTCAAATCACTGGTTTCGTAGCTCATAAAGGCAGAAAGGTTTGTTTTAAATCCTACAGCACCGATCTTACGGGTATAGTCTGCCACAATCTTAGCACCTAGAGATGACTGAAATACTGCGTCGTTATCGGCAAACACAAAATTGTAGTTTAAAGGATGTATCACAACTACCATATCAGGAACAGGGGTCCAAGTACCACCCAGACCTAAATCCAAATACCCAGGATTGTTGAAGTTATTCAATAGTGTGGTTCTGTACTCTCCAAGTGCAGATATCGCAAACTTGCTGCTTAATTTTCTACCATACAAAGAGGTCACTTGAAATACATCGGTCAAAGCTTCGAAGTCTTCAGAATCTGTGTCGATATCCTTGTCATCAAGTTTTACCCAACCCAAATTTAAATTCAAAGAGTTATTCCAAAAAAACTTGTCCTCAACAAGGTTGGCAAAAGCGTTACCGGTAATACCAATATTACCTGAGCTGTTGTTGGGAGATCCTTGTGCAAACCAGTTATTAAAATTTGAAAGACTTCCGCCTATGGTTCCGAAAGCTCCTGTTCGCCACCCAGGTAAAGCATCAATTTGAGCTTGTAAGGCGTCTGCCCTTGCTTGAATTGGGGCAGCCTGGGCATTTATAGCGGCAATTGAATCATTTTTCTCGGCCAATTGAGCCTTTAGTTCTTCTTCTGTTTGTGCGAATGAACTAAATGATACTATTCCTGCAAGTAATGCAAATACGATTTTTTTCATGGTCTAAAGTGTTTATCGTTTAGAACCGCAAATGTATGAATAGTCACTTGTAAGGAAAAAGAATCACTTTTTTTTATACAGTGGGACCGAAGAACAGGCTTCTCCGTACATAATACTCTTAGCGACGGGTTGAATTTTATCAATTGCCATTAGGTAGGCGTTTTGGGGCACTGGTTTGTGAGAACATCCTTTAATAATAACCGGTTTGTCTCGAAATTCGGCGACGTCTAAATCTTGTAGTATTGATTGGTATATCGTTGTTTCAAGTTGCTCCAAACTACCAACAACCACGTTCTTAGCAAAAGGTTGGAGTTTTGTTTTAATGAGCATGTATGCCCATCCCGGGATTATGGCATCTGAGCTGCAATTCAATGCAAGATGCTTACCTCCATACTGGCTCCAGTCATGATTTGAAACATGGTCCCGAAATTCTTTTTCGCGAAGAATCAAGCCTTCATAAAGCCAATCTTTAATATCAAAAAGCAAACGTTCGCCTGGAGGGTAAAATTCTTCCAAATCGAAAGTTACAAGTTTGCTTTGAGCAACTCTATTTATTATTTCAGACATAAGATTTCAGAATTAAGAAATCAGATTTTAGCATTTAGATGTTTAATTAAACCAAATATAGTCCTTGAAATCTCATCACATAAACTATAGGCTTTATCAAAATCCTTTTCGCTCAAATATTCGATATCAAGCGCAAGATAAAGTTGTGATTTTACCTCATAGCACGAAGCCTTAGCAATATTCAAAAAATAGGTAAACTCTTTATCAGATTTTCGTCCGAATCCTTCAGCAATATTCGATGAAATTGAAATAGAAGCTCTCCTTATTTGGTCTCTTAAGCCGAAGTCTTTTGAAAACTCTGTCTGTCGCGTTATCTCATAAACCAGCTTGTTTAGCTCTCTGGCTTTCTGCCATGAAATAATCTGCTCAAAACCTTTATCTGCTGACATCTGAAAACTGAATTCTGATATCCGCTAGAGCAGTCCTAACTCAAGTTTGGCTTCTTCGCTCATTAAGTCTTGGGTCCAAGTAGGGTCAAAAGTAATCTCAACCTCGGCGTCTTTTATCTCATTTATAGACTTTACTTTTTCCTCTACCTCAACCGGTAATGTTTCTGCCACAGGGCAATTAGGTGAGGTCAAGGTCATAAGGATTTTTACTTCGTAATCTTCATTGACCAAAACGTCATAAATCAGTCCTAATTCATATATGTCCACAGGAATTTCAGGGTCATAAATGGTTTTTAAAACCTTTACGATTTTCTCCCCTAATTCTGCAGTATCGATAGTTACTTCTTCATTCATATTAATTCAATTGTGTTTGGTAAGCAACAGCATACAGTTTTAATTGTTTGACCATGCTTACCAGTCCATTCGCCCTAGTTGGTGACAAATGTTCCTTGAGACCAATTTCATCTATAAAATCAGTATTGGCTTCAATAATATCTTGAGGCTTTTGATTGCTAAAGGCACGAACCAATACCGAAATAATTCCTTTGGTGATTATCGCATCGCTATCTGCCGTAAAGACCAACTTATCACCTTCCAATTCAGCATGAACCCAAACTTTACTTTGACACCCTTTTATGATATTATCATCCACCTTATATTGTTCTTCAATCAAAGGAAGTGACTTTCCCATATCGATGATGTATTCATACTTCTGCATCCAATCATCGAACATTGAAAATTCATCTACAATCTCTTCTTGAATTTCTGAAATGGTCATTCGAAAATTTTTGTAAAAATACGACGCAACCAATAGGAAGTCAAAAGGTTTGGGAAAACCTTACACATTTGCCAAATGCCCGGTTGAATTCACTTGAATTGTGAAGAAAATCAAAATCGAGTAAAAAGCTTATTTCCTCTTTTTAAGACACTTTCGTATCGCAAGGTGATTTGAAAAATACCATCATTACTAGTGGCACTACCTTCAGTGCGAATGCTGGTTTGGTTGCCATACCCAAGACTGATAAGTAGCGATTTAAAGACTTGGAAATTAGCAAATACGGCGTAATGGTCACCGAAGCGGTAAACCGCATTGAGCCCAACCTTATCTTGAAACAAAAAATTGGCTGCAACATCAATATCCGTTGTCTCACTATTTTGAATCCTTGAGTATACCATCGGCATGAAAGAAATGTCTTTATTCAGAAAAAAGACATAGCCCGAATGAAAGACCACAGGCAGATTTCTGGTATCAACCGCCAGTGCAGCAATGTCATAATGCACCGTACTTAAAAAACTGGGAATAGAGACGCCGGCAAAAAACCAATCATTGCTATAAACAGCTCCTGCCCCGATATTAAAAACAAAACGATTGACAAGACCATCGTAAAAATTTTGAAGTGGTTGTATGGCAGTTTCTGGAAAGCGGTGGTCCAATAAATTGCCCCTTACCTTCAAACCGAATGATAAATCAGCATTACCACCCAATTTTAAAACATAGGCAGAAGCCAAATCAAAGTAAGTATATTGAATATTATCAAACTCATCATTTATAATGGAAAAGCCAAAGGCGATATTTTTTTTGGCCGGAAAGCTCACCAAGGCAGACTCTCTAGTGTAGTGGTTAAAATCGCGTATTAGCTCTGTTCGGTAATTGATAGTAAAATTTGGTGTGCCTTCAATACCCGTCATAGCTGGATTAACCGTGAACGAATTGTACATGTATTGGGAATACTCGATTCGCTCTGCTTCGTTATAAATCTGGGCTTGCAGGGTGGAAACAACCAATAAGAAGAAAAAGTAGAGTAGTCTGAAGTTCATAGGTTGGTATTGATGAACAAACGACTAGAAATACCCTGATATTGCATCAGGGACAGGTGATTATTGCAACATCATTCGGGCCTTTTTTACCCCTTCAACCAAAACATCAATTTCTTCTTTGGTATTGTAAAAGCTAAAGCTTGCCCGTACAGTACCAGGTATTTGATAGAAGTCCATTATAGGCTGTGCACAATGATGACCCGTTCTAACCGCGATACCCAACTTGTCTAAAATAGTCCCGATATCGTAGGGATGAATTCCTTGAATGTTAAATGATATCACGGACGCCTTACCTTCCAATGGACCATAAATTTTGAGCCCATCGATTTCCAACAGTTTTTTGGTGGCATATTCCAACAAATCATTCTCATAACTGGCAATTGCCCCAAACCCGACAGCATTCATGTAATCCAATGCTGCCCCAAAAGCAATGCCACCAGCAATATTGGGTGTACCTGCTTCAAATTTATGTGGCAGGTCTGCATAGGTGGTTTCTTCAAAAGTCACCTCAGCAATCATTTCGCCCCCACCTTGGTATGGCGGTAGTTTGTTCAACCAATCTTCCTTGCCGTACAATATACCAACACCCGTAGGTCCACACATTTTATGGGCAGAAACTGTATAGAAATCTACATCAAGTTCTTGAACATCAGCCTTAATATGTGGTGCTGCTTGTGCGCCATCAATCAAAACGGCTGCCCCAACTTTATGGGCAGCATCGATAATTTCTTTTATGGGATTTATGGTTCCTAATGCATTGGAGACATGGTTACAAAAGACAAGTCTTGTTTTGTCAGAAAGTAACTCGTGAAAAATGTCCATTTTGAGCTGGCCGTCTGTACCCATTGGGATTACCTTGAGTTGAGCCCCGGTCTTTTCACAAAGCATTTGCCAAGGCACAATGTTGCTATGATGCTCCAGTGCAGAAACCAGCACCTCATCTCCTTGCTTAATAAATGCAGCAAATCCGTTTGCAACAAGGTTGATTGCATCTGTGGTACCAGAAGTAAAAATTACTTCATGTGACTTCGCAATATTGAAATGCTCCTGTATTTTTTGACGTGCCTGCTCGTAAGCATCGGTTGCTTCTTGAGATAACGAATGAACGCCGCGATGAATATTGGCATTGTAATTCTGGTAATAATCAACAATAACATCAATCACCTGTTGCGGTGTTTGCGAAGTTGCCGCATTATCAAAATATACTAGCGGTTTGCCGTTGACTTCCCTTTTGAGTATCGGAAAATCATTTCGGATTTTAGCTATATCGAACATTCGGAATTTTCTAAGCTACAAAGATAATTACCGAAATCCAGGCCTAGAACTTTTAAGATACTTAAAATCTATACCCTATTCCCAATCTTATATTATTGATATTGCCCTTAATATCTTGTGAGAGCAGTATAACCCCTTCCGGAACTTCTACGTTCGGTGTTAAATCAATAAAATCATATTGCGCCTGAACAAAAAAGCGATTGCTGATATTATAGGAAATACCCAGATTAAAATTAAAACCATAATCAATTCCTGTATTCGAACCTTGACCCCCATTTTCAAAGGTGTAGTTCGATAGAACATTTACATAACTATAGCCAAGGCCCAAGTATGGTCGCAATTTTTGTGCTCCTGGAATCATAAGTTCGGTGAAAACCCGAGGTTGAATCAAATGAGTATTATCAGTTCGACTTTCAAAACCTGTATTCTCAACATTGACCCTCGAAAAGCCTGCATTTATACCAAAACCTAATCCAAAGACTCCTATTTTGGCAAACCTGAATTTGGCACCTACATCAATGAAATTGTCTTCACCAAAAACACCATCTCCTGGTACTAAGGTGTAATTGGCTTCGACATTCCATTTTTTTTCTTGAGCAAATGAAATCGAACATAGTACTATCGATAAAAGAACAAGTAATTTTAACTTCATGGTCACTGTTTTAGAATTCGTCTAATCTAAAGCTAGGGATAAATTATACTGAAGTTATCTAACAGAAGGTTAAATAATGGAATGTAGAAAGTTTAGTAACCGCTCTTTTCTAAAAGAGATACCCGATGGAAAGTTGCAAGGCTACATTGACATTATAGAGATTGCCCCCCAAACTATTTAGCCGATTTCGAAGTCCGATGTAAGCCCTTGGTGAAAGCGACAATTTATCACTGATAGCATAACCAAGGCCAAGCGTCGCCCCATAATCCAATTGAAAATTACCATTTTGAACCATACGGTCATTCGAGGCACCATTACTTTCATTCAGATTTTTGGTCTTCGTTATTTGATTGATGAGAAAACCAAACTGTGGCCCAACTTGCGCATCAAGCTTGTCATTAATACCAAACTTCATAAGTAAAGGAACGGTAATAAAGTTCAACTGCACGTCGTTTCTGAAGTCGTTCTGGTCGACTGATGAATTCGGATTTTCTATTGAGGATAAATCTGAACTAAATTGAAATCCCTGGGAAGAATACAACAATTCAGGTTGAAACTTAAGCTTGTAGGATAAATCAAATTCCATAAAGACACCTACATGACCTGAAAATCGGAATTTCAAACCTTCGGTCAAGTCTCCAACAACAGAAGAATAGTTTGGTCCAGCCTTAATACCAAATCTGCTATCCTGCGCAAATACCAAAACTGAGTTAAGTAGTATTAGGACGAAAAGCAGTTTGACTTTTGTCATCATAAATTGCGACCTGATTTCCTTGTACGCTTGATTATTACAATTCGAACCCTAGTCGAACACCTAACTTATTGGCGATGATTTTATTTACCCTTGTCTTTAATTCAGGTATTCGAACGCTTTCCAAGACGTTATTTGCAAAAGCGTACATCAAAAGTGCCGAAGCTTCTTTCTTAGGAATACCTCGTGATTGGAGATAAAATAGGGCTTCGTCATCCAACTGTCCTATGGTACAGCCATGAGAACATTTTACATCATCAGCAAAAATTTCCAACTGCGGCTTGGTATTGATGGTGGCCTTATCGCTTATTAAAACGTTGTTGTTTTGTTGAAAAGCGTCTGTTTTTTGGGCAATTTTATCCACCAAAATTTTACCGTTGAAAACACCGGTTGACCTATCATCATAAATTCCTTTATAATCTTGATGGCTCTCGCAATTTGGCTGTGCGTGATGTACCAAAGTGTAATGGTCAACGTGTTGTTTTCCATCAAGAATGGTTACACCTTTCATGGTGGAATCTATACGTTCGCCATTTTGGTAAAAGTTAAGGTTGTTTCGCGTCAGCTTTCCACCAAAAGAAAAGGTATGCACGCGTACAACACTACTGTCTTTTTGGTCAATGTAGGTGTTGTCGACTAATGAAGCATGCTCATTATCGTTTTGCACCTTGTAATAATCAACCCTGGCGTCTTTTGCTGCAAAAATTTCAGTCACTGAATTGGTGAACACCTCATTTGAGGTTAAACTCTGATGACGTTCGATGATTTGTAATTCTGCATTCTCCTCAGCAATAACAAGGTTTCGAGGTTGTAATAGCAAAGCCGCCTCATTACCCGTTGCAAGATGAATTATTTGAATAGGCTTTCTGGGAGCCTTGTTCTTTGGAATGTAAATGTAAGCCCCTTCTTTACTGAAGGCAGTATTCAAAGAGGTCAATGACTCATCTTTTGAGGCTACCTTGTTGAAATACAATTCAATTATTTGTCTGTATTCTGGTTTGTTCAAGGCAGAACTCATCAAACAAACATCAACACCATCATGCGTAGTTTCAGAAAGATAGCTACTGTAAATACCATCGACAAAGACTATTTTATAGGTATCGATTTCATGTAGAAAATACTTCTTGACGTCTTTATATTCCAAGGTGTTTTCTTGCTTTGGGAAAACACTGAAGTCAACCTTTTGAAGACTATTTAAAGAGGTGTATTTCCAACCTTCTTCTTTTTTCGAAGGAAAACCCTTGGTCTCAAAGTTCTTGATGGCTTCTGAACGAATGTCATGGACCACGTCATTGACGTTTACATGATCTTCAAAAGCCATGAAAGATGATATTAATTTCTCTTTCAAATCCATTTTAAACAACTGTTTCTTGTTTGATCCAATCGTAACCTTTTTCCTCTAATTCCAGCGCAAGTTCTTTCGTGCCAGATTTCACGATTTTACCATCATGTAAAACATGAACAAAATCAGGTACGATATATTCCAACAAACGCTGATAGTGTGTAATGACAATAATGGCATTGTCTTCACTTCGAAGTTTATTGACACCATTGGCCACAATTCGAAGTGCATCAATATCAAGACCAGAATCCGTTTCATCTAGGATGGCCAATTTTGGCTCCATCATGGCCATTTGAAAAATTTCATTTCGTTTTTTCTCGCCACCAGAAAATCCTTCATTTAATGAACGGGACAAGAACTTTCTATCAATTTCCAATAATTCAGCTTTCTCACGAATCAATTTCAACATTTGGTTGGCAGGCATGTCCTCCAGGCCTCTTGCCTTTCTTGATTCATTAATAGCGGTCTTAATGAAATTTGTTACGGTAACCCCTGGTATTTCTACAGGGTATTGAAAGGATAAGAAGATTCCTTTGTGGGCGCGCTCTTCAGGAGCCAACTCTTCTAAATCTTCACCCTCTAATTCAATAGAACCCTTTTTGATGTCGAAATCCTCTTTACCAGCAACAACCGAAGCCAACGTACTTTTACCTGAACCGTTTGGGCCCATAATGGCATGAACTTCACCAGGCTTTACCTCTAGGTTGATTCCTTTTAATATTTTCTTGCCTTCAATACCGGCATGTAAATCATTTATCTTAAGCATCTCTGATTGATTTATTATCCAACTGAGCCTTCAAGGCTTATTTCCAATAGTTTTTGTGCTTCAACAGCAAACTCCATAGGTAATTTGTTCAAGACCTCTTTACTAAATCCATTTACGATTAAAGCAATGGCTTTTTCAGTATCAATGCCCCGTTGATTGCAATAAAAGATTTGGTCTTCTCCAATCTTACTAGTTGTAGCTTCATGCTCAATTTGAGCAGATTTGTTTTTTGTTTCGATATACGGAAAGGTGTGTGCTCCACACTCATTACCCATCAATAAGGAATCGCATTGTGAAAAATTTCGGGCATTTTCAGCTCTGCTGTTCACCTGAACCAAGCCTCGATAGCTATTCTGAGATTTACCTGCTGAGATCCCCTTTGAAATAATGGTACTTCGTGTATTCTTCCCAAGATGAATCATCTTAGTACCAGTATCAGCCTGCTGAAAGTTATTGGTTACTGCGATGGAGTAAAATTCACCGATGGAATTATCACCTTTCAACACACAAGATGGATACTTCCAAGTAACCGCTGAACCAGTTTCAACTTGGGTCCAAGAGATTTTAGCATTGGACTCACAAAGACCTCTTTTGGTCACGAAATTGAAAACCCCTCCTTTTCCTTCTTTGTCACCAGGAAACCAGTTTTGTACTGTTGAATATTTTATCTCTGCGTTGTCTAAAGCAATCAATTCAACAACGGCGGCATGCAATTGATTTTCATCACGCATCGGAGCGGTACATCCTTCTAAATAACTTACGTAACTGCCCTCATCTGCTATGACCAAAGTTCTTTCAAATTGACCCGTACCAGCTTGATTAATCCTAAAATAGGTTGACAACTCCATTGGGCAGCGTACGCCTTTCGGAATGTAACAGAAACTACCGTCAGAGAAAACTGCCGAATTCAGTGCTGCGTAAAAATTATCTTTCTTAGGGACAACTGAGCCAATATATTTTTTGACCAGTTCAGGATGTTCCTGAATGGCTTCTGAAATTGAACAGAAAATAATCCCCTTTTCTGCCAAGGTCTTTTTGAAAGTCGTAGCAACAGAAACCGAATCCATCACGACATCAACCGCAACCCCAGCCAATTTCTTTTGTTCATCCAATGAAATTCCCAATCTTTTGAAGGTGTCCAAAAGTTCAGGGTCAACCTCATCAAGGCTATTGTATTTGGGTTTGCTATTTGGCGCAGAATAGTATGAGATATCTTGGAAATTTGGCTTCTGATAGGTCACGTTGGCCCATTCGGGCTCTTCCATTTTTTGCCACTCTCGAAAGGCATCCAATCGCCATTCGGTCATCCATTCCGGTTCCTCTTTCTTTTTAGAAATTGCCCGAACGATATCTTCGTTGAGGCCTTTGGGCAGGGTGTCTGCCTCTATATCGGTATAGAAGCCATACTCATACTCCTTGGTCTCTAATTCTTTTTTTAATTCTTCTTCAGTGTAGGCCATGTTCTCGTACTACTTTAAAGTGAAAAACTCTCACCGCACCCACAGGTACGTTGGGCGTTTGGATTGTTAAAAACAAACCCTTTGCCGTTCAATCCGCCAGAATACTCTAGCGTTGTTCCAACCAGATAAAGAAAACTCTTTTTGTCAACTATGATTCTAACCGAATTATCCTCGAATACCTTATCATCTTCCGCGGCATTATCATCAAATTTCAATTCATAAGATAACCCACTGCAACCACCGCTCTTAACTCCGACACGAACAAAATCCTTGCTTGCATCAAAGCCCTCCTCAGTCATTAAATTGACTACTTTTTGTTTAGCGTTATCAGATACTTTTATCATTGTTTAACGATATTATTGGAAAAGTGCACAAATATACCCTATAAGTAGCATTTATAGGGTTTTCCTAACATTATTATAACGAATGATCAAATAAGCTTTACTTATTGAGAACTAGTCTTGTGAAAGCTTAACGATAAGTAGGTCGAGGCCTCCTTTGTTTTCAGTATCTGGAAGGTCTTTACTTGCCGACTCACCAACCATTATGTAATCGCCTTCAGAAGTCTCAATAGCGTCGTATGCAAAATCGAGACCAAGCCCGCCAAAGCTCTGTTGCCAAAGTAGTTGACCCTCGGAATCCGTTTTGAGTAACCAAAAGTCGTTTTCACCAAAATTTTGTGTGGCATCACCATCAAAACTCTTGGTCGTGCCGGCAATCAAAAAACCACCGTCCGCAGTAAGTTTCACACTATTCCCATTATCAAAAGCACTGCCCCCAAAACTTTTTTGCCATTGCAATGCTCCTTCACCATTTAATTTTACCAACCAGACATCTGATTCGCCATTATTTTTGGTTACTTGAATATCGTTACTGAATGTGCTTCCCACTATTACATATCCACCATCTGAAGTTCTAGCGATATCTTGGGCCTGTTCTATTCCTGTTCCACCGAGTGATTCTTCCCATTCTAATAATCCGTTTTTATCGACTTTGACCACCCAAAAATCATAACTCCCCTTTGAATTCGTAATATCAAAATCCTCACTTTCTGTAAAACCAGCCATTACATAACCACCATCATGTCCTTCAACAACCCCGTGTGCCCTATCGTTGTTGGTTCCGCCAAAGTATTTTCTCCAATTCAATTCACCACTGTTATCGACTTTTGTCCCCCAAAATTCTCCAACTCCGTGGGCAGATAAACTCGATTTGTCAGTTGCCCCTGCACCATTCGAAGATGTGACATCAAGAAAGCCAGAAAAAAAGAAACCTCCATCAACGGTTTCGACCAAATCGTAAGAGTGGTCGTGGCCTGAAAAACCAAAACTTTTTTCCCATAGAATATTTCCCGTACCATCCAACTTTAAAATCCAGTTGTCATGAAACCCTTCGTTATTACTAGCGTCTCCATCATCGCTTTGTGCGTATCCAGTAATGGCGTAGCCCCCATCTGAAGTTTGGATAATTGCTTGACCGCGATCATCTCCACTACCACCATAAGTCTTTTGCCATTCTAAATTCGAGGCGCTATCAAATTTTAATAGCCAATAATCATTGACGATAAGTGATTTTTCAGACAAATCGCCGTCAGTACTATTGGTGAAACCAAATACCGCGAAACCGCCATCTTTGGTTTCAATAATTGAACGAGGACTATCATCGCCAGAACCGGCAAAATTTTTGATCCAAATTACATTTGTAAAATCGGAGGGAGTGCTGTCTACACCTTCAACTGTATAACTGTCATCAATACACGAAATGGCCAATAAGCCAACTAAAAAAGCCCATAACTTTTTCATTGCCTTACTCTGTTTTTTTGACAATAAAAAGTCCTGTATTACTATCATTAATTAGAACTTTGCCACTATCAAAATATGGGTATACACTCCAAACACCATTAAAACTGGCAGTATTGTTCGAAGGAAAAGTATCAAAGAAACCAACTTCAGTCAGGTTTTCATTTGCTATATCTGAAATGTCAATAAGACGCATTCCGGCAGTGTAGTTCGCTAGGTAATATTCATTACCAAATACGTAACCATTGTGGTCAATTGCCGCAGTTGGGCCTAAATATTCAGTGTGCAAAACCGGGCTGTCTAAATTCTCAAAATCAAAGACCAGGGTTCTTGAATTAAATCCAAAATTGATTTCATCCACCTCATCCCCAAGAATAAAATAGCGATGGTCATCTGTGAACCATCCTTGATGGGTGTAGCCCAACTGGCTGTACCCCAAGTCAGCTATTGTAGTAGGATTGGATTTGTCAGTAATATCAACAATCACAACCCTATTTTCATTTGAGCCGACATAGATTTCGCGACCCGAATAATCAGTGTCTGGGCCGTTGTAGGTAACCACTTGACCGTCATGGCTATAACCACTGTCACCATAACCACCTACACCGCTAGGATTCATTGGGTCTGAAATATCGATAAAATGGACACCTCCATTAAAGGCATCTCCTCGGGCAGTACCTACGGGATACGCAAATCCCATTTCTTCATTTATCACAATGTTGTGTGCATTGCCAATACCGGTATATCGTGCATCGGAAGAAAAATTTTGGGGTGTAGTTACGTTTCTCAGCTTGGTAAGGTCAAAAACTTGCATACCATGATTGTTAGCCTCAGAAACAATGAAGGCATAATCACCAAAAATTTTAATATCGCGCCAAGTACTTGAAGAAGTTGCTGTTGGTAACTTACCCAAAAAAATTGGATCATCACCGCTTATATCAATAAAGGCAGTGCCATTATCCAAACCTGCCAACGCATACTCATTACCCGTCGTGCTATCGGTCCAACCCCAAACATCGTTTGCCGAATTGGCGTCCATTTCAGATAAAGTTACCAAACCCAAGAGGCCAAAACCATTACAGGGATAAATACCGGCCATCCCACCTTGACAAGGTTGGGCTCCGGTTGTCATGGGGTCATCGTCAGATGTCATAGGATCATCATCGGACGACGGATCGTCATCGGACATACCGATGATATCATTAATATTACCAGAATCATCGCTTCCACTGCAAGAAACAATACAGCACATAACCAAGCACAACAAGAGGTTGAAAAATAATTTCATGGGGATCAATTTTTTATTAAAGGTACAATTTAATTAAGCCCTTAACTTTGCCAAATGCTAGAAAACAAAAATCAAGAACGAACCTCAATCGAAAATTTAGGTGAATTTGAGCTAATCAACCATCTTACTAAAGGATTTGAATTAAACCATAAATCAACGGTAAAAGGTATTGGTGATGATGCTGCGATATTGGACCATGAAGGTCAAAAGACCATAGTTTCGACTGATTTATTGGTAGAGGGTGTTCATTTTGATTTGTCCTACATGCCTTTAAAACACCTAGGTTACAAATCAGTGATTGTGAATCTATCCGATATCTATGCGATGAATTCCATAGCCACCCAAATAACAGTTTCAATTGCCGTATCCAATAGGTTCCCTCTTGAAGCTCTAGAAGAATTTTATGCTGGCGTGGCCACGGCCTGTAAAGTTTATGGTATTGACCTAATTGGTGGTGATACCACTTCCTCTAATAAAGGCATGCTAATAAGCGTCACCGCCCTTGGTGTTTCGAATACTGAAAATATTGTGTACCGTTCCAATGCCAAACCTAATGATCTATTGGTGGTTTCAGGTGATTTAGGCGGAGCGTATCTTGGTCTTCAGGTTTTGGAAAGGGAAAAGGAGGTGTTTAAAGTAAATCCGAATAACCAGCCTGATTTAGATCCTTATTCCTACATAGTTGAACGTCAACTCAAACCTGAGGCGCGAAAAGACATTGTTGAATTATTAGAAAAACTTGAAGTAAGGCCCACGGCGATGATTGATATCAGCGACGGGCTTTCTTCTGAAATTCTACATCTATGTAAAGAAAGTACTGTTGGGTGTAATCTATTTGAAGATAAAATTCCATTGGATCCAACAGTGATTTCGTCTGCCGAAGAATTTCAAATGGATAGCACAATGATTGCCCTAAGTGGAGGTGAAGACTACGAACTATTATTTACGATTGGTCAAGACGATTTTACTAAAATCAAGGGAAATCCCAATCTAACCATCATAGGTCATATGACGGACCATTCTGAAGGGATTCATTTGGTAACCAGAGCGAACGAAAAAATTCCGATTACGGCCAGAGGTTGGAATTCTTTTAACGGAGATTAAGCAACTTTTTGTTTTTTCTGTCGCTTACTTCGTCTTTGATATAATTTGTGCACCTCATAGTTTATCTCTTTTAATCTGGAGGTCAAAGGTTCCAATTTGCCATTAGGTGCCGTTGTCACTTCTTTTTGACAGTTGGTGCACTTGTATTCTTTTATATGTCGAGTGATTTGTTTGGAAACCACATAATTGTGGCCAAATATTTGGCAATATACCCCAGTGATTTTATTGCCTTTGGGGGATGCGGAATTTGTCATTAGCCTATTTAGGTTTTAGTTACATATCTTCGATTTTTGGGGTAAGCGGTTTTGATCCAATTGGGGTTAAAAAGTTATGGAGTTTTAATAACCGTTAGTAGCGAAGAAAATAAATTAAGTTAGTTGTTACTTTCAATTAAGTAGAGCTCCCGCTCTAAAAATTTAAATACTCAAATTCTAATACGCTGGAAAATACGACTTTAGACGATATTAACAAATAATTATGAATAAAAAAAGTGTACTGCTGATTGGCTTCGCCCTTTTCTCGCTCTTTTTTGGTGCTGGAAATTTAATTCTTCCACCTTTTTTAGGCCTTAATGCTGGGGAATCTTGGTGGATAGTAGCTATAGGTTTTTGCCTTTCGGCTGTTTTTATTCCTTTATTGGGTCTATTGGCTCACGCCAAATTACAGGGCACACTTTTTGACTTTGGCAAGAAAGTATCACCAACGTTCAGTTTGGTTTACTGTCTACTAGTTTATCTTATATCAATTACACTGCCTTCGCCAAGAACAGCCTCTGTAACTCATGAAATGGCGATTCAACCAATTTTCAATAGTTCTCCATGGTTAACCAGTATTCTATATTTTATTCTGGTCTTAATTTTCGTTTTGAACCGTTCTAAAATTTTGGACGTAATCGGCAAGCTATTGACGCCAGCCATAATTCTATTGTTAATGGCAATAATTATTGAAGCACTTTTTGGATTCGATTTTTCTTTTGATCCAACCCAGTTCGAGAATTCCTTCTCTGCAGGCATTTTAGAAGGTTACCAAACCTTTGATGCGATAGGTGCAGTAGTCGTTGGCGGAGTCATTATTATTAGTATCAACTTGAAATTTAAAGACTACTCCAAAGCTGATAAAAAAAGGTTGATTATTGGTGGAAGCTTAGTTGCAGCATTTGGACTTCTATTGATGTACGTTGGCTTGATTCTTACGGGAGCGCTCACCCAAACGAATTTTGAACTGGATGTAACCCGAACAGCGTTACTCAGCGGAATAAGCAAATTAACTTTGGGTACGACTGCCACTCTGTTTTTGAGTATTCTTGTTAGTTTGGCCTGTTTTACGACTGCCGTCGGTATAGTTACGGGTACTGCGGATTATATTAAAGGCAGATTCCATGATTCACAACTGGCATATAAAATTACTGCGGTGATTGGGTGTGTCTTAGGGGTTTTGATGGGTCAATTTGATGTGGGCTACATCATAGCAGTTGCCCTTCCAGCACTTATGTTCATTTATCCTGTGACTATTGTGCTGATATTGTTAAATGTAGTACCAGAAAAATATGCCTCTACAGCTGTTTTTAAAGCTGTGGTTATGGCTACCATTATCTTTAGTATCCCTGATTTCATTGGCAGTCTTGGTTATGGCAACAGCATTTTGGCTCTTCAAAATTTGATTCCATTATCCAAATTTCATTTGGGGTGGATGATTCCAGCCTTAGTCACCTTTATATTTTCCAATGCATTTTACCAGGTAAACACTCAAGAAAATAAATTATAAATAGTAGGAATTTTAACACGGTGTTAATTCCTTACTAAAGTCAACTTGTAAGAAAACTATAGCGTTTTCCATGTCGTAGATATAAGGAAATTCAAAAACACTTATATGAAAACGATCAACACAATCAAATCAATCGCTTTGGTTGCTGCATTAGCCGCAACCTCAATTTCTTTTGCCCAAGAAGAGGATATGAGAAAAGCCAAATTGCAAGGTGAAAAAATGATGGAAAAAGCCGTAATGGTAGGAGGTGCTGAAATGCTTCCCACAAAAAACATCATTGAAAATGCAGTCAACTCTGAAGATCACACCACCCTGGTAGCAGCCGTAAAAGCTGCCGGACTGGTTGAAACCTTATCTGGAGAAGGACCATTTACAGTATTTGCTCCAACCAACGCCGCTTTTGAAAAATTACCGGAAGGTACTGTTGAAACCCTATTGAAGGAAACAAATAAAAACCAATTGATAGCTGTGCTTACCTATCATGTTTTACCCGGTAAGTTCGAAGCAAAAGATGTGATTGAAGCCATCAAAGAAGGAAAAGGAAAGGCAGTATTGACCACAGTGAATGGTGGTACCTTAACCGCCATGTTAGATGGAAAAAGTGTAAAAATTCAAGATGAAAATGGCAATGTGGCCACGGTAACCCAAGCCAATGTTTTTCAATCCAACGGTGTTATTCATGTAACGGATACAGTTTCCTTGCCATCAGCAGAGGAAGCAGAAGAAATGGAAGACAACAAATAAGATTCGAAGATTTATATTTTGGAAAAGCGCCTAAGTGGGCGCTTTTTTTGTAATTAAGATTTTCAAAGATTTGAAAGCTATTATGGTTAAGATTCTATTTATTCATAAGCTCCTCAATCTCCTCTGCTTCTAAAGGAATGTTCTTCATGAGGTTAAAGGGTTCGCCTGATTCTTGAATAACAACATCATCTTCCAAACGAATCCCAAAACCTTCCTCTGGAATATAAATACCCGGCTCAACCGTAAAAACCATATTCGCTTTCATTGGGGTTTTTAATTCACCATAATCATGGGTGTCCAATCCTATGTGATGGCTGGTTCCATGCATAAAGTACTTTTTGTAGGCTGGTTTTTCTGGATTTTCATTTTGAACGTCTGCCTTATCCAACAAACCGAGTCCTAATAATTCTGAAGTCATGATTTTACCGACTTCTTTATGATAATCAGCCCAAATTGTTCCGGGCACCAACATTTTTGTAGCCTCATTCTTTACGTGAAGTACGGCATTGTATACTTCTTTTTGCCGCGCTGTGAATTTACCACTTACAGGTATGGTCCTTGTCATATCGCTAGAGTAATTGGCATATTCAGCACCAACATCCATCAAAATCAAATCACCTGCCTTACATTGCTGATTGTTTTCTATGTAGTGCAATACGTTGGCATTATTTCCTGAAGCAATAATCGGTGTATACGCAAATCCTTTACTTCTATTTCTAATGAATTCATGCAGGTATTCGGCTTCTAATTCATACTCCCAAACACCGGGTTTTGTAAAAGCCAAAATTCTACGAAATCCCTTTTCGGTAATATCACAGGCCTTTTGCATTAATTCCAATTCCTCTGCCTCTTTTACTCCTCGAATTTGCTGTAAAATAGGATTACTCTTTGCAACCGAATGGGCTTTAAATTCACTCTTGCACTTCTCAATAAAACGGTCCTCCCTGGTTTGGGTCTCTACTGCTTGTCGATAGTGTTCATTTGTATTGAAATAAATGGTATGTGCCTCGGTCATTAAGTCAAAAAAGACCTTATTAAACTCACTTAACCAATGAATTGTTTCTATTCCAGAAACTGCCTTTGCCTGTTCTTTTGTCAACTTTGCACCTTCCCAAACCGAGATGTGTTCATTGGTTTCTCGAACAAAAAGTACTTCACGGTGTTTGGAATCCATGGCATCAGGGAACAACACTAAAATTGTTTCTTCTTGGTCAGCTCCACACAAATAAAAAATATCACTATGCTGTTCAAATGGCATGGTGCCATCTGCACTGGTAGGATAAGTATCGTTCGAGTTGAAGACCGCAATGCTTTTGGGCATCATTTGCGCCATAAATTTTTGTCGGTTCTTCCTAAAAAGTGTGTTTGGGATGGGTAGGTATTTCATTGCCATTGCGTTTGTTCAAATGTACCAATTTGAACAAATAAAAAAGGAGCCTTAAAAGACTCCTTTACTTTTTTAAGTATTGCTAATATTACTTTGCCATGGCACTTTTAATGGCGCCGATTATTGCCATAATAACGCCACCGCCGACGCCACCACCTGCAACACTGCCCAAAATGCCCGAAAGGTCCATTCCGCCATCAGTACCTAATCCCAACATACCCAAAAGGTAGCCCCCGAGGCCCCCTCCTAGAATACCTGAGATTGAATTACCCAAAGTGCCCAAATTAAGTTTTGGTAATAGCTTTCCTGCTAAATTACCTCCTACGGCTCCTGATACCAATTGAATAATAAGCGGTAAATACTCTTCCATTTCTTTATAGTTTATGTGGTTACTTGATAATAAATAAACATAAAAATTATCATTTTCACAATTTTTTAAGATTTTATCTGCCTACTTATCAGTATTCTAACAAAAAAAAGGAGCCTTGAAGGGCTCCTTATAGTCTCACTTTGGTTGCACGTTATTTAGACGTTGCTTTGTATTGTACTTTGAAAGTACATATGCCTTTTAATTCCTATTAAGTGGAATAATATTTCTTACGAGTTAAGCCGTAAATAACGTAGGTTTTTTCAAAAATCACAATACCAAAAATTATTTTTCTCGAATTTGATACAAATTGTTCCATTTATCACAATTTGTTCTGATTCCTTTTCTTCATACCTTCCCTTTTTAAATCACACCATCCATGAAATATCTTATTTGTCTTCTATTAACTTCCACTTTTTGTTTAGCACAAATAAATCCGACATCGGCAGACAATCTTGAAAATGCTGCAAAGCAAAAAATTGCAATGGCCGAGAGTTCATTGCTGAAAAACATCCCACTCAAAAACATAGGGCCAGCAATAATGAGTGGTCGCGTTGTGGATTTGGACGTAAATCCTTTAGATGCAACCGAATTTTATGTTGCTTATGCCTCAGGTGGATTGTGGCATACTTCTGATAATGGTATTTCGTTCACACCAATTATGGACAATAGTGAAACCCAAAATATTGGGGATATCGCTGTGCATTGGAACAGTGGTACCATTTGGGTCGGAACCGGTGAAAACAATGCGTCTCGCTCAAGTTATGCCGGAATTGGAATTCTAAAGTCCACTAATAATGGAAAATCATGGGAAAATATGGGCTTGGCCGATTCTCACCACATTGGTCGAATTATAATTAATCCGAAAAATCCAAACGACGTTGTGGTTGGGGTAACGGGCCACTTGTATTCTCCTAATCAAGAACGTGGTATTTACAAGACCATTGATGGTGGTAAGACCTGGAATAAAACCTTATTCGTTGATGATAATACTGGAATTATTGATGTTGCAGTCGACCCCAATAACTTCTACACCCAGTATGCCGCTGCTTGGCAAAAAGATAGAAAAGCATGGGATTTTATTGGTAACGGAAATGGTTCGGGTATCTACAAAAGCAATGATGGTGGAGCTAACTGGACATTAATAAGTACGGCTGAAAGTGGATTCCCTCAAGGAGAGGGTGTCGGGCGTATTGGTCTGGCTGTTTTTGATGAAAGTACCATCTATGCTGTACACGATAACCAGTATCGAAGGGAAAAGAAAACAATGGCCAGTAAGTCAGAAGGACTTGAAAAAGATGATTTCAAAACCATGGATAAGGCCACCTTTCTAGCATTAAGTGATGGTAAACTCAATCAATTTTTAAAAAACAATGGATTCCAAGAAAAATATAAGGCCAACAATGTGAAAAACATGGTTCGGGATGGTGTAGTTCAACCCATAGACTTGGCTAAATATCTTGAAAATGCAAACTCGCAGTTGTTCGATACGCCCGTAATTGGTGCAGAGGTTTATAGAAGTGTCGATGCAGGAAAAACTTGGCAGAAAACCAACCAAAATTACATTGATGATCTTTTTTACAGTTATGGCTACTATTTTGCGCAGATAAGGGTTGACCCTTCGGATAAGGACAAAATATACCTAGCAGGGGTCCCCTTAATAATGTCAGCAGATGGTGGCGCTACCTTTACTTCAATCAGTAAAGAAAATGTACACTCTGACCATCATGCCCTTTGGATAAACCCTAAAAAACCTGGTCATCTTATCAATGGTAACGATGGTGGTGTTAATATCACGTACAATGATGGTAAGGTCTGGATGAAAAACAACTCCCCTTCAGTAGGTCAATTTTATGCCATAAACGTGGATAATCAAGAACCTTACAATGTCTATGGTGGCCTACAGGATAATGGGGTTTGGATGGGCGCCCACAACACTGAAGAAAGTAACCGTTGGCAGTCTTCAGGCGAAAATCCTTGGAAAGGGATTATGGGTGGTGATGGTATGCAAGTTCAAATTGACAATCGTGACCACAATATTGTCTACACAGGATTTCAATTCGGCAATTATTTTCGACTGAATTTAAAAAGTGGGGCCAGAAAACGCATTCAACCCAAACATGAGCTAGGTGAAAATCCCTACCGATTCAACTGGCAAACTCCAATTCTATTATCACCCCACAATCAAGATATTTTATACTTGGGTGGAAACAAGTTACATAGATCAATGAACCAAGGTGACGATTGGTCTACGATTTCAAATGACCTCACTAAGGGAGGCAAGAAGGGAAATGTGGCATATGGTACCATCACTACAATTTCAGAATCGCCATTTCAATTTGGTTTACTTTATGTAGGCTCCGACGATGGCCTAGTTCATATTTCAAAAAATGCCGGTGGAAGCTGGGACAACATCTCAACAAACTTGCCTAAAGACATGTGGGTAAGTGAAGTAGCAGCTTCAAAACACAAAAAAGAACGTGTATTTGTTACCTTAAATGGGTATCGGTGGGATAATTTTACGCCACTTGTTTTTATGAGTGATGATTATGGAAAAACCTGGGCGAACATTTCAAGTGGTATTCCAACATCACCTGTAAATGCATTGGTAGAAGACCCTGAAAATGAAAATTTAATATTCGTTGGAACGGACAATGGACTTTATGCCTCAATTGATCTTGGTAAATCTTGGCACTTAATGCAAAATGGAATGCCAAATGTCGCTGTTCATGATCTAGTTATCCAACCCGAGGCCAAAGATTTATTAGTTGGCACACACGGCCGTAGTATTTATAGAGCCGATATTTCGACTTTACAAAAAATTTCGGCTGGTCTCATTAAAAAAGCGCTTACGGTTTTTGACGTTGGATCAATTAAACACTCAAAAAGATGGGGCAATAGTTGGAGCAGCTGGGGCGAACCGAATACCCCTGGGCTTGATATTCCTTTTTACTGTACCTCAGCAGGACAATGCACCGCATCTGTAAAAACAGCAGACGGCGTTGAAGTAAGTTCTACCCAACTTGATGCAGATAAAGGAATCAACATTTTATCTTATGATGTTGCCTTTTCAAAAGAAGGAAAAAAGAATTTTTTAAAGCGAAATAAAAAGCAATTAAAAGAAGCCAATAACGGGAAAACCTATTTGCCAAAAGGAACCTATACTGTTGAAATTTCGGGCAGTGGCAATATGGATTCCATTCAATTTGAGATTGAGTAATGCAATTATCACTTAGCATTCCCGCACTTTTATTTCCTGCAATTTCATTGACTATGCTGGCCTACAACGCCAGGTATTTGGCAATTGCAGCTTTGATTCGTCAACTGCATGCCCAATTTGAAGATTCGCAATCGAGCCCTTTAAAACTGCAAATTGAATCGCTCAGAAAACGCTTGAACATTATTAAAAATATGCAGGCGACTGCTATTATAAGTTTTCTTTTGGCTGCCGTGACCATGTTCTTGATTTATGTGGAATTTGATGTTTGGGCAAATATCATTTTCGGCATAAGTCTCATTTTTTTAATGATTTCACTACTACTCTCCTTGATTGAAGTGCAATTATCAACGAAGGCCCTTGGAATTCAATTGAATAATATGGATAAATGAGACTTGTTAAACATCAAGAGTTGCCCGAACTTGGCGTGAGCCACAATAAAGAAATCAAAAAAAAGACCATGATATCCGCTGGTGAAATACCCCAACTTATGATGTTTGGTTCTGCTATTTTCTTGCCTGGACAAAAAGTTGATTTGCACAAACATGATACCATGACCGAAGTGTTTTATATTCAAAAGGGAAAGGCTGAATTTACCGTTGAAGAAAAAACTTTGATACTTGAAAAAGGGCATTGTATTACCATTGAAGCTGGTGAAATGCATCGACAATCAAACCCCTTTACCAAGCCCGTTGAGTGGTTATATTTTGGTATTGCATTAGACTGACTAACGAAAATACCCAGTTTCTTGCCGAGAATTCCATTGCTTTATTGGGGTTAATCTGTATTTTTAAGGGATTAAACCAACATTAATTAACGATGAAGCGTGTCGTTGACACATCCCACTTCAAAAACATACGCGAAATACGGGAGTACCATTTCGGTAAGTTCTATTTTTTTAACGGCCTTGTTATAGGAGAACTTAATGAAGGTATCACCTTTAATTGGGAGATGGGCAAACGCGCAATTGATGCCGCTCATGAGGTTTTCGGTAAAGACCTGCCAATCGCGTATATCTCGAATCGAATCAATAAGTACTATGTTGTTCCAGCAGATTGGAGCAAATTCTTTTCAAATCGCCATCAACTTTTATTTTACTCCGTAGTTGGTGATACAAAAGGCAGTTTTGCAAGTTTGATTATGGAAAAGGTCTTTTTTGGCAACACGATTAAAAAATTCTATGATTTGGAGGAGGCCATTGAATGGTCGCTAAAAAAAATTGAAGTCCATCGGGCAACAAACCAGAACGGTACTTCCCTATCTTCCGATATGGAATAGGGCATCACCCTGATTGACCACAGCTTGGTGATTGATACAAAACACATAGCCGTCTAGTGGTGACTTTATCGATTTACTTTTTTTCGCAAAAGTATCTGACACCAATCCCAATACCTGTCCTTTCATTATTTTGGTTCCATTCTTAATTTTTGGTACAAACATGCCGGCCCTTGGAGCTCTTAGCCATCTGGTAACCTCCAAATGTACCGATTGGTTTGTTTTAATTTGAGGAGTGCCTAGCATGTCAAAGTACTTTAAAACATTACGTATTCCAGCACAAGCAGTTTCAATAGCATTTTCATCGAAACGCATACTTTCTCCAGCTTCATAAACAAGAATTGATTTTCCCATTTTAAATGAGGCTTTACGAAAAGATCCAGAAATAAGCTTTGAGGCAAATTGAAAAGGTGCTTCAAAACTACTTGCAACCTCTGCACTTAACTTATCTCCCTCGGTATAACGAACTTGTGGAAAATTATTTCGTTGACCTCCTCCGGTGTGCAAATCAATACCAAAATCAATTTGAGGTAAAATCTCATTGGTATAATGATAGGCTATCCTACTGGCCAATGAACCACTCTTGCGGCCAGGAAAACTTCGGTTTACATCTTTACCGTCAGGAACATCCCTAGAAAAGTGAATAAATCCAAAAATATTTACAATGGGTACCACCACAACTGCGCCTTTATTCAATTTAAAAGATTCCCCTTCCAACATACGGCGCAAGGTTTCCACTCCATTTATTTCATCACCATGCAAACCGGCTTGAATCAATACTACCGGCCCAGGCTTTTTTGCATTAAAAACATGTACTGGAATATCGATTAACGTTCCGGTTGGTAATCGGGCAATGTTGATTTTAACCAGTTTAGATTCTCCCGGAGGAATCTTATCCCCATTTATCGTAATGACTTTATTTTCGTCTTCTCCCAACATTTCTTTCTACGAACTGTATAATGTGTTTTGCTACATTGATATTTGTTGCGTGTTCGATGCCCTTTAAACCAGGCGATGCGTTCACTTCTATCAAAACAGGGCCATTTTTAGACCGCATTAAATCTACTCCGGCCACGCCCAACCCAAGATATTTTGCTGCATTAACCGCTATTTTGGCTTCTTTTGGAGAGATTTGAACTGCAACGGTATCTCCACCCCGGTGAACATTTGAGCGAAAATCATCCAATTGACTTGTTCGTTTCATACTTGCAACAACCTTACTGCCCACCACGATAATTCGAATGTCTTCACCATTGGCTTCCTCTATAAAACGTTGCATCAAAATACTGGTATCCATCTTGTAGAAGGTATCGATAATTGACTTAGCCGATTTTTGACTTTCTGCCAAAATCACTCCACGGCCTTGGGTTCCCTCCTGCAGTTTTATAATAACAGGTGCACCACCCAATATTCGTAGTTGGTCACCAATATTGTCTGGGTTTATGGAAAATAAGGTTTCTGGTATGGGAATTCCTTTTCGTGCCATAATCTGCAGGGTTCTCACCTTATTACGTGCACGTGTAATCCCCAATGAACGGGCAGTGCTAAAAATATCGTTCATCTCAAACTGCTTTACAATTGCAGCGCCGTGCCGGGTTACTTTGGTTCCAATTCTTGGGATTATGGCGTCAAATTCGTTGGTGATGTCTTCTTCACCAATAAAGATCTTGGGTTGGCCTTCTCCGAGCTTTACAGAACATTTTGTATGGTCTATTAACTCAACATAATGGCCTAAAGCTTCAGCTTCTTGAGCAATTCTTCGAGTGGAATGAACTCCGAGGCTAACGGAGAGCAAGGCAATATCCATTTTAGGCAAATCAGATTATTCACAATATCGGAAAAAAACGATTCTTCCACATGTATTTATAAATCAACTTTTGTTCAATGATTAATACTCAAATTGAGTTTATTGTAACTTTTGGTTCAACAAGAATTCAATCTCCTTAAAACGCTTCTAAATAAGAAGTTGTTAATCGTAGATTTCTTGTTAAAGAATTACCTGTGCCGTAAATTTGTTGAAAACTTTATCATAATGAGCGGACTTATAAAATCCTCTTTGGCCCGAAAATTTGTAATGGCACTTTCGGGTCTTTTTTTGGTCTTTTTTCTACTTCAACACTTTACCATAAATATTACATCTGTGGTGGCACCCGACACCTTTAACTCGTGGTCTCATTTTATGGGTTACAATCCAGTTGTACAATACATTTTACAACCTGTATTAATTGCTGGGGTCATTATCCATTTTATTATGGGATTTATTCTAGAGATTCAGAATAGAAATGCCCGTGGAGTTTCTTATGTCAAATACAAAGGCAGTGCAAATGCACCTTGGGTTTCTAGAAATATGATTTATTCCGGGCTCGTGGTTTTGGCATTTTTAGGCTTGCACATGTACGACTTCTGGGTACATGAAATGAGTTACAAATATGTGCAGGGGCTCGCCGAAGACCCAACACGATATCACGAAGAGACGGTGGTCAAATTTGAGCCTTTCTGGAGAACCGTAATTTATGTTGTTTCGTTTGCTCTTCTGGCATTACATCTATGGCATGGATTCGCTTCTTCATTCCAAAGCATGGGTGTGAACAACAAATACACTGCGGCAATCAAAACATTTACAAAAATATTTTCGGTGGTGATTCCAATTGGCTTCGCAATTATTGCAATTTACCACCACCTTAACCCAATAACACACTAAAAAATGGCAGTATTGGATTCGAAAATTCCATCAGGCCCACTGGCCGATAAATGGACCAAACATAAAAATGAAATTGACCTGGTTAATCCAGCCAACAAACGAAACATCGATGTTATCGTTGTGGGTACTGGTTTAGCAGGAGGTTCCGCGGCTGCAACCCTGGCAGAATTGGGTTACAACGTCAAAACTTTTTGTTATCAAGATTCTCCTAGAAGGGCGCATTCCATTGCCGCACAGGGAGGGGTTAACGCAGCAAAAAATTACCAAGGTGATGGCGACAGTGTATACCGCCTTTTTTACGATACGGTAAAAGGAGGCGACTATCGCTCAAGGGAAGCTAATGTGCACCGTTTGGCAGAAGTTTCTACGAATATTATTGACCAATGTGTTGCTCAGGGTGTTCCTTTTGCACGCGAGTATGGCGGTCTTTTGGACAATAGATCCTTCGGCGGTGTTTTGGTTTCGAGAACTTTTTACGCAAAGGGACAAACCGGACAACAATTGCTTTTGGGTGCTTATGCTGCAATGAACAGACAAATTCAACGCGGTAAAATCAAATCGTTCACAAGGCACGAAATGTTGGATTTGGTTCTTGTGGATGGAAAGGCACGCGGAATTATTGCAAGAAATTTAGTGACTGGAGAAATTGAGCGACACGCTGCACACGCAGTCGTTCTAGCCACGGGAGGTTATGGGAACTTATTTTTCCTTTCGACTTACTGTATGGGGGCCAATGTAATGGCCGCTTGGAAAGCACATAAGAAAGGTGCGTACTTTGCTAATCCTTGTTTCACACAAATACACCCAACTTGTATTCCAGTTTCGGGTGACCATCAGTCGAAACTGACCTTAATGTCAGAATCATTACGAAATGATGGTCGTATTTGGGTGCCAGCAAAGAAAGAAGATGCTGAAGCTATACGAGCTGGAAAATTGAAACCAACCGAGATAGCTGAAGAAGACCGGGACTATTATCTGGAAAGAAGATATCCAGCATTTGGAAACCTCGTCCCCAGAGATGTCGCTTCTCGAGCAGCTAAAGAACGTTGTGATGCTGGTTTTGGAGTCAATAAAACTGGTGAAGCAGTTTACCTTGATTTTGATGCAGCCATTATGCGCTACGGTCGTGAAAAGGCTTTGACCTCTGGGATGAAAAATCCTGATGACGCTACCGTTCGAAAATTAGGTGAAGAAGTCGTAGAGGCCAAGTATGGAAACCTTTTTCAGATGTATGAAAAAATTGTAGATCAAAATCCGTACAAAACCCCTATGATGATTTATCCAGCCGTACACTACACTATGGGAGGTCTTTGGGTAGATTACAATCTGATGACCACAATCCCGGGTTGCTACGCGGCCGGAGAAGCAAATTTTAGTGATCATGGTGCGAACCGTCTTGGAGCATCGGCACTAATGCAAGGACTTGCCGATGGGTATTTTGTACTTCCTTACACTATTGGAGATTACCTAAGCGATGATATTAGAACTGGACCTATATCCACAGACACCAAAGAATTTGATGAAGCCGAGCAAAATGTTAGGGGCCGAATTGAAAAATTGATGTCTGCAAATGGACTAAATTCCGTTGATTACTACCACAAAAAATTAGGTAAAATCATGTGGAATAAATGTGGTATGGCTCGTAATGAAAAGGAATTGAAAGAAGCCGTTAAAGAAATTGCAGAGCTACGAAAAGATTTCTGGGAAAATGTAAAAGTTACCGGTGTCGCTGATGGCAAAAACCAAGAATTGGAAAAAGCCGGTCGTGTAGCTGACTTTCTAGAATTGGGAGAACTTTTTGCACTTGATGCTTTAAATAGAAACGAATCGTGTGGAGGTCATTTTAGAGAGGAATATCAAACCCCAGAAGGTGAAGCTTTACGTGATGATAAAAATTACAAATATGTTTCTGCCTGGGAATATAAAGGAGAACCAAGTAAAGCCAAACTTCACAAAGAAGACTTGGTTTATGAAAATATTGAAGTAAAAACAAGATCTTACAAATAACAATTGCTATGAAGATTTATCTGAAGATTTGGAGACAAAAGAACGCTGACACCAAAGGGAGTATGGTTGACTATACTCTAGAGGGTGTAGAAAGCGATATGTCTTTTTTGGAAATGCTAGACGTTCTAAATGAAGAATTAATTTCAAAAGGCGAAGAGCCTGTTGAATTTGACCACGACTGTCGTGAAGGCATCTGCGGAACTTGCTCATTAATGATAAATGGTCGCCCACATGGGCCTGATTCAAAAATTACGGTTTGTCAATTACATATGAGGAGTTTTAATGATGGTGATACCATCGTAATTGAACCATGGAGAGCAAAAGCTTTTCCTGTAATTAAGGACCTTATTGTAGATAGAACTGCTTTTGATCGCATACAACAAGCAGGTGGTTATATTTCAGTCAATACTTCTGGAAGACCTGTTGACGCCAATGCGATTCCAATCGAAAAAGAAGCGGCTGATGCCTCTTTTAATGCTGCTACTTGTATTGGTTGTGGTGCCTGTGTTGCCGCATGTAAAAATGCCAGTGCCATGCTATTCACCTCGGCCAAGGTTTCTCAATTCGCACTATTACCGCAAGGTCGAGTCGAAGCGACCGAGCGTGTATTGAATATGGTGCGTCAAATGGACTTGGAAGGATTTGGAAACTGTACGAATACCGGAGCCTGCGAAGTAGAATGCCCTAAAGGAATATCATTGGAAAATATTGCCCGAATGAACAGGGAATATTTATCTGCCAGTATAATTGGATAATTTTCTATCCACTTTATTTCAAATAGAATCAAAATCCCGGATTAATATCTACATCCGGGATTTTTGTATTTTGGACAATGGCAAAGTCTTATTCTCAAGAACGTATAAAAGTTCCACGTTTTAATGAACAATCGGGATTCTATACCACTCCTGAACGCTCAAAGATAATGTCAAAGATTCGAGGCAAGAATACCAAACCTGAACTGGCATTACGAAAGGCACTTTGGGCTGAAGGCTATCGCTATCGTATCGACTACAAAAAACTGATAGGCAGGCCAGACATCCTTCTGAAAAAACATAAGACTGCCATCTTTATCGATGGAGAATTCTGGCATGGCTACAATTGGCCGGAACGGAGGGAAAAAATAAAATCAAATCGAGAATTCTGGATTCCAAAGATTGAACGAAATATTCAACGTGATTCTGAAGTTAATGCCGAACTCCAAAAATTGGGTTTTACTGTTTTTAGGTTCTGGCAAAAAGAAGTTGACAAAAATCTAGAGTCTTGCCTAACAAAGGTTTTGAATCACTTAAAGAAAAATAAATGACATCAAAGTTGCCCAATGTCGGTCACTCAATTTTTACCACCATTAGTCAATTGGCGAACGAGTACAAAGCCGTAAATCTCTCACAGGGCTTTCCAAATTTTGATGTTGATCCTAAATTAATTGAACTCGTTTCCGAAGCTTTAAAAAAGGGGCATAATCAATATGCTCCGATGCAAGGTGATTTTGAATTACGGGAAACCATAGCCCAGAAAATTGAATCGCTGTATGGAAGAGCATATCATCCTGTAAATGAAATTACGCTTACTGCTGGGGCGACTCAAGCAATATTTACAGCTATTTCGGCTTTTATAAAATCCGATGATGAGGTGATAATTTTTAAACCTGCCTATGATGCCTATGAACCATCTGTAATCTTGAATGGTGGAAAAATCGTTCCTGTACAATTGAAAAAAGACCATTCGATTAATTGGGAATCATTTAAGGCAGCTTTGAGCTCCAAAACCAAAATGGTCATCATTAACTCACCACATAACCCTTCTGGAGCAATTTTGAGCAATGCCGACCTTTTGGAATTGGAAGTAATCCTTAAGGACAGATCAGTAATTGTACTCAGCGATGAGGTATATGAACATTTGGTTTTTGATGGTCAGCGTCACGAGAGTATTGCCAGATATCCTGAACTGGCTAAGCGTAGCCTTATCTGTGCTTCATTTGGAAAGACTTTTCATGTTACAGGATGGAAATTGGGATATTGTGTCGCTCCAAAGGAATTAATGCAGGAATTTCAAAAAGTACATCAATTTGTTGTTTTTGCAGTGAACCATCCAATGCAAAAAGCAATAGCCAACTATTTAAAAAATGAAGAACACTATTTGCAATTAAACCAATTCTATCAGCAAAAACGGGACTATTTTTTGGAAGCAATCAAATCTAGCAGATTCACTTTTTCTCCCGCTTCAGGAACCTACTTTCAACTTTTGCAATATGATAAAATCACAGATGAACCTGATATTGAATTCGCTACAAGACTAATTACTGATTATAAGATTGCAAGCATACCAATTTCAGTTTTTAATCATAATGGAATTGACCATAAGCAGCTAAGATTTTGCTTTGCTAAAACGAACCAAACCTTAGATAAGGCCGCAGAGATATTGAACGCTATTTAACGTAGTGATGCGTTCACTTTTCGCATAAACTCACCGATTTTACTTGGTTCTAACCAGCGTGTAACCACCACTAAACCGTTTTCTTTATCTACTACTATAAAATTACCTCCGAAACCAGCAGCATAAAAGATGTTTTCAGACAGGCCTTCCCAGTGTCGATTTCCTTCTTTTTCGTTCAACCACCACATAAACCCGTAATTTGGATTTGGTTTTGAAGGGGTAACTGCCATTTGAATCCAATTCTCACTTATGATTTGTTTTCCATTCCAGTTTCCATCATTAAGAAAAAGCAATCCGAACCTGGCCATATCTTCAGTTGAAATAAAGATGCCTCCACCTGAGTGACCACCCCCGGTAACAGATTTCATTTTTAATCCGTCTACAGTGGTCCACGCATGTTCATAACCAAACCAACGCCAAGTAGTACTTGCACCTATATTATCCATTAGGTTTTCTTTCAGCACTAGGGGCAATGGCTTGCGCCAAACTTGTGTCAATGAATAAGCAAGGACGTTTACCCGAACATCGTTGTATTCCATCTTTGTGCCAGGTTCGACCAATTCGCGAAATTTCCAATCGTCTAAATCCCCTTCACGAGGAGGCCGATCAGCCCAATCTTTAATTCCGAAAAGTTCTCCCGACCAATCAGAGTTTTGTTGCAATAGATTTGCCCATGTGATTTTTTCATTATGAGCGCCACGAAAAGTACCATCCCAAACATATTGTCCTACCTTATCATTTACATTAGCTATTAAATTTCGATCTACTGCCAATCCAGCTACAGTAGAAAGAAAACTCTTGGTTACACTAAAAGTCATATCGACCCTATTGATATCACCCCAGCTCTTTACCAAAAACCCATCTTTGAGAATCATCCCTGCTGGTCCACCTCTTTTTTTTGTTGGCCCCAAAATTTCATGGAATGGTTCGCGCTCAAATCCTTTCAAAATTGCCCTTCTTAAATCTCTTGATCCAGAATACTCATTTTCTTCAGCAAAGTTGATTGCTTCAATCAATTTAGAATTATCAAATCCAGCTTTATCAGTTTCGATAGTTTGCCATTCTTGATTGCGCTCTGGAAAAAATCGTTCTTGTGCGCTAATACAAAATGGAAGCAACAGTAATGCTAAAAGTAGGGTACTTGTTCTATTCATTCTCATAGTGTTTTCTTCATTAACCAATCCGTCTGTTTGTCATTCCCAATATAGTATGGGTGTTCCCCAAACTTAACGAATCCATTTTTCTGATAAAATTTGATTGCTTTTTTATTTTTCTCCCAAACCCCTAACCAGAGATAATCCTTAAACTTTTCATGACAAAGTTTTTCAACGTTTTTCAAAATTCTCTTTCCAATGCCTTTTGATTGAAACTCTTTCAAAACGTATATTCGTTCCAATTCAATTCCAACCTGTTCCTTTAACTCGGTTTGAGCATCAAATTCATTGATTTTAAAGTAACCAACTATCATATTTTCATTTCTAACAAAAAAGAACGCTGTGCCATTGGTAGTTAATTCTTTACGTAAGGTTTTCATTGAAAATGCACTTTCAATATAAGAGCCAAAATCTTCAGGATTATTTTGTGATTTAAAGGCGTCTGTGAAAGTCTTTTTGCCTATTTGTTGAAGTAATTTCAAGGAGTCAATGGTGACCAATTCGAATTTTAAGTCCATAGCTCAAAATAGGAAAACAAAAAAGCGAATCCAATTAGATTCGCTTTTTTGAGCTAGCATAAAGGTTCAAATCATGAACAGCTTTCGTGTTAATACAAAAAGAGCCCTAACATACTGCCCTTTTCGTTTTGATGAAAGATGCTCACTCATCGAATCACGATAGATTGAATTTTGCATCTTACTATTGATTTGGGAACACCTAAATCTATTTTAAAACCTTTTAAATTCAAAAACTATGTTGCAAAGTGATTCGAAACTGTTGTATTCCATAAAAAAAGGACTGAAATACAGTCCTAATTTTTTTGTTGAGTAGTGTTGGAAAATCTTGGTTATAGCATAAACAATTTTCTGACCAACATCTTAAATCCGCTATAGAAATCACTGCGGTAGACCTGAAGCTCTTCTTCAACAGATCCTTGATTAAATTTAGAAAACATTGTTAAGAGTTTTGTAGGTTAAAAATTCTCGCCAAAAGATAAATATCAATTGGGGATTAACCTAACGTCTTAGCGGATTTTTTATTGCTTTTACCGATAAAATTTGGCTTGAACTTTCACGCAAACGTTATAGTGCCATTTCAGGTACTTCTGATGGGGTAATCAAGGTGCCTTCAGTTGCATTTTTGATATCTTCCACACTAACCCCAGGGGCCCTTTCCAATAAATGAAATGCTCCATTTTCCACTCCTAAAACGGCCAAATTGGTTACGATTTTTGTTACACAACCTACTCCTGTAAGCGGAAGGGAACACTGTTGTAGTAATTTGGATTTACCTGCTTTGTTGGTATGCATCATTGCTACAATGATGTTATCAGCTGAAGCAACAAGATCCATTGCTCCACCCATACCTTTGACCATTTTACCTGGAATCTTCCAATTTGCTATATCTCCGTTCTCTGCAACCTCCATAGCACCTAAAATTGTGAGGTCAACGTGTTTTCCACGAATCATACTAAAACTCGTTGCAGAATCAAAAAAAGAAGCTCCGGGCAAAGTCGTTATAGTCTGCTTTCCGGCATTGATGATATCAGCGTCTTCTTCCCCTTCAAAAGGAAAGGGACCCATGCCTAAAACACCGTTCTCACTTTGAAATTCAACACTAATATCCTCACGTACAAAGTTGGCTACCAAAGTGGGTATACCAATACCAAGATTAACATAGTAACCATCTTTAACTTCCTGGGCTATACGTTTGGCAATTCCGTTTTTGTCAAGCATTATTACGTGTTCTTACCGTTCGTTGTTCGATTCTCTTCTCATATTTCTCTCCTTGAAAAATACGTTGAACGAAGATTCCTGGTATATGAATTTGATTTGGATCAAGGCTTCCGGCCGGTAGTAACTCCTCAACTTCGACTACTGTTATTGTGGCCGCTCCACACATACATGGATTAAAGTTTCTGGCAGTGCCCTTAAAAATCAAGTTTCCTGCCTCATCTCCTTTCCAAGCCTTTACAAAAGCAAAGTCAGCCTTAAACGCCGGTTCTAAAACATGCATTTTACCATCAAACTCACGTGTTTCTTTGCCTTCGGCTACTTCGGTTCCAAAGCCAGCAGGTGTGTAAAATGCCGGGAATCCAGCTTGTGCCGCCCTACATTTTTCTGCTAAGGTACCTTGAGGGGTAAGTTCAACCTCTAACTCTCCACTGAGCATTTGACGTTCGAACTCATCGTTTTCACCGACATAAGAAGAAATCATTTTTTTTATCTGTTTCTCTTGTAGTAGTAAACCAAGGCCAAAATCGTCAACGCCAGCATTGTTTGATATACAGGTCAAATTGTTAACCCCAAGTCTTACCAATTCAGCAATAGCATTTTCAGGAATACCACATAATCCGAAGCCCCCTAGCATTAAAGTCATACCGCTTTCAACACCAGCTAAAGCTTTATGGACGTCTGCAACAGTTTTCTTAATCATCCTATTTCTACTTTGCGCTAAAAATCAAGTTCTTCTAAATCGTCTTCGACATCAACTTCCTTTTTCTGTTTCTCAACAACTTTTGTGCAGTCAACATTTATTGACAGGTCTTCAGGTTCTTCGAAAGCATCAGTAGAAATTGAAAGTTCTTCATTGGCATAATTGGCTTTCATATAAAGTGCCCATATAGGAAGTGCCATTGTGGCGCCTTGACCATAATTCAAGGTTTTAAAATGGGTAGCACGTTCCTCTCCTCCTACCCAAACTCCAGTAACCAAATTGGGCACCATGCCCATGAACCAACCATCACTTTGATTTTGGGTGGTTCCGGTTTTACCTGCAATCGGGTTCGTAAATTGATATGGATAACCGGTTACAACCTCTTCGTAGACATGGTTTTTGCCTGCCCAGGCATGCCTGAGACGAGTACCTGAACCTGCCTCAGTAACACCCTGCATGAGATTGACCATGGTATACGCTACATCTTTACTTAACACATCCCTGGTTTTTGGGACATATTCGTATAAAACTGCACCGTTTCTATCTTCAATACGGGTAATCAGTACAGGCTCAACATAAACGCCTTGATTAGCAAATGTGCCATAAGCTCCGACCATTTCAAACACATTCATATCTGGGGTTCCCAATGCAATTGAAGGCACTTCCAACATTTCTCTGCTTAAGCCCATGTTTTTAGCGATGTCAACTACCGATCCAGGCCCCACTTGATCTATCAATTGAGCCGTTATCGTATTAACGGAATTAGCAAGGGCATTTTTGAGGGTTTTCTTCTCTAAAGAGTATTTGCCATCTGAGTTTTTAGGACACCAAATATCCACATTACCATGTTTGCCAGCTTCTATACAATACTGTGTGTCAGGTAACGAATCACAAGGAGAGTATCGTAATTGATCAATTGCTGCCGCATATACAAAAGGTTTGAACGTAGAACCTGCTTGTCTCGCTCCTTGAATAACATTATCGTATTGGAAATGTTTATAATCCACACCGCCTACCCAGGCTTTTACATGGCCGGTTTGGGGCTCCATTGACATCATTGCTGTTCTGAGGAATGTTTTATAATACTTGATGGAATCTATAGGTGTCATGATTGTATCTTTCTCATACGAATCACTATTCCAATCAAAAACCTTCATTTCTGTTTCTTTTCTGAACGATGCACGAATTTCGTTTTCGGAAATCCCTCGTCTATCCATTGATCGCCATCTTTCTGAGGTTTTCATCGCCCTTTCAATAATATTTTCTATCTGAAAATCTTCCAAATCAAGAAATGGCGTGGTTGGGTTTCTTTCGGGGGTGTTTTGAACAAAAAATTCGGCTTGCAACCTTTTCATATGTTCTACCACAGCTTCTTCAGCATTTTTTTGCATTCTAGAATCAATGGTGGTGTAAATTTTCAAACCATCTAGATAAATGTTGTATTCAGAACCATCCGGCTTGGGGTTGTTTTTAACCCAATTTCTTAGCCAAAAACGTTGCATATACATCCTAAAATAGGTTGCTAACCCTTCATTATGGGATTCAGGGTTAAAATTGATTTTTAACGGTAATTCTTGAAGGGAGTCTTTGATTTTCTTATCGAGATAACCATATTTTGACATCTGTGCCAATACTACGTTTCTTCGATTTCTGGTCCCCTCTGGGTTTCTATGGGGTCGTGGATTATAAAGAGATGAGTTTTTAAACATCCCCACGAGCATGGCACCCTCTTCTACCCGTAAGTCTTGTGGTTCTTTTCCAAAATATATTCGAGCAGCCGAACGTATACCATCAGCATTATTTCCAAAATCATAGATATTAAAGTACATGGCTATGATTTCCTCTTTGGTATAATTACGCTCCAACCGTGTGGCTATAACCCATTCTTTTATTTTTTGGGTCAATCTTCCTACCAAATCCCTGCGCTTGAGTCCAACAAAAAGTTGTCTTGCCAACTGTTGGGATATGGTACTGGCACCACCTTTTTTCCCTAAAAATGCAAATGCCCTAATTGTACCTCGAGCATCAATGCCTGCGTGGTCTTCAAAACGAGCATCTTCCGTGGCAATTAATGCATTTACTACATGTTCTGGAATGGCATCATAGGAAACATCAGTTCTATTGTCTTCCAAAAATATCTTACCTAGTGTCTCACCATCTGAAGATATAAATTCAGTAGCCAGTTTTGTTTGGGGGTTTTCCAATATTTCAAAAGTGGGCAGTTTCCCAAAAACACCCCAAGAGGCCAATAAAAAGACAAGCACCATTAACAATATTCCAGATCCAAAGAGAATCCAGAACCATTTGATGTATTTTAAAAACCCCTTTGCCTGATTTAACAACGCCTTCATACTACTGTGTTACTTTTTGTATTTCCAATCCAAAATCTGTGATTCCATTAAGGGCTGCTAAACCTTCGGCCTCTCCATTTTTGCGCATTGCTTGTCGAACCCGAAGTTTGTAATTACCCGAATCTTTGAATTGAAAAGATTCTTTATACCAGAGTTTACTCTCTTTTACACTCCCCATACCAACGCCTAACCATTCTCCGGTAGGTTCGGCCATTTGGTACTCAAGGGTATCAATCAAAACTTGGCCGCTTGGTGAATCAAGATAGGTGATAAGGAATAGATTGCTAAAAGGATATCCCTCATCATTTCTTACGTTCAAAAAGAGGTTATAGTTGTCGGCAGGGTCAAATTTTGGCATATCAAAAGACAAGGTATCATTAGCGGCCCATGAACCATTAGCTAGATTTTGATACTCATGAAACACCTTTCCTTCTTCTGAACAAGAAACCAACATAACGAGTAAAAATCCAAAAAATAATTTCTTAAGCATTGTTGGATTTCTTTTTATTACGGTGTTTACGGTTCTTCGATTTCCCTTTTCGAGCCTTGCTTCTTTTCGGCCTATCGAAACGATTTAGGCTATCTTGCCCAACCACATTTTCAAACAATAAGGCGTCGTCATTTTCTTTCTCGTTCTCACTTGCATATTCTTCCAAACTGGTAATTTTTTTTCCAGATTTGTTAATCGCTAGTATTTCTTGAACTTGTTCTTTTTTCAATGCATACCAATTCGCAACATCACCTTTGTACGAATACCATAGCGTCTCTTTGAAAATATCGGCTTTTTGGCAAAAGGCGACACCTTTTTCGGTTGCTAATTTTGCATCTTGTGAAGGAAAATCTTTCAATGCCTCCAAATACGTATCCAACTCGTAATTCAGACAACACTTTAACTTGCCGCACTGACCTGCCAATTTTTGTGGGTTCAGAGCAAGTTGTTGGTAACGTGCAGAGGCCGTACTGACCGAACGAAAATCAGTCAACCAAGTAGAACAACAGAGTTCCCTGCCACAAGATCCAATACCTCCTAAGCGTTGCGCTTCTTGGCGATACCCAATTTGACGCATTTCAATACGAATGCCAAAGGCCTTGGCCATGTCTTTAATTAATTGCCGGAAATCAACCCGATCTTCAGCCGTATAATAAAATGTTGCTTTGGAACCATCACCTTGAAACTCAACGTCGCTCAGTTTCATTTGTAGATTCAACGAGATTGCGATTTCTCTAGCCCTTTTTTGGATGTCTTCTTCGCGGGACCTACTTTTTTGCCAAATATCAATGTCTCTCTGGGAGGCTTTACGGTAAATTTTAGGAAGATTTTCATCTTCGGGATTTACTTTTTTCTTCCGCATTTGGACCTTAACCAGTTCTCCGGTCAATGTTACAATGCCAACATCATGTCCAGATTTGGCTTGTGTCGCTACAACATCACCAATGGTTGGGGGCTTACCTTCGGTTATTCTATAAAATTCTTTTCGACTGTTTTTGAAACGGACCTCAACACAGTTAAAAGGTTTCTGTCCGTTTGGGGGAGCCATATTGGAAAGCCAATTGAAAACGGTAAGCTTGTTACAACCATCAGAGCCACAAGTTCCATTGTTCTTGCAGCCACGCGGTTGTCCATCCTTACCGGTTGAACAACTGCCACATGCCATATTGTATATCTTTGATTGGTCCGAAATCAACAATGGGACCAACTGGGTTCATAAAAATCGTTCAGTAAATATACCACAAATTATACCGAAGATTTTTGCTATTTCTTGAATTTAAGAACTTCTGAACGCCCTTTTTTAAAGATTTTATTACTGGCGTGTTTTCCTTTCCGAAGTCTTTTTTGTTCATCGAAAGGAAGCGCTTTGACCTCTTTGCATTCATCAGAACAACAGTTGTCCATGGCAGCTGCACATTCTTCACATTGGATGAATAATAAATGACAGGCTTCATTGGCACAATTAACATGGGTGTCGCAAGGCTTGCCACATTGATGGCAGTTTGCGATTACATCTTCCGAAATACGTTCGCCCCTTCTGTGATCGAATACAAAGTTCTTTCCCAAAAACTTGTTCTCAAGTTCTTTTTCCCGAACCTGTCTGGTATACTCTATAATACCCCCTTCTAATTGATATACCTGCTTGAACCCTTTGTGTTTATAATATGCACTGGCTTTTTCACAACGTATTCCTCCTGTACAGTACATCACCAATTTTTTGTCTTCCTTATGTTGAGAGAGATCAGCTTCTATTATGTCGAGGGAGTCCCTAAAAGTATCAACATCAGGTGTAACGGCATTTTTGAAATGACCAATCTCGCTTTCATAGTGATTTCGCATATCGACGACAACCGCGTTCGGGTCTTCAATAAGTTCATTGAACTTTTCGGCCCCAACATGAATCCCTTTATTGGTGACATCAAAGGTGCTATCGTTCAGCCCATCAGCAACAATTTTTTCCCTGACTTTCACCTTCAATTTTAAGAAAGATTTATTGTCTTGTTCAATGGCAATATTTAATCGAACATTTTCTAAAAAGGAAATACTATCTAGATGTTCCTTAAATGAATTAAAGTTTTCAGCGGGTACCGATAATTGGGCATTTATACCTTCTTTGGCTACATAGATTCGGCCAAGTACCTCAAGGGCATCCCAGGCCAAGAACATATGATTTCTAAAAATAGAGGTGTTTTTTATGTGCGCGTACTGATAGAAAGAGATGGTCAGTCGGTCTTTGCCGGCTTCCTCAATTAACTTTTCTCTTTCCTTCGCACTCAAAGTATTGTACAGTTGCATGCTATACCAATGTTTAAGTTGAAGAATTCTCTGCAAAAATAAAAAAGGCATCCTACAATAAGGATGCCTAATCACAAACTTTCTTTTTCATAGACTGAATAGTTGTGATATAAACAGAATTGGGGACAGTAATTTGAATTAGTCATTAGCATAGATACTGAGCTAACAAAAAGGTTGCGTTGCAAAACTTAAAATATAAAAGAAGTGGTATTTTAGTCCTTTAAATTTTTATGGAAATGAGCAAAGAAAAAGATGCCAAATTAAAAGCGCTAAAGCTGACCCTGGATAAACTGGACAAGACCTATGGAAAAGGTGCGGTCATGAAAATGGGTGACAGTAATGTTGAAGATGTTGAAGTAATATCTTCAGGTTCCCTAGGGCTGGATTTGGCATTGGGTGTAGGCGGTTTTCCGAGAGGTAGGGTTATTGAGATATATGGTCCTGAATCATCAGGTAAAACCACACTTACATTACATGCAATGGCCGAAGCACAAAAAGCAGGAGGTATTGCGGCATTTATTGACGCAGAACATGCATTTGACAGGTTTTATGCACAAAAATTAGGTGTTGATATCGATGACCTTATTATTTCTCAACCGGACCACGGTGAACAAGCATTGGAAATAGCAGATAATTTAATTCGCTCTGGTGCCATTGATATCGTCATTATTGATTCTGTTGCCGCTTTGACCCCAAAAAGCGAAATTGAAGGTGAGATGGGCGATTCAAAAATGGGACTACACGCTCGATTGATGTCACAAGCCCTACGAAAGTTAACCTCTACGATAAGCAAGACCAACTGTACCGTAATTTTCATCAACCAATTGCGTGAAAAAATCGGCGTTATGTTCGGTAATCCTGAGACAACAACTGGAGGTAATGCATTGAAGTTTTATGCTTCAGTACGCCTTGATATCAGAAGGTCTTCTCAAATAAAAAATACCGATGGTGAAGTCATGGGTAATAAGACCCGAGTTAAGGTTGTGAAAAACAAAGTTGCACCTCCTTTTCGGACGGCTGAATTTGACATCATGTATGGTGAAGGTATTTCGAAAGTTGGTGAGATATTGGATATGGGAGTATCCTATGAAATCATCAAAAAAAGTGGGTCATGGTTCAGTTATGGTGACTCAAAACTTGGTCAGGGAAGAGACGCCGTTAAGACTTTATTAGAGGACAATCCAGAACTCGCTGAAGAGGTTGAAGGTAAAATCAAAGAAGCAATTGCAGCGCTTTCCAAATAACTTAGAATTTTAAAAGAAATTCCAGATAATAAAAAGAACGCAACCAAGTTCTTTAAAAAGCATCTTTAACCAAGAAAAAAGCAGTAAATGCGAAGGATTAGTAAGTTTTTGGTTGCGTTTTCTTTGGTTCTATTTCTCTTTGGATGTGAATTGGATTCAGGCGAAAATTTCTACTTCATTAACTTAGAAGTGGTAAGTGCTGATTTTCCAGAAAACTTCATCATGGGCCAGACCCATTCAATTGCGGTGAGTTATAGACGCCCGGATGATTGTACCTTCTTTGAAGGTTTTGATGTGCTCTCCCCCGATGATAGCACGCGAAATGTTGTTGCCATTGGTACCGTTTTCACAAATGACGATTGCAACAGCACAAATGATTTGGTTGAGGCTACGCTTTACTTTACCGTATTGAATAGCGAATCCTATCTTTTTCGGTTCTATAGTGGAAGGGATAATACCCAACAACCAATTTATGTTGAATATGAAATAGAAGTAGTAGACGATACAACCAACCAATAAGCAAGCAAAAACCTGCGTAAACCCCATATGAGTATTGAAGAGCTCATAGTTAACTGTAAAAAAGGTCAAAGAATGGCCCAAGAAGAACTGTACCGAAAATATTCGGGTATTTTGTATGGCATATGCCTAAAGTACTCCAAGAACAAAACTGAGGCTGAGGATAATCTTCACGACAGCTTCATGACCATATATGATAAAATCGGGCAGTTCAACCACAAGGGTTCTTTTGAAGGTTGGATGAAGCGCATTACGGTGAACACCATAATGCAGAAATACAGAAAAGAGAGACATCTGAAAGTTGTCTCTGAAAATATTGGCGACGAAGCTGATTTAGAAGTGGACCACAGTAATATCAGCTTATCAACGCTTTTGAATTACATTCAAGAGTTACCCAATAAATACCGGCTCACCTTTAATCTCTATGTTCTTGATGGGTACACCCACAAGGAAATAGGGGAAATGTTGGGCACCTCAACAGGTACATCAAAATCAAACTTGGCAAGAGCTAGAATGATTTTGAAAGAAAAATTGGAAAAGGAAAATATAAACATTGCTTAATTGCATTGAAATGGATCAAAACAACTTAGACAAATTGTTTCAAAAAAAGCTCGAGGACTTTTCCCCTACCCCTGATGAACAGGTATGGGGCAGAATCGAAGCTTCTCTGAACAAAAAGCAAAAGAAACGGGTAATCCCCATTTGGTGGGGCGTCGGTACTGCTGCGGCCATTTTGATTTTTGCCGTATTGCTTTTCAATCCTTTTGAAGTAGATGAAAACTTAAATCAAAATCCGGTCACCAACACAGAGGTCAATTCCCAAAAGCAAGAGGATGAAGTAGAATTACCTACAAATGAAGTGAATCCTGCTTCTGTGAATGACATATCCGATGAGTTGGTAGAAACCGAAAAAGATTCTCAGATTGAAGAATCGACTAAGGATTCTGAAAATCAAAACACACCTTTAGCACCGAGTAATCAATTTTTGACCACTAACAAAAATGATGGACTAGCAAGTTCAGAAGTAGGTGCAGAACAGCAGGTTGAAGAACGTCAAAAAGAGCAAGGGAAAAAGGAACATTCACCTGAATTGAACTTTGAGAAACCTACAGACGATTTAATGTCAGACAATGCCGTTGCCGTTCAAGAAAACCAAAAGCAACAAGCAAAATTCCAAGAAAGTAAAACGGAAGAGGCCATTACTGATTCTGATGAAAAATCAGAAAAAAAATCAATTTATGAAGCGATTGAGGAGCAACTAAAGAACAGTGACGAGACTGAAGTAGCAGAAATTATTCCTGGAAAATGGAGCATAAGTCCTTCTGTGGCGCCGGTTTATTTCAACGCTATCGGGCAAGGCTCACCAATTCATTCCAATTTCAGCGAAAATGGAAAGGCTGGTAAAGTGAATTTAAGCTATGGTGTTGCTGTTGGTTATGAAGTTGGGAAGCGCTTAAAGATTAGGTCTGGTGTTCATCGCGTAAATATGGGCTATGGCACAGAAGACATACAATTTTCATCATCTGTAGAAGGCTCAACGAATGCCATGATTGATAATATCGATTACAACAGCACATCTAGATCATTGGTCGTACAAAGCAGAAAAAGTTCTGGAACCGAAAGTTTAAGTGATGGCCCAACAGCAAATGCGGAGTTAGCAGCAAATACCAATCCAGCCCTTAATGGTAGTATGGTACAGCAATTGGGTTATTTTGAAGTTCCTATGGAATTGAACTACGCCTTGGTTGACAAAAAGTTTGGTGTCAATTTAATTGGTGGTATCAGTTCACTTTTTTTGGTGGATAATTCCGTTTCACTTGAATCTCAAGACGGACTTATAACCGAAATGGGCGAAGCTAATAATGTGAATTCGGTCAATTTCAGTACGAATGTTGGGTTCGGACTTAATTATCAATTCACCGATAAAATTCAATTAAATGTTGAACCTATCTTTAAATATCAACTGAATACTTTTACAGAAAGTGCGGGTAATTTTAATCCTTATTCAGTAGGCGTTTACAGTGGGTTGAGTTTTAAATTTTAATGAAGTTGGTTAGGTTTTGCAACACTTGTTGCAACCAAAAAAAGCGTTCTTTAAACAGGAACGCTTTTTTTATTCAATTCATTCAAAATGGTGTTTCGAGATTCATTGCGTAAAGTTCTAGTGTCTTCGAGCTCAAGTATACCCGTTTCAATCAATTGATGCACTTTTACCCTTAGCCTGCCGGGATATCCGCTAAAAAACTCCCATGGAAAATGCTCCTTACAATCGTAAAAAGTCATTGGCACTACTGGTATCTTATGTTCGATGGCCATTCTAAAGGCTCCGTCCTTAAAATGATCCAAGAGGATGTTTTTCTCAGGAACACCTCCCTCAGGAAAAATGCAAATACTTAATCCGTCATCCAGTCTTTTTCTAACACTTTTAAAAACCTCAGCCCTGCTTCGAGGACTTTTCCTATCAACCAAAATGCAGACGCGCTTATAGAAGAATCCAAAAATCGGTAGCTTTTCCAATTCCTTTTTACCCACGAATACAAATGGATTTTTGCTGACATAAAGCATCAACATAATATCTATCATGCTCGTATGGTTTGAAATAAGCATGTAACTTTTATCACGATCTATTTTTTCAGCCCAAGTTATTTTGGGAATTAGTCCCATACCAAACAAGATTGGCTTCGCCCAAAGATTACGGGCCATCCAAAAAAACTGTCGATACGTTTTAGGGTTGATTGTGGCTAAAAATAAGGGTAATGAAAATGTAATCATTGGTACAGCAACCAGGATAAAAAACCAGATTCTATACAGTGCGTGGCCAATGTTTTTAAGTACTTTCAACACCCGGCAAAAGTAGAATTTTTAGCTATCTTTAATCAGTAACCAATTTAAAACTAAAATTATGGGAGGTTTAATTTATGCCTTACTTATTGGCGCTATTGCAGGTTGGCTAGCCGGTAAAATCATGAAAGGAGGAGGTTTTGGCGCCCTAATCAATATTATTTTAGGTATTGTAGGTGGCGCTGTTGGCAATTGGCTTTTTGGAGTACTCGGATTACATATTGGGTCGGGTATTGTTGGTGACCTGATTACAGGTGTCATTGGTGCCATTGTGGTGCTATTTGTTGCAGGACTATTTAAAAAATAGGTTCATTTTAAAAAGTAAATCCAAAGCGGCCTCTGCCGCTTTTTTTATTTTGAGGGGAATGGTACATTTACGACTTAATTTTTTTTGAATGGCGCGAATTTTAACAGGAATCCAGAGCACAGGCACCCCGCATTTAGGAAATATTCTTGGGGCTATTCTTCCGGCAATTGAAATGGCCGAAAATCCAGAGAATGACTCTTTTCTTTTTATTGCGGATATGCATTCCCTTACCCAAATCAAAAATGGTTCGGAACTAAGAAATAATACCTACGCCACTGCAGCAACTTGGCTGGCATTTGGATTAGATGTTGAAAAAACTGTGTTTTATAGACAAAGCGATGTCCCTCAAGTGACGGAATTGGCATGGTATCTCAGTTGTTTCTTTCCGTATCAACGATTGACATTGGCCCATTCATTTAAAGATAAATCCGATCGGTTAGAAGATGTGAATTCAGGTCTATTCACCTATCCAATGTTGATGGCCGCTGATATTTTGTTATACGATGCTGATATAGTTCCTGTTGGTAAAGATCAGTCTCAACATTTAGAAATGACCAGAGACGTAGCCTCCCGTTTCCATAACAAATTCGGTGAAACTTTTGTATTGCCAGAGACCAAACTGCAGGAAAGCACCATGTATGTTCCGGGTACTGATGGCGAGAAAATGAGTAAGAGTAAGGGCAACATCATTGACATCTTTCAACCAGACAAGAAATTACGGAAGCAAGTAATGGGTATCGTAACTGATAGCACTCCGATGGAAGATCCAAAAGACCCATCTAAGGACAATGTATTTGCACTCTATAAACTACTTGGTTCACAGGAACTTTTAGAAGATATGACCGCAAATTATTTGGCCGGAAATTATGGCTACGGCCACGCAAAACAAGCCTTGTACGAACTACTACTTCAAAAGTTTGAAGAACCACGTGAAAAGTTCGATTACTACATGAATAATTTGAATTTGGTTGATGAGGCTTTAGCTATTGGTGCCGAAAAAGCGGCTAAAGTTGCCGATGGCGTATTAAATAGGGTACGTGAAAAGATAGGGTATTAAATAGCTTCAAATAATTTTCCGGGCAAAGGGCGTATTACTCCTTTCATTTCCATGTTCAACAGCGTTGAAGAAACTTGAAAAATCGGCATTTGACATTCCAAGGCTATAATGTCAAGCTGTTCTTTACCATTGCTCTGAAGAAATTTATAAATGCTTTTTTCGGTATCGTTTAGTTCGACAAACAGTTGCTTTTGAGTTGCTACCTTTTTAGCTTCTTCAAGTTTCCATCCTAAATTATAAACCAAATCAGCTGCGGAGGTTAGCATTTGAGCTTTTTGTTGTTTTATAAGATTATTGCATCCCTTGCTGAACTTATCTGAGTTCCTGCCCGGAACCGCAAAAACATCTCTGTTATAACTATGTGCGATATTGGCCGTTACAAGACTACCTCCTTTTTCAGCAGACTCAATTACAATCGTGGCTTCGCTCATTCCTGCAATTATCCGATTGCGTTTTAAAAAATTCTCCCTGTCAGGATTACTGGTACTCCAGAATTCGGTAAAGAAACCACCGTTTGACTCTACTTGTTTTACGTACTTTTTATGAACTTTAGGATAAATTTGGTTTAAGCCATGTGCCAAACATCCAATAGTTTGCAACTTGTTCTCGAGGGCTATTCGCTGAGCAAAAATATCTACCCCGTATGCAAAACCACTTACAATAACTGGATCGAGCGGGCTTAATTGAGAAATAAAATCTTCAATAAACGCTTGCCCATAACTGGTCATATTTCGGGTACCGACAATACTTAATATTCTTTTTCCCTTTAAATCAATATCCCCTCTTTTGAATAATAAAATTGGACCATCAATACAATGCTTTAAATGATGTGGATATTCATCTTCGTGGAAACCGAGTACTTCAATTTCTTGTTTTTGTATGACCTTTAGTTCATCTTCTGCCTCTTCTAGATGTTGTTTGTCCCATAACCCACTAATTACAACTTCTCCAATGCCATCAATCTTTCGAAGCGCAGACTTTCTCTCCTTAAATACCGCAGTTGCAGAACCACATCTATCCAATAACTTTTTTGCATTGACACTGCCAACCTTTGGTATATTTTGGAGTCTTAAAAGTGCCAGTAATTCTTGTTCCTGCATGGTTAGGTTTCATTGGTCTTACAATGTACATATTTGCCACTAGTTGAAAAAAGTTGGGGTTATCCTTTTGGAGCGCCTTATTTTTTTCCAATATTTGTAGTTATGCGTGTAGAACAATACATCACTGAATTACTGTACCATCATAACTGTGTGATTTTGCCTGATTTTGGAGGGTTTTTAGCCAACACCACCCACGCACAATTTGAGAAGGAATCAAACCTTCTTCTGCCCCCTTCCAAATCTATTTCGTTTAATGAACATTTATCTTCAAACGACGGTCTTTTGGTCAATCACATTGCAAAGGCAAAAAAATTGGAATACAATGAGGCCCTTACTAAAGTACAATTGACCATAAAAGAATGGAAGCAGAAATTAAATGCAGGTGAAAAATTAAGGTTGGTGAATTTAGGTGTGTTGCAAATGAGTCAAGACAAGGCATTAGTCTTTACGCCAAAAAACGATACCAATTATCTAGCATCTTCTTTTGGCTTATCAACTGTTGCGGCCATTCCAATCAAAAGGGAATCGTTGAAGAAGGAGGTTGTGCAATTGGAAGCTTCCGTTCCATTAAAAATCACCCCTGAAAAACGAAAAGAATCTACTCTTAGACCGTGGATGAAATATGCCGCCATACTACTGCTAATGGTTTCTATGGGTACCTCGGGATATTTGGGATACAAAGAATATGGCCAAAACAAAATTGCCTTAGAACAAAAAGCTGCTGTTCAGGTAACCAACCAATTACAGCAGGCAACATTTTTTGATACTTCACCATTGGAATTGCCACCCTTGCACTTGAAAGTTAAGAGGGTAACCCAAGGCCCAAAATACTTTATAATAGCTGGGGCTTTTCGTTCAAAAGCCAATGCTGATAAGAAAGTGCAAATGCTTCAGGAAGCTGGTTTCGATGCTTCGTACATTGGCACGAATTCTTTCGGCCTGCATCAAGTATCCTTCGAATCTTCTAACGATAAATCGTTGGCCCTAAACAAGCTTCGAGAGATTCGCAAGAATATTGCTTCCGATGCTTGGATACTTATCAAGAAATAAGAAGCAAGCTTTTAGATAAAGCCATGCATTCTTAAATATCTTTGCCAAAATATTGAAAATGCAGAGCAAGACCCCTAGCGATTCGAGAACCATTATGACCGATATGGTTCTACCTAGCGAAACCAATCCTTTAAATAATTTATTTGGCGGCGAATTATTGGCTCGTATGGATCGTGCAGCCAGTATTGCAGCAAGAAGACATAGCCGCCGAATTACGGTCACCGCTTCAGTGAATCATGTCGCCTTTAACCGTTCCGTGCCTTTGGGAAGTGTTGTTACAGTTGAAGCGGCTGTTTCAAGAGCTTTTAAAACTTCGATGGAAATCTTTATTGATGTTTGGATTGAAGACCGCATTAGCGGTGAAAGGGTTAAAGCAAATGAGGCTATTTATACCTTTGTTGCGGTAGATGATACCGGTACTCCAACCGACGTACCAAAATTAGAACCAGAATCGGACCTAGAAAAAGAACGATTCGAAGCGGCATTGCGAAGAAAACAACTCAGTTTGGTCCTTGCAGGTAAGCTTAAGCCCAATGAGGCAACTGAACTCCGGGCACTATTTATGAATTAAAAGTCAAAATTGTCTGGGTCAGGACCAAAACGCTTACCCTGGTGAAGTGCATCGAGCATTTTCGTGTCTTCATCTGATAATTCAAAATCAAATATATCGGCATTGCCAATTATACGGTCCTTCTTCGAAGACTTCGGAATCGTGACAACTCCCTTTTGCAAATCCCATCGCAAAACAATTTGCGCTATGGTTTTTTGATACTTTTCAGCCAAACTTTTGAATTCGTCCATATCGAATATCTTACCCTGCATCATTGGGGACCATGCCTCATATTGAATTTGATTTGCCACACAAAAATCAATAAGTTCTTGCTGCACCAAATATGGATGAAATTCCATTTGATTCACAGCGGGCACTACTTTAGAAACCGAAAGTAAATCTTCGAGATGATGTTGCAGAAAATTACTTACACCTATAGCCTTTACCCTTCCTTCAGCATATATCTTTTCTAAAGCTTTCCATGTGTCTTTATATTTACCAGCAACTGGCCAGTGTACAAGATAAAGATCAAGATATTCCAGCTTCAATCGCTTTAAACTAGCATCATAAGCCTTTAAAGTTTCGTCATAGCCTTGATCACTATTCCAAACCTTGCTCACTACAAACAGTTCTTCTCGAGGAACACCACTTTGTCGTATTCCTTCACCTACCCCTTCTTCATTATTATAAATAGATGCGGTATCGATATGCCGATATCCCGTTTCTATTGCCCATTTTACGGCATTAACAACTTCTTGACCATCTTTTGAGAGATATACCCCTAGCCCAAAATAGGGCATTTCAACACCGTTATTGAGCGTAAATGTTCCCTGTATATCTGTAATCTTTTTCATGCTTAAAAATTTATAGTGTCACTCTTGGCGATTCTAAAAAGTAGGTCTAAAAGTATTAACCCAAAATTGATTTTATAATTGAAAAATCCAATCTTCAGGGTTTAACTTCTTGGTGTCTTGATAAAGGTAAAATTTGAGCTTCGTGGAATTACTAAACTGATTGGTATAAATTTCGCCAAGTTCCTCCTTTGCTGCTACCTGATCGCCTTTTTGAACATAGATTTGAGAAAGGTTATAATACATGCTAACATAATTACCATGTCTAACCAAAACTCCTTTTTTTCCTAATTTATTGGTGATTATCGCAGCCACTTCACCCTTGAATACAGCTCTTGCTTTTGCTCCTTTTTCGGTTGTTATGGTTACTCCATTATTCCGATGTTTTATTGTCGGATAGACTTTATCAGTATATACCCCAAAACCTTGGCTTTTTATCCCCTTCTCTACAGGCCATATTAATTTACCTCTATTAGATACAAAATCAGAGGCTAAGGCCTTGGCCTCTGGTGTCAATTCAAAAGAAGAGGTGCTGCTGCTTCCTGAAGCCTTATTTGAACTTGCTATGGCACTTCTAATCAACCTTTCAATTTCACGATCTATTCTACGTTCTTCTTTCTTGCGCTCACTAATTTGGGCCGCATATTTGCTTTCGTTTTTCCGAATACTGGATAACAGATCTTTTTGCGAGTTGATTTCCTTATCCAAAGAGTTTTTCTGTGCCCTATTTTCTGTTAAAAGTTGCTCTTTTACTTTGCGCTGGTCAACTAAATCTTTGTTGAGTTGCGTCAAAGAAGCTGTTTTCTGTACAATATCTTCTCCTTGTTGCTTTCTATAATTGGCATATTGTTGAAGGTATTGCATTCGCTTATAAGCTTGCCAAAACCCATCGGATGATAAAAGGAACATCAAACGGTTTTGCTCATTTTTATTTTGATATGACTTTTTGATAATCTGGGCATAGTCCTTTTTTAAGGTTTCCAATTCATTTTTCAACTGCCCTATTTTTCGAATATTGGTATTAATTTGACGGTTCAATAAATTGGCCTGTTGATTGGTTACCCGAATTAATTCTTGGCTAACATTTATCTTTTGATCCAAGGCCTCAACCTGTTCAAGAACACTACCTTTTTCTTTTCGTTCGGCAAGCAATAACTGATTAATTTGCCTTATTTCTGTGCGTAACCGTTTCTTTTTTGCCTCTAGTTGTTGCTGTTCGCTACTTTGTGCATTTAGACCAACCATACCGAAGGTCATGAAGCCTACGCACAAAATTCTAAAAAGCAACTTCAGCTTTCGCATTAATCCAGTTCTATTCTCTTAAACCCTTTCGGAACCTTATATGGATAATTCATCGATTGATTGAATTCCACATTTTTATACTCCAAATTAATCTTTGTCAAATCACCATTTGCCGTTGCCTCTATGAAAATTTCATTAGGCAATATTCTAGTTTCAATTTCTTGATAAGAATACTCCATAGTTAAAAAACGGTTTTCCCAAGGTTGCGAGACTTCTTGAGTTGCTATTCTAAAAGTCTTGGGTTCAATGGCAAACAAAATTTTGAAAAGTTCATTGCTCCGTTTGGGCTTTAATTGGTAGTTCCCTCCAGCAACCTCGATGGTGTATTTATCCTCTCTTAGGTCCAAAACAGCGTCCCCCAACAATAGGTTTTGCACTTTTTCAAAATCAAGCTCTGTTCCTAACAATCCACTTAAATAGTCAAATTCCCCTTCAAAATATTCCTTATCCAGTTTATTGAAAAACTCAACTTTATTTGGGGTGATTTTCGCTTTCACGACATTAAATGGAGCACTAATCCATATAATTTCATCTTTTTTCATTCTAAGGCTGACACGAAAGCTTTGGCTATTTTCACCATCATCGTAATCAATTTTTAGGCTGCCACGTATAGTATTAAAATCAATTGTGCTGTTGTAGTGGTTTGCTATCACTTTCTTCGAACCCAAAGAGGGGTCAGCCACGCCTTTCGGTAAAGATTTTGTGGCCTTACAAGATGTCAATAAGACAATTGTACCAAGTAATAGGTTTTTGAGAAGTCTCGGTTTGAATTCAAAGGTCATATTAGGAGCCCGATTTCACTTTGCTAAGGTACTCATTTGCTTTTGATGAATTCCCCAGTGCACCATAAGCATTAGCCAGTTCTTTGTAGATTTTTGAAGTTAGGCCATCATCATCAAACAAATAATCTAGTGCAGATAACAGCACTTCTGTAGCCTTATTGGGCTCATTTTGTTTATTCAGCGCTAATCCATAGGCATAATAAAAGTACGGTTGAAGTGGATAATTCTCAATTGCTTCTTCAGCTTCTTCAGCCAAATTTTTGAATTGGCCTTTTTGTATGTAATCCTCCAATTGTTGTTTCAATTCTTCCGTTGGATTCGTTGTGACCTCTTTTGATTTTGGAGACATATTATTTTGAACCACAACTTCTTTCCTTTTTTGCAGGGAATCATCAATCTTGCGAGTCAATTTGGCACTAAAATCAGACTTTCTTAGGCTTTTTAATTCCTTCTTTGCTGCCGTATAGTCTTTGTTCTTAAAGTAAATCAAACTTAAATTTTGTCTAAGCATTTCATTGTCATAGGGAATTGTGCCTTTTAAGACTTCAACGGAATTGGATTGTTTTAGAACACTATTATACCACGTTTCTAAAAACCAGAAGTTTTCAGGATTCTTGGTCAAGGCGTTTTCAGCATATTCTTGAGAAGGAATGTATTGTTTATTTAGAAAATACGTCTTAGCCAATTCATGGTCTATTGCTGTATTGAATGGCTCTAGAGATTTACATTCTAAAAGCAAATTGATGGCCCTGTCATAATTCTCAATGCCCTTTTGTTTTAAGGCCTCGAAAAACTTTTCTTGAAACTCATCTGTATATTCTTCAAGAAAGACTTCGGCACTTTCCTCTTCTTGCAGAATTTTGGACGGTTGTTCTTGGCAAATAAGAGTTTGGCTCGTTAGTCCTAAGATTGTTAAAAGAAAAAAACAATCAAGATATTTTTTCATAAGCCCAGTGTTTTCCGTCCATTATGAAGAATAAAAGTCTATTCCAAGACCGAGTAGTCTCCAATGCTGATGGTCTCAAACTTGCCATCATAACGCACATGATTACCTATCATGGCATTATCCAAATTAGCATTTTTTATCTGGCTATTACTTTGGATTAGGCTATTTTTAACGGTACAGTTTTCTAGAATTGTATTGGCACCAATTGAAACATAAGGCCCTACTGTTGTATCTTTCAGCACAACGCCTTCACCTATAAAACAGGGTTCTATGATATTTGCATTTTCTTGCTGAATAGATGCAGACACCAATTGTTCACCATCCTTTTCTAAGAAGCTAAGCATCTTCTGGTTGGTTTCAATGGTAACATTTTTATTTCCACAATCCATCCATTCATTCACGCTACCGGTAACGAATACCTTACCATCGGCCATCATTCGCTTGATACCATCATTGATTTGATATTCCCCGCCATGGATAATATCGTTATCCAAAACATATTGAAGCTCGTTCTTCAATACACCAACATCTTTAAAATAATAGATACCAATTACAGCCTGGTCACTTACAAATTGCTCTGGCTTTTCAACGAGTTCAACGATATGATTTTGTTCATTTAAATTGACAACGCCATAGGCTTCTGGGTTTTCGACCCTTTTGGTCCAAATAACACTATCAGCGTTCTTGTCCAAATCGAAATCTGCACGAATCAAGGTGTCAGCATAAGCAATTACAGCAGGGCCGCTTAGCGATGGTTCTGCACACATAATAGCGTGTCCGGTTCCTTTTGGTTGTAATTGTCTATAAATACTTGGTTTTGCACCTAATTCCTTAGCGAGCTCTTCGAGGCTCTCCACCACATCTTCTCCAAAAAACGCAGGGTCTCCTAATATAAAAGCTACTTCTTCAATGGGTTCTCCAAGAACTTTTGCAATATCACTGACCAATCTATGAACTATGGGTTTGCCTGCAACAGGAATTAAAGGTTTCGGAACGGTAAGTGTATGAGGTCTTAGCCTTGAACCTCGACCAGCCATTGGTACAATTATCTTCATAAAATTGCCTGCGAAAGCAGATATCTTTTGGGTTAAACTTTATTTTCTTAATCTATTGTAATTCAATTTCCAATTCAAACTTAAATCGTTCCACTTAGGATTCATTTCTTCAATAAGTTCGATTTTCCATTTTCTTTTCCACTTTTTAAATTGTCCCTCTCTACTTACAGCATTACCGCCTTCGTCAAACTCTTCAAAATAAACAAGTTTATCACAGTTGTATCTTGAAGTAAACGATATTGGATAAACTTTTAATTTATGCTCTTTTACTCTTTCATCAATGTTGTCTGTAACTCCTATATAAATTACCCCATTGGGTTTATTTGCCATGATGTAGACATACCAGAGTTTCATTCTGATTTTCTATGAGATTCCTGCGTTCACAGGAATCTTATTTTGTCCCTGTGCTTCCGAAACCACCTGCTCCCCTTGCAGTCTCCGAAAGTTCATCTACTTCAATCCATTCTGCGCGCTCATGTTTTGCGATAACAAGTTGAGCGACACGTTCTCCATCTTCAACCAGGAAATCTTCATTGGAAAGGTTTGCCAGAATAACTCCTATCTCACCCCTATAATCAGCATCAATGGTGCCAGGTGAATTCAAAACGGTAATTCCCTTTTTGGCGGCTAATCCACTTCTTGGCCTTACTTGAGCTTCAAAGCCCATAGGCAATTCTATGAATAAGCCCGTTTTAATTATGGCCCTTTCCAGTGGTTTTAACGTTACAGGGTCAGAAATATTGGCTCTCAAATCAACTCCTGCTGAGGCTTGGGTTTCATAATTGGGTAACGGATGCTTGGACTTGTTTATAATCTTAATCTTCACGCTTAACAAATATTACTTTTAGGTTATCTCCTTCGAGTTTATAGACCAGCCCCAAAAATACTAAAAGCAGTATGCTGCCAACGATAATGTTCCGATTAAAAACATAAAATGATAGGCCGGCAAACAAGATTGATAACCCCCCATAAAAAACAATCTTTCTAAGATTGTAAGGTATAGGATAGTACTTCTTTCCGAAATAATAGGATAGGACCATCATTGTTGAATAAGCGACCAGCGTTGCCCATGCAGAAGCCATATAGCCAATTTTCGGGATGAATAGAACATTAATACTTAATGTTAAAACAGCTCCAATTGAAGAAATGTAAGCCCCAAACTTGGTGCGATCCGTGATTTTATACCAAACTGATAAATTATGATAAATGCCCAAACAAAAGGCGGCCAATAAAATCAAAGGAACAACTTTAAGCGCTTCCCAATAGGCTTCATCGCGAACCAAAAGCGCTTTTAATGGATCGGCAAAAACTAAAACCGTAAGAAAAATCACTGCGCCCAGAATTACAAAGTATTTGGTTATTTGTGCATAGGTTTTTTGTGGATTTTCACTGTTCGCATGACTAAAGAAAAAAGGTTCTACTCCTAATCGAAAAGCAGTGCCAAACAAGGTCATAAACACTGCCAATTTACGACAGGCCGAATATTTTCCGATTTCTGCTTTGGCAATGTCTTCAGGTAATAATTTCTGAAGTAATACGCGATCAAAGACTTCATTAATCGTAAACGCAATGCCAGCTATCATAACAGGTGCAGCGTACTTGAGCATTTGATACCAGAGTGACCTGTCAAATCTGTACTTCACCTCAAAATACAATCCACTGATTAAAATCAGTGCCAAAGCACTCGATATCACATTGGCTATAAATACATACTCAATTTGAAAGTTGGCAATAAAAATTTCAGCCCAATAAGAATTCGGGGCTTTGGTCGCCCATTTAGGCAACAAAGTCAAGAAGAAGATATTTAAAAGTAAGTTTACGGCAACACTCAATATTTTAATTACCGAATATTTAAACGGTTTCTCATTTGCTCGTAACCATGCAAAAGGAACAACTGTCAAAGCATCCAACCCAAGAATTAAAATAATATATCCTACCAAGCTCGACTTCACCTCAAGCAAATTGCCAAAAGCAGTTTTAAAAACATAGGCGAAGCACATAAACAAAATAGAAGTGCTAAGCATTGATATCAACGCTGTTGAAACAACTAAAGACTTATCACTTTGTTTATTAAAAAATCGGAAAAAAGCAGTTTCCATGCCATAGGCAAGCACAACATTGAAAATGGCAAACCATGCAAAGACCAACGATACTTCACCATAAGCCCCTGGATTCATTACATCGGTATGTAATGGTACTAAGAGAAAAGAGAGCATTCTGGGCATTACTGTTGCCAGCCCATAAATTAATGTCTGTTTAAAAAGTTTTTTGAGTGGATTCAAAAGGATTCGAACAGATTGAAATAGGCCCCGAAACTAACTTCGAGGCCCATATTTTTTAATAAAAGTACGTATTCTAGCCTATCGACGGATTTCCTTCTTTAGTTCCTTGATATCAGATAGTTTAAAATACTTTATAGTTTCTCCGTCAAGAAAACTAATGACACATTCATTTTCGGCCAGTTCAAACGGAAATTTTTCAGGTATAGACGGTGGTTGGTTCCCCACCTCTTTCGCAGCATCAGCATCCATTGTAATGTCTGGCTTTTCAAGCTTACCGTTCAAAAAATTTGCTTTGGCCATCCAGCCATCTGCCGTATTCTCAATTTTTATATCTGCGACTTTTCCTCTAAAATAGGCCTGTTGAAGTTTCTGGGCATCAAGATTTTCATCTGCCAAAGGAATGGTCAAAAGCATACCAGAACCTGATTCAGGCATACCGCCTACCCAAGCTTGGCAGGTAGGAGCACCCAATTGAACAGGGGCCTCCGAAACCAATTTTTTTTGTGGCGAACATCCCAAAAATGATAAAACCATAATCACTGACATAAAAACACTATTCTTCATGGTAAAAAGCTTTGCTTAAAGGTATAAAACCAAAATTGATGCCAAAGAATATCAGAACCATTATATATCAATCTATTCTGCATTTAGTTCTTTGAGCAAACGAAGTTCCTTTCGGACCTGAAAGAAAATTAATAGTAGCAACAAGCAAAGTAAAATTCCTGAAGAATAAACGATGTAATTGTAGAATCCTTTGGACAAAGTTGCCTTAAAGTCAGGAAACAGGGTCCAGAAGGCATAGCTATAGATTGCAATTAAAATTGGGGTGAGAATGGTATGGATAACTATTCGCTCTTTATAATACTGTTTCAGTTTCTGTTTGAAGACCTGAATATTCAAGACACCAGAGGCCTTTTTGATTCGCTTTATACTGAATACCTCTACCCCAATTCGAATAACTAAGGCTAAAATCATGACCCCAATCGCCAATGCTGCGTGATTGGAATTAATGGCCCCTACATAAATAAAAAAGATGACCAAAGCCACTATTGTAGCGAACAAGATGGCATTCATTCCCTTCTGCTTCTTGGTAATCTTGGCTATGACTCCTTTTAACTCGGCAAAATTTTCCGCTGATGGTTTTTGAACTGGTTGTTCCTTCCAGTTTTCTTTTAGTATATCAAATTCGTTCATTGGTAACACATTTTGAAAGTTGATTTTTAATTCGATGTATTCTTGTTCGGATTGCCTCATGGTTTAAACCCATGACATCGGCGATTTCCTTCTGTGGAAGTCCTTCCAATTCCATGAGAATGATGGCTTTATTCGTTGCTCCCAGCTTATGAATACAGGCGTACATTTTTTTAAATTTTTTTTCCTTTTCAAACTGCTCTTCTGAATTTTCAGATTCATCGTTTGAAAGGTTTCTTTCCATCAATTCAAGAGGTTTTTTCTTTCGTAGGTTCATCAGGCAAGTATTGATCGCTATTCTATAAATCCATGTTGAAACTTGGCTGTCTTGCCGAAAAGAACTGAGGTTGTTCCAAACCTTTATAAAAACCTCTTGTGTTAGGTCCTTAGCTATATCTGAATCACCACCCACATAACCCATGCAAAGACGCATTATTTTGGAATAATTATCGTCGTATATCTTCTTAAAATCTAATTCTGTCATTAGTCTTTAAGTGTTTCTAAAAGTTGATTCATAAACCACTCCGGTTGATCAAACATAATAAAGTGTGCGGCATCAGGGGCCATTCTTAAATCATAGGTATCAAGATTGGCATATTGGGTATTGTATGTCTGTTTTGCCATTGCTTCACCAAAAGGTTTAGTAGCAGCTAAAATTACCACTGGAGTTTCAATTTGGGATACTGCATCCCTCAAATCAACTTTCAGGTAATCCGTATATCCATAAACATAGGTTTCCCTGTCCGCCTGTACCATCCAAGCGGCTATTTGCTTTTGTCGTTCAGGGTTGCTTGTCATGCCCGCAGCCATGCCTGCCGCCATTTGTTGAAATTGGTTTTCATTCATAGCCAAAACCTGATTGTTATATGGACTATCATAAACCATGTTCTCACTGGCGTAGTTAGGGAACATCATTGCCCCAGTTGATGTAAGTGCATCCACAATTACTATCTTTTTGAATATCGGTTCTGCAGATGCCAATGAAAGTGCCATGGTACCGCCAAGGCTATGACCGATTACAACGGAACTTTCCAATTCATATTCATTGATATAATTGGATAGGGCTTCTTCAATTTTTGGGTACCATGGAAATTCTATGGCTGGTACGTCTCCAAATCCGGCAAACGTAAAAAGATGACATTCATAGTTCTTGGAAAGTTCTTCTACTTGGTCTTCCCAAACCTCGTCAGTACAGGTAAAACCTGGAAAAAAGAGTATGGGTTCGCCACTGCCGACAACCTTTACCTCAAAAGGTACCTGTTGTGCATTTAAGCCAAAAGTGCCAAGGGCTAATAGAAATACTGTAAGTATTGATTTTAAATTTTTCATGTTGTTGCGATTAAAAGATTTTACCTTTTGATGCCCAACCCAAAAAATGTTACATCAATCTTCGAAAAATTTTAAATTGAAGGTAACTTAATCCAATTCTATCCTGCTCATTGCCGTCTTAGCTAAAATAAATGCAATGAACAATAGTACGGATGCTACTACATAAGGAGCCCCTGGAAAATAAAATGTGGTCTCTGGCCTTATGAAATAATAAAATACAGGTGCAAATAATAATTGCCCCAAAATAGCTGTAACGCTAACCAAACCGGTTATTGAGCCTTGAAGATTACCTTGCTCTTTTTCTGAAACTTGATTTGATATAATGCCTTGAACCGTGGGTCCCGCAACACCACCAAGTGCATAGGGAACTAGAAACGCATAGAGCATCCAAGGTTCTGAAGCTTGAGAAAACAAGAACATGCCCAAGGTCCACAGTAAAAAACCAAAAGTAACTACCTTTTGTTTTCCGAACCATTCCACAGCCCGACCAACTAAAAAACCTTGAACAAAAGCCACTAATAGCCCTACAACCACTAATGATAATCCAATTTGTTTGGGGTTCCAATCAAATCGTTCAATACTAAAATACGACCACACAGAGGGCAATGCCTGTCCCGCTAAATTGGCGAGAAAGAATGCAGCAATTAACATGAGCACGCCTTTATAGTTTCGTAAGGCTACCAAGGATACCCCTGGTATCATTTTAACAGGATTGATTGGCCTTCTGTTTTCCTTTTGTAATGATTCAGGAACAGCAAACCAACCAAACAGAAAATTAGCAAATGTGAGCCCTGCGGCGATATAGAATGGAAGTCTAATATCGATATCCCCAAAATAGCCTCCTATTCCAGGACCAATAATAAAACCAAGACCAAAAGCCGCCCCTATTAGACCAAAATTTTTGGCCTTCTCTTCAGGAGTACTGATATCAGCAATATAGGCAGAGGCCACGGTAAAACTGGCTCCAGTTATTCCTGCAAGAAAGCGACCTATAAATAACCATGTGATTGTTGGCGCCCATGCATGAATCAGGTAATCGATACTTAAACCAAACAGCGACAGCAACAAAATGGGTTTCCGACCAAACTGATCAGAAATCTCTCCAAGAACTGGTGAAAAGAAAAACTGCATTCCTGCAAAAGCCGTAGTCAGCCACATACCATAAATAACTGCCTTATAATTACCTTCACCGGTCAACTGCATTATGAAATCAGGTATGATTGGTAGTATAATACCGATACCAATAACATCTACCAGAATGGTGACAAAAATGAAAAGTAAAGCAGTCTTTTTGGATTTCACTTGTTTGGTTGAAAAATGAAAGCCCCACAAATGTGAGGCTTTTATCTAATAAATTCTTTTATTGTTAGTTATTCAATGCTTCCGCACCTCCAACAATCTCTAAAATCTCGTTCGTAATAGCAGCTTGACGTGCCTTGTTATATGTTAACGTCAACTGATCTTTTAGCTCCCCAGCATTGTCCGTTGCTTTATGCATTGCCGTCATACGCGCTCCGTGTTCACTAGCAAAGGAATCTCGAATCGCCTTGTACAATTGGGTCTTTAACGACTTTGGTATCAATTGCTCAACAATTTCTACTTTAGAAGGTTCAAAAATGTAATCTCCTGAACTTGAGTTATCCCCTTCTAAAGGAACTATCGGCAAAAATTGCTCGGTTGTAACAATCTGTGTTGCCGCATTTTTGAATCGGTTATAAACCAAATCTATTCTGTCGTATTCCCCTTCGGTGAAACGCTCCATTAAATTTTCAGCTATTGAAGCTACATTCTCGAAAGTCAAATCGTCAAATACTTCACTATGATTAGCAACTACATTATGCTTTTTGGATAGGATATCATTCCCCTTTTTTCCAATAGCAACGATACTTACATCCTTAGTTCCGTATTGACCATCTGCCAAAGAAATACTCTCTTTGATAATGTTGGAATTAAAACCGCCGCAAAGTCCTCTGTTAGAAGTAATAGCTACCAAAAGCACCTTCTTCACTTCGCGATTGTCTGCAAACTTACTTCCAGAATCCCCATCCAAGCTTGCGCTCAAGTTTTGAAGCAATTCTGTTAGTTTATTCGCGTATGGACGCATGGCCGTAATCGCATCTTGGGCTTTTTTCAACTTAGCAGCAGATACCATTTTCATGGCAGATGTTATCTGCATAGTTGATTTAACCGAAGATATTCTATTACGTATTTCTTTTAAGTTCGCCATTGTTCTTTTTTGTCATTCCGCACCTGATGCGGAATCTATTATACTATGGATTCCTGCTTTCGCAGGAATGACAAGAATTATGCCTTGTACTTGCTAGATAGATCCTTGCAAACCGAGGTCAAGGTATCCGTTACCTCATCAGTAAGTTTTCCTGCCTTTAGGGTGTCAAGAACTCCTCTATGCTTTGCATTCAAGAATTCAATAAAATCACGTTCGAATTCTTTTACCTTGTTCACAGGAACATCTCTCAACAAGTTTTTTGAACCAGCAAAGATGATTGCTACCTGGTCTTCAACGGTAAATGGATCATTTTGGGCTTGCTTTAATATCTCAACGTTTCTTCTACCTTTTTCAATTACGTTCAAGGTAGCTGCATCCAAATCAGAACCGAATTTTGCGAAAGCCTCCAATTCACGGAACTGTGCTTGATCCAGTTTTAATGTACCTGCCACTTTTTTCATGGACTTAATCTGAGCTGAACCACCAACACGTGATACCGAAATACCTACGTTAATCGCAGGACGCACACCTTGGTTGAATAAGTCTTGCTCCAAGAATATCTGACCATCTGTAATCGAAATTACGTTGGTAGGAATATAAGCAGAAACGTCACCTGCTTGCGTTTCAATAATTGGTAACGCAGTCAAGGAACCTCCACCTTTAACTATTGGTTTAAGGCTTTCAGGTAAATCATTCATTTCTTTTGCAATGCTGTCATCAGCAATCACCTTAGCAGCACGCTCCAACAGTCTTGAGTGCAAATAGAAAACGTCACCAGGGTACGCTTCACGTCCCGGTGGTCTTCTCAAAAGAAGTGATACCTCACGATAAGCAACCGCTTGTTTTGATAAATCATCATAGATAATCAATGCAGGACGACCTGTATCCCTAAAATATTCACCAATTGCCGCACCTGCGAAAGGAGCATATACCTGCATAGGAGCAGGGTCTGAAGCATTTGCAGCTACGATAGTTGTATATGCTAATGCACCCTTATCCTCTAAAGTCTTGGCGATAGCAGCGACTGTAGATGCCTTCTGACCAACTGCAACATAAATACAGTAAACTGGCTCACCGGCATCATAAAATTCTTTTTGGTTCAAGATGGTATCGATACAAACTGTTGTCTTACCAGTTTGACGGTCTCCGATTACCAACTCACGTTGACCTCTACCTACAGGTATCATCGCATCAATTGCTTTAACACCGGTCTGCAATGGCTCGTTTACAGGTTGTCTGTAAATTACACCAGGAGCTTTACGCTCTAATGGCATTTCGTAAGTGTCTCCTGCAATAGGTCCTTTACCATCAATTGGCGTACCTAAAGTGTCAACTACACGACCAACAATTCCTTCACCAACATTGATAGAAGCGATACGTTGGGTTCTCTTAACCGTAGCACCTTCCAAAATTTCCTTTGATGGGCCTAACAATACCACACCAACGTTATCCTCTTCTAGGTTCAAAACGATTCCCTGCATACCTCCATCAAACTCCACCAACTCACCGTACTGGGCATTTGAAAGACCATATACACGAGCAATACCATCACCTACTTGAAGTACGGTACCTACCTCATCCAATGAAGCAGTTGCTTCGAATCCTGATAATTGCTGTTTTAATATTGCTGAAACCTCAGCTGCTTTTACTCCTGCCATTTTATAGACTATTTGTAAATTCTCGTTTTAATGTATTCAGTTTGTTTGCCACACTGGCATCGTATTGCAAGTCACCGACGCGAAGGATAAATCCACCCACAATACTTTCATCAATTTTATTTTCAAGGGTCACCTTGTTACCGGTCAATTCTTTGACCTTGGCCAAAATCTGTTTTTCCAAAGCGGCTGTCAAGGGAACTGCGGTAGTCACCATGGCCACATCTTCACCCTTCATTTTTTCGTACTGGATGATATATTTGTATGCCACCTCTTGCAATAGGTCAACCCGCTTATTATCTGCAAGGGTATTTATCAAACCAATGGTAATCTCTTGGCCACCTTTAAAAATTTCTTTTAAAGAGTTTTTTTTCGTCTCACCTTTGACTACGGGACTTGAAAGCAATAATTGCAAGTCTTTACTTTCTGCAATTGTAGCGGCAATATTGCGCATATCACCTTCAACTTTATCAGCTGATTTTTTTTCAACTGCAAAATCCAAAACTGCTTTGGCGTAACGTATGGCTGCCCTACTATCTACCATTGTTCAATTAATTCAATTTGATGTCACCCAACATATCTTCAACAACCTTAAGTTGTTTCTTTTTGTCAGATAGTTCACCTTTTAAAACCTTCTCTGCAATATCAACTGAAAGAGTAGCGACTTGTTCTTTGATATCGGCAACTGCGGCTTTTTTCTCAGCTTCGATTGCGGCTTGAGCTTGTTTCAACATCTTGTCTCCTTCGGACTGTGCTTGCTCTTTTGCGTCAGAAATCATTTTTTCTTTGATTTCCCTAGCCTCTTTCAACATGGTCTCGCGTTCGGCTCGAGCTTCCTTCAAGAGCTTTTCGCTATCTGCAGTAACATTCTGCATTTCTTTTTTTGCATCTTCAGCTGCTTTCAATGCATCTTTAATGCCTTCTTCTCTGTCGCTAACTGCTTTTAGAATTGGCTTCCAAGCGAACCTATGAAGCAAAAACAATAAGAGCACAAAAAGGAGTAATTGCCAAAAAAACAATCCTAACGAAAACTCTTCTAATAATTTACCCATGACAAACTATGTTTTTTTAATTTTTAAACAAGCAAGAGCTGTAACCAACCGTTACAGCATCTTGCCTTTTAAGATTTAGTTTACAGCGAATAACGCAGCAAAACCAATACCTTCAATCAATGCAGCTGCAATCAACATTGCAGTCTGGATTTTACCGTAAGCTTCTGGCTGACGAGCAATAGCTTCCATGGCTGAACCACCGATTCTACCAATACCCATACCAACACCGATAACTACCAAACCTGCACCTACCATTACTGGAATTTCCATATCTATCTAGTTTAAAAATTAAATATTCAAAATTTTGGTTTCCCACTTAAATGGGAATTAAATTCTCTTTTATAAATGCACCAATTCTGGGTCATCTTCATGACCTTCTGCGTGATGATCTTCAGAAGCGAATCCGAAATACAACGCACTCAACATGGTGAATATATAGGCTTGTAGCAAGGCTACAAGTACTTCAATCAACATAATGGCAAAAGCCAATCCAAATGAAAGTGGACTTCCAATCCAGTTTTTAAAGATGAACATCAACCCAATCAAACTACCAATTACAATGTGTCCAGCCTGCATGTTTGCGTACAGACGAATTAAAAGCGAAAAAGGTTTAATGATCAATCCCAACAATTCTATGGGTACTAATATGATGTATAATGGTATTTTACCATACCAAGGCAACGAATCGCCTAAAGGGTTGAACTGGTGCATCCAGTAATCCTTTGTTCCAGTAAAATTTGTTATCAAGAAGGTTAAAATGGCCAAAGCTGTAGTTATGGCAATGTTACCTGTAACATTAATCCCCAGGGGAGTCATGCCAAACATGTTCAAAAACCATATAAAAAAGAATACGGTCAATAGAAAAGGCATGTACTTTTTGTAACGTTTCTCTCCGATATTAGGCCTAGCAATGTCATCTCGTATATAAAGGACTATAGGCTCAAAAAATCGGCCAACTCCGGTAGGAATACCTCCATTTTTAGCATAAGACCTTGCAAGACTTGTAAATAACCAGAACATTAAAAGTCCTGTCACTATAATCATGAACACGTTCTTAGTTATGCTAAAATCTAAAGGTTTGGCATTTGTTGGATGATGTTCTTTATCATAATTTATGGTGCCCTCTGCGTCAGTTTTGTAAATTTTACTGTGGTAAAGCTTGTAATAGTTACCATCGGCCTCTGCCAAAGTCTCGCCATGATGGAATTTAGAAGAAGAAAATACTTTTAGTCCTTCGTCCCACAGAATTACAGGCAGTGGAAACCCAACATATTTGTGCTCACCGTTCTCCTCAGTATAGGAAAAAAGAGAAAAATCGTGGGAATCCTGAAGGTGATGGGAGATATACTCTTTGATTTCGGTTTTTAGGTCTTTACCGTGGCCATCTTCACCATGTTGTTCCTCCTTCTCAGTTGCGAAGGAAATTTGTCCAAAAATCAGTACAGAAAATAGAAGAAAACTCTTCAAAATCGTTTTTCGCATTGCGCTTGAAATAACGGTCTCTAAAAATCGGTGCAAATGTAAGCCATTTACTAAGAAAGAAAAAAGCTTTACAGGTTTATTTTAAGGGATTTCGACGTCTGGTTGTCAAGGAATTATTTTTCCAGTGAATTCAAAAGTTTTGAAGCGTAAAAGGTCTCCAAAACAAGCGCAATTAAGTAAGGAATCAAAAAAGCAGAAATTTCTAGTTTATCGGTAACGCCGTCAGATTTGTAGACTGGATAAAAAACTAAAAAGAACACCAAAAATTTTAATAGGCTTCCTGCCATGAAAAGGAAACCCATGGCATTGCTCAGGCGGTCTTTTAAGAAATAAATTATCAAAAAAATTAGTGCAGCCAGTATAAAATTAATCACGTAAGAAGTTGCAATTAAATTATCCCATAATGGGAGGTTGTTCGACTGCAGCGCAAAAAGGTGCAGCCCAAATGCCACCAATAGACTTAACATTAGCACACCTAGGAAAATCAAAGGTAATCTCGCCATTAATATTCTATCTTTTTCAATTGGCGCAAAACTACCCAAATTGAAATTGCCACACCCAAGAGTGTGGCAATTACCGTAAATATTCTTTTTTCGGTTTCGAAATGACCATCTAGCCATTTGCCTCCTTGAACCGCGAGATAAATAATCGCACCCATCTCAAAGGCAATGCCTGTGAGAATCAGTGAATTTTTGAATCCCTTTTTCTTAGGAGACTTTTGCTGGCTCATTTTTAGCCGATTGCTGATGGCTCTTAATAGCACCATTTGAAGAATGGTTACTTGAGTTTGATGGTGGTGTTCCTTTACCCATTGTACAAGAGGCATTAAAAGTAGCACCAGGTTCCACGGCCAGTTTGGCTACATCAACAGTTCCTTCGATACGTGCTGAAGATTTTAAAGATAATAACTGTGAAACGTATAATTCACCCTTAAAGTTACCTTCAATATCGGCATTTACACATTCTACTTTTCCGTTAATTAAGCCATCTTTACCGATGACCACTTTACCAGAGGTCTTTACATTACCTTCAAGTTTGCCGTCAATTCTGAAATCGGCTTCTGAGGTAATATCACCTTTAATTTTCGTATTCTTTTCGATTCTGTTGGGCTGTCCGCCAAAATTGTCCATAGGTCGGGGTTTTTTGTTGTCTGAAAACATGTTTTTGCTCACGGTTTTGGGGTTAACATTTGAAGCTGATAATCATCCAAATTTTTATGCACTTGAATGATTTGATAATTTACTGATGAAATTACGAAATTCTCATCTTTAATACGGTAGTCCCTGTTGTTTTTTATGAGTTCTGCAAAGCCCAGAGCAAAGTCCCTGCCCTTAAATCCATGCACTACCACAAACTCGGTTTCAAGGTCATAAATGTCCTTGGAAACAACATTTTTATACTTAAGGTCCTTAATGACCTCTTCCAATTCTTCTTTCAGGGCTTCTGCCTTGCTATCTAAAATTCGTTTAAAGGTGAAAACCACCTTCCAGTTCTTAGTTCCTTGTGAAATCGAATCCAATGAAAATTCTTTGGTTGCCAGCTTTGGTAACTGTTCAGCAACCATACTTTCTGCTTTTTTGCCTTCTGGCTTATTCGGATACGTCAACGCCACATAGTTCAATGCTTCTTTAAAAGCCTCAAATCCTTGCAATCGCCCGACGGCATTTGCCTTCAGCATTTCAAATTTTGGAACGATTTCATCACCTGTGTATTGGTTGATATACGCCTGTGATTGCGTAATCACCATAAAATACTCTTGATTCTGATAACGCCTGAATAATTCTTCATATCTGGCATCAGGACTCTCGTCATCACCATTTAAGAAGGCCTCTGGGTTCAACAATATCTCTGCATAACGACTATCGCGATGATTAGAGATGATGTCTTGCCGCATGTCATCAGCCTTATAAGGGTCTGTTTCTTCATAAATCTTGTACAACTGATATTTTGACGGTAAGACCAGTCTGTCTATAGGATTTGATGCCAAAACCCGCTCAAGTTTACTCGATGCCAATTGGTTTTCTTTAAATTTCTCCTTGTAAATCAGTCCCAACTGGTAATTGGCAAAATTTCGTTCATCTCGTAAACTATCGATGACCGCTACGTCTGTCGGTATTTGTTCAAGATAAAAGTCCAATGAAAACTTGTCATCTTCCGACACCTCTGCAGCATTCTCACCGGCTGTCAACTCACCTGTTGCCTCTGAAATGCTAATTCGTTGCTTGTTGCTCCAGCGCCAATCATCGGAAAGTTCACGATCACCCCAGCGAGTTCGGAATTCCGTTTTTCCATAGCCTAGACTAGTAACATTGTAGAAATAAAACTTACCCTGGTTTTCTCGACCGCCTTTCGACTGTTGAAACGTGGCGAAACCTGCCTCGGTCTTGCGCTCTTTTTCTTCTTCTTCTGCTTCTTGTTTTGCTTTTAATTCTGCTATGAAGTCCTCAAAATAGGCCTTTCGTTCCGCTTCGGGCATTTCATAAACGGTAATTACGCTATCAGAATATTGTACAATATCCTCGTACTTAATGACATCTTCCAAATTATCCAACCGCTTTTTAATACTCCGGAATTTACGGGTACCTTCTTTAAGATTGGTCAATGTGCTATCGTAATAGGCCCCAGAAGTTTTGTATTCATTTCCGTCGAAATAATAATCAGCCAAGCTTTGATAATTCCGTGCATTCAATTCACGTTCACCATTTGCATTTTGAATGGACTTGTTATAGTAGGCCAACGCTAAACTGTCAGATTCAGTCGCCAAATGATACTGGGCCACTTCTCGGTAAATTTTCCCCAAAAAGGGTCGATTTTCTCGATTTTCTTGTAATTCCGTTAAATATTCTAGCAAAAACTCACGATTTTCCTCTGTAATCTCAGTATTTTGAATCTTCTTTAAATGCGAATTAACCATGTAAACCCGAGGTGATTTACGATTCAATGCTATCACCTTATCGAAGGCATAATTCGCACTGTCTTTAAACCCAAGTTGATTGTATAATTGGCCTATGATAAAAAGGTATCTGCCTTTCTCCTCATTTTTCTTGGTATACGCCTGGGCGATTTTCAATTTTTGTATTGCAGTGTCTGGAGCATTTAAATTTACATAGCATTGGGCCAATACTGCATTGCCATCTGCATACTCTTGGTCTTTCAATTCTTCATAATAGAAAAGACGCTTTAAATTCTTGATGGCCAATTCAGGATTATCCAGGCGCATGTTTGTCTTTTCCCTCCAAATGCTTGCCTGGTTCAGCTTATTGCTCTGGTTGTAATTCTTGAGGATGTAATTAAAGGATTCAAGTGCAGGAATGTAACGCTGGTCAAAATACCGTGCTTTACCCAAAAGTAAAAAAGCCTCGTCTGTTTGCGGATTTCGCTCCTCGTCCTTAATATTCATGCTGTGTTTCTGAATGGCTTTCGTCGCCTTTTCTTCAGCACGTTCAAAATTAGGATTGTTATTCTCAGAATCGAGCTTTACCTCATCGGTAACTTCTAAGCGTTCTATGGGAAGTAGCTCCCAAAAATTATCCTTATACGAATTTCGAAGCTCTGCACGGCCCTCTTCAAAAGCCAAATTACCATTATATAAGGTGTTGTATTTTGTGTTGAGGGCATGCCAATTACGATTGATAAACTTGTCCTTTTTCACAGAACAGCCCATCAATACCATGGCCAAAACAAAAGCTACAGTAGAAAAACGAATAGTTAGCCTCAATGTATAAATCTTTCCTATCCTTTGATAACTTAAAAAAGACTGGAATATTATAGGGCTAATCGATAAACTGCAAAGTTTTAGGTTGCCGGCTCAGCGGTATTTCCTGCAAAAAATGATTCGAGTTCCTTAAGGGTCTCTGCAGAAGTTTGAATGTCCTTGACGATTTCGCCTTTATTCAACACCACGATTCGTTCACAAACTTCGGTTACATGCATCAAATCATGGCTAGAAACCAAAACGGTTACATCTTCTTTTGCGGCCAATTCTTTGATTATAGCCTTTAATCGTATTTGAGTAGTGGGGTCTAAATTTGCAAAAGGTTCATCTAGAATGACAACTTCTGGACTACCGATAAAACTGGCTACAATACCGGCCTTCTTCTGATTACCTTTTGACAAATCTCTCAGATATTTCTTTTGGCCTAAAATTTCACCATGAAAGAAATCTTCGAAGGTGGCTAATAAAGCATCTACATCGGCTTTATTTCTGCCGCGAAGTTCACCAATAAAATAGAAATACTCTTCAGGGGTCAGATATCCGATAAGAAAGGTTTCATCAATAAAGGCGGAGGTAAAGGGTTTCCAAGCCTCACTTTGGTCAACACGCACATCATTATTCATAATATGACCTGAACTTGGTTGAATTAAATCAAGCAAAAGGCTGAAAAGTGTGGTCTTACCCGCTCCATTGTTGCCAACAAGTCCAAAACTTTGGCCCCTGGGTATCTCTAGAGATTCAATATTCAGTACCGTTTGTTGTCCGTATTTTTTTGAGAGGTTATTTGCTGTAATCATAGAATTATTTTTTGTTGTCCTGCATGCAGGAAATCAATACTGTTTAAAATTTTTATCCTTTTTGCTTGTATGCAGCAAGGGTCTTATACTTTTCTTTCTTGTAAATATTTTCAATCAGTTCGAAAACCTTATTCTTAAAAACAAACCCAGCCACACCAAACAAAGCGACAAATATGTAACCAGCCATCGGACTTATAGTAAAATGCCCAATAGCATAAATAACCATTGGCAAAAACAATTTGGGTAGCGTCAACAACAATGTTTTTGCATTAAAGGCCTGCTTATCACCAAATGCTTTTTTATTTGAAGTCAAATCGATTGGCGTTTTTACATAGGCGCCACCCCATAAAACCAAATAGGCATTAATACCAACATTATAAATTGCCCCTACTACAATTGCTGCATAGGCTTCCCAACCAAAATAGAGGTAAAAAGTGGCTAGAAATGTTGAGATTATGGTTGCTATAATCACCAAATACCATTTTGAGTTTAGGTATTCACGGTATTGAATATTCTGGCTCATCATTAAGGGATAATACGAACTGTCCCAACTGGGTACGTATTGGCCAAAACTGAAAAGGAAACCTCCGGTCACAAAGATTCCAGCAAATATTTTCCATGCTGGCCCCTTGTACACGTCTATACCACCCATAAACAATAGGCCATAAAAAATAAAGAAGAAACCCATGATTACTGCTGTACGAGAGCGCTTGTTTCTTTTGATCAGTTTAATGTCATTCTTCAAAAAGGTTCCAAGGTTGCCGAAGCGGTTCAACCAATCTAAATTCTCCGTCTTGGCCACCGATTTTTTGGTAGCCAGGCCAGCATCTAAGTACATATGCTTTTTGAAATAACTGAAAGACCAAAAGTACAAGCCCAACAAAACCACCCAAGGAATTGCTGCAGACCATGGAACATCGTAAAAGAAGTCAAAAACAGGTTGGGTATAGACCGTTATGTCAAACCAACTATTGTACTGAGCTAAACCTGCAAGAATAAAGACCCCAGCAAAGACGTAAAATACATTGTCCTTGTTGTTCGCCAGAACATTGACAAAGTTTAAGCAATAAATTAGGGCCATTAGGGCCAAGTGCCATCCGATAACATTAGCGGCAGGATAATCTTTAGTTAAAAGAATTATGCTGAATGGGATAAAGAAAAAGGCATGCATCCAATTAAAAAAGGATACTACGGTTTTACCTAAAGAATAGTTAACCACTTGACTCTTCTTAAAAGGAAGATAGAGCAAAGGTTTTATGTTGGTAACCGGCATTTTTTGAAGCATATATCGAAATACCAAATCAAAAGCCAGATAATAAATCATGAACTGGTTGACCACGCGTAAAGGGTCACCCAGACCCAATTCTTCAATCATAAAATAGGAGCCGAAACCAAGACCCAAGAAAACAGCAATAAAATACAAGGCTCCAAAAGCCATTAATATTTTAAACCAAATTTCTGTTTTAAAAGACGCAGATCTGAAAAACGATTTCCACTGCAGGTTAATGAAGTGTTTGAACATAGGTTGGTGCAATTTTTTAGGTTAGTATCTAAATGTACCAAATTGTTACATTAATCTTTTCTATTGACAAATTCTTGACCTTGAACTATGATTATTTAGCTTTGCCAAAATTTTTGCTATGAGTGATTTTCACGCTTTAGAAGTAAGTGCTGTTGAAGCCTTGACTCCGAATTCGGTTGCCTTATCTTTTGAAATCCCCACTGAATTGCAATCTTCCTTTGCGTTTAAAGCAGGACAATATATTACCCTTAAAAAAGATATTGACGGAAAGGATGTGCGACGTGCCTATTCCATTTCTTCGGCACCTTCTTCTGGCAAGTTGACTGTGGGAATTAAAAAAGTGCCTGATGGAACTTTTTCAAAATTTGCAAATGAATCGATTACTAAGGGAGATGTTCTTGAAGTAATGGCGCCCGAAGGGCGATTTGTCTTTGAACCCAATGACGAACCTAAAACCGTTTGCGCTTTCGCCGCTGGTAGTGGAATCACACCTATTATAAGCATTGCCCAAACCGTTTTGGAATCAAATAATACCAATCGTTTTGTTTTGGTTTTTGGAAATCAAACTCCAAATGAGACCATGTATCATTCTGAAATTCAAGCGCTTTCTAAAAAATATTCCGATAGGTTTTTTGTACAATGGTTATTTAGCAGGAGTTCTGAAGAAGATGCTCTGTTTGGGCGCATAGAACGGTCAACCGTGAACCTCATCCTCAAAAATAAATTTAAAGACTTTGATTTTGACGCTTTTTACCTCTGCGGTCCTGAAGAAATGATTACCGTAGTTTCAGAAACCTTGAAAGAACAAGGTATAGATGATTACAAAATTCTTTTTGAACTCTTCACCAGTTCTGAAACTGAAGATGAGCTAGCTGAAAATCTGGAAGGTAAATCAACCGTTAAGGTTGTTTTGGATGATGAAGAATTTGAGTTTACCATGGACCAGAAAGAACTGGTTTTGGATGCAGTTTTAAAAAATAATATCGATGCCCCTTACTCTTGTCAAGGTGGTGTTTGCAGTTCGTGTATTGCTAAGGTTGTTGAGGGTAAGGCTGAAATGGTCAAAAATCAAATTCTTACCGATGGTGAAGTTGAAGAGGGACTGATTTTAACTTGCCAATCCCACCCAACTACATCTACAATTAAAATTGACTACGACGATGTTTAATGATTTCCTTTATTAGGAATCAAGATTACAATCAAGTTCGTCAATTGAATCTTGTGCTTCATCAACCGCTTGGTCAAATTCTGCTTTTTCAGAACTATCAACACAAGGTCTAGCACTTTCTAGCGCATCTAAATAGGTTTGTGCAGAGGCTCTGAAAGCGTTGCAGTTTGCAACGGACGGTTCGATACCAAACTGCGTAGCAGCCGCGCTCAAAGCTTCTGCTTCAGTTGATACTTCTTGGGCCCAAAACCGCTCTCCACAATTATCCAAGACAGAATCGTCTTCGGAGCATCCACTCCAAATGAGGGTTGTCAATAAAATTCCGAAAGTGTGCTTTAACCGCTTCATAATTAATTTGTTAGATTATTTTCCAAAAGTATTGCTAAGCGCTTATGCACATGGCTTTCTTGTATAGTTAGGCTTAAACTTTGTATAATCAGAAGATTTCTAACCTGGCAATACTTAGGATTTCTAGCCTTGGGCTATTTTCTCGTCCAATACCTTCATCGAATAATCATAACCAATAGTATACGCTTTCTCGATTCCCTTCTTATCCAACACCCCGATATTCTCTAATTCGGTAGGTTCAATTTGCAAATCACACTGCTGTAATTTGTCATGACTTGAAGCATAAACCATTAGTCCGGTAATTCTAGTTGCCAATTGAATGGAATTGCTCAGGTCTTTTTGCTCCAGCTTTCCTGCAATGCTCACATTGCTTCCAATTACAAAATCACTTTCCGCATCAACATATTCTTTTGGGAAATTATTCATGATTCCGCCATCAGCGTACAAAATATCATCAATTAGTACAGGGCTAAATACTGGCGAAAGTGCGGCCGAGGCCAAAAGTGGTTTTATCAACTGGCCTTCACTAAATACTTTTTCCAAACCATTTTGCATATCGGTTGCTACTACATACAACGGCTTTTTCAATGTAGCGAAAGAATCGTTTTCGAAGTGCTTTTTTAAAATAGGTGCGTATCTGTCCGTATTAATAAACCCTGGTTTCCCAAAAGCAAAAAAGCTATATTGAAATAGTGGTGTCTCCTTAAAAAATTGAAGCATAGTTTCAACAGGGGTGTCATTGGCATAGAATGCCCCAACTAAGGCACCTATGCTACTCCCAGAAACCACTTTGGCCTCCAAACCATGTTCTTGCATGGCCTTAATCAAACCGATATGCGCCATACCCCGAACGCCTCCGCCTGAAAGGACCAATCCAATTGAATTCATAATTGATTGTCAGTGTTTTGCGCAAAGTTATTTTGTTTTAACACTAGAATTGTAAAGAAAACTGTAATCTTTCCATGATTTTTAAGACCAAACCCCTTGTCGATAATTATCGTATGTTTACTGAAGCGAGAAATATCCTTTGAAATCGTCACCAAAAAATACGGTCGCCATTTTGGTTTTTGCCAATTCATCCCTATTGGATGAGTCACGCAAGGGCATTCCGCATTCTCGGCAACTTTTTGATGAGTTAACAGACGATGTCCTTAAAAAGGTAGAAAAAACAGGGCTTCCTTTCTACTTATGTGATGAGCGGCAACAAATAGGATCCGATTTTGGCACACGGTTTACCGCTGCAATCCAAACTACTTTCGCCAAAGGTTTCGACAGCATCATAACTGTTGGTAATGACACTCCTCATTTAACTGTTGAAATGCTTTTGCAATCCCACAAGAACCTCATGGAAGGGAAAACGGTAATTGGACCAAGTAGCGATGGCGGAGTCTATCTTTTGGGAATTCATAAAAACAAATTTGACGCCCAATTATTCCGAGTGATGCCCTGGCAACAGGAAACTCTCTTTGATACCTTGGGTTTACATTTTTTGCGGAAAGGTATTTTACACCAACTACCGAAGTTGAATGACCTTGACTCTACAAAAGATATTCAGATTATTTTAGATACCAAGCAGCGACTTTCTGTGGCGCTAACCGGTCTCTTATTGCGATTGGTTCGAAAATCTAGGGCCGAAAGAACGCCTTATTTAGTTCAAACAATTTCTGGATTTCAAAACCCCAATTTCAATAAGGGCTCCCCTCTACACTTTCAATAAATCACATATCATCAATACTGTTAGCGTTCAAATTTTTGGTCAGTCGGTCAAAATTAGTTGAGTATGAACGCTTCGTTTGGCCTGTATCAGGCAAATCTATTTTTAAAACTAAAAAACCATCATGGCAAATTCATATTACGACCCAGCAGATTTAAGAAAATTTGGAAAAATAACTGAGTGGAGTGAGGAACTTGGAACAAAGTTTTTTGACTACTACGGAAAGGTTTTCGAAGAGGGTGCCCTGAGCGCGCGAGAAAAATCATTAATTGCCTTGGCCGTTGCCCATGTTGTCAAATGCCCTTATTGCATAGATGCCTATACCAAAGATGGCCTACAACGAGGAATTACCAAAGAAGAAATGATGGAGGCTGTTCACGCCGGTGCAGCCATAGAAAGCGGAGCAACACTGGTTCACGGCGTACAAATGATGAATAAGTACAATAAATTATCAATGTAGATTATGGCTGAAAGTATAATGAACGAAGTAAAAAAGGCTTCTAAAAAATCACTGAAGGCTCGCGATGGAGAACTTGCTTCGATTAACAAGCAACTTGACATCTTAAATGGGGGTCTTTTTGCAGAAGGAGAACTTCCGTATTTCAAGGACAAAATTGCTGAAATAGGGCATTTTCCCCTGAAGCCAAAAAAACTTGAAATTCTTCAAATAAATGTGGGGTACATGTGTAATCAGGTATGTGAACACTGCCATGTGGATGCCGGTCCTGACCGCAAGGAAATCATGACCCGTGAAACTATGGAATTGTGCCTTGAAGTCATTCGAAATACCGGAGCACATACCCTTGATTTGACCGGCGGAGCCCCTGAAATGAATCCGAATTTTCGTTGGTTCGTAGAAGAAGCTGCAAAAGCAGGTATTCAAGACTTTATTGTTCGTTCCAACTTGACGATTATTCGGGCCAATAAGAAATATTATGATTTGCCTGACTTCTTTAAAGCACATAATGTACATGTCGTGTCGTCGATGCCGCACTACACTCGAGGCAAAACGGACAAGCAGCGTGGTGATGGAGTGTTTGATAAGTCAATAAAAGCCCTTCAAGAGCTTAATGCAAGAGGCTATGGAATGCCTGGCAGTGATTTGCGCCTCGACTTGGTCTATAATCCATCAGGGGCCTTTCTACCTGGCGACCAAGCAGCTATGGAAAAGGACTTTAAAAAAGCCCTTGATGAAGATTTTGGCATTCAGTTTCACAATCTTTTTGCAATCACAAATTTGCCTATATCCCGGTTTTTAGATTACCTCATTGCTTCTGACAACTACGAGGACTACATGTATGCTTTGGTTGAGGCTTACAATCCTTCAGCCGTTGCAAACGTCATGTGTACCAATACAATCTCCGTAAGTTGGGATGGTTGGTTATATGATTGTGATTTTAATCAAATGTTGGACATGAAAGTAGCCAGCAAGGTCAAACATATTAAAGATTACAACGAGGATATTTTAAACGATAGAAACATCATTATTTCACAGCACTGTTACGGCTGTACTGCGGGCGCAGGAAGCAGTTGTCAAGGTACAGTTGCCTAATACCAAGAACACAAAAAACAGATTCAATGAGCTATTTAGAAGCAACAAACGATTTATATAGAGAAGCAGCACTAACTCCAGATGTAGGACTTTGCTGCACCACTAATCCTATTTGGGAGTTACCCGGACTTAAGATTCCGAAAATTATGCAGGAAATGAACTATGGCTGTGGAAGTACAGTTCATGCAAGAGACTTATCGAACAATCCTAAAATGCTTTATGTAGGTGTTGGCGGTGGAATGGAATTGCTCCAATTTTCCTATTTCAATCGTCAAAAAGGAGGCGTAGTTGGTGTTGACGTAGTAGATGAAATGCTTGAAGCAAGCCGTAATAATTTTAAAATTGCTGAAGCGGAAAACGATTGGTTTAAGTCTGATTTTGTTGAGCTTAGAAAAGGGGATGCTTTGAATTTACCGATTGAGGACAACACCATTGACGTTGCCGCTCAAAACTGCCTCTTCAATATTTTTAAGGAAGAAGATTTAAAACGCGCCATTGAAGAAATGTATCGCGTGCTTAAGCCACATGGTAAACTGGTGATGAGCGACCCTACCTGCGAGCAAGAAATGAACGATACTTTGAGAAACGATGACCGGCTTCGCGCATTATGTCTGAGTGGCAGTCTACCTATCGAGCAATACGTAAAAGCATTGACCGATGTAGGCTTTGGTACCATTGAGATTCGGGCAAGAAAACCTTACCGCATCCTAGATCCAAAAAATTATCCAACAGATGAATTGATTTATATTGAATCAATTGAAGTTGCAGCCATCAAAGATCCAATGCCTGAAGACGGACCTTGCGTGTTTACGGGAAAAGCAGCCATCTATTTTGGAAATGAGGACTACTTTGATGACAACAAGGGACATGTGCTCTTAAAAAATCAACCTTTGGCCGTTTGCGACAAAACCGCTGGGGCACTTGGTTCTTTGGGCCGTGATGACATCTTTATTAGTGAGTCAACTTTTCACTATGATGGTGGGGGTTGTTGTTAGAAAATAACGAACAATGGTTATTAGGGACTAGAAGATGTGCATCCAATCGATACTTAATCTCCTTTGGTCGCTTAAAATTTTCTTGATGATATTTTTTAACGAACTTTGAGAATACGATTATCACCATATTTTAGTCCCAAATTCATATGGATAATACACTTATAAGTAATCAGCCTGTTAACCTATTGCGCGCTAAAGGATTAGAGATTTTTCATCGAAAAGGTTACTATGGAACTTCAGATGAAGAGCTGTTTGAAAAGCTCATGATTTCTCGAGAAGAGTTTAAATCCCATTTTACTTCTAAAGAAGACTTTTTCATAGGTATTCTTGAGAATTTAGTTCTGCAGCGTATGCAGAAGTTTTTAATTGAACCTTTGAGTCATAAACAAAGTCCATTCCCCCTAATTTTAGAGGCTTTTGGAAATGCAATTAACGTTGCAATAGCTAATGAGTCTGACCGAGGTTCCATGTTGGGAAATTTTATTAATGAATTTGCTGGCAAGAATGTACGAATCTCAAAACACCTCAGAGATATCATTAGAATCTGGGAAGTAAATATCATTAGCCTACTCAAAAAGGGAATGAATGACGGATTCATCAATCCCCATGTTGACTGCGAAGCAGCTGCAGATTTTATTTTGGCTTCATATTTTGGCACAAGGACTCTAATGACCTTAGGCAATAAAACGGCACTTAAACACAGTTTTAATAGGCAATTGAGCAGTTATTTTTATTCGTTGGCACGAACGGAATAACTTACGACCTTAATACCTCTTGAATTTTTATAACCAACTGATTCGGTTCGATGGTCGCGATGGCATTTTCGTAACCATTTGGGAACTTATTCCCATAAACCGAGGTGGGAATTAAGGGATATTTTTCCCTATCAGCAACCAACTGATTCTTTTTGGGTTGACCAATAGGTGCAAAGCCCAAACAAGGATGAGTCACCCCCCAAAGTGTTACAACCGGTATATTGAAATTAGCGGCCAGATGACCATTACCGCTATCTGTAGAAATCATTAAATCTAAATTGGAAATAATTGCCAACTCTTCATCAAAGCTGAGAACACCAGCAAGATTTTGAACTGAAGGTCCAGAGACTTTTGCCAAATTTTGTAGTTGATCTTTCTCACTTTTGCCACCTCCGAACAATAAGATTTGACAGTCAATAACTTTAGTAAGTTTAGAAATTGTTTCTTGCAACAAGTCAAGCGGATAAGCCTTGCTTTTAAACGAAGCGAAAGGAGCTATACCAATTAGTATATTATAGTTTTGTTTGAAGTTTTGAGGAAGATTTTTTTTATGTAATTGATCTAATTTCTTCATTTCAAGTTCAAAGCCTAACTGTTCGAAAACCTCAGCATAACGTTGATGTGTTGACCTTAATTGAATTAACTTTTTTGAAGCGTCCCAAACAGTTAACTTTTTCTTCTCACTGCGGCCTTTGTTAAGCTTTTTAGATTTAACACCAACAACGGAAAATAGAAATCGCAGTATTTTACTTCTCAGAACATTATGCAAGTCGACGACTGCATCAACTTTATATTGCCTTAATTCTTTAAAGATTTTAAAGATTCCTATTACGCCTTTATGCTTTCCTTTTACATCAACCGAATGTATGTTGACATTATTTAATTTAGAAAAGATTGGTGAAAAGTTAGATTTTGTTAAAAAGACAACTTTTGTATTTGGGTACTTTTTATGAAATGCCAATAACACAGGAACAGTCATGGCTACATCACCCATGGCAGATAGCCTAATGACCAGAAGGGTGCTATGCTCCTTTCTCGCCACGAAGAATTGGATTCATTTCATCATCATTGTACATTTTCATCTGGCGATAAACTTTCATGTACTTTTTACCTTCAGAGATGTCTTCTAACAATTGGTCAATCGCAGTTGATAAATCCCTTTTTTGTTCAGTCAGAACCCCAAGTTTAGACTTGCACTTTTCGATATGTTCCGCTGTGGCATCATCACGATTTACCTCCTCTTTCATATGATAAATCTTAAGAGCCAAAATAGATAGTCTATCAATTGCCCAAGCAGGACTTTCGGTATTTATCGTTGCATTTTTCAATAATTCAACCGAACGGTATTTTTTTAGAAAATAATCATCAATGTGTTCAACTAAATCGGTCCGGTCTTGATTGCTCGCATCAATCTTTCGCTTTAAGACCAATGCATCCTCTGGTTTAATGTTAGGATCCCTGATAATATCTTCATAATGCCATTGAACGGTGTCAATCCAATTTTTTCGGTACAATAAACTTTCTAAACTATGTTCGGGATACGGATTCGAAAAAGGTTGATCAACACTGTCAATAACATGATATGTTTCAATGCTCTCATCAAAAATTTTAAAAGCTGTACTGCTTATCATGAAAAAAATTTTTCAAATATACCCATTATCATAAATCGCCTAACTAAAAAGCTTCCAGATGCTGATTGAAATCGGAGCAATTATTACAAATAACAACACATATTCCTTTAAACGTTTTCTCCTGAATATTTGAAAGTAGTTAGTGATGAACAAGGAAACCGGACAAAAAGTAAATAAGATTGCTCCCAAGCCAAGTTCTGGACCCAAACTTATTAGCGTCAATATGATTCCTACAATGAAAAACAGAAACAACATTCGTAGCTCAAGTACACGTCCTTTGCCAATTGCCCGAAGTCTACCAAAGACTATAAAAAGCAAAATCACGTTCGCTAGCACGTATAAGGTTAACCGGGTATAACTCTCAAAGTTAAATTCTTCAAAGACACCCTCAGGCATTAATATCGTATAGTGCTGTCTAAAAAACTCAGAACTTGAAAAAAGCAAACCAATTGATACGCTGATTAAGCTAAATGCGACAATAGCAGCCAGTGGCATTAACCAATTTCTCAAATTATTTGCTGCATAAAAGAAAATTGAAAATAGTATTGGAATAAAAAATAAGATAGTGGATGTGTAAAATATACTTGCAATACATATCCAAAAAGAAGCATTAAAAAAATTAAAATTATTGCGTTTAGAAGTATCAACAGTCAGGATTTCTTGAACTGATAACAAAACAAAGAAGTTGCTCAATATTAGCTTAGAACTCAACAAAACCTCAGAGAACGCGGTAATCAACAAAATGAAAAAAAGTAAAGGAAATGTGCTGGTTTCAGTGAGATTCGCTTTTCTAGCAATCTCATTTACCAGATAAATCTGTAAAACCAAAAAAATAAAACTAACTCCAACATTTAAAAAGTCAATGCTAATTTGATCCTGTAAGGATTCAACATAAAATCTGAAAACGAAAAAACCAAACAAAAAACTAAGCAAGACAACATAATTAATTGGTTTTGTTCCCTCAAAAAATCTTGAAATCATTGTAGGTTTTCTTAATTTTGCATTTAAATATACTTAGAGATGAGCACCTTTTTCTACGGAATCGAAGATCTATTTGTAAATTATCTTTTTTGGCCTTACGATACCTTTCGTGCAATGACAAACTGGTGGACCTCAAACTCCATCAATTGGATTTTTGTAATTATTGGTGCTGTTGCCTTTTATTATTGGATGGGGCAATTGAACATCTTTAACAAAAACAACGAGGAAGACAAAACTATTTCCTCACATTCCTATCTATAGGTCGAAACCTATGTCTTTTCGATAATTCATAGCTTCAAAGCTAATCTTTTCAAGGCTTTTGTAAGATTTTTGTAGTGCTTCACTATGCTCTTGCCCATATGAAGTCATTGCGATAACTCTGCCGCCATTGGTAATTAAAATTCCATCTTGGATTTTGGTTCCTGCATGAAATATAAGGGATTCGCTGACCTGGTCTAATCCAGTCATTTGCTTTCCTTTTTCGTATGATTCAGGATAGCCCCCTGAAACTGCGATAACAGTAGCTGCAGTTCTTGAATCTATCTCAAGTTCAATCTCGTTTAAGGTTTTATTTGAAACAGCATTTAAGATTTCTACAAGATCATTTTTTATTCTCGGTATCACCACTTCTGTTTCTGGATCGCCCATTCTAACATTGTATTCGATAACCTTAGGCTGCGCACCAACTTTAATCAACCCAATGAATATGAATCCTTGGTATGGGATATTATCTTTTTTAAGGCCTTCAATTGTTGGCTTAACAATAGTCTCCTCAATTTTCTTTTTAAAGGAAGAATCAACAAAAGGTACCGGTGAAATAGCACCCATTCCGCCAGTATTTAAACCAGTATCACCTTCTCCAATTCGCTTATAATCCTTAGCAAAAGGTAGAACTTTATAATTCTCTCCGTCTGTAAGTACAAAACAACTCAATTCAATTCCGTCCAAAAACTCTTCAACCACAACAGTGCTACTTGCAATCCCAAACTTTGATTCTAAAAGCATTGATTTTAGTTCATTTTTTGCTTCTTCTAAGTCTTCTAAAATCAATACCCCCTTTCCAGCTGCGAGCCCATCTGCTTTCAACACGTAAGGTGATTCCATTGTTTCCAAAAACTTCATCCCATCATCAACTGAGTTGGCATCAAAACTTTGGTATTTTGCCGTGGGAATATTGTGCCTCATCATGAACTCTTTTGCAAAATCCTTACTACCTTCCAAAGTAGCTGCTAGCTTTTTAGGGCCAATTATAGAAACGTCCTTAAGTGATTCCTGTGTAGCAAAATAATCGTGAATACCTTCAACCAAAGGCACCTCAGGACCTACTATTACCATATTGATATTATGTTCAAGAACAGCACTTTTTAAGTTTTCAAAATCAGAAACATGAATATTAAGGTTTTTGCCATGTGCTGATGTGCCAGCGTTACCTGGGGCTATATACAAATTAGAGAGCTTTTCACTTTGTGAAAGCTTCCAAGCCAAGGCATGTTCTCGGCCTCCTGAGCCAATAATTAATAGGTTCATTTACTATTGAATTTTCGCAAAAGTAAAGAACACCAAGCTCTAATTTTTCAAATTAAAGTTTCGATGTTCCTTTTTTTGAAGTTCATCTGGTGAGAGTGATTTGAAATAATCAAATACTTTCTTTAATCCTTCAGATCTATGCACTTTAGGTTCCCAGCCCAATATTTGTTTTGCTCGTGTAATGTCAGGTTGGCGCTGTAAAGGATCATCTGTAGGTAAAGGCTTGAATATAATTTTCTGATCTGTTCCCGTAAGACTTATTATTTCTTGTGCGAATTCAAGAATTGTGGTTTCATCTGGATTGCCAATATTTACAGGTTCTGCGTAATCGCTCATAAGAAGCCGATAAATACCTTCTATCTGGTCGTCTATATAACAAAAGGACCTCGTCTGAGATCCATCTCCAAAAACGGTAAGATCTTCACCTCTGAGGGCCTGACCCATGAATGCGGGAACAACACGCCCATCATTTAAGCGCATTCGAGAACCATAAGTGTTAAAAATTCGAACAATTCGGGTGTCCAAGCCATGATGTCTGTGATAGGCCATGGTAATTGACTCCATAAATCGCTTCGCTTCATCATATACCCCTCTTGGCCCTATCGGGCTTACATTACCATTATATTCTTCACTTTGAGGATGAACTAAAGGATCACCATATACTTCAGAAGTAGAAGCAACCAATATCTTGGCATTTTTCACTTTGGCAAGACCAAGAAGATTAAGTGTGCCCAATGAGCCCACCTTTAAAGTTTCGATTGGAATTTTTAGATAATCAATTGGGCTTGCAGGGGAAGCAAAATGTAAAATATAGTCCAGTTTACCTTCTAAGTGAACGAATGTTGAAACATTATGATGATGGAATTCAAAACGTTCTAGAGGAAAAAGATGTTCAATGTTTTTAAGGTCTCCAGTAATCAAATTGTCCATCCCGATAACATGGTGTCCTTCGGCGATAAATCTATCACAGAGATGTGATCCTAAAAAACCTGCTGCGCCAGTAATAAGGGTCTTTTTCATTTATACTCCCCTTGAAAATAAAACAGTGGTTACCGTTTTAAAAATTATACGTAAATCTAGGGTAATGGACTTGTTTTTGATATAGTAAAGATCATATTCCAATTTGCGAATTGAATCTTCTAAATTCTGCCCATACTTATATTTTACCTGCGCCCAACCAGTAATGCCTGGTTTAATCAAGTGGCGTGTGTTGTAAAAAGGGGTAATCTCGTTCAGCTTGTCTACAAAAACCTTGCGTTCAGGTCTGGGACCAATAAATTGCATGTCTCCTTTTATGATAGACAAAACTTGCGGGAGTTCATCAATTCTGAACATGCGGAGTATTTTACCAAAAGGGGTTACCCGGGCATCCCCTTTTTTGGCCATTGCCGCTCCACCCTTTTCAGCATCAACCACCATCGACCTAAATTTGTAGATACTAAATTCTTTTCCATGCTTTCCAATTCTTTTCTGTGTGTAGAATAGAGGTCCCCTATTAAATAGAAAATTTAGCAGCCAAACAAAGGGACAAAAAATCATAAAAATCACACCAACAAATAGCGAAAAGAAAAAGTTTATGAATACTGTGAACAGTCTTTGCAAATAGCGAATCTTTCTGTTTCTCAATTGAAGAATTTCAAAAAAGCTTTCGTTTTGAGATTTAACAGGAATAGCCTCATAAACGTTTTCATAGAACGACGTGAAAGAAATCACCTCCTTACCCTTAATTATTGATTCCAATACCATGTTCTCAAGCTCCTTCGGAAGACTATCATAGTTTTTTATGTTGATAATCGTTGTATCAATTTTTTCGGTAGCAGAGGCAAAGTAGCTTTTGTTTATTGGTGTCATCTGCCCAATACGATGGGTCAGTTTTACCTTATAAAAGGTACTGGTATCCAATCCGTTTATGGCGTCTGTGTCTTCCTTTAAGTTAGCACTGTTTATATCATCATATACATAAAGTACATTTTTGATGACCGGTACAATCCTAAATATATTGCTAAATAAAAATCGCCATAGAACAAGTTGCGAAGGTGTCAAGAAAAGAAAATAGAGCAATGGTTTGCGCCAAAAGCTAATATCAAAAACCAATACACACTCAATAAATATTGAAAATACAATCAACGAACCAATATAGAATGCTTGAGAAACTGCAATCCTTCTTTTTGCTGCTTTTTCAAGATTATAGAAGTCAAGTATATAAGAGATGAAAAAATAGGTGGCAAAACCTAAGCAAAAGAGGATAAGCTTAAGTCTTGTATAGGTAAATTCATCATCAATTGCATGATTTACCAAAACATTCAAAGACGCCGAAACAATCAGCAAATCGCCAATGAGAAGGATGAACTTCCTTTCAATAGAATTTAAAACAGATGGTCTTTTCATGCCAATATCCTATTGGGGATTATGTGATTTTCATACTTTCTTCAGGTCGACCGTGCGTTGCGCAGTGTTCATAAAAAAGTTGTTGAAAAAATGAAAAAATACAATTCCCAATTGTCTATTTAATAGGTTCTCGGTCAAAAATGCGAACACAAAGAAAAACATAAAAATTCCATAAAGAACATAGTTGTTCGTTTTAATGACCTTAAAAAAGAAAATAAAGGCCAAAAGAATCAAAAAAGTGCCTAATACCCCAAATCTTAGCAGAAAATCCAGTGGTTGCGAATGGGTATTTGTGTTTTTTCTTTCAAGATATTCAAATCCACTTGCCAGGTAGTAATCATTAAGTTTGTCATTGACATCTCCAGTACCAACTCCAAACAACCAGTTATCACTGATTACTTTGGTTGCTGTAGCCCAGATAAAGACTCTATTCGTTTTCTCCCAGGTTTCAAAATCAGTACCATTGCCTAATTTATCAAAATCAAACACATTATCCTGTTGCTTATTTTTTGCAATTAAATTGTAGTAATTGTAAGCGTCTTGTAAAATGAAGTTTGGAATTTTAATCAAGCCGATTAAAAGTAAGCCTGCGGTCATGGCCATCAATACCAATTGAAAGTTCTTTTTTTTACCTTTTTTTAAAGACAATGTTCTAAAAATCAGGTAGCTAAAAAGAGTAATAAAATAGGCGGCTAGGGGCATTTTTGCTGCCAACGTGAGATTGAACCCCGTTAAGGTCAAGAAAATAAATAACCAAATAATCCTTTTCTTATCCTGAAGAAAAAAATACAATGCAATTAAACCCGAAAATCCAATAAAAACAGAAAAGTACGAAGGGTGTAAATCTGATTCCAGGTACAATTGATTTAGTTGAAGTAGAAATTCCAACCAATAGTCAGGTATAAAAACCAACTCATAGTCCAAATTCAATAGTAGCATGTAGAGATAGCGAAAGCATACAGAAATCGCAAAACCTTTAAGTATTAAGTCTCTTTGAATTAAAGTCGTAGGAATAATTAAGAAAACCAATGGAAACAGAATTCCACTAGACGTGCGTTCCAAATAAAATAACCCCTCTGATAAATTGTAAGTGTTAATGAGCCACAACAGCGAAATCAAAAATATTGAAGCACCAACAACGAAGATCTTGAATCGTGATTTTTTAAATGATTTAAACAAATATAAAAGGTACAATGCAACAGCTATTAGAAGGCCTATAGCGTATGTATTAAGCTTTTCACTCCATGGAAGTGATACAACAACCAATAGAAGGACAAGACTAACCAATTTCGCCCTTGAGAATTTAAAATTTATGATATTACTGATTCTGAATTTCAAGCTATTGGACTTGCTTAAGGGTTTTAATCTTTATGGCTAATAAAGTGCACGTCAAAATTTTAATCCTTTTTTAAAAACAAGAGACACCCGGCACTATTTTGAAATTTGAATTCATCTTGCATACCCTTGGTCTTCTGAGCGTTCTGCATTTCTTCGCCACAGTCGTTCAAACTCCCTTCCGAAATATAGGCGGAAGAACTACCTGTTTTGCTAGTATACACTACTGAAGAATCGGATTCAGAAGGATATTTATCAGTGTAAGAAAGTTCCAGTAATGACTCAAAATTATTTAGTAAACCTTTATCATTGGAATTGGTCAAATCGGAGTTGATTATACCCTTTACGTGATTGTTTAAGGACAGTGAATTGGATTTGATCTCGGTATTCTCAAGTCCTGATTCATTTAATGGTTCATTCACATGCCAGTTTCTTTTGCCATTGATAAATTGGCCGGTAGTTAATTTTGAAATATTGTATTCAGGCATTTTTAACACCAAATAATAGTTTACAGAATCATGGGTTACAAACTGCTCTTTACTCAAGTTTTTATTCAGAAAACCCAACTCTTTTCTATTCTCAGGCAAATTTGATGGATCTTCAGGATATAGGTGGAAGAACAAGGTACCGTTTTCGACAAATCGTTCCGCTTTCCAAAAATGATAAATCAACAATCTCGTGTCATTGTTGAATGCTACACGCGTTCTATTGATTTCACTCTTATAGAGAACTTCAGCGTTATCGAATAAGGCCCTTGAAATGGCCGTGGTCATTTTTTCAGATTCACTTTCTCTTGTGCATCCACTCAAAATCACCACAAAAAATGCTAGACTCACTGCAACAACATATTTTCTCATAATTCAAAAAACAAAATACTCTCCCATATTAAACAATATGGATTTATGGTTAAACACATAAATAGAATATAAAAAGCTACAAATTATTGCGCCAACAAGCGCCAAAGTTCTATTTAGGGATTTATCGAAACTTGTTATAAAACCTATCGTTAAAATTGGAACAAAAATATCAGTATAAAGTATCAGGCGAGAGAACATTCCGTCAAATCTAAAGAGTAGAACTGCAAAGACCGAATAAATAAAAAATAAACCGTGTGTCTTTCTGAAAACTTCGGATTTATTCAATTTCGAAAAGAAAAGAAAATTAAAGATTATCAAAATCAATAATTTCAAAATTGAATTTGAACTTGCCCTTTTGAATTCTGTATAAAACTCAACTTTCTTTTGAACAAATTCAGGCAAAATCAAAAAATTCAGGATGATGATGATTAAAGCAAAATAGCCAACCAAAGCAGCAACAATAAATACAACTGGCCTAATTGTATCAAGTAACTTAAATGGTCTTGTCAAAAATGATAAAGCCACCCCTTTATGAGTGAAGAATCCTAGAACCTTATAGAGATTCTGTCTCGAAGTAACAGTGCTTGCAATTACTAACAAAAGCAAACTTGAAGCGAGACCTTGTCGTATAACATTACCATGAATCAAATAAAATGAAGAGCTATTTATGGTAAGAAAAAGAGTAAGGTAAATCCATTTCTTTGAAGACTTGAAAATTATATTGATTGCAATAAATGTTAGCCCAACACTTAAAAGAAGCTGTGCTGTTATATAACCTTCGCCACTCAATCCAAAAAGGTGGGCCAAGGGCATCAAAATAAAAAAGAAATAATCGGCCTTCCAGGCAGAGCTCGAGGTAAAAATATCTAGAAAGTGAACATTTTGCTCATAAAACCTCAGATATCTTGGTATATCAATGTTTCCTTGATAATCCCTGAAAATAAAAGCGCTACTGACCAATAGGTAAAGTAAGAAAAGAATCAAATTTGAAAAATTCCTACTTGTTTTGGCCCTATCAAAAAAGAAAAATGCCACTAAAAAAATTACAGAAACAATTTGAAGAAAATACGGCTTGTAAATCTCCATTATTGAAATTGCTTAGCTATGGCTTGAAAAATCAATTCGTATGGATGTTCTTCTTTATTCTCGAAAAAAAACGAAATCTCCTTTGTGCTACTATTAGAATTCTCGTTTTTAAGTATTGAAGTAACAAGTCGGTCTATACTTTCAAAAACCTTATCTGCAGTATCTTTAAAATAATGAGGTATGGTTTCATTATTAACTTCCAAAAGAAACACTTTTGCTTTCATGTTTAAAGCCAAAGCCAACATAGAAGAATAATGTCCAAGATAGGTGCCAGAAACCGGAAAATCATAAGTAAGGGCCCCTCCATTATCCAAAACTTTTTGAAATAGCTCTTTTTGGGATCTTGGGTGTAGTTTTATAACCAAGCGCTCCTTTAAACCATCAGCAAGCCCTGCTATAATTTTCATATACTCTTCGCTTTCCATTCGCCCATCTTCGACAAATGTTTGGGCAATATAACAGACCTCTTCCTCTTTGTAAGAGTTTTGATTATTGACAATGAACTTGTGATAGTCTGGATTTCCAATTACCGTAAATGTATCATCTACTGTATAAAATTGATTTTCAATGAACCATTCCTTCCAAAACGAACCCCATATTAGCAAATGGTTTGATAGTACAGGAGCGAGATTTTGTTTTCTTGATTCAAGAAAAGCATTTATTTTTTTTGATTTTACAAAGTCCTTATTTACCAAATAAAGGAAGATTGTTCCTTTCAATCTTAAACCAAAAAAGGACAAATATTTAAAATAGTAAAGCTTCCTTCTAATCGCGGAAAAATAACCAAAAAAGCTTCTTTTCAAAAAATCAGCATACATGCCATGCTGTTGTTGAAAGGAGATATACCCAATTCTCTTAAAACGATATGTCCAATACAAATCGGCTAAACGATAACTGTAATTAAAAAAAAGGCTTTTGGTAGTCGGGCTTCTTTTCTTTAATCGATACAACTTTGACACCTCAACAAATGTGATACCATCAGCATCGGACTTATCAATTTTTTCGGCTTCAACAAATGCAGGGTACACCACGTAATAGTGCTGCGCTACGTTCTTACCCTTTAAGAACTTTATAAATGGTGTAACATACCTGTTAATATTTGAAAAATGAACTTCAAATACAACGACTGAATCCATCATATCAATTTTTCGTTGCGTAACATCCCAAACAAAAAGAAGCAATCTATAATTCCTTTTGTAATCAAGGCAATATAATGATACCGAATATTATCCGTCATTCCCAAAACAATGACTATAATCAAAAAGATTATTGTGGTCGCAACCAACAATCTGTTCACTTGGGTAACCTTACCAATCGCCTGTAATGGCCTTACCATTAATATCTCAAAATTCATAATTAAAATGGCCAATAACAAAACAAAGGCCGAATTTGTAATAAATTCTGAATAGGCACCCTTAAGCCACCATTCCATCAAATTTAACAGGAAGAACTTGCAGAAAATAAGTCCAAAAACAAAGAGGATTGAAATCAAGGTCAACTGAAATCTCAGGTTCTTTTTAATCTTAACAAAATTGTTTTCACTGTACCATACTGATATAGCTGAAAAATAGACCAATGATATCGTGCCGGTTACTATTGCGATCCTGTTAAACAAATCAAGCATAGTTACGTGGTCCGAAAGGGTTTTGGTATTGACGAACAATGCGTAAAAATACCTGTCAAAAAAAAGCACTGTTGCAGAGCAAAGAAAAAATACCCCAAACTTAAAGGCCTCTTTTATAAAAGAGGTATTAGACCTTGTGGATGAAATTAAAAAAGTTGGTTTTACAGAAGTTTTATAGCAAAGATCCAATTCTTTTTTATGGTGTTGGGTTCTAAAAAACATGAATAGAAAAACCAAAAAATAATAAACAACAAGCGAGATTCCTACCCAATACAACTTTGAAATACCATTTAGCCACAAAACATAAGGCACAACAAAAAGGCCTGCAGATGAAATTGCCCTTATAATCGCCAGAAAATAAAAGTCGCTATAAGATTCAAGCAATGATTTATAAGGAATGGAAATAAAAACGATGAAAAAACTAAATCCTATTATCAAGAAAAAAAGTAAATCTTCTTTGTCTTGCAGTATGCTTAGTGATTTTGTCCAATATGCCAGAATAATAAAACAGGTAAATAGTAAAAACAAGGCGGCAGAAAGCAGGTAAGAAATCCCAATTCCTGTATTTACTTCCTTATCTATCAAGCTCATTTTTTTTGCTCCAATAAGCTCGGACACTCTTCTGTTAAGGGCTGGTCCAATTCCAAATGAAAAATAATTGGCAAGAAAGATTGCGCTTACACCTGCGGTATATTTTGCCCAGTAATCTTTTCCTAAATTGTTTATAATTAATGGTATGAATACAAGCGCCACAATAATTGGCACAATCTGAAAACCTAGGTTAAAGACTGCTTTTTTGAGAACTTTCCCAGAAGTATATCTTTTATTACTTTCAACGACTTGTTTGGAAAGAGGCAAAATAGGAGATTAGCTAACAGTTTGCAAAGTAAATATCTTAATTGTCAATCTGAGGATTTTTCGAAAAGGATTTTTGACATTTCGTTCTTTTTCAAACAAAGAGTTGCGTTACCAAAACCAAACCATTTTAAAATTGAAAGCATCAAACCAAAAATATTTAACCTATTTCACTCTAGTAGTGACGACTGCCCTATTGGTATTAGTGGGAGTTGTTATTTGGCATTTACTAGAACATAAAAGGGCTTCGGCAGAAATACAGCTTTCAAACATAAATGCAACATCACTAGATTTCAAAAAGCTGATACGACCAACCTTCTTCAATATTGAAGACTTCGGGGGCAGCATAGATAAGGAAGATAATTCGGAAGCCTTACAAGCTGCAATCGATGCAGCAATCGTTGTCAATAAAAAATTAAGGGAAGACGATAAATGGGACATTTATATCGGAAAGGTTTATATTCCTTCCGGTATTTGGAAATTTCAAGAAGGTGTAAAGTCAGATTATGGGGTAGAGATTTTTGGTGATGGTATCAGTAAAACTTACATGGAATATAATGGTGAAGGGGTTTTCTTGGATTTTTCTTCTGAGAAGGAAAAATTTGATTTAAAGCTTAGAGATTTTTTCATAAAACAAAACACTTCAAATTCAACAGCCATCTCTTTAGCACAAACCAATAGAAACAGCCATATCGATAATATCATAGTTGAAGGTGGTGGCGTCGGAATTGCACTGGAAAACTGCTTCACGACAAGATTTTCCTCATTCTTCATTTACAACACTAAGGACTTTGGTGTTTTTGCAAAAAACTCGACCAATACTGATTTTGTAGACTTTAAAATTGAAAATTGTACCATTGGGGCCAAATTCACAAATAGTGAAACCAATTCGGCTGCAGGGCTCAAATTAATTAGTGGTGTATTTCAAGGATGTAGGAATGAAGGATTGATTCTTGAGGACATCACCAACTTTGCCTCATTTTCAACTTTTTTCGAAGGAAATGGAAGAAGTACGGGTCGTTCTCAAATTCTTGCGACAAGTGATTTAAATGGAGAATATGACAACGATATTGTTGCGTTTTATTCCCCATTTATCACCGGTGGGTTCAGTTCTTCTTCAAATTCAACAGCTGTATTGGTAGAAAATACCAAAAACTTCGTTTTCAAAGAAGGTTTCATTAGATCTAATGACAAGATTAAAATCGGAATCCAAATTGGAAAAAATGTTGATAATGCCGAACTGGTAAATAATAAGTTCAGTGGCGTTCAAGAAGATATTATTGTCGAAGAAAAAGCCACAAACATGGTACTTGATGTTGAGTTAAGACATGGGCGTGGTTATGGTAGAAGTTTTCTTGGATTGGGATCAGAAAGTAAAAAAACCAATAATCGCCATTATTTAGAAAGTTTTCAAGGGCTTTTTGGTAAAAATGATGGTCAGAGGGTTGGTATCGGCACATATGATGGTAGGCCGAGTCTCCAAGGATTTGGTTCTGGTAGTTCCTTTAATTTATTTACCAATCCTAAAGCGGGAAACCATATTTCTGCGCCAAACGGATATACTCAGATTTCCGGACTAAAACTTGGTACTACCATAACATCATCGAACTATAAAACCGATCAAAAAACTCATACGGTTTTGGTCGATTCAAGTGAGGGTGATAGAAAAGTTGATATAAGTACTACTGAGGAACAAGTTCAACGATACCTCACAATTAAAAATACTGGAGCTTCTGGGCACCTTGTAAATGTTAAATCGGCTACCACCTCCATCGAAAATAAGAGAACCTTACAGCTAAAGGATGGTGAATCGGTCTCTTTGGTTCATGATGGGAATCAATGGAGAATCGTTTCTTTGTTTAGCCCCCTTTAATAAGGTTAAGAAGATTGTTTACTGCCATTAGTCCCTGGCGCTGCACACTTTGAAATGTTCTCGAACCGACATGTGGGGTAATAATTACATTTTCTACTCCCTTTAAAGGTTCGTTTTCAGCCATTGGTTCGGTATCTAAAACGTCAGCCAAATATCCCCGTATTTTCTTCTCTTCCAAACCTTGGATTATGGCTTCTGAATCAACTAACTTTCCCCTAGAAGTATTTATGATAATTGGGGTTTTCTTAAGGTCTTCAGCTATTACAGAACCATTAATAAGGTGATGGGTTTCTTTGGTCAATGGAGCATGTAAACTTATAATTTCCGAACGATGAAATAGTTCTTCAATATTTTCAACAAAATTTATGGAAGGCCAATCATTCAAGAAATCTTCATCTTTATAAATGTCAAACGCCAAAACCTCTAAACCAAGTGCAATACATTTTTTAGCCAATGCTTTGCCAATCGCACCAAGACCAACTATTCCGATGGTCTTTCCCATAATTTCATGGCCAACCCACCTTTTCCAACTTCCCTGCTTGGTAGAATTATATTGTAGGTGAACATTCTTTTCAAATGTGAATAGTAATGCCAATACATGTTCAGCCACAGAATCAAAGTTTACTCCTGGGCAGTTTGTAACAGGTATATTATATTTTTTTGCTGCTTCTAAATCAATCTTATCAAGGCCAACGCCATATTTAGAAATATATCTAAGATTTCCCGATACCCCTTTCGCAATAACCTTTTCGGTATACTCGTCATCGCCACAAATAACCGCATCGTAGTCTCCAATTATGTTTAATAATTCCGATTCTTTTATCGGGCCTCTTAGGGTGTCAATCTCAAATCCTTGTTCATAAAGCAGTTCTTGGTGCTTTCCTGGGGTGTCCTGAAATGATGTAGATGTCAGTAGAACTTTCATTTTCTAAATCATATTTTTTTCAATTAATGACCGCTCCAGTTCTTCAAAATCATTGAATCGGAAACCAGAAAAGTCCTTAAAAATTTCCTTATTTTCTTCATTCAAACGCAGTGCGAATTTCAGTTTAGAATACTCTGCGGCGTCCTTATCGGTGGTTGCATCACCTAAAAACAGTGTTTCTTCTCTATTAAGATTGTGTTTTTCTATCAAATATTCTGTCCAATATTTTTTATTTTCAGGCGACCCACATAGTTCAATAAAGTATTTATCTAAATTTCTTTTAGCTACTATAATTCTTATTTCTTTTGTTGGTGTTCCAGTAATTACCCAGAAGTTCATTTTTTGATGGTAATTTTCAAGAAAACTTTTACATCCTTTTACTTCCTCACTTTCAACTACCTTGTTTAGCACCAACTCCGAAAATCGATTGGCCAATTTTTCAACCTCTAAATCAGATAGTTCTTTGTCAAAGAACTTTTTCTCCCAATATTTAAACTTTTCATATCGAGATACTCCTCCATTATTTATATGGTAATCAACTACTTCGTCTGCAATACTTTTTCCGTAAGGAAGGTACATTTCTCTGAACGCGTCAGTCTTTGCAGAGACTGACTCCGCAACAACTCCATCAAAATCAAAAAAAATATTTTTTATGGTCACTTACTATCGTTATTTCGATGAACTGCTCTGACACATTCCAAAAGTCCCTGGCCCATGTCTATGTGTGGATTTGCTACAAGCTTTTTGCTCACGCTTGGTTCAAATGAATACGGGGTAAACTTGTAATGATTGCCATAGCCCGATTCATTACACTCAATTGTTAACTTGTCGTTCATGATTTCATTGATCATGTTGAACAATTCAATACGTTGCATTCGCTCTGTACCCGTCAATATAACATGAAGGTTAAGAAAATCATCTGACTCTAAAACATCAACAGATAACTTGGCAGCATCTGCCGCATGAATATACTCTCGAATCTCTTTTCCGTCTCCCTTGTGGTCTATTCTATTGGTCTCTACAGCATTTTTTACAAGGTTATAAATATAATTGTTGCCATAGGCGCGTTCAGAATACACAGAACCGAATCGAAGTATGATAAAATCCAAGTCGTACTTTTTATGGTATTCTTCAATTATCTTCTCTGAAGCCAATTTGCTTATCCCATAGAATGAACCCTTATTGCTCATTGCATAAGCACTACTTGCGTAAACAAACTTTTTGATTTTGTAGCGGACACATTCGTCTAAGATATGTAGGTTGCCAATGATATTAAGTTCCATAGTTTTCTTTGGAAACTTAATGGCATTATCAAGGTTGGCAAAACCTGCCAGATTGTAGACAACGTCATATTCTGAATCTACAAATACAGAACTCACCTGTTCTTGAGAACTAATATCACAGGTGACATAATCAATTTTCGGATGAAGTTCTTCATCCCTTTTTAAATCAGCAACTTTAACTTGGTATCCTCTGTTTAGAAGTTCGTGTGATAAATAAAAACCTAGAAAACCACTTCCTCCAAATACCAATGCCCTTTTATTCATTTGGAAGCTTTTCTTTTAACAATGCCATTTGTTCCCTAGCCTTATCACCTAGAAAGAAAAAATCAAGGCTGAATGCTAGAAAATTATAATCGACATTTATTTTTTCCATCAACTTAGTGTGGTCGGACTCAATTACATGAAATCCTAAATTCTTGTTTTTTGACTTGGTGATTTCATCGATTCTAGATAATACCTCCTTTACATCATCGTCATAGAACATTCCTGGTTTTCCCATTGAAGCAGACAAATCGTAAGGCCCTACAATAATTCCATCAACTCCTTCTACATCTAAAATTTCTGAAAGATTTTCAACGCCCTTAATATGTTCAATTTGGACAATAACTACTGACTCATTTTGCAACCAAGTCTTATATTTTTCAAAACCAATTCCATATTGTTGGGCTCTCGATAGTCCAACACCCCGTTTGCCAAATGGTGGATATTTAACCCATGAGACTGCCTTTTTGGCCTCTTCAGCACTTTTCACCATCGGAACAATTACTCCATTAGCCCCCGCATCCATTACTCTTTTGATAATGGTCTCATTGTTTTCACTAACCCTAACCAAACCTTCCATGCCATTGCCTTGAATATGGCTTAACAGGTTTTGAAGTGTTTGAAAATCTATAGCCGAGTGTTCAATGTCAATAGTCAACCATTCAAAACCGGCCGTTGACATTATCTCGATTACAGATTGATGCGGAATTGTAAGCCATGAACCGATAGTTAGTTTTTTATTCTCTAGCCTACTTTTTAAGGCGCTCTTTTCGTAATTAAATGTTTTCAAATTTGAGAAGTTATGCGTTGTGGCAATTATTTGTTTTTAAAGTTGCATTTTGAAGAGTGATTCGGCAATAATGAAATCGTGTAATTCATCGATATCGATAGCTTCAATATGAGGAATCTCATACATAAGTGGGTTGTCACCTATACGGCTACCACCTGCAGACTTAAAAGATGATTTTGAAAAAATGTAGAAATTGGAATTCTCCTCGTATATCGGTGGCAAATCCTGTGTTCTAAGTAATTGTTCAGGATCGTGATTTAATGGTGAGCCATCGCTTGAGTATAAGCGGGTTTGTAGTCTAGTCACAGAGAATATTGAATCGTAGCCCTCTTTGTTTTTGAACATTTTATCAAAGGCCCCATCTATCGTTTCGGACTTTAATAATGGGTTCGTACTATGGGTTTGAATGTAATAATCGGCTTCGGTATTATTCAAATCATATTCAATAACCTTGTTCATTGAGACAAAATCCCCAATTATTTCGTCTGGTCGTTTATGAATGACAACTCGATTATCAAAGTTGCGGGCAACGTCTTCGCTTATCTTCTCACTATCCGTGTTAATAACCACTTCATCGATATGCTTGGAGTCGAGTAGACTTTGTAGTACACGATGATATAATGGGGCTCCACAGAAATCTTTTAAATTTTTATTGGGAATTCGCTCTGAATTACCTTTCATGGGCATTAGGGCAATCACTTTCATTTTTCTCTATTTTACTTTTGTGGACAATTGATGGTTGTTCAAATACCTGTTAAGTTGAATTAGCCATAGAACCAGTATTACCAATAGTATTGCAGCCAAAGGCACCACAAATTTATAACTGTTCCAAAAACCTTTAACTGCAACCCCTCTATTCGGAAAATCACTGATGACATTAAGAATGGAAGATTTGTTGGCTCGTTCCTGATTTAATCTTACTAATTGTGTTTTTAGAATTTCACGCTCTTTAATAAGGGCCAATTCTTTATTCTGCGATTCCCCATTTTCTGCAAGATTTATGTTTGTTCCTTGCATGGGTTTTTCTGCCTCTTTGACCAAAATCGTTTTGTAAAGACCTTGCAGTGAATCAATTTCTATCAATTGTTTGTTGATGATAGAATCCTGAATTTCAATATTGACATCATTGATTCGCTTTTGAAGTTTAAAATAGTCATTTGCCGAAATTGATTTAATCAAAGCAGGTTGTGCTTTTTTAGCAACAAAACTATTCGTGCTTACTAAAGAAATTTGATGAAAACGAGCATCTAACGAATTAAAATTTTTGAGGTAGGATTCGAAATCCAAAACCTTAACGGTAGAAGTATCTAACTCTCTAACAAAATCATCAAATAGTTTTATTTTTTGATTTTCGTCAGAGTAGGAATCAATGAAGATTTTTTTTATCGAAGCTGCCTCTCCAACTTTAATGTTGAGTGCATCACTTAGTGCAATAGAATCTTCAGCCTCAGCCAAATCATTGTAAAAACCAACGTTATTATATAGCTGCTGAACACTATTGAAATTGGGCTCTACAAGCATTCTCGAGACATACCGTTCGGTTTTTAACATGTCAATTACAAACCCGGCTACAACACCTATCACTAATGCAATAGATAGGGCAATTATATTTTTTTGCAAAAACAGCAAAAACATGATTAAAATGTTGGCAAGAACCTTAACAACCTTCATTAGAAGATCAATAAGGTTTTGAAAACCCCTGCCTATCGCTTGGAATAGTTGACCCAAGTCAACTTCATCATTGGATTTGCCGCTGTTTGAACTTGTACTCATAATTCTAAAAAATCGTTGGTATTAAACGAGTTGATTATAGTTTTTGAACCACGTAACAAAAGTACGCAATCCATCTTCTAATGATGTGTTGGGACGATATTCAATGCAATCGGCCAATTTTTTGGTGTCAGCAAAGGTCATTTTTACATCTCCTGGTTGCATCGGCATCATTTTTAAGACAGCTTTTTTACCCATTTGTTTTTCCATCTCTCTTATGAAATCCATCAAATCAATCGGTTTTGAATTACCAATATTAAAAACTTCATGTTTTAAGTTTTCATTAGGCATATTCAAAACTCCCAAGATGCCTTCAACGATATCATTGATAAAGGTAAAATCTCGTTGCATTTCCCCATTATTGAATACCTTGATAGTTTCTCCTTTTTGAATTGCCTCTGCAAAAAGAATCGGTGCCATATCGGGTCGCCCCCAGGGTCCATATACCGTAAAAAAACGTAATCCAGATGCTTTAAATCCATATAAATGGCTATAGGCAAATGCCATTACCTCATTGCTTTTTTTTGTTGCCGCATAAAGGCTAATAGGAGCATCTGTTTTCTGTTCTTCATTGAAAGGTATTTCTTTTGAATCTCCGTACACCGATGAACTTGAAGCATAAATCAGATGCTTAATCTTGTGATGTCTACACAATTCCAAAATGTTTGAAAAGCCAACAAGATTGGACTGTACATATGAAAATGGCGACTCGATTGAATAGCGTACACCAGCTTGGGCAGCTAAGTGTATTACAGCATCAAAACTGAATTCTGAAAAAAGATTATTGAGTGATTCATAATCCGTTAAATCACATTTTATAAAACTTAGGGCATTATTCTTGGTGTTTATTGAACCGTAATCGAAATTTTGCTGTTCAAAACCAAGTGCTTTTAAGCGTGCAAGCTTTAAATTAACGTCATAGTAATTGTTCAGATTATCAAGGCCGACGACTTGCATTCCAAGCTCTTCCAATTTCTTTGTCACGTGGAATCCGATAAAGCCCGCTGTTCCGGTAACTAAGATGTTCATGAAGCAAAAATTTGTTCCAATATTTTACGGGTTATGAGATAGGTCGGCTTTACACCGGTTGTTCCGAGTCCTCCAGAGGCCAAAGTGCTACCAGTCTCCAAAGGGTTGTCCGAGGCATAATATGCATATCTTACCTTGACGTCATCACGAATGCTTTTCCTGATTTTCGAAGCTGATTGAATTGCTTTTTGGTAATGAACCCCTTCCATTTCAAGACCAATTACGTTCCACGTCGATTCATTAAAGAATTTTAGAATATCCCTGTTTTGAAGTGAGGTTCCTAAAACCGTTACCATTGTTCCTTTAACGACCCTTAGTTCATTTCCTACGAAATCTTCTACATCCAGCTCGTTTTTAAAAGGATAGTTATCTGCAGTTCCCTCGAAGATATGTGCAGACGGAATCATTAAATCTCCTTTCCCGCCTTCCAATATTCCCGCCTTTCCCATCACTGAAATCGAAGCCACGTTTAAAAACCCTTTTTCATTGCCTTTTGTATATGGTTTCAACAATTCGTCAATTGTCTCATAGGCTTGTTCTCCAAAGGCATAATCCATAACAAAAACCACTGGCTTCAGATTCAAGGGGATTTCATTGTTGAACATGAAACAGCAGGCCCCATCTCCGAATTTCGCGGTATCAAAAATCTGTATATCAATATTAGCACCGGATTCATCGTCAATAGAGAGCATTCCATTCTTTTCCGCATATTTTATGACCTTTTCTCGCAAAGGTTCATTTGAAGACGAACTAAGCGCCTCGAAAATTTCAAGGTTTGCTGCCTTTGGAAATTCTTTTGCCAATATTTTTGGTGCAAATAGCGAATTCATCACACTGTGCATATTGGCGCTAATTATATGCAGCGGTCGTTTTTCGAGATTGTTTTTTATAAGGGTTTGCTTGATTTTTTCTGCCCAGCGTTCACCATGAATATGATGACCAAGACGCTCCCTTAAAAGTGGGCTGAAAGTTATGGTGCGTTTTTCTCCAGTGGTTATTTCCTCAATGCCTAATTTTCCTAACCAATAGACAAGACTTAAAAACTTGTCAGGTTGTGCTTTGGTTTTCAGTTTTTCACTGATTTCAACAACCTCTTCAAAGGAACGACCCAAAATATTTGCCGTATGAATAAATGCAACCTCTCGTTGTGCTTCGGTCTTTTCGTCAAGTTCCATAAAAGCCTCAAGCTTTGCCCAATCACGAATGGTCTCTTCGGTGTCTTCATCGACCAAAACCCTTTTACAAATTTTATTCGATTCGATGAACAAAAAGGTTAAATGTGTTAAGATATCGTATATGTCAGATCGCCCCCTTGTTATCTCGATATTCATTTGCTCCGAATCAACTCGATAACAATTTCGTCGCCTTTTTGGCGGGATAATGGGTTCAAGGTGTGATTTTGAAAACCCTTCGTCTGAAGTGAGGTTGATATACCTACATTGCTCAATGCCTTCAGGAAGTCTCTCCAAAACATAAATAAGACCATTCAGTTCGCCTTTATCTTCTGCTACTGAACCATAAATCTCAGGTCGTAATACTAATAGTGCACTTCTTAAAGCATTGCCGGAAACACCAGAGGGTTTGTAGAAGCCTCGATTTAAGAGGTGTCTCATTGTAATATAAAGCCGTTCTATGGCATTGGTCGACTCTTGAGCGCGGGTAGTTTCTTGAATTGGTACTGCCATTTATCGGCAAAGGTAATCGATATGCCCAAATACTAGAGAAAAGGTTGTTGTTGAAATGTGGGCCAAAGGGCATCCTTTTCTGAAACTACTGGAATTCTTCCTTTTAAATTCCATGGAATATCAAGTTCCAAATCATTATAAATTATTCCCGATTCGGCGCTCCTATTGTAGTAATTATCACATTTGTAGCTGACAATGGCTTCATTACTCAAGACTAGAAAACCATGGGCAAAACCCCTTGGCACAAATAGCTGTTTTTTATTGCTATCACTCAGTTCAATGGAAAAATACAATCCATAAGTGCTTGAATCCTTTCTGAGATCTACGCAAACATCTTGAATAGCTCCTTTTTCGACCGAAATTAGTTTCGCTTGCTGATATTCTCCATATTGAAAGTGGAGCCCCCTAAGAACCCCATTTTTAGAGAAGGACCGGTTGTCTTGAACAAACTTAATTTTTCTGCCTAAGCATTCTTCAAAAACTTTTTGATTGAAACTCTCGGTAAACCACCCCCGTTCATCTTCAAAAACTTCTGGCTTAAGCACAAAACAATCTTCTAGCGGAGTAGTGACTACATTCATTTTTCTAAAATTCTGAGTAGGTCCTTACCATATCCACTATGTAATAATTTATCTGCCAGTACTCTAAACTGATTTTCATCAATATAACCCATTTCAAATGCAGCAAGTTCAATAGCTCCGATTTTAAGACCTTGCCTTGATTCTAAAACCTCAATGAATTGAGCCGCCTGCATTAAAGATGAAAAAGTTCCGGTGTCAAGCCACGCTGTGCCTCGATCTAAGATTTGAACATTGAGCTTTCCCATGTTTAGATAAGCCCTATTCAAATCTGTAATTTCTAATTCACCACGTGAACTAGGTTTCAATGATTTTGCGATTCGTATGACATCATTATCGTAGAAATAAATTCCCGGTACCGCATAATTGGATTTTGGGATTTGGGGTTTTTCCTCAATACTTATGGCTTTACCTTCACCATTAAATTCCACCACCCCATACCTATCTGGGTTGGTAACTCGGTATGCATAAATTATACCTCCATCAGGATTGTTGTTTTTCTGCAGCAAGTTTGATAAGCCAGAACCGTAAAAAATATTATCGCCAAGAATTAGGGCAACTTTCTCCTTTCCTATAAAATCAGCTCCTAACACAAAAGCTTCGGCAAGGCCGTTTGGCTTTTGTTGGGTAACGTACGAAAATGAACACCCAATTTGAGAACCATCACCAAGTAATTCTTTAAACAAAGGCAAGTCTTTTGGTGTTGAAATAATCAATATTTCACGAATTCCCGCATACATCAAAGTTGTAAGAGGATAGTAAATCATTGGCTTGTCGTAGACGGGCATCAACTGTTTGCTGACCGCAACGGTAAGCGGATATAGCCTTGTGCCTGAGCCACCTGCAAGAATTATACCTTTCATTTTATACAGATTGGTTTTTTATTCTATCTTCATACATTTCGGTGTAAAATTTTAGATACGCCCCAGAAGTAACATTTTTCAACCATTCGGTATTTTTTAAGTACCAGTCTATTGTCAACGATAGTCCTTCTTTAAAATTAACACCAGGGCGCCAATTCAATTTTGTCTCTAATTTATTTGCGTCTATGGCATATCTAAAATCGTGTCCTGGTCTATCTTTAACAAAACGGATTAAGCGTTGCGAATTACCCGGTTCCCTTTCCAGTTTTCTGTCCATTAAATCACAAAGTAATCGAACCAATTCGATATTTCTGAACTCGTTATTTCCTCCCACGTTAAAGGTTTGATTTCTCTCAGCAAAATGAAATATAGTATCAATTGCATCGGCATGGTCTACAACATAAAGCCAATCCCTTGTGTTATTACCATCGCCATAGACAGGTAGTTCTTTTTGATTAATAATATTATTTATAAAAAGTGGGATAAGTTTTTCTGGAAACTGATTAGGGCCGTAGTTGTTTGAGCAATTTGAAATGATATAGTTAAGCCCATAAGTTTCTCCAAATGCACGCACAAAATGATCAGATGCCGCTTTACTCGCCGAATAAGGTGAATTGGGATGGTAGGCAGAAGTCTCTTTAAAAAATCCGCTTTCACCAAGACTACCATAGACCTCATCGGTACTTATATGATAAAATAAGTGGTCTTCAGTGTTTGAAGTCCAATAGGACCTGGCCGCATTGAGCAAATTCAACGTTCCCATTACATTGGTCTCCGCAAAAGCATTGGGCATATCGATTGATCTATCGACATGGGATTCTGCAGCCAAATGGATTACAGCACTAAACCCTCCATCTTTAAAAAGCTGGTCGATGAACTTTGCATCTCTAATGTCACCTCTGATAAACGTATAGTTGCGCTCGCCTGAAATATCACTTAAGTTGTCAAGGTTACCGGCATAGGTAAGTGCATCAAGATTAACGATATGATAAGATGGATACTTGGTTACAAATCTCCTAACCACGTGGGACCCTATAAAACCCGCGCCACCAGTTATCAATATTTTCTTCGCACTACTCATTAACCACGAATTTTTGGAGGCCATCTGCAACCTTTCTGTCATTCGACAATCGTTGAACCTTGTTTTGACCACCAAATTTCCCAATTGCTTTCATGTAGTTTTGAAACCCCCCTGGCTTAATTCTTGTTACCACAAGTGGTTTTAAAATTTTACCGTCTATTAAATCAAGGTAATAACTGTTCTGGCGTTTCATTGATTGCTCAAGTGAATTGGAAAATTTTTCCATGTTTGAAGGTAACTCTTCAAATTCAATTAACCACTCATGATAAGGAAGACCATCTACAGGGTTGGTCTTGGGAGCAACAGAAAATTCATTCACTTTTGCATTGGTTTCTTCAATGGCTATTTTCATCGCTTCTTCTACCTCTTTTGCGATAACATGCTCACCAAAGGCCGAGATAAAATGTTTTATTCGTCCTGAAACTATTACCCTATACGGCTTTAAAGAGACAAACTGCACCGTATCACCCAAGTTATAGGCCCAAAGACCTGCATCAGTGCTGATTACCATCGCGTAGTTTACTCCTAATTGAACATCTTTGATAGTAATTCGTTCAGGGTTTTCGCTGAAAAAATCCTCAGCTTTTACAAATTCATAAAAGATTCCCGAATTCAGAAGCAAAAGCATTCCCATTTCAGTTTGAGAATCTTGATAGGCAAAAAAACCTTCACTTGCTGGAAAGAGCTCAATGCTATCTACTCGCTTTCCGATTAGACCTTCAAACTTCGCCCTATACGGTTCATAATTAACCCCTCCGTATATGAACAATTGAAAATTCTTAAACAACTCTCCTACCTTCTTACTCGTTTTAAGGGTTAGTTTTTCAAAATACATCTGCACCCAAGAGGGTATGCCGGCTATCACCGTCATGTTTTCATTTTCGGTCTCTTCGACAATTTTATCCACCTTTTTCTCCCAGTCTTCAATACAATTAGTTTCCCAACTAGGAAGACGGTTCTTTTGAAGGTAAGAAGGAACATAATGTGCCGAAATACCGGACAACCTTCCGGTCTTGATTCCGAATTTTGATTCCAAAACCGGGCTGCCCTGAAGAAATATCATACGCCCATTTACAAAGCTGGAATTACCGGTTTCTTCAATGTAATTAAGAATGGCATTCCTCGAAGCATTTACCTGATGTTTAATCGAGGACTTTGTTATGGGAATATATTTAACACCGGAGGTCGTTCCTGAAGTTTTAGCGAAGTAGATCGGTTTTCCTGGCCAAAGAACATTCAAATTACCTTCTTTTATTTCCTCTACGTAAGCCTTCAGTTGCTCATAATCCCTTATAGGTACATTGCCAATAAAATCGTTGTGGGAAGCTATGCTAGAAAAATTATGATCCTTACCAAACTTTGTTTTCAAACCATTTGTAATCAAATAAGTGAATACCCGTTCTTGGGCTTCAATAGGGTTTTCAATCCACTTTTTATTCTTTTTGGCCACCCTAGAGGCAAAAATTTTTGCGGCAAAAGATTTGAATGACATCTTAATTGAAATCAATAAAGTCGGATGGGTTCACCGGTACACCCTTGCTCCACAATTCAAAATGGAGGTGGGGGCCTGTAGTAAATTCACCGGTATTACCAACACTTGCCACAACTTCACCTGCTACCACAACATCGCCTTGAAATTTGCTAAGTGAGCTATTGTGCTTATATACCGACAAAAGTCCATCTTTATGTTCAAGAATTATCACATAACCCGTATCCGAAGTCCATTCAGAAAAAATCACTGTTCCGTCGGCAACTGATTTAACCGGGCTGTTCATTTCTGCGACAATATCAACCGCAAAATGTTTTTTCTCAGCATCAAATCCTTGTGAAATCGAACCAGAAATTGGAGGAAATAAAATCAGATTTGCACCACTATTGTTTCTTTCAAAAAGATTGTACTTGTCTTCTATTTCAACTTCTTCGCGTAGGGCCAAATCTTCTTGTATTGGCCTTAAATCAACTGTTGATGGGTCTAGTTTGTATTTTTCAAATAATGAGTCTCTGTTGGCCACATTATTTTCTACTTCGCCCCTTAAAACCATTCTTACATTATTCAAATAGCGATTTGTATAACCAAGTACCGTTACCAAGGAGTCCGTTTTGTATGTGAGTTCAGTGGCTTGTCTTTTAAGTTTTGTGGAAGAATATCCTGGTATATATTCCCGTAAAGGTGTAAAAGCGATAAAAAGGGTTGTGAAGCCAATCAGTATTATCATGAAAAGCATTCCAGTAATAAAGACATTGAGCCGGCTAAGTTTAAAGGAAATTTTTTCCTCAAAGGTATTCTCGTTAAGAATGACCAAGCGGTATTTGTGCAATAACTTGCGCCTTATATTTTTCCTTTTAGTCTTCTTCTTTGCCATTGCCAACAAAGATAGCCCATGATTTTAATTTGTTTTGTTCCCCTTGGTTTTTATGAAATTTTTAAGCTTGTTATCTTGAATTGGGCGTTAAAACTGGTCTAAATTCGATATTTGACACTCCATTGCTTCCTTATTTGCATATTCTTTTTTGTACTTTTACCCCTCGTTGTTAAACAGATTATTATGAGCGCTCTCAATATTTTTCTAGGAATGATAGGTCCTTGGCAAATTGCCTTGGTGGTAGTAATAGTATTGTTGCTTTTTGGAGGAAAGAAAATTCCTGAGCTTATGAGAGGTTTGGGTAGTGGAATCAAAGAGTTCAAAGACGCATCTAAAGAAGACGAAAAATTAGAGGACAAAAACACTCCTTAAAACACCTCAGCTCCCGTTTTACTTCATTTTAGGCCTATATTTTCATACCGATAGTTACAAAATAGGCCGTTTTACGCTGTTTTTTAGCTTCTTCACAACAAAAACTCAGTGTTAATGCTGTATACTGTTAATTTCACGACGGTTAATTATTTAACTGAACCCATTTTTTACATTGGAAAAAAGCTTTTTAGCTGGATTCCCACAACCTATTATGTTCAAAAAGCTAATATACACGGCATTACTCATGCTACCGACAATTGTCTTAAGTCAATCGGTAGTTGGCCTAACAACAGAAGACGAAAATATTGAGGCAGAAACTGTTGTAGACCTTCCCTTTTACAGTTCAAATACTGGAAAAATTGATGGTAAGACTGCCCAAAAACTTGAGAAAAAAGGTGACGAGGTATACCAACAAATGTGGTATGCCGAAGCAGCACAGTATTACGAAGCTGTTGCCAACTACAATAAGGGTGAAAACCCACCAACCCTTTTACAAAAACTAGGAAACAGTTATTACTTCATATCAAACTTCGAACGTGCTTTCAAGTGGTATCATGAGCTATTCTTGTCGCACCGCAGTTTTATGAATAACCAAACCTTATTCCGATATGGGCAGAGTTTAAAAGGTGTAGAAAAATACAATCAAGCCTCTAGGGTCTTTGGGTTGATAAAATCTTCAGATTCAAAAGACCTAAATCGACTGATAAGCTCTAAAAAAAATAACAATAGCATTACCTTAAAGACACTTACAAGTAATTCAGAGAACTCAGACTTTTCACCTACTTATTACTCTGAAAACAAATTGGTCTTTGCATCAGCAAGGGATTCCTCTGTTTTTACGACTAGAAAATATCGATGGAACAATCAACCATATCTTGATCTTTATATAGGTGAAATTGATTCGCTTTCAGCAGATTTAACCAATGTGAAGAAATTCTCTGGCAAAGTGAATTCAAAATATCATGAAGCTGGAGCTGCTTTTAGCCCAGATGGAAAAACCATGTTTTTTACCAGAAATAATTACAGTAAGAAACTTAAGCGGGATTCTAAAGGGGTGAACCATCTTACCTTGTTTACTTCAAAATTTGTTGGTGGGGAATGGTCAAAACCATTACCGTTACCATTTAATAGTGATGAATATTCAACCGGACATCCTGCAATGAGCCCTGATGGCAAAAAGCTATATTTCGCTTCTGACATGCCTGGAGGTTTTGGAGAAACCGATATTTATGTGGTAGACGTGAATGGAGATGGTACTTTTTCAGAACCAAAAAACCTTGGGAAGACTGTTAATTCAAAACAAAAAGAGATGTTCCCGTATGCAACGGAGAACACCATTTATTTTTCTTCGAACAGAAAACTTGGTTTTGGCGGTTTGGACATCTATCAATCCAATTACGTACAAGACATTTTTGAAGTGGCCGTCAATCTTGGGCCACCTATCAATAGTAGCTCGGACGACTTTTCATACATAGTTGATGAAAATACCAATAAGGGATATTTTGCCTCAAATAGAAAAGGCGGCCAAGGAGACGATGATATCTATGCCTTCACCTATGTCACAACGGACGATTCTGATGAAAGCACAATACTTTTGGGCACTGTCATAGATCAAAGTAACGGTACTACTTTGGCAAATACTTTGGTTCAGCTTTTTGACAAAGATGGCAACTATCTAAAAGAGAGCTATACAGACGAATTCGGAAGCTTTGAGTTTGTAGACCTTAATAAGAACACGAAATATGAACTGAGAACCGCTAAAGAGGGTTATGAGAAGGAAATAAAGCTTGCTAATATTGGCGGAGACTCAGAAACCACGGTAAATCTTATCTTGAAGGACATGGAGTCATTGGTAGTCGTTGATGGAGACGTTACCAAATTAAAAACCGAAGCCATATTTTTCGATTTTGATTCCTATGAGTTAACCAAAGAAGGAAAAAAGGAACTTAAAAGAATTAAGCGAATCTGGAATGATTTCCCAAACCTAAAAATTAAGATTGAATCGCATACTGATAGTAGGGGCTCAAGAACATACAATCGCATTCTTTCACAAAAAAGAGCAGATGCCACAAAGGCTCACTTACTTAAAATCGGTGTTGAGCCCGACAAAATAGAAAGCGCGATAGGATATGGTGAAGATCGCATATCAAATGATTGTGGAGACGGTATCAAATGCAACCGTGATCAGCATCAAAACAATCGAAGGTCAGATTTAATCGTAGTTGAACATTAGGCATTATCAAAGCCAACTCAGGGTTTTTAAAATAGCCTCCATCTCAAACATATAATCACGTTTGACCGTTGATGGTGCAAACACAAAACCTTCAATGACCAATTTTCGGTTATTTTCTTTATCATTGATGATGTAGGTCAAAAATGGTCCTGCCATAGGATATCCATTTATTTCCCAAATACCTTTTGCTTCGGCTCCCTTTTTGCCGCCAATTTCTGCTGGAAACACATAGGGTGCAAAAGCTTTTTCTGTCATCATAAAAGTATTTTCATAGGGACCTGGAACATATTTTTTTCCTATCGAATCACGCATTTTTATTATGTCAGCGACAAAAGTTGAATCATTTTTAAAGCTATCCTCAGGCATAGCATATGCAATGATGTTCATATTGCCCTTGGGTATTTGGCGGTCAAACCAAACGAAATTATCCTCATGTTTTCCAACCTTATAAGCAGAAGGAATATTCAGTGTTATACCAAACTCTTCTTCTAAGGCTTTTTCTCGATTCAAAGACCTTTTAAATCTTCGCTGAGCTTCGTTCAATTCGGTCTTTTTGAATGATTCTATGGCCCTTTGGGCAACTGAATCCAAGTTGGCCAAAAGTTCTTCTTTGCTCCTGCCCTTTACTACTGCCACTTTTTGTGGATTTGAAAACACGTTGGACTTAATATGCCCCAATGAAAGTGTGTCTTGAGACACCAACAATATTGATCGTGAATTTCTAACTGCTCCCTCAAAAATCTTAGGGGGAATCTGGGTAATCGAAAAAATTGGTTGAATCGGCGACAAACCTTGGGCGGGCTGGGCAAAAATTTGTCTGATTCGGTCCCCAACTTCGCCCTGCCAATGAGCATTTTCTGTTACAACAATTAAAGAATTCACTGCACCTGTAGATTCAGGTAAGAACTTTTTAGCATTGCCCGTTTGTTGCTTACATGCAACCATTAGAAATACCAAGGCCAGGATTGCGAATTTGATTTTTTTCTGCATGCTTTCTGATTAACAATTTTAGGTTCGTACCAAAATATCTCAGGTCAAGATAACCATATGCAAAATAAGTTGAGATAGAATTTTAGGGAATTTAACGGCTAACTGGGTGAACCCCCTATTTGATTGAGTAATAGAATGCTTTATTATGAAGAACAATCGCACAACCTCAGCTTCGTTCCGGGCTTTAACTTGGTACTATTCAACCCGTTCCATTTCCGAAGATTCTCAATGGTTATTCCAGGATATTTTTGTGAGATAGTCCATAAAGAGTCTCCCGATTCTACAATATGGATTTTAGAAGGGTCGCTTGGCAGCGAAATTGGTTTTTGATAGACAACGGTCTCCTTATTAGAAGTGTTGGATTGCGATTTAGAGTTTGAACTAACGGGTTTTCGTGGATAAATGGTCAATCGCTGTCCAATTCTCAAATTATCACCTCTAAGTCCATTCCAACGCCTTATCTGACTAACGCCAACTCCATATCGTTCGGCGATTTTACCAAGGTAGTCTCCATTTCTCACACGATACCTTACCTTATTCTGGGCTTTAACCAATTCAGGAAGTGGTTTTTCGAGTGAATCAAGCTGTTTTACCGCAAAATCATATATGGCTTTTTCATTGGTAACGAACTTTCCCATATGCTTTAATGGCAGTCGTAAAGCGTACTTTTTGTCATTGTCTTTGGGAATGATGTTCAATTTGTACGCAGGGTTTAAGACCTCTAGCTCTTCTACGGAAATCCCGACCAGTTTTGATATTTGGTCAAATGTTATGGTTTGCTTTACCAAAACTGTATCCGTTTCAAAATATGGTCTCTCAAGGTTTTTCCCTTTTAACCCATGTTCTTCTGCATACTCAAAAAGGTACATCGTGGCTAAAAATGCAGGGACATATCCCGCGGTTTCACGAGGAAGAAACATTCGAATATTCCAAAAATTTCGATACCCTCCCGATCTCCGAATTGCCTTGTTTACGTTGCCTGGACCAGAATTATATGCCGCTAAAGCCAAATCCCAATCTTTATAAATCGAATAAAGCGAGTTTAAATACTCACCTGCAGCTTTCGTCGCAAAAATAGGGTCGCTTCTTTCGTCTACATAGCTGCTTACATCTAAACCATATGCCTTTCCAGTAGCGAACATAAACTGCCATAAACCAGTTGCGCCAACAGGTGATTTTGCCCTTGCACTCAACGCAGATTCAACTATTGCCAAGTACTTTAGTTCCAACGGCAAGTCTTTATTGTCCAGTTCTTGCTCAAAAAGTGGGAAATAAAATTGACTAGCAGTCAACATATTCTCAATAAGTGGCCTACGTCTCTTTAAATAGTATTTAATCACACTCTCTAAATGCGGATTATAGGAGACATTGAATGGGGTCTTTTCATTTATCCGCGCCAATCGCATCTTTAAAGTATCTGAATTGAGTTCTGGAATCTCTTCTGATAGGACTTTCTCTTCAGAAATATCACTTAACAAATCTTGATATCTAACTTCGTTTCTACTTATTTCTCTAAGCCATAAACTATCATAAGCGTAAGCCTTCTCCAAATCTTTTAAAATCCCTTCTGAATTTTCTTGAGATAAGGTTGCTTCTTTTGCTGGGTTTTTAAAGAGTTCTTTTTCACCAAAAACCGAATTTGGTTGTAAATTAATTGGCGTTGATTCTTGAATAATTGCAGCTGTGGAGTCTGCCTTCTGTGAGTATCCTTCAAGACAGAATGCGCATAGGAATGCCAAAGGCAATAAAAATCCTTTATTTAACATTTTTAGCTAGAATTTGGCTTGGGGCAGACGAAAATGCAGCATTTTTACCAAAAACGAAAAGATTTATGATAAAAATGGCAATTTCTTGGCTAATCCGTTAAGTCAGTATAGCTGCTATACCGGGTAGTGTTTTTCCTTCCAAACTTTCGAGCATTGCGCCACCACCGGTTGAAACGTAGCTTACCTTTTCTTCAAAACCGAATTGCTTCACTGCGGCAACGGAATCACCACCCCCAACAAGACTAAAAGCGCCATTCTTTGTCGCTTCATCAATGGCATTTCCAATTGAAATTGTGCCTTTAGCAAAATTTTCCATTTCAAAAACACCTACCGGACCATTCCATAGAATTGTTTTAGATGCTAAAATCACTTCTTTAAATTTACTTAGACTGTTGGGCCCGGCATCTAGACCTTGCCAACCATCTGGAATAGAATCTACAGAAACGGTTTGCGTATTCGCTTGATTATCAAATGCATCAGCAGCAAGCACATCAACAGGTAAATGTACCTGAACACCCTTTTCTTCTGCCTTTTTTAAAATGTTTAAAGCGAGTTCCATCTTATCATCTTCGCAAATTGAATCCCCAATTTTACCTCCTTGGGCTTTTACGAAAGTATACGTCATGCCGCCACCGATTATCAAATTATCGACTTTATCTAAAATGTTTTCAATAATGGTAATTTTAGAGGAAACCTTAGCCCCGCCTAGAATAGCTGTGATAGGGTTTTCTCCTGTCCGCATGACCTTTTCTATAGCGTAAATTTCTTTTGCCAATAAGGAGCCAAAACACTTTGCTTCTGAAAAACAGTTGGCTACAATCGTAGTCGAAGCATGGGCGCGATGTGCAGTGCCAAAAGCGTCATTAACGTATATATCACCAAAAGCAGAAAGTTTTTCAGCAAATGCTGCATCACCTTTCTCTTCTTCTGAATAAAAGCGAAGGTTTTCAAGCAATAAGATTTCGCCATTTTGTAGATTGTCATACGCCTCTTGAACCTTCTCCCCTACGCAGTCATCTACGAATTTCACCTGAACGCCGATAATTTCTGAGACCTTTTCAACTATATGTGCCAAAGAAAGTTCTGGCTTTGCCTCACCTTTTGGTCTGCCTAAATGTGACATTAATACCGCGCTGCCCCCATCTTCCAGAACTTTTAGTATAGTCGGTTTAGCACCAATTATCCTACTAGTATCCGTTACATTTTGTTCATCGTCTAAAGGCACATTAAAGTCTACCCTTATCAATGCTTTATTATCTTCGAAATTGAAATCTTCAATTGTTTTCATATGTGTTGGAAAATTTGAGCACCAAATGTAATCAATTCACCTTTTTTTGTCTGATCTAGAGAGGTCAAATTATGTGTACGGTACGCATTTAGTACAAATATCACAGACATAGTTTTTCATGTATATTTGAGTTATGCTTTTTGGGAACATTATCGGGCAAGAACACATAAAAAAACATTTGGTATATTCTGTGGAATCAGGCAGAGTGCCTCATGCGCAATTGTTTGTAGGGCCAGAAGGGTGTGGTACCCTACCCATGGCTGTAGCATACGCCCAGTATGTACTATGCAATAACAAGGGTGGAGAGAACAGTGGTCAGAACGAAACTTGCAATGCCAAATGCAACACCTTATCCCATCCAGATGTTCATTTTGTTTATCCTGTGGCAAATTCTGATAAAGTAAAAAGCCATGCCGTAAGTGATGATTTTATCTCCGATTGGCGTGAATTTTTGACAAAACAACCTTACGGGAACCTGTTTGATTGGTATAGGCAAGTTGGAATTGAAAAAAAACAGGGGCAAATTGGTGTGGACGAAGCTCAGAACATTTCAAAGAAACTGGCATTGAAATCTTATGAAGGCGGCTACAAGGTGCTTGTTATTTGGATGGCGGAAAAGATGAATGGGTCAGCTGCGAACAAACTTTTGAAATTAATTGAAGAACCGCCAAACCAAACTTTGCTTCTTCTCATTGCCGAAAATGAGGAGAACATCATAAATACCATTCGGTCTCGTTGTCAAGTACTTCATTTCGACCCAATTCCTCAAGCATTGATTTCGAAGGAGTTGGAAGCAAGAAACATTGAAAAGACACTTGCCGAACAGTTGGCACACGAAGCAAACGGAAATCTTAATAAAGCGCTTGACTTAGCACAGAACGATTCTGAAGACTTGGTTTTTGAAAAATGGTTCGTGCACTGGGTGCGTTCTGCATTTAAGGCTAAAGGAAATAAGAGCGCTATTCATGACTTGATACTTTGGAGTGAAGAAGTTGCCAAGAACGGGAGAGAAACCCAAAAGAACTTTTTAAAATATTGCGAGGGCATCATTCGACAAGCTTTGCTTACCAACTATGGGGCCCATGAGTTGGTTTATGCTAAAATGCATACCGACGGATTTGATTTGGCAAAATTTGCACCATTTATTCATGAAAATAATATTTTGCAGTTGACAAAAGAACTAGAAACTGCTCATTACCACATTGAACGCAATGGCAACGCCAAACTTGTATTTACTGACCTTTCAATAAAACTAACGCGCCTTCTTCACGTAAAGGCGGCTTAAAACTTTTAGTATGCACTTACATTTTGAAGACAACTACGTACAACTTATTCTTTTGCTGTTTTTGGTGATTGTATTTCTACAAAGCGGCGTTGATAAACTTAAAGATTGGAAGGGCAATCTTTCTTGGTTGACGGAACATTTTTCTAAATCACCTTTTAAGAATAGTGTTCCAGCGCTATTGGGTGTTATTACCCTAATGGAACTAGCCGCAGGATTATTATCCCTGGCAGGATTTGTTCATCTTTTACTTCATGACAACACCGTTTTCGCGTTTTACGGAACCTTGATATCCGCAATTACACTTTTAATGCTTCTTTTAGGACAACGCGTTGCGAAAGATTATGAGGGCGCAAAAACCATTGTTATCTATTTGATACCTACGGCTTTTCTATTGATGTTATTGCAATAAAAATCCCTCCTGAGGACAAGAGGGTTTTGACTTTTAATCAATATTGATTAGTTCTTGTATTTATCATTGAGGATTTTCAGTATCTGCTCAGTTAAGTCATTTGCATCCTGACCGTACAAAACACTTCCACCTTCACCTCCACCTAGGATGTAAGTATAGCCATTAGCTTCTCCATAAGCTTTGATTTCATCTTTGACCTTGCTTACGATACTATCCATCTGAGTTTGTCCTTCTTGTTGAATTTGGCGTTCTTCTTGTTGCAATTGTTGGCCCAAAAACTGCCCTTTTTGCTGCAATACCTGCAGTTCTTCTTGGGTTTTGCGCTGTGACTGTTTTTTTGCTTGTAGTGCTTGGTACTCAATTTGCAAAGCCTGTGAAAGGCTATCACTCTTTTTTGCCAACGCATCGGCCTTAGCCTTGTATTTTCCTTCTACTTCTGTTTTCTCTTGATACCCATCCATCAATTTTACATTGTCAACATAGCCAATTTTACTCTGTTGGCATGAAATAAAGGTCAACAACACCAATACTAGTATACTATTTTTCATTTTCGTGGTTTAAAGTCGGGCAAAAATAAACAAATCACTTTTTTCATCGACGCTGATTCAAGTTAATCTTTTTCCTTTCTTAAAATATAAATTAAAGAAGAGTATTCGCCTGAAAATAAAGCCTTTATGTTTGATAAAAAACCAATTGCAATACCCCTAACCAAGCTGAGCTTTTTTTGCTTGTATTTCTCAGAAAGCATTGAAACATAAAAAGCATCAAAAATCATGGGTTTGGTAGCAACAAGTTCAAAACCCGAATTGGTAAACAATGCCGGGATTGACTTTTTTGAAAAATGCCATAAGTGTCTTGGAACGTCATATGCCGCCCAAAATTCTCTATAATAACGAGCGTCAAATGACTTGAAATTCGGAACAGCTATTACAAGCAGTCCATTTTTAGAAATAAGTTGAGAGAATTCCTCTATTTGAGCATTCAAATCAGGAAGATGCTCCAGTACATGCCAAAGGGTTATAACATTGTAATCAGAACCCTTTAGGTTTTTAACTGATTCTTCGAGGTGTTGCCCTTTTTCAAGGGCCAAACTTCGCGCTTTTTGATTTGGTTCAACTCCGGAAACCTGCCATCCATTTTTCCTTGCGCTTACCAAAAAATCACCTGTGCCCGCGCCAATATCCAATAAATTCCGCTGTTTAGAAGAATATCTATTGATTAAACTAAGTTTTCGGCTTAAGTTTCGAGACTTGACCAATTGATATATTCTAGAAACAAAGTCTTTTCTGGTATCTGTATGTGAAATATATTCTTCGCTATCGTAATAAGAATCCAAATTTTCGGGTTGAGGACTTGTTTTCAGCAAGTTTAAATCCTCATCATATAAGAGATCGAACTCCTCCTTGGTCTTAAAATAGTCTTTAGTTCTTAAATACAACTTCATTGTAGTTGTGTGTGCTCAGATATTCTTGTTTGAGCTCTCGAAGATACTCCATCATTGGTTTTCTAATCAAAGAATTGTCATTCAAACAATCATTCTCTTCTTGATCATAGACTTCAATAGCAATATACCAATACCCTTTTCTGCTTGAATAGGCATCTGAAAAGACTGCATCATTTGTTTCAGTAGACTCCAATATTCCATCAATCACTATTGGCAGGAGATTCAGCGTTTTTGTTGGTATTTCAACCTCATAGTAGGCGAAGTAATATTCTTTGTTTTCTATTTGAAAAGGCACATCAACATCAACCCTATAATCATCAAGCTTGAATTTTGTATTTATATAGTTATAAAAATGCCCCTCATCTTTGGGGTCTTCAAATACAAACATGGTTTTCTGAGGAAGTGATTTTTTGAACTTTTTGCCTTCAACAACTCTGTAATCTTCAATAGTCGGAGCAATTCTTAGGGGAATACAGGACCCAAGTGTTATACACAAGAAAATTAGCAGGTAGCCTTTCTTCATGATTGGATATTTTAGTCAATATGTGGTATCAAGAATCGAGCCAAGTAGCTGTTCCACGTGGAACGGAAACTATCTGCCTAAAAAGACCAAAAGCACACTGATGTCGGCGGGGGAGACTCCACTAATTCTAGAAGCTTGTGAAATAGTCACGGGTCTTATTTGTTCCAATTTCTCCCTTGCTTCATAAGAAAGTGATTTTAGTTTTGAATAATCAAAATTCTCAGGAATCTTAACATTCTCAAGACGATGAAGTTTGTCGGCATTATTTTTCTCTTTTTCAATATACCCTGAGTATTTTACCTGAATTTCTGCTTGTTCTAAAATCTCAGTATCTAACTGGTTTTCAGTGACATAATTAGATACTGACTCTAGTTCTAGCATATGTTCCATTTTAACTTTAGGTCTCGAAAAAACTTTGAACATTTTATCGGATTGGGTCACTTTTGCTGAACCAACATTGTCTAAAATGGTATTCACTTTTACAGGGTCAAAACTTGTCTTCTTAAAGAAATCAACAAAAGACTTTGCCTTGTTGTGCTTATCTTCCATTCTGCGCATCCGTTCCTCAGATGCTAATCCGAGTTCGTATCCTCTTGGTGTCAAACGCAAATCCGCGTTATCTTGGCGCAATAGGGTTCTGTATTCAGCCCGTGAAGTAAACATACGGTACGGCTCTTCAGTTCCCTTTGTAATTAAATCGTCTATTAATACTCCTATGTAAGCCTCATCTCGTTTTAGAATAAAGGGGGCTTCTTCTTTTAGCTTCAGGTGCGCATTTATGCCAGCCATTAAGCCCTGAGATGCGGCTTCTTCATATCCTGTTGTTCCATTTATTTGCCCTGCAAAGAATAAATTCTCGACCAGCTTCGTTTCCAATGTGTGCTTTAACTGTGTAGGTGGAAAATAATCGTACTCAATAGCATAGCCTGGACGGAAAAATTTTACGTTTTCAAAACCCTTTACCTTCTTAAGTGCTTGATATTGAACATCTTCCGGTAGCGATGTCGAGAAACCATTGACATAGACCTCCACAGTATTCCAACCTTCAGGTTCTACAAAAATTTGATGCGAATCCTTATCAGCAAACCGATTTATTTTGTCTTCTATTGAAGGACAATACCGTGGACCAATACTCTTAATACGTCCATTAAACATTGGAGATCTATCAAAACCTTCACGAAGCAAATTGTGAACCTCTGCACTGGTTCTTGTCATATGACAATCCCTCTGCAAAGTAAGTTTTGGTGTTTCTAGATAAGAAAAACGTTCAGGAATATCATCCCCAGGTTGCGGAATCATAACATCATAGTCCAGGGAACGACCGTCAACCCTAGGCGGAGTACCAGTTTTCATACGGCCAGTATCAAATCCTAAATCAACTAATTCTTCAGTTATTCCTGTGGCAGCTCGCTCCCCTGCTCTACCGCCACCAAATTGTTTTTCTCCTATATGAATTAATCCATTTAGAAATGTACCGTTGGTTAAAACGACAGCATCTGCCTCAATTTCCAAGCCTAAGGATGTACGAACACCTACGACCTTATTTCCCTTCACCAATAAACCAATCGCCATTTCTTGATAAAAATCAAGGTTTGGAGTTTGCTCAAGTGCCAAGCGCCACTCTTCAGCAAATCGCATCCTATCATTCTGGGCTCTAGGGCTCCACATTGCAGGACCCTTTGATTTGTTTAGCATCTTGAACTGGATTGCTGATTTATCAGTAACAAATCCACTATATCCCCCGAGCGCATCTATTTCTCTAACTATTTGTCCTTTAGCAATACCGCCCATTGCAGGATTACACGACATTTGGCCAATTGTTTGCAAATTCATGGTAACCAGTAAGGTTCGCGAACCTAAATTCGCGGCGGCCGCTGCCGCTTCAGCGCCAGCGTGACCGCCGCCAACCACTATGACGTCATATTTTTTTTCGAACATAAAACCTAGTGTTCCACGTGGAACAATTCAATTAACTCATTTTCTTTTTTTCGCATCAGGGCCACTTCTTCCTCTTCCTTATCGCCGAAACCCATCAAATGAAGAAGACCATGCCCCATAACCCTAATTATCTCAACAGTAAAATCAACATTAAAATCTAATGCATTTTCTCTAACCCTTTCTACAGATATAAAAATATCGCCAGAAATATTTCGACCTTCCGAATAATCAAAAGTTATTATATCTGTCAAGGTGTCGTGATTCAAATACTCTCTATTTATTGGCAAAAGATAGTTGTCATCACAAAAAACAAAGTTTAACTCAACTATAAAAAAATCGTGTTGATTAGAAGCTTTTACTAGCCAATCTCTAATAACAGGCTCGTTTGTAAGTTTAAAACCTGTTTCATAATTAAAGTTTATTTCCTTCTTCAAAATAACCTTGAACCTTTTTGCTCATTTTATTTTGCAAAGGTAGTGCTTGCCTATTTAAAATTTCAACTGCCGGCAATTCCTTATTAGAATCTGGAACATTACTGCTAGTTGGGGCATTGTATTTATTGTAGTTTGTATTACTTTCTCGCTCCTTCTTTTTTCCCTGCTCTATTGCGGCATTTTCAAGCTTCATTAATTCGTGTTGAATGGTATTCATTTTATTTACTGTTCTTTTGGTGATGCCATTTTCCAGTAAATCGTTCTCAAAAGATTCCATTTGACGTACTAATTTTTTTGCCAATTGATTGTCAGGGTTAGAAATTAAATCTGTTAATTGTCTCTCTAACGCTTCACGTATAGTCTGTTGCTCTTTATATATTTCATAAATTTCGTCAAGACTTTGTTCAGACAATCCTTCACCTGAAGAATACCCCTGATTGCCTTTGCCACTTTCACTTTTACCATCTTCTCCATCACCTTGCTTTCCTTGTCCTCCTTCCTTATTAAGCTCGCCCTCAGAACTATTTTTATTATTTTGGCCACCATCACCCTGACCGTCTTGACTACTATCAGAACCTTCTTTCTGACCTTGGCCCTCTCCACTAATTTGCCCCATCTTCTCACCTAATTGTTCCTGGGCCTTTATAATATCCGGCAATTGAAATCCTTCCCCCTGCCCCTGACCCTGACCCTGCATCATGCTTTGCTGCATGTTATCCAACATTTTAGCAAGATAATCGGCCAAACTATTTGAAGAACTCAAAACGTATTGTTGGTATGACGCCCCCTGATAAACTTGATTCTCTGCAATGTTCTCCAACGCTTTGTCAATGTTGTAATAGACCTCAGTAATCTCTTCATTCACAAATTCAGAAAGATCTGGTTGACGTAAAGACAAAGCAAATAAACTATCATCAACATGTTCGAACATACCTCGAAGTTCTTGCTGGTTTCTAACTGCAAATGATGTTTGGTTTAAATCGTTTCCTGCTTCATTAACCTTGTCAAAAAGGTCTTCCTGTTTAAAAGAAAAAGTAATTAAGTTTTCAAGTATTTGGCGCAACATTTCAGCATCTTCAGCGATTGATGAGCCCCCACCCGACATGGACATGCTTTGCCTCATGCCATCACTTAACTTTTTCATTTTTTTTGCCGCAGAACCCATCTTGTTCCTCGCATTTGGTTTCTTCTCACCTTTGGAACGCTCACCATTTTTATCCTTCTCCATAACCTCTTTTAGAGCCTCTTTTTGATCTTCTTTAATACTTTCCTGCGTCGATTTGTCGATATCCAAATCCATAGGTTTACGCAAATCTTGATTGTCTTGCTTTAATTCATTTAGCTCTTCATCTAACTTATTATAATCATTATTCAGCTCTTGTTGTTCTTTTTCTGAGACACCCTCTTCATTCTCCCTTTTGCCTAATGCATCTTGCTTTTCAGACAACTCTTCTAAATCCTTAGCCAACTGGTTTAGCTTCTCGGTTACATAATACCGCTTTGTTAATTCTAATAGCTGTTCTAAATTTCGTTTACCACTACTTTGCTTTTTAGCTAACTCTTCAAGTCTTTTTTGTAGTTCTTCTTTTTCAATCTTATCAGCTACCTTATTGAGTTCTTCCAGTAACTTACGATTCTTCTCTGCTTCTATCTCTTGCCGTAACAGCCGTTCTTTCAACAACTCATTGAATTCACTATTTTCTTTGGTCTTTTCTAGGTCCTGGGCGAGCTTTTTACTAAAACTCTTCATCATATCTTCCTGCGCTTCCTGCTTTTGAATGAAATCTTTTATTTTATTTTTATCATTGAAACTTAAAGCCTCCGTTTCTTTTTGGGTATTATTAATTTCTTCCAAAGCCTTTTGTTGTTCACTGGATTTTGAAATTCCCTTCTCAAAATTTTCTAGAACGGATTTATATGAATCCAATTCCTTTTCTCTTAATTCAACTTCACCATAAATAGTCGCATCAAAAACTTCACTTCTTGATGTTTTTCCACCGCGCAATCCATCATTATCTGTAACCAAAAAATAAAGTTGATAACTTGTATCCTCTTCAACTTCTAGCCCCGTAGGAAACTCATAAGCAAAATTGCCTCCGTTGCCAAGGTTTTCGGCAAGGACTAAATTGTACTTTGTCTCCGGATTGCTAGTTCTGTAATACACCAATTTGACCGACCTTAATCCATAATCATCTGAAACCAGTCCATCATAAAACGAACTATTTGGCGCAAGAGAATCTACCTTTCTAATTACTTCAATACTTGGATACTCATCCTTTACCACTTCAATATGATAATTAAGCCTTTCATAGTCCTTAACATTATTGTTTGATGTAGCGATTGAATAATCAATGGCGGACATAATCTTATTTTTCAGCTCAAAGCCATTATTTACTTTTTCTAATTCTTTTTGCTCATTTCCGTCATCAAACAAAACCTTTTCGGTATTTATAGTTTTTAATGCCCATCTTATTTGAGTTCCTTCGGGCACAATTCCATTACCAGTACCCTTTACCACCTCGTTACTTTTACCCAAATATGAAGGATATGTATAGTGCATCTGAAAATCTTCAATTGAAGGAACGCTTCGTACAACTAAATCAAACTCTCGAGAATTGTATCCGTTCGCAACAAACTGAAAACTCCCTGAACTCACCCCTAGCCCAAAACCATAACTAAAACGATTGCCTTCTGATTTCATGAGGTATTCTTTTTCATTAAATTTTAAAAGGACCTCATCAGGAATAATCTCTCCTATTGTCTTTAAACTAATCGCAATTTCTTCTCCTTCTAAAAAAGAAAGGCTTTTGTTCTCTAATACAAAATCAAAGGGGGCTGGTTGCGTATACGCTAAATCATAATTCTTGACCCGTTCATAACCTTGAAATAATGAGGGTAATTTTCCGGCAAATGCAAACACTAACACTAAAAGGCCTGGAACTACCATTATCTTCAAAAAGCGAAAATTACTTTTAAAACTAATAGCTGAAACAAAAGGTATGTTGCCTAGTTCTTTTGATTTTTGATCTATAGATGCACTTAACAAATCAGAATTATCAGCGCTTTCAGACAAATCCAATAAATTAGTTAGTTTGTCAGCAACTTCTGGAAAGTGCTTCCCTATTAATACTGACGCCAGTTTATTGTCTATTCCTTTTCTTATTTGGCTCAAGTAAGCCAACGGGATTCCAATAAATCTATATAACAGGTAGATTTCTGAGCATAACAACAGCAATAATAATACTAACCTGCCCGAAGAATTTAACCATAAAAAATATTCTACACTCGTGATTAGAAGAAGGAGCAGCAACCCTAGTCCAACAAATACTATCGTACCCTTAAGCAATTCGTTGACGTAATACTTTTTTACAAAAGCATTCAACTTTTCCATCACCAACGAAAAATTAGACATAACCAATCATTTTTGTTTTCAAGTTACTTTAATCTCATACATCTGTTTTAAAACATCTTGTTAAAAGCGGTACTTATTAGATGAATTACTTTTTAACAAGGCAAAGTCGAAATTGTATCTTTGATCAAAAACCAATAATGGCCCCAGAAATAAGAGTACGTTTCGCTCCAAGCCCAACCGGTCCACTTCATATAGGTGGGCTCAGAACTGCACTATTCAATTACTTGTTTGCTAAAAACCATAACGGCAAATTTATTGTTCGTATTGAAGACACTGACCAAAATAGATTTGTCAAAGGGGCAGAAGATTATATTCTTGATTCCCTCAAATGGTGTGGACTAACCGTTGATGAGGGACCAAAGATCGGTGGACCTTATGGGCCATATCGCCAAAGTGAACGCAAACACCTTTACCAAGATTACGCAAAGCAATTGATAAAAACCGGACATGCTTACTATGCATTTGATACTCCCCAAGAATTGAATGACCACCGTAAAAACCATGAGCAAAAAGGAAAAACCTTTATCTATAACTGGCACAATAGACTTAAACTAAAAAATTCATTGGCTCTATCTTCCGAAGTTGTGAAGCAAAAAATCGATGCTAACGAACCCTATGTAATTCGTTTTAAATGCCCTGAAAATCAAACCCTCTTACTAGAAGATATCATAAGAGGAGAGATTAAAATTGATAGCAGTACGCTCGATGATAAAGTGCTTTTTAAAAATGATGGCATGCCAACCTACCATTTGGCCAATATCGTCGACGATCATCTAATGAAAATATCCCATGTTATTCGAGGTGAAGAATGGTTGCCAAGTCTTGCACTGCATAATTTACTATACGAGGCTTTCAATTGGGAGAAACCCAAATTTGCACACTTGCCATTAATTCTCAAACCCATTGGTAAAGGAAAATTAAGTAAACGCGATGGTGAAAAAGGTGGATTTCCTATTTTTCCATTGTCGTGGAATGAATCTATTGGTTATAAAGAATCAGGATTTTTTCCTGAAGCGGTTGTAAATTTTTTAGCCTTGTTAGGATGGAATCCAGGTACAGAACAAGAACTCTTTACACTTTCTGAATTAGGCAACTCTTTTTCGTTGGATAGGGTAAACAAATCAGGGGCTCGCTTTGATCCTGAAAAGAACAATTGGTTCAATCAACAATGGCTCCAGCAAATGGATAACACGACACTCCTACCCCATTATAAACAACTATTGGAATCAAATGGTGTTAACACTACTGAGCACAGTGATGATGCCTTAATTCGAATTATCTCTTTAATAAAAGAACGAGCTTCATTTGTTAGTGATTTTTGGGAGTTGAGCAACTATTTCTTTGTTGCGCCCATAACCTACAATGAAAAGGCATCTAAAAAACAATGGAAAGAAAATACCCCTGAATTGATGTCTTCACTTTCTCAAGAACTAGAAACAGTACAACAATTTTCATCTGCGAATATTGAATCGACCACCAAATCATGGATTGAGGAAAAAGGCCATTCATTCGGAAAGGTGATAGCGCCTTTTAGATTAGCTCTTGTTGGAGATTTAAAAGGACCACATCTTTTTGATATTGCTTCACTAATAGGCAAAGAAGAAACATTAAATAGATTAACTACCGCTATTAACAAACTGTAACAAAAACTATATTTATACAACTGATTAACAACTCTTAAAACGAAACTTATGACACCTTTTTGGATTGGTATTGGCTTTTTTCTCATATTGATATTATTCTTTTCCTCGATTTTTATCGTTAAACAACAAACAGCATATGTTATAGAAACATTTGGAAAATTCACTAGCGTAAGAAACTCTGGTTTTCAATTAAAAATTCCGGTTGTTCAAAGAATCGCAGGAAGATTAAGTTTAAAAATCCAACAGCTGGATGTTATTGTTGAAACGAAAACTCTAGATGATGTTTTTGTAAAACTTAAGGTTTCTGTTCAATACGTAGTGATTCGTGAAAAGGTTTATGATGCATTTTACAAATTAGAATACCCACACGATCAAATTACTTCATTTGTTTTTGATGTGGTACGTGCTGAGGTTCCAAAAATGAAGTTGGACGATGTCTTCGTAAAAAAAGATGATATCGCTATCGCTGTAAAACGAGAGTTACAAGAATACATGTCTGAATATGGATACGATATTATTAAAACTTTAGTTACCGATATTGATCCCGATGCTCAAGTAAAAGCCGCTATGAATAGAATCAACGCCTCGGAGCGTGAAAAAATAGCAGCTCAATTCGAAGGTGATGCAGCAAGAATTTTAATTGTTGAAAAAGCAAAAGCTGAAGCTGAGAGCAAAAGACTTCAAGGTCAGGGCATCGCCGATCAGCGTAGGGAAATTGCAAGAGGTCTAGAAGAGTCTGTCGAGGTATTGAATAAAGTTGGAATTAATTCGCAAGAAGCTTCAGCCTTAATTGTGGTTACACAACATTACGATACCCTTCAAGCTATTGGAGAAGAAACAAATACAAATTTGATTTTATTACCAAACTCTCCTCAAGCTGGTAGTGATATGTTAAATAATATGGTGGCCTCATTTACGGCGAGCAATCAAATTGGTGAAGCCATGAAACAACAAAACACGAAAAAGAAGGGAGAATAATTTTAAAAAAAGGATAAAGTCAAAAAAAGGAGTCCATAATTAAGATATGGACTCCTTTTTGTTCTTAAACCAATTTTAAGGCCTTCTCTTGGCTTTACCGCGTTCTACCCATAAAAGTACTTTAAACATTTTCAAAACGCTCTAAAACGCTTTTATATGAACCCAATAGAATAGGTGAATTCTATATGGGGGCAGCCTTCAATAGTTAATTCTTATTATTGATTTCTGTGCTGATTTTTGCCCAAGAATCTCGAAGTGGTGCCGTCCTATTAAAAACTAAATTTCCTTCAATCGAATCTTCATCCACATTAAAATAACCAAGTCGTTGAAATTGAAATTTGTCTCCAACTTTTGCTTCTTTTACTGAAGGCTCAACTAAACCTTTAATTATGGTTAAGGAATTTTCATTTACAAATTCCATAAAGTCAACATCTTTATGCCCATCAGGGTTTTCATCTTTGAACAATCTATCATAAACTCGAACTTCTATTTCATAAGCATGTTTTACACTCACCCAATGCAAAGTTCCTTTTACCTTTCTTAAGCTTTCTTCGGTACCACTACCGCTTCTACTTTTTTCGTCATATGTACACTGAACCTCAACAACATTACCATCCTTGTCTTTTGTACAACTTTCTGCCTTTATAATATAACCGTTCTTTAGACGCACCTCACCTCCTAATTTCAACCTAAAGAACTTTCGGTTTGCTTGCTCTTTAAAATCGTCTTGTTCAATATATAGTTCTCGACCAAAGGGTACTTTTCGAAAACCAGCAGTTTCATCCTCAGGATTATTTTCTGCATCCAGCCATTCTTCATGCCCATCAGGATAATTTGTAATTACAACTTTCAATGGATTTAGAACTGCCATTATACGAGGGGAGGTTTTATTTAACTCCTCCCGCACATGGAACTCCAACAAAGAAACATCTACAAGGTTTTCCCTTTTTGCAATACCTACGGTATCTGCAAAATTTCGAATTGCAGCAGGAGGGTATCCCCTACGCCTCATTCCTGAAATTGTAGGCATTCTAGGGTCATCCCAACCAGTTACCACTCCCTCTTCAACCAATCGCAACAACTTTCTTTTGCTTACGACCGTATGACTTAAATTTCGACGAGCAAACTCGCGTTGCTTGGGCCTCAACTTACTCTCTTCATATAATTGGTCTAAAAACCAATCATAAAGTTCTCTATGGGGTAAAAATTCAAGTGTGCAAAGAGAATGTGAAACTTGTTCGATATAATCCGACTGACCGTGTGTCCAGTCATACATAGGGTAAATGCACCAATCATTTCCTGTTCTGTGATGGGCGCTCTTAACGACCCTATAAATTATGGGGTCGCGCATCAACATATTCGAAGATGCCATGTCTATTTTTGCTCTTAATACGTGCTCTCCTTCCTCAAAATCCCCATTTTTCATTTGCATAAAAAGCCCCATATTCTCTTCTACCGATCTATTTCTAAAAGGACTATTGCTGCCAGGATCCGTAGGGGTTCCCTTCTGCTTGGCAATTTCTTCAGAAGACTGACTATCTACATAGGCCTTACCCGCTTTTATCAACTCAACTGCCCAATCAAACAGCTGTTGAAAATAATCAGAAGCGTAACACTCCTTGTCCCATTTAAAACCAAGCCACTCAACATCTCGTTTGATGGCCTCGACGAATTCCTTTTCCTCTTTAGCAGGATTAGTATCATCAAATCTCAAGTTGACCGGTGCTTTATATCGCTCTCCTAAACCAAAATTCAGACATATTGAACTTGCATGCCCAACATGCAAAAATCCATTGGGTTCAGGGGGAAATCGAAACCTCAAATCATCCTTGGTGTGGGAATTCCCTAAATCATCTTCAATTATGTGTTCAATAAAATTTAAGGCCCTTTTCGTATCGCTCATTCGTGGCAAATAATTATTAAATACAATAAAATATCATGTTTACAGGCATTTACAACTGCTAATTGTGCAAAAATGCCATTTCACAACAAAATTACTAAAGCCTACAACAATAAGTTTTACTACTCTCATTTATTATGAAACTTTGACCTCGAAACACTATTTGAAAAAATTAAATCCGTATAAATGAGCGGATTATAAATAAAAGAGCCCCAAACTCTACTTAACCTATGAGTGTTTTTTCAAAGTATGGCGTCTTGCTGGTGAGCTTCCTTGTCTGGTTCTCATCCCAGTTTGTATCTGCCCAAATACTGAATAAGCCAGAAGCGGCGGATAACCCAAACTTGCCAGGGAATTCGGCTTGGACAGCTGCTTGTGCTTCAGAAAACTTCAATGAATACTTTGTAAACTTTACATGGACCCCTCCTCCAGTAAACCCCGAGAATGAATTTATTCTCGAGCTGTCAGATGCTAATGGAGACTTTTCGAACCCTACAACCCTAACAACTGTTGACGACCAAAACAATGTTTTTGATTTTGATTTCAGCTTTGCCCTTCCTGAAACTACAAGGGGTGATGGTTATCGCTTCAGGGTAAGAAGTACAAGTCCTGAACTTACAAGTCCTGTTTCTGACCCATACCCCATGTACTATATTGGATATCGTGATCCGATTCTTATCAGTAAAGACAGAAATGGGGAAATACCTTCTGGAGGTCAAATACAAGTTTGTAATGGCGAATCATTAGCATTAGGTACGCATAACGTTGACAACCCTGAAAACTATGAATACAATTGGTACAACAATGGCGCACTTCTAAGTGAAAGAAGCAGTCTTATTGAAATCACAGACCCCGGACTTTATTATGTAGAAATAGACTATGGAGCAAGCTGTTCTGGTAGTGCTAATACCCTATCAAATACGGTTGAAGTAATTTTTGTAGATGCGTTGAACGTGTCTATTTCTGCTTCAACATCGACCAACATCTGTAACGGGGAAACAGTTGACTTAGTTGCAAGTGTAGATGACCCTAACCTATTTTATACTTGGTATCAAGACGGTCAAGCGGTTACCGCAAGAATTCTTGGTTTGTCTACCTACACTGTTGATTCAAGTACCGCAGGTTTTGATGGCCAATATTATGTTGAGGTTCAAGGAAATAATCCATGTATCGAGCAATCAAACAATGTTGAAATCACTGATGCAGGAACTTTTGATGTTACCAATGACCAAGAACTGAACTTAGTACTACTACCTGGCCAAACAAGAACGTTAAGTGTATCGTCGACCGCTACGAATCCAACATATCAATGGTACAAAGACGGTGTTGCACTTACAGGAGAAACAAACCAATCGCTTGAAGTCACCGAAGCAGGTGATTATTACGTTACAATGACCCAAGGCGGCGCTTGTAGCAATAGTCAAGTTGATTCTGAGACCTATGTGGTGGTTACCCCTGATTCATTCGAATTACTAATTGAATATGCTACCTCGTACGCTCCGTGTGCCAATGCTGATGTAACCCTAAACCTCTTACAAATTAATGCACTATTTAGTGCACAGAGTCCTATCGATGTCACTAATGACCTAATAAACGACTTTAGTTATCAATGGACTTTGGACGGCAATATAATTGTCGGAGAAACCAGCTCCTCATTAATGATAGTTGGCAATACCAACAATGGTGATTATGAATTAACGGCAACACTAGGCAGCTTTACCCCCATTTCCAACACCCTTAGTGTGGAATTAACGGATAACTCTAGCTTTAGTATATCCAGTGATGGAACCGCACTTTGTTTTAATCAAACCTTAACGGTCACTTCGGACCAGACACTTGCTAATGAGGTTTTTGAGTGGACTCAAAATGGAGTGCCAATTAACAACACTGATGAATCCATAACAGTATCCGAACCAGGAATCTATCAACTGGTTGTGGAGTCAAACTCCTGTCCTTCAATCAGTAATACTATTGAAATCACACCATTTGATGATTCTGGTGTTACGATTGATGTTGAAGAGGAGTTTTTACTTGTCGAAGGAACATCAGTAATAGTTACCGCAGAAGGTGCAGAAACCTATGAATGGTATGATGAATCGAACAATCTTATATCATCAGAGGCTACGGCCAGCATTAGCTTGGCTGGAACATATCTGCTAATTGCCAGCTTGGACAATTGCAGTGTTACAAGAACTTTTACGGCTATTTACAGAGATGAATTTGAAGTGCCCAATGTAATCACTGTTAATGGCGATGGAATCAATGATTTGTGGTTGCTCCCCAATATTTATTCAGGAAATCCAAATGTCAAGGTGACCATTTTTGATGCTGCCGGAAACCAAATATTTCAACAGGTCAATTATCAAAACAATTGGCCAGAGTCAAATACTCAGTTCACCAAACAGAATATGATTTTCTATTACAACATTAAAGAATCAGGCACAACAGTAAAACAAGGTACCATAACGGTAATTAAATAATGCCCAAGTTAAAAACCTACATAACCGTTTTTGCATTACTGCTTTTTACTATCGTAAAGGGACAGGAAGAATCTCCATTTGCAACCTACGATGTTCCCGCACATAATTTATTGAAGTTCAACAGATTTCTTATAAACCCCACATTTTCAACAGTACGTGAAGACAAGTCTTATTTCAACATGCAGCATCGAAACCAATCGGTTTCATTTGAAGACAACTTTAGAGCTTACTTCTTAAGTTACAGTGGACGTATTGGCGACAGAAGCGGTGTTGGACTGGGTGTATTCAATCAACGTGAAGGCCTTGTCGATAATTATGGTGTGCTCGCCAACTACGGTTATGGTATCCGATTGACTCAAGACAGTAATTTTACTTTTGGCGCCAACTTTATTTACTACAATAGTGGAATCAACCAAAACAGGGCAAATCCTATTGATGCTGACCCAGCCTTACTAGCTTTGGAAAGCACTTCTTTGTTCTCGTTCCAACCTGGTTTCAATATTTCCTACAAGAATTTTGATTTTGGTGTTTTCGCAGAAAATCTCTTCGATTATAACATTAAAACCAGTGAGTCGGTCACCGAATTCAATGCAAAGACCTTTAGCGCCCACCTACAATACACTCATCTTTTTAGTGGCGGTTATGGCCTATTTGAAGATGCCCGGTTATTGAGCTTGGCTCGAGTTAGAAAAGTAGGGGAGACCGACTTGGTGTTTGGGGGAAATTTTATCATGGAAATGCCAAAAGTTGGCTGGGTACAACTGGGTTATGATACGTTTTATGGAGCGGCAGCTGGGGTAGGGTTTAATGTTGGAAAAAGGGTGTCGTTAGGATACACTGTCGAACAAGGTTTTGGAACCAATTTTGAAAATTTTGGTATAAACCACGAAATCTCACTAGCCTATTCCTTCACCCCACACTTAACTGAGGATCGGGTAAAACGTGATCGAAGAAGAAAAAATAAGGAAGATGGATATACAGAGGATATTGTTGAAAATGACGACAGAAACAACGCCAATAGCATAATTCAACAAAAAGAGGATGAACTAGCCGAACTTAGAAAGAGGATTCAAGAAAACAATGATTTAATCAATCAATTACTCAAAAACAAAGACTCTTCAGACAACAAGAAAATTACTGAGCTTGAAAATACCATCTCAAAGCTCATGTCGCAATTAAACGATAAAAAATTAGCGGCTTCAAGAGCCAACGCTGAAGAAAGCAAAAAGGCCGTTGTTACAAATTCCAAGAAAAAGGAGTTCAAAGAATCTGCTGGGGGTCGCGTAATCGAGAGTTTGAACATTCCTGGTATTAGAAGTGGCTATTATGTAATTGCCAACGTTTTTAGGTCTGAAAAATATGTTACCCCATTTGTTGAAAAACTTGAAAAGAAAGGATTAAGGCCTGGGTTCTTTACCAATCCAAGAAACAACTTAAAATATGTGTTTGTTAAGCGTTATGGTGCCTTCCAAAACGCATTAAAAGCCTATAAAACCAAGATAGATGGGTCCTACCAAGAAGAAGTCTGGATTATTAAAATTAATGGTAACGAAGGTACTTCGGCAGATGTAAAGTTTGATGATGAATCGTTGAATATAGAAGACGGGGAGAAACATGTACTAATACGATTACCGGTCCAATCAAGAATAAAAAATTTAAATACCGCCTCACCCATAACAAGCCCAAATCAGACCAGCCAAATCTAAACTAAAAGTCGCTAGCCTAAATGAAAACAACCTACTTGAAACACCTACTTCAGTTACTTGTCTTTTCATTTGTCCTAACAACGGGCATGGCCCAAGAATACAATTCATTTGATATTCGATATCAAAACAATATAAAAGGTGACCTCACTTTTATTGGTAATAATATAGTTAATCGCGATGGAGGCACCGCTACAACTGAACCTGAAGACGCCTATAACAACCTCAGTACAGATTCAAACAGCGATCCTGAAACTGAAGGTTTTTTCAATTATAATGACTTCAAGAACATGCAATATATTGATGTGGATGGAGACCCAACCACATTCAGTTCGAGTTCTTCTACATTCACATTTCCACAAGCTAATTGTAACCTAATTCGATACGCAGGCTTGTATTGGTCTGCAACCTACCCCAGTGAAACTGCAAACGGATTTTACGATGGTGTTACTTACACTCCAAATACCATAACTCCCGGTACGGGAAGACAAACAGATTTCAATCAAGTACGGTTTCGAGTACCTGGGGGCACCTACGTCGATGTAACCGCTGATGAAGTTCTTTTTGACGGTTTTTCCAGTACCGATCCTGATGTACAAAGAAACAGTCCTTATGCATGTTATGCAGATGTAACTGCTTTAGTGTCCGCACTTGCCAATCCTGAAGGAGAATATACTGTTGCAAACATCCGGTCGGTAACAGGGTCGTTAACCCCTGGTGGTGGAGCTGCCGGTGGATGGACTCTTGTAATTGTCTACGAAAACCCAAATTTAACAGGTAAGCTTATCACCACTTTTGATGGCTTTGCTTGGGTTAATGGAAGCAACTCCATCGATATCAATTATAATGGATTCAACACAATTCCCGCAGGACCTGTGAATGCTGATATCGGTGTCGCTTCGCTAGAGGGAGATTATAGAATCGAAGGCGATGGCATGAGTATTCGCGCAGCAAGTTCAGCTACATTTACGACCATCAACAACGCTACGAACCCAGCAGATAATTTCTTTAACAGTAATATTACCCTCGACGGTGTAGTGACCACCAATAGAACCCCCGCTAGTATAAACACATTGGGCTACGATACGGATATGTTTTTGTTAAGCAATCCTGCAAATGCGGTTATTCCAAATGCAGAGACCGATGCAACGTTTCGTTTTTCAACTAATGGAGACTCTTACTATCCCTTTTTTAATTCTTTTAATGTCGAGATAATTGAACCAAATATTGTTCTTGAAAAGCGTGTGGAAGATATTGCTGGTAATGATATCACTGGTCTAGGGGTAAATCTTGGGCAACAACTCGATTATGTGCTTTCTTTCGTTAATACTGGTAATGACGATGCCACCAATTACACAATTAGAGATGTACTCCCAATTAACGTTACCCTTGACGAATTGACAATGACATTGCCTACTGGTGTAACCTATTCTTATGATAGTGTCAATAGGGAAATCATATTTTCAATTCCGGATAACTTGGTTGAAGTGGGTGACCCTACATCGAATATTCGTATGCGTGTTCAAGTAGCACAGAATTGTTTTGATTTTATCGATGCTTGTTCCAACCAAATCGAAAATTTGGCATTCTCAACATATGAGGGCATCATAAATGATAACCAAATAACTGACGATCCCAGTGTGTCTGATTTCGACAATTGTGGTTTTGTAACCCCTGGAGCAACTAACTTTCTGTTGGACGATTTAGCAAATTGTGATTTTTCAAGAACAGTTGAATTATGCGGAGACGATGTGTTGCTTGATGCCGGTGATAATTTCGACAGCTACACTTGGTATTTGGACTCAAATGGAAATAGCATAATTGATGCGGGCGATGTTGTCGTAACAGATGCAGACGCAGATAACGACCCAAGTACCCTATTGGTTAGTCAAACAGGCACATATATCGTTGATAAGGACGTGGCTGACCCCTGTCTTGGTTTTCAAGAAATCATTCATGTTACACTTTTTGGAACCACACAGGTCAACCCAATTTCTACATTAATCAATGATACCTCAAATACTGTAGATGGCGAAGTGGTGGTTTGCCCTAACGATGGTCAAGAACTACCAGAAATCTTTTTGTGTGGATTAAACGACACTGAACTCATCCAAATTAACATACCGGATGCTGACAGCATTGAGTGGGAGCAACTTGACGAAGCAAGTTGTGGTACCGCAACCGCCGATTGTGCCAATACCGATGGTAATTGTACTTGGAACAACGTGGCAAATGGCAATGACTTCCTCGCACAAGATGCTGGTCAATACCGTTTGATAATAAACTATCAAAATGGTTGCTTCAGTAGATTCTACTTCAATATTTATAAGAATCCCCTAGACCCACAATACACCTTTGACGATATCATGTGCGGTAATCCAGGTAATATTACCGTTACCAATGTGCCACTTAACTATGAGTTCCAGTTGTTGGATGCGACCACAAACAATGTACTAGTTGGCTATAATCCTAATCCAAGTTTTGATATAGCTACAAACGGTATTTACGCTGTAGAAATTAGACAACAAGGTGTTTCGGATGGTTGTGTTTTTCGACTGGATGATATTGGAATTAGGGAAAGAAATTTTCAGGTAGATGTTTCCTCGGTTGATACAAATTGCAATGGTTTAGGTTCTATTTCAATTTCTGTTCTTGATGTTGAACCTCAGTACTATTACGAAATACTACTGGGAGGAACTTCGGTTGATACCTTTGGTCCTACGAACGACAATAATCATACATTCAGCAATTTAAATGATGGTACTTACGAAGTACGGGCAAGTACTGATGATGGTTGTGCATTTACCCAAAACATTACTATTAACGACGTTACTGATTTGGCAGTTAGTGCATTGGTAACAAAGTCCATTGATTGTACTGATGGTACGGTTGAGCTTACCCCTTCGGGAGGGTTTCCCAACCCAGATTACTTCTTTGCCATTTGGAGTCATGATGGAGTTGACCTATACCCAGATGTTGCTAGTATTCCTGGTAGTGCTTATCAAATTGGGACTACGTATAGTTTTAATGCATCAGAAGCTGGTGATTATGAATTTATTGTAGTTGATGGCTACAATTGTAGTTTCATATCTAATGAAATAACCATTACCGAACAACCGTCAATTGACTACACCACAAGCCTTACAAATGAAACTTGCTTTAATCAACAGGATGGCACTTATACGGTAAACGTAATAAACAGCAATGGTTATTCTTTATCGTATGTTCTAACGTATCCTGATAGTTCAACGCAATCAAACACCTCGGGTCAATTTACCGGATTGGGAAGTGGGGGATATGTTTTGACCGTAACACAAACCCAAGGGGCAATATCTTGTGATTTTGTGGAAACATTTTCAATTGGTGGCCCAACAGCTCCCTTATCATCAAATGCTGTTTTTCTGCAAGACTATACTTGTACTCAATTTGCAACAATTGAAGCACAGAACACTGTCGGTGGTACCCCGCCCTATGAATATTCAATTGATGGTATAAATTTTGACGGTAGTTTCGGTGCTGAACAATTTGGCGGTCTCGTTGACGGCACTTACACCATTACCGTTCGCGATGCCAATGGCTGTACCATTCAAACCAATGCAATAACCATAGACCCTTTCGTTGAACCAAGCGACTTAACATTTGTTGCCTCAGCAGCCGTTTGCCCGGCCAATACTTCAGACGTTACAACAACAGTAGTTGATGGTGAGGGGCCTTTTTTGTTTGAAATCACATCACCTGCAACTATTGCTGCAACTACAATAACGGGTAATTCTGCGTCATTCGTAGGCCTAACACCAGATACTTATATATTCCAAGTAACAGATGCTAATGGGTGTTCATATGACGAAAGCTTTACAATTGCTCCTGTAGTACCTATTGATGTCGTTGGGACTTTAGACGCCAATCAAACATGCTTCAATGATGGTTCGGGGGCAATCTCTTTTGACGTTCTCAATTTTTCAACGGATTATAACTACGCTGTAACTGGCCCTCAAAATTTTTCAGGTAACAACGAAACGTCAACAAACCTTTCCTTTACCGGCCTCGATGTTGGAACTTATACAATTCAAGTAACTGATAACACGACAAATTGTACCGACACTACAGATGTAACCGTAAACGGTCCCTCATCCCAATTGACCATTACTGCGAATGAAACACAACCAACCTGTACTGCCCCTGGCAGTGTTATTGTAACAGCCTCTGGTGGTTGGGGTAGGTATAATTTCGTTTTGACTAATCCAGATGCAACAACAGTTGGACCAACATTCAACGGAAACTTCTCGGGTCTAACGCAAACCGGCACTTTCACAGCAACAGCAACAGATGCAAATGGTTGTTCTGTTTCTACGACATTTACTTTAACCAATCCTACCAGTCCTATTTTGGGTATAACCCCAAATGATTCTTGTTATGACGACGCAACGGGGCTGACGTTAACGGCAACTGTACTTTCTGGGGGTGATGGTAATTATGAATATAGCTTAAATGGTGGCGCATTTGTGCCAACAAACAGTTTTACAGGTTTAACCTCGGGTACATATACCATTGAAGTAAGAGATGGTAATAATTGTACGGATACTGAGGTGATAACCATTAACCCAGAAATTTCGGTGGTTGCCAACGCTTCAAATATTTCTGCTTGTGGCAGTTCTACAGATATCAACATTACACCCGCAGGAGGTGATGGCAATTATGTTTTTGCTGTTGTTGGAGATGGGGTAACACCCACTGCAGGCGATTTTTCAGCTACTAACCCTATTTCAGTAAATGCCACTGGCAATTACGACGTTTATGTTCGCGATAATAATGGTGCTGCGGCTTTCTGTGAGGCTTCTTTTGATATTACCATTGGTCAAGACGACCCATTAACAATAGCTGCTACAGAAACACCTATTCTGTGTAGCGGTGAAAGCAACGGTTCGATTACAATTACCGCAGGAGGAGGCGAGGCCCCTTATGAATACAGCAATAATGGTGGCACTAATTATCAGGTTTCAAACACTTTCACCAATCTCTCCGCTACAAATTATGATTTGGTTATTCGAGATGCCAATGGGTGTACGGTTAACTTGATATACGCATTGATATCACCACAAACCCTATCAGCATCAGCGGCTGTTACCGAACTAGCAGAATGTAACGTTGCAGGTGCAGAGGTGCGAATCAGCAATGTTATTGGGGGCACTGCTCCATATGAATACAGCTTTGATGGAGGTTCAAACTATGTCTCAAGCAGTACTGCAAATCTACTCCCAGGAACCCATAATTTAAGTGTTCGAGATGCAAATGGTTGTACATTCACAATGACAGTCGATGTTGCAGATGCGCCAGACGAACCTGTAGTATCGGCTACAGTTTCATATGAATGTGATGGGGAGGGGGTAATAACGGTTAATACTGGAGATCCAACTTATGACTACACTTACGAATTGAATAGTGTTCCAAACACACCAGAAACTTCAAACATATTTAACAATGTTCCAGTGGGCAACCATACCGTGACGGTAAATTACACCTCGAATATACCACCTGCTGTAAGCACCCTTTTAAACGAAGATTTCGGTGTTGGAGCGCCCACTGCGATCCCTGAAATTGACCCATTATTTTGTTTTGAGCCGCAAGACGGAAATCCAAGTTCTTGCCCTGCTTTTGGGACTGATACCCATATTCAAGATGGAGAATACTCTGTCGCAAATACAATTGTAAACCCATATACTTGGTTGGTTCCAAATGAACAATCAGGTGACCCAAATGGCCGCTATCTCGCTATCAACGTTGGGGGTGTTGCAGGGGTAGGCGGTATCGTATATGCTAAGCGTAATATTGAAATCATACCTAACCAAGATATTACCGTATCTCTTGATCTATTCAATTTAAAATTTGTGGGATCTACGGGAGTTGACGCCAATTTGGAAATCGAACTTGTTGACCCAAGTGGCACAGTCATTAGCAGTTTGGCCACTGGTCCGATACCAAAAACAAATAATGCAGATGACTGGCTTACCGCTAACATAACTCTAAATCCAGGGGCTAACTCAAATATTGATATCGTAATCAGAACCATTGCGGTTGCCACAGGTGGTAACGATGTTGTAATTGACAATATCATAGCTGTTCAATCACCTATTGTTTGTTCGCAATCAATCGATATACCTGTGGTTGTTGAACCAGGAAATGCTTTCGGAGCCAATCTAACGGCCTTTTCAAATGTTACTTGTAACACTGGTGTTGATGGTAGTATAACGTTCGAAGTTGAAAACTTCGATACCGCCAATGGTTACGAATATTCAGTTAATGGAGGTGCCTTCACGGCCGCTCCAACAGGGCCTGTTCCAAATACAATTACAATCTCAGGGCTAGCAGCAAATAATTACACTATTGAGGTTAGAGATATAAATGACAATAGTTGTTCCGTAACCCTCAACCAAACTATTTCTGAACCAAGTCCTGTTGTTGCCACCGCAAGTTTGACCGATGTTTTAACGTGTGCTAACGGAGGTGCTACGATTACCGCATCTGCTAGTGGGGGGACTCCAAATTATAGCTATCAACTCGAAGATGATTTGGGAGGTATTATAATTGGTTATGATTTCACCACAAATGGAACGAATACGGTTTTTACCGGACTATCGGCTGGAGATTATATCATTAGGGCAAGGGACACCAATAATTGCGAAGACATTATAGATAGCGCAATTACCGTTGACCCTACTAATAGCATAGTATTCAACACCATGGTTACCAATTGTTATTCGGGCGCAAATGATGCTACAATTCAGATAAACGTCACGGATGGCAATGGGGGTTACGAATTCAGTTTAAACGGAGGTCCATTTATTGCTCCCACACCTTCAACTGCTACTTCATATACCTTCCAAAATTTAACTGATGGTACATATACCGTAGATGTTAGAGATGGTTTTGGATGTATTGCAACACAGCAAATTGTCACAATTAACCCCGAATTACAGGCAAGTGCAGTGTTGAATAGTGATTTAACCTGTCTTGTTGATGCTTCAATCACAATAAACGCTTCAGGCGGTGTCTCCGCGTATTCATACGAATGGTCAAACGATGGGGGGACCACCTTTCAAAGCACTAATTTTACAGGTAACACCTTTACAACCAACGTATTTGGAACATATATTTTTCGAGTAACGGATAGTTCTACTCCTGCAAATTGTACCGTGTTGACAAATCAAATAATGGTCACTGAAGCACAAACTCCTGTAATTTCCAATATAACTCCAACGGATATTCTTTGTAATGGAGATATTACAGGTGTATTGGAAATCACTATTGATACCTCTGTTGGTTTGGCCCCTTACGTTATTAATGTCACCGAAACAATTACCTCTACCAACTATGGTACCCAGACAACAAGCCTTCCTGCGGGGAACTATAGTGTTACCATTACTGATGCAAAAGGTTGTGTTTCCAACCCTTTTAACGTTGCAATAACCGAACCCACTCCCATTCTACAAAATACCAGCAGTACGAACCTTGTGTGTACAGTTTCAGGTACGGATTTAGGTACGATAACTATAGATGCTTCAGGAGGCTCTCCGACATATATTTATACCGTTCATAATACGGACTTTAGCTATAATCAAAACTATGACACTTCTACCGGAACCAATGACCACACATTTAGTGGACTTGATTTTGGAGATTATACGGTAATCGTGCGGGATGCAAATAATTGCGAATCCACCTCTACCATAACAATTACAACTGGGCCGGATATTTTAATAACCACCCAAGGAACCGCTGGCTGTACACCAGGTAGTGGTGAAATGGATGTTACAGCAGATACGACCTCTGGAACGCTAGGTGGAGGCCCATTTTATTTTGCTATTTTCCCAGCCCCGCCATTCAATGCTCTCGACCCAGCGTGGAATGCAGCAACCACTACAGTTGCGCCGGCCACCTCGCCAAATTCATTTACATTCACAGGTCTTACCCCTGGAGTAACCTACACTTTTGTCGTTCATGATGTAAGTTCTGGATGTGAATTCAATCAAGAGGCCACAGTGCCAGTTGCAGCAACTTCAACTATGGCGGTCACAATCGACACCATTGAAAACGTTACCTGTACGGGTGCAGCTGATGGTTCGGTAGATTTTACCGTATCAGGGCACGGCGGTAGCGATATTAATTACGAACTTTTCCAATTTGTTACAAACGTTACAACTGGAATTACCGGCTCCATTTCGGGGATTGTTGGTGGCCCAGAGACCGAAACGCTTTCGGCTTTAGCGCCTGGGGAATATTACTTATTACTAGAGGAGGCTAATGGCCCCAATACTGGCTGCGTAATCGCCTCAGCCCCTTTTACGATAACACAGTCACCTAATCTTTTACAGGTAACTGCAGATTCACCCCAAAATGACAATTGTAACCCAAATGAAGGGTTAATAACGGCAGTAGCACAATTTGGTACGGCTCCTTATGAATTTCAATACCTGCGGAATACAGACCCGGCTCCTACAGCTACTAGTCCTGGTTGGTTATCCGTAACTTCTATGAACGTAGAGTCTGGGAACTACATTGTTTACGTTAAAGACGCAAACGATTGTATTCAAAGTGATGCGGTGACCGTACTACTAGACGCAGATCCTCAAATCTCAGTCGCAGTAGTTGATGAATGTGTTACAGAAGGAAACTTTGAAGTGCTGGTTACATTAAATAATCCTCTATTGGCAATATCTCCATTCGGTTTAAGTCTAAATGGTGGGCCTTCACAAAACATAACTTTCAATGGTAGTAACCAATATACAGTATCCGGAATCAGTTCTGGACTTGGACAAACGATAACCATTACTGATTTTAATGGGTGCTCTGACACTCAAAACTTTGATATCCATCCTCCTTTACAATTCAATGCGACCATGACTACAGCACTTGATTGTGAAGTCGCTCCAGCAAACAATGCAGAAATTACCATAGAGGTATTTGCGGGGTCTGGAACTTATGATTTCGAAATCGACGGTCCTGGAGCAGTAGATCAATCTAGAACGGCTATGGGTGGTACTTCAGTTGTTTGGACCGATGCAAGCGTGGCTGGAAGTTACACGGTTACCGTTTTTGATACTTCTACCTCGGTTCCAAATTGCTTAGGAACGATTACTGTTGATGTCCCAAATGTTGTTGTCCCTGATTTTACAGAAACCCACATCGATATAACTTGTAATGGCGCTAATGACGGAAGCATAACCTTGTTTGAGAATGCAAATGGAATAACACCACTCAGTTATTCAATATCACCCATTGCAGGCACCTTTAATGCGGGTACCAATACCTTTGAAAATTTACCGGCTGGCAACTATACCATTACAGCTACCGGCAGTAACAGCTGTACCACTTCGATTACGGGTATAATCATTGATGAGCCTTTGGCAATTAATGTTCCTGCTCCTTCGGCAGTGGAATTTGGTTGTTCTGTTGGGAACAATTTAGATAATCCAACAGTAACGGTTGACACCTCTGGTATCACTGGTGGTTCAGGAAACTTTGTGGTTTTCGAATTCATCGATACAGCAACTACTACCGTGCTTCAGTCAGGGTCTAACAACAGTTATACCGAAACGAATACAGCAGGTCGATCTATAGCTATCAACGTTTACGACGATAATGGTTGTCTGGGCACCACGTCAATCACAATACCTGCATTCAATGAACTACAATCAACCAATATTGCTATTGACACACCAATATCTTGTTCAAATTCAGGTGAAGAAATAACAATAACAGCAATTGGAAGCCTAAACAACTCCTCAACCAATCCTGCTGATTACGAATTTAGATTGTTGCCTAGCGGAACCTTTCAAGCATCAGGTTCGTTCACAGGTCTTGGTGCAGGCACGCACAATTTTGAAGTTAGAAATGTAATCACTGGCTGTCTGATTACAACATCACACACGGTTAGCGATCCCAACACCTTTACAATAGATGTTAACGTCTTAAGTGACGTGATATGTTTTGGCACACAAACTGGTCAAGTATCATTCGAGTTGATAGATGCAACTTATGTAGGAGCAATAGCTTATGAAATTTTCGACACTAATGGTACCCCGACCAATTTTGCAGATGACATTTCGGTAGTAACGGGAACTTTCGCCAACAATGGCCCAACGGCACCAGAATCATTGTTTGCTGGAGATTATTATGTTGAAATTACCCAAACGGCCTTTCCTGAGTGTTCTAATATTGAGGCTTTTTCTATTGCAAGTCCATCAGCAGCTATTACTGGGGATGTTTCTGTAACCGACATTACTTGCTTGGGCAATGATGGAGAGATTGCCATAATCGACGTTCTCGGCGGCTGGGGTGGAAACTCCTATTATGTGGGAACTTCAGCTCCGGCTGGACTTGGCTCATATACCTCAAACCCAGTATTTAGTGGATTAACCGCTGGAACCTACCAAGCTTGGGTCGTTGATAGCCAAGGTTGCGAACAACAGGTCAGAGCCGGTATCGTACTGGTAGACCCAACTGCCATAACTGGTTCTATTCAAATTAATAATGACAACTGTACCAATGTGGAGGGCGAAATAGAAGTTGTAGGTGTTTCTGGCGGACAAGGTAGCAACTATACTTATCAATTAATTCAAAATGGGACCAACATAGGAACCCCACAAACAAGTGCTATATTCTCAAATCTGGGTGACGGTATTTATGAAGTCTTAATCGCTGACCAATGGTCCTGTTCGTTCACTACTCCTCAAGTAGAGTTACATGATGAAATGAACTTGACCACTACAATTGTAAAACCAATAGACTGTTCTGTTTCGCCTGATGGTGAGATTACGGTTACGGTCAATGGTGGTTCTGGTAATTTTGATTATACTGTCACATTCCCTGATGCGATAACCACTATCAACAACACGACTGGAGTATTTGTTGGGTTATCTCAAGTGGGCACCTATAGTTTTGTGGTCAACGATTTAGACACTGCGGCACCAGTTTGTTCAAGAACAATTACCCAAAACTTAGTTGCGCCTACACCTGTTACTTTTGACCCTCACACCTTGGTTAATGTTAGCTGTAACGGAGGTTCTGATGGAAGTATTCTAATAAATCTTGAGCCTACGTCTGCAGGGGTAAATGACGACCCTGTGTATAGCTACAATCTTTATGATAACAGCGGCGCCTTAGTTGCCGGCCCACAAACAGACCCTAATTTTGCAGGTTTGGTTGCGGGAACTTACGAAGTAGAAGCCATATCCAGCAAATCGTGTCTGGCTAGGGAATTTGTTACGATAACAGAACCTTTGGCCCTTGTGGTCACCGCTTCAGCTACACCATTTGCTTGTAATGCCCAAAACACGGTTGCAACTTCAACAATTACGGTCACCGCAACCGATGGCTCACCAGGGTACTTATATAGCATTGATGGCACCAATTACCAAAGCAGTAATACATTCGAAGTTATCAACGACGGTACGATTCAGAACATTACATTATTTGCACGTGATACTAATGGGTGTGAACAATCAGATACAGTTATATTACAACCAATCAACAGCTTTTCAGCTGCTGTCACCCAAAATGTTGCAATCTCTTGCGTAAATCCTGAAGAAGTATTGATTACTGTTACTGATGATGGAAATCCGGCTAATAACTACACTTTTGAATTGCTACCAATCGGAAATACTGCGGGAACTTTTGTTTCTTCGCCAACCAATACGACAGCAATCTTTGACTTAAACGTCGAGGGCTCATACACCTTTAGAATTACCGATAATGGTACGGGCTGTTATGTTGATACAAACACTTACACAATCGCTCCTTATGATTTAATTGATGTTACAGCTACACCGATAGCGCCTGCTATTTGTTTTGGAGATGCTAACGGAGCATTGGAGATTACCCTAAGTGGTTATTCAGGCACCTACGACTACGAAATATTTGACGATTCGAACGTTACCACTGGAATAACCGGAAGTGCGGATACGGCTACAAATCCATTCACGATCACTGGACTTTCTGGAGGAAACTATGTGGTAAGGGTTACACAAACTGCTTATCCTTTCTGCACAGAAGATTCCAACACGATTACAATTGCTTCTCCAGACAGGCCGTTGACCTTGACCCCGGTTGAGGTTGCCAACGTGACCTGTTCAAATAATTTAGGAGAAATTGAGGTTTCACCAGATGGAGGGTATGCACCTTTTGATTTTGTATTGACCAACACTACCACAGGTGATGTGTATGTTCAAAACGATGTCGCCAGTTTTGTTTTCACAGGTTTGAGCGCGGGGGATTATGATGTTCAAGTTACTGACGATTCTGGTTGTATAATTACAGAAAATATCAGTTTAATACAGCCATCGCCCATTACAGCTGGTATTTCAGCAACTCCTACGACATTGCAGTGTTTTGGTGACACCAGCGCCACGGTAAGTGCAACTGCGGTAATAGGGGGCCAAGGTATCTATCAATATCAACTCAACACATATAACGCCTCAGGGTCTGTATTGGTTGCTTCCAGTGGTTTACAAAGCAGCCCTGACTTTAACAATCTTGGTGCGGGGGTTTATAGCATTACCATTAGTGATGGGTGGAGCTGTGGTCTTGAAACCCCACAAGTAACCATTGCTGAACCTTCAGAAGTTGAAGTTTCGTTGGTACAACTTAGCGCATTGACCTGTACAGTTGATGCACAACTGGAGCTCACTGTAAATGGTGGCACAGGCCCTTATGAATACAGTAGTGATGGTATTGGTTATAATCCCTTAAACGGGGCTAACACACATACCTTTTCAACCGGAGCTGGAACTTACCAATTTTTTGTTCGAGATGCTTTTGGTTGTGAATCCATGATTTCTAATCAAATTGTAGTGGATCCAGTCGAACCAATAATGCTTATAATAGATGAAACAGCTGCAATCATCAACTGTACAGGAGAAAGTTCAGCAACCCTTATAGTAGACGCGACAGGTGGGCTAGGTAACTATAGCTTTGAACTCTTTACCGATGCAGCGCTAACCAATCTCGTTAGCGGGCCAACCTCAAATGATGAGTTTTCATCATTAAGTTCAGGAAGCTATTTTGTTCGGGTAACTAGCGGTGATTGCTCCGAAGTGTCCAACGAAATTATAATTACAGACCCTGAACCATTACAGATTGTAACAGAGGAATTCACCGATATTAGTTGTAGTGGTGAGCAGGATGGTACAATTTCAGTAGAAGTCACTGGTGGAACGGGAGAAATTTTCTATGCCATTTCACCCAATCTGGATCAATTCGATACAGAAAACGTCTTTACTGATTTAGCGCCTGGTGTTTATGATGTCATTGCCCAAGACAGGAACGGATGTTTTATCCCATTCCAGTTCACGCTAGTGGAACCCAATCCTATTGAAGTAACGGTAACCAGCAATACGGGAGAAACTTGTTTTGGATTGAATGATGGGGCCTTTGAATTGAACGTCGTAGGCGGAACAGGTCCTTATTTTACAGCCCTTGATTCAAATTCTGATGTTGATTTTGTCCAGGACCAAACCAGTTTTATTGATGTTTCCCCGGGCTTACACGTAGTATTTGTAAGAGATTCACAAGGTTGTGAAACGAATGTAACACTTCAAATTGAGGCTGGGGTAAACCTAAACGCCACAGTTGCTCCTATTTACGTTTGTAACGGAAATATTCCTGAGAACAGCTTAGATATAATTTTTGAGGATACCACCGTAATCCAAGACGTAATGTTTGCTCTTGATTCAACTGATCCTGCTGATATGCAATTGGATTTCGACTTTTCAAATGTTGCGCCAGGAGACCATTTCATCACCATTGCCCATGCAAATGGCTGTATAAATACGATTGACTTCCAAATAGAGAATTATGAACCTTTAACCCTTGTTTTGGAGCAAAACAACATTAATGAAATCACCGCTTTAGTTACTGGTGGAGTAGCGGAATACACTATTTATTTCGGAGATGTTGATAATGGTTCTGACAATACTTATATAATTAATAGAACCGACACATACGTTGTTACGGTTATTGATCAAAATGGATGTGAAGTTTCTTCAGAAATATTTATTGAATTTATTGATGTTGAATTACCGGATTACTTTACACCAGACGGTGATGGTCTTAACGATACGTGGTCTCCACGAAATTTAGAACCCTACCCGAATGCACTAACAATCATTTATGATCGTTATGGTAGAGAGCTCTATCGTATGGTAACAAGCGATTCTCCACCTTGGAGTGGATTATACCAAGGAAACACCCTACCTACAGGTGATTACTGGTATATCTTAAAATTACAAGGTGAATCGGACGATAGGGAATTTATAGGACATTTTACATTATACAGATGATGACTTAAAAAAAGCAAAGCAGGCCCAAATCATGAAAAAATCCCAAATCTTAACCTTATTCCTAGGCTTGACTGCTATGGTCTCTGCCCAGGAACTCACAGTTCCGCAACTTTCGCAATACAATGCCGACAACCCCTTTCTTATGTCACCAACCTATGCAGGTGTTGGTGATCATATTAAATTACGGTTGAATGGACTTACGCAATGGGTTGGCATTGAAGATGCTCCCGACACCCAAACATTGGCAGTCGATGCCCGTTTAGGCAACCGTTCTGGTCTTGGCTTATTGTTATATAACGACAGCAACGGAGAAACGAAACAAAGAGGATCTCGAATTTCATTCGCACACCATTTAACAATTAATCGGTATGAAGACGAGTTCTTATCCTTTGGTATTTCGTATAATTTCAACCAGTTTAGAATCGCAATTGAAAATTTTGGAGACCCGGCAAACCCTGTCTTTGACCCATCGGTTACTGATGACCGGGCAACCACAAACCACAATTTTGATATTGGTGTACTTTATCGCTTGAATAAGTTCTTTTTAAGCCTTAACGCATCAAATGTTCTCAACAAGGATTTGGCCCAATTTGATACCCAATTGGAACCCAACAAGCTTAGAAATTATTACATGTATACCGGTTATAGTTTCTCAAAAAACAAGAAAAGCAAGCTTGAAGTTGAACCCTCCATCTTCTTTCAATGGTTTGAAAGTGATGGCCGTTCCGTCACGGATTTAAATACAAAATTTAGGTTTCACAATTTTGAAGACTACTATTACCTTGGGGTTACTTATAGATTCTTAAATGACCAAGTTGGTACTCCACTTTACGTAGCACCTTTGGCAGGATTTAAAAAGAACAATATCTATTTTGGATATTCATATCAAGTAATTACTAATGAAATCTTAGGTTACAGCACAGGTACCCATGTTGTCACTATCGGTACAGACCTATTCCAAGGCATTAGTAACTGTAGGTGCACGTATTAATGATTTAACCTAAATTTGCGCCCACTATGGGCAAAATTAAATTAAACAACATTCGTCTTCATGCGTGGCATGGTTGCCTCAAAGAAGAGAGTATAATTGGAAGTGATTATCGTGTGGATGTTGAAGTTGAAGGTAAGCTAGACCATCCCGCTCAAACCGATGAATTAAGGGATACGATAGACTATGTTCATTTGAACAATATCGTAAAGGAAGAAATGGCAATTAAATCCAAACTTCTTGAAAATGTAGCCCAACGTATACTGAATCGCATATTTGATGAAATAACACTTGTGGATTGGGCCCAAATATGTGTTTCAAAAATAAATCCACCAATTGGTGGTGATGTAGAGAGCGTAACGGTTTGCTTGACCCAAGAGCGTTAAAATCAGCTTGTAAACCCTGAAAAAGTATATTACCTTTGCTGCCCTTACGGCATCGTGGCCGAGTGGCTAGGCACAGCTCTGCAAAAGCTTGTACAGCGGTTCGAATCCGCTCGATGCCTCAAAAAACCTCTTCTAACGAAGGGGTTTTTTTAGTTGTTCATTCTATTTTCCATTCGTTCGATACCTTCTTCCACATCAAAGGGTACAAAGCCTTTCAGGGTCATTGCAATTCCACAAACAATCATAAGTACCCCTAAGACCTTTTTAAAGGTCACCACCCTTTTTTCCGTTAATTTCTTACGTAATTGTTTTGCTAAGAGAATCTTGATAATGTCGAACGCCAAATATGTCAAGATCACGGTAAGAAAAAAAGTGAAAAGCCTATTGGGCTCATTGTTCAATAAAGGCCCAACTACAAACAATACGATCAACCAATACACTAGTACACCTATGTTGATGAAATTCAATAAGAACCCTTTTACCATTAATCCCAAATAGGTTCCCTTCAACTTTTTGGGTTTATCCTTTTTTGCTTCCTTTTTGAAAATAATGACCAGCCCATATATAATTAGAATGGTACCTCCCAACACATATAGTCCAGGTTGATTGCTTAAATTTTCTAGCAATTGAAAACTACTGAAATAAGCGATTACTATAAATAGAATGTCTGCTAGAATCACCCCAACGTCTACACTCATCGCCGCACGAAAACCTTTAGTAGCGCCAGTTTCCAATAGAACAAAGAAAACAGGGCCTACCATAAAGCTCAAAAGTATTCCCAAAGGTATTGCCGCTTGAATATCTTCAATCATACTACTAAAAATAAAGCATTTGAGTCTTCAAACTAACTAGTTCTGATTTTTGCCTAGAAGAGAAAAATCCAGATGTCTTTTTATTAAATCTGTTTCCTTCACCATAACAACCACTTCATCACCTAACTGATACATTTTTTTGGTTCGTTCACCAATAACAGCAAATTGGCGTTCGTCAAAAGTATAGTAATCATCTTTCAGGTCTCGAATGCGAACCATTCCTTCGCATTTGTTCGCAATAATCTCAACATATATTCCCCATTCAGTGACCCCTGAAATTACACCTATAAATTCTTGGTCTTTATGGTCTTCCATGAATTTTATCTGCATGTACTTTATTGAGTCACGCTCTGCATTGGCAGCCAGAAGTTCCATATCTGAAGAGTGCTTGCATTTTTCTTCAAACACCACTTCTTTCTCAGACTTGCCGCCGTCTAAATAATGTTGTAATAAGCGATGTACCATCACATCTGGATATCGTCTAATCGGGGAGGTAAAATGGGTATAGTAGTCAAACGCCAGACCATAATGACCAATATTATCAGTAGTATAAATTGCCTTACTCATACTTCGAATAGTCAGGGTATCTACCAAATTTTGCTCTTTCTTTCCTTTTACATCCTTCAATAACTGATTTAAAGAACTACTGATGGCCTGTTTGCTTTTTAAGTTAACATTATGACCGAATCTAGAAATTACACCATTTAAAGCCATCAGTTTGTCCATATCAGGTTCATCATGAATACGATAAACGAAGGTCTTTTTGGGTTTTTGTTTACCGATGAATTCAGCAACATTTCTGTTAGCCAAAAGCATAAATTCTTCGATAAGTTTATTGGCATCCTTTGATTCTTTAAAATACACACCTTCCGGTTCATTTTCATCATTCAAATTGAACCGTACCTCTATCTTATCGAATGAAATAGCTCCATCTCCCATTCGTTTTTTGCGCATTTGTTTTGCCAACTTATCCAAAACAAGGGTAGCTTCAACAATTTCATCGGATACTTGATAACTTCCCGTTCTGATTGATACTTCTTCAGAAATTGTATTTGTCCCATTTTCGATAATGTATTGGGCCTCTTCATACGCAAACCGTTCATTGGAATTGATAACAGTCCTTCCAAACCACTTATTTATTATTTGGGCCTCTTCACTTATCTCAAAAATCGCAGAAAAAGTATATTTTTCTTCATTGGGTCTTAAAGAACAGGCCATATTGGAAAGTACCTCTGGCAGCATGGGAACAACCCTGTCAACCAAATAAACAGAAGTAGCCCTTTCATAGGCTTCATCATCTAATACAGTTCCAGGAATTAAGTAATGAGACACATCTGCAATATGAATTCCCACTTCAAAATTTCCATTTTCGAGCTTCGAGAAAGACAAAGCATCGTCAAAATCCTTTGCATCTTTGGGATCAATCGTGAAAGTGAGTACCTCACGCATATCCCTTCGTTTGTCTATTTCACTTTGTTGAATGGAAGTATCCAACTTTTCAGCAAATTTTTGAACCTCAAATGGAAACTCGTAAGGCAAACCATATTCAGCTAATATGGAGTGGATTTCAGTATTATGTTCGCCTGGTTTGCCTAATATTTTTATTATCGTACCATAGGGAGAATCAGCATCTTCGGGCCAATCACCCAACTTAACAAGAACTTTATCTCCGTCTTCAGCCTTGTTCATCCGTTCTTGAGGAATGAAAATATCAGTATACATTTTTTGGTCCATAGGTCGAACAAAAGCGAATGTCTTTTGCTTATCAACAACCCCAACGTATTCCTCTTTTTTTCGCTTTAGAATTTGAGCTATCTCACCTTCATTTTTTTTTCCCTTTCGTCTAGGTTTCAAATATACTTTTACGGTATCACCATGTAATGCCCTGTTCAGTTTAAAGTTAGCTATGAATATATCTTCATCCATACCATCAACCACAACATAGGCATTACCAGAAGATGTCATATCAACAATACCTTCAAGAAAGGTTTTTACTTCTTCTTTTTTCTTATAACTGCCCCTATTGACCTCTACTATTCGCTGTTTTTGTTTTAATTCACCAAGACGTCTAATCAATTCATTTCTTCCTTGGGTATCAGATATTCCCAATTTAGCTGCAATCTGTTTGTAGTTGAAACTTCGAGAAGGTTCAGACTCTAGAATAGTGAAAATACCTCTGGTTATCTCATTTTTGCGTTGGCTTTTCGCCCGCTTTTTCTTTTTGGACATTTAATGACGGTAAGTGTTATCGAAAGTACAAATTATTAATCGCTCTTAATTTTCAATTAAATCAGCTATTGTAATCAACAACATATATAAAAATCAATTTTTCTTTTTATTGAAATTTTAAAATTTTAATGATGATTATTGTCTGTGAATTTGTGGAATATTTTTTTCTAGAATTACTTGCTTTCAACATGTTAAATATGTTGTCAACATCTTATAATTTGTTGTGAAAGCTAGAATTCAAGTGGTTATCGTTCTTATTAACGAAAACTGTATTCACATATGAACAAGAAAATTTTGATAAATAAATCCTGTTTTGTTGTTAATTACTTGCATTTTTCAGTGAATTAGTAGGGTGTAATTTCTAATGAAATAATATTGAGAAATCAATTGAATATTTGTACTGGATTTAAAAAATTATTAGCAAAGAAAATAAGACAATATTTATCTTCAGATTATTAACGAAATAGAAATATTTCTAAGTAATTGATTTTGAGGGTTATGTTAAAAAAATCAAAATAATTATCAACACTGCAATTTGTCAATTTGAATTTTAGGAATTTTTACCAAAATACCTGATGAAAATAGAAATAAAACAATTTACTGAATTGAATACATCAAACTTGTATGAAATTCTCAGGTTAAGAAGTGAAGTTTTTGTTGTTGAACAAGATTGTGTTTATCAAGATGTTGATGGTAAGGATAAGAATGCGATTCATGTTTTGGGTTATGATAATCAGGAGTTGGTTGCCTATACGAGAATATTTAGGCCTGGTGATTATTTTGAGCATATGAGTTTTGGTAGGGTAGTAGTGGCTAAAAAATTTCGTCACCTTGGGTATGGTAAGGAAATTATTAAGGCAACCATCAATACTATATCTAAAATCAAAGCGAATTCAACCATAGAAATCTCTGCACAGACCTATTTAAAAAGGTTTTATGAGGATTTTGGGTTTCAGAAAAAAGGTGAGGAATATCTAGAAGACGGAATTCCTCACATACGCATGCTAAAAGATTAAATCTTAATTGGAGTTTTATTGGTTAAGTTCAATTCTTCCAATAACATGTCGGTAAATTTGTAATGGCCTTTTGTAGTTATGATTTTGAATCTGTTGGATTTCATCCTGCTCAAGGTATCAAGAAAAAGCCATTTTGATTTAAGCAACCGGGTTTTGTCTGATTTTAAACTTATTTCGAAATAGTACTTTAAACCATTTTTGGTAGCTACAATATCTGGTGTTAATTCAACTTCGCTATTCTTTTTGGAATATGACTTTGGGCTTTCAAACCCATCAATATCTGCCTTGATGTTTTCAAAGCCGGTGTTTTCCAAATAGTCTACTGATTTTTTTAAAAAAGCTTCGTTCTGTAATTTTTCTGATTTTACCATAACTCTAAAAATAAAAAAAAGCAGCAAAAAATCAAGTATTACTTCCTGATTAACAATAACTTAACTCAATTTATGGAAATGATTTGCCGACACCTTCATCAATTAGCCAATTGAGTTTAAGAATTAGATTTAAAGGTGCTTCGGCTTTGTTTCTAGACAAATAAAGATAGCCTTCGGTTCTTGGGTTTAATTCAGTAATGCGAATTTTACCTTTTGCTACGTTGGACGAGTAATTTACTAGAGTTTGTTTTTCAATCCCCTTATGCTTTAAAAGTTCCAATAGCTTCTCTCTATTGATAAAGGTGAGTTGGCATGAGGTTAATTTTTCTTCTTCATCTGAAAATATTGATGTTGCCAGGGTATAGAACTGTGTTTTTTTATTTGAATCGAACAACCAACCCTCTCTAATGGAGTCTTTTTTTAGGTATTGTATTTCAAAAGCAAAAGTGGGTAGGCTTTCGTTTAAATAGTCTAATTGGGCTTTTTCATCAACAAAATAAATGGTACCATCTCTTTTGTCTTTCAAAATGACGTCCACGCCTTTAAGTTGCTGATTTAAGTCTGAAATACGCTCAAAGGTATAGTGCTTTAATTTTTGATAATAGGAGTCAATAAGAGGGTGAAGTAATGCCTCTTTCTTCAAGTCGCTTTTGAAATTATTTTTCAACGTACGCGATTTTATCAAGTAATGCCTGTCCTATTTTACTAACCACCCCAATAACCAAGGCGTTTCCCATAAAAAAAGCTCGTTTGGTATCGGAAATTCCGTCAAGTTCAGTGTGGTTGTCAGGAAATCCATTAAGACGTTCCAATTCTATAGGGGTCAACCGACGTAAACCCTTACTTGTTTTAATAACATGTTTGAATCTAGATGGTGATTTCCCTCCCTCACCAGTGATAATTGTCCTTGAAGGTTTATCCAATGCATCTGGAAATGTCATTGCACCTTCAGTATAGTTATATGAATAACCAGCTTTGGTGGTTCGCTTTTCTTTTTTTGCGCCTTTGAGGTATTTCCATTTTGAAAAATCGCCTTCGGCGATAAAAAAATCTTTGGATACTGGGCCATTCACCAAGATATCCTTTAAGTTTCGGAGCTTGCCTCCAAATTCTCCAACGGTTTTAAACGACGAAATCTTCCCATTAACAAAGAGGCCTGAATTTAAAAATGGAGAAGCTTGTCCGTTTAGGTTAAAATTCTTGGATAAGCCGATAAAATCACCCTTAATTTGAAATTCTGAAGCTTCTATGGAATTTTGGGAAACAGGAAGTGCATTTGCAAGAATTCCTTCTTTTAGAATCCAAGATTTCGAGACAGTTTCTACAAATTGTTCATAAACGGTTGATGACTTGTGTGCCGCTACTAAAAAAAAACGCCTTCGGCGTTGGGGAAAACCATATTCTGCCGCGTTCACAACGCGCCACTCAACTGCATAACCTAAATCTCCCAAACCTTTTAACATAATCGCGAAATCACGCCCACGTTGATTGGCTGGAGATTTTAAAAGACGGTCAACATTTTCAAGAATTAGATATTTGGGCTTATTCTTTTTTTCGTCCAATATTCGATGGATGCTCCACCACAAAACTCCTTTTTTACCAAGAAGGCCTTTCGAGTTTTTAAGTGTTGTGGCAACCGAATAGTCCTGACATGGGAAACCCCCAACAAGCACATCGTGGTCTGGAATAGCTGCTGTTTCAACTTTTTCTATATCGACATTTGAATGGTTTTCTTCCCCGAAGCGGGCTTCGTATACCATAGAAGCATGTTGGGTTTTTGTCGATGGTTCCCATTGATTGCTCCAAACCACTTCATAGCCCCCTGTACTTTCAAGGCCTAAACGAAACCCTCCAACACCAGCGAATAATTCACAAACCTTTAGTTTCATGTAAATCTTCTCTTAGCTTTTTGGGTAAATAATATTGCGAATTTTTTTACTAAGCTCATCTTTTGCTGCACTCCAATCATTCGGATTTCGATTTTGTCGTTCAAAAAGCATTGCGAAAATTGTGTATTTGACCCTAAAAACCATCTTGCCAAATTGCTCATCTTTTCCGTGTGATATTTTATCCAATTTGTTCATTTCCTTTTGCCACCAATCCAAATTGGCCCGTTCGGGCTTTTTCAAATCGGCATCTACTCTTGCTATGTACTTTTCAATGGCTTTAGATTCTGCCTCAAAGGCCAAATCACGTGATTTTAGAAGTTGTTTACTTGCCTTTAAATTAAAGAGCTCATTGTATTTGGCTTTAACACTATCCAATCCTATCTTCCCACCATAAAGGCTTATGATTCTTTGATAGTTTTCCAACGCCTTCAAAACTCTACCAGAATTTTCAAAAGTTTTCGCCTGCTCTAAGTCAAGCAAGTAACTTTTTTTAATAAAATCCTCGCTATTGGGAAATGTATTTTCTTGAACGGTCAACCAACGAAAGGCCCGTTCAATTTGTTTACTGTCGGGCCAACGATGCCCACTTTCGAACGTAATCAAGGTGTTTTTGAACTTGAACCTATCGAGATAGGCCTTATTTCTAATCATTTCTCGATAGTTGAAATCTTCATCACCACAGAGGCCGACATAGGTGAAGTTTGGGCTTATCGGAACATGTGAAGCGTTCCCAGAAAATCCTGCCCCACAAGCAATCACACCTTTAAAACTATTGGTTAGGGTGGCAATTGCTGCGGCTAATCTTGAACCTCCAGAAAACCCCGCGAGGAACATTTTATCGGCATCGATATTGAAATTGGAAAAAATATGCTTGAATAAGTTGTCGGCAATCGCAAAGTTGCGTTCATATGAACCGTTCTTGGCATTATTGGAACAAATAATTATATGACCATATTTCTCAGAAGCTTCTCTAAAAACTTCAACGCCCAAACTTCCCCTAGCGGCAGGTTCAAATACAAATAAAATGGGCGACAGTTTGGTTTCATCATAAGACTGCGGCAAATAGAGTGCAAATGTTTCATTTTGGGTATTGGAGACAGCAATGGAGTCTATAATTTGACCCTTTTTCAAATTCTGCTGTGAAATGGCTAGTTGAAAAATGAAAAGAAAACAGAAGACCAAACCACTAAATCGCATGCATAAAATTTCTGAAAGTAAGTTTTTAAAGGTAAAAATATTTGACTGAGCAATTTGATGGGATGATTGTATTACTTACAAATGAAATGTGCGGTCTAAAACGAACCTTCAAAATCGAGCAAAAAAAATTGCAGCATTCGCTGCAATTTTAAACAAGTTGAAGAATTTGCGAGTGGATTATACGGGAAAATAGACTTTAAAAACATTCCCTTCACCTTTTGCACTTTCGACTTCAATACGACCACCCATCAGCTCAATTTGGTATTTGGTAAGGTATAACCCCATACTGGTTGAGTCGCCCATGTTTTTAAGTTTTTTATAGAGCCCAAAAACCTTGTCAGCCTCTTCGTCCAAATCAATACCCATGCTATTATCTTCGATGGAAAAGACCGTATATTTTTTGTTGGCTTCGGCACTTAAAATCAATACAGGTCTTTCGTTGTTGTTCAGAAACCGCAGACCATTGAGTACCAGATTTGACAGGGTACTTTCAAGATATGCTGGTATGGCGTTGACCATGACCGAGTCGTCTATTTCATTGTGAATTTTTGCATTTTTCTTTTTAATGACCCCGTTGTTTATTTGTAGCACCTTGTACACGAAATCATTAAGGTTCAACTTCTTCTTCTTTGTGTTTTCTTGGTGCTTAATTGCTACTAATTCACGCAAACCCTTAATGGTGTCGGTCAAATTATCAGTGGATTGAAAAAGCATTTGAATTAAATTTTTTCGTTCTAATTCATCCTCTTCTGTATTTAAAAAGTTGAGTAACAATCCAAAATTGGTAGTATGTGCCTTAAGGTCGTGGGAAACCAAGTGGGCAAAATGGACCATTTTTTCTATTTCATTATTAGCTTCTTTTAAACTGCTGGAAAAATGTTGTTCAACTTCTGTAGACCGTGTAGCATCTTGGCACGACACCAATAATAATTTTTGACCCTCAACTGTAATGAGGTTGCCTGAAACCAAAAAGGTATAACGCCCAATGTTTTTATTAAAAACCTGTAGTTCGATATTGTTGAATCCAAACCTTGTTCGTAAGGATTCATTGATTACAGTGTCAAGATGCTTATCAAGCGAAATAAAATGGCTGTAGTTTTTGCCTTTAAAAAAACCTTGGGTTTTTCCAAGAAAAGCCAATAAATGATTGTTGGCCTGAACTATCTTGCCTGTTTTCAAATTCAACAACACTAGGTTTGTAGGAACACTATTAAAAAACTCAATTTCAAATGGTTTTTCGGGTTTTGGCGTCTCTTTTTTTTCTGTGAGATTTTTTTTCTGTAACACCCCTAGAATTCGGGTACATTTTCCATTCTTAAACTTGGGCCGACCTATAAGATTTAATCGAAGTTTGTTTTCGTTTAAGTCTTTTAGCGTTAGATCTATGTCCCATGGAGTACCCGAGGTCAGGGCTCTTTTAATGGCTGCATTTAGCAATAATTGGTCTTTATTGTTTTCAATAAAGGTCAGGGATTTTCTTAATGAAGGAGCTATTTGCTCTGGTAGCGCCAGTAGATTTCTAAATTCGTTTGACCAGAACATTTGGTTCTCATCAATTCGATATTCCCAACTGGCAATAATGCTGTCCTTATTATTTTCAAATATGGCTTTCAACGAAGCTTCATCAATAAATTGAGACGCTTGTTTTTGTTGCTCTTTTATGGTAATTACCAATCCTACAGTATGTCCGTAACCATCTTTCCAAGGGTTAAGGTGCCAAACAAAACTACTTGCGGAATTCGAATTGCCTGCTTTTTTATCGACGAGTTTTATGTCGTTTACACCCTCTAAGGCATATTCAAAACTATCTTCCCAAGTTTCATCAATATGCTCAACTAAATCATAAATGCGTTTTCCTATGGCATTTTCCCTATCTAAATTGGAGTGTTTGAACCAACCCATTGAAGCGTCGACAAGATTGAGGTCTTTATCGACAATAGCTGTAAACGAAGGAACATCATGAACCCAATTCGTAGTCTTGGGGCTTGGGATAGCCAGATTTTCCATAATATTTGTCTTAATCTGTTGAATTTATTGTAAGAAAAGTTATACAGATAAAATATGTTGTGAAGTACTCGCTTAGCGATGTGTAGATAGACCAAAATGAAGTCTGATCGATGAACAACCTAAAAAATTTAAGTCGTTGGAGCAGGAAAATATTTGGTTACAATATGATTGAATATTTTGACATCCAAGGGTTTATATAACATTTCCTCAACTTCTGGAAAGTCTTTTTTCTTTGCTTCATCTTGCGGACTTATGCTTGTGGTCAATAGGAATAATTTTGCTTGCTCCTTGTTTGCTATTGAACGGTAGCGCTCCAAAAACTCCCAGGCATCCATGGTAGGCATGTTGATGTCAAGAAATATCAACTCAGGAAAATTGTTGGTCTGTTCCAAATATTCAAGGGCTCTTTGTCCAGCCATAAAACAATTGACTTCTTTGGCTTTACCAGACTTGGCGATAAACTTTTCATGAATAAAGTTTGTGGCCCTGTTATCATCGACTAATAGTACATTGTTTACCATAGTTATGCTTTTAAAGTAAAGTAAAATTTACTGCCCTTACTAGGTTTAGATTCAACCCAAATGTTTCCACCATGCAATTCTACTATTTTTTTACAATGGGCCAAACCTATACCTGTTCCATGGAAAGATTCGTCGCTATGCAACCTCATGAAAATATCAAATATTTTTTCTTGATGTTCTGGTTTGATTCCAATACCATTGTCTTGAACCAAAAACTGAAATTTATCACTGGCCCTTGATACTTTTATTAAGATTTCAGGAGCTTTGTTCTTGTCTACAAATTTTAAGGCATTGCTTATCAAATTTAAAAATAAGGAATGCAATTCGATGGCATTACCATTGATAACGGGTAACTCTGAGATCTCAACGGTAGCCTTTAAATCGTCAATTTTGATTTGAAGGTCTAGTAGCACCTCTTCGACAACTTTATCAAGATCTACCTTTTCATGTTTGATGTCTCCCTTTATTTTAGAGTACTCTAAAATACCGGTGACCAAATTTCGCATTCGTACTGCTGCGCTTTGTATGAAATCCAAATAAATGACCCCCTCTTTTTCTAATGTATCACCGTATTCCTCTTTAAACAATTTTACAAAATCATTTACTGTACGCAAGGGTTCTTGGAGATCGTGGCTGGCGACGTAGGCAAATCGTTCTAGCTCTCTATTACTGTCTGCCAATTTTTTGATTGGTGTAATATCAACATGGGTACCGAGCATACGCACCGGCTGGTCGTTTTCATCCCATTCGATGACCTTTCCCTTACACCAAACATTAATAATGGCACCTTCTTTGTGAAAGAAACGTAGTTCTTTGGCATAGGGGATTTCTCCTTTACTATCAAAATGCTCTTGAAAAGCTGCTGTAACCACCATTAAATCTTCTGGGTGCATGATTTTTTGCCAGTCATCTGGTTTGGTCAACTCATTTTCTTCATAACCAAACATTTTTTTATAGGTTGGGCTTAAATACGTTGTTCCATTCTTAAAATTGGTATCCCAAAAACCGATCATGGTGCTTTCAAGTACCTGTTCAAAGGCCTTATTTCGGTCTACAAGTTTTTGTTCTAATAAGGGTAATTTCAGCAATTTGGTCATATTTGTATGACTGCCCACCATACGAATTGGGTTGTCGTTTTCGTCCCACTCAATAACTTTACCACGGGCTTGTAGGTGCACCATACTTCCATCTTTATGCTGGTATCTTTCATTGACTATATGAGGTACTATCCCTTTGCTTCTAAAGTGTTTTTCTAGACTTGCGTCCATCTTTTCAAGGTCTTCTTTTACCATTAGTTTGCGCCAGCTGTTAAAGGTATTGGGCATTTCATGCTCTTCATATCCAAACCAATCTTTGATGCTTTTACTAGTGTAAATAGTGTTTTCGGTAATTTTCCAATCGTAAAACCCATCTGTGGCTTCTTCAAAGGCCTGCATTTGGGTTTGGAGCAAGTTTTGTGATTTCTGCAGTTCGGTTATATCTTCAAAAGATCCTATTAACTGTTTTACGGCGCCATCTTCGTTCATAATCGGGGTTATTGTTCCATAAGCGATGATAATCTCTCCGTTTTGAGAAACAAATTTCCGAGTAACGTCTTTAAGTTTTTCGCCATTTAAAACTTTGTGAAGGTTTTTGCGAATTTCATTGACCGATTCCGGGTCCATAAAATCTGACATTCTTTTGCCCAATAGGCTTTCTTTATTTTCAAAGCCCATTTGTTCAATGAAATCGTCATTGCAATCAATTAGTCTTGTTTCAGGGTCTACAACAATTAAGAACCCAGGGGTATTGTCAAATAACTTTTTATAGTCTTGTCGTGTTTTTTCAAGCTCTTTTTCTGCGGCAACTACAGCCCTCATATCGCGCCAAGAACCTAGTGAACTTTTGAAACTTCCATCAGGATTGAAAATGGTTTTGGTGTTTACTTTGACTGGGATTTGTTTCCCAGTTTTAGTCAAGCCCACATAATCCAGATCTTTTTGTGGTATACCCTCTAGTACATTTTTGAATTCTTTTTCCAACTGTTTAAAATCAAAGTCCGTTGGTAATAGTGCAGCTATATGTTTACCTATAATTTCATCGGCGCTATGATATTCTAAAGTTTCTGCTGCCTGGTTATTACAGTTGGTGACTATACCATCTTCATTAACCGCAAAAAACATATCTGGAGCATGATCAAAAAGAGCTTTGTATTCTTCTCTGGTTTCTTCAAGTTCTTTTTGTGCATTTTCCAATAGCGATATGTCTTTTAAACTCGCCAGTGCAAATTCTAATTTACCCTCTTCATTGAAAATGGGATTTGCATCTGCTAAGACAGGTATTTTTTCACCAGCCTTTGTTTTCAAGTAGGCCTTTGATTCTTTTATGGCCTTACCCTTCATAACCGAACTAAAGTCATTCTCAAAAACGTGATGACTGTCTTCATGAATAAATTGAACCATTGGTTGTCCAACCAACGATTCAGTTTTATCATACCCCAATTTCTGTAAGAACTGTTCATTGAATCGAATTAGTTTTCCTTCTCGATTCAAGGCAATTGTAATATCAGGCGACTTGTTAAACAGTACATTGAGCTGCGCCTCTCGATCTCTAAGTTGGTACTCGATTTCTTTCTGAGCAGTGATATCAACAAAAGTTACCACTAGGCCTTCAACTTGGTTTTCATGATTGATAAATGGCGTAATCCGTTGTAAGTAATGTTTGTTATTTTGATGGGTTACTTCCTTTTGCCGCGGCTTACCTGATTTTAGTACCTTTTTGCAATTATCCAACAATTCATCTATCGTATCATTGGTTAAATGGTGGGTGAAATCTGAAAGTGACCGGCCCAAATCACTTGGATTGATATTGAATATTTCTCGAATATTCGGGGTAATCGATTTTAACTTAAAGTCTTTTGTGAGCACCAAAGTTGTGATTTCAGTACTTTTTAAAATACTGTCAATGGTTGAGTTGGCCACTGCTAACTCTTGTAGCTTTTGTCCTAATTCTGAATTTACAGAGTGTAGTTCTTCATTCGTACTTTGCTGTTCTTCATTGGTGCTTTGTAGCTCTTCATTGGTGGCCAGTAATTCTTCATTTGAACTTTGTAGTTGTTCTTTCTGTATTGCGATTTGCTGTTTAAGGGCCAAAAGATTAGTGCGGGCCTCGGCAAGTTCTTTCTGCAATAACTCAACATTGGAACTGAATTCATTGTCGACTTGATGCGAAATAAAACTGGTTTCTCTTTTATCTACTTTTCTGGGTATAAAAACGACCATAAAATTTCCATCATTGGAAATCTCTAGCTTTTCACTTGGGATGATCAATACATCAACAGCGCCGCCAGCTTCAAAATTTGGTAAAATGACATTTTCAATAGTTACGTTTTGAGCATTTTTCTCTGCTTGAATAAGTGCCAACGTAATTTCAGTTCGCAGTTCATTCGGCATCAAATCGTTGAGGGAATGCGAAAAGCCATCTTCTGGTAATTCCAGATACTTTTTTAAATCTCCATTGGCCTTGATAATATTTAGCTCTGAATCGATATAAATACTGGTAAAACCAAGTTCTTTTGTGAATAACGTGGTCATTGCTGATTCACTAGGAAAGTTGGATTTAGATTGCATAGATTTTTTTTGGGTAGGGGTATTTAAACCATTGTGTATTAAAGTTCTTCTTGGTGATTTAATACTCTTTGATTTCGTTAGGTTTTTAAAGATTTTCTCAGCAGCATTCACTGTCTTGAACAAGGGGTTTAATTTTCCTAAGCTTTCACTTTTTCCCAAAACCAGGAACCCATCTTTTTTTAGTGAATATTGGGCCAATCCTAGGCCATATTCCTTAGAATTATCATTCAAGTAAATTAGAAGATTGCGGCAAAACACCATGTTCATACCTCGAAACGGTGGGCTGCTAAGAAGGTTGTGCTCGCTAAAGACCAAATACCGCCTTATTTCTTCTTTAATCTTGAGTTTATCGTTTTGTAGTGGTTGAAAATACGAGCCTTTGACAAATTGGCTAATTGTGCTTAATTGTTCCTTAGAATAGATGCCCTTCGACGCATTTTCCACATTAATTCCAGAGATGTCCGTTGCAAAAATCTTAAAATCGATTAGCGCTTTGTTCTGTCTTTTGAACTCTTCGTGGAAGAGCATGGCAATAGAGTAAGCTTCTTCGCCGGTACTGCAGGCCATGCACCAAATCTTATAAGAGGTACCGTTGACCAAACCATTGACTTCTTTTGGTATGAGCTCATCTTTAATGTAATGCCATAATGCTGGGTCTCTAAAGAATTCAGTTACATTAATAAGAAGATCCTTGGTCAATTCAAGGGTTTCTTTCCTAGAGGTGAAAGCTTCATTTAAATAAGCCTCAAAACCCGTATACCCTTTCAGGGTTAAGCGTCTTGAGAGTCTTCTAACTAAAGTTGGTTTTTTGTAACCAAAAAAATCAACGTGAACCGTAGTTTTTATATGATTTAAAAGCTTTTCATAACTGGAGGTTTGAAGATATATCTGCCGTTCTAAAGAACTATTTTTATTTGGGTTATAAATATTTTCCAAGACCTCTTGTGCCAATTCCTGCGCATAAAACGAAGCATTGACAAGGCCGGTTTGGTTTGCCGCAGAAATAATACCGGTAAATTGAGCTTCTTGCACACTTTGCGTTAAAACCAATCCACCAGAATTATGTATTGCACGTATGCCCTCAACTCCGTCAGTTCCCATTCCGCTGAGTAAGATTGCAATGGATTTGTTTTTTTGGGTTTTGGCCAATGAAACAAAAAAGGTGTCAATATTTTTTTGAGACCTTCTAGTTTTGGATTTAGTTTTCAAGACCAGGTTTTTACCTTCGAGTGCTACATCGAATGAAGGGTTGATTACGTATATATAACCCTCCTGAAGTTGGGTGTCTTTTGAGATTCTTTGAACAGGAACTCTTGTAACTTTTTTCAATAATTCGTCAAGACTGCTTTCGGAACTGGGACTCTGGTGTAAAACAACTATGAAACTTGCTTCAATTTTCGGTGGAATTTGTCGAAAAAAAGCGCATAAAGGTGCTATACCTCCAGCACTGGCGCCAATGCCTACAACCATAAAATTATGGGTAGGAACATTTTTGAATTGTGATGGGGTAGTTTTACTTTTAGGCTTGGCTCCTTTTATATTTTCAGTTGAAATACGAAAGGCTTTAATTGGTTCGTCCTTCTAATTTACAAATTCTGTAGGAAAATTCAATAAAATACAACCTAAGGTTTCAGCAACTTGCTATAATCAGTAGTATTTGATAATAGTTTTGAAGCAGTTAAAATGGCCTCATCATTATTTAGATAATGCTCGTAAAGCCCTTCGCGGTAGAAATAACGCTTAACGATTTCATCTTCTACTAGTTTTGAGATTTCCGTTTTGTAGGTGTCAAGCGCATTTAATTTGCCTTCATTGATAGCCTTCAATAAGTTTTTGTACTCTTCGCCTACAGCTGACCCAAAGAGTTCTTGATCGTCTTGAAGTGTTTTTTCCAGTGAAAGCTCTGTTTTGGTCTTGAACGAAAAGCCTTTGCTTTTGACGTAATTCTTAAAATCGTTGTATTGGGTATCAGTAAAATTAAAATCGCTTAAGTCACGTATTTCGTTTTTAAAGTAGAAATCGGTCACGTAATCAAAAATCACGTGGTTTTGGTCTAAAGCTTTGATCAACTCATTACTTTTTAATGAAGCGACCTGAACATCGGGTAACACACCACCACCATCTTCCACAGTACGACCATTTCGCGTTTTAAATTGATTAAATTGGGTATTGCGTACTGCATTGCCCTTTTCATCACGGTTCCAATAATCCAATGATTGGATGCATCGACCAGAAGCAGTGTAATATCTTGAAATGGTAACCTTAAGTTGTGTGCCATAGGTCAATTTTAAAGGTCGTTGTACCAAACCCTTTCCAAAACTGCGGGCTCCCATCACGACAGCGCGATCCAAATCTTGAAGGCTACCCGAAACAATTTCACTGGCAGAGGCGCTTTTACCATCAATTAAAACAACCACTGGAATTTCCAAATCCTCAGCTTTTTGTTTGGTCTTGTATTCGCGATTGAACTTTTTGACTTTTGATTTGGTGGTAACGATAAGCTCGCCCTTGTCGACAAATAAATTGGTCACATTTATGGCTTCTGATAACAAACCTCCTGGATTGCCCCTTAAATCGAGAATAAGCCTTTCAGCCCCTTTGCCTTTCAAATCTTGCATAGCACTGCGTGTCTCACTAGAGGCTTTTTTATTGAATTTAGATAGCACAATGTAACCGGTTTTGTCATTCACCATACCATAAAATGGCACAGCATCAATTTCAACAGATCCCCGATTTACGGTTTTCGTCATTTCTTTGCCCTGCCTTTTTAAAACTACTTCAACCGAAGTGCCATCGGCACCTTTGAGCAATTCGCTTGCATTATCATCAAAATCAGCAACTTTTATATCTCCAATTTGCACTATTACATCACCAGCCTTGAGCCCTGCTTTGTCTGCGGGTAGATCTTTGTAGGGTTCTACAATGACCAATCTGTCATCATAGGTTCTTACCCGTGCGCCAATACCCGAATATTCCCCAGCGTTGTTTATTCTATATTCTTCAACATCTTGCTCATTTAAAAAACGGGTATAAGGGTCAAGTTCATCAAGCATGTTTTTGATTGCAGAATCCATCAGCTCGGCAGGATTGGTCTCATCAACATAGTTCATGTTCAACTCTTTGAACAGTGTAGTGAAAATTTCTATCTGCTTTGCGATTTCAAAGAAATCACTTTTAAATGCTGAAGTGCTGACCAAAACAAAAAGGGCCACCACCGGTATTAGAATTTTAAACTGCTTCTTCATTTGCTATTTTTTTAAGGAACTTCTCCAATAGTCCCGTCATTTTCGACTCCATCAATTGAAAATCGGGCATTTCCTTTCCAAGGTATAAAAAGACCAACGCAAAGTCTCTTTCGCTATTGTTAAAAATCACTCCTTTATTAAGCCGATAGGCTTCGCGCATTAGGCGTTTGATACGGTTTCTATCCACTGCTTTTTTGAAGTTCCTTTTGGGCGCAACAACAGCTACCTTGAACTGTGTATCATCATCAAAATCCGAAGGGAGGTAAATTAGTTTAAGTGGAAAATTGTTGAGGTTTTTCCCTTCAGTAAATATCGCCTCCATTAGCTTTTTGCTTTTGATACGCTCGTTTTTAGGAAAGGAAAAATCCATGTTTAAAATTAAAAAATCCGCCAAAGAAGAACCATGGCGGATGTATAATGCTTTTAATAGGCCTTATTCTGCCTGCCAGATATTATTGGTACGTTCTATATCAGCCATCAATTGCGATGGGTCAATATTAAGGCCTGCCAAATTTTCCAATGGCATATCCAAAATCAATTCGTAAGTGGGATATGCCCATGGCCAGTCTTCTGAAACGGTTCTATCCAAACTCGGATAAGGGTTTACTTTTTCACCACGCATCATTCGAAGCGGAACATAATAGATAGAAGAATTTCCTTCTGTATCTACAACAAGAATATCCAGAGGCATTGGCATAAGTCCTTTTCGTTCCAATACAATCTTTGTTTTGTTACCGTCTGCAACTACTTCTTTTACGCCGTAGTCAATAGTGTTGGTGGTTTGGGTCCAATCTGTTAGGTACCAATCCAATTCAATACCTGAAACCTTTTCTGCAGTTCGCTTAATATCATTCGGTGTGGGATGTTTGAATTTAAAATCTGAATAATATTTGCGAAGCGATTCCATTAATTTATCCTGTCCAATCACATAGCCCAACTGCGCAAGAAAAATAGAACCTTTGCTATAGGCGGCAACACCATAAGCGAAATTTTTGTCATAACGATCGGCGTGTGTCGTTTGTGGTTGTTCAAATCCTGATCTCACCAAGTTAAAATAGCCTTTGTAAGAACCCTCAAACGGATTTTCCTTGCCCTGTTCCATAATTTGGTTCATGCAAAGACTACTGATGAAGGAGGTAAAACCTTCATCCATCCAAGAATGTTTCGATTCATTGGTCGCCAAAACATGCTGGAACCATGAATGCGCCATCTCATGAACCATAACACCTACCAAACTGCCAAAGGAACGCTCACCCGTTATTAAGGTGCACATTGCATATTCCATACCACCGTCACCACCTTGAATCACAGAATATTGCTCGTATGGATATTCACCAACATTTTTGTTGAAGAACTCCATGGCAGCAACTGTTTTAGGCTGTAGATTTTTCCAATTTTCTCGAATTTCATCGTTGTCTTTATAGAAAAAATGAAGGTCGGGTCCGTTTTCCATTTCAACGATGTCATGTACATATTCTGAATCTGCACCCCAAGCAAAATCGTGAACCATGGGTGCCTTAAAATGCCAAGTTAAGGTTTTGCCTTTAGTCTTAACTTTTGTTTCTGGAGCTTCGTAGCCATGACCGATTTCATTTGGGTTCTGTAGGTAACCGGTACCACCGATTACGTACTCTTTGTCAATGGTGATTTTTACATCGAAATCACCCCATACCCCATGAAATTCTCTTGCGATATAGGGATTTGGGTGCCATCCTTCAAAATCATATTCTGCCATTTTAGGGTACCATTGTGTCATCGAAAGCGCCACGCCCTCACGGTTGTTTCTGCCCGAACGACGAATTTGTAGGGGCACTTGACCCTTGAATTCCATATCGAAAGTTGCAGTACCACCAGGCAAGATAGGCTCAGCCAAATCAACAACCAATATGGTCTCTTCTTCGTTGAACTTGACGGCCTTACCATTTTGTGTAAGGGACTGAACATGTAAATAACCTATTTCATTAGCTGTAAGCGTAGCGATTCTGCTGGCCCCCTCGTTCATCATTCTACCGTCACCGTCTTGAATTGTTTGCAAACGAATGTCCATTTCGCTTCCAGGTTGAAAAGCATTGAAATACAAATGGTAATACACCCGATTTAAGGTGTCGGGGGAATTATTGGTGTAGACCAATTTTTGGGTACCGTCGTATTGATAATTTTCAACGTTCATAGCTACATCCATTGTATAGTCTACGTGTTGTTGCCAGTATTCAGTGTTTTGGGCAATTAAAAAATTAATTCCCAAAAACAGCGTTAGAACGATTTTCTTGACCATTTTTCCCATAATATTATTCTGCGTTTAAACCTAATGAAGTTTTTCCTTTTGCCAACTGTTCTGCCAACAACAAGGCGTTGTAGGCATTGACCATTTTTCCCGATTTGGATATTTCTGAGAATTTTTTTGAATTGGAAGCATCGCCGCCAAGGATAACCGAAGCTTTTGAGGCGAGCCCGGACTGCATTAACACTTGCTTTACTTGGGCAGCGCTCAATGAAGGATAGTGCGACATGACCAATGCCGCGACACCTGCAACGGCAGGAGCAGCCATTGAGGTTCCTCCTTGAAATTCATACTTGTTGTTCGGCATTGTGGAATAAATCTCACCTCCGGGCGCGAAGACATCAACATTTTGTTGGCCATAATTTGAAAATACTGCAACCATTTTGGAACCGTACGAAGGTGCTAAAGCCCCTACTTCAATTACATTGTCAACTATTTCGGTATCGGTGTATTTATGGTCGTTTGGATAATTTGGATTACGGGCCAAATCAATATCGTTGCTATCATTACCAGCGGCGTGAACTATCAATACATTTTTTGAAGCTGCATACTCAATGGCTTCCCAAACCCATTCAGCATTTGGCGAGAATGATTTTCCGAAACTACAATTGATGATTCGGGCACCGTTGTCAACGGCATAACGAATACCCAAAGCGATATCCTTGTCGTACTCATCACCATTTGGCACGGCACGAATACTCATTATTTTCACATTATTCGCAACACCATTTATACCCTTGCCGTTATTGCGTTCTGCAGCAATGATTCCAGCAACATGGGTACCGTGACTTTCGTCTTCCAATCGGCTATCAGGATTCCCATTTCCGTAGGACTTATCAGAAAAATCATAGGGCTTGTCACCCACAACAGACCTTCCTTCAAATTCTAAATTTAGGTTGTAGTTCAGCTGCTCGGCGTAGTACTCGACACCAGCCTCCAATTGGTCTTCAATGAATTCATCCATATCATCGGTGAACTGAAAGAAGTGCTGTAAAACGGCTTTGTTCCTTTGCATTTCTTCAGTTTTGGGTTCGATACTTGCAACATCTTCTTTGGTGTATTTTTCTTTACCCAATTCTTTTTTCGCAGCCACGTTCGCGCCCGAAACCATTTGTAGCGCTTCTTCGAATTGCTGTTTATTTTGTTGGGCCTCGTTGTAGTCCTGTTCTAGTTTAGCCTTGGCTTTTGCTTGTGTTTGTGCATCTCCGATACCAAGGCGCAGCATTCTAACATATTCCAATTGTTCGTTATACGATTCGCCTAAAAAATTATAACCGTGAATGTCATCAACATATCCATTTTTATCATCATCGATTCCGTTTCCTGGGCGTTCATCGGAATTTCTCCATAAAACACCATCTAAGTCTTCGTGGTCTAGATCGATACCAGAGTCAAGTACTGCAACGATAACGGTTTTCCCTTTTTTGTTTTTAATGATTTCACTGTAGGCCTTATCAACACTCATACCAGGTATGGTATCGGTCAACAGATCTGCGTGCCCCCAATTTTTCTTTTCTTCTTCAGACAGCTCTGAAATCTTAAGCGGAATTGTGTCGATGTTTTCAACAGGAGTGGTTACCAATGTTGTGGCACCACAACCAACCAAAAAAATGGTTGAAAAAACAATTATCGAAAATTTAGAAATGGATATAATCTTCATGTATTATAATTTATTACGAAAACTTTACTGTAGGCTGAATATTTCATCAAAGGTGTGTATTTCGTCAAGACGAACACCTTTTTCGGTTTGTTTCAATGTACATAGTTGATTATGGGCGTCATGTTCAAAAAATAGCACATACTCATTGGACACGGCTTCGTTCAAAAAGGCACTTTTTTCTTCTAGGGTCAACAAGGGTCTAGTATCATAGCCCATAACATATGGCACGGGCAAATGACCAACTGTAGGAATCAAATCACCCATATAGACCAAAGTTTTTCCCTTGTATTTGATATGCGGTATCATCTGTTTGTCGGTGTGCCCGTCTACAAACAAAATGCCAAATCCCAACTCCGATTTTTCTTTAAATGCTTCGCCATTTCTCTCGATGAAGTTAAGCTGGCCACATTCTTGCATTGGAAACAAGTTTTCTTTTAGAAATGATGCTTTTTCCCGAGCATTTGGTTCGGTTGCCCACTGCCAATGATCTTGGTTGGTCCAAAATCGTGCATTTTTAAAAGCGGGCTCGTATCCTGTTCTGTCATTGTTCCATTGAATACAACCACCACAATGATCAAAGTGGAGGTGGGTTAAAAAAACATCGGTAATATCATCACGATGAAAGCCATGAACCTTTAAAGAAGCATCAATATTATGATCCCCCCAAGGGTTATAATAACTAAAGAATTTAGCCGATTGCTTGTTTCCTGTTCCTGTGTCAATTAAAATTAGACGATCGCCATCTTCAATTAATAGGCATCGGGCCGCGATGTCAATTTGGTTGTTTTCATCAGCCGGATTGGTACGTGACCATAACCCTTTTGGGACAACACCAAACATGGCACCTCCGTCCAATTTAAAATTTCCAGCTTCAATGGGGTACAGGGTCATCAACTTCAGAAAAGGTCGCGCAAAATAAGGAACAGATTGCTAACAGCCTTATAAACACTGAATTATTAGTCGATTTTTAACAGAATTCAAAAGAAGTAAAATAAGCTTGGAAGAAGACAAAATGCGCCTACGAACTTCTTAAAAGGAGGATTGAAATAAAAACAGTATTTTTCGTAAAAATGAATTTATGGTTGAATTAGCCGGGATAATAATTTTAGGAATTGTGGCGCAGTGGGTAGCTTGGCGACTAAAGCTACCTGCAATTTTACCACTAATTCTAATTGGTCTATTGGTCGGTCCTATAGCCACCCTTTACACCGAAGATGGTTCAAAGTTGATTGAACCCATCTGGAACGGTACCAAAGGGCTTTTTCCTGGTGAAGGTCTTTATTATTTTGTTTCGCTTGCCATTAGTATTATTCTGTTCGAAGGGGGCCTGACCTTAAAAAGAGCAGAAATTTCAAATGTAGGCCCGGTTATAACCAAATTGATAACCGTTGGTTCAATAGTCACTTTTTTTGGTGCTGGAATTGCTGCGCATTACATTTTCGGTCTTTCTTGGCAACTCTCTTTTTTATTTTCTGCCTTAATTATAGTTACAGGCCCCACGGTAATCACCCCAATTTTGAGAAATATTCCCCTTAAAAAAGATGTTTCGACAGTATTGAAATGGGAAGGTATATTAATTGATCCGATTGGAGCCCTGGTTGCTGTATTGGTATTTGAGTTTATTAGCGTTGGAGGGGGAACAGGATACACCCAGACCGCCCTTATTGAATTTGGAAAAATTCTACTTTTTGGTACTACTTTTGGTTTCACCTTTGCTCATGCACTTGCTTTTGCGATAAAGAAAGATTGGATACCACACTACCTTTTGAATGTAGTTTCGCTTTCGGCAGTCTTATTGGTCTTCGTTGAGTCTGACATATTCGCACATGAATCGGGTCTATTGGCCGTTGTGGTCATGGGTATGGTATTGGGCAATATGAAATTGCCCAACTTAAAAGAACTGCTTTATTTCAAGGAGTCGTTAAGTGTTTTATTGATTTCAATTTTATTCATCTTACTTGCAGCCAACATCAACATACAAGATTTAGAATTATTGAAGACTTGGAACACGGCCTGGCTATTTTTAATTGTAGTCTTCTTGATTCGACCCATAGGCGTATTTATAAGCTCATGGGGCTCAGACCTTAAATGGAATGAAAAACTGTTTATAGGATGGGTTGGACCTCGAGGTATAGTCGCTGCAGGTATCGCATCACTATTTGGCTCAAAACTATTGGCCAATGGGGTCGCCGGAGCGGAATATATTACACCCTTGGTTTTTATGATAGTATTGGGCACGGTTCTTTTCAACGCAACTACGGCTCGAATCTTTGCCAAATTAATCGGTGTGTTCCTAACCAAATCAGAAGGAATTTTAATTATTGGAGCCTCGAAAATTTCTCGTTTGATTGGCAGCTACCTCAAAAAGAACAAGAGGCATGTTGTATTGATTGATAACAACCAAACCAATATTGATAAATCGAAAAAATTAGGCTTGGAGGCCTTTACGGCAAACATTTATTCCGATTCCCTATCAGACTATATTGAATTAAGTGATGTTGGCTATGTTATGGCCATGACCGGTAATGCCGATATCAATAAATATGCAATTGAAAAATTCACCAAAAATTTTGGGGAAAATGGATCATTTAGATTGATAGATGCAGATGAGATGAACGATCCTGAGAACAACCCTGAAGAGGGCCTTTTTTCGCATACTGATGATTTCATAAAACTTACTGATGCCGCGAGGAACTATCCTTCAATTAACGAGATTGATATTGAAAGCAAAGAGCAATACGATGCGTTGATTGAAATCACCAAGGCGGATAAAAATACCGTGCCAATCTTTTTGAAAGACCCTGACGGTGATTTAAAAATAATACCATCATTCAGCAAGGAATTCCAAGATATAACCGAGGGTTATAAGTTGGTCTACATGGGTAAAATTCTTGATGCAGATAAGGACGAAGAAGATTTGACCGTCTAGTCGTTCAGCTTAAGAACGGCCATAAAGGCTTGCTGTGGTATCTCTACATTACCGACTTGACGCATTCGTTTTTTACCTTTTTTCTGCTTTTCCAACAATTTTCGTTTACGAGAAATATCACCACCATAACACTTTGCGGTCACGTCTTTTCGAAGAGCTTTTATGGTTTCTCTAGAAATGATTTTGGCCCCAATAGCCGCCTGAATAGGTATGTCAAACTGCTGCCTTGGAATCAGTTCCTTTAATTTTTCGCACATTTTTTTCCCGATGTTATAGGCATTGTCAGCATGGACCAATGCGGAAAGTGCGTCAACCGTTTGCCCATTCAATAAAATATCGACCCTTACCAATTTAGAGCTGCGCATTCCAATAGGAGAATAGTCAAAGGAGGCATACCCTTTCGAAACTGTTTTCAAACGATCATAAAAATCAAATACAATTTCTGCTAGGGGCATATCAAAATTCAATTCGACACGCTCCGTGGTCAAATAGGTCTGATTGGTTATTTGTCCGCGTTTATCAATACAAAGGGACATGACATTACCCACAAAATCAGATTTGGTGATAATAGTTGCTTTTATGTAAGGCTCTTCAACACGGTTCAATGTTGAAGGCTCTGGCAAATCCGTCGGATTGTTGACAATAACCACATCATCGGGATTTTTATTGGTGAAGGCATGGTAGCTTACGTTAGGAACGGTAGTAATCACCGTCATATTGAATTCACGCTCCAAACGTTCTTGTATGATTTCCATATGTAGCATGCCCAAGAAGCCACATCGAAAACCGAACCCAAGTGCTGCACTACTTTCCGGTGTGAACACAAGTGAGGCATCGTTCAATTGAAGCTTTTCCATAGAAGAGCGAAGCTCTTCAAAATCTTCGGTGTCGACAGGATAAATCCCAGCAAAAACCATCGGCTTTACATCTTCAAATCCTGCAATTGCATCCTGTGAAGGGTTTTCAGCCAACGTAATGGTATCACCTACTTTTACCTCTCTTGCATCTTTGATTCCTGTAATTAAATAACCAACATCTCCTGTTGAAATTATTTGTTTAGGACGTTGTGTGAGTTTCAACGTCCCAATTTCATCGGCGAAATAGTCCTTTCCAGTGGCCATGAACTTTATTTTTTGTCCTTTTTTCAATTCGCCATTTAGAATTCTAAAATAGGTTTCTACACCTCGAAAAGGGTTATAAACCGAATCAAAAACCAATGCCTGTAATTGACCGGAAGAATCACCTTCGGGTGCTGGGATTCTATCAATTATTGCCGTCAATATATCTTTTATGCCAATTCCAGTCTTGGCACTCGCTGGAATCACTTCTTCTGGATCACAGCCTAATAAATCAACAATGTCGTCAGTTACTTCTTCCGGATTTGCACTCGGTAGGTCAACCTTGTTCAAAACAGGAATGATTTCTAAATCATGCTCTAAGGCCAAATATAAATTTGAGATAGTTTGAGCTTGAATACTTTGAGCGGCATCCACCACCAAAAGAGCTCCTTCACAAGCTGCAATAGAGCGAGAAACTTCGTATGAAAAGTCTACATGACCAGGAGTGTCAATCAAATTAAGTACAAAAGGCTCCCCGTTATGTACATAATCCATTTGAATGGCATGACTTTTAATGGTAATACCACGTTCGCGCTCAAGGTCCATATTGTCCAACAATTGATCCTGTTTCTCGCGTTCCGTAACCGAACCGGTAAAATCTAATAGCCGGTCTGCAAGGGTACTTTTACCATGGTCTATATGTGCAATTATGCAGAAGTTCCGAATGTTTTTCATAGCAGTTGTTCAAATCTTTCGCAACGGGCTGCAAATATAGTTCATTTGTCAGGCGTTTGAATTATATTGGTTAACGCTCAACTGATTAATTTATTAGTTTTGGCGCCACCTGAACACTAAATATGAAAAAGGCATTGCTTTTTACAGCAGCTCTTGTATGCTCTTATTTCAGCTACTCACAAAGCTTTTCCGTTACCGGCAAAGTAATAGACGAGTCTGATCAGCCTATTGCCTTTGCCAACATTTTGTTGCTCAACCCTTTAGATTCTACGTTTATTAAGGGAACTTCCGCTTCAGATTTAGGAGAATTTAGATTTGACGGAATTAAGCCAAGAAAGTTCCTCGTTCAGGCCAGTTATATTGGAAAGACATCAATTACCAAATCAATAGAAGTGTCAGATGATATTGAATTGATTCCATTGGTTATTGATTTGTCAGCTGAACAGTTAGATGAGGTAGTGGTCGCTTCTACTAGACCCAAGGTTGAACGCTTACAAGATCGTGTGGTTTTTAATGTGGAAAATACAGTTGTGGCCCAAGGTGATAGTTGGAATGTGCTTCGAAATACTCCCGGTGTAATTGTCTCGGGCAAGGATCTACAGATTAGGGGAATTGCTGCTACTGTGTATTTAAATAACAGAAAAGTTCAATTAACAGGCGAAGAACTTAAGACACTGCTACAAGGTTTTGCAGGGTCCAATATAAAATCTGTAGAGGTTATCAGTAATCCGCCTGCAAATTTTGATGCCGAAGGAGGTCCAGTTTTAAATATTATTACATCAAAAAGTTTAGTGGCCGGTTACAAGGGGAGCCTGAATACGATATTGACCCAAGCAGTTTTTCCAAAATATAGCTTCGGAACAAGCCATTATTTCAAAACAGAGAAGCTTAATGTATTGGCGAATTACAGTTTCAATCCACGAAAAGAGATAAGAAAGACAAGAAAAGGAATCAATTTTATCAATGACCAAGGGGAGTTGTTCTCAAACTGGGAAACCAATATTGAAGAAATAAAGCGTATTAGCGCCCATAATTTAACTGCAATTGTAGATTATCAATTTGATGATAATAACAGTTTAAATTTTACATCTACCTATGTCAACAATTCCAATCAAGAATGGGACAGTGACCTGGTTACTGAAATTCGTTCTTCACAAGGAGTTATTGATAGCACTTTTACCACCGATAATTTGTTAGGTGCGGACAATACCAATTTTGCAATTGATTTAACCTTTGACCATAGTTTTAAAAAACCAGGTTCGAAGATTTCATTAAATGCTCATTTCACCGATTTTGATTATGGTTTTAATCAGCAAATTGCGTCTGACTATTTTGATAATGGTGGCACATTTTTACGTGATTTTTCATTTGACACCAATTCCAGCCAAGAAATTAAGATTTACACCGGTCAGGTTGATTATGTTACGCCTGTAGGACAAGGGATATTTGAAACCGGGGCAAAAGCCTCCATTATTGATTCGGAAAGCAGTATTGATTATACAAATTTTCAAGGTGCAGACGAATCTGTGAATGCCAATCTTTCAGATAACTTTTTATATGATGAAACGGTATTGGGGGGGTATTTATCGTTGCAACAAAATTGGGAAAAATGGTCTTTGAAAGCGGGATTGCGGGGTGAATATACCGACGCCTTAGGTACGTCACTGACGCTGAGTACCATAAATAATCAGAACTTTTTTGAATTTTTTCCTTCTTTGTATGTACTATATACGGCTTCAGACAAACATAGTTTTGCATTTGATTACAGCCGGGGTATCCAAAGACCTAAATATGATGACTTAAACCCATTTCGTAATTTTTCGAATGAAAATGATTTTGTAGAAGGAAATCCTAGATTGTTTCCAGCATTCAGCAACAACTTCAATTTCAATTATACCTTTAATAGTGAGTTGTTTTTTGATCTGTATTATAGAAACAATGGAGAGTATATCAATTATTTGGTTTTTCAGAATAATCAAAATCAGACCCTTTCAGAACTGAAACAGAACGTGCTTGGCAGTAATTCTTACGGCCTTGATATTATTTACAGTAAAGCACTACTAAATCCATGGTACGTTTATGCTTATGTATCATTTTTCCATGAAGATGAAACCTTTTTAGCGGTAGAAAGTGAAAACAGGGAGTTTGAAAACAGTTTTGATGGATTTTATGCTTACATAGCGAATTATTTGACGCTTAGCAAAGATGGTTCGTTAACCGGTGAAGTTGGTCTAACATACTGGTCAGGTTCTATCTTTGGGTCTTACGTTGAAAGTGAGAACTTGAACTTGACTTTTGGTTTAAGAAAATCACTTTGGAATGATAGAGCTATTATTTCTGTTGCTGCTGAGGACTTATTGGAGCGCTATGTTCCTACTTACACTTCTAGATACTTCAACCAAGACAACTTCTACAGAAGGAGGCCCGAACTACAATTTATTCGGTTTGGTTTTACTTATAATTTTGGCAATTTTAAACTAACAGATAACGAAAGAAGTATTAGTAAAAAAGAAAGGGATAGACTGGAATCTGGAAATTAATCTTCCCATTCGGCAATAAAAAGATTGGTATCCCTTGTTCCCCCGTTATTTCGATTACTTGAAAATGCTAAGAATTTACCATCGTTGGAAAATACAGGAAATGCATCAAATGTCTCGCCATGTGTAACCCTTTTTAGGTTTTTACCATCGGTATCGATGAGATAAAGATTGAATGGAAACCCACGCTCAGCCTCAAAATTACTAGAGAATAAAACTTTATCTCCTGAAGGATGAAAAAATGGGCACCAATTAGCATTGCCCAAAAAAGTTAATTGTCTTAATTCGGAACCATCTGCGTTACAGATGAATAATTCCATTTCTGTAGGTTGCACCAAACCCTGGGCAAGCAGTTCTTTATATTCGGTAATTTCCTCCTTTGTTTTTGGTCTTGAAGCCCTGAAAATTAGTTGTGTACCATCAGGTGAGAAGAATGCACCACCATCGTAACCAAGCTCATCGGTTATTTGAGTGACTTCGCTTCCATCTAAATTCATGGTGTAGAGTTCTAAATCTCCACTACGGTCTGAGGTAAATACAATTTTGTCACCTTTCGGAGATACTGTGGCCTCCGCATCATAGCCAGGCTCATTGGTTAATTGTTTAACGATATTGCCTTCCAAATCTGCCACAAAAATGTCAAATGAGTCATATACAGGCCAGACGTATTTGCCATTTTTCCTAAGTGGCACCTTGGGGCATTGCTTATCTACCAAATGAGTTGATCCATATAGAATGTGCTTGTTATCTGGCATAAAATATGAGCATGTCGTGCGGCCCATCCCTGTGCTTACCATCGGGGGTTTGATATTTTCAAACACTTCATTTTTTTCCATCGTGAATATTTGGTCACATTCGACCCCCCATTCCTTATAGTTTGATTGAAATACCAATTGATTATCATCAAAACTCCAATAGGCTTCAGCATTATCTCCTCCAAAAGTAACCTGGCGCAGACTCTTAAAATGTGTTTCTTCTGGATAAATTAGGGAATCAGAATTTGTGCTAATACTGACTTCCTCAGCCACTTTGTTTGTATTTTTCTTGTTGTTCTCTTTGCAAGAAAAGAAAGCCAGAAGCAAAAGAATGAGAGTATATCGACACATAAAGATTCCTAATTTTGCACAAAAATAAGACAGATGCGTTTATTCTTCTTTTTGTTGGTCGCGGCCATTCTATGTATCAATTGCAAAACCAAAGAAACGTTTCAATTCTCCCTTGAAGAAACAGTCAACTTTCTTGCTTCAGATTCTCTAAAAGGTCGGGCAACGGGAACTCTAGAAGAACAACAGGCCGCAGCATTTTTGGCAAATCAATTAAAGGAATTGGGATTCGCCCCAAAAGGGGTTGAAGAAACGTATTTGCAAACCTTTACATTCATGGAGACCCGTGACCCGCACAAGGAGGTGGAATTTATAACAGCAGGGGAGGGAACGACCACAGGAACCAACGTAATTGGATTTTATGACAAGAAAGCGGAAAAAACCATTGTACTTGGTGCCCATTATGATCATTTAGGTATGGGAGGGCAAGGCTCATTACATCGAGGTGATCCTGAAATACATAATGGAGCTGATGATAACGCCAGTGGGGTTGCAACAGTTCTCAAAATTGCGGAAAAGCTTAAGGATAGTCTGATGTCGACCAATATTTTGGTTCAATTTTATTCAGGTGAGGAAATGGGGCTTTTAGGCTCTAATTATTATGTAAAGAACCCCACTCTTGAAATGAATGAAATCAACTTTATGATTAATCTTGACATGGTGGGTAGATTGCGTGAAGACAAGAGTCTATCAATAAGTGGTGTAGGTACTTCATCGCGTTGGAATCAATCACTGAACGTTAATAATCCTGGGTTCAAATTGATTTTGAAAGAAAGCGGTATTGGCCCATCAGATCACACTTCATTCTATTTAGCCGACATTCCGGTTTTACATTTTTTTACAGGACAACATGAAGACTATCACAGGCCTTCCGATGATTCCGAGAAACTGAATTATGAAGGAATGAATGAAATAGCAGACTATATTGTTGCCGTCTGCATGGATCTGGACAATAGCCCAAAATTAACCTTTAAAATGACGAAGAACGAGAGTGAGGAAGTACCTCGATTTAAGGTTGGATTAGGCGTTGTTCCCGATTACTTGTTTGACGGTAAAGGCATGCGAATAGATGGTGTGAGCGAGAATAAACCGGCTCAAAAAGCTGGACTACAGAAAGGAGATGTTGTGGTTCAATTGGGAGATAGCTTAATAACTGACATGATGAGCTATATGCGTACCCTTTCAACATTCGAAAAAGGGGATGCCACAAAAGCCGTAGTTGACCGTAATGGAGAAAAAATTGAGGTTGATATTGAATTCTGATTCGCTGTTAACTGCTTCACTTTGAAGAAATTTCGTTTTTAAAGTACCTTTGTCGTTCAAAAAAATTGCCAATGCCGAAAATCGGTGACATACAATTACCTGATTTCCCTTTACTTCTTGCTCCAATGGAAGATGTAAGCGACCCCCCATTTCGGGCATTATGCAAAGAAAATGGGGCTGATGTGGTTTACACTGAGTTTATATCTTCTGAGGGTCTTATTAGAGATGCCGCTAAAAGCGTGATAAAGCTCGATATTTACGAAAAAGAGCGTCCTGTTGGTATTCAGATTTTTGGTGCGGAAATGGATTCGATGCTACAGGCAATTGATATCGTTGAAAAATCCAATCCTGATATTATCGACATCAACTTTGGTTGCCCTGTAAAAAAAGTGGTATGCAAGAATGCCGGTGCAGGTATTTTAAGAGATATACCGCTCATGGTAAAATTAACAGAGGCAATGGTTAAGCGGACCAAACTGCCGGTTACTGTGAAAACACGATTGGGTTGGGACAGTAATTCAATAAAAATTGTTGAGGTTGCTGAGCGCTTGCAAGATGTTGGTATAAAAGCAATTTCGATTCATGGCCGTACCCGTGTTCAGATGTACAAAGGGGAAGCTGATTGGGTGCCGATTGCAGCAGTTAAAAACAATCCCAGAATGCACATACCGGTATTCGGCAATGGTGATGTAGATACGCCCGAAGCTGCTGTGCGAATGCGAGATGATTTTGGATTGGATGGAGCTATGATTGGGCGGGCCAGTATCGGAAACCCATGGTTTTTCAATCAGGTCAAACACTATTTTAAGACAGGTCAACATTTGCCTTCGCCTTCTATGGAAGAACGTGTAGAGGCAGCACGCAGACACTTACAAATGTCCATCGATTGGAAAGGGGAAAAGCTTGGGGTATTTGAAACCCGAAGGCATTATACCAATTACTTTAAGGGAATACCACATTTCAAGGAATACCGAATGAAAATGGTGACCAGTGATGATTCTGCCGATGTGTTTGCCGCTTTTGATGAGGTTTTAGAGAAGTTTGGAGACCATCAATTCGCTTAGATTCCCATTACGAAATTGCCACCAATCTTTTGTTGATTCGGCTACTGGCAATTTTAGCTGAGACAAATCCCAAGGCGGCAATGGTTAGAAAAACAAGTAACACGTTCTGCCAATCAAATGCAACGGGATAGGCTAGGCTAGGTGTAATCTTTAACCAACCAAAAGCAAGCTGCGATAGTATGATCAGTATGCCAATGACCACTCCAATCAATCCCCCTATACAGGTGGTCAACAATCCCTGAAGAAAAAAAGTAAACCGTAAATCCCTTACAGGGGAACCTAGCGCGAACAGTGTTCTCAAATTCTGTTGTTTATCAAGAATCATCATTATTATTGCCCCGACCACATTGAAAAGTGCAATTATGAGCACTAAGGTGAAAATCAAATAGGTTGCCACATTTTCGGTATTGAGCATCTTGTAAAGACTACCATTAAGTTCTTGACGACTAAGAATTCGTCCTTTTGAACCCAATACTGCAGCGATTTCCGCTCTCGCTGACTCCAGATCAAATCCTTTTGATAACTTAAAATTTATGGCTGAAACCGTAAGGCTATCTTTTTCTAAAAAAGCTTGAACAGTTGGTAGTGACGTAATCACATATTTGCGATCTAAGTTTTCTTCTACGGCATATACCCCAGTTAGCACAAGTGGCAGACTGTTATAGGGTTTTGAATTTAGAACCTGTTGGTTTATAGATCCTTTACCAGGTTTGGGAGCTAGGGCAATTAAAGGCGTTTCATAGTTGTTTAAGGGCACGCCCAATATATTGAAGGCGCCGATGCCGATAACGCCGCTGTATTCATTCACTCCCCAATTGCCAAAATAAAGCATGCTATCAATGCCAGTGGTCATTTGAAAATTGGAATCCACACCTTTTATAGTGGCCAGGTGACTTTTCTCTCTAAATGTTAAATAAACACGTTCTTCAAGCTCCTTTGAATAATGGGCAACGCTTTTTAAGTTCTGTAGCGCCTGGTCATTTTCGGTTGAAACGGTAAAGAATTTTCCGGTAGCGGGTATGGCCTTTAAATCGGGGTCAAAAGCATCGGTAAATTGTAAACTAAAAGACTTTAGTCCTGAGAACGCCGATAGTACGATGAACAGCGCCGCAGAACCGATTACAATGACCAGGAATGTAATGAAGTTTATGATGTTTACGGCGTTTTGCTTGCTTTTTGACCGTAAATACCGTTTGGCGATGTACAACGGAAAATTCAAAATCAGGACTTCTTTCGTTTATCCAATAAATCAGGATTTTCTATGGGGTTATCTACACCTTTCAATGACTTTTCAATATTATCGATGTATTCCAACGAATCGTCTAAATAAAAATTTAGATTGGGCATACGTCGCATTTGATTCTTGGTGCGCTGAGCAATTTCATGTTTTATCAATGGTTCGTTTGATTTAATACCAGCTAAAAGCTCAGATGCCTTGGCATTGGGAAAAATGCTGAGGTAGACTTTGGCGATTGACAAGTCTGCCGTAACGTAGACTTTTGTTACAGAGATGAGCACACCTTTAAGACCTCCATCGGTCGCTGCACGTTGCAGTACCTCGACCATGTCTTTTTGAATAATGCTGGCTATTTTTTTCTGACGGGGCGTTTCCATGGGTCAAAAATAGGATTTCATAAGCAATCTCAGCCTTTTCTAAGCTTGAGCTGTTTAACTTGCGATTATATTAACGCTTGATAAATGAATAAAATAGAACATTTGGGCATAGCTGTCACTGATTTGGAGAAATCCAATAGTCTTTTTGAAAGGTTATTGGGCGTACCCCATTACAAGATAGAAGAAGTAAAAAGTGAGGGCGTGAGAACCTCTTTTTTCAAGTCAGGCCCCAATAAAATTGAATTACTCGAGGCAACTACCCCAGAGAGTGCCATTGCGAAGTTCATTGAAAAGAAAGGTGAGGGTATTCATCATATCGCTTTTGCGGTTGACGACTTGAAAGTTGAAATAGAACGTTTGGAAAACGAAGGTTTTGTGGTACTACCAGGATTTCCTAAAAAGGGAGCCGATAATAAAATGGTTGCTTTTTTACATCCGAAAGGAACCAATGGTGTTTTGGTAGAACTTTGCGAAGATATTGGTACAATTGAAAATAAAAGCTAATTTTGCAGGCCAACAATTGGTCCTATAGCTCAGTTGGTTAGAGTAGCTGACTCATAATCAGTTGGTCCCTGGTTCGAGCCCAGGTGGGACCACATCAAGCGGAAAGCTCATGCCGATAGGTATGGGCTTTTTTGTTTTCGGATTTTGGGAGCGCTTGCGCTTCCAAAAAGTAGAAAACAAAATCGCGCTTTGCGTGCAAAGCATGGCTTTCCATTTGCAGTAGCGGTTTTCTCTGGTTAACAGCGACATTGGAGCTGACAACCCAGGCGGGAACACATAAAAAATCCGTAACAAACTATTAATTAGTGGGTTGCGGATTTTTTATGTATTTCTGTATGAATTGTGTACGGCTAATGCAATTGCCGGGCTCATAAAAGCCTATCTAACTTTTTTGAAATTTGGAGTTTAATTTCATTGTCAACGTTTTCATTTTCTAGTAAATCGATTATCTTTTTTTTTCTTTTAGAATTGTCTCTGTAAAACCAAAAATCTAGAAGGATAAGCAGACTAAAGAAAAAGATGATTGCTATCCAAAGGAATAATGGGATTTCACCATCATTTGCTATAATCTGGCCTTTCTCAAAATTTATATTCACATAGAACTGAAATCCTATTGCGGAAATGAAAAGTCCAAATAAAGCCACTTTAGTTCTTCCTAAAGAGTAACCCCTAAATATTGACAAAATTTTCTCCATTTGATTTTAACAATTTTTATTTCTTATCAAGGCGCTCAATAATGTTACTAATAGAACCCACGATAACTTTCATTAAACGACTTATTTCAAAATATCTTCCAATTTTCTTGTCAAATTCTTGAATTTCAACTTCCTGTTGTTTTTGCAGTGTCTCAAGTTCATTAAGTATTTTTTGTAATCGCTCGTACTCTTCTTTCAACAATACACTACTTTGCAATGAATCGATTTTTACAAATTCCTTCTCCTTAACTTTTAGGGTCACCTTTTGATCTCGTTGGACTATTTGTTGCTTCTTATGTTTTTGATTTTCTTTTGTCAAACACTCATTATAATGACTGACTTCCCCTATTAAATCGTAAACTTTTCTTTTCTTTATTTTATAATACCGATATAGGTAAAAAAGCAAAACTCCGTAACAAAATAAAATAGCAACAAAAATTATGGCGTATTGGAAATCAGCTAAATAGAATAAAACAAAGTGCCCAAAGACAATAGATAGTCCTATAAACAAAACTTCTTCTTTTCGGAATGTTAAAGCGTCCCTCAGTGTATTTAATTCTGAAATAAAGTTTAGTGAAAAAGGCTGATTTAAATCTGCTTTGTCCGACTTTTCTTCAGAGTTATTATCCAATTCCTCAAATTCTTCTTCCTCAAATCCTTCTTCTATCAATCTATATAAGGTTTAAGTTATCTGTTAAAATTCACGATATTAAAATTATTACCATCTATTCTTTTTATTGTGATATCTATCAATTAGCCATAACCCAAATAGCCAAGCAAATAAAAAGATAAAATAATGCCATCATCTAAGCTCCTCCATGGCTCATACTTCCAAATTACCAGAATACCTGTCCAATAACCCTCCTGTTTTAAATTCTCTTTTTCCAACAATTTGATCCGATTTAATTGAAAGTTCTACCTAAACGAAGAATTTATACAGGGTATAAAGGGAAAATTTGCCATTCTTTGAAATGTGATGTTTTAGGAAGGTACAGTTTGACCAAAGTTCATCCCATTGTTGCTCTTCTTTCAACATCTTGTATTCGTACAACTCCATCGGTAATAATTAATTTCCAATTATTCGTAGTCAAATTTTTTAATAATGCTGCTCCAATTCCATTACTTTTCTAACTACTCGTGTTCCGTAACACATGGATTCACAGTTTGATTCTAATTTAAGAAGAAAGTAATTAGGACACCTTTCTCATTTTAATTATTTCTATATTTGGACATACTCCTTAATTATGGAATAAATCCATGAAAAATATAGTTTTTAGAAATACAGACAGGTATGCAATAAAACAACTTCTCAAAGAGATAGGCGCTCATTTGTTAAGTATTGAATGCGAGAATAGAAAACTTAGTTTTCCCAAAAGAATAAGTCTTTTTTATTTAGAGGCTAATGAGTTCCAAACGATTCTAAAATATAAATATCCTTCTGCGGGTGTTGCAAGTATTATTGTCGTAGATAGAAATGATTTGCCCGAAAAAGGGTGGGAAAGAGTAGAATTAATTTAGTTGGATTAGGCGGCGACTAAGCTAAGAAAATAGGCTTCCAATTCAGGATTAATAGAGTCAATACTATTTTTTTGAATTGGAAGATTTTTGAAAAAAGCAGAAGACAATAGTTCAGAAGGAGATATTCTTTTTAATTCATCACTTTTAAACAAATCTGAAATATTAATACCATTTTCATCGGCATATTTTTTCAAGTATTTAAACATATAACGAATCAAACTTGTTGGAGCTTCTTTAAAGGTTGGCAATTCCCAATCTGCTAATTTTAAATATTCCTCGTTATTGTAAAGAAATCCTCGAATAACTTTAATGCAGAAACCAACACATGTTGTAATATCATATTCGGCGTTTACCAAAAAGTTTTCCCCTGTTTTCGAATCATAATATGACCCATTAAAAACAAAACCGTATTGTGGTTTTACACCACGGGCTTTTAATTTTTGGCAATGTCCTAAAAAAGAGACCACATCAGCTTCATGAATAATCTTGGTTTTTTTAAAGTATAAATTATCATAATCACCCGTTCTTTCGGTAATTTCTTCTAATAAAACATCTCTTCCATCAAAATGAAAATAGTGGATTTGTTTATCAAAGCAAATGACTAAACCAGAGTGCTCACAGCGTCCATTTTTACCAACGGCTGCTGATATAGCCACAAAGTCATTAAGGTTACTTAGCGACGAAAATGATAACAATTCTTCATCAAAGGAAAGGGCTATATGTAAACTTCCCTTGCTCAATAAACCTTGCCAATTTTTGATTCAAGGTAACCCTCAACTTCATTCAACAAGCCTGTAAGCGGCATAACGTTCTTTAAACCCTTCGAGACAACCAGAATAGTTCGAAGGTAAACGGGAAGCGAACTTTCATGTATAAAGGGCTTGATAAACTTTACTGCCCCATCATAATCTTTGTTATCATAAAAGTCTTCCAGTTTGTCAGAAATAAAATGAAAGGGCTCCGTACCCTCTTTGTTTTTCAAAAGCTTAAAGAAATCTGATAGATCGAAAAATAGCTCAGCCTCTTTCTCATCATAAACGTCACACAACTTGTAGGTTTCTTTTTCATTTTCCTCTTTTACCCAGGCACAAACATTAATATTTTCGTAAAGCTTACCACCAAGCATTCTAGCCTCTTCCGGAGAGCATTTGATAGTGAAAGAAGATTCTCCAACACTGATGTGAAAATTAGGCTTTATACCTCCACAGTCAGTAAGTGTTCCATTTAAGAATTTAATTTTAAAATCCCCCTTGCCTTTTTGAGTATTGCGGGTAGTTTTAAATTGATTCGTAAAAAGCGGTTTTATACTTATTCGATTCCCCTTTTTTGTGTAAGTAATATCAAAATCCTCATTTTGATATGCTTTTTCTCTAATTTTATTAAGGTGTTTAACGTAAAAATTGTCACGGTCAACTTCTGATTTCGAAGCTTTTTCTATTTTTTTGTATACAATTTCCATGTGATCAGTGGGTCCTATTATGGACTTCACGGCACTGGACTTTCTAACACCTATTTTTAGGTGTAAGTCCTTTTCAAATTCAACGATTTTTATTAGAGAAATTAGTATCTCGCTGAATGCTTTTGAATCAGCAAGACTCATGCTCTCCAAATCTATTGGATTGCCGGCAGAATCTCGCTTGATTAAAATTTCTATTTTGTCCATTCAGTTAGAAGTATATCAAAAGTAACAATAATGTTAAGTATTATTGCTAAAGTTACTTCGCCGCCTTTTTGGTAAGTGTGCGATACGTTGCGCACCGAAAAATTCAGGTACTTAACTCAGATTTTTTTGTTTTGCCAAAAAATTGCCAATATGTCTTTTAAACAGCCGGTAAGCCGTTAACTTGGGTATAAAAAATTATGAAGATATCAGCAATGGGCGTTGTTGCCTTTACCACCTTTGTTTTAGTTACCCTAACTATCATGGTTGGTATGAACTTTTCTTTTAGTTGGGTTTTTTATATAACTGTTTTTGGTCAAGGCCTTGTAGTTTATATGGTGTACAAAGTTTTAACCGATGATTACAAAACAACAAAGACGTTTGACGACTTTTATGAAGACCACCCAATTGGTTCAGAAAGATTTCGTTAAACCATTTCCATTTGAGGTTCTTTTGGGCTGTGAATGACTTCCATACCCAGTTCTGGAATGACCAAAAGCGGTATCTGTGTATGAAAGGCCGTTCGCTTGACGATTGGTTCTCTGGTCATTTTCTCCATATAGCTGTGTTGGTAATGTAACATGGCCAATAGATGGATATCCAATTCATTGGAAAACACTTCCAAGGTTTTTGAGACCGAGCTTAATTCTGAAACCGTATGAACGTAATGTTCAACTCTAGAAAAATACTTTCGTAACATGTTCAGGTTGAACTGCTGTAGCTCAGACAGTGCCTTAATTTCATATTGCACATAGACAATACGTATGGTAGCTTTAAAAGCGATTGCCATGTTTATTAAAGGTTCTAATTCTGACTGCGAATAGAATCGATTAAAATCAGTTGCGAAGGCAATTTCAGAGGGGGATTGATAATCAAAATGTTGCGGAATTGCTAGAACCGGACATTTTTTTGTGTTTTTAATGATACGAACCGTATTACTGCCCATAAATACTTCATCCATACCTGAAGCACCTTTGGTACCTGTAACGATAAGTTCAATATTGAAACTGTCTACTACGTCTTTTACCTCATCGGCCAACAAATTGAAGGAGGATATGGTCTCAAAGTTGTGTTTTGGATTATTAAAAGCCGAACGAATACGGTTAACGGTCTTTATCAATCCGTTTTCTGAACTTGACCGAATAGCATCCTCAATGCGAACACCATTGACCATGGGCGCCATAAATCGACTGTTGGGAATCACAGGGGTATAGGTGTTCAAAAGGTAGAACAGGCATTCTTGATTTTTGAATAGTTGCATGGCATATCCAATAGCGTTCCATGCATTATCTGAGAAATCGGTGGGTATCAATATCCTTTTCATCCCAATTTTTATTTAAGATGGGATAAAATTAGCTTGGTCTTGAAAGCGATACTATGACAAATGTCAGCTTTAGAAAAAAAGAAACTACTAAAACCCTTCGGCCAAATCTTTGAGTTTACGCTCGTCCTTAATCCCTAATTTCTTTCCCGAAGCCTTGATGAGGCCCTTTTTCTTGAATTCAGAAATTATACGGATTGCTGATTCGGTGGCGGTACCCACAACGTTACCAATATCTTCACGAGAGAGGGTCAATACAAAGTAGCCATCTTCATCAACACCGAAATTTTGGAGATAGAGAAAGGCCTCGGCTATGCGCTGCTTCACTGTTTTTTGGCTCATGTTTACGATTACATCATCAGCTTCCCTTAAATCATGGGCCATGTGACGAAGCACTTCTAAAGTGAAGTTTGGGTTTTTGTGGAGCGTATTGGTGATGCTTTCTTTAGGAATGAAACATACCTCCATATCACTGACAGCAACAGCAGATAAATTGGCGTGTTCTTCTGCAATTACCGAACGCTGGCCCATCACTTCGCCTTTGGTAGCCAACTTTACAATTTGATCCTTACCGTTTGGGCTTAATTTTGACATTTTTGAAACCCCGTTACGTACGCAATAAACACCATTTAGCTTATCACCTTCTTCAAATAGGGGCTCGCCTTTTTTGACTGTTTTTGTGATTTTGGAATCTGAAACTTTTTTTAATTCCTCTTTGTTCATCGCCCTCAAAGAGTTGAACTGACGGATAATACAATTTTCACACCTGCTCTCATTCATGACAATAAGATTTACCTAACGGTACAAAGGTATACGACCTATGTATTTGAAAAGCTGACAATTGTCATATTTTATTATTTATCGTCATTGGACATTTGCTGCAGGTATTAGTAAATGTGTATGTCTTCTTCAACGTGCTACCATTGCGGGGATGTTTGTGACAACAATGAGGTTTTGTTCGATTCAAAGCGCTTTTGTTGTAATGGCTGTAAATCGGTCTATCAAATTCTTATTGATGGCGGTTTGGATTCTTTTTATGAAATGGAATCCAATCCAGGCATTTCGCCCCATGAAACTTCAGGAAAATTTGATTTTTTAGAGAACCAAGAAGTGGTACAGAAGCTTCTGGATTTCGATGAAGGCGGAGTTCAAGTAATACAATTACACATTCCCAACATGCACTGTAGTTCTTGTATTTGGGTATTGGAAAACCTTGGTAAGCTACATATTGCTATTAAATCATCTCAAGTCGATTTCCCCAAAAAACAAGCAAGATTTACGTATGACAAGGAGAACCTTAGTTTAAAAGAGCTGGCCTTATTGCTATCAACAATTGGTTACGAACCTGTTATTACCCTTGAAGATTATTCGAAAACCTCAAAAACGACCAACAATTCATTAATCTATAAACTGGGCGTTGCAGGTTTTGCTTTTGGCAATGTTATGCTCTTGTCGTTTCCTGAATATTTTGAAGTTGAAGAATTCTGGCTAGACCGCTATAAACTATTCTTCAGGTGGTTAATGTTTGCTTTTTCATTGCCTGTGGTTTTCTATGCTGCCCAAGATTATTTTAAATCTGCATTTAAGGGACTAAAATCTAGCGTATTAAATATAGATGTACCTATAGCTTTGGGAATTCTAACCCTCTTTGTTCGAAGCACCGTTGATATCGTTTTTGATTTGGGGTCGGGCTTTTTTGATAGTTTAACGGGTTTGGTTTTCTTTTTGTTGGTTGGCCGTTTCTTTCAACAAAAGACCTATGCCCATCTTTCTTTTGAGCGAGACTATAAGTCATATTTCCCTATCGCCATTACTCGGATTGTTGATGAAAACGAGGAGACCATTGAAATTCATAAAATAAACAGAGGGGATAGAATACTCGTGCGGAATCAAGAAATAATTCCTGTTGACGCAATACTCCTAAAAGGATATGCCCAAGTTGATTATAGTTTTGTAACGGGTGAATCGGAACCTTTAAAAAGAAAATTAGGGGACAAACTATTTGCTGGAGGTCGACAAATAGGAGGGGTCCTTGAGCTGGAAGTTCTTAAATCGGTCTCCCAGAGTTATTTAACCCAGCTTTGGAGCAATAAAGCCTTTTCCAAAAACAAAGCAAGTAGTTTCCAAACTTTGACGGATGCCTTGAGTAAACGCTTTACGCTTGCCGTGCTCACTATTGCATTTCTGGCAACTGGCTTTTGGCTTTGGCATGACCCAAGCAAGGCATTAAATGTATTTACCGCGGTACTTATTATTGCTTGTCCATGTGCCATAGCTTTGGCTGCGCCCTTTACACTTGGTAACGTACTTCGAATTTTTGGAAGGTTTAAATTTTATGTAAAAGATACCAATACGCTTGAGCGTCTAGCTAGAATTCAGACCATCGTCTTCGATAAAACTGGCACCCTTACTTCAAATAATGGTAGTGCCATTACCTATGAGGGAATGCAACTGACAGAAGAAGAAAAGGTTCTTTTAAAAACTACACTTAGGGGGTCAAACCATCCGCTAAGTCGGGAGCTATATGGAATTCTGAAAAGCAACCAAATTGAAACCTTGGATGAATTTGTTGAAAGAACAGGTAAAGGTTTGGAAGGTAAATTAGGGGAACATTCAGTCAAAATTGGTTCAGCTGCTTATGTTGGCAACAGTGATTACAATTCCCTAGAAACTACGGTACATGTAGCTGCTGATGAAAATTATAAGGGAAGATTCGTGTTCAAAAGTCAGTTCAGAAATGGTATTGTGAACTTACTTCAGAATTTGAGACAGAATTACTCTGTTGCCATTTTATCTGGTGACAACAAAGGTGAAAAAAACAAGTTGGCGCAACTACTTCCCTTTCAGCTACCCATGCTTTTTGAACAAAAGCCAGAAGACAAACTTGAGTTTATTGAATCCTTGCAACGAAAAGCTAAAGTACTTATGGTCGGTGATGGTCTTAATGACGCAGGTGCATTGGCACAAAGTGATGTAGGTGTTGCCGTGGCTGAGAACGTTAATGTTTTCTCTCCCGCAAGTGACGCAATTTTGGAGGCCTCAAAATTAAATCAGCTAGCTTCTTTTCTGGCAATTGCAAGGCAGTCCATAAAAGTTATAAAAGCATGTTTTCTACTCTCATTGGGCTATAACCTCATTGGGCTTTATTTCGCTGTTACGGGCCAATTACAACCTGTAATTGCCGCCATTTTGATGCCTTTGAGCTCAATAAGCATTGTTGTTTTGGCGACACTAACAACAAATATTCTTGGAAGAAAATTAGCTACCAAAACCTGATATATGTCATTTTTTACGAGTTCAGTCAATTTTAGTTTTACACCCAAATTCAGGTAGGTATGAGTGTCATTTATATGTTATTGACCATAAGCATAATTGTAGCTGTACTCTTCTTCTTTGTTTTTTTGGCCGCGGTCAAAAAAGGACAATATGATGATGCGTATACCCCATCTGTTCGAATGCTCTTCGAAGACGAACTCGTTAACGAAACATCAAATAATAGCAACCAAAATAAAAGTCAAACTGAGTAATTATGGAAGTACAACAATTTCAATACGATAATAAAATCGTTCAAAAATTCCTCTATGCAACTATGCTATGGGGCGTTGTGGGCATGGTGGTCGGCCTATTGCTGGCCTTTATGTTTTTATTCCCTAACCTAACCGATGGTATATCGTGGTTGAGCTTTGGTCGTTTAAGGCCACTTCATACAAATGCTGTCATTTTTGCTTTTGTGGGGAATGCCATATTCGCTGGCGTATATTATTCCTTGCAAAGATTGCTTAAAGCCCGCATGTTCAGCGATGTTTTGAGCAACATTAATTTTTGGGGTTGGCAATTGATAATTGTTGCTGCTGCATTGACCTTACCCTTAGGATATACTACTTCAAAAGAATATGCAGAATTGGAATGGCCTATTGATATTGCCATAGCTGTTGTTTGGGTGGTGTTCGGATGGAACATGATAGGTACCATACTTAAAAGAAGACAACGGCATCTCTATGTTGCGGTTTGGTTTTACCTGGCAACTTTTGTTACGGTTGCGGTACTGCACATATTCAACAGTTTAGAGCTGCCAGTTTCAGCACTAAAAAGTTACTCTGTTTATGCAGGTGTGCAAGACGCCTTGGTACAATGGTGGTATGGTCATAATGCCGTAGCATTCTTTTTGACAACTCCATTTTTAGGATTGATGTATTACTTTGTGCCTAAGGCTGCGAATCGACCAGTTTATTCCTATCGTTTGTCAATTGTTCACTTCTGGTCCCTGATATTTATTTATATCTGGGCAGGTCCACACCACCTCTTATATTCATCTTTGCCCGACTGGGCCCAAAACTTAGGCGTTGTGTTTTCCGTTATGCTCATTGCACCTTCTTGGGGAGGAATGATAAACGGGCTTTTGACCTTGCGGGGGGTATGGGATAAAGTTCGGACAGATCCCGTTTTAAAATTTATGGTTGTTGCCATTACCGGTTATGGTATGGCCACTTTTGAAGGGCCAATGCTTTCCCTAAAAAACGTGAATGCCATTGCCCATTTTAGTGATTGGGTCATTGCGCATGTCCATGTTGGAGCTTTGGCTTGGAACGGCTTCCTGACATTCGGTATGATCTATTATTTAGTTCCTAAAATGTGGAAAACCACCTTGTATTCAAGAGCACTGGCAAATTTCCATTTCTGGATTGGCACTTTGGGTATCGTACTTTATGCATTGCCCATGTACGTAGCAGGATTCACACAGGCTTTAATGTGGAAAGAATTTAATCCTGATGGAACCCTTGTTTATGGTAATTTCTTGGAAACAGTGACTCAAATTATCCCGATGTACTGGATGCGTGCGATAGGAGGTTCATTGTTCATTGTTGGTATGTTGGTAATGGTATATAATGTCATTGTTACTATTAGAAAAGGAAGCTCTGTGAGTGATGAACTGGCTGAAGCACCTGCTTTGGCAAAGGTTACTACCAGAAGAACGGCTGGTGAAACTTTTCATACTTGGTTAGAAAGAAGACCAATCCAATTGACAATTCTAGCTACCGTTGCCATTTTAATTGGAGGTATCATTCAAATAGTTCCCACATTATTGGTGAAATCAAACATCCCCACAATTACAAGTGTACAACCGTATACACCTCTAGAGTTGGAAGGGCGAGACCTTTACATTCGAGAAGGATGTGTTGGGTGCCATTCGCAAATGATACGGCCGTTTCGTAGCGAAGTTGAACGTTACGGTGAATACGCCAAGGCCGGTGAATTTGTATACGACCATCCCTTTCTGTGGGGCAGTAAAAGAACAGGACCTGATTTACTTCGGGTTGGAGGTAAGTACTCGGATAACTGGCATTTAAACCACATGTATGACCCCCAAAGTACGTCTTCGGGATCAATAATGCCTGCCTATCAGTGGTTGGTCTTGAACGAACATGATAGAAGTGGTGTAGAAGCCAAAATGGAGGCAATGGTCAAGTTAGGGGTTCCCTACACAGACGAAGACATTTCAAACGCACAGGAGCATATGGCAGAGCAAGCACTGCAAATAGAGAAGAATCTATATACAGATCCTGAATTTGCCAGAACCTATGAGGCAGATAAAAACTACGCTGCAGATAATAACCTTGACTTTGTAGAAATGCGAAATAGAGAAATCATATCCCTTATTGCTTATTTGCAACGATTGGGAACGGACATTAAGGTTAAGGAAACGGATGAATTAATCTCACAAAACAAATAACCATGCTAAAGTTCGTAAAAAACCACATGGAAAGTATTGAAGGTATAGCAACCTATCCCATGATATCATTGCTAATTTTCTTCGTGTTCTTTTCCCTCCTCTTTTGGTGGGTATTCACTGCTTCTAAAGCTCATATAAAAGAAATGGGCGAATTGCCTTTAGATAACGACAACCAAAAAACAAGACAACATGATTTCTAAATTTCCATGGTGGATAAGGGTTCCACTGCTGTTTTTCATTATTTGGGGATTATTGGAATATTTCATTGACGCTGGCGACTCACTCGCCATTATAAAATACCCTGTAACACAGTTTTTCCTTCTTATGGTATTACTGATTTTGATTGCTATTGAGGCCATACTCAAATCAGTAGAGAATGTAATGTTCCAAACACTATCTGAAGAAGCCAAAGCGCGTTATCTACAAACTAAGAATAAAAAAGTAGAATGGACTTGGGGTAAAAATCTATTTAAGAAGCTCACGAAAAGTCGAGCTATCGAACAAGAGGGTGAGATTATCTTGGACCATAATTACGATGGTATTCGAGAACTCGATAACGTATTGCCACCATGGTGGGTCTATATGTTCTATGCCACTATCGTTTTTGGCCTCATCTACTTGGTACGTTTTCATATTGCGAGCGACTACACCCAAGCAGAAGAATATGATATGGAAGTTGCTGAAGCCAGAATTGCAATTGAAGAATATAAGAAGACGGCAAAAGATTTGGTAGATGTGAATTCTGTGGAATTGCTGACCGATGCTTCAGACTTAAACGCAGGGAAAAAGATTTTTACCACAAATTGTGTGGTTTGCCATATGGCAGATGGCGGTGGCGGTATAGGTCCTAACCTGACTGATGAATATTGGATATTAGGTGGTGGGATTAAAAATGTTTTCAATACCATATCAGAGGGCGGTAGAGATGGTAAAGGAATGGTTGCCTGGAAAAATAGCTTAAAGCCCAGCGAGATGGCGCAAGTAGCCAGTTATTTATTACAATTTCAAGGAACCACTGCTGCCAACCCTAAAGCCCCGGAAGGGGAAATATGGGTTGATCCCAATGCCCCTGAAATCAAGGAAGAACCTGAAGCTAATTCTGGAGAAACCTATGAAACCGATGCCGCTGATTTGGTAGAAGAGACCAAAGAGTAAGTAATCTACTGACCTTTTAAGGGTTTTAAATGGAAGAAAATTTTAGAGATTCGATAGCAACAGTTACAACTGAGGGAAAACGGGCATGGATTTACCCCAAAAAGCCTCGCGGGAATTTCTATGAATATCGAAAATACGTCAGCTACTTTCTGTTGCTTTTTCTCTTTGCTTCTCCGTTTATAAAAATCAACGGTAATCAATTCTTACTGTTCAATGTGCTCGAACGTCGATTTAATATTTTCGGCTTCCCGTTTTGGCCACAAGATTTTCATCTGGTTGTTATTTCCATGATTATTGGGGTGGTCTTCGTTGCACTGTTCACAGTGGGTTTTGGCCGATTATTTTGTGGTTGGATGTGCCCTCAGACCATATTCATGGAAATGGTTTTTCGCAGAATTGAATACTGGATTGATGGAGACAGAGGTGCTCAAATAAGACTTGATAAATCTCCTTGGAATGCCAATAAAATTCGTAAACGCCTTTTAAAATGGCTGGTTTTCTTCATCATTTCTTTTTTGATTGCAAATGTGTTTTTAGCCTATTTGATTGGTAGTGACAAGTTGCTTCGCTATATAAATGATGGTCCATTTCAACATTTCGGAACCATAATTCCACTGTTGATATTTACCGCCGTTTTTTACTTCGTATTTGCGTGGTTCAGAGAACAGGTATGCATTATTGCATGCCCCTACGGTAGGTTACAAGGGGTTCTGCTTGATGATAAATCGATTGTTGTTGCGTATGACCATAAACGTGGGGAAGGCGAAAATGGACGGAAAAAGTTCAGAAAAAATGAAGATCGCGATGCGTTGGGCCATGGTGATTGTATTGACTGCTTTCAATGTGTTCATGTATGCCCTACCGGCATTGACATTAGAAACGGCACCCAATTGGAGTGTGTAAACTGCACGGCATGTATTGATGAGTGCGACCATATCATGGAAAGTATTAAAAAGCCAAAAGGGCTGATTCGATATGCCAGTGAACAAGAAATTTCTGAAAAGAAAAAGTTTCAGTTTACACCAAGATTAAAAGGGTACGCTTCGGTACTTACTATTCTGATTGGTATTTTGATAGGTATGCTTTTTTTGCGTAATGAGCTGGAGGCAAACATATTGAGATTGCCAGGACAGCTGTATGAAAGAAAGGACAACAACGTGATAAGCAATGTTTACACCTACAAATTGGTCAATAAGACGAGTCAACCAGTAGATAGTGTGAGTTTCAAATTATTGTCTCACAAGGGTACCGTAAAAATGGTATCAAAAAATTTCTTTAAGGTTCCAGCTGAAGAGCTGGCTGAAGGAACCTTATTTATTGAAATAAACAATTCGGCTCTCAATGGGGATAAAGACAAATTGAAAATAGGAATCTTGAGTGGTGACAAATTAATTGAGACAACTACGACTCAATTTTTGGCCCCTAGGAGCTACCATTAAAACTTGAATTATGAAGATTAACTGGGGAACTGGAATAGTATTGGCTTTTATTGGTTTTATCGCCTTCATTCTCTATTTCGTTGTTCGCATGAACATTGACGACAGCACTGATCATGAATTGGTCACTGATGAATATTACAAACAAGAATTGGCATATCAAGATGAAATTGATGCAGAACGAAGTGCGTCCTTAATGAACGCCAAATTGAAATTGGAAAAAAGCGAGACCGGCATTACAATCCATTTCCCAGAATCATTTGATAGCAAAATAATCACAGGTAAAGTGTCCCTTTATAGACCGTCAAATAGGCACCTTGATTTTGACTTTCCTATACGTCTGTCGAATTCACATTTGCTCATACCTGACAACCGCCTGTTAGACGGTCGCTGGGACATTACCGTGAAATGGGATTATGAAGAAAATTCATTTTTATTCAAAGAAAAGATAAACTATTAGCATGCTTTTTTCAGCTGTTTTATTGGGTTTGTTGGGCAGTTTGCATTGTTTGGGCATGTGTGGGCCTATTGCTTTTATGCTGCCATTAGATAGGTCAAGACCTACAAAAAAGCTTCTTCAATTGTCTTTATACCACCTTGGGCGCCTTTTTTCATATGCTTTACTGGGATTGGTGTTTGGCTTAGTCGGAAAAAGCTTGCATTTGTTTGGTTTTCAGCAGAAATTATCAATTGCAATAGGAATACTGATGATAGTTCTGGTGGTTCTTCCTTCAAAATATTTCTCAACAGTAAGTTTAAGAGGCCCGATATACAAAGTAATGGGCCGAATAAAATCGAAATTGGCCAATGAGCTCAAAAAAAAATCCCCTGACACCTTCCTTACTATAGGATTGCTAAATGGGTTCTTACCCTGCGGTCTGGTTTATATGGCACTATTTGCGGCAATTGCCATCGGCTCGCCGATACAAAGCAGTTTGTATATGGTACTTTTTGGAATTGGTACTGTTCCGTTAATGACTACCGCTGTTTATGCGTTCAACTCTTTTGGTAATGGCATAAAGACCAAAGTACGTAAATTGGTTCCTTTACTTGTTGCACTTGTAGGATTTCTTTTTATAATTCGTGGAATGGGTTTGGGAATACCCTACATCTCTCCTAAACCAGTAGTACAGGAAGTGGTTTCATCAGATTTCGAGTGTCATTAATTTCAACTGTACCAGATAAAATTATTGTGATATGAAAATAGTAACTGCTGAAGAAGTAGTTCAGGTGGTAAAATCAGGAAATCGGGTATTTTTTCAAGGTGCTGCGATGACTCCAAATGAATTGATTAATGCTTTGTGCGAACGTTATAACGAGCTTGAGAACATTGAGGTTGTCTCAATACACACCGAAGGTGATGCCAAATATACCCAAGCTCCTTATAGCGACACATTTCGTTTGAATTCTTGCTTTGTGGGAGGCAATGTGCGTAAAAGTGTCAACACCCCTCAAGCCGATTATGTTCCAGTTTTTCTTAGTGAAATTTCAAGGTTATATTATGACGGATACCTTCCCATAGATGTTGCCATAGTACAAGTTTCACCTCCCGACCAACATGGCTATTGTTCGCTAGGCGTGTCGGTTGATGTGGCATTGCCCGCAGTACGTTCCGCAAAAAAGATTATCGCACAGATAAATCCTTCGGTACCCAGAACGCATGGTACTGGTATCGTACATATTGATGAAATCGTTTTGGCCTGCGAGGTGAACCGGCCTATTCATGAGCATGCGCCAACCAGTATTGGAGAAATCGAAGATAAAATCGGAAGCAACGTAGCTGCCCTTATCGAAGATGGTGCTACCCTACAAATGGGCATTGGCACCATACCTGATGCCGTTTTAGCAAACTTGGGCAACCATAAAAACTTGGGCATTCATACTGAAATGTTTTCTGATGGAGTACTTCCATTATTGGAAAGTGGGGTTATCAACGGAAAAGAGAAATCTGTAAAACGTGGAAAAATTGTTAGTTGTTTTGCAGTGGGTTCTCGAAAGCTATATGATTTTATTGACGACAATCCCATTTGTGATTTTAGGGATGCTGCCTATACCAATGATACGGCCAGAATTCGAAGAAACCCAAAAGTAACGGCTATCAATAGTGCTATTGAAATTGATTTGACGGGTCAGGTCTGTGCCGACACCATTGGTGGGTATCAATTCTCTGGTGTTGGCGGACAAATGGACTTCATTCGCGGAGCTGCTTTGTCAAAAGGTGGCAAACCTATTTTCGCAATGTCAGCGGCTACTAAAAAAGGAGTTTCGAAAATTGTACCATTTCTAAAAACAGGGGCAGGGGTAACCACTACCCGTGCACATGTGCATTATGTGGCAACGGAATATGGTGTGGTCAATCTTTTTGGAAAGAATTTACAGCAACGAGCAAAGGCCTTGATTTCTATTGCACATCCCAATCATAGAGAGGATTTGCAAAAAGAAGCCTATAAAAGATTTAATGGAACGTTCTAAATAAATAGAGGGGATTATTTTTTAATAATCCCCTCCAATTCATCAAATCAATCAAAGAACGAACTCCGTTGCGAACAACGGTCAATCAATATTGTTCTACCAGATATTTAATCAAATCTGTTGTAGTTACGATTCCAACCAATTTACCTTCATCTACAACAGGTAAGGCATGAAATTCTTTTAGCGATAAGAATTGGGCAACCTCTTTTACCGTAGCTGTTGGTGGCACGCTTACTACATCCTTGACCATTACCTGTTCAATGCTGAACATATTGTAGACCATGGTGTCTACTTCATATTCATTGTCATCTATGGCATCAGCAAAACTGATACGCATTAAATCAGTATAGCTTAGCATGCCTAAAATATTGTTCCCGCTCACTATAGGGATATGGCGAATTCGGTTTTTCTTAAATGTTTCTTCCGCAGTGACCAAATCATCTTTAATGGTCAAGGTTACTACGTTTCTTGTCATTATTTGTGAAATAGGGACTCTTTTTTTCATCGCTGTCTAGTTTTAATTTCTACTTCAATTTACGTCTGAAGCAAGAAAAGAACTATGATAAATATCAGGATAGCCTACAGCTCTCTTCTGATACAAACATCAGCTAATCAGCTAGTTCTAAATTTTCCTGAAATGAAATCTGTAGAAATTTTGTAGACCGTTGGGACCCCTCTGTCCTCCAACTTGCTTGAAAAGTCTTTTATGAAAGCTGGCGGTTCTTCCTTTCGCATTTTAAATGAATTGCGAACCCCTTCAGCAAACCTATTTAAATATAGTTTGGTACTACTTCCTTTAATTTCTTCGTACCGCCCTTGAATAAAAACTGATTTCCAGTTTTGTATGGAAGTTATTTCATCAACTTGAAATGAAACCACATTGTACTGCCGCATGGCATGTAACTTATGTCCTTCGGCCGAGTAGCTTATGATACATTTTTCATTAGGGTCGTGATGAAACGTTATTGGTAAAATGAATGGGCTTTGTCCGTATATGTAACCTAATCGCCCTATGTAATTTCGGGCCAATAGTGCCAAACAATCGTCCATTTTCATGTCTTTTACCATTGTAATTCCTTTAAGGTTATTTTCATCTGAGCTTAAGGTTTTAAATTTTGAATGTAACTACAGGGATTTTACTATGATTAGCAACATCTTCACCAATACTTCCCATAAAGAAGTGGGAAAGTCCCCTTCTGCCATGAGTGGGAATACCGATCAAGTCTGCAGCATTGGCTTCAGCAAAATTCAGTACACCTCGTTCTACGGTGTAATCGTTGTAAACGTCGACTTCGAGACCTAAATTGGCCAAGTTTAAAAAACTCGATATTTTCTTATAGGCGTCTCCCGTACTTAGAAAAGAATCGCCTGGAGTATTGACATAAAAGAGTTTAAAATCCGAACCTATCAAATCAGCAAATGCAGCAGCTTTTTGAACTACTTCAACATTCTCTTCTTTAAAATCTGAAGCAAACACAAAGCGGCTTACTTGAAAATCATTTAATTCGCCTTTAATCACTAGAACAGGAACCTCAGAGCTACGAACTACTCGTTCTGTATTTGAACCAATGAATATTTCTTCAAGCCCATCCGTTCCATGTGATCCCATAACAATCAAATTCGCCCCATGTAATTTTGCAATTTCCTCAACTTCACTGAAGACTTTATAGTGTTTAATAATTGGGGTAACCTTTAGGTTTTCTAGATATGGTTCATTTAAAAATTTGTTGAACCTTTTTTCGGTCATCTTCATTAGGTGTACCATTTGCACTTCTGGTATGTAACCAGATTCGGTCATAATGGCCGGTGTAAGTTCCAACATATGGAGTACTAAAAGCTCCGCATTGGTTTTTGCTGCAATTGAGGCAGCTGCTTTCAAGGCAAATTTTGATTGCTCTGAAAAATCTATGGGCACAACAATACTTTTCATACTTTCTAGAATTAGGTTATACTGTCATTGAAAACAGTCTTGTTTCGGGTTTTTTTCTTTGTAGTCTTAGGTCAAAAGCCATAGCAATATTCCTAAGAAAAGGACGCCCTTTTTCTGTTATGAACACTGAATTTTGACCTATAATGACCAATCCATCTGCTTCAAATTCAGCTAATGCTGAGGTGATTTCATGAAAATTTATTTTTTGGGTTTCCGATGTTTTCCATGTGGTCTCAAATCGACACATAAGATTTAGAATATGACTTCTTAGTATCTCATCTTCCTCACTCAGAAGATGTCCGCGATAAAAGGGAATAATATCATTTGCAACCAAATGTTGATATTCTTCGATGCTTTTTACATTCTGGGAGAACCCATGCCAGCTATCGCTGATGCTCGATACGCCCAAACCAATCATTAATTGGGTTTTTGATGGGGTATAACCCATAAAATTTCGATGTAAACGTCTTGATTTTGTGGCTTCATAAAGTGCATCCGTACCAAGTGCAAAATGGTCCATGCCGATATGTTTGTAACCCATTCCGCTTAGCCATTGCCTACCAATTTCGTACTGTTCTTGCTTTTGTTCCGGGGTAGGCAGGTCTGCTTCACGATAACCGCGTTGACCATTTCCTTTTCTCCATGGTACGTGGGCATAGCTATAAAATGCTATTCTATCAGGACTTAAATCGTTTGTTCGTACAATAGTGTTTTTTACATCTTCAAGGGTTTGGAATGGCAGGCCATAGATCAAATCATGTCCTACGGAAGTATAACCCATTTGACGGGCTATTTCTGTTACTTGTTTCACCTTTTCAAAAGGTTGTAGGCGATTGATTGCTACCTGAACAGAATTGTTATAGTCTTGTACCCCAAAGCAGACCCTTCTAAATCCCACATTAAAAAGGGCCTTTAAGTGTGCTTCGGTAGTATTGTTCGGATGGCCTTCAAAACTAAATTCCGCTTTAGGGTGAACAGTTGCGAGACTTAAAATTCCTTCCACTAATCGTGTCAGGTTTTCAGGAGAGAAAAAAGTAGGTGTTCCTCCTCCCAAATGTAGCTCTTTGATTTTAGGGCGACTTCCCAAAAGATTACAATATAGGTTCCATTCTTTTAGGACGGCATTAATGTATGGGAGCTCCACTTCGTGACGCTTGGTAATGCGCTTATGGCAACCACAAAAAGTGCACATTTGCTCACAGAATGGCAAATGGATATATAGACTTATACCTTGTTCTTTTGATTCTTTGAAACTCTGTTTAACGCTTGTTTTCCATCTTGATCCTGAGAAAGAATTCAAATCCCAATAGGGTACAGTAGGATAACTGGTGTACCTCGGTCCGGGTACATTATATTTTTCAGTGAGGTTGCACATACCATTTTATTTGTAGTCAAAATTACCCGGCCATGAACAGAAAAAATATGATAAAAGTCAGTTTGAAAACAGCAATGGAGCCAGCCTGACAATTGTCATATTTTATTCAAAGCCCGCACGATAGTTTTGTTGGATAAGCTATCGTATTATGGGCGAAATGATTACAGCGCAACCGAGTAGAACTGGGGAGCGCGCTGCTTTCGTACAACATTTGATGGATGACATTAAGGCCTTGGAATATCTTTTGGACAATGACCTTTTTGAAGATGATGTTGTGCGTATAGGGGCAGAACAGGAAATATGCTTAATCGATGAAGATTATCGCCCATTTGGTATAAACCAAAAATTACTGAAGGCGATTAATGACAATCATTTTACTACTGAGTTGGCAAGCTATAACATAGAGCTTAACCTAGATTCCTTCGAACTCAAGAAAGACTGTTTCAACTTGGTTGAAAAGCAATTGCGCATCCTATTGCTAAAGGCCGACAAAAAAGCAAAAGGTCTAGGAGCAAAATTGTTGTTGGCAGGTATTTTACCAACAATAAGTAAAAAGGAGGTTGGGCTGGAATACTTAACGCCCATTCCCAGATATTTTGCGTTGAACGATATGCTTAAAACTAATAAAGGCGGAGACTTTAATTTGAAGATTAGGGGGGTCGATGAGCTTTTTTTGAAGCATGATTCGGTGATGTTTGAAGCTTGTAATACTAGTTTCCAATTGCACCTACAAATCCCATCCAATGATTTTATATCGAGCTATAATTGGGCACAAGCGATTGCTGGCCCTGTTTTGTCCATTTGTTGTAATTCGCCCTTACTTATGGGACGTGAATTGTGGAAGGAAACCCGAATTGCACTTTTTCAGCAAAGCCTCGATACCCGAAAAACCGTATCGGCGCTTCGTAATCAAACACCTAGAGTCGGATTTGGAGATGATTGGGAATCTGGTAGTGTTGCTGAAATTTTTAAAAAGGACATTTCTAAGCACCGCATTCTTTTAACTAAAAAGATTGAGGAGAACTCCATGGAAAAAATAAAAAAGGGGATAATTCCCGAACTCCCCGCCTTATGCTTGCAAAATGGGACAGTCTATCGTTGGAATAGGCCTTGTTATGGGGTTGGTGGTGGAAAACCCCATCTTAGAATAGAGAACAGATATATTCCTGCCGGACCTTCCGTCTTGGACGAATTGGCCAATTTTGCTTTTTGGGTGGGTTTGATGAAAGGTCGTCCTAAGCAATTTGATGATTTACCTTCCAAAATGGATTTCAAGTCGGCCAAGACCAATTTTATAAAAGCGGCTAGAACTGGTAAGGAATCACTGTTTTTATGGTGCGATGAGGCATATAGTGCTAAAAAATTGGTCTTGAATAAACTACTGCCGATTGCTTATAAAGGCCTGCATAAATGTGGAGTTGATGATGTAGACATTGAGCGTTTTTTAGGTATTATTGAAGCACGGACAAAAGGTCGTACTGGGGAACAGTGGCAGGTTTCGAATTATCGAAAACTAAAGAAAGATTTCAAAACTGATAAATCATTAGTCCTCCTTACCAAGGAAATGGTTCAAAATCAGACAAAACACTTGCCTATACATCAGTGGAAGGATATAGACAATAAAAGACCCTTCGGCAAATCCCAGCTTGTTAAAGAACTGATGAACACTCACGTACTTAAACTTCACGAAAATGACTATGTGAGTATGGCAAAAGCCATTATGACTTGGAACAATATTCGACATATACCCGTTGAGAACGATTATGCAGAACTAACCGGAATACTGTCGCTGCGTTATCTGAATTCATTGGAAAAATCTGTTGATTTTGAGCAAACGACAGTAGACAGGATAATGGTTAAGGAGATATTTACAATTGGTCCTGACCAAACGACTTTAGAGGCTCTTGAGCTTATGAAAAAACACGATATCGGCTGTCTTCCTGTGGTTCAGAACACTAACACCCTGATTGGAATTTTAAGTAAATCCGACCTAATCTAATGGCCCAATACGTTTCCCCAAAATTATCGGTACTAGAAAGAATGCAAAGACAAATAGGTCATTTAAAAGGAAAGTCTGAAGGCCCCACTGTAATTTTCTTTGCTGGAATCCATGGCAATGAACCAGCAGGAGTATTTGCCCTACAAGAGGTTTTTTCCGAGCTAAAAGGACAAGAAAATGAGCTTTTTGGTGAATTCATTGGTGTGGCAGGTAATCTAAAGGCTCTAAAAAAGCAGGTACGTTTTTTAGAGGAAGATTTAAATCGAATTTGGCAACCGCATCGATTGGGAAGTTTTCTCCAAAATAAAGATGAGGCGATGTATGAAGCTGAAGAATTAGTTGAACTATTCGGTTTGATTCAACAAGTGATAGCAAATTGCAATCGCCCTATCTATTTTATCGACCTGCACACTACTTCGGGCGAGACTGAACCTTTCATCGTTATGAACGATAGCCTTTTAAACCGAAGGTTTGCGAAGAATTTTCCCTTTCCTGTAATTCTTGGAATCGAAGAATATCTTAATGGGGCGTTGCTCAGTCAAATCAACGAGATGGGTTATGTTTCCATTGGTTTTGAAAGTGGACAGCACCATTCCGAAGAAGCAATTGCCAATGCGAAGTACTTTATTCGCTATACCTTGGCTTTGGTGGGCATTACCAATGAAGATCATAAAACACTTTTAAACAAGAAATCCCACTTAGGAAGAGCAAATAACGGCTCACAACAGTTCTATGAGATTTACTACCAACATTTGATTGGCGATAATCCTAGTTTTAAAATGTTACCAGGATTCGCCAATTTTCAATCGGTACCTAAGGGCATTGCTTTTGCCATGAATGGTGATGGGTTGATTACCACCACCAAAAAGCGAAAGCTTTTCATGCCATTATATCAAGATAAAGGTGATGAAGGGTTTTATTTTATTCGCGGTATACCCAACTTCTTTTTGGCATTATCAAAATACCTTCGCAAGCTGGCATTGGATAGGTGCCTTTCATTGTTACCAGGTATTACCTGGACTTCATCAAGGAGGGAATCTATGGTTGTTAATAGAAAGGTGGCTCGTTTTTTCGCAAAGTCGTTCTTTCATTTATTTGGTTACCGTACGCGTGAAATCGATACCAATCATTTAGTTTTAAAAAGCAGGGAACGGAATTCGAAGACATTAGAGTATAGAAGGGCAAAATGGTATTAACAGTGTCCTGAATTTTGCAGTTATTTTCAAGAAAAGTCCCAATAACCGAAGTTACTGGGACTCACTAAATAATTGTAATGGAAACCCAATTACTGCATCACAAAGTTTATCGGAATACTATACCCAACTTTTGTGGGCTTACCCCTTTGGGTGCCAGGCTTCATTAGTGGTAGGGCAGCAATTATACGAACTGCTTCGTCTTCCAATAATCTATCGGGCCCACGTTTTTGAATATTAACAACTTTACCAGTTGCATCAATATGAAATTGTAGAAAAACGCGTCCACTAATTCCCATCTCTAACGCAGTTTCTGGATAATTGAAATTCTCTTGAATATGCTTTTGAATTTTTTCATTAAAACAGGCCTTTTTTTCGGCTTCACTTTTAAGGTGTTCGCATCCTGGGAATACAGGAACATGTTCAATCACTGCAAAGGGAACGGTTAAGTCCTCTTCAACTTCTTCAACATTAATAGCATCCAAATCAACAATCACGTCTTCAATAAATGTGTTCTGATTACTCTCTGTACTCGTAATAACAGTCTCTTCGACCTCTTCAATATTATCTACGATTTCAATTAAAGCCGGAGCTGAGGGAGGCGGTGGCGGTGGCGGTGTGTTCAATTGTTGGGTAATGGGTACTTCTTCTTTAAAGTCATCCAATACATTAAGTTCATTTACGAATTCCGAACCTTCGCTGTCGTAGGTTTTATACTCCAATAATTGCCATGTCAAGAATAGTGAAATGGTCAATCCAATCATGAAATACAAACTACTGTTCCTATTTACTTCTAATTCTGGGTTCTTCTTGGGTTCCATGACAATTGCTTTTAAAATTCATTACTAAAAGTAGAATTGTGCTGGTATAAAAAATATGATAATTGTCAAGTTTTCAATTTTAACACTGTTTTATTGCGAAATAATCAATTTCGAGAAACCATCGTGTCATTGAGCACTTCTTGAAAAAATGTAGTTTTTAAATGTAATACGACCCTGATACGGTTTATGCCTTTGTTACCAACAATTGTATTGAAATAACCAATTTCAAAAGAAACATCCCGTGCAATCGTTTTATTGAATCCAAGGAAGAATCTATTTTGATCTATTCGACCTTGGTTGAAATTAAAAAAGGGTTCGTTGGTGCATTTAAGGAAAAGGTTTTTGGTCAGTAGTTGTTTGAATTCCAACCGATATCGAAGACGTAGGTTAAAGTAATTTTCAGAGGGATTGTTAATCCAACGGTTTTCAAGTCGAAGGCGATGCATCAATTTTTGTCCAGTTTTAAGGGTTGCCTGTTCGTATACCCAAAATTGTGTAGTTAGGTCTTCAAATTCATAATGATTGAGGGGCTGGTTATCAACAAAGGCAAAACCCAAAGTAAAATCACTATGGGTAGAATTTTTAAAAGTCAGTCCAGTTCTTAGAAAACCAAATTCTGTTTGTGAGCCAAAATCTTCTTGAGATAGTATAGCGACTACAGGTAAGCTCCATGTCTCAGAAAGTTGGTTTTCCGTAGACAAAACCATCCAAGTTCCAAGACCAATTTTTTTGTCCTCCTGCGCTAGAAGTGTCATTCCTGTGAATAAAAATGCCAAAAAAACAATACTAAAAGTCAATAGCTTTTTGGTGTGGATTTTGGTTTTAATTGTCACTTATATCGATTAAGATAGGCGCAATTTCAGCAAGAATTTGACTAAGATTTATGATAGATGTCAGGTCTGGAATAAAAATATTTGTCACCTGGTCTTGGTGTACTAAAAGGATTAATTAGAGGAAAATTCCCAAACCTGACATCCATCATGTTTTAGGCTTGTTTGTGCATTTACTTTTGAATTGGAATTGTTTAACAACTTAAATATTTCAATGGTATGAGTACGATAAAAAAAATTTTGGTCCCTTTTGATTTTACTGAACCGTCCATTGCCGCATTGGATTATACCTTAAATTTTGTGGGTTGGGAAAGGCCAATTGAAGTAACGGCTTTGTACGTAAGCCAATCTTTGGTTTCTGATACTGAGCGTAAAACTGCAACTAAGCGATTCGCCAAAACCGTGGCATCATTAAACCGAAAAACACATTTTCATCCAGAACTTTTAATTTCAGAAGGAGATTTATCTGAGACCATTCTTGAAATAAGAAAATTGCAACAGGCAAATTTGGTTATCATGGGAACATTTGGTGATAGTAGTTTGGATGCCCACGAAACCAACACTTTAAAATTGGTTCTAGAAGCCGATTGTACGATGATATCAGTGCCTTTTGGAACCGAAGCCTCTACACCCAAAGAAATTGCCCTTGTTTTGGGTAAGGAAGAAATAGAAAATCCTCATGTTTTAGGTCTATTACTTGATATCGCACGTTCATTCGATGCCAAGGTGCATGTTTTAACAATTTACAAGGATTCCATTTATGGCGAAAAAGTGATGGTTGAAACAAATGAGGAAACACTTGAGTACTATCTCGAACACTTTTATGCAGAGCATAGTTTTGAAAAAAATCAAGATGTTGAAAAGGGTATATTGGACTATATCGAAGAAAAGAGCATTGATTTGTTGGCGATATTGCCGCGCAACCACGCCAAAACCACAAAACCCTCTGAGGGGCGTTTGACCAAATTGTTGACACTACATTCAAACGTTCCAGTTTTGACCTTGGATTAACAGCTGTGATTTCAGAAAGATGACAACGCTTATCATCATTTTAGCTATCACTATAGTGCTCTTTATCTGGGGAAAGTTTCCACCTGATGTCGTAGCCTTAATAGCGATGCTATCTTTATTTCTAACCGGAATTTTAACGGCCGAAGAAGCCCTAAGTGGTTTTAGTAACGCTACGGTCATTATGATTGCGGCATTGTTCATCATTGGAGAAGGTTTATCCCGAACCGGATGGACAGCCTTGGCAGGACAAAAGTTTGTTTCTTGGGCTGAAAGGAGTGTTCCAAAATTATTGGTCATTGTTACTTTGGGGGCAAGTGTGCTATCAGGTTTTGTTAGTAATACCGGTACTGTAGCGGCCCTGCTTCCAGTCACTGTTTCCGCTGCTTGGAGTGCTGGCACTTTGCCCTCAAAGTTATTGATGCCTGTCGCTTTTGGCTCAAATACGGGCGGACTGCTTACTTTGACCGGAACACCACCCAATATCATTGCCAGTAATACCCTCATAGAAAATGGGCTGGAAGGATTTAGCTTCTTTGAATTTGCACTTATCGGCATCCCATTGCTGATTATAACAGTATTGTATTTCAGGTATGTCGGATACCGGCTAATGCCTTCAAACAAAACCAATGAAAAGCCTGTAGATATTGATGCCGAAATGCTCAAATGGATTGAGAACTATAGCATTGGTGACAATCTGTACCGTTTACGCATTCGTTCCATGTCTCCACTGATAAAAACCACAATTGGGGAGTGGAATTTTGAAGATGAGCACGGGGTTACAGTGATGCGTTTAAAGCGACGTCATCCAAGTCCATTACAACAAAAAACCCCCTTGTTCGTCGAACTTCCCGAGCCGGAAACAGAGATGCGTTATCACGACATTATAACGGTCAAGGGAAATCCTGAGGCAATTGATAAACTGATGCGAAACCTTTCTTTGGGTGTTATTCCAACCCCTGCTGATAAGGATGTGCTAAAAAATGAGCTTATCAATCAAGAAGTGGGTATGGCTGAAATGTTCATATCGCCCAAATCGATGTTCGTTGGTAGGATAATAAACCTTGGACATTACCTTAAACAGACTGGGGTTCAGTTATTGGCAGCTTCTCGGAACAATAAACCCTTGACCGGAAAAATTAAAATTGAAGCTGGAGATGCATTTGTGATTCGAGGAACCTGGGAAAATATTGAGACCCTCAAATCACTTTACGAAAATGTCGTCATTTCCGGAAGTCCTGAGGCCATGTCAAAAAATGTTACCCAATTAACCGTTAAGAGCTTTATCGCCTTGGCCATTTTATTTGCCTTGATTTTACTATTGGTATTTAAAGTTATGCCAGGGGCTATGGCCGCATTGATATGTGCAGGCGTCATGATGTTGACTAGATGCGTACCGATTTCGAAAGCATACAAGGGCATTAGTTGGACTAGTGTAGTTATGATAGCAGCCATGATACCCATGGGTTTGGCCCTTCAAAAAACAGGAGTGGCCCAAATGGCCGCCGAAGGATTGGTGAAGGGCTTAGGAAGTATTCATCCTACTGCCTTGCTTGCAGGTATTTTTCTTTTGACAACTGGCTTCAGCCAAACAATAAATAATTCTGCCACAGCAGTATTAATGGCTCCAATTGCCCTAATAGCAGCCAATTCTCTGGGTGTATCGCCCAAACCTTATATGATTACAGTGGCAGTAAGTGCCTCAACGGCCTTTCTGACCCCTGTTGGAACGACAACCAACGCCATGGTACTGACCGCTGGCGGGTATTCTTTTATGGATTATGTAAAGGTCGGAGGACCCTTACTCCTACTATTTTTTATTACAACGGTTCTAATCGTACCGTTGATTTGGAATTTTTAAACAACTTTTTAAAATCAATAATTATGAATGCTGTAATTGAAGAATCAAAAAGCTTAGAAAACTATGGGATTCGCAATGCAACAGTGCATTGGAATCTTGATGCCGAAACCCTTCAGCAAATTACTGTTGAAAATGGCATGGGTATCGAATCGGATAATGGCACTTTGGCTATAAATACTGGGAAATTTACTGGCCGATCTCCAAAAGACCGTTTCCTTGTAAAGGATAATTACACAAGAGATCGAATTTGGTGGGGGAGAATCAATAAACCCATTTCACCCGAAAATTTTGACAAACTACAAGACGAGATAGTGGATTATTTGTCCGATAAAGAGATTTACGTCAGAGATGCCGCAGTTTGTGCAGACCCTAGGTATAAGATGAACGTTAGAACCATAACCGAATTCCCATGGTCGAACTATTTCATTAAAAATATGTTCTTGCGACTTTCTGAAGAAGAGCTACAAGAATTTGAGGAAGAGTGGTTGGTGCTTTGTGCCCCAGGCTATGAGTGCCCAAATCCAAAGGATTTTGGAATTATCGCAGGAAATTTTTCCATTTTAAACTGGACTAAAAAGGTCGCTCTTGTAGGAGGTTCTGAATACCCTGGCGAAATGAAGAAAGGTATTTTCACTGCCTTGAATTTCGTATTGCCAGTCGAAAAAAACGTATTGCCCATGCACTGTTCAGCGAATGTTGGTGAAAAAGGTGATACAGCAATTTATTTTGGGCTTTCAGGCACAGGCAAAACTACCCTATCCGCTGATCCGAATAGGAGACTGATTGGTGATGATGAACATGGTTGGACCGAAGAAAACTCAATCTTCAATTTTGAAGGAGGTTGTTATGCGAAAGTCATTGATCTAACTGAGGAAAAAGAGCCGGATATCTATCGTGCCATTCGGCCAGGGGCCCTTTTAGAAAATGTGGTATTCAAGGAAGGAACTAAAGAAGTGGATTTCTTTGACAGTTCCATAACCCTAAATACAAGGGTGAGCTATCCTATCGATCATATTCATAACATTCAGGCCCCTTCGTATGCCAGCAACCCAAAGAATATTTTCTTCTTGACCTGTGATGCTTTTGGTGTACTACCTCCTGTATCCAAATTGACGCCTGGTCAAGCAGCATATCACTTTATCTCAGGATATACCGCTAAGGTTGCCGGAACCGAAACCGGAATCAATGAGCCGGTACCTTCGTTCTCGGCATGTTTTGGTGGCCCTTTTATGCCTTTGCATCCAACGGTTTACGCGGAAATGTTGAGCAAAAAAATGACTGCAGCCGGAGTGAATGTTTGGTTGATAAATACCGGATGGAGTGGTGGCCCATATGGAGTTGGTTCACGTATTAAACTGAAATATACTAGGGCTATGATATCAGCTATTTTGGAAGGTGAATTGGACAAGGTGGATTATGAAATCCACCCAATATTTGGACTACATATGCCAAAATACTGTCCTGGTGTTCCTACTGAAATGTTGGACCCAATGAATACATGGCTGCAAAAAGGCGCCTATGTAAGTAAAGCAATTCAATTAGCACACTCATTCCATATTAACTTTGATAAATTTGCTAGTGAAGCGTCAGAGGAAATCTTAAATGGAGGTCCACTGATTGATTCACATCATGAAATGAGTGACCACGTTTAATAAAACAATATGTTCCAAATAGAAAATTTGGGAGAGGCTAAGTTTAAATCCCCCCTGCAGTTAAGTACTGTGAGGGGGGATAATATTTTCAATTTTGTTGATGACCAAGACCGGTTGGTTTATGACCTCTCTTTAGAAGCCTACAATCATTGTTTGGCAAACAATAAAGAACCAAACTGTTTGGAAAAGGCGGGCCCCCGCCAAAACTTATATTTTGAGCCCAATACCATTACGGCAGCTATTGTTACTTGTGGCGGTCTTTGCCCTGGTATTAACAACGTGATTCGTGGTGTGGTTATGGCATTACATTATTTTTATGGTGTAAAACAAATTTTGGGTGTGCCTTATGGTTACGAAGGGCTGAATCCTGAAATGGGCCATAACTTTGTTGAATTGACACCGGATAGTGTTAAGGATATTCATCAGTTTGGCGGTACGATTCTAGGTTCTTCACGAGGCGCGCAAGATGTTGGGGTAATGGTCGACACTTTGGCTGCCAACAATATTAATATTCTATTTACTATTGGCGGAGATGGGACACTTAAAGGTTGCAATGCCATAGGTGAAGAAATTGAAAAAAGGGGTTTGGATATTTCCGTTGTTGGAATCCCAAAGACCATTGACAACGATATTGATATTATTGATAGGTCTTTTGGTTTTGAAACCTCTTTTGATATCGCTGGCAATGTGCTCCGGGATGCGCATAATGAAGCATCAGGAGCTTATAATGGCATATCCATTGTTAAAGTAATGGGTAGGGATAGTGGATTTATAGCCGCCTCTGCTGCTTTGGCAATGCCCGTAGTAAATTTTGTACTTGTTCCTGAAATGGACTTTCAATTGGAGGGCAAAACAGGGTTTTTAGAGGCCTTAAGACAACGCTTGGAAACCAAGAAACATGCTGTGATTGTGGTTGCTGAAGGTGCAGGTCAACATTTGTTTCAAAAAGATGAAATTCGAAAAGATGCTTCCGGAAACATTCAGCATGATGACATCGGCATTTTTCTTAAGGATAAAATCAAGGATCACTTCAAAGAGATTTTTCCGATAACCGTAAAATATATCGACCCAAGTTATATTGTGCGAAGTGCCGCAGCCAATTCAAGCGACAGTGTTTTCTGTAGTGGATTGGCCTATATGGCTGTACACGGTGCCATGGCTGGGAAGACAAAATTCGTGGTCGGACGTGTCAATAACAAGCTAGTGTATTTACCTATTTCTGCGGTAACACAAAAACGAAAGAAAATAGATTTGGAAAGCGAGTTCTGGTTTGCTGTGCTTCAAAGTACAGGTCAGCCGTTTACCTTATGACAATACCATTTCTACAAGTTTAAAAGCAGACTTTGAAATGCCACATACCGCACAGCAGTAAGCTTCAGGTAACTTTTTAAAGGGGGTTTTTGGCGGGATGTCGGCTATCAAATCTCCCATTTCCTCATCATAAACTGTTAGGCAAGAACTACATTGAAAAACCTGTTGCTTGACAAGTTCTTTTTTCACCACTTTTTTGGGCGCTTCGTCATTAATGGCATAGAGTTGATTAAAGTATGCCTTACTGAGTTCCATAAGTAATTGCCCTAATTGATATTGATCTACGTCTTGGGCATAAAGCACATATTCGTCAGAGTTCGGGTCAAAATGCTTGAAGTGAAGAACATTATAAGTGGGTTTGCCTCCAAATTCTTTGATGGCATCAGGAAGGGGGTTTTTCTCAATGATGATTGAGGAAAAATGCGACCGTTTCCCCACGTCATTACTGATTCCAAAGGTTAGCCCATAAGTGCTGATATCATTCTCGTTGAAATGTTTGACCAAATCTTTTTTCAGCTCCAAAGCATCAGGGTCGTCGACAGGAAGATGCCAGTTCATTTCCAATTGGGAGTGTCGCACATTGATACCTCGTTGCCCAAGAAAGCGCTCCAGTTCTTGGCGGCTTTCTTTTGGAATACTCTTAACGATAAATGATTTCCAAGGAGTTATGCTGATTTTACCAATACTGTTATCCAAACAAAATCCGCAAAAATCTTTAAGGAAACCAAGGTCGTATTGATTGTTTCGCCAATACAACCCAAGCCAGTATTCATCAAGCCCCATGCGGTTCATCCCCTCATAATACGGGAAGGTTACAAAAGGAACTTGCAAAGGGTTGGTAATGGTTCGATTATTGGTCTGCAAGCTTTGATTTAGTATGGAAAACAACTGGTCTACATTGTCAATGGAAGCGTATACATTTTCAATGGCCTTCGATACCTTGACGATATCCCAACTATATACCAAAACTGGGTAATAGGCTCTTTTCTTCCAATGTGGGAGCAAAATATTCAAGTACCAATAATCCTCTTGTTCTGAAGCAATGAAGTTCAAGTTGCCATTAAAGATGGGTACCAATCGCTGTTTGGGGTCGGTGATATTGATTTTGAGTTTTGGACTAAAATCAAATTCTTCTAGAATATAGAGATAGGTCGAACCTTTAAGCCAATAGGTCATGTCAAAAATGTCTGCAGAAACATAAGACGAGACAATGTTTTGATAACTACGGTTCGATACAATTTGGGTACTGTAACTTGTGCTCTTTTCGAGTTCTGATTTTTTAGAAGTTGATAAGGGAAACAACAAATCTTGCCGAGATCCAAACGATAATGTAGAAAGCCCTGCCTGCTCAAGCATGGCAATACCATCTTTGAGTTCCCCTGGTGATGTGACACCACCTTTAATTAAAATCCGATGTAAATCATCATTTTTTATACTCATGCCAGTACCGTTTTAGCAGCATTTTTCAAAATGGCCTTTACCTCTGGTTTACAGCTGCCGCATCCTAAACCAGCTCCGGTTTGCGAACAAAGCGCTTTAAATTCTGTATAGCCATCGGTTATGGCTTCTTGCAGATTTCCTTCACCAACCTGGGAGCACGAGCAAACCAGTTTGCCTTTTAATGGTTGGCTGTTCGACTGACCGCGCAACAATTCTTCCCGCTTATCGGAGAGTTCAATTTCCTCCTCTATCAAACGTTTAAATTCAGCGAATTCAGTTTTATCCCCCATAAGAACAGCTCCTTTCAGCATATCGTCCTTAACGATACATTTCTTGTAGAATCGCTTGCTGACATCCATCAGAATAATCTCCTCATAGTTTGGATCATTTTTTGGAGTGTTTACCATGCCGATGCTACATAGGTCTAAATCTTCAAACTTGAGAATGTTCATTAGAACAGATCCCGAATAGATACTGCTTAGGTCACCCAACAGGTAATTTGCTGCTACATCTGCTTGTTGTTCTGCTGCTGAGGTAATTCCGAAAAGGGCGTTTTCAAATTCTGCAATTTCGCCTAGTGCAAAGATGTTGGGGTCACTAGTTTGTAGGTATGGGTCAACAATAACCCCACGTCTCGTGGAAAGCCCTGCTTCTTTTAGAATATCAATATTTGGCCGTGTACCAATGGCGTATACAATGGCATTACAACTAAGTGTTCTACCTGTTTTAAGACCAACATTCAACATGTTTTTACCTTCTTTCTCTTCAAAAACAGTGCTTACTTCATTATCAAAATAGATTTGTATGCCCCTATCACGAACATCCTCTGCCAGCAATCTACTGGACACCATATCTAATTGACGTTCCATTAACCTTGGTGCACGCTGAATGATACTGATGTTGATGTTTTTTTTCTTTAGTGCCGCAGCAAGCTCTAAGCCCAACAATCCTCCTCCGACAATAACAACGTGCTGTTCTTCATTCGGTAATCCAGTGTCTTTTAGGTAGTGCTTCAACCGGTCGGCATCATTCCGTTCGCGCATGGTAAAACGACCGGGTAAATCAAGGCGCACATCACTGGGAATAAAGGCTCGACTGCCAGTGGCGACGATTAGCTTATCGTAATTGTGTTCGGTTCCTTTTTCGTCTATTACTTTTTTGAATTGGGGAAGAATAGCGTTGATTCCGTTTTCACCATGTAGGTTTACATTGAGCTTTTCAAGCTCTCCTTCTTTTAGTTTTTGAAGGGCCTCCCATGATAAATCTTCATTGACATACTCTGGTAGCAGCACCCTGTTGTAAAAAGGATATCGTTCTTTAGAGAAAACCTCGATTTCATCTAACTCGTTCTTTTCACGAAAAGACTGTATAAATCGATACGCTGCTGCTCCTGCCCCAACAACAATAATTTTATCTTTGGGTTTTTGATACTTTTCAACTTGAACAGCAGAATATTTAAAATCAGGTTCCTTGGATACAGGGTCAATTAATTCCCCAGTTAAATTGTTGGCCCGCCCGAAATCATTGTTCAAAATTTTGCCCCAATGCATAGGCATAAAGACCACGCGTTCTCGAATATCAAAGTCAATTTTGACCTTAACACGAACCGAACCTCTACGACTGGAAATAACTGCCACATCATCGTTTTTTAGGCCTCGTAGATAGGCGTCAACCCGGTTCATCTGTAAATAGGGTGTCGGAATATGGGTCGATAATCGTTTTACCTTTCCGGTTTTCGTTCTGGTATGCCACTGATCTCGTACACGCCCAGTATTTAAAATCAAGGGAAATTCAGCATCTGTTTTTTCTGATACATTCTCTAGCCGTTTTGGAGCATTAAAATGAGCTTTGCCGTCAGAAGTAAAATAGTTGTTATCATTAAAAAGTCGAGGAGTACCCGGATGCGATGCATTCGGCACTGGCCATTGAAAACTTCCTTCCCTTTTGAGCCGGTCGTGCGAAAGGCCTGAGATATCAATATTGGTTCCTTTGGTCATTAGGCAATATTCATCGTAAACCTCACTGACTGAATTGTATTCAAATCCAGGAAAATCCATTTCTTGTGCAAAGCGCCATAAGATTTCCGCATCAGGTAATGCCTCGCCGGGAGCGTCGATAACCTTAGGTAAATAACTGATGCGGCGTTCAGAATTCGTCATGGTACCTTCCTTTTCCAACCATCCTGCAGCTGGCAATAACAAGTCTGCGTATTTTGTGGTTTCCGATTTATGAGAGATGTCTTGGACCACCACAAAATTGGCTTTTTCCAGGGCCTTTTCCACTTTTTTGGCGTTGGGCAAACTCACCACTGGGTTTGTACAAATAATCCAGACAGCCTTCATTTTTCCCGATTCCAATGCATCGAACATTTCAGTGGCTGTGAGACCGGGTTCTCCACTAATTTCGGTTCCACCCCAAAAGTCTTGAACTTCTTTTCGGTGTTTGGGATTACCCAAGTCACGATGTGCAGCCAACAAGCTTGCCATTCCCCCAACTTCACGTCCACCCATTGCATTCGGCTGACCGGTCAACGAAAATGGACCCGAACCTGGTTTTCCAATTTGCCCGGTAAGCAGGGAAAGGTTTAGCAATGAAACATTCTTGTCAACACCAATTACACTTTGATTCAGACCCATTGTCCACATGCTGATAAAGCCTTTGGCATCTGAAATCATTTTGGCTGCCTTTTTAATTTCGTTGACAGGGACCCCGCATTTTTCAGCCGCTTGTCGCAGCGACAATTCAAATGCTTTTGCTCGACAGGCTTCATAATTTGATGTGTGCAATTTGATAAACGCCCGATCGACTTTCTTTTTTTCAATAAGCCATCGTGCCATTGCATTGAACAGAATTACATCTGTGCCGGGGAGAATTTGTAGATGTAAATCGGCCAACTCACAAGTCTGAGTTTTGCGAGGGTCAACAACGATTATCTTTACTTTTGGGTTTTCCTCCTTGTGTTTTTCAATACGACGAAATAAAATGGGATGGCACCAAGCCGGATTAGCTCCAGCAATTAAAAAGCAATCGGCCAATTCAATATCAGCATATGCAATGGGTACGGCATCGTTACCTACGGTTTTTTTATAACCCACAACGGCCGAACTCATGCAGAGCCGAGAGTTGGTATCGATATTATTGGTGCCTAAAAAGCCTTTAGTCAACTTGTTTGCGAGGTAGTATTCTTCAGTAAGGCACTGGCCTGATACATAAAGGCCCACACTGTCTGCACCGTAGCGTTCAATGATGCTTTTGAAAACTGCAGCTGCCCGCTTGAAGGCAACATCCCAAGAAACCCGTTGTTTTTTGTGGCCTCGACTCCATCGCATCTCAGGAAATAAAATACGGTCAGAAGTATCTTGGGCGACGTAATTCAGTGTCTTTCCCTTGGTGCAGAGCATACCTTTATTTACAGGATATTCCGTATTTCCTTCAACGCTCAAAACACCTTTGGCGTCTTTTTCAACCGTGATTCCGCAGCCCACTCCACAATAGGAACAAATCGTGTTAAAGCGCTCTTTTCTTGCCATAAATCAACCTGACTCTAGTGGTTTCTAAGGAATAGGAAAATTAGAAATTTACGTAGAAATACGTAGTAAGGAAATGACAAAAAGAAGCCCTTTAATTAAGAGATTGATAATTTTTTAGGGAAAGAAAAAAGGATTATTAACCCACTAAATTATGTTCCTTCGCCTTTTTGGCTAGGTCCAATAAATTTTTAACCTGCATTTTTTTCATAAGGTTAAAGCGATGGGTCTCAATGGTGCGTTTGCTGTTTTGTAGTTTTTCTGAAATTTCCTTGTTGGTAAGACCTGTCAATACAAGTTCTAGCACTTGTAGTTCTTTGTTAGTGAGGTCAAAAGCATTTTGTTTGAGCGGCGTTTTAGTAGAAGTTGTCGTAGCAGTTCCAAACAAATTGTTTACCAGGACATTCGAAATATCTCCACTAAAAAATTTACCACCCCCGTAAACTGTGTGAATAGCCTTGATGAATTCGTTTTTATCCGTGTCTTTTAGAAGGTAGCCATTAGCTCCTGCCTGCACCGATTTCAAAATGTACTCCTCAGAATCGTGCATCGAAAGAATGATACTTTTGGTTTTGGAACCTCCTTTTTTATTCAACCTTTCAACTGCTTCGATTCCTCCTAATTGGGGCATGCGAATGTCTATTATCAACACATCGGGAGATAGTTCATCAACCATATCCAAAGCTTCCAATCCATTCGAAACTTCTCCAATGACATCCAGGTTTTCTTCCTCCTCCAGAAGCGCACGAATACCGTCTCGCACCAAAGCATGGTCATCGGCCAAAACAATGCGCACTTTTTCCGTAGTTTTGGTCATGAAGCAAAAATAAAAGAATTCTTTAGGCGACAACAATAAGCAAGGGGCCATCTCAACATTTGTTGAAGATGACCCCTTCGAAGCAAAGTTCTTAATAGGCAGCCTATTGGTCTTTTTTAGTGGTAAACAGTGTTGGTTTGATAATAATCATGGCCCAAGCCCAATTTTGAGAGCTTTTAAAATCGGTAGCTCCTGAACGTAATGTTTCCAATTCTTCAAGTCCATCAGAGGCAAATAATTGTGAGTACCCTATTTTAAGTGCAAAACCATTGAATTTTTGGGTCAACACTAAATCCAATTCATTGCCCAAATTACTTTCGCCACTAGGAGTGTCTTCCATGCCTTGGAAGTTTAAAAACTTGGTAAATAAGGTGGTTTTAGGGCCTAGGTTGAACACAGCGCTGGCATGAATATCCAATAAACCAACGCGGTTGACCCAGTTGCCTACATAAAAGTGATCCATAAAACCGTTGAATTTGTGGTTTGTACCAAAATGAGGCAAGAAAGCTTCTGTGGCGTCGGCGGTTGAGGCATCGTCACCACTAATGGCTTCAATCCCTAAACCTAAAGTGGTTTTTGCTCCGGCTTTGTAAGTTGCTTCCAATCCTAGCAAATAAGCTCCTTCAATATCTACACCATTGAAGAATTCACCAGATTGCAAGTAGGCATTACCGGCGAGGCCAAACTTACCTTTTTTGTAATTCAAATGGGTTCCTGCTGTAAACGTACTTCTGATGTCGCTCACATCACCTGTGGTAGCATCGATTTGTTGAAAACCTAAGTTAGCCAAAACCAAACTGGCACTGAAATCACCAAACTTTTTCTTCGCATAAAGGTGCTGCATTGTTTTGTACTGAAATGGATTGCCAGAGTTGAATTCAGTACCTGCGTTTTTAAATCCAAACAAGGGCCCGCCTTGTCCGTCCAAATCTTGATTAAAAGCCAAACCAACATCCAACATAAAGCCATCGGTACGGTACTTAATCATTCCCAAATCATGATAGCGACCTTGTTGAGCCCAATCTAGGCCACCAAAGTATCGTTGGTCATCATAAGACAGCACTTGTCGACCTAATTTTGTTGACCAACCCTTACCCAACTGCAACTCTGCCCAGGCTTCAAATAGCGAAAAGGAGCTGTTGCCGTCAACAGGAACTAATTGTGGGTTTTCACCCCAAATCTGTACATCCTGAATGTTAATGTAAATCTCGTAAGATGGGGTCTTGTAGTTTGCACCTATTCTTGCTCTTGTATTGGTTACAAAGCCAGCATCAACGCCTTCTTGTTGTAAGAATTGGAAACCATTTCGGTATTCAGTCCGTGGACGAAAAGTAGCATCAAGGGTAAATTGTGCTTTTATATAATGTGTCGATAGGAAAACTAGGATTAAAAATATGAATGACTTTTTCATGACTGGTTGCGTTAAGTGTTTTACAATAATTTGATTTTTAATGTTCTAAGAAATCGATAAGATGTTTTCTGTATTTGTAATAATCGTCGTGGTCGAGAACAGCCTTTCTTGAACGGGGTCGCTCGAAGTCAATCTCAAGCACATCGCCAATTTTAGCACGTGGACCACTGGTCATCATCACCACTCTATCGGCCAAAAAGATGGCTTCATCAACATCGTGGGTAATCATGACCGCAGTAATTTTTTCTTTGTTCCAGATTTCAATTAAGATGTCTTGTAATTCACCTCTGGTGAGTGAATCCAACATGCCGAAGGGTTCATCCAACAACAAAACTTTGGGTTTTATGGCAAATGCCCTGGCGATGCCTACTCGTTGTTGTTCGCCTTGAGAAAGCTCTGTTGCCTTTTTGTTGAAAGCAGATTCCAAACCTACCTTTTGCAAGTAGTATTTAGCAATGTCTTTCCGTTGGCCTTTGGTGGCATGCGGAAAAACACGATTGACACCTAGGAGCACGTTTTGCAAGGCTGTCATCCAAGGCATTAAACTGGGGGCCTGAAAAATGACACCGCGGTCGGGTCCAGGTCCTTTTATAGGATTGCCCAATACCGAAATTTTACCTCCGGTAATTTCATTAAGACCTGCAATCATTGAAAGCATGGTGGTCTTTCCACAACCCGAGTGTCCAATGATGGTAACGAACTCCTCCTTTAGAATTTGAAGGTTAAGATGCTCGAGTACCACATAATCTCCTTTTGGTGTAGGATAGACTTTTTTCAAATCCCTTAAATCCAACATCACTTTATCCGAAGGAAAGAAGATGCCATTTTCGTGGAATTGTTTTTCTGCTACTTCTGTTACAATTGTTTCCATGGTTTTAAAGGATTTTGAATTACGCGACATAACTTTTCGGGCTCAAATCAGGCAGTTCGTATACCTTTTTTGAAGCTGATTTACGCTCTTCCCCAATACCCATTAGGTATTCTATAATGGCGTTTCTGGTCTTTTTGTAATCTGGATTATCATTGAGTTCAGTCTTGTCCCGTGGACGTTCAATATTGATTTTGAACTCTGGCCCCAATGTGGCGTTTGGCCCTGGACGGAGCGGAATAATGCGGTCAGCCATATAAATGCCTTCATCCACATCGTTGGTAATCAAAAGTGCTGTTCGCTTGTCTTTACTCCAGATTTTCAAGATTTCATCTTGAAGGTTACCGCGGGTAAGGGCATCCAAAGCCCCTAGTGGTTCGTCCATTATAATCATCTCAGGATTCATGGCCAATGCACGCGCGACTGCTACGCGCTGACGCATTCCACCTGATAATTCTTTAGGTCGTTTATTGATTGCAGGAAATAGGCTCACCATTTTCACATATTCGTCTACCCGTCCCTTGATTTCCTTTTTACTGCTTTTTGGGAAAGCCTCACGAACCGCCATGGCCACATTTTGACCAACGCTCAACCAAGGTAAAAGCGAATAGTTTTGAAAAATGACCCCACGTTCATGACTGGTGTCCACCACAGGCTCTCCTTTAAAAAGGACCTCTCCGCTAGTAGGCTTCAACAATCCGTTGATGAGGTTGACCAACGTGGTTTTTCCACTTCCAGTGAACCCCACAATCGCAACAAATTCGCCCTCTTCAATACTTAAATTAATATCAGTGAGCACCTCGGTTTGGTTTGCTCCTTCCCCGTAAGTTTTGTGTATATTTTTAAGTTCTAAATATGCCATAATCGAAAGGGTTAAGCCATTGCATTTTTGTTGAACGAAACGGCGTTTTGAATGATGAGCATTATCCTATCCAACAAAAACCCGATGATACCAATGACAAACATGGCCACGATAATCTTAGAGTTGGAATCGTTGGCCCCATTCTGGAATTCTTCCCATACGAACGAACCTAGTCCCGGACTCTGTGCCAAGAGTTCAATTGCAATCAATACCATCCAAGCAACGGAAAGTGTGATTCGAAGCCCTGTGAAAATCAATGGAAGCGATGATGGTAAAATCACCTTAAATACTTTTTGAAGCGGCCCCAATTTTAAAACCTTCGCTACATTGATATAATCTTTGTCCACTGAGGAAACCCCCATTGCGGTATTGACCAAAGTGGCCCACATAGCGCATAGCCCCACACTAATAAATGAGATAATGAAGGCACTATCTGAATTGGAATCTTTCGTCATTGTCTTTACGATCATGAAGACCAAAAGCAACCAAACCACAGGAGAAACGGGCTTAAAAATCTGAATCAACCAATTAAAGGAGTTGCGAAGCGTCTTGCTCAACCCTATGATAATTCCAATCGGAACAGCAATCAGAAAAGCCAGAACAAACCCCGCAAAAACCGTTTTTAAACTGGTGAAAATCTGGTCTACAAACGATGGGCGCCCTGTATACGTAATAGCATCTTTACCCTCGGCAATTCGCTTCTCGTTTATGGCCGCTGTCTTTTCCTTAAAAGCCAATTTGTCAGCACTAATGACCTTGTGGTCGGCAATCAAAGTATTGAAGGAGGCCCATACCTGTGAAGGTGAAGGCAGTGTGTTTGGTTGACAGCTGATGTCCCCCGAAAGAATACAGGCTTCCATCTGGTCGGCTGCGGCTTGCCCTTGTTCAGTCAAGGCCTTTTGAATCTTATAATCTGCCTCAACATTGAATAGCGCCTTGGCACCAAAATGCCATAATACAATGAATAGTACAATCGAGGCCAAGGGAATCAAAAGTTTTCTTACCAGTCCTTTGCCATTAAACTTTGGCAACTTAAAGTTGATTTTGGACAGGAGTGTTTTGAGCACTCCTGCCACCTTTAATTCTTCAGATTTGTTTACGGTTACACTTTGCTTCATGATTGTAACTTTTAAAGGGTTCTTATAGCGACGAATCGTCTTTGTTTCCTATCTCAAAACTGTTGATGTAGCCAATCGGGTTTTTGGCATCATAAGTGTTGCCATCAATAAAGTCGGAAGTTGCAGGTTTATAGCCATCAGTTTCAGGAATATCACTTGCTGGAATATGGCCTTCTTCCACTAGAAGGTTGGCGGCTTTCATCCAGATATCGGGTCGGTAGATGTCTTTAATTGTTTCTTCATACCAAGCAGCTGGTTTCGGGTCGGGAATTTGTCCCCATCTGCGCATTTGAGTTAAGAACCAAATACCATCGGAGTAGAAAGGGTAGGTTGCGTTGTACTTGTAAAACACATTGAAATCAGGCATCGAACGTTTATCGCCTTTTTCAAACTCAAAGGTTCCGGTCATAGAGTTCGCTAAAACCACTTCATCGGCGCCTACGTATTGAGGCATGGAGAGTATTTTTACAGCTTCTGCACGATTACTGGGTTCATCCAACCACTTTCCGGCACGAATCAAGGCTTTGGTCACGGCAATGGCAGTATTTGGATTTTCATCGATGAACTTTTTGGTCATCACAAATACTTTTTCTGGATTGTTTTTCCAGATATCGTAGTTTGTTGTTACAGGGACACCGATACCTTTAAAAACAGCTTGTTGGTTCCAAGGCTCACCCACGCAGTATCCGTAAATGGTTCCTGCTTCTAACGTGGCTGGCATTTGTGGTGGAGGAGTAACTGACAATAATACCTCTGCATCGATTTGTCCTTGTACATTATCAGCAGTGTACATTCCTGGATGGATTCCGGCAGCGGCCAACCAATAGCGAATCTCGTAATTGTGCGTAGATACTGGGAACACCATGCCCATTTTAAAGGGTTTACCGTTGTTTTTGTATTCACTGATTACTGGTTTAAGTGCATCTGCTTTTATAGGGTGAGCTGGTTTTCCGTCAGCTCCTTTGGGTACGTTCGGCTTCATTTTAGACCAGACATCATTGGATACAGTGATACCGTTTCCATTTAAATCCATTGAGAACGGCGTTACCAATTCTGCTTGTCGACCGAAGCCTGCACCAGCAGCAATCGGTTGGCCTGAAAGCATATGAGAACCATCCAACTGACCGTCGATAACACGGTCCAATACATTTTTCCAGTTTGATTGTGCTTCTACGGAAACAAAAAGCCCTTCATCTTCAAAGAAACCCTTTTCTTTCGCTATGGCGAGAGGCGCCATATCGGTCAACTTGATAAAGCCAAAGGTCAATTGCGGTTTTTCAATTTCCAAGGTTGAAGTGGGAATATCGGCCTCCGCTGTTTCAGCGCTTTTTTTGGTTTGTTTGCCTCCGCAGGCGACGATAATTAGGGCAATGTAAAGACCTAATAATTTTGTGAGCATTGCTTTCATTGTTCTATCTTTTTAAGAGTTGAATACTTAATCGTGAAGCAAACCTACGTAATTAAAATACGTATAAATACTTATTTTAATAATTTCTTACGTATTGTACGTAGTTTTTAGAGATGTGAAAAAGGACAGGGTGAATTTTGGTCAGTATGGAATTCTTAGCCCTGTGAATTGTCAAATCGACAAACTTTTAAGAACTGGAAATATTCGATACTATTCAAATATGACTTCAAAAGTCTTTGAGCTGTTCAGGAAGTATATATTATAAATAGGAATAGAGTACGCGCTGAATTTCTTCGTCATAGAAGGAGGTATGGTCGGCTACAACATCACCAATGACAATAATTCCAGGCTGGGTTTCATCGATAGCCTCAAATGCATTTTCTGTAGAATTCAAGGTAGCGGTAATGCAACTTTCTTCAGGGAGTGTTCCATTTTGAATCAGTGCAATTGGAGTAAGTCCTGAGCGGTAGTCCCTTACTAGTTCTGCGATTTGATGAATTTTACGAACACCCATCAATATGACCATGGTTGCTGATGACTTTGCGGCCAATATCAAGTCATTGGAAAATTGGCCTTCTTTGGTTGTGGCGGTCATTACCCAGAAACTGGTACTTACCCCACGTTTCGTTAATGGGATTCCCTGATTCGCTGGAACAGAAATTGCGCTTGAAACGCCAGGTATGATTTCAACAGAAATTCCGAACGATTCCAAATACTCAATCTCCTCAGAGGCCCTTCCAAAAACAAAGGGGTCACCTCCCTTTAATCGGACCACGTGATTTTGTGTTAGGGCGTATTCCAATAAAACTGTATTGATTTCGGTTTGGGTCATACTGTGCTTTCCACTACGCTTTCCTACGTAGATAAGCAGAGCTTTGTTCTTGGCATAGGTCAAAAGCTTCAGATTCACCAATGCATCGTACAAAATGACATCTGCCTGTTGAATTTCGCTCAAACCTGCAATAGTAATGAGGTCTTCACGACCTGGCCCTGCCCCCACAAGTGCTACCCTTTTTTGTTTTTCAATTTTTGACTCCATAATCAAATACGTACTGATTTGAATAAATCACAACAAGAATACGTAATTATTTTTATTTATACAGACAAAAAATAAGTATAAATACGTAATATTGTTTCATAAATACGAAGCAATGCAGCAGATAGTAGTTATTGGTAATGGAATGGTAGGTTACAAATTCTGTGAGAAGTTGGTTGGCCTAGTGGAGCCGGGAATATTAGACATTAAAGTATTTGGTGAAGAACCGCGCCCAGCTTATGATAGGGTTCATTTAAGTGCGTTTTTCGAAAATCAAGACGCCAAGTCTTTAGAATTGGCACCAGCATCTTGGTATGGTGAGAATGGTATTGAACTGATTACAGGCCAATACATTTCTGATATTGATAAGAAGACCAAAACTATTAAAACAAAATCAGGTCAGAGGTATTCTTATGACAAATTGGTTTTGGCCACCGGATCGGTTCCTTTTGTACCTCCCATTCAAGGTGTAGAAAAGGAAGGGGTTTTTGTGTATCGAACTATTGAAGATTTAGAGGGAATGTTGGCCTATGCCGATAAGATAAACACAAAAAAATCGAACGGGAAAGCTGCTATTCTTGGAGGAGGTTTACTTGGGCTTGAAGCAGGAAAAGCAGTACTTGATATGGGGCTTGAACCCCATGTGGTAGAATTTGCCCCGAAACTCATGCCAAGGCAATTGGATGCTCGAAGTAGCAAGGTATTACAATTGACCCTAGAGTCGATGGGGATCAATATTCACCTTAGTAAAGCTACCAATCAGATTTTGGGTAATGGCTGCATTACAGGAATGGAATTTGGCGAGGATGATGAACTAGATGTTGACATGTTGATTATTTCGGCTGGCATTCGTCCGCGAGACGAACTTGCCAAAACCTGCGGCTTAGAGACGGGTACACGTGGGGGGATCATAGTCAATAATAAAATGCAAACTTCAGACCCTTCGATTTATGCAATTGGAGAGGTTGCCTTATACAATCAGATGATATATGGCCTAGTGGCTCCGGGCTATGATATGGCCAATGTTGCGGCGAACCAAATTGCAGGCAATGTTGATGTGCTCATGGCCGAGGAAATTGACATGTCGACCAAACTAAAATTGATAGGGGTTGACGTTGCTAGTTTTGGAACACCTTTCATGCCTGCGGAAAAGGGGCATTCCGTCATTTTTGAGAACAAGACCAAACATTTATACAAACGGATTAATGTAAGCCATGACGGTAAAACCCTGTTGGGAGGAATCTTGGTTGGAGATGCTGAAGATTATAACATTCTACATCAAATGTACCTGAATGGCTTGACTGTTCCAGAAGACCCAGCACAATTGATTTTACCTGCTTCTGAAGGAGCAGGGGCGCTAGGAGATGTTATGGACCTACCCGATACGGCCCAGGTATGTTCTTGTGAAAGTGTGACTAAAGGACAAATTTGTGGGGCCATCGAAAGTGGAGCAGCTGCCGATTTAGGTGGTGTGGTCAGTTGCACCAAGGCGGGTACAGGCTGTGGCGGCTGCAAACCTATGGTCAAAAATCTGACCGAAGCCACCTTGAAGTCGTTGGGTATTGAGGTCAAGGACCAAATTTGTGAACACTTTGAATACAACCGTCAAGAATTGTATGATATTATTCAGGTCAAGGGATACCAAACCTTTGATGAGGTAATTGATAACCATGGCAATGGTTGTGGTTGTGAGATATGCAAACCAGTAGTAGCTTCTTTGATGGCCACAATTCACGCCGATACTGCGAATAAGGAATATGCCATTCAAGATTCAAATGACCGTTTCTTGGCCAATATTCAGCGTAATGGTACCTATTCGGTTGTTCCTAGGGTTCCAGGTGGGGAGATTACACCTGATAAGCTCATAGCTCTTGGAGAAATAGCTAAGAAATACGACCTCTATACCAAAATAACTGGAGGTGTTCGAATCGATTTGTTCGGAGCCACCCTTAAACAATTGCCGCTCATTTGGAAAGAGTTGATTCACCATGGTTTTGAGAGTGGTCATGCGTATGGCAAATCTTTACGAACGGTTAAAACGTGTGTGGGTTCTACCTGGTGTCGCTACGGTATGGACGAAAGTGTAAGCTTTGGTATTGAACTGGAAAATCGATATCGCGGAATTCGAGCTCCGCATAAAATCAAAGGTGGGGTTTCCGGTTGTATTCGTGAATGTGCAGAAGCCCGCGGAAAAGACTTTGGGGTTATTGCGGTAGAAGGTGGTTGGAATCTCTACGTTGGCGGTAATGGGGGGGCTAATCCACGTCATGCCCAATTGCTGGCCGAGCAAATTGACAACGAGACTGTGATTAAATACATCGACCGTTATCTGATGTTCTATATGCGAACGGCGAAACCGCTACAGCGCACGGCTGCCTGGTTGGAGTCTTTAGAAGGAGGTCTCAAGTATTTAAAGGAAGTGATAGTTGACGATACAATTGGAATTGCTGGGGATTTGGAACATGAGATACAGACGCTTGTAAACAAATACGAGTGTGAGTGGACGCAGGCTGTCAACGACCCAGAAATGATGAAGCGCTTTAACCACTTTGTTAACAGTGAGGAAGAGGATGATAATTTGGTCTTTGTACCAATGCGGGAACAAAAAATGCCAAAGCAGTGGGTAAAAGTGCCATTAAAACAAGAAGAAGCAAACGTATGATAATGGATTCAATATTGGAGCGATACAAAACTGTTGGACTCGAAGAGGTCGTAGTTTGGTTCAAGGCAGCACCCGTAGACGCATTCCCGAAAGATGGAGGTGCCTGTGTAAAATACAAGGATTTACAGATTGCGGTTTTTAATTTTGAGCGATTGAACAAATGGTACGCTTGTCAAAACCTGTCCCCTGAAAAGCAAGAAATGGTGTTGAGCAGGGGAATGATCGGAGATCAAAACGGCATACCAAAAGTAGCCTGTCCCTTGCACAAAAAAACCTTTTCATTGGTAACAGGTGAAAACTTAAACGGAGACCTTCCGGCAATTGCCTTATATCCCGTAAAAATTGAAGATGGTTTTGTGTATCTTGGTTTTTCGGATTGAAGAAAAACCCCTGCTATGGAGGCTTCCCAAAAACTGAACAAGGCGTTCGAATTATTTGATGCGGCAAATTCCGAAGACCCAAACGAAGAGGTCTTTGAAGGGGTGCCATTCCCAAAAGAATTGTTGTATTCGCAACGTATGACTGCGGTGCTCGATGAATTTGAGCCGGATGCTTCGGTAGCACTTCAATTAACTGCCAGATGCCAACACATTTGCCGTTGGGAAATACCACGAGATTCGTATGAAATGAATCGAGTTGGGTATTTACAATGGCGACAAGAACTCAAGAAATTCCATGCAGAAAAAGCTGCTCAAATTTTAAAAGAAGTTGATTATGACTCACAATTGATAGATCGGGTACAATTTCTTCTATTAAAAAAGAAATTAAAAAGGGACCAGGAAACTCAAACATTAGAAGATGTAATATGCTTGGTTTTTTTAAAATACTACTTCGAACCTTTTTTGGTAAAACACGATGATGATAAAATCATTTCCATTTTAAAAAAGACGTGGAAAAAGATGTCTGAAAAAGGTCAACAAGCAGCACTGCAATTGAATTTCTCTGAAAAGGGAAAAGCCTTGATAGCCAAGGCACTGGAATAACCAATAGAAATGGCAAACCAAGAGCGCTCATACGAAAACGGGATACACCGGAGTTTGGATACGGAAACCTTTCAGCGTGTTCGAAAATGGTACATTCTGGCACTTGCCGCAATTGCCATAACGGTAATTGTTGCCCAAATTTTGATTCAACAGCATTTAGATTCGCAATTATATGATTCAAGGGTTATAAATGTAGCAGGTAGGCAAAGGGCATATAGCCAGAAATTGGTAAAAGAATCTTTACAACTTGGGGCGATTAAAGACTTTGCTCAACAGCACAAAATCATCAAGGAATTAAAACAGACACTTTATGTTTGGAAGGTCTCACATGAGGGATTGCAGGAAGGGAATGATAGTATTGGATTACCAAAAGAGGAAAACAAAAAAATCTTAACCCTTTTTCAAGATGTATCGCCCCATCATGCTGCTATGGTTGCCTCGGGGGAGGAAATAGTGGAATCTTTTGAAACAAAAGGAGACTCCTTACCGGTAAATATAGCGCCGCAATTGCAGAATATTCTCAAGAATGAGAAGCCTTTTCTTCAAAAGATGGACGCCATTGTGAATGCTTATGATGCTATCAGTAAACAACAGTTGCAGCAATTGAAGTTCAAAGAATATTTACTCTTAGGAGTTTCCTTACTGATTTTACTGTTGGAATTACTGTTCATATTTCGCCCAATGTCCATACAGATTCGAGAGACCATCTCTGATCTTATTCAGGGCAAGCTTAAATCCGAAGAGGATAATAGACAAATCAAAAAAATATTCAAGGAAAAAGAAGAATCATTACGCGAGCTGCAAGAATTGAATTTTGCAATAGACAATGCTGCACTATTTGCTGATATTTCTATGGACGGCTCTCCATCTTTTATCAGTAAAAAGTTCCTTAACTTATTAGGTGAATCTAAGAAACCTACTAAAACCCATCTTTCGGAGATATTAACTCAAGATGAAGGTCAACAGCAGTATCTCAGGGAAATTCTTTCCTCTAAAAACAAAAACATCCGCACTGAAGAAATAGAGATAACAACAAAATTGCAGGAACGCATTTGGTTGGAAATGTCCATAATTCCTATTTACCAATCCCGTGAAAAACAGAGTATCCTTATTTTATGTTCTGATATTACTGAGCGGAAGAAAACCCAAGGCCAGGTAGAGCAACTTACCAAACAGAACTATGAAGAACGCATGAAGCAAAAGCAGCTGCAGGCAAGTCAGGTAGTTGCAGGTCAGGAAGAAGAACGAAAGCGTATTGCCAAAGATATTCATGACGGTATTGGGCAAATGCTTACAGCATTGAAGTTCAATATTGAATCCATAAATCCAAAACAGAAAGAAAAAACAGTAGAGAAAATCGCCTATTTGAAAGAATTGACCTCAGAGTTGATTAAAGGGGTGCGAACAGCAACCTTTAACCTTACTCCACCTGAACTGGGGGACCACGGAATATTTCCTGCTTTACAGAAAATGACCCAGGAGTTGAGCAAGCTCACTGGTAGGAAGATTTTATTTGAAAATATGGCCAAAGAGCCCATTCGTTTTGACCCACTGGCTGAAACCAATATCTACCGTGTTACGCAAGAAGCGGTGAACAATGCTATTAAGTATGCTGAGGCCAACTATATTTTAGTAACCCTAAATTTGAACGAGGATTTGTTGAGTGTCGTCATCGATGATGACGGTAAGGGTTTTGATACTGCAATATTGGACAAGCCACCCAAGAACAATAGCGAAGGTGGCATGGGAGTGTTTTTTATGAAAGAACGAATAGGATATATTAATGGCAGATTGTTTTTTAACTCAACAGTTGGAGAAGGAACTCGTGTTACGATTAATTATAAACTGAATCAAGAAAAAGAAATGGTGCATGGAGCGTAATGAACTATATCCTGTGTTTCTAAAGGTCGATAATCTCAAAGTTTTGATTGTAGGAGGAGGCAATGTAGCTGAAGAAAAGTTGACTTTTTTACTCAAGTCCAGTCCCAATGCCAAAGTAGAAATGATTTCACCGATGTACCGTGATGAAACCGTTAAGCTAGCTAGAAAGCACAACGTTAAGATGTGCAAGGGCAAGTACAAAAAGCGCTTTTTAAAAAAGAAACATATTGTTGTGGCAACTACCGATAGCCCAAAGGTTAATGAAAAGGTCTATACCGATTGTCGTAAACGTTCTATTTTAGTAAATGTGGCCGATAACCCACCTTTCTGTGATTTTTACATGGGTGGAATAGTCACAAAAGGAAATGTGAAAGTGGCCATATCAACCAATGGAAAATCACCTACCACTGCGAAGCGATTACGTCAATTTTTTGAAGATGTGATTCCTGAAAACATTGACGACTTGGTCAAGAATTTAAATAAATATCGAAAGACCATTAAAGGGGATTTCGAGGAAAAAGTGGAAACCTTAAACGAGTTTACCAAGGGTTTGGTCAATAAAAAGTAATGCTATGAAAATTCGAATCAAAGGAAATTCAGTCCGGTTTCGCTTGACTAAGACAGAAGTAGAGACCTTTAGTAAAACAGGAAGTATTGCTGAGATTACTCATTTTCAATCAAAAGCGTTGACATACGCCCTGGTTTCCAAGTCAGGCATTACTGAGCTCGAAGCTGATTTCGTTGATAATTCCATCACGATCTACTTTCCAAAATCTGAACAAAAAGGTTGGGCAGCAAGTAACCAGGTGGGATTCAGTAATTCTGTGGATTGGAATGATTCGAGCACACTTTCACTTTTGGTGGAAAAAGACTTTACCTGTTTGGATAATACTGTAGAAGACCAGTCAGACAACTATCCGAACCCTAAATTATCGCAATAATATTTTGAACAGTTATTAGCGCCCGGCCAAATCGTTATCCATTTCCGGAAGGTTCTCAGCGATGGTCTGGGTTATTTTTTCAGACACTTCATCCGAATAGGTGTCATAGAGCGCATAAGAAATAATACCAAGACTTAGTAGTAAAGCTATAAGCACCATTCGCAATTCCGATGTATCCTTTTTTATACCCATGATCTTGAACTTGTTAAGGGTAAGTTAACAAAAAGAGTTGATTTTAACAAATAGTTAGGATTTTGAAGCGATGAACTACCGAAAAAGAATGGCCACCGCCCCCACAGCAGTAACGATTAGAATAAATCGCCGATACTGTTTCTCGTTTATGATTTTAACTAAATAGACACCAAGCATAATTCCAAAAAATATTGCCGGAAGTAATTTTAGATCAATAAGTAATGATTCTTTGGTTATGGTCTTCCAGATAAAAATGTGAAATGGTAATTTAAAAGCATTGGTTATCATAAACAACCACGCGGCTGTACCAACGAATTCATTTTTAGGTAATCGCATGGCCAAAAAGAATATGTTGGTGAAGGCCCCTGCCAGATTTCCTATCATTGTACAAATGCCTGCTAAAATTCCTACACCCCCTGCAAATGACCAATGTTTTGGCACTGACTTTGACTTTCGTCTATCCCAATAAATTAAAATGGCAAGGCTTATGAAAATGACAATAACCATGCCTATTTTAAATTGTTTCTCTGGAAGGTCTTGGCCTATAAATGTGCCAATTAGAATTCCTAAAATCATCCATGGTAGAAATTTTAAAATGTAATCCCAACGGGCATGCCGGTTGTAATAGATAACTGCGAAAAGATCTCCAACCAGTAGCAACGGCATCAAAATACCTGTCGATTGTCGTGCCCCAAACGCCAATGCCAATAAAGTAACGTTGAAAATGGAAAGCCCTTTTAGACCGGATTTAGAAACCCCTAAAAGAAAAATAGCTGTGTATGCCAGAACCCAACTAAATAGAGTGATGTTGTCCATGCCCCAAAACTAATCATCTGTCGAACCATTTTGACAAAAGTTCTAAGCAATTGGTATCTTTAGTTCGCAACCAAAACCAAATTATGGATATCCAAACCCTCGATTACGTTATCATCTTTTTGTTTTTTGCCATTGTCTTGGGCATCGGTATTTATGTTTCAAAAAAATCGGGAAAAAGTTCTTCTGAATATTTTTTATCAGGCCGTACTATGCCATGGTGGCTTTTAGGCCTCTCGATGGTCGCGACCACTTTTTCAACCGATACGCCCAATTTGGTAACCGACTTGGTACGTTCAAATGGGGTCTCGGCAAATTGGGGCTGGTGGTGCTTTTTGTTAACGGGAATGCTTACCGTATTTGTTTACGCCAAGTTGTGGAGGAAATCAAATGTAAAAACCGACCTAGAGTTTTATGAACTTCGCTATGGGGGTAAACCGGCCAGTTTTTTAAGAAAGTTCCGAGCCGTTTATTTAGGGGTGCTTTTCAATGTAATCACTATGTCAGCTGTAACTCTGGCTGCTATTAAAATTGGTGGCGTAATGCTGGGTCTTGAACCATGGGTTACTGTTGTTGCGGCTGGATTGATTACGGTTGTGTTTAGTGCACTTGGTGGATTTAAGGGGGTGGTTTACAGTGATTTTTTGCTATTCTTTGTTGCTATGGCAGGCGCCATTGGTGCAGCCTTTTATTTGGTCAACCTTCCTGAAGTTGGAGGTATTGAAGCCATAATGCAAAATGATAATGTAAAGGATAAATTGAGCATCCTACCTGATTTTAGTGACAAAAAAGCCTTGATTACCATGCTTATTATTCCTTTGGCAGTGCAATGGTGGAGTTCATGGTACCCTGGGGGTGAACCGGGCGGTGGAGGTTATATAGCTCAACGAATGTTGGCTGCTAAAAATGAAAATCATGCAATAGGAGCAACCTTCTTTTTCAACATCATGCATTATGCCCTTCGTCCATGGCCGTGGATTTTGGTTGCCCTAGCATCATTAGTAATATATCCTGATGTGGCCAGTATTTCAGAGGCATTTCCAAACGTACCTGCGGATAAATTGGGGCATGATTTGGCCTATTCTGCCATGTTAACCAAATTACCAAGTGGTTTGTTGGGTATAGTTTTGGCTTCTTTGGTGGCAGCTTATATGAGTACGATTTCAACACAATTGAACTGGGGTTCATCGTACATGGTTTTTGATTTTTACAAGCAACAAATCAATCCAAATGCAACCGAAAAGCAAATGGTTGCTGTGGGGCGTTTATCCACAGTGGTTTTAATGGTCCTGAGTGCTTTTTTAGCCTTGGCAATGCAGAATGCCATGGGTATTTTCAACCTACTGTTATCTTTTGGTGCTGGTACGGGATTGATATTTATCCTACGTTGGTTTTGGTGGCGTATCAATGCTTGGAGTGAAATAACTGCGATGTTTTCTTCGGGAATTTTGGCAATTCTATTGGAAACGACTTCGCTAAGATCATTTCTTTTTGCTTCGGAAACAGGGCTCTTTCCTGATTGGTCGGAGCTACCATTTATTATGGTTGTGACTTCCATTATTTGGTTGACGGCCACTTTCATGACCCAACCCGAATCCAAAGAGGTGCTACAAGATTTTTACCGACGCATTCAACCTGGAGGCCCTGGATGGAAAAAGGTGGTTGACGAAGCAAAAGCTGATAATAATGATGTAAGTCAAGGAGAAGGAAAATGGAGTGTTCCTTCAGGTCTTACCGCAATGCTTTTGGGTGTAGTGCTCATTTACACGATTATGTTTGCAACCGGACATTGGATATACGGCAAAACCACTAGTGCTTTAATCCTGACAGGTGTTGCTTTGGTTTCAGGGATTTTATTGGTTAGAGTTTGGAATAGAATGAAAGACAATATTTTATAATCATGAAAGAAAGAATATTATCGGTAGATATTTTTAGAGGAATGACCATTGTACTCATGATTCTGGTCAATACACCAGGTACATGGTCTGATGTTTATGCACCTTTATTACATGCCAAATGGCACGGATATACCCCAACCGACCTGGTCTTTCCTTTTTTCTTGTTTATTGTGGGAACCTCTATCGTATTTGCTTACAATAACAGAAAACCTTCGAAACAAGTTTACAAGAAGATTACGATTCGTACCCTAAAGTTGATAGGGTTAGGTGTTTTTTTAGGAGCTTTTACAATCACTTTCCCCTTTATCAAAGAATTTTCCGATATACGGTTTCCTGGAGTTCTGCAGCGTATTGGGGTTGTATTTTTCTTTGCTGCGATTCTCTTTCTCAATTTGGATTGGAAGAAATTGATAGGAACAGCAGCAATTATGTTGGTGGGTTATTGGCTAATGATGCGTTTTATCCCGGTAGAAGGTGTAGCTAGTACCTTTGAAAGGGCTCCAAATAACTTGGCCAATTATTTAGATGTTAAAGTCTTCGGGACCCATAATTATAAACCTGACTACGACCCAGAAGGATTATTAAGTACGATTCCATCAATTGTCAGCGCATTATTAGGCATATTTACTGGGCTGATTTTAGTTTCAAAGCAATCAAAAAAAGCGACAATCTTGTTTGGGCTTGGTGGATCATTTCTGATTTTGGGCTATTTATGGGACGTGATTTTTCCAATTAATAAAGCACTATGGACCAGTAGCTTTGTTTTGGTAACTGCAGGTTGGGCCAATATTGTACTTGCCTTGATTTACTATTTAACTGATGTCAAGAAAATCAAATTTGGCAGTATTTTCAGGTATGCTGGGGCCAATGCAATAGTTGTGTATTTTCTATCGAGTTTTATTTCAAAACTCTTTTATTTGATAAAGGTTGACGGGGAAACTTCTTTACACGGTTGGCTTTTTAATACCATATATGTTCAGGACTTCTTTTCAATGCAGCTGTCCTCACTTTTGTACGGTTTAAGTGTGGTTGCATTTTATTGTTTATTGGCCTGGATTCTTTGGAAAAAGAAGATTTTTATTAAGGTCTAATTATTTTCGAAGGTCAAGAAGTCGTTGTACATATTTCCCAATAACATCAAATTCAAGATTTACCTTAGTTCCTTCTTTGTAGCTGTTAAATCGAGTATGCTCATAGGTGTAAGGAATAATAGCAACCGAAAACTCACCATTTTTTGAATCTACAACGGTTAGACTTACCCCGTCTACTGTTATTGAGCCTTTTTCAATGGTAACGTTGCTTAGTTCGGTGTCATAGTTGAAGGTAAAAAACCAACTCCCTTCTTGCTCTTCAACTCCTATACAAGTAGCAGTTTGGTCAACATGACCTTGAACGATATGCCCATCCAATCGTGCTCCCATTTTCATCGCGCGTTCCAAGTTTACTTGGTCACCTATTTTTAGTTCGCCAATATTGGTCTTGTTCAGAGTTTCTTGGATGGCCGTTACCGTGTACGAATCGGAATCGATTTTGACCACGGTCAAACAGACACCGTTATGGCAAAGACTTTGATCAATTTTGAGTTCATCAGCCAGATTGGATTGAAGTGTCAAGTGTAGATTCTCCTCTTCCTTTTCTAAACCTATTACTTTACCGGTTGTCTCGATAATTCCTGTAAACATGGGAATTTATAATTGCATAATTTTGTAACAAAGTTAGCGATATAACGGGGGCAATGGAAGAAAGAAATAAGATAAGGCTTGGTATTTCGGTCGGCGATTTAAATGGAATCGGCTGCGAAGTAGCACTTAAGACTTTTGAAGATTCAAGAATGCTCGAGTTCTGTACCCCAGTATTTTTCGCTTCGAACAAAACTATTTCTTTCCAAAAGAATTCGTTTAAAAGTGCAATCAACTTCAATAGTGTTAAAGATGCCACCCAAATTGTTCATGGGAAATTGAACGTGGTCAATGTATGGAAAGAAACACCGAATATTGAATTTGGTCAAGCCACAGAAATCTCAGGAAGCTATGCCATCAAATCATTGAAGGCTTCGGTCAATGCCCTGAAAAAAAATGAAATTGATGTTCTTGTTACTGCTCCAATTAACAAGAACAATGTGCAGTCAGAAGAATTCAATTTTCCCGGCCATACAGATTTTTTAGCTAAAGAATTACAAGGTCAAAGCTTAATGTTTATGGTAACTGAGGGTCTACGGGTTGGACTCTTAACTGACCACATAGCGGTCAAAGATGTAGCAAAAGCGATTACCACAAAACTGATTGGCGACAAGGTGCGTACCATGATGCTTTCGCTAAAAATGGACTTTGGAATACGTCGCCCGAAAATTGCCCTTTTGGGTATAAATCCTCATAGTGGTGATAACGGAACTATTGGAAATGAGGACCAGGAAATTCTTCAACCAGCTATAGATAAGCTTTTTAAAGAAGGTCATTTGGTTTACGGCCCATATTCAGCAGATAGTTTTTTCGGTTCAAATAGCCATCAAAAGTTTGATGCGGTCTTAGCTGCCTATCATGATCAAGGCCTTATTCCATTTAAGACGCTTTCATTTGGTAAAGGGGTTAACTATACTGCTGGACTATCTCACGTTAGAACTTCCCCTGACCACGGTACGGCTTATGAAATAGCTGGTCAAGGCAAGGCGGATTTCAGTTCTTTTAAAGAAGCAGTTTTTACCGCACTGGACATTTTTAAAAAGCGTCAAGAATACAAAGAGTTGACCCAAAATCCACTTCAAAAACAATCGACCAAAAAGTCAGCCTAAATATAATTGGCTATTTCTCAATTAATAGTATCTTTGCACCCGCCATTTAAGGTAGGTTCAAACCAAAGTTGCACGTGATGGAATCAAGGGAGTTTGTAATTCCTTTTTCAGGATTAAAGATTGGGAGCCACAGGTTTGATTTTAAAGTTGACAATTCGTTCTTTGAATCTTTTGATTATCAAGACTTTAACTCATCAAAAATTGACGTTGAAGCCCAATTGACCAAAACAAGTACCATGATGGAGCTTGAACTTGAGGCCAATGGTCAGGTAAACGTTGATTGTGATGTTACGGGAGAACCTTTTGATATGCCAACCGCTGGAAAACTTCATTTAGTTGTTAAGTTTGGAGAGGAATATGATGATTTAGATGATGAATTATTGATTATTCCACACGGAGAAAGCCAACTGAACATCGCGCAGTACGTATATGAGATGCTAGTGCTCGCAGTACCACAAAAAAGAGTGCATCCGGGTATAGAAGATGGTTCCTTGAAATCGGAAGTTTTGGATAAACTGAAGGAGTTAAAACCAAAGGAGGAAAAGAACAATAATGATATTGATCCCAGATGGGACGATTTGAAAAAATTATTAACGGATAAATAGGAAAACATGGCACATCCTAAAAGAAAAATATCGAAAACAAGAAGGGACAAAAGACGTACCCATTATAAGGCTGTTGCTCCTACCTTGGCTAAAGATTCCACAACAGGAGAAATTCACTTGTACCACAGAGCGCACTGGCATGAAGGTAAATTATACTACCGCGGTAAAGTGTTGATTGACTCAACAGGAGAAGAAGCGGAGGCTTAAATTCTCAAGAAAAAACCAAAAAACAACTCTCGGATGGAAATATTCGGGAGTTTTTTTATGGAACAAGATTATTTTCTGAATTGACCAAAAATCATCAGAAACTCGCAAAAATTCACTATTTTTCGACGATTTTGCGTCGATTTTCATTCATTTTGACAAAAAACAGAAAAAAGGATGGCTAAACGTACAGCAGCAATTACCGCTGTGGGAGGATATCTTCCAGAATTCAGATTGACCAATCAGATTTTGGAAACCATGGTCGATACCAACGACGAATGGATAACCACAAGAACAGGTATTAAAGAACGCAGGCTATTAAAAAAAGAAGGTGCGGGATCTTCGTATTTGGCCATCAAAGCAGCTGAGGACTTAATGCAAAAAACAAATCTTAATCCTGAGGAAATAGATTTGGTATTAGTCGCCACTGCAACACCAGATATGTTGGTTGCTTCAACTGCAGCCTATGTGGCTTCTGAAATTGGGGCAACTAATGCCTTTTCATACGACCTTTTGGCCGCTTGTTCAAGCTTCTTATATGGCATGTCTACTGCCGCCAGTTACATAGAATCTGGACGTTACAAAAAAGTACTTTTGATAGGTGCCGATAAAATGTCGTCAATTATTGATTATACAGACAGGGCAACCTGTATCATTTTTGGTGATGGTGCTGGTGCTGTATTGTTTGAACCGAATGAAGAAGGATTTGGTTTGCAGGATGAGTATTTAAGATCTGACGGTAATGGCCGAGAGTTCTTAAGAATGGATGCCGGCGGTTCAATATTACCTGCTTCCCATGAAACTGTTGACCAAAGGTTGCATTACGCGAGACAAGATGGAAAAACCGTTTTCAAGTTTGCGGTTTCAAATATGGCCGACGTTTCAGCTAAGATAATGGAACGCAATAATTTAAGCCATGAAGATGTAGATTGGCTGGTTCCCCATCAGGCCAACAAGCGGATTATTGATGCAACTGCCAATAGAATGGGACTTGATGACAGTAAGGTCCTAATGAACATTGAACGATACGGAAATACTACTTCCGCAACATTGCCTTTATTGCTTTACGATTATGAAAAGCAATTAAAAAAGGGAGATAATTTGGTGTTTGCCGCCTTTGGTGGCGGATTTACCTGGGGTTCCATTTATTTAAAATGGGCATACGATAGCAATTCAACTAACTAAATCATACTATTTCGATGGACATTAAAGAAATTCAAAGTTTAATCAAATTCGTTGCCAAATCAGGGGCCAGCGAGGTCAAGCTTGAGATGGAAGATTTGAAAATCACCATTAAAACGACTTCAGAGAATAGTGGTTCAGAGACTACTGTTGTTCAACAAATTCCTGTAGCTGCAGCTCCGCAGCAAATTGCGATGCCGGCAGCTCCTGAAGCTCCAGCTCAGCCGGCAGCTCCCGCAGCACCGGAAAAACAAGCTGAAGACGATTCAAAATACATTACCATAAAATCGCCGATAATTGGTACATTCTACCGTAAGCCATCACCTGACAAACCTGCTTTCGTTGAAGTTGGGTCTGATATCAAGCAAGGAGATGTACTTTGTGTTATTGAGGCAATGAAACTTTTCAATGATATTGAATCAGAGGTTTCGGGTAAAATTGTCAAAGTTTTAGTTGACGATTCCACTCCAGTAGAGTTTGATCAACCTTTATTCCTAGTAGACCCTAGTTAATTTAAAATTCCAAATTCCAAGCACCAAAATCCAATTTGGTATTTGAGATTTGAATTTTTAAAGAAGAAAATATGTTCAAAAAAATATTGATTGCAAATAGGGGTGAAATCGCACTTAGGGTCATCAGAACCTGCAAGGAAATGGGTATTAAAACGGTAGCGGTTTACTCAAAGGCCGATGAAGAAAGTTTGCATGTTCGCTTTGCTGATGAGGCCGTTTGTATCGGCCCTGCCCCAAGTAGTGAGTCTTATTTGAAGATTCCGAATATCATCGCTGCAGCCGAAATTACCAACGCCGATGCTATCCATCCAGGCTATGGCTTTCTTTCTGAAAATGCCAAATTTTCCAAAATCTGTGCTGAACATGAGATTAAGTTCATTGGTGCATCAGGAGAGCAGATTGAGAAAATGGGTGATAAAGCTACGGCGAAAGAGACCATGAAAAAGGCCGGTGTTCCTTGTGTTCCCGGATCAGATGGTCTATTGAAAGATGTCAAAGATGCCAAGAAGGTTGCCAAAAAAATGGGCTATCCTGTTATGATCAAAGCTACTGCAGGTGGGGGTGGAAAAGGTATGCGCGCCATTTGGTCGGAAGACGAAATGGAAAAGAATTTTGAAAGCGCGGTGAACGAAGCTACAGCAGCATTTGGCAACGGCGGTATGTACATGGAAAAGTTGATTGAGGAACCAAGGCATATCGAAATTCAGGTGGTTGGAGACCAATTTGGTAAAGCGTGTCACTTGTCTGAACGAGACTGTTCCGTACAACGAAGACACCAGAAATTAACTGAAGAGACCCCATCACCGTTTATGACCGATAAGCTCAGAAATGCCATGGGGAAAGCCGCTATTAAGGCTGCGGAATTCATAAAGTATGAAGGGGCAGGTACTGTTGAGTTTCTTGTTGACAAGCACCGTAACTTTTATTTTATGGAGATGAATACCCGTATTCAGGTAGAGCATCCAATAACAGAACAGGTGGTGGACTATGATTTAATTCGTGAACAGATTTTGGTTGCTGCTGGTGTACCGATATCTGGGAAAAATTACCTTCCAAAACTACATTCCATAGAAGTTCGTATTAACGCTGAGGACCCGTATAATAACTTTAGACCATCTCCTGGTAGAATTACTACCCTTCATATGCCAGGTGGACATGGAGTGCGTTTGGATACCCATGTATACAGCGGGTATATCATTCCTCCGAATTATGATTCAATGGTGGCTAAGTTGATTACCACTGCTCAAACGCGCGAAGAAGCCATCAATAAAATGCGAAGGGCACTAGATGAATTCGTTATCGAAGGTGTTAAGACAACAATCCCGTTTCACCGTCAACTAATGGATCATCCTGATTACTTGGCAGGTAACTATACAACCAAGTTCATGGAAGATTTTGAAATGGATGACAAATACGACTATTAAAAATAAACCCTGACTTTTGGTCGGGGTTTTTACTTTATGGAGCTTAGTTATTGGGAATATAAGACTTGGTTATCAAACATTGACTTTACAGTTGTTGGTAGCGGTATTGTTGGGCTTTGTTGTGCCATCAACTTAAAAGCCCGTTTCCCAAAATCTAAAATATTGGTGCTTGAAAAAGGGATATTACCGCAGGGTGCTAGCACAAAAAATGCTGGATTTGCCTGTTTTGGCAGCATATCAGAAATCATTTCAGATTTAGAAAAACATACTGAGGAAGAAGTTGTTGAATTGGTTCAAAAGCGGTTTTCTGGTATAAGCAGGCTTAGAAAATTGCTTGGTGACGAAACGATTGATTTACAGATTTTGGGAGGTCATGAAGTTTTCCATGAGAATGACTCTATGCTGTATGAAAAATGCCTGAAATCATTGGATAAAATAAACGAGATGTTGCATCCGATTTTTGGAGAAGCCCCGTTTTTCAAATCGCCCAATCAATTTGGTTTTAAAAAGATTAAATCAAATTATATTACCCATCGTTTTGAAGGCCAGCTTAATACTGGCAAAATGATGTTGTCACTTCTTGACAAAGCCAATAGGGAAGGCATATATGTGCTGAATAATGTTTCCGTGACATCCTTTCAAGAAAAGGGAGAATCGGTTGAGGTTTTAACCGAAAAATTTCAAATTGAGACCAACAAATTATTGATTGCGACCAATGGATTTGCATCACAGTTTTTTGAAGAAGATGTGAAGCCAGCTCGAGCGCAGGTACTGGTGACCAAGCCGATTGAAGATTTACAGCTAAAGGGCACATTTCATTTTGACGAGGGCTATTACTATTTCAGAAATATAGACAATCGTGTGCTTTTTGGTGGTGGCAGAAATCTGGACTATTCGGCAGAAGAAACCACCCAATTTGGTCAAACCGATTTGGTTCAGAATGAGCTTGAACGATTACTAAAAGAGATGATTTTACCGGATAAACAATTTGAGATTGACCGTCGATGGAGCGGCATCATGGGAGTCGGTCCGCAGAAAAAACCCATTGTTAAGCAGATATCGGCTAATGTTTTTTGTGGGATTCGATTAGGAGGAATGGGTGTTGCCATTGGAAGTCTAGTAGGCGATGAATTGGCTAGCTTACTAAACTAAAGCCTGATTTATTGTTCATACCCTAAATTGGTTTCTCTTCTCAATGTATGATGGTTTAAAAATTGTATTATCCAATAAGGCTAAAAGCACAAAGAGCTTATCTTAATACCTTAAAGAGATAAGACCTAGTCGAAACAATTCTGAATCTAATGACCATTTTAAAAAAACCAACCTTATTCCTTTTAGCTTACATATTAGGATTCATACTAATCTCGTGTGGCTCTGAAAAAAAGGCATTCAAAAAGAAAGACGTCAAATCTGCCCAGAAAATAGCGGGTCTCGAATTTTCAAAAAAAAGGATTGACACCTTATTTGATTATTTGGAAAGAAATAGAAAGGGTTACGATTCTTTGCGTAAATATGACATTGAACACGAAGTTTTTCCTGCGCTTTTGTTTGATCCAAAGCCTCATGATTTTCAAATTCCTAAATCTAAAGACACACTTTTATACTGGGAGATACCAGAACATGTTTATCTACCCAAAAACTTAAATGAATTGGCCTATTATACCATACCAAAATTGGCTTCTCTCGTTAAATACAAGAAAATTTCATGTGTTGAGCTAACTACCTTCTTTTTGGATAGGTTGAAAAAATACAGTCCAAAATTAGAATGTACCATTACCCTCACCGAAGAGCTCGCAATGAATCAGGCTAAAACATTAGATGCAGAACTTGCGGCGGGTAACTATCGAGGGATTCTTCATGGCATTCCTTACGGGGTAAAAGATTTAATGGCAGTTCCTGGTTATCCGACAACCTGGGGTTCAGAACCTTATAAAACCCAAGTAATCAATGAAACTGCTACTGTAGTAGAACGTTTGAATAAAGCTGGGGGCGTTTTGGTGGCAAAATTGGTATCTGGTGCACTTGCACGTGGGGATGTTTGGTTTGGAGGAAAAACCAAAAATCCCTGGAATACATCTAAAGGAGCTAGTGGTTCATCGGCAGGTTCTGGCAGTGCCACTTCTGCAGGTCTGGTTCCATTTGCACTAGGAACTGAAACATTAGGATCAATTACTTCACCTAGCTCAAGAAATGGAATAACCGGACTTAGACCAACTTATGGCCGTGTGAGTAGACACGGTGTTATGAGTTTGTCATGGTCAATGGACAAAGTGGGTCCAATGTGTAGAAATGCAGAGGACTGTGCCATTGTTTTTAGCATCATACAAGGAAAGGATTTTAAGGACAAAACCACAACCTCTATTCCGTTTTCCTATAATCCGAGCACTGATATTAAAACCCTCAAAGTAGCGTATTTAAAAGGTGATATCGACAAGGATTCAACCAAGGGCAAGGAGAATTTACTCAAGGCATTAACTACCTTCAAAGAAATGGGAATTGAACCGATACCGGTTGAATTACCTACAGATGTCCCATACCAGGGATTCGACATCATATTGCGGGCGGAAGCTGGTGCCTTTTTTGACGATTTGGTTAGATCAAATCAGGTTGATATGATGGTTGAACAGCACAAAAGGTCTCGCTCCAATTCGTTGCGCCAATCACGATTTATACCTGCTGTTGAGTACTTACAAGCGAATCGGCACAGGCAATTACTAATTGAAAAAATGCATCATATTATGAAGGATTATGATGTGTTAATTTCACCATCTTTTGGCAACAGACAGTTGGTAATTACAAACCTAACTGGGCATCCTGTAATAGCAATACCAACAGGCCTCGATGATGAAAAAATACCAACAAGCTTGACTTTAGTTGGCAATCTTTATGACGAAGGAAAAATTTTAGTATTGGCAAAACGCTTTCAAGAAGTCACTGATTTTGATGAGCTACATCCAGAGGGGTATGACTAAACAAAAGACCTAAAGTTGATTTTAAACTTTTCTTCCATCCAATAAATTGATAATCCTTGAACCGTATGCGGCATTTTTTTCAGAATGGGTGACTTGAATGATCGTGACACCATCTTCCTGATTTAGTTTTTTGAATAGTTCCATAATTTCAACACTTTGTTGAGAATTAAGATTACCGGTTGGTTCATCGGCCAAAATCAATTTCGGTTTGCCTATTAAAGCACGTGCTACCCCAACCAACTGTTGTTGGCCACCACTAAGTTGTGCAGGGAATAAATCCTTTTTACCAACGATATTGAAGCGGTCGAGCATATCGGCTACCATTGCCTTGCGTTCAGTGCCTTTGTATTTTTTATATAACAATGGCATTTCTAAGTTTTCATATACGGTGAGGTCGTCAAGCAGGTGATATGATTGAAAAACAAAACCGATGTACTCTTTGTAGAGATTTGAGCGGTATTTTTCTTTTAGGGTATGTACCGATTCATTCAGAAAATGATACTCGCCCTCATCAAACTGGTCCAACATTCCAATTACATTGAGCAATGTGGATTTACCTGATCCTGAAGGTCCCATCACAGAAATGAACTCTCCTTCTTCCACAGAAAGATTGATGTCCTTTAACAGAAAGATTCGTTGCCCTCCAGAATTGACCCACTTAAATATATTTTTTAGTTCTAATAGCATGATTTTTTTATTCGGTTCGTAAACTCTTTATCGGATTAACTGATGCAGCCTTAAAGCTTTGAAAGCAAATTGTTATAAAGGAGATTCCTATTGTTCCTAAGCCCACCAAAAGAAAAACCCACCATTTTATTTCGGTCCGATAGGCGTAATCTTGCAACCAATTATTCATTGCATAAAACGCAATCGGAACGGCAATTATAATGGCCACCAACACTAATTTTAAAAAGTCTTTTGCCACCAAATTCATGATTCCAATTATTGAAGACCCTAAAACTTTTCGTATGCCGATTTCCTTGGTTCGTTGTACGACGTTATAAGATACCAGTCCAAAAAGTCCCATTGCGGCAATAAAAAGGGCTAGCATAGTAAAAATACTGAAGACATTACCCAAACGATTTTCTTTATCATACATCTGTGCGTAAGAATCTTCCATAAATCGGGCCTCATAATTGACCATGGGAACGATTGATTTCATGGTTTCTTCAATAAAATTTTTGGTATTCGCAAAATCTTCAGTGTCCACTTTAAGAATTATGTGCCCAAAATTTCTAAGTTGGGGTATATTTCGCATTGCCATAAATAAGGGCTCAATGGTAAGGTCAAATGTCTGCAAGTGAAAATTTTTGACAACACCGATAACAGTTCCATCCCTAAATTTTTTCCCTACTGCCGATGTCCAACCGGTCTTTTTAAAGGCTGCTTCATTGAGAATGTAAGTAGCTGAAGAGTCTGTCGGAAATTCTTTGGAAAAAGCCCTTCCTTCAAGGATTTCCATTTCGAATAAGTCAATAAAATTATGATCGACATAACATCGGTAGATGTACATTTCATCCTCACCACTATTTCCATCCCATTCGTTAACAATACCTTGACTGGTAATGTTCATGGGTAGTTGAGTGCTGATTGAAACTTTATTGATATTGGGATGATTGAGCAATTCATTCTTTAATACATCTTCTTTTTCTGCGATTTCACTTTCAAAATAGGGCACATGAACTACCTGTTCTTTTGAATATCCTAATTTTTTATTTTGAATGTAAGATAGTTGTTGGTGTATAATAATACTCCCGATGGCCAATGCAATCGCAACAACAAACTGACCAACTACGAGCGTGTTTCTTAAAAAGTTTCCTTCTTTATGGTTTCGTATGAAATTACCTTTTAATGCTCGAACCGGCGAAAGTGACGAAAGGAAAAATGCAGGATACAGACCCGAAAGAACCCCAATTAATAGGGCAATAAGAATCATTAAGGGCAAAATCCACCAACTGCCCACAAAATCAAAAGGTATAGCTTGGTCTAGTAGCCCATTAAATGATGGTAAAAATAGAAAGGCGAGAATGCTTGCAATGGCACCACCACAAAGGGAAAGTAAAAAGGATTCTGACAAGAATTGCATGATTAAGTTTCCTTTTTTGGCACCTAGAACTTTCGAAACGCCTACTTCTTTGGCGCGTTTCGCTGATTTTGCAGTTGCTAAATTGATGTAGTTTATTGAAGCCAAAACCAGTATTATTAGAGCAATTGACCCAAAAAGATATAAGTATCTTATATCTCCAGAACGCCCTATTTCCATATTGATATTTGACTTAAGATGAATGTCTTTTAGGGGTTGTAAAAAATATTCTGGATAGAAATTGAAACCCAATTCTTCATAAGCAGGCTTGGCTACAGCGTTATATCGTTGCATTTTTTCTTCCAATGCCTTAAAATCGCTGTCTTTATAAAGGGCCAAATAGGCGTGATAGTTATTACTTACCCAATTATCAATATCGTTCGGATAATACCCTCGAATTTTATAAGAGACTAAATAGCTGTATTGTAAATGCTGGTAAACTGGGGGATCAGGGATTATGCCTGCAACAGTAATTTTTCTGTCTCTTGCGTAAAAAATTGACTTTCCAATGGGAGAATCCGAACCAAATAACTTCTTTGATAAAGACTCCGTAAGAACAATGGTATTGATGTCTTCGAATATTTCTTTAATGTTGCCTTGCAGTAAGGGGACACTAAACACCTCGAAAAAACTGGAATCCGTTGACAATCCCTGTTCTGGATAGGATTCATTACCATTGATTAATAGGGTAAAGTCTTGGTTCAAATTCGCTACTGCTTCGACTTCAGGGTAATCGTTCACCAAAGCTTTAGATAGCGGTAGTGGGGCCAAGGCGAACTCATTTGTTCCACGATATTCATTACCAATTTGACGTTGGGCAACCCTATAGATTCTGTCTGCTTTTTGATGATGTCGATCAAAACTAACCTCGTATTGAATAAAAAGCGCAATCAAGATATAACAGGTCATTCCAATGCTCAGACCAGCTAAGTTGATCAAAGTATATTTCTTGTTTTTTATAAGATTTCTCCAAGCGAGTTTGATATGGTTCTTTAACATGACGATATACTTTTTAATTGATTAACTCTTCATAATAAATTATTGTACCAAAAAAGCAACGTACTAATAATCAATTACTTAAAAATTCAATATTTAAAAGAGTGTCAATTATTTTTACAAAGGCTGTACAAAATATTGACAAAAAATGGATTAGTAATCTATTCTGTCCTCAGACTTTTGACCGGATTGGCCAAAGCCGATTGTATGGTTCTGGTACTGATGGTCAAAATTGCAATAGCCAATGATAAAGCACCGGCAATTGCAAAAAAGTGCCAGCTTAAGTCGACCCTATTTGCATAGTTCTGAAGCCAATCGTTTGCAAACCACCAAGCAATTGGCGCTGCAATTACAAAAGCAATAAGGACCAATTTTAAAAAGTCTTTTGTTAGGAGGTAGGTAACTGATACCACACTTGCTCCAATCACTTTTCGAATACCTATTTCCTTTGTGCGTTGGTTGGTTATCAACATTGCCATTGCGAACAGTCCTACGCAACTTAAAAGTATGGCAATAACAGAACCAGTGGTTATTAATGCAGCCATCGTTTTTTCCCTTCTAAAGGTTCTATCTACGTTTTCATCGAGAAACGAACCTAAAAATTCTGCGTTTGGTTCGATTTTTTTAAAGGTGTTTTCAATTAAAGAAAAAGAACTTGCCATATTGGAAGAAGCAACCTTAATGTAAGCATAGGTAAGTCCTTGATCACGGTCCAATAAAAGGGTAAGGGGAGCGATATCTTTCGAAATATCTTGAAAATTATAATCTTTGAGCACACCGATTACGGCAAAATCAAGACTATCGCTTGCAGGTATTCTAGCTAACAATGGATTGCCTTCACCGAGCTCCTTGGCCATACTTTCGTTTATGATTACAGCTTGGGTATCCGTTTCTCTATTGATATCAAAACTTCTACCTTCTTTAAGTTTAAGTCCTAAGGTTTTTATGTAATCGTAGTCTACCACCAATACGTTGGTACGAACACTCTTATCCTTATAATCAAAACCCCAAACGCTGGTTGACAAACCACCATCTTTTCCTCTACCTAAGTTGTTATCGGCTGCAGAAACAGCTAAAATATTTGGATTTCCGGCTAGCTCTTCACGTAACAATTTTACAAGGTCGTAACTATTTTTCTTTCCATTTAATGGAATTGAAATCACTTGTTCCTTATTGTAGCCAAGGTCTTTATTCCGCATAAAATCTATTTGGCCATTTAGTACAAATGTGCTGCTGATCAGTAGTATTGCAATACCAAATTGAAGCACAATTAAAGCATCACGCAGATGGTTTTTTCCTGAGGAATCCAGTTTTCCCTTTAAAGATTGAATGGTTGTCAGTTTACTTAGAAGTAGTGCAGGATATCCGCCAACAAGCAACGATATGAGCAATAGGAATAGAAGTGCAGATATAAGCAATGATGGGGAAAGTAGCACATCAAATGTGGCACTACTTCTGAATAAAGATTGAAAACTATCTTTCAACAGTAGACTTAAAAGTATACCGAGGGCAAAGGAAATAATAAATACGATTAAGCTTTCACCCCAAAATTGAAAGAAGAGTTGCTTTTTTTCTGCCCCTAATGTTTTTCGCATACCTATCTCCCTAAGTCTTTGAGAACTTTTTGCTATGCTCATGTTCACAAAATTGACACATGCAATAAAGAGAATGAGAATGGCCACTCCAAGAACTAAATATATATTTGCCCTACTTACTTCAACAATACCCTTGTCATAGCTAACAAATCGCATTTCTGTAATAGGTAAGAGGCCTAACTGCAGAAAGTCCCCATTTTGGTTGGGAAGAGCGCCATCTCGTTTTAAGCTTTCAATTGCGCCCTCATAGTGAAGGTTGGTAAAACTGCGACTATTTGCTTCGAAAATTTGTGGGGAAACCTGGTCTTCCAATTGCACAAAAACCTGATGATATTGAGCATTCCATAGTTCTTTTGTTTGTTCATATTCAGGATTTTTTTCAAAGTGTAGCGCAATATCAAAATTAATGGAGCTCTGTTCCGGTTCGTCTTCAGAAACTGCTTTAACTGTAAAAGGCTCTTTCTGCCCATTAATTAAAACGGTGATTGTTTTTCCTATTGGTGATTCCTCGCCAAACAATTTGTTGGCTGTTCTTTTGGTTAGGACAACTGAAGAGATATCAGCCAAAGTACTTGATTTATCACCTTCGAGAATGGGGAAACTGAACATCTCAAAAAAGTCCGGGTCAACGTAGATTGCATCTAAACCCAATTCTTTTTCCCCGTAAATGGTAACGGCCTCTTCTTCTAAGAACCGAGTTATTTTATCAATACCAGCAACTTCAGAATTCAATGCCTCAGCGAAAGGAGTAGGTTGACTAGTGCCCACTTCGGTACCTTTGGGGGTTTGCCAAGTAATGTTTACCTGATATAGCTGCGCTTTATTTTCATGAAAATTGTCATATGAAAGCTCATGCAATGAATCCATGGTTAATAAGGTAGCAACGCCAAAAGCTACAGATAGCCCAAGAACACCGATAATGGTAAAAAGTCTATTTTTCCAAAGGTTCCTTAGCGCTACTTTTATATAGTTTTTAAACATGATTTTGAATTTGATTGATGATGAATTATTCGGTTCTTAAACTTTTTACAGGATTAGACCTTGCAGCCTTAATTGCTTGATAGCTTACGGTTATAAAAGCAATTGCAAGGGCCAAAAGACCAGCAAGGGCAAAGACCCACCAAGAGAGTTCGATTCTATAGGCAAAATCTTGAAGCCATTGGTTCATGGTATACCACGAAATGGGTATTGCTATAAAAAGTGAAATTGCGACCAATTTGAGAAAGTCTTTCGATAATAATGTGGTAATACCTCTTACCGAGGCCCCAAGTACTTTTCGTACGCCGATTTCCTTTATTCTGTTCTGAGCCATGTAACTGGCCAAACCAAACAGACCTAGACAAGAAATTAGAATGGTCAATAGGGTAAATAAGCTCGCTAGTTTTTGAAAGCGTTTTTCGCTGATAAAATTTCTGGCGTAAACTTGGTCAACAAACTCATAATTGAATGGATAGTTCGGGTTATGTTCTTGAAAAACCGACTCAATTGCAGCTAAATTATCGGCAAGGTTCCTGTCGGGATTCAATTTCATATGGATGGTACCCAGCCACCATTTAGCCCCTTGTATAATCACTGGCTCAATTTTTTGAAAAGGCGAATTGAAAACGAAGTCTTCTACAACCCCAATGATTTTCCAGTCAGTATTATTGTCTTTAATCGTTTTACCAAGTGGTTCTTCAAAACCCATGAGGGCCACTGCTGTTTCGTTTAAGATAACAGCAGTAGAATCAGTTGGATATTTTTTTAGATCAAAGTCCCTGCCGACTTTAAGTTTAAGCCCCAAAGTATTTACCAGACCCTCATCAGTACTCATACGATGGACGAGGGTTTTATTATCCATATCCTTTCCAGGCCACTCAATTCCCCATGAATTGCTCCAACTTTCCGTCACCCTACCTCCGGTTCTTGAGATGGATTTGATTATTCCACTTTGTAATAATTCAGACTTTATCGTTTCATAGCTTTGTTCAATTTCGCCTTCAATGTTTACCGCAATTAATAAGTCTTTTTCATAACCCAGTTTTCGATTTTGAACGTTGTTGATTTGTTGACCGATAATTATAGTAGCCGTTATTAAAATTATAGCGACCGAAAACTGAACTACTACTAAGACTTTTCGAGGGGTTACCAATGTATTGGTTTTGTTGAAAGTGCCTTTTAGCACAGAAGATGGTTTAAATGCGGAGAGAAATAAAGCAGGATAACTTCCTGCCAAAATTCCGGTAATCAATATCACTCCTAAAATGTAGAGGTACAAAACAGGATTACCCCAATCCATATTGATTTCTGTATTGATCATTTCTGAAAAAGAAGGTAGCACCAAAACCACGATACCAAGAGCTACAATCGCCGCAATGAATGAAAGCAGTATAGACTCTCCTAAGAACTGCAAGATGAGGGCCTTTTTTCTGGCTCCAACAACCTTGCGAATACCAACTTCTTTTGCTCTTTTTTCACTGCGTGCCGTGCTTAAATTCATAAAATTGATACAGGCGATAACCAGTACTATAATAGCAATGACCGTAAATAGCCTAATGATATCAATAAGCCCACCTTCTTCTACCCCGTTATTGAACTCGCCATACAAATGGGATCTGGTAAACGGATATAAGTAGGTGACCATGTCCGGTGATTCTTTGTCATAGGTCTTTCGTAGACTTGCAACCTTTTTGGAGAAGGCTTCATAGTCAGTTCCTTCTTTTAGGAGAACAAATGTGCCCACGCTATTGTTACCCCAGAATTCATCGTCCCAACCTCTTTGTTTTACAAAAGACCAAGGGATGATATATTCAAAATTAAATTCTGAATTTGCCGGAAGGTCCTTTAGTATGCCAGATATTTTAAATGAATCCCTATTGTCCATTTTTACCACTTGGCCCACAGCAGGTGCATCACCGAACATTTTCTTGGCAAATGACTGGGTAACCACCAGACTATTTACATCTTCTAAAACCGTCTCAACATTCCCCTCGACCAATGGGAAACTGAAAATTTTTAGAAAACTGGGATCTGCAATTGTACCAGTACCTTTGATGTTCTTCTCGCCATGACTAAAAAGAAAATTATAATTGTAAAAGTATCGCGAAACCTCTTCAATCTCTGGGTAGTCTTTTTTTAGTGTTGGCGCCATCACCTTTGGGGTCGAATTCCATGTCCAAATTTCACCATCTACTGGGTACTTATTATAGACCTGATAAATGCGATCTTTCTTTTCGTGAAATTGATTAAATCCAACTTCAAAATTCACCCAAAGTAAAATGAGGGCAGTAGCGGCTAAACCAATAGATAAGCCAAAAATATTTAGCAGCGAAAAGCTCTTGTTTCTGAGTAAATTTCGCCACGCTATTTTCAGATAATTTTTGAACATTATGGTAGTTTTTGATTGATGAATTATTCGGTTCGTAAACTCTTTACAGGATTTGCCAATGCGGATTTTATGGCTTGAATGCTGAGAGTAAATGATGTAATAAAAAAGGCGATTAGACCAGCCAAAGCAAACATCCACCATTTGATTGAAATACTGTAGGCAAAAGTGCCCAACCATGAGTTCATGACATACAATGCAATGGGGAAAGCGATAAGTGCGGCAATGCCCACTAAAATGATATAGTCCTTCGATAATAGAACGACAATTTTAGCAACCCCTGCACCCAAAACTTTTCGAATACCGATTTCTTTTACTTTTCGTTTGGCCAAAAAGGAAATCAATCCGAACATACCAAGGCACGAGATAAAAATGGTCAATATGGCCGTGATGTTGACCGATTGCAAAATACCTTCAATCAGCTGATATTGGGCACTGACCTTGTCATTCAATCGCGATTGTTCATATGCTCTCCGAGAAGAAATACCATTGAACGCAGCGGTGATTATTCCTTCAACTTGTTTTTCTTGACCTTTGACCACCTTTACACTTAAAAATCGGTGGGTATCCAAACGACTAGGGTCACGATAGATATGCACCAAGGGTTCAACAGCATTCTGTAGATCCTGATAATGGAAATTTTCAACAACACCTACAATTGGATTTCCATCTGAACCGGAATTTTTGAACTTTAGGCGCTTTCCTTCAATACTCTTCCATCCAAAAGCTTTCATAGCGGCCTGGTTTAGAATTACTGGATACTCATCAGGATTATCAATAGTTCTATCAAAGTTTCTACCCATTATTACAGGCACCTCCAAAGTCTCGAAATAGCCATCGTCTGCATACGAGCGCCTAATTCGTACGTCGGTATCGGTTTCTGGGTCGTAATAGGTGGTGTAGTTAAAATAGTAATCAGATGGTACGGCTTCACTTGTAGCAACGCTTTCTACGTACGAATTGGCTTCCAATTCATTTAATAAAGCATTGAATTTTGATTTTGCCGCATCCAAATCTTTGTAATCCAAATCAATGCTCCCCACCAATACATTTTCTCTTTCAAAGCCTAAATCGGCATTCTTCATAAATCCGATTTGTTGATTTAGAATAACGGCAATACAGATAAAAAGAATGGCTATGGTAAACTGTAATATGATAAAAGAATTGCGCAGTAGAAAGTTACTTTTGATTTGCTGGATTTTTCCTTTTATTCCCAGGGAAACAGGAACTTTGATGAATCGTAAAGTTGGAAAGATACCTACCATCAAAGTGGCCAAAATGCCAACAATTACAACACCTATAACCACAGGAAAGTCTTTGATAACGTCAAATGAAATACGACCGAACTCAGGGCCAAAGGTGTCATTAAGACGTGGTAAGTTGACCAAGAGAAATAGTACAATTGAAATAAGGATTGACACGAAGACCAATATGCCATTTTCAATACAGAATTGAACCACTACACTCTTTTTGCTACCTCCAAGAACCTTACGGACAGCGATGTCTTTTGTTCGACGCAACATGGTAGATGTATTCAAATTAAGAAGATTGACCAAAATAATGAGAAGGACAAAAAAAGAAGCAGCAATAGACCCGCCAATAATGGTGTCAACTACGGGTATGATATCGGTGCGCATTTTTATAAAAGGCATCACCTTCATTTGAGCAATCATTGAAGGGTCACTATAATTCTGTTTTACTAACTGGGTTACATTTTGTGCAAGTGCCTCAATGTCTGTATCTGGACGAAGCCTGAAGAAGGCCGGTGAGAAACTATTCCCCCAATTGGTTTGTCGTGTAAATGTTGGGTTGTTTTCCAGCAATGTATTCGGCAATACAACACCCAATCGAAAAGAAGAATAGGGGCTCATTGGCTCGAATACTCCTGTAATTTTTAGGTTTAAAGTGTCGGCCCCAATCAAGGTTTTGCCAACCGGGTTTTTATCGCCGAATAACTGCTCACTTACTTTGTGGGTCAAAATGATGGAATACTTGTCTCTTAATGCAGTTTCTTTATTGCCGTATTTCAGGGGTAGGTCAAAAACCTCAAAGAATTCTGGGTCTGCATAATCGGTTCTGTGTTGAAATTCATCGTTTTCGTTTTCTAGCCAAATATTGCCCCAACTGTGTAAATGAGTGCCCGCAATAACTTCAGGAGATGAACTGACCAACTCATCCAATAAGGGATAGGCAACTTCCCTATATTCAGTTCCCTCATTCGACTGAGTTTTTAAATAGACTATTTGCTCTTGATTAGGAATATGTTCATTGGCCGTATAGTAGGCGTAGACCGAAAACATTAAGGTCAGAACACTTGATACCCCAATACTTAATCCAATGAGGTTGAGCAATGAAAGGGTTTTGTTCTTCCAAAGATTTCGAAGTGAGATTTTGATATGGTTCTTAAACATGACTGCTCGTTAGTTGATTGACGATTTAATTCAAATCGATCACTGTGCCAAATATTCAAAAGGCTGTAAATCAGAATAATAATTATATTCTGATTACTTCTAGTGTAAAAAAGTTTGACAGCCTGTGCATAATTTATTTACACAGGCCATATCAAAACTTGTTATTCTGTGCGAAGACTTTTTACAGGATTTTGCTTAGCGGCCCTAATTGCCTGAAAACTGACGGTTAGCACCGTGATTCCAAAAGCACCGAGCATGGCAATTGCGAAAATCCACCACTTCAGGATTACGCGATAAGGGTACTCTTGTAACCAACCATTCATGACATAATAGGCGATAGGCACGGCAATGAAACAAGAGATAACTACAAGTTTCAAAAAGTCTTTGGATAACATATTCCAAACATTGAAAACAGTGGCGCCTAAGACCTTTCGTACACCTATCTCTTTAGTTCGTTGTTCAGCAACAAACGAGGTAAGACCAAATAGGCCTAAACAACTAATTAGAATGGCAAGGGCCGTAAATATTCCGGCAAGACTCCCGACCCGCTCTTCTGCAGCAAATTTTTCACCGTATTCCTCATCCACAAAATCATACTCAAACGGTATATCTGGAAAATTCTCTTTGAATACTCGTTCAACAATTGCAATGTTTTGACTCGCACTTTGATTGGGGTTCAACCGCAAAGTGTAATAGCTGAAATTATCGTAGCGATCGTATACATAAAAAGCTTGTTTCACCGGTTCATAAGGAGATTGAGCTATCACGTCTTCTATAACACCAATAATTTTCATTGTGGGTGCGGGATCTTCTTCATCGGTATCTCTAATGAGCATCCCAACAGGGTTTTGAACACCCATATATTTCTTTGCCGACTCGTTGATTAAAATACCCACAGAGTCTGTAGCAAATTCCCTTGAAAAATCGCGTCCTTCAAGAATCTTTAGCCCAATGGTCTTGGCGTAGTCCACTGAAACTTCGGTCCAAGCCAAATCTTCTTGAAAGCCCTCTGGTTTTCCTTCCCATGTAAATCCACTTCTATTTGACCAGATTCTTGTAGTGGGACTGCTGGAGGTGGCCATTTCTACGACGGCACCTGAATTTTTGAACTCGTTGCGCATCAGTTCGGTTTTGCCTTCAAAATCTTGGGCGAAAGTCGGAATCTGAATCAAGCCTTCTTTGTCATAACCCACTGGGCGGTTTTTAGCATGGTTGATTTGCTGCATTACGATAAAGGTGCCAATGATAAAAGCAACAGATACCGTAAACTGGACCACCACCAATATTTTTCGTGGTAAGCCTGCATATTTACCTGATTTGAAGGTTCCTTTTAAGACATCAACCGGCTTAAAAGATGAAAGGTAAAGTGCAGGATAACTGCCCGCCAATAGTGCAGTGAAGAGAATAAAAGCTAATGAAATCATCCAAAAAGTTCCGCTGTTCCATGGAAAGGTGATTTCTTTTCTTGCTAGATCATTAAACCCATTTAACGACAGAAGTACAATAGCAATACCTATCAAGTATGCAAAAAGGACCACCAAAAATGATTCGCTTAAAAACTGATTGATCAACTGTCCTTTTTGAGAACCTATGGATTTTCGAATACCTACCTCTTTGGCTCGTTTTTCAGATCTTGCAGTGCTGAGGTTCATAAAATTTATGCATGCCAAAATCAATACAAAAGCCCCAATAATACCGAAAAGCCAAACGTATTTTATACGCCCTCCCGATTGTACACCTTGATCAAAATTACTTTTCAGGTACCAGTCTTCCATTGGCAAAAGAAATATGCGAGGATTAAATTCTACAACCTCTTCATCAGAATTCTTCTTGATATCGATTATGGCATTGGTAACACTTTCGAAACTGGTATTCCCCGCAATTTGAACGAACATTTGAAATGAGTTGTTTTGCCAATTATCCAAAGAATTTTGTATCCATTCTTGATTTGATACATAATGCTCCCATGGCATGATAAAATCAGTATCGTTAAACGAGTTGCTGTACGGTATGTCTTTATAGACGGCGGTTACCATCATATCATACTGGTTGCTGATTTTTAAGACTTTACCTATGGGATTCTCAACACCAAAAAAAGCATCGGCCATTGATTCCGAAATCATAATCGAGTTGATTTCGTCCAGACCGTTTTTAACTCCCTTAATGATTTCCAGGCCCAGAAGTTCAGGGCCATTGGGTTGCATATAATTTCCAGTTCTCGAAATACTATTTTCCTTGTACTTGACATAACTTGATTGCGTCCAAGAACACATTACGATATGTTCAAAATTGTCTCCATAGTTTTCACGCAGTGCAGGCTCAAGAGGTAAGGGAATTGCTGGTCCCGTGCCCACGTTCCCATTAAAGGTTTGTGATTGAAATACTTGGGCGATTTTATCCTTGTTTTTGAAATAGCTATTGTAGGTGAGCTCATCGTGCATCCAAAGGCCGATAATAAGTGTTACCGCCATTCCGAGGGCTAAGCCTCCAATATTAATAAGGGAGTAGCCTTTATTTTTCAAAAGGTTTCTCCAGGCGATTTTCAAATAGTTTTTAAACATGATGTGATTTTTTGATTGATGGTCTACTTAAAAATTTCTTTTCCTGCCTCAATATCCGTTATTAGGTTATCGATATAGGACAAAAACATTTTGTCCGTTGTAGCTTTCTTAGCTGATTGGCAATATGCCAAAGCCTTAGTTTTGTCACCCATATAGAAATGTCCGCTTACCATTCCTAAATGAGCGTAAAAATCATCAGGATTTTGATTATAGTTCAAGGTGAATATTTTAAAGGCCTCATTATGTAGATCCATTTGATTTAAACGAAGTCCGTAAGTCGCCAAATCCTGAGAGTTGCCCATGGGAATGGCCTTCTGCATTATAGAATCTGCCTCTTTACTTCTGTTCAGTTTTTGTAGTAGTCCTGCATAGGTAGACAGTGTTTTGAAGTTTGATTCTCCAAAATAAGTGTTTATGGAACGGTCCGCCCAGCTTAAGGCCTCTTCCAAATTGATATTATTCGTTAAGCAATAATCTGCGGCCATTTGTAGGTTTTGCCAATAGCGATAAAAAATGCCAGAATCGGCTTCGTTTCTAAAAGCATCTACTAGTGTTTTTTGCAAATTAACGCTGACCGTGAATGGAACTTGAATTTGCTCCCACTGCATGGAAATAACAGCACTATTTTCTGTTTGATTCACAAATTCATATTTGAGTCGCTCTACACTTTCCTCCACCTTAACCACTGGAACTTCAACACGGAGCGCATCATTTTCTTCTTTGTAATAAAAACTTCCCCAAGCATTGTTGAATTTAGAAAAGACCAGCGTGGCCTTTTCTTCCCCCATAGCAATGAAGAAGGCATATTTTCCCTTTTGTAATATTTTGTCTTGAATCAAGACATCCGTGGAAAATTCAATTGTAGTATTCTCATTGGCTCCTGCTCGCCATGGTGCAGCCTTGCTTGTTCCGTAACCAAGGTCGGCAAAGCCGTAGTGTACCAATTTCCCCCAAATCTGTCCTTCACGCCCTTTCACCCCAGGCCTTGAGTAGTTGATTTTTACTTCCGTTATTCCGATATATTCAGAAACAGAAGCCTTCTTATTTCCATCAGGCGGGAAGGTAATTTGACCTTTCATACCAATAGAACAAACCATAAAAAGAAGCGTGACTATAAATTTGTTTTTCATTTTGTACTCTTTTTAAGGCCATTTTTTTAAAACATGGCCTAGTTTATTTTTTGAATGGTTGCTTCCCCTATTACGATTCCTTTTTTAAGCTCAGGGGATCCTTGATAAGCAATAGTTGCCTCACCAAAAGCTGTAACCTTAAGTCTATCTTTTACGTGCAGCCGGTAACTGCCTTCTCCATAGGCTGTAATCTTTGCACTATTCGTAGTTACCTCAAGGGTGTTGACCTTGGTCTCCCCATAGGCTGTTATTTTCTGATTTTCAATTGTTCCTGCTTTAAGTTCAAGATAGCTCTCACCATAGATTGTCGTGGCCATATTTCCCAATCGTACCTCATTAAAAAATACTTCGGATTCTCCGTAGAGCTTTAATCGAAATTCAGCTTGTTCAAGAGCACTTGTTATTGTAAATCTTTCTTCTCCACGCAAGGAAAGCTCTTCAAGTTGTTTGTAAGTAACGGTAGCCGTGATAACGGTTCCCTTATAAATGGGCACCTTATAATCATAATTATCATCTTTAACATTCTCATTATCGGTATAAGTTTTTGCCCCATCAAGATATATTCTTAAGGTTGATCCAACCACTTCTATGTTTAGCTTATCCAAAGGTTCCGTAGTAGAGTGAATTTCAATTGTTTCAGAATCGCCCTCTTCAAAAGTCACCGCAATATGTGGACTCACAATTACCTTCTCAAAATGTTCAACGGTAAAGTTTTTTACTTGAGCCAAAAGGCTTGAGGAAAATAGTGCGAAACAAGCAAGTACTAGTTTCGCACTATAATGATGGTTGATTGATGATTTCATGATTATTTGTTTTTTGATTGACCCTTCGACTTTTGGTCAGGGCAGGTGAATAAACTGCTTTATACCATTGCTCCAACAGCCCTGTTTTGGCTTTCGGTTACAATTTGACCGTCAAATAAATTAATGACCCTATGTGCATAATGTGAGTCCCTGTCAGAGTGTGTCACCATTACAATTGTCGTACCTTCTTGGTTTAATTCGGTCAAGAGGTTCATGACCTCGATGCCATTTTTAGAATCCAAATTACCTGTTGGCTCATCCGCAAGAATGAGTTTGGGGTTTGTCACAACAGCCCTTGAGATGGCGACCCTTTGCTGCTGACCACCTGAAAGTTGTTGCGGGAAATGCTTTTCCCTATGGGCAATTTTCATTCGTTCTAAAACGGTTTTTACTTTTTCACGTCTTTCGGATTTACTCATCTTTAGATAAATCAATGGCAATTCCACATTTTCAAAAACGGTTAGTTCATCAATCAAATTAAAGCTTTGGAATACAAATCCGAGGTTTCCTTTGCGCAATTGCGTACGTTGACTTTCTTTAAGGCCCGCAACTTCATGACCCGCAAAATTGTAGCTTCCTTCCGAGGGGTTGTCCAACATTCCGATTATGTTCAATAAAGTGGATTTGCCGCAGCCAGAAGGCCCCATTACTGCAACAAACTCACCTTCTTCTACACTTAGGTTGACCCCGTTTAAGGCCAAAGTTTCTACTTCTTCCGTTCTAAAACTCTTTTTTAAATTCTGGATCGTTATCATTTTTGATTGATTTTTATTTTAATACAATTCTTTCTGCTTCTCCGAAGCTATCATAATTACTGGTTATTACTCGTTCGCCGGGTTCAAGCCCCTCAAGAACCTCAAAGTATCTTGTGTTTTGTTTGCCAACCCTAATATTTCGTTTGATGGCTTCATTACCGCTAGGATCTACAACAAATACCCATTGACCACCGGTACTTTGAAAGAACCCTCCTTTTGGTAGTAGTAAAGCATCGTTGGATGCCCCTAATTGCAATCTAATGTTATAACTCTGACCCGCACGGATTGTCTCTGGCTTATCATCAGTAAATACGAGGTCAACATTGAATCGTCCATTACGAACCTCTGGATATACTTTTCGCAAGCGCAATTCAAATTCGTTTCCATTGCGTTCCAAACTGGCAGAAAGATCACGCTTTACGCGATCGATATAATGTTCGTCAATGGCAGCTTCTATTTTAAAGTCTGTAAGCACATTAATCTGCCCTATTCGCTGACCTTGACTAATGTTCTGACCAATTTCCGCATCTAAAAATCCAAGCTGCCCATCTGCAGGGGCACGAACATTTAAATGGTCCAAACGTTCGTAAACCATACCCAATGTTTTCTTCATACGCTGTAAATCAGTATCTAATCCGGCCAATGAGGTTTTACGAAGCTCATCATCTTGCTCCGTTTGCAGTTTCACGATTTCGTATTGCTTTTTTGCCAATTCGTAATTTTCCTTTGAAGTAAGGTAGACTTCTTTAGAAATAAGCTCGTCAGCATAAAGGGCTTCATTCTGCTCAAAGTTTCTTTTGAGGCGCTGCAAATCGGTTCCGGTAGTTGCCAATGAACGACGGCCTTCGACTTGTCGTGCATCAAACGTAAGTCGAGTTGAACGTAGATCATTTTGTTTTAAAGCCAAGTTGCTTTCACTTGCCAAAATCTGTTCGTAGAGGTTCATATTTTCCAACTTCAAGATGATATCACCTTTTTTTACCATCGCTCCCTCTTCAATTAATTTTTCAGACACCCGTCCTCCTTCATAGGCATCCATATAAATTGTAGCAATCGGGGCTACATTGCCGTTTATGGTAATGTAGTCATCGAATTTTCCATTGGTTACTTCAGAAATCGAAAGCCGCTCTTTTTCGGTCCTAAATGTAGACTTGGTATTGCCAAAAGCCAATTTCCATCCTACAAAAAGGAGTAGCGCTCCAATAGCGATGTACCCATAGTGTTTTGGGCGAAGTCCTTTTTTCTTTTCCAGTTTTATATCCATGATTAATTGATATTAAATATTGGTAGTCCTTTGTAAAAATCCAAAGTACTGTTGTTAACACGCAATCGCAGTTGCGCCTGTAAATTTTGATTTTGAGCAGTAGCATATAGTGTTTTGGCCTGACCAAGCTCAATGGCATTTATCATTCCTTTTTCATAGCGTTTTTGTGCTATGGAAAAAGCCAATCGTTGGGACTCCGATGTTTTGGAAGTTTGCTCGGTTTCCGCGATTAGTGCATCGTGCTCTTGTACCAACTGCTGTATTATTTGATACAATTCTTGCTCCGTTACCTTAGCCGTGTTTTTTGCTCGCTCAAGGGCTATTTTTTGTTGTTTCACCCGTGATCTGTTCGCCCATCCGTTGAAGATTGGAACATTCAATGAGGCCCCAATATATTCGAATCTGTTTTCTTCAAATTGGTCCCTGAAAGGTACTGTAACACCCAAGGTATCTGTGATTGTTTCGAAGTATCCCGTACCAATTCCCCCTTGAAGCGTGAGTGAAGGATAAAGACTGCCACGGGTTGCTGCCAATTGTTTTTTGGCGGCTTTTACCCGGTAATTTTGGGCTTTTATTGAAGGCATGAATCCCTTGGCTTTTGTGAAAATCGAATCTGAAACAGTTATTCCAACTTCGTCGGAATTTGGGGTATCGTCTATTTGAGGTGCGATGGTAATGTCGCTTTCGCCTTCGATGTTCATTGCTTGTACTAAAGTCAATTTAGCGGCTTTATAACGGTTTTCATTTTGGGTCAAGGTTAATTTATCAGTAAATAACAATGATTCAGCTTCATAAAGATCTGCGCCGGCCATTACGCCTAATTCCACTTGTTTTTTGACCAAATCGTAATTGGTTTGGGAGATTTCTACTTGTTCTTTCGAAATGCTAATTAAACCTTCAATGAATTGAATATCATAATACGCAGACATGACACGAAAAGCCAACAAATATTTTTGTTGTAAATGCTCCTCTTTGGTCGCTTTGTACAAAAACTTTGAAGCCTTTAAGGTGTTGATTTTTTGAAAACCTTGAAATAGGTCAAACGCACCATCTATGGAGTAGTTATTTGAGAAAATATCTGTATTTACAATGCTGTTATCTTCAGGATTAATCTGACGACCATACCTCACAAAATAATTGGCAAACCCACTAACTGTAGGAAGTAAATCGCGAATGGATTGTTTATAGGTTTCCTTGTTAGAATCTACATTGTATCCGAAATCATTCAATTGTAGATTGTGCTCTATGGCGTGTGCGATGCACTCGTCTAAAGTCCAAACTTTTTGGGCTGTGCCCATCGCACAAACCAAGAGCGTACAAATTAAAAAAAGCAGTTTATTGTTCATTTTTTGATTGCTATGCCAAAGGTATTGCGATTCCTGTGCCATTATTTTAATACGCTGAAAATCAGCAATTAAAAAAATAGAAGGTATATCTTCTTGTAATCATTTGTAAAATATTTATACAAGATGTGTCAAAAAAATTGACAATTTAATTTTACTTTAGATAAGAGGCAGCCATTAAACCAAGGCTTTACTGGGGTGTGCTTTTTGGTATGGATTTTGACTCGCAAAAAACAACTACCTACCTTAAAAGACTAGAAAATGCTTGATGCAAAAATTTTAGTGGTTGATGATAATAAAAGTGTGCTTAGTGCGCTGGAAATTCTTTTACAATTCGAGTACAAAAGTGTTCAGACCTTATTTAATCCAAATCAAATATCATCTTTTCCAAAAATTGATGAGATTGATATCGTTCTATTGGACATGAATTTTTCTGCTGGGGTCAATACCGGAAATGAAGGGTTATTTTGGCTCAAAGAGATAAAGAAAAAATCACCTAATACATCGGTTATAATGATGACGGCCTATGGTGCGGTTGATCTGGCCGTAAAGGCTTTGAAAGAAGGTGCATCTGATTTTATTTTAAAACCTTGGAATAATGAACGCTTATTGACCACTGTCAAGTCAGCTTACGAACTTCGAAAATCGAAGAATGAAATTCACCAGCTTAAGAAAAAAGAAAGCCACTTAAAACAGGTAATTAATGAAGGCAAGAACAATATCATTGGGAAATCTCAAGCATTAACCGCTGTTTTGAATCTTGTTAAAAAGGTTGCCAAGACCGATGTGAATGTATTGATTACAGGAGAAAATGGTACCGGTAAGGAGTTAATTGCCCGTGAGGTTCACCGCCTCTCTGCAAGAAATAATGAAGTCTTTATCGGAGTCGATATGGGTTCTATCGCAGAAAACCTATTTGAAAGTGAGTTGTTTGGGCATATCAAAGGTTCATTTACTGATGCAAAAGAAGATAGGGCCGGTAAGTTTGAGGCTGCGCATCAAGGATCTTTGTTTTTGGATGAAATCGGCAACTTGACGTTACAGGCACAGGCCAAATTATTATCAGCGATACAGAATAAATCCGTTGTTAGAGTTGGTTCCAATAAGCCAATAAAGGTAGACATTCGCCTGATCTGTGCTACGAATTGCAATTTGGAACAAATGGTTGCCGATGGTCTTTTTCGAGAAGATTTATTGTATCGAATAAATACCATACATATTGAAGTACCGCCTTTGAGGGAACGAGAAGGAGATATCATGGTCCTAGCTGATTTTTTCCTAAAGCGATTTTCAACCAAATACGATAAACCTGGGCTTAAAATGAACACCATGGCTCTCGAGAAATTATCGGCATATCCATGGCCAGGAAATATTAGGGAGCTTTTACATACCATGGAAAGGGCTGTTATTCTTTCTGAAGGAAATGTTCTCAAGCCTTCGGATTTCTTATTACATTCAAGAGCTACTGGCACGACAGAAGATGGACCCCGAACATTGGATGAAATGGAATATCAAATGATTACTAAGGCTTTGGAACAGCATGATGGTAATTATAGTGCGGCTGCTGAACAATTAGGGGTTACTCGACAAACCCTATACAATAAAATGAAAAGGTTTAAAGTCTAATGGCGAGTAGAAATTTTTACATTCAACTGATAGTACGAGTAATTCTATTGACCTTAACGGCTATAGGGTTAGCGTTCTTGATCACCAATACATCTTACATCGGTATTGGGTTTTTACTACTACTGCTAATTGGTCAGGTCGTTGCCCTAATTCGATTCATCAATAGTACCAACCGTAAAATTGCCTATTTCTTTGACGCCATAAAAAACGAAGATTTCACTCTTAGATTTCCTGAAAGGGTAACCATTAAATCTTTCAAAGAATTAAATCAAAGTTTGAATAGGGTTAATGGCCTAATTCAAGAGGTACACCTTCAGCTTCAAATACGTGAAAACTATTATCAGGAAATCTTGAAACAAGCCAATATCGGAATCATGACCTTTAATGATAAAGGGCATATTCTTTTTTCTAATCCAACACTTGAGCGTCTTCTTAATTATAGCCCTCTTAACCATATAAAGCAATTGAATCAAATAGATAAAGGGCTTTATGAAATTTTCAAACCTTTTGAACCATTTGAGCGGAAATTGTTTCAATTAACCAATGAACGTGAGCAAAAACAACTTGCCCTGAAATGTACCCCCATGACCATGGACAAGAAACCTTTGTTACTGGCCGTGGCACAAGACATTCATCACGAATTGGATGAAAAAGAAACTGATTCATGGGTAAAGTTGATACGGGTATTGACCCATGAAATCATGAATACCATTACACCAATAACCTCAATTTCAGATTCCATTTTGAAGCATTTTAAATCGGTGGAATCAGAGTCTTCACAGACGGTTGAAATTGAAAAGATGACAAGTTCCATTCGAGGTTTGAAAGTGATTCGGGATCAAGGAACAGATCTGATGGAGTTTGTACAATCGTATCGAAGCTTTTTAAATGTTCCCAAACCGGACAAGACCTTAATTGCCGCCCATAAATTATTTGAGAAAGCCCGTGTGCTTACCTCAAAAGAAGCGGACCCCACAACTAAAATAAACTGGTCAATTAAACCAAACGGGCTAGATTTATTTGTAGATGAAAAACAGATTACCCAGGTTCTAATTAATTTGGTGAAGAATGCTGCCCACAGTTTAGAAGGAATGGAAAACGGGGACATTCATGTACTTGCTTCCATTGATGGGAATAACAGAAAATATATTGAAGTTAAGGACAATGGCCCTGGAATACCTGAAGAGTTGATTGACGAAATTTTTGTGCCATTCTTTACTACCAAGGACAAAGGAACAGGTATTGGTTTAAGTTTATCAAAACAAATAATGCAACGGCATGGTGGGAGTTTGAAACTGCATTCCATTCCCAACAAAGAGACGGTCTTCACATTATTGTTCCAATAGTTTTCTGGCAGGGTTAGCTTATTTCATTTGTCGTATCAATCCTTCTTGAGCTACTGAAGCCACTAGAACACCATTTGAATCAAAGAAACTACCTCGGGCAAACCCCCTTGCGTTCGATGCACTTGGACTATCAAGCGAATAAAGTAACCACTCTTGAATATCGAAATCCCTATGAAACCAAATGGCATGATCTAAGCTGGCGTAAAACGCATTGGTGTTGTTCAGGGTTTCACGATGGGGCAAAGTGGCCGTAGTTAACAGATTGTAGTCTGATGCATAGGCCAAAATTTGTTGTTGCATCGGTAAATCCAAGGTTTGCTTTTCAGCAGTCTTTATCCAAATATGATTGGAGGGTTCAGAATTCTTCGCCAATTTTGAGGTAATCCGTTCAATAGGTTTAAACTGAAATACTTCGGGAATTACGGTTTTTAATCGATTATACGCATTTGGGTTCATTGCTTTAATGTCCTCAATTTGTTCAAGACTGGTCATGAGCTTGTCTGGAGAGATGATATTCGGCATTGCAATCTGATGGTCCACACCCGCTTCCTTCACTTGAAAAGAAGCCGCCATGTTGAAAATCGGAGTTCCGTTTTGTTTGGCAACTACCCTTCTGGTAGTAAAACTACCTCCATCTCGTATCGTATCAACCTCATAGGTAATCGGAATATCCAATTTGCCCACCAAAATGAAATACCCGTGCATTGAATGAGCTATTCTATTAGTTGGTACGGTCTGATAAGCAGCATGTAGGGATTGCGCCAAAACCTGACCTCCAAAGACACGGCCCCAAGGGGCATTATAGTTTTGACCTAAATATTGGTTTTTAGCTGTTTGCTCTAATGACAACAACTTTATGAGTTCTTTGAGGGAAGTCATGTAATTGAATTTTGGATAAAGCTAGCCTATTTAGATTGCCTAGCCGTAATTTCGTAATTAGACTACATGAAATAATTCAACTAAGTTTTCACCACGGCATGAAAAAAGAATTGTTCGACCATTGCCAAAATTATTGCAAGGAAAGGCTAGAACGAATAAGAGGAGAGATTAAAAAAATAAGCGATTCCTTGTCTTCTGAAACAAAAAGTACTGCCGGCGACAAACATGAAACAGGTCGTGCCATGCTACAACTAGAACGTGAGAAATTAGGAAAACAACTTTTACAGGTAGAAAAGATGCAGTCGGTTTTAGATCGAATACCACTTGATAAGAGTACTGGGCACATTGCATTGGGCAGTTTGGTCTCAACCAATAAAGCCAACTATTATATCTCAATCTCTGCAGGAAAATTCAAAATCGGTTCGATTGATGTTTTTTGTATTTCTTCTGTTTCACCAATAGGCCAATTACTGCTGGGAAAGGGCATAGGAGATGAAATAGCTTTTAATGGTCAAAGATTCGATATTATCAATGTTGAATAATTTGGGTTTAACCTTTCCTTAAAAATTGCCTTTAGAATTCTTCTTTACCTTAGAGAGGTTAACCAATAAAAAGCGAACAAAATGACAACACAAGAAGTTGCGAATCAGCTAGTAAAATTATGCCGCGAAGAAAAGTACCAAGAAGCTTATGATTTATATGCCGAAGATGCGGTGAGCATTGAAATGGATGGTATGCCCGGCGAAAAAGTTACCTCTGGTAAAGAAAATATCTGGAATGGTTATCTGCAATGGGCTCAGGGCATTGAAGAAATTCATGGAGGTTCTGTGGGTGACCCCGTGGTTGCCGCCAATCATTTTGTAGTGCCCATGTCAATGGATGCTACTTTTAAGGAAGGTGGACGCTGGGCCTTTGATGAGTTATGTGTCTACCAAGTTGAAAATGGTAAAATAAAGCAAGCACAATATTTTTATGAGGTACCAGAAATGGGCTAATCAAACAGTGGTTTTTTTCGATTGGATTTTTTCTCTGAATTCATCTTTTTTGATTTAAGCCTTTTCTCAATTACGGATTTCGAAGGCTTTGTGGTTTTTCTTTTTTTAGGAAGTTGCAGGGCCTTTTCCAATAATTTGAAAAAACGCTTTGTCACCAATTCTTTGTTTTTATGCTGGCTTCTTGAGGTTTCGGAACTAAGTTGCAACCATCCTTCATTTGAAATATGATTACTCAATTTATTGACCAGCAGATTTTTTTCGAAATCACTTAGCCCTTCTGAATGTTCTGGATGGAAGCTTAGCTGAACTTTAGAAGAAACTTTATTCGCATGTTGACCACCGGGACCGCCACTTCTGACAGCCCTGTATTGTAGTTCATTTGTGATTTTCGCTTTATCCAAGACCTTAATTCTTGGATAAAATTACATTCATTTTTATAGTTTGCTATAGGAAATACCCACAATATTGAAGTCAGAGTTATTTTCCTGATTTCCGCTTTCATTATTGTAATTTCGATTTTCTGGGTCTCCATTTCCATAGCCAAATCCCGTGGCCTCAATTTCCAAACTGTACAGGGGCTGGTTTGACTCAAGGTCAATCGGATAAATACCATAAGAATCCCCATCTAATTTTACTTCCTTCCCCAGATTACTGTCATTTGCGCCAAGTACACCCTCCGCAATTTGGTTGCCCTCTTGGTCAAAACCAGTCCATTTGCCTGTTTCACCATCAGGATGACCCTCATTTGCACCCATCATGCCTACGGTTAAGGTGATATCCAAAGCGCCATCTTCAAATGAGATTACCACTTTTTCACTCGCATTTACTTCTGCACCTTGATACATTACATAGTAGTCAATTTGATTCCAACGTGCGCCTGCCACTCCAAAGCCTTCGTCTCTGAATTCTGTGTCAAAAACTAAGGTCGCTTGCGAGCCATCAATTTTAAATGCTTCAATAGTAACTTCATCGCTCCAGTCTTGGAGACCTATTCCATTATTTGAAATAATGTCAGGGGTTGCGATCAATGAAATTTCTGTACCTGATGTCTCATCATTTTCAGACTCCTCTTCTTCTGAATTCGAATCGTCGGTATTGTCTTCAGATTCATTAGGATCTGTGGTACTTTCTTCGTCTTCATCGTTTTGAGCAATCATTTCCTCCTCTTGGGGCAGGTCAGATTCCTCACAGGCGAAAAATAAATTCATGGAAATAGCCAAAAAAAAGGCTAGTGGGGCTAACTTTTTCATTTTCAAAGATTTTAGGGTTCTTATTGCGGAACGTAAAATCTGATTTAAAAAGTATCGTGCTTTTTGATTTTTCGATGAACGAACTATACGTTTTTCGAAACCATTCTTTTGTTTATCAGAGGCTCTGGTATCGAGAGACTGATTTGGGAATGCGCTTTAATAGCATTCGGATGGTTGAAATAAATGGTTGGCCCGTCTTTGGCAATTGATTCAATGAGGTAGTGACTTCCTTTAAAATGATTATTAACGACGTAAACTTCAATATCCGAATTCTCTGAGACCTGAAATTCATGCGGATAAATTAGAATATTACTATCCTCGGCGGGGGCTTTGTCCTTCAATATTTCAATGGGCAGTTCGTTCACATAGCCGAATAAGGAAGCAATATATCGGCTTCTAGGTTTGTCAAATAGAATCTTAGTCTGTTCTTGGGCCAGTATCCGGCCTTTTTCAATAACTAGAATAGAATCTGTGAACGGAATTACATCTTCTGGATCGTGACTGGCCGTAATCAAAGTGATTCCTTTTTCCTTCAAATTTGCAAAGAATTGCAGGCGAAGCTTCCCTTTTAAAAACTGGTCAATATTACTGAAAGGTTCATCCAACAATAGTATTTCGGGTTCCTGGGCAATTGCCCTAGCCAAGGCGACACGTTGCTTTTGACCCCCGCTTAGGTTTTTGACTTTGGTATCAATATAAGTCTCCATTTCTACAATACTGAGCAATTCTTGTATTCGCTCGTCATGTGACTCCATATCAAATGCAGATAGGTTTTGACGAATATTTTCACCAACTGAAATATAGGGCATCAAATCAAGGTCTTGGGAAACCAATTTCATAGAGCGTTCTCCTGCTATGAGTTGGAAATTAGGGCCCATTACCTGACTGTTTTGCCAATAGACTTGACCCCCATCAGGTGCAAGCAAACCGTAAATGACCCTTAATAAAGTACTCTTGCCAGAACCACTTTCACCCATGATTGCCATGTGCTTGCCTTTTTCAAGGATAAAAGAGACGTTCTTTAATGCTCTGACCTCTTCATAAGAAAATGATATGTTGATGACTTCTAACACGTGGCGAAAATAAAAATCCGTCCCAAAAGAAACGGATTTTATGAAAATTTAGTGGATTACTTTTTTAATCCTTGAACTCTTTTAGAACTGCTTGATTGGGTAGCTCATCGTATCCCATATTGAAAAATGTAAATCCGAAGATGTCGGCATACTGTTCAATAGTTTTACTAACCGGTGTTCCAGCACCATGGCCAGCGTTGGTCTCAATACGAATCAATGTGGGGTTTTCACCACTCTGCTTTTCTTGCAATTCTGCCGCAAACTTAAAACTGTGCGCAGGGACTACCCTGTCATCATGGTCGCCCGTGGTGATTAAAGTGGCCGGATATTCAACGCCCGGTTTAACATTATGTACAGGAGAGTATCCTTTGATATACTTAAACATTTCTTCACTTTCTTCAGATGTTCCATAATCATAGGCCCATCCTGCACCTGCAGTAAACGTATGGTAACGAAGCATATCTAAAACCCCAACGGCGGGTAATGCAACTTGCATTAAATCGGGGCGTTGGGTCATGGTCGCACCAACTAACAAGCCACCATTTGAACCACCTCTAATAGCCAAGTATTCTTTTGAGGTATATCCTTTTTCGATTAAAAATTCTGCGGCAGCAATAAAATCATCAAATACGTTTTGCTTTTGCATTTTGGTACCAGCAATGTGCCATTTCTTACCGTACTCTCCGCCACCTCTTAAATTGGGAACTGCGTAGACACCACCTTGTTCCATCCAAACCGCATTGACTATACTGAAACTAGGTGTAAGACTAATGTTGAAACCACCGTAACCATAAAGGATGGTTGGATTTTTGCCATTGAGCTCGACGCCTTTTTTATGGGTAATGATCATAGGAACCTTAGTGCCATCTTTAGACTCATAAAATACTTGGGTAGATTCGTAGTCTTCAGGATTAAAGTCGATATCAGGCTTCCAATACTGCTCGTATTCTCCAGTTTCCACATTATACTTGTAAGATGAACCAGGGGTATTGTAGTTTGTAAAGGAGAAGTAGAATTCTTTGTCTTCTTTTTTACCGCCAAAACCACCAGCACTGCCAACTCCAGGAAGTTTGACCTCACGCACTAAATTACCATTATAGTCGTACTGCAACACTTTAGAAATGGCATCCACCATATATTCTGCAAAGAAATATCCACCACCGGTTCCAGTTGTTAACACATTTTCAGTTTCGGGAATAAAGTCTTCCCAATTCTCAGGACCCGGATTGGCTGCGTCTGTAACGACAATTTTTTTGTTGGGGGCATCCATATTGGTTACCAACCAAAGTTTTGAACCTTCATTTTCGATGACATAGGTATCAGAATCCGTGTGGTCTAAAACAGTTACAAGAGGATTACTGTCCTCAGATAAGTCTTTTAAAAACAGCTTGTTACCAGACGTTGAAACCGAAGCTGTAATGAAAAGATACTGCTGGTCTTCAGATAAATAACCGCCAACATATCGGTGCTTTTCTTCTGGTTTTCCTCCGAAAACTACTTTGTCTTCTGATTGAGGTGTTCCTAGTTTGTGGTAGTATAATTTGTGTTGGTCAGTTTTAGCGGATAACTCACTTCCATCAGGTTTATCATAACTTGAATAGTAGAATCCATCATTTCCTTTCCAAGATATTCCACTGAACTTAATGTCAACCAAAGTATCTTCAACCTGTTCCATGGTCTCTGTATTGAGAACTATAGCTTTTCGCCAATCACTGCCACCTTCAGAAATCATATAGGTTGCCAAGCTTCCATCTCTAGTGAAACTTAATCCGGCCAAAGAAGTCGTACCATCTTCAGAAAAGGTATTGGGGTCTAAGAAGACCTCGGCCTCAGCTTCTCCTTTTTTTCGATATACCACATATTGGTTTTGTAGACCGTCATTTTTGTAGAAATAAGTATAGTCCCCTTCTTTAAAAGGTGAACCTAACTTTTCATAGTTCCATAGTTTTTCAAGGCGATTTTTTAAATCTGCCCGAAACGGGATTTTATCAAAATAGCCGAAGGTGGTCGTATTCTGCTCTTTGACCCATGCGGCTGTTTCGTCGCTCATGTCATCTTCTAGCCATCGATATGGGTCTGGTACTTCAGTACCAAAATAGGTGTCAACAGTGTCGACTTTTTTTGTCGGTGTGTAATTCACAACAATAGGTTCTCTTTTGGTTTCAGTTTTACAGGCAGCTAAGATAATTACCGCCATTAGAATGCTGATTCGTTGCATAGTTTTTAGGATTAGTCAATTCCTAAAAATACCATGAAACCAATTGAAAATAAAAGGTTTTGCTGAGGCTTAACTTTTTTTAACTAAGTACTTCTGAACCAATTAAATTATGGGAAACAAGATATTCTGCAATTTGAACTGCATTTGTGGCAGCACCTTTTCTTAAGTTGTCAGATACAATCCACATGTTCAAGGTATTACGTTGGGTTTCATCACGGCGAATTCGACCGACAAAAACCTCATCTTTATCATGTGCGTAGATGGGCATGGGATAGGTGTTGGTTTCTGGATTGTCTTGAACAACTACACCCGGAGTTGCTGATAATAATTCACGAACTTCATTCAGTTCAAAATCATTATGAAATTCTACATTAACTGATTCTGAGTGACCACCAGCTGTTGGTATGCGAACAGCAGTAGCAGAGACTGAAAATGTTCGGTCGTCCAGTATTTTTTGTGGCTCTCGTGCCAATTTCATTTCTTCTTTGGTGTAACCATTTTCCAAAAACACATCGCAATGAGGGAGGGCGTTGCGGTTAATTGGATAGGGGTACGCCATTTCACCTTGAATACCTTTGGTTTCGTTTTCAAGTTGCTCTACTGCTTTTACACCCGTACCAGAAACGGATTGATAGGTAGAAACCACCACACGTTTCATTTGATACTTCTTGTGCAAAGGATTTAGCGCCATAACGAGTTGGATGGTCGAGCAATTGGGGTTAGCAATTATCTTATCATCAGTTGTTAAGACATTGGCATTTATTTCGGGGACGATTAATTTTTTTTCAGGGTCCATTCGCCAAGCAGATGAATTATCAACCACTGTTGTACCCACTTCTGCGAATTTTGGAGCCCATTCCAATGAAGTACCTCCACCTGCTGAAAAAATAGCCAAATCAGGTCTGGCATCAACTGCAGTTTGAAGTCCTACAACAGTATAATCCTCGCCTTTGTAGTTAAGTTTTTTGCCTACAGAACGTTCCGAGGCGACCAATAACAATTCAGAAATCGGAAAATTGCGTTCTGCCAATACTTTTAACATCACTTCTCCGACCATACCCGTGGCTCCAACAACAGCTACTTTCATATTCTTTTATTTGAGATGTTAAAGGTAAGCCAGCATTCGAAACCCACAAGGTTTTTTAATTGTATTTGTAAAAAAATAACAAAATGTTATATATAAAACATTCTGTATCTCGGTCAAGTTTTTCTTCAACTATAAAGTGCCTTAAGTAAAAATCTTGCAAAAAAATAACCGCTTTCTAGAATGCTAGAAAGCGGCTTTTGATTAAATAAAAGTGATGTAGCGGTTTGCCGCTATCGACAATTATTTTTTAAGGGCATCCCGTATTTCTGCAAGAAGTTCTTCTGCAGTTGGTCCGGCTGGTTCAGCCGGTGCCTCTTCTTCTTTTTTCTTCATTTTGTTCACGCCTTTAACAATCATGAACATTACAAAGGCTACGATAATAAAATCAATAACATTTGTTAAGAAATCACCATACAAAACCGCAACTTCACCTACTGCTTCTCCAGCATCATTCATGGTACCTTCTTTTACAATGTATTTTAAATCTCTAAAGTCAGAATCGAATAAAAGTCCGATTAACGGAGAAACAATTCCTCCAGTAAATGAGGTGACAACTTTATTAAAAGCCGCACCCATAACGAAACCAACGGCAATATCCACCAGGTTTCCTTTCATTGCAAATTCCTTGAATTCTTTAAGCATTGTTTTATAGTTTAAAGTGGTTACAGGGGGATAAGGTACTTAAAAATTAAAATCTTGAAAAGCGTTATTCTTTGATTTTTCGTGTAACTCGCTGAGAAATAGCGGTTAAAATTTCATAAGAAATGGTTTGAGCAGAGTTGGCAAAATCCTCCGCAGAGTGATTTCCACCAAAAATTATAACCTCATCTCCCTCTTTGCAATCAGCTCCGGTTACATCAATCATAATCATATCCATACAGACATTACCAATTATAGGCACCAGTTTCCCGTTTAAAAGGACCATCGTGTTTCCGCCCCCATAATGCCGCCCAATACCATCAGCATGCCCTAGGGGTAATGTTGCTATAACTCGATAGCCATCGGATTTGTATGCTCGATTGTATCCTACAGATTCATTTGGTTCAATCTTATGTATTTGAGAGATAATGCTCTTTAAGCTAGCCACTGGTTTTAATTCTGAATCAATTTGTGCATCATTGGCATAACCATACAAACCAATACCACTTCTCACCATTTCGAATTGGGCTTCAGTGTAATTCAAGATACCGGACGTATTCAGCATATGTCGAATGGGCTGATATCCAATCTTTTCTGCTAGTTCTGAGCTTGATTTTTTAAAAGATTTGATTTGCTTTAAACTAAAGTCCTTTTCATTTTCGTCTTCGGAAGCTGCCAAATGGGAGAATATGGACTTTATCTTAATTGCATTGGTCCCATTTAAATGTTTTAGAATCCAATCGACATCATTTTCCCAAAAGCCAAGGCGATTGAGGCCGGTATTGAATTTAATATGAACAGGATATTTTTTTTGATTTTTTGCTTCTGCAACTTTGAGAAATTCCTTTAAAATTCTTGGGCTATATAGACTGGGTTCTAAGAAGCGTTCTATAAGCGTATCAAAATTCACAGCTTGCGGATGTAATACTAGAATTGGGGTCCTTATACCTGCATCACGCAGTAAGACGCCCTCTTTAACATAAGCCACTGCAAAATAATCAACCCCTAATCCCTCCAGTTTTTTGGAGACAGAGACCATATCGCTACCGTAAGCAAAAGCCTTAACTACAGCCAAAAGTTTTGTCTCGGCACCAAGCTTAGACTTTAAATATCGAAAATTATGTTCGAGTGCTCTTAGGTCAATTTCTAAAGTGGTTTCAGAAACCTTACTCATTTGCAGCCTTCTTTGATGGGTTTACCTCTTCTGCCTCAACATCCATTTTACTGATTTTTTCACGAAGCATGGCTTTGTAAAATGCTGCCCGACTCAAAGGTTCGTATTCATCGGTTTCGCCTAGTAGAACGAGCTTGTCATTGTTCGATTTTCTAAAACTATAATTGGCCAAATTCCCCGTTCTGGTGCATACGGCATGTACTTTGGTCACGTATTCTGCCGTTGCCATTAAGGCTGGCATTGGCCCGAATGGATTACCCTTAAAGTCCATGTCCAAACCTGCCACAACAACACGAACACCTCGATTTGCCAAATCATTGCATACGGTAACTATCTCATCATCAAAAAATTGGGCCTCATCAATACCTACCACATCACAATCATCAGCAAGAAGACGAATATTTGCTGCCGCTGGTACTGGAGTAGAGCGTATTTCGTTCGCATCGTGGGAAACGACCATCTCTTCATTGTAACGGGTATCTATCAAGGGTTTAAAGATTTCTACACGTTGTTTTGCAAACTGAGCACGCTTTAATCTACGTATGAGTTCTTCGGTTTTTCCTGAAAACATCGAACCACAGATTACCTCAATCCATCCAAATTGTTCATCATGGTTGACTGTATTTTCAAGAAACATAGCGCACTTTTAAACGAAAGTAAGGGGTTTGTTCGTTTTACTTATTGAAGATTTAAAAGTACTAAAATATATGACGGGGGTATTTTCAAATTTTAACCTTTTATTCTTAGCAAGGCATAAAATTTGATTTTACTTTTATTACTAAATACTTTGGGGCAATGAAACGAAAAATAAGAGAAGAATTAATTAAGATTTCTACCGATATCATCACATCTAGGGAGGATAAGGAATTGACGGATTTGTATGATGCTGCCAAAGACATCTATGAGAAGTTGGCAGTTCTAAAATTCATAGACGAAAAATTGAACGATATAGAAGTTGATGTCTCTAAAAACATATTAGCCAGTAGATTCGAGACCATGGCTAACCGCGTTATGAGTGGTAATAAAACAGTACCCGAATCAAATCCTCATGACGAGGATATTATTACCCCAGGTATGAATACTATCAAAGAAATGGTCTCTGAGATGCCAACGGAAGCAATTGAGTATATCTTCGGTGATTTCGTGCCCAAATCGGAGGTCATGGCCACAGAGAAAACTGCTGAGGTCGTAACGCCGGTTGAAAACAAAGTCGCCTCAATAAATGATAAGCTTGGTAAAGGCCTTAAAATCGGCTTAAATGATAAACTTGCCTTCGTAAAGCACTTGTTCGATGATAGTATGGAAGACTATAATCGGGTGCTCTCACAATTAAGTACCATTGATACAGAAGACCGTTCATTGGCTTTTATCAATAATATGGTTAAGCCCGAATACAATAACTGGGAAGGTAAAGAGGAATACGAAAACCGTTTCAAAGGTATTATTGAGAGGAAGTTTGCCTAAATTCGATGTTATCGAATAACTAACTTTTCAATCATGCTTCAAAAAGTTCTCTTTTGGGCATCAACCGGTCTTTTATCCATTTTGATGCTTTTCTCTGTTTACAATTACTTCTTCAATTATGAAATGATCAAGGGCTTTTTTGAAGGCTTTGGTTACCCTACCTATTTGATCTATCCCCTGGCTATAGCCAAAATACTTGGTCTTGTTGCCATTTGGGGCAACTTTTCAAAATGGCTAAAAGAATGGGCATATGCGGGTTTTTTCTTTGATACGGTACTTGCTTTTTTCGCTCATTATATGATTTCAGATGGCCAACATATGGGGGCGGTCATTGCTTTTGTGTTGGTATTGGTTTCTTATTTCACAGCAAAAACGGTAAGGCCTTAATTTAGTCCAATGTGCAAATTATTTTTGGTTCCCACACCTATCGGTAATTTAGAAGACATGACTTTTCGAGCAATTTCCGTTCTAAAAGAAGTCGATTTAATTTTGGCCGAAGATACCCGCACAAGCGGAAAGCTTTTACAGCATTATGGTATAGAAACCCCTACGCAAAGCCATCATATGCACAATGAACATAAGACGTTGGATAGCATTATTAAAAGGCTTATGCAAGGGACTAAAATTGCCTTAATTTCAGATGCCGGAACACCTGCTATTTCAGACCCAGGTTTTTTATTGACACGTGCGTGTGTCGACAACAATATTGAAGTTGAATGTTTACCAGGAGCAACTGCATTCGTGCCTGCTTTGGTAAATAGTGGCATGCCGAATGACCGCTTTATTTTCGAAGGTTTTTTACCGATAAAAAAAGGTCGTCAGACCCGTTTGCAAGAGTTATCAAAAGAAACAAGGAGCATGATATTCTATGAGAGTCCGCACAAGTTGCTAAAAACGTTGACTAATTTTAAGGAGTACTTTGGTGAAGAACGCCGTGTTTCGGTCTCAAGGGAGCTCACGAAATTATATGAAGAAACAATTCGAGGTTCGGTTAAAGAAGTATTGGAACATTTTGAAAGTAATCCTCCGAAAGGTGAATTTGTTATTGTAGTTGGCGGATTGAAATAAATCCTACATTTAGCGGACCAACATATTAGCTTATGAAAATCAGGCTGCTACTTTTCTTCATTTGTACTTCCTTTTTAGGGGTTGCTCAAAACAATATTCCCATTGTTGAACGTGTTGACCTTTCAATTTTAGAAAAAGGGAAAATTCATAAACTTTGGTTGTCACTGGGAGAAGATTTTCAGAACAAACCAATTACAATACCAGTTTTCATTGCTAAAGGGAAGGAAGAAGGTCCTGTTTTAGGACTAACAGCTGCCATTCATGGCAATGAATTGAATGGCATTCCCATAATTCATAACATATTTGAAAATTTAGACCCATCCTCATTGAAAGGAGTATTAGTGGCAATTCCAGGGTTAAACCCTTTGGCAATCGACCGAAACCAACGAGAATTTATTGACGGTACTGATTTAAATCGGATTTTTCCGGGTAAAGAACATGGTAATCGTTCTGAACAAATGGCGTACCAGATAGGTAAAAAAGTCATATCGTTATTCGATTACCACATTGATTTACATACCGCCAGTTTTGGTCGAATTAATTCATTATACGGTCGGGGTGATATGAATGATTCAACGCTATCAACAATGCTTCGATTAATTGAACCAGACCTAATTGTTTCCAATAAAGGGAAGGCAAGTTTCGGTACAGCCTCTGGCCTGACAATGAGGGCATATGCCCTCTCATTGGGAGTAAAATCAATAACTGTTGAATATGGAAATCCGCAAGTTTTCCAAAACGATATGATTGCGAGAGGAGTATCGGGAATCAAAAATCTGATGACCCATTTGGGAATGCTCAAAGGCAAGGTTTCCATTCCAGTAGTTGAAAACGTTTGCTCCAAATCGTACTGGATTTATACACAAGAAGGCGGGTACTTGGAAGTGCTTGTTCAATTAAATCAGAAGGTGGAAGAAGGCGAACAAATTGCCGTAGTGAAAGATTCATTTGGGACGATAGTACAAACATATAGTGCTCCAGAATCAGGAATTGTGGTTGGGAAAAGCACCAACCCAGTAGCAATTTCTGGTAGTAGAATAATACATCTTGGAGTGTTAACCGAAAAGTAATGGACGCAATTCCTTGGATTATTACTGTCTTTACCGTAACCGCAGTATACTATCTAGACCGTTGGGAAAACAAATACATTAAATCAGTTTTTGATTTGGTACCAGCGATTTTGCTGGCGTATTTGATTCCGGCATGCGTTTCTTATTTTTTTGATGTTGATTTTTCTAATAACAACATTCATTCATACAGCAAGGACTTTTTTATCCCTCTAGCCATTATTTCGGTAATGTCAAGTTTGTCATTTAAACAATTAAAATCAGTGGGATTCAAGCCAATTGTCGTATTTGCAGCAGGGTCAATGTTCATTGCCTTATTTCCGGTATTATTTGTGTCTGTGTTTTCTTCTGCAGACTGGGTGAATAATACCATGGTATTGAATCAATATTGGATGGGAATTCCTCCAATAGTAGGAGGATGGATAGGTGGAAGCACAAGCCAATTGGTACTAAAAGAATTAGTTGGTTGTCCTGAAAGTATTTTCCTTACGATTTTGGTAATGGACAATATTTTGGTCAATATTTGGACGATTCTGATGTTTCAAGGGATAAAAGGAAGTTCCAAGCTAAATAACTGGTTTGGCATTACGGATAATAAGATGCCAGAAGAATTGAATTTGACCAAAGACAAGACAATGTCTTCACTTGTCACAATTATTTTTTTCATCGGATTGGTTGTGGCATTTCATTTTATAATTGAGGCTTTTGTGGTTAAAGTGGTGCTTTTTTCAATTTTGGGACTTTGCCTAAGCAACTTCTTTAAAAACTGGAATAGTACTTTTTCTTTGAAAATTGGAGGCATCATGATTATAGTTGTGATGGCAGTTTTAGGTCTTAAACTTCAATTTTCATCATTCGGTTTTGACGTTCCCTTCTTTGGCTTTCTACTAATTTGGTTGGTGGGGCATTTTATATTTACAATTTTGGTTGCCAAACTACTCAATGTAAACATGGCCTGGGTGCCAATTGCGAGTATGGCCAATGTAGGAGGAATTGCAACGGCTCCCGCGGTCACGGCAGCCTACGAGAAAAAGTGGATGCCTCATGCCATTGTTCTCGCTATATTAAGTATGGCCACTGGGACTTTTTGGGGAATGTTGACGATATACCTTTTGCGACTACAGTTTTAAGAATCAATCGCAAGTAAAAAATAGCACAAAAGCACCTATTCAATATCTCCCTTCTGGCACCCATTATACTGGCACAAATTCTTCATAAGCATTTATATATTCAAAAGATGTTGATTAAAACAGTAAGTAATTGTCAATCACATTGACCAATCATTTGAAGAATAGCCCTAAAATGGTTAAGAAGTTTTATCCGGAAATAGACAACGTATACTTTATCAATCAGTATACTTTTTTTCATATTCTATCGGGTTCGGGAAGTATTCAAGTTGATTTTAAAAACTATACTGATTGGCAAGACAAGGCTATTTATTTAGAACAAGGACAATATATTAAGTTCCTTTCGGACGATTTCGAGGTTCGGAAGATTGAATTCCATGACAAGCAACAGTTTTATAATAAAGAAGTTCGGGTACTTTTCAAGCACTTGGTTTCATTGGGATATATCGATTTTACCGAATGTGCAGATTGTCAAAACTTCCTTTCAAAGACGATTTTTTCTGATGATGCCAGTGATATCATTGACATATCATCGAAACAGTGGTATTGGCAAAACCCATTTCATGCAAACAAAAATGAGTATCAGGTAATTTTTGATGTCAAAGAAATTATTGACAATGAGTTTAAAAACCAATTGAGCAATGCAGACCTCACCAACTTGATTTCTGAAAATGGCTATGAAGCCCAGGCACTGGTAAAGGATAAAGTTGGTCTTACCATTAAATCTTTGTTTTCGAATAAGAGAATTTTAGAGAGCAAAAAAGAAATTGCGTTTACGGACAAGAGTATTCAAGAAGTTGCTTTTGATATGGGCTATAAAGACCCTGCCTATTTCAACCGAGTATTCAAAAATAATACTTCACTAACCCCTGCTGAATTTAGAAAAAACTTCAATTTTCAAACCTCTGATACGTTTACCCAGAACATTTTGGAGCTATTAAAGCTACATCATACAGAAAACCGTTCCCTTGAATTTTATGCTGACAAAATGAACTTGTCTGTTAAGGCGCTTTCAAAGAAGACACGTATAAAATTGAACGCCTCGTTAGGGCAGTTAATTCGGAATGAACTTCTTAATACCGCAAAGCGAATGCTACTTCAAGGAGCACCAATTAAAGAAGTGGCTTTTAAACTCGGCTTTGAAGAAGCCAATCATTTTTCAGCTTTTTTCAAACGTTACTCCAACCAGACTCCCTCAGAATTTAAAAATTAAAAAGTACAATAGCCTGCGTCTTTTTTGTACCTAAATACCCTAGTACACCTCTGAAATTTGCAATGTAATTACAAAACAATTTTGTCAAACATTAAAGATTATCAGAATGGATATTAAAGCATTAGCAACAGAAATGGACGGTATAGTGGCCAATGGGGCCATCGTCGACGCGGTAAAGCAATTTTTTGCTGAAAAAGCAACAACTTCAGATTACAATGGGGTGGCTACCTCAAACAAGCGACAAATGATTGAAAAAATGGAAGGTTTTGCTGGGGCCATTGCCCAAGTAAACGGCATTACAAACCATACTACAATCGTTGACGGTTTGGATTCGGCTTCAGAATTCACATTTGACTTTAAAATGAAGGACGATAGTGCAATTTACTGGCATGAGATCATTCGCAGAAAGTGGGATACCAATGGGCGGGTAATTCATGAGGAATATTTTAACGCCCAATAAACAAAATGGAGATGGGCCATTTGCGAACACAATTATCCAATGAGGGTACACCCGATAAAAAATTGGATTTAGGGTTATTATTTATGAGTGCAAGATGGCAATACCAAATCCGAAATATGAATAACAAACACACACAATTTAATAATGAACATAAAAAATAATACAATGAAAAAATTAGTAAGAACAGCAGTTTTTTTAGTGGCAATAACCATAAATACAATGGGTTTTGCACAAGACAAAATGGAGAACAATATTGATAACAGTAATATCGCCCTTCAAGGTTATAGCCCGGTCTCTTATTTAGATTTGGGATTAGCTCAAATCGGGAACAAAGCCTATAAATCAGAATACGAAAAGGTAGTTTACTATTTCACTAGCGCTGAACAAAAGAACATCTTCGATAAAAATCCTGAAAGATATTTACCTCAATATGGCGGTTTCTGTGCCTTTGGAGTGTATGCAGGTGCCAAATTTCGAATTGACCCTTCAAAATTCGTTGTAAAAGACGGTAAGTATTATTTGTTTTTAAACAATGTGGAACTCGACGCTAAACAATTATGGCTGGCAGAAAACAATCACAACAAATTAAAGGGAGTTGCTGACGGCAATTGGGAAAATCTGAGCAAGACGCATAATTAATGTTTTAATCATAGAAAATTTGAAATCATGAAATTCGTTACAAAGAGAATCCATGCATTTTTAGACTACCCAGTGGCCATTGCATTAATTGTACTGCCGTTTTTACTCGGGTTGGGAACATCGAACAGTTTTGCCCTGACACTTTCAGTAGTTACTGGTGTTGCAGCTTTTATTCTAACATTATTGACCAATCACCATTTAGGTGTATTTAAGGTTGTTTCTTATAAGCATCACTTACTAGTAGACTTTACCGTCGCAATAGTATTTATTCTGGCACCTTTTGTTTTCTCTTTTGAGGGTATAGATGCTTATTTCTATTGGATTAATGGAATTGCCGTTCTTACGGTTGTAGGCCTTCATAAACCTGAACCAAGTATTTAAGCAAGCCTAGAATACAAGTCAATAAATGAAAAAGTACACCAATGTGACGTTGGTGTGCTTTGGTTTTATAATTTGAGATAATGAAAACGCTAATAGCCAGAATAAAAAGTTGTAACGCATGTAAGGCCCACTTGCCTTTAGGCCCAAGACCAATTGTCGCAGCGCACGAACAATCAAAAATTGCAATAGTTGGTCAAGCACCGGGCAGCAAAGTGCACAAAACAGGAGTCCCGTGGGATGACCCAAGTGGTAGGCAACTTCGAAAATGGCTTGGGGTAACTGACGAAGATTTTTACAACGAGGAATTATTTGCACTTATCCCAATGGGATTTTGTTACCCCGGAAAAGGGAAATCAGGTGACCTTCCACCTCGGCCTGAATGTGCACCACTGTGGCATGAAGAACTGTTTGGACAAATGCCAAATTTGAAACTAATTGTTCTCATTGGGCAATATGCACAACACTATTATCTGGGGGATAAGATGGACAAGAACCTTACCGAAACAGTTCGGAATTTTAGAAACCATTTACCTAACTATTTTGTTTTACCACATCCATCTCCTAGGAATCGGTTTTGGTTGACAAAGAACCCTTGGTTTGAAGATGACGTATTGCCAGACTTCAGGCATCGCATTAGTACTTCACTGAAGCCCTAAGTCGGCTAAATGTTTCAGGTTTCATATTAAGATAGGACGCCAGATATTTTTGGGGAATGACCTTTAGTTCATCTGGGCAACGACGCATGAAAGCAATATAGCGCTCTTCAGCTGATAAGGTTAGAAGTTCGACCTCTCGAAATAACCGCCCAAAAAGTATATCCTGAAAAAATTGATAGCCCCATTTGTAAAAATCGACTTGCTGATCAAGAAGGGATTGGTAATTTTTTAAAGAAAGCGCGAGTAATTTACTTGGTTTAAGGGCTTCAAGAAACGTATCAGCGGGTTTTTGATAGATAAAAGAATCAAAAACGCCAGAAGGGCTTTCAGAATATGAAAAGCCCAAGACCACTTTTTCACCTTTTTGGTTCAACAAATAAATAGCTTGTACCCCAGAAACCACGATGTAAAAGTATTTTTCCAAGCTTCCAGCTTCAGTAATCAGTTCGTTTTGTTTGAAGTTTTTCTCCTCCCACATTTCAAAAAACGAAACCTCCGTTCCCGCATCAAATGAGATGGGTTTAAAAAATGATTTAATGAGCTGCTTATGGGCTTCTTCCATATCGATTAAAGATACAGATGATCTTTAGGAACCCAGAATTTCATCAATTTGAATTTTGTGTCGTTCCGCATGGCAAATCAAAAATTCAAACGCTTCGGGCAAATGAAATTTTACTATGGGACCAATTGCAGAAGTTATTTTCTTGTGTTCTATTCGTTTGGTCCTACTTTCAACAATAAAAGATTTCAATTGATTATGTGCGTTTTTAAAACGATTGAAAACTTCCTCAATAGTTGCTTCGTTCAAAGAGTTGGGTAAAAGTGGTTCAAACTTTTTGAGTGTCTTCATTTTAAAGGGTCTTTTCGAACCTTTAGGTCGCTGACCTTCAATTACAAAACGATTCCAGAAGCCTGGCTTATATTCCCAAGGACCGTTGTTGTCGTCTTTTAACTTTTCTAAGGTCGAATGTATATTATCTGCATAAAGGGAATAAGCGATGTTCAGGTGCTCCAAAACCTCAATGGTATTCCAAGACTTTTCATTGGGCCTATTTTTCAATCGTTCGACCCCAATGGTTTTCAGGTCGTCAACAAAGTTGAGCAGTTGATTGAGCCGTTGAATTTGGTTTTCGGGAGTAAGAAGCAATTTAGCCATAACTGTTCGTTTTTGATTAAAACAAAGGTCTGGCAATTACTTTTTTTAAAACTTGATACAGGTCAAGAAATTAGACTAGATATAAGACCGTTTCGCTTTCAGAATTAAGATTTAAGCAAGCTATTTCTTTCTTGTTGTATATAATTCCTGTTCGAAAGAAAAATCTAATTTTCATCTAAGAAAAAAACTTCTTCTACCGTCATCTTGAAAAGTCTGGCCATTTTAATCGCAAGTGTTACAGATGGATTGAATTTATTCTTCTCAATGGCGTTAATGGTCTGGCGTGATACTCCAAGTTTGTCCGCCAATTGTGCTTGTGTTAGGTCCAACCTAGCCCGTTCTACTTTTACTAGGTTTTTCATAAATCTTGATTTTTTTTAAAATGAAAAACCACCAAAAACAGAAGCATAAATAAGGAAAGTGCCATATCTAAACTAAATTTTATCTGTGGAGATAAAACATACAAACCAAAGGAAATCAACAAAGTAATAATCACAGTTAATTGATAGGTTGAAAGTCGTAATAGCTTCAAATAATCATCTTCAATTTTCTCCTTAGATAACATATAAACTAAAAGTCCAACGGTTGGCAGGATGTTTAGAATATAATAAATCGTTTGTCCAAGAAAATCTTTAAAATAATGATGTGTTCCTTCTTCAACGCCCTTAAATCCGTCCATAAATGGGTCACCTGCAGTAAAGATGGTAGAGACTATAAACACACCTAAACCTAGCTTTTTAAACCAATTTGGGAATATTTGAAAACTCATATTGCTATTATTTTTTCCTAAAAGTAAATAAAACTTTACATTTTGACAAATAATAATTACAAATAAGAAATATTAGTCTCTCTTTTTTAGTTAAATACTTTAAAAATCAATTTACTCGGAAATCTAAAATCTAGTAGCGAAGCGGTTTAACGTTTAATATCTAGAACCATCATGTTTCCCTTTTTCCCAGCCATATTTACCTAAGTATTGGTCAGCACTTTCCACAGCTCCATCTTCTATCGAAGTGCCCATGCTGTCGTTCCAACGGTTGAGATAGCCAAATAGGGAGATAACTCCTAGCATTTCAACAATTTCACCATCGTTCCAATGTTCATGAAGACGTTTTTTAATATCAGCGTTTACGGTATTGGGTACTTGCGATGCGGCCAATGAAAAATCCAATGCAGCGCGCTCAGCTTCTGAAAAAGCAGGATGTGTTCGGTATTCCCAAATGTTATCCAATTGTTCTTGTTCAGCACCATAACGTTCTGCGGCGCGTATGGCATGTGCCTGACAATAGCGGCAACCGGTCGCATTGCTGCTTACCCAGGCAATCATACGCTTTAGGGCAGAGGTTACGCGGCCTTCGTTGGCCATGACCGCTTTATTAAGATTTATAAAAGCTTTTGATATGGCCGGTCTATGCTGCATTGTCAGTACTGAATTTGGACAAAAGCCTAGGGTTTCGTTAAAAAATTCAGCTAATTTTTTAGTGTCAGGGTCGTGGTTTGGGTCAAGAGGTTCAACAAGTGCCATCGAGTTAGTTTTAAGGTTTTGGCCAAGGTATTGTAGGGATAAAATATGGTAGGAATCGGGGGACAGAATTCTCCCAATTTAAGTCGTATTTTTAACTTTAACAAATTCGATAAAATGGCAGCTATAAATCATATTTCAACAAAATGGATGGCCAATATGGCTTTGGAAAGTAACAATCCTTCAGGCCACCAACTACGTATGGATGCTGGCCCTGATGACGGTGGTGAAGGGTCAGGTTATCGACCAAAAGCCTTAATGCTTTCAAGTCTTGCAGGGTGTTCTGGCTTAGATGTGGCATCCCTAATCAAAAAGATGAAGTTATCGGTAGAAGACTTCCATATCGAAACCATAGGCGAATTGACCGATGAACATCCACGATATTATCACAAGGTCAAAATCGAATACCATTTTTTCGGGCCAGAATTGAACGAAGAAAAGTTACAGCGCGCTGTCGATTTATCAGTAGAAAAATACTGTGGGGTCATGGAGATGTTTCGGCGGTTTGCGGAGTTGGAGATTGAAACGGTGTTTCATCAAAAGTAAGTTCAAGCGCAAGTTCAAGAGTCAAGTTTAAAATGGCAGATAAAAAGTATGACTTAGAAGATAGGTTAGTGGATTTTGCTGCCAAAACAGCAATTCTTGCTGAAAATCTTCCGAAAAATTTTACTGGAAATTACTATGGGAGTCAGTTACTACGTTCTGGAGGAAGCTCAGCACTAAACTTTGGCGAAGCCCAGGGCACTAACACTGATCGTGATTATATTAACAAGGCATCAATTTGTTTGAAAGAGTTAAAAGAAACACGAGTTAACTTGAAAATTTTGAAGAAGTTAAATTATGGAGACTCAACAATAGAGAAGCTATTAGATGAAGCAGAACAATTGATAAAAATTATTGCAACAATAATCAGAAATAAGAAATAATTGAACTTGAAACTTGCACTTGAACTTTGAAAGATGCGCTGGACCCTAAAACCAATACCTGAACAAAATAATGTGAAACGACTTTCTGCAGAGTTGAAAGTTGATGCATTGGTTTCACAGTTATTACTTCAACGGGGGATAGCCAATTATAATGAAGCCAAAGACTTTTTTCGTCCAGAATTGAACGATTTACACGACCCTTTTTTGATGAAGGGAATGCTAGAAGCAGTAAATAGAATTGAGGATGCCATTGCCAAGCAAGAAAATATTTTGGTGTACGGTGATTACGATGTTGATGGTACCACTTCTGTTGCCTTGTTAGCTTCTTTTTTGTTAACGTCTTATGATAAGGTAGCTACCTATATTCCCGATAGGTATGCTGAGGGCTATGGGGTTTCGTTGCAGGGTATTGACTTTGCCGATGATAATGGATTTACACTCATCATTGCTTTGGACTGTGGTATAAAGGCCATAGAAAAGGTTGCCTATGCCAAAGAAAAAGGAATTGATTTCATTATTTGTGATCATCACCGTCCTGGTAAGGAGCTTCCTGAAGCCGTGGCTGTTTTAGATCCTAAAAGGGAAGATTGTACCTATCCTTATAAAGAGCTTTGTGGATGTGGGGTCGGTTTTAAATTGATTCAGGCCCTAAATAGCAATAGCGGTGGTTCAATTGAAGAAATACTGCCCTTTCTTGATTTGGTGGCAACCGCAATTGCTGCAGATATCGTTCCAATAACAGGTGAGAACCGTGTCTTGGCTTTTTGCGGATTACAGGTAATCAATACTGCACCAAGAACAGGAATTCGGGCAATTGTTCAGCAACTCAAGAAAAAAGTACTGACCATAACCGATGTTGTTTTTATAGTTGCACCTAGAATTAACGCGGCGGGTAGAATGGTGCACGGTCAGCATGCCGTGAATTTATTAATGGAAAGCGATGTTGAAAAAGCAATGCAGTTTGCTTCCGAAATTGAAAAATATAACGCTGATAGACGGGATTTAGACAAGGAAATAACCGCGGCTGCATTAACACAAATACAGGAAAACAAAGAAGAGGAAAAGTTCACTTCGGTCGTTTTTGATGAAGATTGGCACAAAGGGGTTATCGGTATCGTTGCTTCAAGGTTGACAGAAACCTACTATCGTCCAACCCTTGTTTTTACCAAAAGTGGTGACAAGTTAGCAGCCTCTGCCCGTTCTGTAAAAGGTTTTGATGTATATGAAGCGCTACAAGGCTGTTCAGATTATCTAGAACAGTTTGGGGGACATAAGTATGCGGCCGGGTTAACATTATTAGAAAGTCAATATCAAAATTTCAAAGACCAGTTTGAAAAGGTGGTTTCACAAACCATCGACCCAAAGCTTTTGACACCCGAAATTCATATCGATGCCCAAATAGAATTGCATCAAATAACACCAAAGCTCTTTCGAATTATTAAGCAATTCGCACCTTTTGGTCCAGGGAATATGACACCGGTTTTTATGGCACAAGGAGTTCAAGATACGGGTTACGGTAAAGGTGTCGGGGAAGATGAAAAACATTTAAAACTGACCCTTGTCCAAAACGGTTCAAAACCTATTGGGGCCATAGGATTCAATCTAGGAGAAAAACTAAGTTTGATCAAAAGCAAGCAACAATTTGATATTGTCTTTTCAATTGAAGAAAACGAATGGAATGGGCAGGTGAATTTGCAATTAAAAATTAAGGACATCAGATGAAGATTGAGCACCTAGCTATTTGGGTTTCAGACCTAGAAGTGTCCAGAACATTTTACACCACCTATTTTGGTGCTAAAAGTGGGGAGAAATACCACAATCCCAAAAAGAACTTTACATCTTATTTTCTGAGTTTTGAGGCAAGTCCAAGGTTGGAAATAATGCATAGACCAGACATTACAAAAATGTTGGAGGCAGGTCAGGAGGTGCTTGGACTCACCCATTTTGCAATCGCTGTCGGTTCAAAAGGCAAAGTAGACCTTTTGACCGAACAACTGAGAAATGCGGGCCATATTATCGTTGGAGAACCCAGAACAACGGGTGATGGGTACTATGAAAGCGTCGTCTTGGACCCTGAAGGCAATCGAATAGAAATAACAGCCTAAAATGTCAAAACCGCTAGATCCATACGCAGCCCTTCGTTATAAGGAATTCAACATTTTTTTGCTCGTTCGCTTTGCTATGGTCTTTGCATGGAGTATGCAGTTTATTGTGATTGAATGGCAGGTATATTCCTTGACCAAAGACCCACTTTCACTGGGCATCATAGGGCTAATGGAAATCATTCCGGCAGTGAGTATTGCCCTTTTTGCAGGGCATATCGTGGACCAAAGTGAAAAGCGTAATCTTCTTGTCAAATGTATTTTGGGATTTTCAGTGATAAGCCTTGGATTGTTTCTGGTAACTCTACCCTCTGTAGAATCCACTTACACCCAAAGAACCATTTTATACACCATCTATGCCTTGGTTTTTTTAGGAGGCTTGGTTCGCGCGTTTATTGGCCCAACAATATTCTCCCTTATCGCGCTGATTGTCCCAAAAAGAATCTATCCGAATGCTGCAACTTGGAGCAGTTCTACATGGCAGGTAGCTTCCGTAGTCGGACCGGCATTTGCAGGTTTTTCCATTAGCTGGATTGGGGTGCATTGGTCACTTTGTGTCATTTTTGGTTTCTCGATACTAGCCTTACTATTCCTTGCCCAAATTGCCAGAAAACCTATTCTCAATCCAAAGTTGGGCGAACCTGTTTTACAAAGCTTGAAGGACGGACTGAAATTTGTCTTTAGCACCAAAGCAATTCTTGGAGCACTTTCCTTAGATATGATTGCGGTGCTTTTTGGTGGAGCGGTGGCCTTATTACCCATTTACGCCCAAGATATTTTAAAGGTAGGTTCAGAAGGTTTTGGTGTTTTGAGAGCTGCACCTGCGGTTGGTGCGTCTATAACAATGCTGGCTTCAACCCGATTTCCATTGCACAAAAATGCGGGCAAGAAACTCTTGTGGGCCGTTTTCGGATTCGGGGTTTGCATTATCGTATTCGGACTTTCGAAACTGTTTTGGCTATCGGTCTTCGCCTTATTTGTAAGTGGAGCAGTTGATGGGGTATCCATGATTATCAGGCAAACCATATTGCAATTGAAAACTCCAGATAATATGCGTGGTAGGGTTGCTTCGGTGAATTCCATTTTTGTGGGATCTTCGAACGAATTGGGAGCTTTTGAAAGTGGGGTTACTGCTAAACTCATGGGAACCGTAACCGCTGTTGTTTTTGGGGGATGTATGACCTTACTTACCGTAACGGGAATGGCCTTTATTTCACCAAGTTTTAGAAAGTTGGATTTAAGTAAGGATGTTGAGGAACAGGAAAAAGAATGACTTACCTAAGACTTAAATTCTTGCAATTTTAGTTCCTTCCCATCGAAAACAGCATAGGTGAAATACTGAATCCAATCGCCTAGATTGGTATATCGCGAATTGTTTTTGAGGTCTATTTCTAGCGGCAGGTGTCGATGTCCAAATATGAAATGATCATGATGTTCTGCTTCCAGTTTACGTTTGCAATATTGTACCAACCACTCTTTGTCTTCACCCAAGAATTTAGCATCGGCATCACCCGAAATTATCTTATTGTTTACAGAAAGGTATTGTGCCAAACGTACTCCTAAATCGGGGTGTAGCCAGCGAAAGAACCATTTTGAAACCGGATTGGTAAAAACCTTTTTCATTCGTTTGAAGCCTTTATCCCCAGGGCCCAAACCATCACCGTGACCAATAAAGAATTTAGTTCCGTTGATTTCCAATTGTTGTGGATGGTGAAAAACCGGAATGTTCAGTTCTTCTTCAAAATAGCCATTCATCCATAAATCATGATTTCCGACAAAATAATAAATCGGGATGCCGGCATCTGTCAACTCTGCCAATTTGCCTAGTGTACGGGTAAACCCTTTGGGTACAACGGTTTTATACTCAAACCAAAAGTCGAATAAATCCCCCATCAAAAAAATGGCCTGAGCATCTGCTTTTATGGCCTCTAGAAAAGAAACAAATTTCTTTTCACGTGGTAGACTGGCTTTTGTATTAGGGGCCCCCAAATGATTATCACTGGCGAAATAAACCTTCTTTCCTTCAGCTAGTTGTATTGACTGCATATATGTGCTAAAGTTATTCAGATTTGAAGAATACGTCCCAACTAATGGTTTTTCCGGTTTCGGCCGAAACTTTAGCAGCTTCCAGAATTTGCATAACCAAAACATTATTTTCTAGCGAAGAAACATCATATGGCTCCAACTGATGGCCGTGTTTTACGACTTGATTCAGCAATGCGAAAGGGTCATGAAAACCTTGCTGAAGTGCTTTTGCTTTTTGCTCGTATGCTCCGTCTTCTTCTTTTTCAAGAATTTTTAAGTCCTGTCCGTTGGAACAAATAACATATCCGGTTTTGCCATACAATTCCATATCCTTTCGGTTATGGGACCAATTCCAAGAAGCCTGAACAATAACCTGTTTGTCTTTATAATCAATGACAATAGTAGCGTCATCATCAACTTTGGGGTACATATCAGGTTTGTAATTTCGGGTTATTGCTGTAACACCGGTCGGTACTTCTCCATTCAAGAACCAAGTGGCTAAATTGGCACCATAACAGCCGAAATCAGTAAGTGCTCCAGCTCCATTCAATACAGGGTCGGTTAGCCATTCCAAAAATTCTTCGTTGCAGCCTATTTCAATGGGTCCGGGATGACCGTGATGAAATACCATTCGTTGAATTGGTCCGAAAAGGGAATCGCCTACGGCCATTTTTTTCGCTTTATGATGACTACTGTACCAAGAGGTTTCGTAGTTGGTCAATAAGGGAACATTATGCTCTTTTGCCAGTTGGGTCATTTTTTGGGCATGCTCCCAGTTCACGGCCATTGGTTTTTCGACCATAATCGGGACACCTTTTGGAGCGAAAAATTCGACCACTTCAAGATGCCCATAAATATCATTAAACGCAGTTACGGCTTCCGGTTTCACGGAGGCATACATCGCTTGCATGGAATCATAGATCAAATCGACTGAAAGCCCATGTTGTTCGCAATAGCGTTCTGCCAAATCACGGTTGGATTCCACAATGGCTACGATTTCAATATCACCGAGATCTTCTCGCCCCAAAATCCAATGCACATGGGTATGTGTCAACCCGATTACGGCAACTTTTAATGGTTCCCCTGAATAGTAAGAAGTCTTGACCTTTTCTTCTGGTGCAGTATTATCCTCAACCATTGGTTTTTTTTCATTGCATCCAATAAAGAGCAAGGTAACAAAGGCGATGGAATTGAATAATTTTTTCATTTTAGTAAAACTCATAAAGTAAATACGCCCCACCAATCACCAGTAAAGGAGAGGCAATCATTAGCAAAATGACCGAACCACGATAAAGGCCCCAAAACGAGATGGTCTTTACTTTGGATTTGTCACTTCTATCGTGGATTATAGCGACTTTAGCTCCAATCTTATAGGGTGGGGGATACGATTTTATGGTACTTGTATAAGTGTGTGTTATTTGATTTCTGTCTTTAAACTCAAAAACGGGTTGGTACATATCGTTATCATCACCTCGTGAAACTACATATTCTTTGACCAAAACTTTGGTCTTTCTACCATTGGCCAACAACGATTTTGTTTTTTGAAACTCTGAGTAGGCGCCATAAGCCAAGAGGCACCCAAGTGCAAAAAAGAAACCATATAAAAGTACCCACCAATTCATAGGTATGGTTTATTTGCGTTTGTATTTGTTGTTATTTCGAATTCGCATCGTAACATAGATGGCAATTACCAGAACCGCTATGCCTGGTAAAACGATGTCGCTATTTAGGAAGTCGAGGATTTCCATTTTTATTTGAACTTTAATCTATTTCTTAAACTTTTCAAGCGCTGCTTTTGTTGCCTCAGACAAGGCCAATTTTCCAGACAGTTCTGCTCTTTCAGTCAATAAGGTATCCCAGTGTTCAGTTCCCTCCCAAAGCACTTTTTTCATGTTAGCCAAAGCTTCTGGATTGTAGGTGGCCAATTTTTCTAGATGTATGTCCAGTTCTTTATCCATTTCTGCAATGGAATCGTACACCTTTGCATATAGACCCTTTTCCTTTGCCCAATAGGCATTTTTCCATTCAGTGGGATACAAGGAAAGTTCGGCAAGGGCCGCCTTCCCGATTTTTTGTTCCACAGCCGGGGCAATTACAAATGGCCCAATACCGATTGCGATTTCAGAAAGTTTAATTGCAGCATCTACCGTGGCATGTACATAATCGCAGGCTGATGCCAAGCCCACGCCGCCACCTACGGTTTTACCTTGAATTCTGCCAATAATTGGTTTTGGACATTTGCGCATGGCATTGATTACATTGGCGAATCCTGAAAAAAAAGCTTTGCCCTCATCCAAATTTGAGACAGCCACCAATTCATCAAATGAGGCTCCAGCACAAAATGCGCGCTCACCTTCTGATTTCAAAACGATTACTGAAACGGAATCATCTAGAGCTAGCTTATCAAATTCATTGGCCAAACGACCCAATAACTCAGAAACAAAGGAATTACTTGCAGGATGCCCAAATTCAACATGTGCAATACCGTTTTCAATTTGGGTGTAAAGGCTTCCGTTCGTTCTACTTGTAGCCATATCAATTCTATTCTTGGTTTAACAAAGCTGCACTTTGGCCCGCGTTGTAAATTATTTGTAGCGTTCTAATTTTACCTTCTTCATTCAATTCAAAAATATCAACTACATCAAAGTTAGATGCATTGCCATTCGCCATTTCCCAACCATAATTAAAGAATAGGGCAAAGCGATTGGAATCTGGTTCATCAAAAAACCCCTTGAACTTCAGCTCTGAGTTACTAGTGTCAGCGTCCAATACTTTAAAAAAATCAATTGGAGATTTGTTGCCATAAATAGGGGAAATCACCACACCATCTGGAGCGAATAGACGAACCAAACTATCCACCTTTCCTTCAGCAAGAAACTCTAAATAGCCATCTGCCAGTACACGTTTATCTGAGGTCCCAATCATATATTCGGAAAGTTACTGGTTTTGCAGAAGGGGTCGAAATTTTCTTCGGAATTTCCATACCAAGGGTGCGGAGCGAAAGAACATCCACACCAGAAAAGCCAACCATATCGCATGAAGTCCCAGCCCAAAATGTAGCCCTAGATAAAGTGTTGGTACAAATCCTAACAAAGTTGCACCCAACAGCAAATTCCTTAAATATTTCATCTCGCCCATACCTTTGAACATGCCGTCGAATAAAAAGGCAACCGCATTCATGGGAAAGCCAATTAATACCAAATAAAATATGGCATAAAAGGCATTTAATACAGTTGCATCTTTCGAGAACAAACGCCCAAGCGGCTCATATAATAGAAATCCTAAAACGAGCAAAACGATGCTAACAATAAAACCATACCAATTGATTTTTTTGGCAAGGGTCCATAGACCATTGTAGTCTTTTGCCCCTAAAAGACGACCTCCCATACTGTTACCAGCGCCAGAATATCCATCAATAAAAAAGGCTGAGAACAACCAAATATTTATGGCAATGGTATGCGCACCAATAAATTCGTCACCTAGGGCAGTGGCTTCTCTTACTGCTAGCATTAAAGCCAAATTAAGTGCCAAAGTGCGTACAAATAAATTAAGCGCCATAAAAATGAGTGATTTGAGCTCTTTATTAAAGGGAAGCTGAAATTTTAGCGAAATTTTGGTCTTAACGTTTAGAAGTACAAAGGCGAGAATGGCCATGACCATTTGAGCAATTAAACTTGCCCAAGCGGCGCCTTCTAAATAAAGAGGGTCTAATACACCTTCTATACCGTAAACCAAGACAAAATCTAATACGATGTTTAGCACTGCTCCGATAATGGCTACAAGCATGGGGTAAAATGTGTTCTGCAATCCTCTAAAAATTCCGAAAATAGCAAATGTGAAAAGGGTCAATGGAAACCCCCAGACCCTTATGGAATAATAGGAAACTGAAAACTCCAAGATTTTACCCTTGGCTTCAAAAAGACTGAATATTTCTTCAGAAAGAAAAAAGGTCGAGCCGAGGATTAGAAAACTCAAGGTAATATTGAGACCTATGGCTTGGGCAGGTAGATTGGCAACTTCTTCCAGTTTATTAGCACCGAGGTATTGTGATATAATGGCAGAAATTGCACTTCTTGTTTGACCTAAAACCCAAATTAACATTGATAAAAAGGAACCAACAATACCAACTGCGGCCAAAGACTCCAATCCATCAATTGGAATATTTCCTACGATTGCCGTATCGGTAATTGATAAGAGTGGTTCAGCAATACCTGAAATAGTGGCAGGAATCGCTAATCGATTTATTGTTTTAAAGTTTACAGCTGTTTTTGTAATCATAGCCGATTAAAGGACCAATTCGTAACAATGAAACGGATGTTCACTTTGTTTCGGGAAAAAAACATCTCCGAGGCGCTGATATCCTCGATTTTCATAGAATCTTTGATTTCTTTTATTTTGAGAAAAAGTATCCAACCTAACGGAAACGAAGTTCTGTGTTTTAGCCAATTCTTCTGCAAATTCCATTAACTGCCGAGCAATACCTTGACCTTGTGATTTTGGATGAACAAATAAACGATGGATGTATATATTTTTTCGGTTTTCAGAAAGCCAAGAGATACTTCTGTATTCTTCATCCATGATTGTTGAAACTACAATACCGCCAATGATCCTGTTGTGATCTACGAAAACATAAAGTTCTTGCCGATTAATATCACTTTCAAATGCTTGTTTGGATGGGTAGTGTTCATTCCATTGAAAAATACCAATTGAAGCTAAGTGAAGTCCACAAGCATTTGTAACAGCTAATATTTCGGGTATTTCTGATAATTTTGCCTTGCGAATCATTGGAACACTTTGATTTCGTTGTAAATTTAAAGGATTAACCTAAGCTACTCGTTATGAACAATATTTTAGTGCCATTAGGCACTTCAAGTACAGCTCACGAAACTTTACAATACGCTATAGATTTCGCTTCTGATTTTGGAGCGAACGTTTACATCATGGATGTATTCAATTTTTCCACTGGGGCAGGGGCACTTGGTAAAGTTGAAGAAAAGGTCGTTCAATCAAGTAAAGAGCGTGCTAAAGAACTTGTTGCAAAGGTTGATTCTAAAGGGCTTGATATTAAGATTGCTTCATATAATGGGGAAATAGTGGATGGCCTAAAAGAGCTTAAACAAGAACTTAATATCGATTTAATAATTCTCGCTCCAAGAAGTAATGAGGTTAATGAAGAGGTTTATTTAGGGAATACTACCGGCAAAATTGTAAAACAAACTAATGTTCCTGTACTTATAATTCCGCAAGGAACAACATATAAACCATTAAAGAACATATTGGTGGCATTCAAGTCAGGAGTATTGAAACGAAGCAAGATTCTACATCCTATAGTTTCGATTAAGAATAAATTTCAATCCCAAATTGAGTTGTTATTTGTTAAAACGCCTGGTTATGACGAAGAAGATTTACAAATCAACACGGCCTTGTTGGATTTGAGTAGGAACCTGACCATAACTGAAAATCAAACCACCTATTTAGGAGTATTGGAGCACTTTCAATCAAAACATCCGGACATGCTTTGTGTCTTCAGGAGAAAAAGAGGGTTTTTCAAAAAGCTTTGGGAAAAGAGTACTATTCTAAAGTCAGAATTTTATGCGCCTATTCCAGTACTGGTTCTTAGTGTTAAGAAATATTAAACGCTCCCGAAGGAGCGTTTAGTGGAGAATACCGGAGTCGAACCGGTGACCTCTTGCATGCCATGCAAGCGCTCTAGCCAGCTGAGCTAATCCCCCATGGGCGATTGCAAAGGAAACATATTTTAGGCTAGTTTCAAAATTGATTATTGACCAGCAAGTTTTGTGATTATGGAGAATTTAAAAGGAAAAGTTGCCTACATAACCGGTGGGAGTAAAGGAATTGGTTTGGGTGTTGCAAAGTGCCTCTTGGATTCAGGAATGAACGTAGCGATTAGCGGGCGTGACCAATCTGCATTGAATGAGGCATTAGCACTGCTAGGGAATCAAGATAACATTTTACCTATTGTCTCCAATGTGACCAAGTATGAAGATGAACTCGAAGCGGTAAAAATGATTAACGCTAAATGGGGGCAATTAGATGTGGTTTTGGCAAATGCAGGAGTGGGTCATTTTGCACCCGTAGATGAGATGTCTCATGACCAGTGGAATCAAATGATTAATACTAACCTCACGGGGGTATTTAATACGTTAAAGGCTACCGTAGAAGCTCTGAAGGAGTCAAAGGGCTATTACATGACCCTAGCCAGTCTTGCAGGCACAAATTTCTTTCCTTCAGGTGCAGGTTATAATGCAACCAAATTTGGGGTTGTAGGTTTTACCCAAGCCGCGATGTTGGATTTACGAAAATATGATATAAAGGTCACTACGATTATGCCTGGTTCGGTAGCTACCCATTTCAATAACAATGAGCCTTCAGACAAAGATTCATGGAAGATACAACCTGAAGACATGGGCAAACTGGTGGTTGATTTGTTGACGATGCACCCTAGAACCCTACCCAGTAAAATAGAAGTGCGGCCAAGTAGACCTGACTTAAAATAGATTTATTCCCCTGTATCAATAAAGGGAATTTCGGGATTCAATATTTCTTCATACAGCAGGTTAAGACGCTCCTCGAATTGATCAATAACGATATCTGAACATGGGTGTTCAAATTCTTTTGCCCTAGTTAAAAGATGAATTTTTTCATTAGGCTTCTTAACTGCCAAAATTCCAGCTTCATTTAAGACTGTTCCATTCTTTCTTTTAAGTAATACATAGCATAAAAGCTGAAAAGCCTGGCTATATTTTGGTTCTGAAAATAAGGGTTCAATGGCATCTATTTTTAAACCGCTGGTATTCACTGTGCCAGTTTTGTAATCTATAATTCTGAGTGTACCGTCTATTTCGTCTATTCGGTCCAATTTTCCTTTTAAAACGAAGGGTGTATTCGCATTCGATTCAGAAATGGTGGCAATCAGACTTTCTTCTAATGATAGAATTTTGAAGTCGTGGCTTAAAGCAATGACCTTGTCTCTTTTTATTACTGATTGAATGTATTTGATAAGTACGTTGTAAAGTATCAGATTTTTTCCTTGATAAATAGCTGATTTGTCATAGTGCTTTTGAAAATGACTTAAGATGTGACTTTCAACGAAAGGAAGGAGATTAGTAAAGTCTTCTTCTTGAAGGGATTTCTTTGGTAATAATTTATAGATTGACTCAAGGGAATCATGTACAATGGTTCCGAGTATATTATATGCCACATTTTCGTCAACATTTTCTGATTCACCAATTTTAAGAATATGTCTTTTGTAAAATTGATATGGGTTTTTAATGTAAACACTCAGAGATGAGGGAGACAGTCCATTTTCCAGTTTTTTAGCCAATTCACTCAAAAGCAAGGGAGTTTTTGATATTTGATTTGCCTGCTTTTTTTTGTAATTGAATTTGGGTGAAACCAATTTATGAGTAATGAAAGGCTCAAGGTTGGGATCTGCAAGTAATTGATGGATAAATCTACTTGGCTGTCCACCATTCAGAACATCTGGTTCGGTATTATAGGTCAGGTATACGTTTTTGGCTCTTTGCAATAACCTATAAAAATGATAGGTGTAAATAGCATCTTTTTCCTTTACTGTTGGCAGGCCAAATTCTTTTTTGACATCGTAGGGAATAAAAGAATTAACCGCTTTTCCGGCTGGGAGAATTCCCTCATTTAAAGAAGTTACAATAACGGTTTCAAAATCCAACGCTCTAGTCTCTAAAACACCCATTACCTGCAGACCTTTATCGGGGTTCCCCCTGAAATTGAGCTTCCCTTTGGATATAAAAGAATTCAACACTAATTCGAATGAATTGATATCCTCAAGGAAGGGATAGGCAGTAATAGAATCATAATAGCCTATCAGAAAATTTTCAAGTTGTGAAATTGCTTCTTTTTCAATTGATGAAAGGTCTTTCTTGTTGGACACAATTTTCAAGATTTCTCTAATAGATTGAATAAATTCACTTGCTTTTAGATTGTCAACAAATAAAAATTCAAATGTCGGGTCAGAGAGGAAATCTTTAAAGCTTGGAGCATCTATATAAATAAGGTTATGTTTTTTTATGTTCTTAGAAAGAGCCGAACACTTTCCATCTGATACAAATACCCCTGTTGTGGGCATTGATAAAAAATTCAATACTTCTTGATATGGGTAACCTTTTTCGTTTAAACTTTTTTTCAACTTTAGAATTGACTCTACAAACTTTATAATTATTGATAATTGTAGTGGATAGCCCATACTAACATTAAGATTCTTGATATGGGGAGGGATAGAGTTCAAGAGCAATGGTAAAAGGGTTTCATCTGCCAATACCAATGCAACAGGTTTGGTATTGATATCGATTTCTTCCAGTAATTTCCCAACGTATTGTGCTTGGGCCGTATTTTTTGGTGCCCCTATTATTGAAATATGTTGTTTTTTTAAATAGTCATTTGTTGAACACAGTAATTGCTTCGCTGCGTTTTTAATGAAATAATTACGGTTTTTTCGATAGAAATAACCTGCTTCATGAATGGAATCAGAGCGAAAATGGTCGTCCAAATCCCAATAGATTTTACTGTTAGTATGTTCTAGTAGAAAATTAAAAATATATTTCTCCGCTTCGTTCAGTGCATTTAAACCAATAATGAAAAAGCTCTTTTCTGTATTAGAGGAAACAAATTCAGAAATTTTCTCACTTGCTACACAATATTGAATTCCTTGACTACCTTTTTTTTGGTCTATTAGCTCTTTTCTGTATTTCTCATATAATTGAGATGCCTTAGCAGAAAATTTGGCATATTCCTTTATTAGTTTGGTCGGAACATTGTTTGGATTCCAATTCTTTATTCTCTCAATAGCCTCTAAATACCCGTATAGCTTTTCATGTGCTATCAAGTATCTATCTATTTCATTGAAATCTCCTAAGATTGTATTGCTCCACCCACTAAATACCGAGAATGTATCATTTTCCTCTGGATTGAGTGATTTGTATAAATCAAAAAGCACAAACTGTTGTTCAAGTTCATCGGCTGTCTCTAGACCAGAAACCTCTTTAATAAACTGCTCAACCGAAAGCATTGCAGGGCTAAAAATGGGCGTCTGATATTTATTGGCCAGTAATTTTTTTAAGGCACGAATTGAGCGATTACTTGGTAGAATGAAAACTGTATGTTCTAAAGTTTTATACTCTAGAAGAATATCATCAATAACCCTATTTAAAAAAGACTGCATAAAACAAAAAAGCCCTGGCATTGCCAGGGCTTTAAAGATATTAAGAAAGTTACTTAAACTTATTTAATCAAGTTGATTTCAACTCTTCTGTTTTGAGCTCTACCAGCTCTAGTATTGTTTGTAGCGATTGGCTTCTCTTCACCATATCCAATAGCACTTAATCTGTCAGATCCAATGCCTTCGTTGATTAAGAAATCACGAACTGCATTAGCACGCTTGTCAGAAAGGCTTTGATTTAATTTCGCACTACCTACACTATCAGTGTGACCTTCAACAGTAAATTTAGCAGTTGGATATTCATTCAAGATTTGAATGATATCAACCATTACTGATGTAGACTCAGCTTTGATTGAAGACTTTCCAGTATCAAACAAGATTGTTCTAGCATAATCGTTCAATTGTTTTTGAACCTCTTCAGTTACTTCTGGGCAACCGTTGTTAGCAACAGTACCAGCAACTTCTGGACATTGATCATCTTTGTCCAATACGCCGTCACCATCACCATCAGGCCATGGGCATCCACCGTTCTCTGCAGGACCAGCTTCGTTAGGACACTGATCATCTTTATCAGCTACACCATCGCCATCAGCATCAGGGCAACCAGCAAGTTCAGCTTTACCAGCTTCGTTAGGACAAGCATCATCTTTATCAGCGATACCATCACCATCAGCATCAGGACAGCCGTTCATTTCTTTTGAACCAGCTTCGTTAGGACAAGAATCTTTACCATCTTCGATACCATCACCGTCAGAATCAGGACAACCGTTGAAAGCTTCTAAACCAGCTACTTCTGGACAAGCGTCATCTTTGTCATAAATACCATCACCATCAGTGTCAGTACCACCGAATCTAACGTTGATACCACCTAAATGTTGAAAGTGCTTAACACCGTAATCTTCGAAAGCGTGCTTGTAAGACGTTTGAAGTACAACACCGATGTTATCTGAGAACCAGTAATTAAAACCAATACCACCATTAACAGTACCAGCTCCAATTTCATCAACCCAAGTATATCCACCACCAACTTCGATGAAAGGGTCTAGTTTTGTATTTCTAAGGATGTTGTACTTAATAGTACCGTCGATAGCATAGTGCGATAAATCGTCTACACTTACATCTCCTAGTTTATCAATTCTGTTTAATGAACCACGAGCTCCTACAGAAAAGCCGTCGCCTATGTATCGCGATACGCCAATGTAAGATACAGATGGAAGAATATTCCAGTGATCAGAAACGTTAAAATATTCATCAAACAAGGTGCCAGTAGGATAGGCAGCACTTGCATCGTTAGTTGGCCACACATCAATTGCGTTTACACCAAAGCTAACTTGCCAAGGGTTGTTTTCGTCTTGAGCTTGTAGATTGTTAGCACCTATAATCAATAGCGCAACAACCAATAATTTGCTAAGATGTTTCATGTTCTAAATTTTAAGTTTAAGTGTTTGTCAGCTGCAAATGTAAGTTGTTAAGAACTATTAACAAAATTCACAACTTATTTTTTTAGTAGGGTAAAATATTGTGCTAAATGATATTTAACTCCTTCCCAACCTCAGTAAAAACAGAAATGGCCTTATCAAGATGTTCTTTAGTATGAGAAGCCGAAAGTTGAACTCTTATTCGTGCTTTTCCTTTGGGAACAACCGGGTAAAAGAACCCAATAACGTAGATTCCCTTTTCCAAAAGTTCATTGGCCATTGTTTGTGATAATTTAGCATCGTAGAGCATAATTGGTACAATGGCTGAGTCACCGTCAACAATGTCAAATCCAGCTTTTAGTATTCCTTCCTTAAAATAACTGGTGTTTTCTTGGAGTATATCCCTTAACGTAGTGTTGTTTTCGAGCATTTCAAAAACCTTTATTGAGGCTCCAACTATTGCTGGGGCCAAAGAATTTGAAAATAGATATGGTCTTGAACGTTGACGCAATATCTCGATTATTTCCTTTTTGCCAGTTGTATAACCACCCATGGCCCCACCTAGAGCTTTACCAAGTGTACCCGTAATGATATCTATTTTGCCCATAACACCTTTTTCTTCAAGAGTGCCTCGTCCAGTTTCTCCTATAAATCCTGCCGAATGACATTCGTCGATCATTACTAAGGCGTCATATTTCTCTGCTAATTCACAGATATCATCGAGTGGCGCCAAGAGACCATCCATCGAGAAGACACCATCGGTTACGATTATCCTAAATCTAGAACCATCTGATGTGGCTACTTTTAGTTGATTTTCCAAATCAAGCATATCATTGTTTGCATATCGATAGCGTTTTGCCTTACACAATCGCACCCCATCAATAATTGAAGCATGATTTAAAGAATCTGATATTATAGCGTCTTCAGCCGTAAGGAGTGGCTCAAAAACCCCACCATTAGCATCAAAGGCAGCCGCATAAAGTATGGTATCCTCTGTGCCATAAAACGATGCGATTTTTGCTTCCAATTCTTTATGTATGTCTTGCGTACCACAAATAAACCGAACCGATGACATACCAAAACCGTGCGTATCCAAGGTCTTTTTAGCGGCTTCCACAACTTCTGGGTGCGAGGAAAGTCCTAAGTAATTGTTTGCACAAAAGTTGATTACCTCTTGACCTGAATCCAATTTGATAACCGCTCCTTGAGATGAGGTAATAATGCGTTCTTCTTTAAACAATCCCTCGTCCTTAATATTTTTTAACTCCGTTTCAAGGTGTTCTTTAATTTGACCGTACATTTTAAATAGCTAAAGTTTTGATGTTATCGTTTATGTATACTAGAATTTTATTTTCTATCGTAAAGCCCATTTTTCCAAGGCAATCTGCATACTCGGATAATTGTGTCTTGTGTTTTGATGATTCAACCCCTGTTTTGTAATCTATTATGGTTGCGTTAGCTCCATCAATAATGATTTTATCAGGCCGAACTTGAGTGCCATCCTCCTTTAAAATTTCTACCTCATTTAATACTTCTAGTCCTTTTTTGAAATAATGATTCAAATCATCATGATGTACAACTTTTTTAATTGTCTCTTCAAGATGATTTGCACTATCAAAGGAAAGTTTATTATTAATCCGAGCCTTGTTAACTGCTTTCGAAATATCATGTTCTTCAAAAACATTAGCCAATGCTTCATGGACAAGGGTACCATAAAACATTGACTGTTTGGTTTCAGAGGTTGAATTTAGTTTAGTTTCCGCAGAAATATCGAAGTTGTACTCCAGAAAAGACTGCCCAGAATAGTCAATTGGCAATGAGGTGTTTGTCTCATGAATTTCTGCATTTTGTACCAGCTCTCCAATGGCATAATTATCATTGCTCTCAGCAAATTCCCTTTCTCTATTAACGTATTCATTAAAAAGTGAAGAATAGGAATCGTTCTTCGAAGATGATATTTTGTTTACGGGTGTACTTATAATGTATAAGCCTAATACCGCTCTGGTAAGTGCAACATACAATACATTGAAGTCGTCAAGTTCTGCTTTTTGATTTTCAATTTCATGAGCACTTTTTGAAATATTGGAAAAATGCTCCATATATCTGTTGTTTTTAACCAAAAGTTCTGAAAAACCAGCGAACTGTTCTTTATTTACCTGAAACCAAAGGTTTTCTTGCTTAGTAGCATCATTGATTACACTGTCAGCGAAGGGATAAATTACAAAAGGAAATTCCAATCCTTTGGCTTTATGAATGGTCATTATTTGAATTGCATTTTCACCTTCATTAAACCTAACCGAAAGTTTTTCGCTATGTACTCCCCAAAATTCTAAAAAGTCAAGTATTGACCCTTTCTTCTTGTTTTCAAATTCAAATAATTCATCAATGAAGAAATTTAAAAAAGCACTGGACTGTTTTGCAAGATCAAAGGTTATAATCAATTCATGCGCAAGCGAAAGTAAACCTAAACTTTTCAGTGAATCAATCTTTAATTCATAGGTTTCTTCAATAAACTGAGGAAATCTAACAAGATTTTCGCGTATAAAATCGTGTGAACCCTTTTTGTCCAGATAGTTAAGTATATTAAAAATATCTTCCTCAGATTCCGGGTTTACCAAAATTCTGAAAAACGATAGGATAAACTGAACTTCAGTATTGTTCTTTAAAAGGAGCGCTTCACTTGAAACTATTGGTATATTCTGTTGTTGAAGAAAGTCTGCCATGGTAATTCCGTCTTTCTTTGATCTTACCAAAATGCATATGTCTTCAAATAGATATCCTTTATTTAAAATTGATTGGATTATCTCTTTCGTTTTATTGCAGTGAGGGCTTTCATTTATAGGGTTGATGTTTTTCTTGGGCAGGAAAGATATGCTAACAATCCCGCCTTTTTTGGTGTTGGTTAGTTGCTGGTTTCCATCTTTATAGGCCTTTGCGAATTCTGTATTTGAAAATTTTGTAGAACAAAAAGAAAAAAAAGAATTATTGAAATTCACAATTTCCTCATGACTACGCCAATTTTTTGAAAGTTGTTCAATTTCAGGGGAAACCATAAATGGATTTTCATTTTGAACCACTAAGTCCAAAAACTGTTTTGGCTCTCCACCTCTCCAACGGTAAATAGATTGTTTCACGTCACCAACCAAGAACAATGAGCCCGTTTTTCCCTTTAAATTTTCACTTTCAAGTGCATGCGAGATTAAGGGAATCAGGTTATTCCACTGTAGAGTTGAGGTATCTTGAAATTCGTCTATAAAATAATTTTGATAACGCTCTCCTAAACGTTCGTATATGTAGGGTACAGGTTGCTTTTTCAGTTCTTGGGAGATTAGTTGATTGAATTCAGGAATAGTAAGAAAGCCTTCTTCTTTTTTAAGGGTCTCGAATTCAGTAATGATTTCTGCCAATAGTGATAATGGGACAACATTTTTTTGACACTTTTTTAAAAACTCTGACTTATTAAAAGAAGTCATGATTACTTCAAAGAATTTTACGAATTCTGGAAGCAATGAATTAATCGAACTTTTAATTGTTTCGTCCTTGGTCTTGGTGTAAAGTGGTTCTTCCCCAAAGTTCTGCTTCCACTTTGCAGTGAAATTTAGTATGCCGGGATTGTTTTTGGCTTGCTCAAGGAATTTTGGAAAATAGCTGCGATTAAAATCAGAAAATTCGAGTCCAGACTCATCAATCAATTTCAGGCATTTCGTTGCAGATTCTTTGATGGTGCTTGAATAATTGATTTCTTGCGATTTCAGGGTGTTTTTTAAATCAACAAAATCGCTTTGTGATTTTGATTTGAGGTTTAAGAGATGATTGTAATGATTTTCGTTGAAGATCAGTTTCCCAATTTCAAGCAAGTTTTGAACGATATCCCAACTTTTATCATCTTCGATTTTTTCCAATGAAAAGTCTATCAATGTTTTAGTAAGAACCTCGTCACTACCGACCCTATTTAAAATTCTGGAAATAACTTGCCCAAGTATTAAATCCGTATCAAGCTCAACCTCAAAATTTTGGGCAACTTTTAGATCTTTTGCAAATGTGCGTATTAGGTTATGGTTGAATCCGTCTATGGTCGTGATCTCGAAGAAAGCGTAATTATGTAGAAGACGTTTGAGTACTTTTTTGGATTTATCTTTTAGTCCCGAATAGGATAAATTCAATTCTAAAGACAGTTCCGTGAAGAGCGTATTGTCTTGAGCTACTGATTCATTGAATGCGAAGTCTTTTAAATTGTTCAAGATTCGCTGTCTCATTTCACCAACTGCTTTGTTGGTAAATGTAATTGCTAAAAGGTTTCTCAAATTCTGACCCCCCTCCGGATTCAATAAAAGAGAAAGATAAGCTTTGGCCAAACGATATGTTTTTCCAGTTCCGGCAGATGCACTTAATATTTTAAAATTTGAGGTTTTCAAAGTAGTTACAAAGTACGTAATCTTAGAATCTTCTTAACATTAAGCGCAATACTTTTAAATGTTAAAGCTGTATTTTTGAAAGACACGAAAAAATTAACTTAAAACAATACAAAATGGCTTTTGAACTACCTAATTTACCATATGACTATGATGCTTTGGAACCGCATATTGACGCCCGTACTATGGAAATACACCATACAAAACATCATAACGGTTACACTACAAAATTAAATGCTGCCATTGCTGGGACTGATTTGGAAGGGAAGGATATCTTGGACATTCTAGGAGGTCTCGATATGTCTAACGGGGCAGTTCGAAATAACGGAGGTGGATTTTATAATCACTCGTTATTCTGGGAAGTTATGTCGCCTGACGGAGGGGGCAACCCTTCAGGTGAACTAGCTGATGCAATAAATAGCGCATTTGGTTCTTTTGATGCTTTCAAGGAAAAATTCAGTGCTGCTGCAGGAACTCGTTTTGGTTCAGGTTGGGCTTGGCTTTGTGTTATGCCAGGTGGCAATCTTGAAGTTTGCTCCACACCTAACCAAGATAATCCGCTAATGCCTGAAACAGGATGTGGAGGAACACCTATTTTGGGATTGGATGTTTGGGAGCATGCGTATTACCTAAATTATCAGAATAGAAGGCCAGACTATGTGACCGCTTTTTTCAACGTAATCAATTGGGACAAAGTAGCAGAGAATTACGCCAGCGGAAAGTAACTCGTAATAACAATTAAATCATAATTAGAACGCACCTATTTGGTGCGTTTTTTTGTGGGTTGATTTATGTGAATAGAAAAGGGCAGGAAAACCTGCCCTTTTCGTCCCAAATCTTACCATAAACTTAACCTACTTATGCTATGGCGAGACTAAATTACTGGTATTGTGTTAAATAACAAAAAAATATAAGGTTTTTTTAGCTTTTGAAAGGGTGTGATTTGGAAAATATAAAGTCTAAAATGTTGGTAGTCAAACAAAAAGAAGGCAGGTATTAACCTGCCTTCTCACCCCAAATCTTACCATGAACTTAACCTACTTATGCTATGGTTTTCCAAATGTACTTCAAGCTGCTTCGAGGGCCTTTATTTATTAGATAAACACCGCTAAATTGGGTTGAAATACCAGTAAGGGATAATTTGATTTCAACTATTGAGGAAAAGGAGTACAATTCTTGAAAGCTGGATTGCTAGAAAATAAAAAAGGTGGAAAGAATCCACCTTTTTTGCCCCAAATCTTACCATGAACTTAACCTACTTATGCTATGGTGATTCTAATTTACTTCTTGAGAATTGTATAAAATTAAAAAGACGCTAAAATGTTAATTTCATCGACGAACGGTACTTAAGTATGGATGAAATGAAGTTTTAGTAGGCTCGTTTGTTCTTTCCTTCATAGAAATTAATGAAAGCTCGATTGACTACCTTATTGCCTCCAGGTGTTGGATAATCACCTGTAAAATACCAATCACCAAGATTTTTAGGACAAGCCAAGTGAAGGTTAGCAATGGTTTGATATATAATCTCTACTTCAGCTTTTAAGTCTTTAGGACTCAATAACTCCCCTATTTTTTTAGAAATTTCTTCTGTAGTGAATGGGGCATAGAATTCCTTTACATGATTGACAACTTTTTTGTCTTTCAAATTGACCTGTTCTTGACATTTTTTATAAATGTTGTCAATAATGTGGGTGGTACCTTTTTCTTTATGTAATGCAAGTGCGGCCCTAAAGGCTACAAAGTCTTCAAGTTTGGCCATATCAATACCATAACAATCAGGGTAGCGAATCTGAGGAGCTGATGAAACCACAACGATTTTTTTAGGGTTCAAACGGTCAAGCATTCGCAAAATACTTTTTCGCAATGTCGTTCCCCTAACAATACTATCGTCAATGATAACCAAGTTATCATCATTATTTATTGAGCCATAAGATATGTCGTAGACGTGGGTAACCAAATCATCTCTGCTACTATCTTGTGTAATAAATGTTCTAAGCTTTGCATCTTTAATCGCCACCTTTTCAATGCGAGGTCTTACATCAAGAATTTTGTGAAGATCATTCCTGTCAATATTATTTCCAAGTGCAAGGATTTGTTCCTCCTTTTTTTGGTTCAAATAATTTTGAGCTTCTTTGATCATACCCAAAAAAGAGGTTTCGGCAGTATTTGGTATGTAAGAGAACACAGTATGGGTCAAATCATCTCCGATAGCCTTGAGAATTTCTGGAAAAACCAGTTTACCTAGTTGTTTGCGCTCCCTGTAAATTTCGTGGTCACTACCGCGTGAAAAGTAAATACGCTCGAATGAACAAGCCTTTCTCTCAGTAGGTTCCAATATTTCTTCTACCGAAATCTTACCACTCTTTTTAATTATAAATGCATGGCCAGGAGGTAGCTCTTGAACAGCATCAAAAGGCACATTGAACACAGTTTGAATAGCTGGACGTTCAGATGCGACTACAGCTATTTCATCATCATGATAAAAATAAGATGGGCGAATTCCTGCCGGATCGCGAAGCATAAAAGCGTCTCCATGTCCGAACATTCCACCCATGGCGTAGCCGCCATCCCAATTCTTCGCTGACTTTTTCAATATTTTGGCAACATTGAGTCGTTCTGCAATATGTGGTGAAGCCTCACGCTTATTGAACCCTTCTTTTTTAATTTCCTTGTATAATTTGGCAACTGCATCATCTAAGAAATGACCAATACGTTCCATTACCGTTATTGTGTCTGCCATTTCTTTTGGATGTTGACCCAATTCAACCAAGTTTCCAAAAAGTTCGGTAACATTCGTCATGTTGAAGTTTCCTGCAACAATTAAGTTTCTGTGCATCCAATTGTTCTGCCTAAGAAAGGGATGTACACTTTCAATACTATTCTTGCCGAATGTGCCATAACGTACGTGCCCTAGCAATAATTCACCTATGTAAGGTATATGTGATTTTTGATAGCCAACATCATCCCATAGTTGTGGTTTTTGAGCAATCTCTGTATTTATTCGCTCATTAATCTGGGAAAAGATGTCTTGAATAGGTTGCTGTTTAGCAGACCTTATTCTACTTATATAACGTTGTCCAGGTTCAACATCTAGTTTGATACTTGCAAAACCAGCACCGTCTTGGCCACGATTGTGCTGTTTTTCCATCATCAGGTACATTTTATTAACCCCGTAAAAGGCCGTACCATATTTTTCTTTATAGTATTCGAGTGGTTTTAACAATCGAATTAATGATATGCCACATTCGTGCTTTATGGGGTCACTCATTGCAATACACTTAACTTGGGTTTAGCAATTCTATATTAAACTGTGTCAATTGGGTAAATTGATCTAACCTGCTTTCCATTTCCTCTTTCGATAGATTTTGCATTCGCTCAGTTCCGAATTTTTCAACACAAAATGAAGCAAGGTTCGACCCATGAACAATGGCATTCTTCATATTTTCAAACGATATGTTCTTGGTTGCGGTCAAATAACCACTAAAACCACCTGCAAAAGTATCGCCTGCACCTGTGGGATCAAAAACTTCTTTTAAAGGTAATGCAGGGGCAAAAAACACATTATTGCCCTCAAATAGCAAGGCCCCGTTTTCCCCTTTTTTAATTACCACATATTTCGGACCCATTTCATGGATTTGGGCGGCTGCTTTTACCAACGAATGTTGGTTGGTCAATTGACGAGCCTCCTCGTCGTTGATTGTTATTACATCAATTTCTTTTATCACCTCCAATAAATCATCCAATGTATGGTCCATCCAAAAATTCATGGTATCCAAAACAATGAGTTTTGGTCGTTTCTCCAATTGTTTGATTACACTCATTTGAATTTTAGGATCTAAATTGCCCAACATCACCACATCTGCATCTTTGAAGTGCTCAGGAACAACAGGTTTGAAATCTGCAAGTGTATTTAATTCTGTGACCAGTGTTTCTCGAGAATTAAGGTCATTGCTATATTTTCCACTCCAGAAAAAGGTTTTGCCTCCTGAAACGATTTCAACCCCTGATACGTCGATATTTCTATCGTTCAATAAATCGAGATATTCTTTTGGGAAATCATCTCCGACAACGGAGACAATTCCAGATTTTACATCATATTTAGAGGCAGCCAAACCAATAAAGGTTGCAGCACCACCAAGAATTTTATCAGTCTTTCCAAAGGGAGATTCAATTGCATCGAAGGCGAGTGTGCCTACAATTAGAAGTTTGCCCATGCAGCGAAATTTGCTGCAAAGATACTTTTATTTAAGGATTATTTGGACTGCTAATATGTATGTTCTCTGGGGAATGGAAGTTCGAAGATTTTTGAACTAGTAAAGTAGCTTATTTTCTACCAAAATCTGCAGGTATTTCACCCCATGCCTTGGTTTCCCATTTCACGATAACGGTATTGAAACGATTGGTTTTGAGCCATTTTTCCGCGCGTTCAATCAATTCAAAGAGCGATTTATTTTTCTCATTTTTAGAGAGTTTGGTATTGCACTTTTTCTTCCGAACCCAACTCATCGCTGTTCGTGAATCTGTATAAATAATTCGGTCACTTTTACGTTCTTTTAGGAAAGCCAGACCATGTACAATGGCAAGAAATTCTCCAATATTATTGGTACCTTCTTTAAAAGGTCCTTGTTTGAACAACACTTTTTTGGTTTTAGTATCCACCCCTTGATATTCCATTTTCCCTGGGTTTCCACTTGAAGCAGCGTCCACAGAAATTGAATGAAAATTGGGTTCGCCGTATTTCAATTTTTCAGCAGGGGAAAGTTCTTCGCTTCCCTTTTTCTTTCCTTTATAATTTTCATAGTTGCCATTGAACGCTTTTTTGGCATCTGCGAATTCTGAAAAGGATTTATACTGCGCTCCCTTAACCCCTTTAATTTGAGCTTGGCAATCATCCCAAGACTCATAGATGCCTGGTCTTTTTCCTTTCCATACTACATAGAATTTTTTTTTAGCCATTTTCCAAAAGAATTTTTTCAATGACTCTAGGAAAATGTTCGTATTCCAGACCGTGAACTTTTTGAGCTATTTCTTCTGGAGTTTCCGTTCCATTTAAATCAACCTGAGCTTGATGAATTATAGCACCTTCATCATATTCACCATTTACATAATGAATGGTAATCCCAGTTGAGGAGTCTCCATTTAGTTTAACAGCATTATGCACATTCATTCCGTACATACCCTTGCCACCATATTTCGGTAAAAGTGCAGGATGAATATTGACAATCTGGCTTGGAAATGCTGAAATAAATTCAACGGGAATTTTTCTTAGAAAACCGGCTAAAACAATTAAGGTAGGATCAATTGTTTGCAATAATTTCAGTACTGAACCATCAGAATATGCAGCCTGATTAAAGTAAAACAATGGAATTTTAAGTCTTTTACAGCGTTCTATGACACCTGCATCCTCTTTATTTGTAAGAATACAAGCAATTTCGATATTATCGATTTTCTTGAAGTAGTGATGTATATTCTCGGCATTTGAACCAGATCCAGATGCGAATATTACAATTTTCGACATAAATTTTTTTGTACTCTAAAAACGCAAAGTTAGCTGCAAGTACCGTAAATAGGTAATTTACAGGACATTTTATCGACAAATGGTGTATTTAAACCAAAGTTTTTTATTTTTGCGCACATTAAAATTTTAAACTACTAGAACTATGTCAGACATTGCATCAAGAGTAAAAGCCATTATCGTTGATAAATTGGGTGTTGATGAGAACGAAGTCGTACCTGAAGCAAGCTTCACCAACGATTTAGGGGCGGATTCTTTGGACACTGTTGAGCTGATTATGGAATTTGAAAAAGAATTTGATATTCAAATACCTGACGACCAGGCAGAGAACATCGCCACAGTGGGTCAGGCTATTAGCTATATAGAAGAGGCCAAGTAATCAATGACTACTTGCTGAAAATTATTATTATCCATGTGGTAACCCTATCACATGGATAATTTTTTTAAATTAAGCCTTAAGGTTAAAACACTGTTTATGCAACTAAAACGCGTTGTTGTTACCGGACTTGGAGCGCTTACCCCTATAGGAAACACATTAGAGACCTATTGGGAAGGTTTAAAAAATGGGAAGAGTGGGGCTGCTCCAATTACCTATTTTGATACTGAGAAGTTTAAAACCAAGTTTGCTTGCGAGCTAAAAGACTACGATCCACAGAATTATTTTGATCGAAAGGAAGCGCGCAAACTAGACCGTTTTGCACAATATGCACTGGTTTCTTCAGATGAAGCCATTGCAGATGCAGGTCTTGATTTGGAAAAAATCGACAAATTTAAAGTTGGAGTCGTTTGGGGCGCTGGAATAGGCGGCCTTCAAACATTTCAAGATGAAGTAATGAACTTTGCTGGTGGGGATGGAACGCCTCGTTTTAATCCCTTCTTTATACCAAAGATGATTGCTGATATTGCGCCAGGTAATATTTCCATTAAACATGGATTTATGGGGCCAAATTATACAACCGTTTCAGCTTGTGCATCATCAGCAAATGCATTAATTGATGCCTTGAACTACATACGTTTGGGACATTGTAATGTTGTGGTAACTGGCGGGAGTGAGGCTGCAGTAACTATCGCGGGGATGGGTGGATTTAATTCCATGCACGCCCTGTCGACCAGAAATGATAGTCCAGAAAGCGCTTCAAGACCTTTTGATGCCACACGTGATGGCTTTGTTCTTGGTGAAGGTGCTGGAGCACTAATTCTTGAAGAGTACGAGCATGCAAAAGCACGTGGGGCGAAAATTTATGCAGAAGTATTGGGTGGAGGATTATCAAGTGATGCTTATCATATGACGGCACCTCATCCTGATGGAATTGGAGTGGTTAAGGTAATGGAAAATTGTTTGGAAAATGCAGGACTTAAACCTGAGGATGTTGATGCAATCAACACCCATGGTACCTCAACTCCTCTTGGGGATGTCGCCGAGTTAAAAGCGATAAGTCAAGTATTTGGAGAACATGCGCCAAAAATTAATATCAATTCGACCAAATCTATGACGGGTCATTTATTGGGTGCAGCGGGAGCTATTGAAGCAATTGCATCGATAATGGCCATGCAGCATAATTTGGTTCCACCGACAATCAACCATAGCGTGGTTGATGAAAATATTGACCCAAAACTCAATTTAACGTTGAACAAGGCTGAAGCCAGAGAGGTAAACGTTGCCATGAGCAACACCTTTGGTTTCGGAGGTCATAATGCTTGCGTATTGTTTAAAAAAGTTAGCTAATTCGTAGCATGAAGTTTGGGCCAAAAATATTTAATTCCCATCCGAAATCGGATGGGGATTTTTTTTATAGCCTCAAATCTATTCTAGGGTTTAAGCCCAAAAACATTGCACTTTATAAAAAGGCCTTTTTACACCGCTCCTTAAACCAAAAAGATAAAAGTGGAAACCCACTTAACTATGAAAGACTGGAGTTTTTGGGAGATTCAATGCTAGGCACAATAATTTCGAAGCATTTGTACAACGAGGTGCCAGGGGGTGATGAAGGATACCTAACGAAAATGCGTTCGAAAATCGTTAGCCGAAAGCACCTTAACGAATTAGGAAAGGATATGGGGCTACTCGAATTTGTGGAGAGTAGGATACCAAAATCCCATTTTGGTGAAAATATTCATGGCAATGTATTTGAAGCTTTAGTCGGTGCAATTTACTTGGACAAAGGGTATAATTTTTGTGAAAAATTCATAAATGAACGGGTTATAGACCCCTATGTTGACATTGAGCAGTTAGAAGGTAAGGTCATCAGCTACAAAAGTTTGGTTATAGAATGGTGCCAAAAACAAAAAAAGCAATTTAATTACAACGTTTATGAAGATAGTGGCAATGAAGAACAAAAACATTTCGCCGTCAAACTATCGATAGGTAACAGAATAATTGCAAAGGCAAGGGCAACATCAAAAAAGAAGGCTGAAGAAAAGGCCTCAAAAAGGGCGTATTTCGCGCTTCAAGATAAAATCGAAACTAACATCTAGTTAAGAAACGGTAAACTCAATCGTTTTCGAGAAGTCATTGTTACAAATCTGAAGTAAAAAACGGTTCATTTGTAGCATTTCAAGTTATATTTACAATTCGCTTTAATTTTATGGCTACCACATACAAGATTTCGTCAGAGCTTTACGATGAATCTTTTGGGCTGATTGCCCTTCATTCATCAATGCCCGCATATACCCTTGTGTACTATTTGAATAGCACAATGGAATTAAGGCTTTCCCGTTTAGAAAATGATTTTAAGATTGGTCGAGGTAACTTCCCCGTTTATGAGTGGTATGACGAAAAAACGGATAGTTCGTACTACGTCTATGGAAATCAATCGACTGAGGAAGAAACTTTGGAATCCGTAGGACTCTTTTCCAATGCGTCTACGATAAAATCTTATTATCTGTTGGATGAAAAAAAGGAATGCGATTACTTTTTTAGAATAGATACTGATTTTCCTAAAATTGAAAGTAATGTGCTGCGACAAATAAAATTAATTGAAGGAATCGCATTGGCTTATTTGGTTGATGTCGATACGCTAAAATCAAAACAAAATTTAATTCTTTAAGAATGCCAACTAGAAAAAAAACCAAGATTGTTGCCACTTTGGGCCCCGCCACCAGTAAAAGGGAAGTGCTTAGAGCTATGATTCTCGCCGGGGTAAATGTCTTCAGGATAAATTTCTCCCATGCTAGTTACGATGATGTTGCTGAGCGTATAAAAATGATTCGCGAACTGAATGAGGAGCTTGACATTTATACTGCAATTTTAGCTGATCTCCAAGGTCCTAAATTACGTGTAGGTGTTATGGGTGGTGAAGTAGTAGTTTCACCAGGTGATGAAATCATATTTGCCACAGGAGAACCATTTGAAGGCTCTGCAGAGCGGGTTTATATGAACTATGCAAGTTTTCCGAAAGATGTAAAAGCAGGGGAACGTATTTTACTGGACGATGGTAAGCTTATTTTTGAGGTCCTTGAAACTAATGGTGAAAATGAGGTCAAGGCCAAAGTGGTACAGGGAGGGCCCTTAAAATCCAAAAAAGGGGTAAATCTTCCAAACACCAATATCTCTCTTCCGGCACTTACCGAGAAAGATATTAAGGATGCCATTTTCGCAGTTGGTCAACAAGTTGATTGGATTGCCTTGTCTTTTGTTCGATTTAGCCAAGACCTAATCGATTTACAAAATCTTATTAAGGAACATTGCGAACACAAGATTCCAATCATTGCAAAGATTGAGAAACCAGAAGCAGTGGACAATATTGATAAAATTGTTTCTTATTGTGACGGTTTGATGGTGGCTCGAGGAGATTTGGGGGTTGAGGTTCCTGCACAAGAAGTTCCTTTGATTCAAAAGAGACTCGTACTTAGAGCTAAAAAAGCTAGGATTCCTGTAATTATTGCTACACAAATGATGGAAACAATGATTACTAGTCTTACTCCAACTAGGGCAGAGGTTAATGATGTAGCCAATTCAGTTATGGATGGAGCGGATGCAGTTATGCTATCTGGTGAAACATCGGTCGGTAACTATCCTGTAGAGGTAATTGAAAAAATGACCAGTATCCTTAAAAGTGTGGAAAATTCTGAGTTGATTACAGTGCCTCAAAACCCACCACATATTAGAACGAAAAGGTACATCACAAAATCAGTTTGTTACCATGCTGCATTAATGGCAAATGAAATTCAAGCTAAGGCTATTTCTACGTTGACAAATAGTGGTTATACTGCATTCCAAATCTCAGCATGGAGGCCAAGCGCCCATATTTTGGTTTATACCTCAAACAGAAATATCCTAGGTCAACTCAATTTACTTTGGGGCGTAAAGGCATTTTATTATGATAAGTATGTTTCAACGGATGAGACAGTACAAGACGTAAATAAAATAGCTTTTGAAAAAGGCTTTGTAGAGAAGGGAGACATGGTTGTTAGCCTTGCTGCTATGCCGATTAAAGCAAAAGGTATGGTTAATACGTTGAGGGTAACCGAGATTTAGGAAGTATTTTGTTAAGCTACTGCCTTCTCAAAAGCGATAAAATTGACTACTTCACCTTTCTTGTTTTTCACAGGAAAGCCAGTAATCCAGCATTTATAAAGTGACTGGTCTTTTTTGTAGTTGATGAGGGTTTCATCAAAGCCCTTGTTGCTTTTAATTGCTTTAGCTATTCTACTTCGAATACTTTTGCTCGTCTTTTCTCCTTGAAAGATTTTGGGTGATTGGCCAATGATTTCAGAGGCCTTATACCCATTCATTTGGAAAATATTACTTGTTGCATGTACAATATGCAATTGAGGATTGGTAACTAATATTACCTTATTTTGATTTAAAAACTCTTCTTCAATTCTTTCCAAATCAAAGTCCCAATCAAGGGATTTAGCCAAGGATTTTAATTTTGTTGACTCCTTAAGCTCTTCGTTTAAGCCTTGATATCTTGTTGTGTAGAAATCAGCTGAAATTAGCGGAAATCGTGGAAGGTTCTTATCAATCATTTTTGTTTATTTCCCTACAAGGATAGGAAAAGCATTGGTTTTCAAGCAAAAAGAAGGAATGATTAACACTTTTGTTGAAAAATAAGTGTAATTCACTAAAAAAACCCCATCAGAAGTTAAACAGTTTTTTAGTCAAATTTCTTTCAAAACCCCATCAAGTGCCAAGTTTTTTGCCATGTAAATAGGCCAATCGCTACCGTGTAAATAGCTCTCGGTTATAGCAGATTCATAGAGTAAATAGATGCTTTGTGCAATTTTTTCTATTTGCGCCCTTGAAAGTTGGATGGAGTTTTCTTCAACGGTTTTATCCAAAAAGGATAATACCTCATTTTTTTGTTGACGAACTGCTTCAAACAGAATCTTATCGGTCTTAGAGATTTCTCCCAACATTCGTTGTCCCCAACAACCTTGAAAGTCATCATCCCTGTATAGTTCCCTAAGAAGATCAAAAATAGCTGTGAGTTTGGCTTTGGGAGAGTTGGCGTTTTTAGTAAAGTCTTCCAGTCCTTTTAAAAAGAAATCGTGGCGTTGCTTTAAGTAAGCAAGCCCCAGTTCTTCCTTAGATTTAAAATGATGATATAAGGTAGCTTTAGCTATATCTGATTTGGCAATGACTTCGTTAATACCCGTTTTATTGTAACCATGAGAGTAAAATAGTTTACTCGCTGTATCAATAATATGCTGCTTAAGGTTCGCTTTTGCCACCTTTAAATGTATGGAAATTTCAAATTTTCTTTATTTCACTGGAAATTATTTCAAAAAACTAGACCATTTGCATTGTAGTTGGGTCCCAGCGAACAGGCTGTTTTTTATAATAGCTTTCGTTTGCCAAAAGTGCTGCACCAGCTGCTCTAAGTCCAAAAGTTGGGTCTTGTAGAACTTTTCCATTTTCTCTTATCGCAGAAAAGAAATTATAGAAATGATCATGGTGAGAACCTTTATAATTCCTTGGAGTTTCCCAAGTTGTGGTTCCGGTGGCTAATGCAGATTTTCGGTTGATTTCATTAGTTGTTGCATAACCCATTCGTATTTTTTCTTGAGTGGCTTCGGTATACGCAACCATAGAATAATCACCAGGAACCATATTTAGCTTTGAACGTTTAACGGTAACCGAATTCCAGCCTATTTCCATTTCACCTTCAGTACCAATTAATTTAAAACCAGATCCACCTCCTGAGCCTGAAATAAAATTTACTCGAAACACAGCATTAAAGGCAGCATGGCTTTTCGCTTGTGGAAAGTCATACAGCGTAATACTTACATCCGGAACATCCCTACCATCTTTCCAATACCGTAGCCCACCGGTGGCCAGGGCTTTTGTTGGGCCCATAGAATCAAGTATGTAGTGTAAAGAAGAAAAAGCATGGACAAAGAGATCCCCGGCAACTCCAGTACCATAATCCTTATAGTTTCTCCAGCGAAAAAATCTTATTGGGTCGTAAGCCACTTTTGGGGAATTGCCCAAAAAAGTGTCAAAATCAACGGTTTCTGGATTTTCATCTGGCGGGATAGGGTATTGCCAAGCACCTTCAGAAGAATAACGGTCATTGAAAAAATCTAGCATTACAAGGTCTCCTATAGCGCCTTGCTGATACAACTGTTTTGCCTTTTCATTGGTTAAGGAGGCCATGGCCTGACTTCCTATTTGACAAATCTTCCCAGAGTTTTTCTGCGTTGTAATTATTTCTTGACCTTCTTCCCACTTCTGTACCATTGGTTTTTCACAGTACACATGTTTGCCTGCTTTTAATGCATCAACGGTAATTTTTTTATGCCAGTGGTCAGGTGTGGCCACAATTACAGCATCAATATCTTTTCGCTCCAGTAATTTTCTATAATCTCTAGTAGTAAAAATATGATCTCCCCATAGCTCTTTGGCCCGATCTAGTCTGCCGGTGTAAAGGTCACAGGCTGCAACAAGTTTTACGCCCCCTACGGAAAGTGCTGCCCTTGTATCGTATATCCCCTGAATTCCGGAACCTATCAATCCAAGATTGATATGGTCGTTGCTCGAAAAAGTTTGATTACGATATTGCTTCGATAAGACTATTTTTTCATTAGGTTGACCAGAAAAAACTAAGGGTGCCGTACCCATAGCAGCAGTAGCGAGTGATGTCTTTTTAATAAAATGCCTACGAGTAGTACTTTTTTTATCTCTATTCTTCATCTGAATGAAATTTGCGGGAAGTTTTCAAGTTAAGTTAATTTCCTAGAATAGGGTAGTTCGTTAGAAATCAAACTTTAACTGAACGGATACAGAATCAATTTCCTCTTGTGCTGTATTTTCTTTTTTCTCTGTGTTCAAATTTGCCAATGAAATACCAAGTAATCGAACTGAGTTCTGCATTGGGGATTGAAAAAGTAACTCCTTGGCGGTTTCTATAATTAAGGCCTTGTCAGAAATATAAAAAGGTAGGGTTTTGCTTCTAGTTTGTAATGTAAAATCGCTGTATTTGATTTTAAGGGTAATTGTCTTTCCTGCAATTTTTGATTTCTTCAACCTGCGTTCCAATTCGTCAGCAATGTTTTCTAGCTTTTCAAGCATAAAAATCTCACTGCTTAGATTTTCACTGAATGTTCTCTCTGCTCCAACAGATTTAGGTATTCGTTCGGGTTTTACTTCGCTCAAATGAATTCCGCGAACAACCTTATAATAGTATTTTCCACTCTTACCAAAATTTTCATCTAGATATTCCAGTGACTTGGTTTTTAAATCCTTGCCAGTAAAAATGCCAAGTTGGTACATTTTTTCTGCAGTAACCTTACCGACACCATAGAACTTTCGAATATCCAATTGTTCAAGAAATTCAATAACCTCTTCTGGATTAACCGTTTTTTGACCGTTGGGCTTATTATAATCACTGGCAACTTTTGCGATGAATTTATTGATTGAAATACCTGCGGATGCCGTTAGGCCAGTTACTTCCAATATTTTATTTCGTATTTCTTGTGCAATAAGGGTGGCAGACGGATTTCCTTTTTTGTTCTCGGTCACGTCTAGATATGCCTCATCTAGGGACAATGGTTCTACCAAATCGGTGTACTCGAAAAAGACCTTTCTTACTTGATGTGAGATTTCTTTGTAGCGATCATAACGGGGCTTTACAAAAATGAGGTACGGGCAATTTTTGCGTGCCATAACACCGCTCATCGCACTCCGAACGCCGAATTTACGAGCCTCATAACTTGCGGCTGAAACTACCCCTCGTTTTGAGCTTCCACCAACAGCTATCGGTTTTCCTTTTAGGTCTGGATTATCATGCTGTTCGACAGAAGCGTAGAAGGCATCCATATCAACATGAATGATTTTTCTAAGTGGAAAATCAAAATCCATATTCAAAATTAGAGTAAATTTAAATTGATGGGAAACCTAGAAATAGAGCGGAAGTTTTTGGTTGCTTCAAAGGCCTATAGAAGTGAGGCCATTTCTGAGATAAGAATCATTCAAGGCTTTTTGAACACAGACCCTGAACGAACGGTCAGAATTCGGATTAAAGGAGATCAAGGGTATTTAACTGTTAAGGGTATAGGCAATGATTCTGGTACGACACGATTTGAATGGGAAAAAGAGATTTCTGTTACTGAAGCTAGTGATTTAATAAAACTATGCGAACCTATTATTCTAGATAAAATTCGTTTTGTAGTGCCGGTAGGCCATCATCATTTTGAGGTTGACGAATTCAAAGGAGAAAATGAAGGATTGGTGTTAGCCGAAATTGAACTTGAACATGAAGACGAACAGTTCAATAAGCCGAAATGGTTGGGTGCTGAGGTAACGGGTCAAGTTAGGTATTACAATTCTCAATTGAGCAAAGTGCCGTTTGGTCAATGGGAAGATTGAAAAGAATTCTTATGCCATTAATTGCAGTTGAAGCTTTTCATCGATTTACAAAAAAAGATTACATAGTCTTTCATGGATAAACAAAAACAAAGGAACATTTTAAACCTACTTATTTTTGTATTCGCTGTCATTGCAATTCTTTTGGATGTTACAGGCAATTCATTCTACTACCTTTTTAAGCCCTTGACAACCATGTTGGTAATTCTTTTGCCACTAATGATCAAAGAACTTGAAAGAGATTATAAAAGAACACTGATTTGGGCCCTTTGTTTTTGCCTTTTGGGAGACATACTTTTACTAGACGAGGACTATTTTGTTTTTGGATTGGGCTCCTTTCTTATAGGGCACCTACTTTTTGCCCGAGGATTCATAAAATTGGGTGGGTATCAAAATAACGGAATAGCCCTTATTGTTTTATTGATTATCGGGATTGCCCTTTATACATGGTTATACCCAGATTTAGGACCTCTTAAATACCCGGTAGCGGCTTATGTTTTGGTCATTTTATTTATGGCCTGGCAGGGAATATCGCTGTATTTGAAGAATAATACGATTGCCTATGCTTTGATTGCGATGGGTGTAGTACTCTTTATGTTCTCTGATAGTATGATTGCCGTGAATAAGTTTAAAGCCCCATTTGCGCTATCAGGAGTTGTGATTCTATCAACCTATTGGTTGGCGATTGCTTTAATTGCAAATACTGGGGTAAGAATCTCGAAAAAAGGGAATCAAGACACCTATAACTGTTAAAAGTCTAATCTTATTGATAAAAGTGACGTATAGGTCTAAAGAATTTAATCATGGGTCAATTCTTCTTCAATCAATGATTTTAACTTTTCTAAGACTTCAATGCCCCAATTCAGTGCCTCTTCTTCATACTTCCAAGTTTCAAGTTTGTTACTAATCAAGTTCCATAGTTGAAGATCGGTCCAAATAGTTTCGGTTTTACTTAATGGCCCCCCTGGTAATGCGATTTCATAAAAACCTTCATACGAAATATCTGAATAGTTAAAGTTTTTGGTCAAATACGGTTCAATACTTATTTGGTATTGATCTATAGTGTACTTGTCAACCAAGCCAATGAACTTGTACATTTCTGAAAATTTCAAAAACTGTGCTTTAATTGAGTCATTGGCTATTTTGGAAGATAAGTTTTGTGAAAGAAATTCTTCAATGGTGGGAAAAGAGGGGGATAGACTGTTTATCGTTTTTAAGGCTCCTATATTTCTCAATAGACTGGGCAGGGAATCTTTATTTTTTTCGGCCAATATTTTCAGTGCGTTAATACCTTGTCTTTTAAAGTCGTTTCGGCTATCAACTTGATACTGAAAGTAGGACATATTGGCTTCTAATTCATCAACAATCTTTAAATAATACAGCCGAACGTCTTCTCGTTCTTTGTTTTTGTTATACGCGTTATTAATGGCAAGAGCAATGAGAATACCAATAACCACAAGAACTATTTCGCCAATGGCGTACTTAAGGTATTGCCCTGTTTTGTGTTCAGAAAGGAGCGTTAGACGAATTCGCCGAAAGAATTTAAGCATGGGTAGGGTTGGTTAACTCTTTCGGAAGTTAACAAAAAACAACCTGACAGTATGAAAACAAGTGTGTTATGCCCTTTCTGTAGCCGCTGTTTCCATTTTTGTGCTGGTAAGACGCAGTTTTGAAGCCTTTTTTGAAAGTACTTTTACCAATGGAAACACAGCTCCAAGAGCGCTGAGTAGTACACCGGTGATAAATATATTGAACGGCGAGCCAAATGCGGCACCACTATTCAATACACCTAAAATCAATACCGTTGAAAGCGGAAATGATAGTGCCAAAATAGCAACCGCATAGTTGCTGTCAAAAGTCTTGGATTTCTTTTCTACTTCCAATCCATCAACCAATGACAAATGGGCAAAAGGCCAAAAGCTGCAGGCACTCAAACCGAACGAAATCATCAATAGTATTTCACTTTGAACTGATATCCCGGAAACAAGAACGAAAACTGCTGAAATCAAAAAAACCAACCCAGCTCGTAATAACAACAACGAAAGAATTTGTGCGAATTGTTGCCGCTTTATTTTTACGGCCAAACCAATAAATAAAAGCACCAAAGGTGTCATCATAAGGCTTAATTTGGCCAATGAATCACTGATGACAAACGGCAAAGATTCCATATTGAACCCGAAAACCAGGAGTATAAGTGCTGCTCCAATAAATAAGTTTACAGGTTCGGTCACTAATGTTTTTAATAATGACATAAGCTTAGCTTTACCGCCCGTCCGACTTTCTTGATTTCGGGCATAGAACCAATGCATTGCCACCATGTAAAGCACAATGAGCACAAATACCTTGTTGCCCAAATCGGCCATAGCAGCCTTTGCCAAATAGTCTTTCCCTAAAAACTCCAATACAAACGGAAAACATGAAAGCCCTGGCGCTAATGAGGGAATCAAAAGTCCTGCGGTTCGGTAAGCAGGGGTGTTTTTCTTTACACCTACAATTGGGAGCAAAAAAGGTGAAATCGCAAAAAGAAGCAGGTTGAAAACCAATGCCATCAAAGGCAACAGTAATAGACTTGCTTCAATTTTGATTCCCAAAAGCGCGATAAAAATGGTAGCTGGAAGCGCAAGGTTTAGAATGATTTTCTTGATACCATTAACCTCTTGTTTCGATTTGAATTTTGTCTTCAAAACGATACCGAGAAGAATAAAAATCAAGAAGACAAGGGTTTTCTCGAATCCTACTTCCATTGTACTAAACCAATACTTTTGAAATAGCAGCTGTAAATAGTTTCATCTCATCTAGAGTACCCATACTCACCCTGCACCACTTTTTTCCTAAAAACTCAAAAGCCCTAACACCAACCTTCAATTCGGTCATTTGGCTTAGAAAAGCTTTTCCATCCATTTCGATGGGGAAAATCATAAAACTGGTGTACGATGGTACTGGTTCAAACCCCATGGCCTTCAGACTTTCAAAAGTGTACGTTCTCGCTTCAGCATTGAGCGTTCTCGATGAATCCAAAAATTCTTCATCATCCATAGCCGCTATTGCAGCAAAAACCGAAGGGTAGCTTATACCCATACCGGCCCTAGTGATTTTTTGTAGTTTATCTAGAGTTGCTTCTTGGGCTACAGCATAACCAACCCGTAGACCAGCCATCCCATGAATTTTTGAAAATGTTCGTGCGATAATGACATCTTTGCCCTCGTTGATTAATGAAACCATACTGTGTTTGGCCCCTTCTTCCAAGAACCATAGGTAAGCTTCATCAACAAATACCGGTACTTTCTCTGATACACGTGAACAGAAATCCAAGAGTTTCTTGCTATCGGTTATGGTACCTGTTGGGTTATTGGGGTTACAGATGTAGACCAGTTTGGTATCCTCGTCAATGGCGGCTTCCATGGCATCTAAATCATGTGACCAATCATCTTTCAACGGAACAGGTTTCCAAGTTCCACCTGCTGCCTCCGCAACCCGAATCAAAGACATATATGCTGGATCCGCAGAAACCACATTACCTCCGTTCATGAAGAGTACCATGGCTGTTTTTTCCAAAAGATCTGAAGAACCTGGGCCCATCATGATATTTTTGGAAGTGACCCCTTCAAAATCGGCAATCTTATCAACGAGTTGAAACAACTCTTTCCACGCATATCGATTGCCCCCAGCAGCCGATTTCTTTAGGGCTTCAAGGCCCATTGGTGAAGGCCCATAGGGGTTTTCATTGGCATTCAATTTTGCTTCCAAAACAGGAAACTCCCTTAAATCGTCAGGTAAATATTCCTTAAAGAATGGGCTATAAACAGCATTGCCTTCGGCATCTAATTGTAAAGGTAGCGTTGTGTTTTTTGAAAAGCCTAGATAAGGAGCAGCCATTAGACCCCCGGCCGTCAATGCTGATGTTTTGAGCCAGTTTCGACGGTTTATGTTGGTTGGATTCATGAGTTGGAATTTTTAGAATTAGCGATACCCCAAGTTATTGGCATACGTCTAAAATTCCTATGGTAATATCATAAAAATCAAGCACTTAAAATATTGATTTAAAAAAATAGGGCCCGTAAAAAACGAAGTTTATAATCTTAAACAAAAAGAGTTGCTTAAAATGCGGATTTAAATTGTTCTAAAAAGCGAACGTCGTTCTCACTCAATAATCGAATATCAGGAATCTGGTATTGCAAAAGAGCGATGCGATCAATACCCATACCAAAGGCAAAACCAGAATAGGTTTTGGAGTCAATTCCGCAATTTTCCAAAACATTGGGGTCAACCATACCGCATCCCATGATTTCGAGCCAACCTGTACCCTTGGTCATACGGTAATCGGTTTCAGTTTCTAATCCCCAATAGACATCGACCTCAGCACTTGGTTCCGTAAATGGAAAATAAGAAGGTCGGAGCCTAATTTTTGATTTGCCAAACATTTCAGTAGTGAAATATTGCAAGGTCTGTTTTAAGTCTGCAAAAGAGACGTCTTTGTCTACATAGAGGCCCTCGACTTGATGAAAAAAGCAATGTGAACGTGCTGAAATTGCTTCGTTTCTGTACACCCTACCAGGCGAGATTGTACGAATGGGAGGTTTGTTTTCTTCCATATAACGTACCTGAACTGATGAAGTATGGGTACGTAGCAATATATCGGGATCGGTTTGGATAAAGAAGGTATCCTGCATGTCACGAGCGGGGTGATATTCAGGTAAATTCAAAGCCGTAAAATTATGCCAATCATCTTCGATTTCAGGTCCTTCAGAAACATTGAACCCAATACGTGAAAAAATATCGATGATCTTATTTTTTACTATTGATATTGGGTGTCTGGCTCCAATTTCAATAGGTTCACCTGGCCTAGTAAGATCACCATATTTACCTTGGTTATCGGTATTTTCAGAAAGTGAAGCCTTTAATGTATTGACTTTTTCATTGGCGAGACTCTTTAACTGATTGATAACCTGGCCAAATTCTTTTTTTTGTTCGTTGGGTACGTTTTTGAATTCTGCAAAAAATTCATTCAAAAGGCCTTTTTTGCCTAAATATTTGATTCTGAAGGCTTCAATTTCATCCAATGAATTTGAGGTATATTTTTCTACCTCCGCTAAATGTTCTTTAAGCGTATCCAGCATTGCTTTTTCCTTTTGAGCCGACAAATTTAGCGAATTGAACCTGAAAACCTAAGTAAATGGGCAAATGGCAACCTTCATTCATGAAAAAAGGCCAATGCTTATTAACATTGGCCTTTTCGCTTACTAATGATAATTTACATCCAATGCACCTTACCATCTGCAATGTCATACATGGCCCCTACAATTTTTATTTCTCTAGCATCTTCCATATCCTTTAAAACAGGACTTTGATTGCGTATATTTTCAATGGTCATAAGAACATTTTTTTCAGCAACCGCATTTACGAATGTTGCATTTTTTGATGTTCGTTCAGCCGGGTCTGTAGGTTCTTGAACTGCATCAACAGCACCCCGAATTCTACTAAGAAGAAGTGTAAGATTACCGAGTCTCGCATCATCACAAGCACCTTTAACTGCTCCGCAGGCGGTATGACCCAATACTACGATTACTTTGGTTCCTGCCAGCTTACAAGCAAACTCCATACTTCCTAAAAGGTCTGCATTGACAATATTTCCAGCTACTCGTGCACTGAAAATATCTCCCACGCCCTGATCAAAAACCAATTCTGCCGATACTCTCGAATCAATACAGCTTAGAACCGTTGCAAAGGGGTATTGTCCTGTTGCAGTTTGCTCAACTTGTTTGATGAGGTCACGATTTTCCATTTTTTTCGAAACAAAACGGACATTGCCATCTTTTAAAAGAGCTATCGCTCCGTCAGGCCCTAGAGCAGCTTGAGATTCTTTAGTTTGGGTCATCATAATTATGCGGATTTCGGTTTTTCTAATTTAAAAAAGGCGATATAACTGTCAGGATTTTCAACAATACCACGTTCGGAAATCAATTTAATATTGATGTTCCGGTTTTTGGCTTTTGTTGAGAAGTCTTCTAAAATTTCTATGATATCGTTATCTAAATAACGGGTTTTTCTAACATCAAGTTCAAGGTAAGAATCTTCAGGAAGACTATCCAATTCCTTCAAGATTGCACCTTTGTTAAAGAAGGTAACTTCTTCAGCCAATGTCATTTTGACAACATCCTTTTTGCCCTCGTGGCTTTCTTCAATATGTAGAAAATGGGAATTTTGATAACTTTTTAGCAAGATAACAGCGATACCCACAGCCAAGCCAAGTGCTATACCCCAAAGCAGGTCGATAAATACAATACCCAATATTGTAACTATAAAAGGTACAAACTGCTTCCAACCTAAATTCCACATGGTTTTAAATAGTGATGGTTTAGCTAACTTGTAACCAACAATAAATAAAATTGCCGCAAGAACTGATAGCGGAATCATGTTCAATAAGCGGGGAATGAGAATGACGGAAATCAAAAGGAAAAAGCCATGGATTATAGCAGACATTTTAGTTTTACCACCTGATTGAATATTAGCCGAACTTCTAACAATAACTTGGGTAATTGGTAATCCTCCGATGAAACCTGATAACATGTTTCCCGTACCTTGAGCCAACAACTCACGATTGGTAGGAGTAACTCTTTTTTCAGGGTCTAATTTATCGGTTGCTTCAACACAAAGGAGTGTTTCCAAGCTTGCTACCAAAGCAATGGTAAATCCTGTTATCCAAACTTTGGGATTGCCAATTACGCTAAAATCAGGAAAGTTGAATTGCCCTAAAAAAGCATCAAAACTATCAGGAACAGGAACAGCAACCAAGTGCTCACTTTCCAATATCATTGAAGAATCTTTGGTCACCACATAATAAATAATACCCACAACAACGGCTACCAATGGTCCTTGTACCAATTGAAAGAACTTTCCTTTTTTAGAGAGTACGTTATTCCAAAGAATAAGAATACCCATTGCAATAAGTGCTATTATAGTAGCACTTTTGTGAAAGTTACCACTGATGATACCACTAATGGTATTAAAAATTTCAGAAAAGGTATTTTCTCCATCGATCTGAAGGAAGGAGAAATCACCTTCTGGATTCTTATCATATCCGAAGAAATAAGGTATCTCTTTTAAAATTATGATTATACCAATTCCGGTAAGCATGCCCTTAATTACAGAAGAAGGAAAGTAGTATCCTATGATACCAGCTTTGAGTAGTCCGAAAATTATTTGAATTACACCTCCTAATACTACTGCGACCAAAAAAGCTTCATAGCCAAGGGTATTGATAGCTGCCAATACAATTACGGCTAGACCTGCCGCTGGACCACTTACTCCGATTTGCGATCCACTAATTGAACCTACAATAATGCCGCCTATTATACCTGCGATAAGTCCAGAGAATAAGGGGGCACCACTGGCTAGGGCGATTCCAAGACAAAGGGGGATGGCCACAAAAAAGACCACAATACTTGCCGGAATATCTTTATTTAAATGTTTAAACATGGATTAAGTATTAAAGATTCCTCAATTTACTAAAAGAAAAATCAGGTTGGTAAAATCAAATGTAATAGTAATGCTTTTGGTTTTAGTTAAGTTATTTCTAAAAATCCCTTAATAATTTAAGATTTTCCGACGGGGTCCACCCAATTTGTCCGTCTGCAATCTCAATTTTTAACCAATTCTCAAGGTCTTCGAGTATATTGACCTTAGTTCCTTCGTGTAAAGTAAAAACCCGTTCACTTCTATCGTTTGGCTCTGAAGACACTACAATTTCCCGAGCAAAAACAATTGCTGGATTATTAGATTTGAAGTCTTGGTAAGAAAGGTAGGCTAAGAAAAAACTGGCGCATGCTAGGCCAAGAAATAGCAAACCAGAAACAAAGAACAAACGTTTTCTAAAAGCCAGATTTAGCAAATAATAAGCGATATAGGCTAAAACAAAAAGTATCATGAACAAAACTGCCAAATAACTCCATTGATTAAAATTAAACAGCTTAATGATGCTTTCATATAATTTGCCCATTGCGGTTTTTGGCAACTCTTCAATTGCATCTAAACGCATGTTTTGGGCATATCCTAGATTGTTTAAAATTTCTGGGTCATTTGGTTTTAAAAGCAGTGCTTTTTCATAGTAGAAAATACTCGGTCCGATGTTTTCCAGCTTATAATGGGCATTACCCATATTAAAATAGAGCTCTGCAGAGTGCTTACCATTATCTAGAATACGATCGTAGTAGTTCAAGGCATTCTCAAACTCACCCTTGTTGTATAATTCGGTGGCCTTTGCGAAGTAGGCATCATTTTGTGAGACCCCGATAGTTGTAACAAATAAAACCGCAATAAAGATTAATCGTTTTATCATAGCTGTTTGTCCAATCGAGAAATTACTTGACTTGCTTGCTCAAAATCGGAGTTCATTTGTACCTCAGAAAAAGGACTATACCTTGCCATTTCGCAATTTTTAAGCAATCCTATAAAACCTTCTACGGTTTCCTCATCTGCCGCACGTTCCCGTAAAATTTCAGTTATTTTCTCTTTACTGAATTCTGAGGTTTCGATTTTCAATTTGGCCTTTAAATAATTATGAAGCCCCTTTTCAAGTGCTACATAAAATTTCACTTCATCACCGAGTGCTTTTTTTGCCGTTGAAAGGTATTTTCTGGCCAATCGGTTAACTTTTTTCAACTTGGTGCCTTCGACGTTTAGTTCATTTTTTTCCTTTCTACGACGAGCCAGAATGACAATAGGAATGAGCAAAAGAGGTCCAAAAAACAAGGTGTAAAATTTATTGGAACCGTAGAAGGGCTCCATTTTGATACTTGCGAAATTTGTATTTGTTTTAATAAAATGAAATTGTTTTCCGGTAGGAATTATGATTTTCGTCGGGTTGCCAGCGGGATTTAATGAAATGGAAGTATCCTCGGGTCCCTCCATAACATTTATGGTTATTTCATTAGAATTTAAGGTTTCATATTGCTCCGTTTTCGGATTGAAATAACTAAAGGATATTGATGGAATAGGGTATTTTCCTCTATAGGAGGGTACAATGGTGTAATTATTGGTCACTTTTCCGTCCATTCCTGAAACGGTTGTCCTGACTTTTTCTTCAAATTCAGGTTCGTAAACTTCCAAAGCGCTAGGCAAATCAGGTTCAGGAAGTTGAAATAACTTTAAATTACCTTTTCCAGAAACTTCGACTGTGGCTTGTAAGGATTCAGAGGCGTTAAGATTGGTTTTACTTGTGGTTACGTTAAAATCAAAGTCTCCAACCGCCCCGCTGAAATCTGCAGGTTTTCCTGTTTCAGGTAAAGGTTTTACTCGTAATGTTCTACTACCGGCCGAAACAGTTTTGTTCGCAGGGCGGTATATTCTACCACCAAAAAAGTCACGCCTATTTGTCGGAACATCAACGAAAAGTTCAATACCTAGAGGTTCTATGGTTAGATTACCGGATTTTTGAGGATATAATACCACTCTTTTAAGGATTACACTACGATACTGTTTGCCTTGATAGGTAGCGTTTTGGGCATCATAACGTTTTACAGGTATATCTTGGCTCCAAAAGTTATTGTACTTGGGGTTGTCCAGTGCCCTAAAATTATTAACCCTGATATCTGGACTAACATATAGTTTGTAAACAACAGTTACAGCTTCGTTTAAATAAGGGCTGCCCTTCGAAACTTCAGCAACCAAGTGAAGGTTTTCATCTGCAATATCGTCCGCTGTTTTGGGAGCATTAGGATTATCAACAGCATCAGTAATGGTTACTTTTTTGGTAACGGATTTATAGGTATTTCCATCAATTTCTATTGTAGCTTGACCTATAGTTTTTTCTCCTTTGGAAATCGGTTTTAAGATATAGGAATACGCCAATGAATAGGTGCGTTTTCCATTAATCCAAACACTACTTTGAGATAGTGAAGGACCCATTATAACTTCAAAACCATTAAAGTTCGGGGCAGTGAAATTATCACCATTTTTATTGACTTTAAATTCAACCTTTAGCCTCTCATTAATGCCCAGTTTCGTCTTACTAAGATTGGTTTCAAAGTTTATTTCCTCCTCTTGTGCCGATGACACCAAAGGCAAGATGGAAAAAAGTAATATTGCGATATGTTTCAATTGCAATCTGGACATTACCAATCCTTTTCGTTTTTAATTTTTTTGCCTTTTACCTTCTGGGCATTAAGTTTTTCTTGAACCTTTTTTTCCTCATTTTGCATTGCTTCAAGCAAGTTTTGAATTTGCTGCTTACTTAACTGATTGGGTCGAGGATTCTTCTCTTTTTCTTTTTCGTCTCCTTGTTGTTTTGGTTTTTGCTCCTCTTCTTTTTTCTTATCTCCTTCTCCTTCTTTATTTTCTTCAGGCTTTTCGTTTCCTTTATCTCCTTCATCGCCTTGCTGATCCTTCTGATCACCTTCATCTTTCTTTTCGTTCTCGCCCTGGTCTTTGTTATCGTCTTGGTTCTGGTTCTGGTCGTTTTTGTTGTCTTCGTTTTGTTGGTCTTGGTTTTGGTCGTCCTTGTTATTTTTTTGGTCTTCTTCTTGCTTTTTCTTTGCAAGGGCTAAATTATACCGCGTTTCATCATCATTAGGATTTGCCCTTAACGCTTCTTTATAGGCCTCTACGGCTTTACCGTATTCCTTATTCTTCATAAAAACATTGCCCAGATTATGAAATGCTTTATGCTTGTCTGGCTTTTCGGTTGCTTTCTCCCCTGCATTTTTGAATCGCCCAAAGGCTTCCGTATAACTTTCACGATTGTAGTAGGCCCTACCTAAGTTATAAGGTGCTGCCACGTTTTCTTTACTTTTTGAAATTGCTTTACGATATTCCCCTTCAGCATTTACGAAATCGTTTTGATTAAGTTGTTCGTTTGCTTGGTAGGTGTAGTTCTTTGACTCTTGCAAGCTCTTTTCCGCTTTGCGGATGGCTTCTTTTTCGTCCTCTTGTGAAAAGTTTATTCCAAACGAAAAAGCCATTACGATTGTTAGTAAAACCTTTAGCCTATTCATTATCATGTTCATTAAAAAGATTCAATTTTTTCAACCATCTTGTTTTTCGGTCCAACAAGAAAATATCTAAAAATAGAAATAAAAGCCCTATGCCCAGAAACCATTGAAATTGGTCTTTATATTCGGCAAATTGCTTGGCTTCAAACTCTTTTTTATCCATCTGGTTCAGCTCCTCCTTGATAAAATCTACCGCATCATCCGTATTGGAACCATTAATATATTTTCCTTCACCTAAATCAGCTATATCAACCAAAACTTGTTCGTTAAGTTTAGAGATAACAACCTCACCCTCACTATTTTTTTTAAGACTTTGGACCACTCCATTTCTTTTAATTGGTATTGGGGCACCTTTACTTTTACCGACTCCGATAGTGAATATTTTAATGCCGTTGTCCAACGCCCTTTCAACCGATGTCAAAGTTGAACCCTCAGAATGATCTTCACCATCTGAAACTATAAATAGAACCCTATTTGTTTGATCCTGGTCATCAAAATATGTAGTTGCTAAATCAATTGCCGCATCGATTGCAGTACCTTGACTTGAGAGCATTTCGGTATTCATACTCTGAAGAAACATCTTAGCCGCACCGTAATCAGTAGTTATCGGCAATTGTGGAAATGCTTGGCCAGCGTAAGCAATTATACCGATTCTATCACTCGCTAGTTGGTTGATGATTTCAGACACCAAACGTTTTGCCTTTTCCAATCGGTTGGGAGCAATGTCCTCTGCCAACATACTTTTTGAAACATCTACAGCAAATACAATGTCAACCCCTTCCCTTTTGACTGTTTCGAGCTTTGTTCCGATTTTTGGATTAACGAGGGCCAACGTTAGAAAACCCAAGCCTGCAAGAAAAAACACCAATTTTAGCCAGCTTTTAAAGCTTGATTTATTGGGAGCCAATCTTTTTAACATTTCAGAATTGGCAAACTCACGCTGCTTTGCCCTTTTCCAAACTTGCAGGAGTAGAAATAGCAATATGATTACAGGTATAATACCTAGTAAATAGAAATATAATTTTTCATCAAACTGCACCATTTACACAAAACTTTTGAATAGTGTTGCTTTTAAAGCCCATTCCATTAAAAGCAAAATCCCGGCCAAGAAGACCCAGGGGCGAAATTTCTCCTCGAATCGGGTATACTTAAATTCCTCTATTTCTGTTTTTTCTAACTTGTTGATTTCATCGTAAATCTCTTCCAATTTCTCGTTATCCGTAGCCCTGAAATACTTACCACCTGTGGCCTTGGCAATGTCAATCAACAATTCTTCATCAATTTCAACTTGGCGCATACCGTATTGAAAGGAACCATCTCTGCGATAGGCTACCGGAGTCAACGCGTTACCATTTGTTCCTAGACCAATGGTATACGTTTTAATACCATATTCAACAGCCAGGTCCGCAGCTGTTTGGGGTTCAATAAATCCTGAGTTGTTAACGCCGTCGGTCAATAAAATGATGACCTTGCTTATGGCTTTACTTTCTTTAAGTCGATTGACAGAAGTTGCCAAACCCATTCCTATGGCGGTTCCATCTTCAAGTTGTCCGTAGGTAATTTCACGGAGTGCTCCTAGAACTATCGATTTGTCGCTTGTAATAGGGGTTTTGGTATAGCTCTCACCGGCATATGCAACTAGACCTATTCGATCACTTTGTCGTTGTTTGATAAAATCAGATGCTACTTCTTTTAGAGCAGCAAGCCGATTTGGTTTCAAATCTCTGGCCAGCATACTTGAAGATACATCAATGGCCATTACAATATCTATACCCTTGGTGGTTTTGGTCCTAGACGAAACGTCTTTTGTTTGCGGTCTTGCCAGAGCAGTAATTATAGAGGCCAATGCCAACAACCTTAGAACGAATAACAGGGGCTTTAACCGAGCCAGGAAATTTGATTCTTTAAATGCTTTTGTTGTCGAAAGTTTTACTGATGCAACCTGCTCATTACGTTTAAAAAAGTACCAAAGCAATGCCAATGGCAGTAATGACAACAGCCAAAAAAATTGAGGATTAGCAAATTCAACATTATCCAACATTAGGCAGTAGTTTTTACATCGACAGAAGCCAATACCCGTTCAACAATTTGTTCTGCATAGGTGTCGCCATCTTCCCAGGTTATTACGATTTGCTGAATAAACCCTTGTCCACCAAAAAGAAGAACTGTATAAGCGATTTTTCTTGAAGAATTGGAGTCTGGGGTTTTTAATTGACCAGAACCAAAAACCTTAAGACCTTTTACACCGGACTTTGAACTAAATTCTTCTTGTTTGGTAATTATGTTTCGAATCCCAGCAGCTTCCCATGACGCGAGCATGGCTCCCAAAGAAGCCTCAAATTGTGGTTCCGTTTGTGGGTTTTTGTAGGTGGTGGAGCTAACTGTTGTTGAGAAAAGGCCGAGCGGACTACCATGAACAAAGGTGTTGTTATCTTGTATGGAATCTCGTATCGCCTCTGGAAATTCAACTTCAGTTCTGAGCATAACCTCTGGAGTCTCTATTTCTACTGGAGGAAAACCATAGGTGCTGGCTACCCATTCTTTTTCCAATAGTTCTTTTGTAGGATATCCAAAAACAGAATCTTTAACTTTCTTAAAACCGTATACAGTTAGACTAAAAACGGTACCTCCTACCAATAAAAATGCGAGAACAGCTGCGGCAATGTAGATTTTTTTCCGTTGCTTCTTTTTTGCTTGCTCCTGAAGATATTCCTCGTTCAACATTAACTCCTCTTCCGTAGGTTCGGGAATGGCCTCTTTTGTTAGAACTACAATATTTTCAACTGCCGTTCGATCTTGTTCTGCAACCAAATTTGATGGTTTTGACTTGGCAAATTTTACCAAATCAGCCGTTTGTAAAATTCTTTTGAATTGTTTTATGGTTTCGTCTTGCAAATCAAGTGAGCCAGAATCCTTCAAAAGTTCCAAGCGGTCGATTAATTGGTCAGTGGTACTTTCCAAAGCAGAAACATGCACTTCTTCTTCCAAATAAGAGCGCACAATGTTGGTCAGTTCAGAATAGTATTTTTTGTGCTCGTCCTGTAAAAGGTATCTAGAGTTTTCAAGGTCCTTCAATTGCGCCATTGCCCTATCAAAAGGCGGTAGCATGGCAATTTTTTCTTCTTCGGTCAACGGTTTTTTCCTCAAAAAGAACCAGTAGACCAATCCACCAATTATCGCCAAGCCCAGAATAACCCAAAAAATTGTCCACCATAATTTCGCCCTACTTCTATCAACATTTAGTAACGGCTTTATATCGAACATTTTTTGTTTGGTCGTATCAACAACTACATCGGCCACTTTTATACGAAACGAATCTGTGAGATAAGGTTTCTCATTTATTGCGATACGTTGAGGTGGAATAATAAATGCTCCGCTGTCAAATTGAGTGAGTGCATACATACGCTGAAGCAAAAGTCTACCATCTTTGGGAACGGTGTCTATTTTCAAAGCTTCAACCATCTCTAATGGAGAAAATGTTTGGTCCTCGGGGAAGTCAACCAAGTCTAATGAGTCAGCCTCTACGGATATGGTATATTTTATCTGTTCTCCAATTTTGATCGAAGCGGTATCGATTTCGGCTTTGACCTGTGAGAATAAAAAGGGTCCTCCGAAACAGAAAAGTAAGGTAGCTGTAATAAAGGATTTTACTACAGAAGTATTCTTTTCAATTTTTAATTTTCCACCTTTCATTTTTATCCCCTTCGCTTAAAATATCCAAGTAACTTTTTGACATAACTCTCGTCAACCCGACAATCCAATGTTCCACAGCCGGCCTTGTTGAAAGAATCTTTGAAATAATCAACACGCTCAGCATGGTATCGCCAATATTGGTGTCTCACTTGTCTAGAACTTGTATTCACCAATTGAATCTTTCCAGATTCCGCATCCTGTACTTGAATCATTCCAAGATTTGGGATATACTCTTCTTTCTCGTCATAGATTCTAATACCGGTGACATCATGTTTATTTCCAACAATTCGAAGCGTATTATCATAGTCTTCGGCTACAAAATCTGACAATACAAATACAATTGCCTTTTTCTTCATGACATTGGTCAAAAACTTCAAGGCCTCAGCTACATCGGTTTTATTGCTTTTTGGTTGGAATTCCAATAATTCACGTATGATACGTAGCACATGGCTTTTACCCTTTTTTGGAGGGATGAAAAGCTCAACCTCATCAGTGAACAGTATCAAGCCCACTTTATCATTGTTCTGCAATGCCGAGAAGGCGAGTGTTGCAGATATTTCGGTAATTATTTCTTTTTTAAATTGGTTTAGGGTTCCGAACAATTCTGAACCACTAACGTCTGCCATGAGCATCATGGTAAGTTCACGTTCCTCTTCAAAAACCTTTACAAACGGCTCATTGTAGCGTGCGGTAACATTCCAGTCGATTGATCGCACATCATCACCGTACTGGTATTGTCGAACTTCACTAAATGTCATACCCCTTCCTTTGAAGGTAGAATGATATTCGCCACCAAAGATATTGTCAGACAACCTTCGGGTCTTAATTTCAATCTTACGTACTTTTTTTAAGAGCTCTTTTGTATCCATTCTTCAGTAACACGATTTGAATAAGAAGCAATTTTAACTTGCGACTATTTAGCTGCAACATTGCAAATTGGCTACTGTCTAAGGCACCTCAACTTCGTTGACTATCTTATTTATGATTTCTTCTGAGGTTATATTTTCAGCTTCTGCCTCATAAGTAATTCCGATTCGGTGTCGCAATACATCGTGAACTACGGCGCGCACATCTTCAGGAATCACGTATCCACGTCTTTTAATAAAGGCATAGCATTTTGATGCGTTTGCGAGATTTATACTACCTCTTGGAGAAGCTCCAAAACTTATAAGGGGCTTTATGGTTTCCAGATTATATTTTTCCGGGTAACGCGTTGCAAAAACCAAATCGAGAATGTACTTCTCAATCTTTTCATCCATATATACATCTTTCACAGCATTTTGTGCCTTTAAAATCTGTGCTACGGATACCACTGGTTTTATTTCTTCAAAGCCACCGTTCAAATTTTGGCGAATGATAAGCTGTTCTTCGTTGAGTTTCGGATAATCGATAACCGTTTTCAACATAAATCGGTCTACTTGTGCTTCTGGTAGTGGATATGTTCCTTCCTGTTCCACAGGGTTTTGTGTGGCCATTACCAAAAACGGCGCATCCAATTTGAAGGTTTCATCACCAATAGTAACCTGTCTTTCTTGCATCGCTTCTAAAAGCGCGGATTGAACTTTGGCAGGAGCACGGTTAATCTCATCAGCTAAAACAAAATTTGCGAAAATCGGACCTTTCTTTATTGAGAAATCATTCTCCTTGATATTGTAAATCAATGTTCCGATAACATCGGCCGGCAATAAGTCTGGAGTAAACTGAATTCTACTGAAGCTACCCTTAACAGCTTTAGCCAATGTATTAATGGCCAAGGTCTTCGCGAGGCCAGGAACACCTTCCAATAAAATATGCCCCTTACCCAAAAGACCGATCAACAGTCTTTCAATCATCATTTTTTGGCCAACAATGGCCTTATTCATTTCAAGGGTAAGCAAATCGATAAATGCGCTTTCCTCAGCAATCTTCTCATTCACAGCACTGATATCCATTGTAGTATTTTCTTCCATAAAAACTGTTTAAATGGCTCTAAATAACCAAAATACAAGTAGCTCGCAAAATGAAAATTTATTCGGGATTGCGCTGTTAATTAATGGTTAAAATAGAGCTCTAAGACCATTATTTAGGAAGCTTTTAAGGGATATATTTTAAATTCACCGACCTATGAAAAACAACAAGACATTTTCAAGAATAATTGCCGGCACAATGACCTGGGGAAGTTGGGGCAAAAAGCTCTCAACCAAAGAGATGTTGGAATTAATGAATTACTGTGTCTCAATAGGTATCACTTCATTTGACCATGCCGACATTTATGGTGATTATGGCAATGAGGAAGAATTCGGGAAGGCTTTTAATTCAAGTGCAATTTCACGAGAAGAAATTCAGATAATTTCAAAATGTGGGATTCAGATGACCAATGGTAGACCAAACAGGGTAGCACATTATCAATACGATTCTGAATATATAATTTGGTCTTGTGAAAGGTCGTTGTCTATGCTTCAGACAGAGTATTTAGACTTGCTTCTACTGCATCGACCAAGCCCGTTGATGCATCCTAATGAGGTGGCCAAGGCCATTCAAAAGTTGACCAAAGAAGGAAAAATAAAAAGTTTCGGTGTTTCGAATTTTAGCCCGTCGCAAATAGCAATGCTTGAAAAGGATATTGCTGTGCAGGCAAATCAAGTAGAATATTCCCTGACCCATTTAAATCCGATGTACGATGGTACATTTGACGATTGTATTGCCAATGAGAGAATGGCCATGGCTTGGAGTCCTTTGGGCAGTTATTTTCGTGAGGACGGTGAAGTCACAAAGCGGATTAAAAAAGTAATGGATGAATTGGTTGAAAAATATCAATGCAATGAAAGCCAATTGCTTCTGGCCTTTATGATGAAACACCCTGCAAACATCTTTGCCGTTGTGGGCACTTCGCAAAAAGCACGTTTGAAAGAATCTCTAGAAGCAGCTTCAATCGCATTGGAACATCAAGATTGGTTCCATTTGCTTGAGGCAAGTCATGGGCATCAGGTACCTTAATTAAATTATATGAGCAAAACGATACTTATAACTGGGGCAACCAGCGGAATTGGAAAGGCTACTGCGGAGCTTTTTGCCAAAAATGGCCATTCCCTAATTCTTTGTGGAAGAAGACAAAATCGCCTTGATTCACTAAAGACAGAGCTCGCACATAAAACCACCGTGGTTACTTTAAATTTTGATGTTCGTGACCGAGAAGCAGTAGCAGATTCAATTGCCTCTTTGAGTCCTGAATTTTCGAATATTGATGTTCTTATCAATAACGCAGGAAACGCCCATGGGTTGGATACTGTAGACATGGCCAATCTTGATGATTGGGATGCGATGTTGGATATAAATGTCAAAGGATTGCTGTATGTGACCAAAGCCGTTATGCCCAAGATGATCGAAAAACAAGAAGGTCATATCATTAATATTGGATCGCTGGCTGGAAAGGAAGTTTATCAAAAAGGAAATGTCTATTGTGCCAGTAAACATGCGGTTGATGCTATTAACCAAGGACTGCGTTTAGATTTGAATGAACATAATATTAGGGTCGGGGCTATAAATCCAGGTTTGGTAGAAACCGAGTTTAGCGAAGTGCGATTCAAAGGAGATGTTGAGCGGGCAAAAACCGTTTATAAAGGTTATGAGCCATTACGTGCCATTGATATCGCCGAGATTATCGAATTCGTCATTACTAGACCTCGTCATGTAAACATCGCAGATTTATTGGTTTTGCCCACCGCTCAGGCCAGCTCGGCAATTGTCAAGAAGAATTTATGATCAATAAACGCCTTCTTGTCAAAAACTTACTTGCCCATAATGACGAGAATAGTTTTTATGACAAAAAGCGTTTTATATCAATTGGTGAAAAAGAAGGAAAAGCAAAATTTCTAAAACATGTTTGTGCCTTGGCCAATAGTAATCCTGCCAATAATTCCTATATAGTTGTTGGGGTTGAGGATGAAGACAACAAAATAGTCGGAGTTGACTTTTTCGATGATAGTAAGATCCAAAATCTGGTAAATGCTTATTTGGATAACCCACCTATTATTTCATATGAGAACATTCCGTTCCCACATTTGCCGGAAGGTAAAGTCGTTGGCTTGGTGACGATTAAGTCCAATGGAAAGGTTTGCGCATTGCGCAAGAATATTTGGAAATATTATGGTGGTGCTGTTTTTTTTAGGGAAGGTAGTATTAGCCTGCCAAAGGCGTTTGACATCGAGTTGAAAAACATCAACTCAGAAAAAGTTGCCACTATTGAACAACATGCCCGAAATAATATTGAATTGACCCTAGATGGCGTAATTGATTTTATCAATAACAGGCATGCAGATTTAACCAGTAATTATAAGGTTTTTAAGGAGCAGTTTGTGGTTTGTTGGGCTGGAAACGCAAAAAGAGTAAAGGACCAAACATACTATTCAAGGGTCGATATTGAGTTGATAAACGAACAGGTAAAACTATTTTATTCGGCGCTTGATGAGGTTTCCATTTCCTATGACGAAGACACCTTTTCAACACTTGAATACGTTCAATTAGGATTGGGAAAGCAACAAAAGTATTTTCCATTAGAAGAGGTAGTGATTACGTTCTCAAATAATGGTAGCTACAAAATTGATAGTAATCTCGTTTTTGAGCCTCCAGAATACGATAAGAAAACCTTACATCATATTTTCAATGCGAATAACGCCCTTATTCAAAAAGTAGTAAAAGGGATTAAACTTTCTCCTGCTGAAGAGCAGGATTTACAGTACTTACCTGACACCTATTTAATATGCTACTTAAATGGTTTTGAGGAATCCTTGGCATTGATGGAAGAGGCCCGTCCGGTTCTAAAGAGTTACGATAAAGATATTTACGAATCTCTTAAACTGGCTCTTCGTATTCTGCGAAAGGTTAGGTATAATTAAGACAGTTTCAATTGCTCTTGGGTCGGTAATGAAACAATTGCACCGAAGTTAGTAGTGGTTAGGGCCCCAGCTTTATTCGCAACTTCAACCATATATTTTAAATGATCAAAGTCATCCACTACTTGCGAAGGATGGTCCAAACATGAAATTTGATACAAAAGGCATCCGATGAAAGCATCGCCAGCCCCAGTCGTATCTACAGGATTTACTTCAATACTTTGAACAGTAATTTGGTTTGAGGTAGTACTCAAAAATGTACCTTCTTTTCCTAATGTTATGGTAATGATTGTTGCACCCATTTCATGGAGGGCAGAACAAGCTTCTTCAATTGATTCTTTTCCAGAAAGAAGCTGGGCTTCTTCAAGGCTGAATTTACACAAATGCGATTTTTCAATATAGGGTAGGCATTTTTTGATGAAGGTCGTTTCATTATTTTTCCATAGGTCACCTCTGAAGTTTGGATCAAAACTTATAAATACATCACAACAAAGGGAATCAAATAAAAAATGACTGTAAGTCTCTTCAAGGTTGCCTCCCAATAAGGCTGTAGCTGCCCCAAAATGAACTATATTTTTGGCCATTTCTTTTTTTACCCCACTGTCATAAGTCAATTCTATATCAGCCCCCCTACTGAACACGAAATCGCGTTCTCCATCTTGTGCAATTGAGACAAATGCCAGAGTAGTGAATGTTTCGCTACGTTGCACCATCGAAATATCAACCCCTTCGTTTTTGATGGTATCCAACAAAAAGGCACCAAAAGGGTCATTGCCCACACAACCAATAAATGAACTCTTTCCTCCTAGTTTGGCTATGGCACAGGCTACGTTTGCTGGAGCTCCCCCTGCTTTCTTACTGAACATGGTAGCCTTCGAAAGGTCGTTTCCTTGATTTTCGGCAACAAAGTCAATGAGTAATTCACCGACACAAAAGACATTGGTCTTAGGCATAATTAGAATAATGCGCAAAGTTAATTCTTTGACAGAATTGTGCCAAAAAGGGCAAAGTTTTACCTTAAGTTGTTCTTGGGTTGGCACTATGTGGTTAATATTGACAAAAATTGAAATATGAGAACCTTAGTATTCGGTGACATTCATTCCGGATTAAAAGCTTTAAAGCAACTGCTTCGAAGGGCTGAGGTTACGCCCGAAGACCATTTGATTTTTTTAGGAGATTATGTTGATTCTTGGAGTGATGCTTTTGAAACGGTTTCTTTTTTAATTGAATTGAATACAACCCATAATTGCACATTCATAAGAGGAAATCATGATGATTTATGCTGGGAATGGATGAAAACATCAAATGAAAACACGACTTGGCTGATGCATGGTGGTGAAGCAACCATGAACTCTTATTTAAATGCAGGAAGGGATAATTGGCAACCTCATCTTGAATTTTATTCGAATTTGAAAAGTTTTCTTTTGGACAAGGATAAACGACTATTTCTCCATGCCGGTTTTACTAATTTGAAGGGGATTGAATATGAATACTTTGAAAAGTTATTTTACTGGGACAGGACCTTATGGGAACTAGCTTGTGCCGTTGATAAAAATATTCGGCCAGGGGCGCCCAATTATCCCAAAAGATTGTCACTTTATCACGAAATATTTATTGGGCACACACCCATCTCAAAAACTACCACCGCCATACCCCGATTAGCAGCTAATGTTTGGAATGTTGACACTGGAGCAGCTTTCAAAGGGCCTATTACTGCATTGGATATTGATTCCAAAAAATATTGGCAAAGTGATGCGGTTCAAAGTTTTTATCCGAATGAAAAAGGTAGGAATTAAAAAAGGCCAATTTCTAATTTGAAATTGACCTTTTTTGGTGGTTATTTAAGTTAGCTATTTACTATAGTTTTCCGCCTTTGTGTTCATCTTGCCATTTGGCCAGTTTTTTCCATTCACCTTTATATGCCATTTTAGCTTGACGGGGCCACGATTTCGGATCATGAATTCTATAACGATCTCCACCTGAATCCAATACTTCTTGACATTTCTTTACAGGGGCTTCTGAAAGTGCTTTCCACGTTTTAATCCCAAAATTATGAAAGAGGCCTTCAATTTTTGGACCGATACCTTCGACAATTTTAAGATCATCTTGTTTAATTCGCTTGCCAAAAGCAGCTTTTGCTGCTGCAGCATCAAATGCTACCACAGGCGCAGCGCTGGCCGCCAATGAAGAGGCGGTAGCCTTGGTCTTGGTAGTTGCCGTTTTTCTTGGAGCCCTAGGTTTTGCGGGGGCAGCTTTTTTGGTAGTTGCCGCAGCGGCAACCTTTTTATTACAGGCATCCAAGTCTGCCTGCAATTTAGAGTTCTTGTCTTTTAACGCCCTTAATTCATCGGAGTGGTCGTCGAGCAATTCTGTTTGTTCGCCATTTCTCTTGCCCCAGAAATAGCCCAAAAGACCACAAATTGCACCAACCAACAAGGGAATAAGCCAGCACCAAATATTTTCAAAATTCATAATGTTCTAATTTAAAATGTTATTTAGTTAAGTGTTACTTCTACTCGTCTGTTCAATGCTCTGCCTTCTTCGGTCGAATTGGAGGCTATGGGTGCGTCAGGCCCTTTTGAACTTGATTCTGTTTTGTCTGCCGGAATTCCATTTTGGGCTAAATAGTCTCTTATAAAATCGGCTCTTTCTTGTGCAAGGGCAATGTTCGTCGACCTACTTCCTGTATTGTCGGTGTGGCCAATAACCAAACATTTGGCATCAGGCACCTGGTCAAGATAAGATGCGATTTTTGCTATCTTTTGTCGCTGCTCAGAAGAAAGGTTGATTGAAGCCTCACCCGTTTCAAAATAGATTTTTAAAGGGTCAGCTTTAATATCAGCTAAAAGATCCGAGAGTTTTTCTTCGGCATCTTCAGCTCTGACATCCATTTTATAGTCAATCGGACCTAAAAGCACACCATTTAGTGGCAATAAATCATTCATTAGCCGTCCGAATGTAGCGGTCTGTGAAGAAGGTATGCCTTGTTCTACAAAATAATTCTTGACTCGGTTTGCACGAGCTAAACCGAGATTGGGAAAGGCAGTAGGATTTGTTTCGTCATCACGATACAAACCAGTTATACTGATAATTTTTCCTTCATTTTCAGCTAAATAACCTTTTAGCTGGTCGATTCCGCCATCGATTCCTGAAGCAATCGGATTCTTAAAGTTTGCTGAGGATAAATCGAAATTAAAATTATCATCGATTTCAAATGCGAAATCCCCATCCTTAAATGAAAGTGGAAACGAGGTAGGTTCAGGTTCAACTACAGCAGGTACATTTTCTTCCTCTGTAATTTCAGTATCACTCACAGCTGATAGGGCACAGTCACTACAAAGTGTGAAATATAAATAAGTCCCTAAAATAATAGCAATGAGCATACCCAACGGGTACACAAGATTTTTAGTCATTTCAGTATGAATAGTGTTCGGCCCACAAATTATCCAAAAATCTTTAAAAAGCGTTAATTTTTTCTATTAAATGTTAAAAACCAGCAAGTTATTTCAAAATATTTCAACTCATAATTTCTAATTAAGATGAAAATGAAAAAAGACATTTGCCATTTATACAGTTTTTCTTACCAGTTATAATAAGATGCATTTTTCTTCAGGTTTTTTAAAAGAAATTTGAATCAACAATGAAAACAGAAGAGCCTCTGTTTCTCCCGACAAAGTTCCGGCATTGAAACAGGGCTTCAAGATATTTAAGTTTGAGTTAGTTAAGTTGGTTTTGAAAACCGTCATCATTCGGGGGAAGATGGCGGTTTTTCTTTTTTACAAGTCAAACTTAATACCTTGTGCTAGGGGAAGTTCAGATGTGTAGTTGATGGTATTGGTCTGTCTCCTCATGTAAATTTTCCATGCATCGGAACCACTTTCCCTACCACCACCAGTTTCTTTTTCACCGCCGAATGCACCACCTATTTCCGCTCCTGAAGTTCCAATGTTGACATTGGCAATACCGCAATCGCTTCCTGATGCTGATAAAAATCGTTCTGCTTCACGAAGATTATTGGTCATTATGGCTGAAGAAAGACCTTGGACAACACCATTTTGAAGGGCAATCGCATTTTCTACGTTTCCTGAATACTTTAAAATATATAGGATGGGGGCAAAGGTTTCCTCTTGAACTATTTCAAAAGAATTTTCTGCTTCAATGATTGCCGGTTTTACGTAGCAACCACTTTCGTAGTTTTCACCGGTAAGGACCCCTCCTTCCACCAGCACTTTACCACCTTCGGCTTCAGCTGCTTTGAGTGCTTTATTATAAGAAGCCACAGCTAACTCATCGATTAATGGACCGACATGGTTGTTCTCATCCAATGGATTGCCAATACGAATTTGATTGTAGGCATCGACTATTGCGTCTTTTACTTTATCATAGATGGTTTCGTGCACAATCAACCTTCTGGTTGATGTACAACGCTGTCCAGCTGTACCAACAGCTCCAAAGACAGCGCCTATAACGGTCATTTTAATATCTGCATCGGGAGTTACGATTATGGCATTGTTACCCCCTAATTCAAGAAGTGATTTTCCAAGCCTAGCCGCAACAGCTTGAGCCACGATTTTTCCCATTCTGATTGACCCTGTTGCCGAGACCAATGGAATGCGCTTGTCGCTGGTCATCATTTCGCCAACTTTATAATCACCATTTATCAAACAAGAAATACCTTCTGGAAGGTCGTTTTCTTTCAAAACTTCGGCAATTATGTTTTGACAGGCTACGCCGCATAATGGAGTTTTCTCAGACGGTTTCCAAACACAGACATCACCGCAGACCCAAGCAAGAGCTGTGTTCCACGCCCATACTGCAACTGGAAAATTAAAGGCTGAAATTATGCCTACAATGCCCAGTGGATGATATTGTTCGTACATTCTATGACCAGGTCGTTCAGAATGCATGGTAAGGCCATGCAACTGCCTTGAAAGACCTACCGCAAAATCGCAAATGTCAATCATCTCTTGAACTTCGCCCAAACCTTCTTGATAGGATTTGCCCATTTCGTATGATACTAGCTTTCCCAGTGGTTCCTTTAATTCACGAAGTTTTTCGCCAAACTGTCTTACAATTTCTCCTCGTTGGGGTGCCGGAACCAATCTCCATTCTTTAAAAGCAATTTCTGCAGATGACATTACTTTTTGGTAATCGCTCTCTGTGGTAGTAGAAACTTTCGCAATTTCGTGACCATCTACCGGAGAAATTGAAGTTAACAATTCACCATTTCCGAAAGTATTTGAACCGGTTGAGGTTCCATCATTTACTGGGCTAAGGTTGAGCTGTTTTAAGGCCTTGTCAATTCCGAAATCGGAGGCAATTTTTGACATTTGTAACTTTTTTTAATTGAAGTGTTAGAATTGGCACAAAACTACAAAGAATAGCTAGCTTAAAAATCCCAAAGTGTCAATAGCTTATAATTGGCAATAATCCAGAAAATTAAAGCAATCAAAGCCGGTATACCCTGAACAATGAAAATACGTTTTGAAACCGAGAGTGCGCCATAGATACCTGCAATTATTACGCATCCTAAAAAAAACATGGCGACATAAGTAGCCCACAATGGGTCTGAAATTATCAGTGACCAAAGTAATCCAGCTGCCAAAAAACCATTGTAAAGCCCTTGATTTGCAGCCATTTGCTTTGTTGGTTCGAATAAGTCTTTTGGAAAGTTTCTAAAAACCTTTTTTGCTTTGGTTGTCCATGCGAACATTTCTAACCATAGAAAATAAACATGAAGTAATGCCACAAAGGCCGTTAAGAGTTTTGCGATTAGTATCATTTTTTTGCAATAAAACGTTCGTCAACCGGCATTACTGTGCCGCAATTGTTGCAGGTCCTCAGCTTTTTGGACCCATAAAATTTTTCAAAATGAGCCAGGAAGTCCTTTTCAATATCCTCGAGAACAAAATAAGCCTCGTATAACTTGTTGTTGCAGTTGTCACAAAACCAAAGTAGGCCATCATCGACCTTCATCTCTTTTCGCTTTCGTTCGACTACAAGACCAATTGAACCAGGATGTCGTACTGGTGAATGGGGGACTTTGGCTGGATGCAGATACATATCTCCGGGACCTAGCATCATTGTTTTCTTTTGACCATCTTCTTGAATGTGGACTTCGATATTTCCTTCTAATTGATAGAACAATTCTTCGGTTTCATTGTAATGATAATCTTTCCTTGCATTTGGTCCAGCCACTATCATAACAATATAGTCCCCCGCTTCTTTGTAGAGATTTTTATTGCCAACAGGGGGTTTTAATGAGTCTCTATTTTCTTCCACCCACTTGTTCAGGTTGAAAGGTGCTCTTATCGCCATTCTATTTTTTGGGTAAGGTAACAACTTGGTACTACAAAAAAAAGGGTCTGGCATTTCCTGACCCTTTTCACCCTTGAAATACGAAATCTGATAGTCCCTTAGTTTACATTTTGCTGAAAAACATTTGGGTAAAATAAGGTTCACCATTTGGATTGATCGTTATACTGATTCCCGTATGTGTGTAGTCACTTTCAATTGTTGCTTTATGTGTTGGGCTGTTCAACCAAGCTTGAAGAACTCCTTTTTCCGTCGGAAAGCTACGAGCAACGTTCTCACCAACGCTAATGGCGTTAGCCTTTTTGTTCAATTCAGAGGCTCGGTCAGAAAAATGTTCATGACTTATTCTATTTGCATTTATCATATAGGCATTATGCCTTTGTGCTACTTGATACGCCGCTGAATCGAATTGTAGGGCATTCAATCCAATAGAAATTCTGTGCTCATTGATGATATCGAATAAGAGTGCTTCACTTGAGTTCATTTCTAAAAATGAGGTACTCTCAAAAAGTTCTTCTTGTTCTTCAACAGTTTCATAAGTTGAACATGAAGCAAAAATTGCTAAAAATAAAATGGAAAGTAGGTTTGAGCATTTCATGGTTACAGAATCTGATTTGGGGGTTAATCACAATGCAAAAATATCTTACATCAATTTTAATTGTAAGAAAATTCCGAGAACTGTTGGATTTTTCTCGTTCAATTGTCAAATATGCTTAAACCGCTTTTCTAGATTCATAATTTACCGACAGCTTTATCGATAAAAACCTTCATTTTGTGGAGTTTTTAAAAAGTAAACTTGTATTTCAAAAAATGTAAAATGACTTCAACAACCAGAAATATTTGAATAGCATAACTCAAAATATTTAGGTGTATGAATTTTTAATCAAACCATTGTCAAATAAAAAAGGCCTGGAAAACCAGACCTTTCTCAAACCGTAAAATACTTAATCTAAAACACTTAATTATGAAACACTTAATATTTTTTATTTGCGGTAGAAAATTTGTGTAAAATAAGGTACACCTCTTGGGCTAACAACAATACTAACCGCGGCATGGGTGAACTCTCCTTCCATTGTTTTTCGATGTGGCGGACTATTATACCAACCTTGAAAAGCACCTAAATTTGTGTTGTATTCTTTCGCAACATTTTCTCCAACATACACAGCACCAGTCTCGTTCGAAAGATTTGAAGCTCTTGAACTAAAAAAATCATGGCTTAATTTATTTTGTTCAATCATATACTCGTTGTGCTCTTCAGCATACTTATAAGCTTCTGAGCTGAATTCCAATTTGTTCAATCCCATCTCTACCCTATGGGTATTCACCATATTGAATAGGTCTTCTTCTGAAGTAGACATGGTCAACAGTGCTGTAGTTTCGTAGATTTCTTCATCTTCTACCAACTCTGTTTTCGAACAAGAGGTGAAAACTGTGAGGAAAACTAAAAAGAGAAGTAATAATCCATTCGGTTTCATAATAGCTCAATTTTGGGCAGACATCCTTCAACTCGATATCTGAAGCTAAATTAGAACCGCATTAATGGGTTTCATGAAAAATCCGTGAAGTGCCTATTTTTTCTCGTTGAGCTACACGAATTTTAACTTAGTGTAGACGAATGGTATTTACCGTCCAATTTTCATCGATAAAACCATACATTTTGTAGATTTTTCCTACATTGGTCTTGTCGAACTTGCCATTCGTCTACAGTTTAAACTATAGATGAATTGAAATCAAGATAATACAGCCTTATAGATTTAAAATCCTAACTGTTTTTGTCGATTTCTTCTTTCCGTAGCACTTTATCAAAAACAAAAGCCCCAACTTCTTTTACTGGTTCGTAAAAAATTGAATTTTGTTTGGTTTCTTCATTGATTAGACCCAAAGAAGCAGTGGCACGGTCAAAAAATATTAGAACTGCTCCAAGAATAACAGCAACTTTAACGACGCCGAAAATACCACCAGCGATTTTATTTAAAGCACCAAGTAGCGCGATATTGGCAATTTTGGTCAATAACCTACCAGCTAGATGCACGACAAATAATATTATGATGAATGTAATTAGGAAAGAGGCAATTTTAATATACTTTTCGTTCCAATCCATGTTCTGAGAGAGGTAGTCAGATACAATGTATGAAAAGTGAATTGCTCCATAAATTCCTGCAATCAACGCTGCGATTGCCGCTATTTCAACAAATAGCCCGTTTTTGATTCCTTTGTATAATCCCCAGGCTAAGAATAGTCCCAGAATAATATCTAAGATGCTCATATTTAGTCTCGTTTGAGACAAATATAGACCTTAGTGAAGATTATTCTTCAGTAAACAAATCAAGTTCAATTGCCTTTTGTACATCTTTTGCATCCAATTCAATATTGAAATTGATTTCAGAACGCAAATGAATCCAAAGTTGTAATCCTAAAAAGAAAACAGCTAAACTAATGGCAAACCATAACGGACTGCCCAATAATACCAATAAGGTGCAAAAGGAAATAATACTAACTGATAGTAATGTGCTTTCATTTATGAATTTTGGATAAGCAAATTCTTTCTTTTTTCTTTTTCTTGTTACCTCAATAGGTCTTTGTACTTGGGTTTCTTCTGAAAGTAATATGGAATGTTGCATTTCAATTGTATTTGGTGATTGCTTGGTTCAAAGTAAGTTTAGAATGCTTTTATTAAAATTCAGATTTGTACAAATGGTTCAATATTTCTTGTAACTGGTAGCTGTATCTTTGATAATATGTCAAGAGATGAACAACTTAAACAGCGATATACCCTATTGGTCGAAAAACTATCCGAACAGTTTGCAGACAGTGATCCACTAGATATAGAGGGTATTATTTATTTAGTTGGTGTTCAAGAACTTGGACAATTGCAACGTAGTTTCAAGAAAGATGAAAAGGTGAATCTTATGCATGTTGCCATATGTAGGTTGTTGGAACCTTATGGTTATTACGAATTCGATTTTTTTGATAATGACGGTTGGCCACATTATAAAATGAAGCAAGAATTGCCTAATCTTAAAGCCGGCGAACAGAGCGTTTTGATGAAGGAAGCCTTGGTCAACTACTTTTTAGAAAAGGAATATATACGGTAATGAAACTTAACAAACCTTATTACGCTGTAATTTTTACAAATTTGAGAACTGAAGGAGACAACGGTTATGCTCAAATGGCAGAGACGATGGAAAGGCTGGCAAGGCAACAACCGGGATTCATAGATTTTGAATCAGCACGTTCGGGAATGGGGATAGCGGTTAGTTATTGGGACAGTTTGGAAGCTATAGCGAACTGGAAAAACAATATTGACCATAAAGCTGCTCAACAAAAAGGTATTTCAGACTGGTACTCTTGGTACAAGGTAAGAATCTGTTTAGTGGAACGGGAGTATGAATTTAACTGTAGCACAGTGTAGCATAGATTTTTTTTGCGATCTTCGCAGAAAAATTGAATAGCATGAAATCCAATTTAAAGTTTTCCGCTTTAGAAAGAGAAACTTCCATCTCCCAACTACGAGACGAAACTTTTGATTTGGTCGTGATTGGAGGAGGTATTACCGGTGCAGGTATAGCCTTGGATGCATCTTCAAGAGGCATGAAGGTTGCCCTTTTGGAAAAAGGGGATTTCGCCTCTGGTACCAGCAGTAAGTCTACCAAATTGATTCATGGAGGACTGCGATACCTTAAGCAATTTGATTTCTGGCTTGTTAAAGAAGTGGGTTCAGAAAGGGCCATCGTTCATAAACTGGCACCACATCTGGTATTGCCCGAGAAGATGCTATTACCTTTAATTGAAGGTGGAAGCTACGGCAAATGGCTAACTTCAATAGGATTGAAAGTGTATGATATTCTTGCGCAGGTTACTGGTGATGACAAGCGTCAAATGTTGGAGAAAAAGCAAGCACTTAAAAAAGAACCCTTGCTACCCAAGAAAATTTTGAATGGAGCTGGCTATTATGCAGAATATCGTACAGATGACGCCCGACTCACCATTGAGAATATAAAGACGAGCCTGAATTACGGTACAATTGCTTTGAATTATGCCGAGGTTGATGATTTCTTATATGAGGATGATAAGGTTGCTGGTGTTCGAGCCAACGACCTAATTGGTAAAACCTCTTTTGAGGTTAAGTCCAAATATGTAATTAGTGCTGCAGGTCCTTGGGTGGATGAGTTACGCTCTAAGAATAATTCCAAAAAGGGCAAACGACTTCATTTAACCAAAGGAGTACACTTAGTATTCCCTTTTGAAAAATTACCGGTTAAGCAATCGGTCTATTTTGACATACCTGATGGTCGAATGATGTTCGCTATACCAAGGGGAAAAATAACTTATATAGGTACTACTGATACCAACTTTAACCTTGATAAAGATGATGTCCGTACAGATTTGGCAGATGCAATTTACCTAATCTCTGCAGTGAATAATATGTTCCCTGATATCCATTTAGAAATGGAAGACATCATATCGTCTTGGGCCGGCTTGCGTCCGTTGATCCATGAAGAAGGTAAATCTGCTTCAGAATTGTCTAGAAAGGATGAAATATTTACTTCGGATAGTGGTCTAATCAGTATTGCGGGAGGCAAATTAACCGGTTATCGTAAAATGGCTGAACGTGTTGTCAACAGGGTTGCCAAAAAATTTGAAGAAGAACAGAACACCAAATTTGAAGACTGTTCCACCGATAAAATTCCACTTTGTGGCAATGATTTCAAAAAGTTTAAGCACGTAGAAAAATACATCAAAGAAGTTTACCAAGTATTGAAAGAAGATGGCTTCTCAAAGTACGATGCATGGTATTTGGTAACCACATACGGTAAGCAAACCGAGCAAATACTCGAAGGATATAAAAGCTTTAAAAATAAAGATGGCCATTTACGAATGTTGCGTTCTGAGTTACGTTTTGGAATTGAAAATGAAATGGTAACCAGTCCTTTGGATTTCTTTATTCGCAGAACGGGGCGCTTATATTTTGACATTGATAGTATCCGTAAATACCTGGAGCCGGTACTTCAAGATTTCAAAGAAATTTTTGGATACGGCGAGAGCGAAATAAAGTCTTTTAGACAGCGTATTGAACATGAACTAGAAATACACTCCAATTTTTCTATGGAGGGGCAAAAGGCTTAATCTAATTTCTCGGTCAATTTCTCAAATGTCTTTTTGGGGTCTTTATGTTCATAAAGAATTTTATGGACAGCGTTGATAATGGGCGTTTTTGATTTTCGCTCCAATTTCGCTATTAATGCTTGTGCGCTTTTGGTAGCATAATACCCTTCAGCAACCATTTTCATTTCGAGCATGGCACTTTTGACTGTATAACCTTTACCTATCATTGTTCCAAACATTCGATTGCGACTAAAGCTTGAATATCCTGTAACTAATAAATCACCCAAATAAGCCGAATTATTAATGTTTCGCTTCATTTTATAGATACGGTCGATGAATCTTTTCATTTCGCGAATGGCATTACTCATTAATACGCTTTGAAAATTATCGCCATAACCAAGGCCGTTGGCGATACCAGCAGCTATAGCATAAATATTTTTCAACATCGCCGCGTATTCGGTTCCAATGATATCATCAGATACCTTAGTTCTTATGTATTTGTTCTTTAAGACATTTGCTAAATTTTCAGCTTTATCTTCATCAGCACATGCAATTGTGAGGTAAGATAGACGTTCAAGTGCAACCTCTTCAGCATGACAAGGACCTGTTATAACACCAATATTGGTAAAGGGCACATTATGTTTTTTATGAAAGTGTTCACCTACGATTAAACCAGTTTCTGGAACAATACCCTTAATAGCTGAAAACACTGTTTGTTCTTTGATTGGAACGGTCATTTTCTCCAATTCACTATATAAGAATGCCGATGGTATGGCAAAAATCAGTACATCTGAAGATTCAGCCACCTCATTTATATCACTTGTAAGTTCGAGTAAATCAAGATGTAATTCAACCGAACTTAGATAATTAGGGTTGTGACTTTCTTTTTTGATATGCTCAATTGCGTATTCACTCCTCATATACCAGTGCACTTTAGTATTATTTTCAGTAATGATTTTAACCAATGCGGTTGCCCAACTACCACCCCCTATAACACCAATTTGTACTCCGTTTTTCATCTAATTCTAATACGAATCAAAGGTAAGCTTCTAATTATTTCTAACATTAATAACTGATTATCAGGGATTTATAAAATTTGGCACAACTCTTGAAATATTCCTTATGAATCAGAAAACCAAGAAGTTATGAGAGCAAAAAAATTACTATTCGCAGTATTTGGAATTACACTTTTAGCAAGTTCATGTTATACCGAAGTTATTTTGGATGATGATATTATCGTAAGCTCGGCAATTGAAACTGACCTCGCATTACAATCCTATGATTTGTGGTATATAGATTTAAATGCGACCCAGGGTTCTGGAGAGGTACCCTTCATGGAGCGCGCCTTTACTTTATCATTCGTAAATGGGTTGGTTTATGCCAACAATAATATGGTCGGGTTTGGAAAAACTGGTGACGGATTAGGAATCGACGTTGGTGCGTATTCAACATTTAGTGGTGTTGTGGATTTGGACCATGACATCGATGGTGCCTGGACTTTTGATGTATACGCTATAAACAATAGAACATTGGAGCTATATAACCGTAGAACAAATACTTCCTATTTTTTAAATGGGTATCAAACTCGAAATTTTGACTATGATAGGCTGTTCTATGAAAATTTGGACTATTTCCTTCAAGAATATGAAGTCTGGGAGAAAAGCTATACCAGCGAAATTGGTGCAGTGAATGAATTTGATGAGGAGAATTTTTTGCGATTTTTTCCTGATAATGGAGGTTACTTTCAATCTTCTGTAGATTCTCCTGGTACCCCAATAAGCAGTTTACAGTGGGATTATGAAGGTGATTACGGTGTTTTCGATACCAATGATGCTACATTGAAAACTTTAACACTCGATTATGACTACCTGGGCAATGATTACTTTGAGCTCTACGTTATTAATGACAGTACAATCGAATTGTATCACGTACCTAGCGAAACGATATATGAATTCACAGGTAGAGGGTACATTCAATACCTGAAGTCAGTTGATAAAGTTGGCAAGAAGCGGTCTAAGGTCAAAAACAAAAAAATGAACGTTTCGCGCAAACGAAAAATGTAAGAATTAGCAACAGTCTACGACTGTAATACTATAAAAGTTTTTTGGTTGGTTATTTAGTTAGAATCGCCTCGGAGCAATTTGCTCGAGGCGGTTTTTTTTATAATCTTTTTTTGAATGTTGACGGGTTTTCTCCGGTTACTTTTTTGAATACCCTTGTAAAATAGGATAGGCTTTCAAAACCAGATTCGTAAAACGTTTCTGTAATGTTCTTTCCGGAAAGGAGCAGTCGTTTTGCTTGGGTAATTCGGTATTGGTTTAAGAAATTTGTGAAGGTGGTTCCTGACTCCTTTTTAAAATATCTGCAGAAGGCCTCATTGCTCAAATTCAGAATACTTGAGGCTTCATCAACACTAATTTTTCGCTTGTAATTCGCACTTATGAATTCATATATTTTTTGAAGGCGTAATTGTTTGTTCTTAAGTTTTTCAGATACAATTGGTTTTTCATGCAGCAATTCAAATTCATTCGATTCTGATAACTCTTTCAGAATGCCAAAAACTTCAAGTAGCTGGTCAAAAGAATCCATACTGTAAAGTTTCTTCATCCGTTTGCCAATTTTGGCTTTGGTATTTCCGTAATACGCAATTCCATGCTGTGAATTTTCCAGGGTCTTACCAATTTCAGGTAACTCTGATATTTGAGGCAGCACAGTTTTACAAAATTGGGTGTCAAAGTGAAGTACTTCTTTGCGATATGCTGTTTTTATGCCGTAGTCAAAGTTTAAATGGGGAACATAAGAACCTATTAGTACAAGATCACTGCTTTTAAAATTTGAAATATGTTCACCGACATGACGCGTACCGTCTGCACCTTCTATATATACCAATTCATACTCAGGATGAAAATGCCAAAAAAAAAGATCGTTCAATTTAGGGTCGTGCAATAACCGAAATGAACGCTGTTCATTTGGATGAATATTTTCTAATTGAACTTTCATGTCTTTAAAATTTTTAACTGGCTATAATTAGTTTATTTAAAAATTTTAGAACCCATGCGACCACTCGTTACACTCGCTCTCTCATGAATTTATTTTTATCAGTCTACTTTTTGAAGTTTCTGATAAATAACTTCATTTTCGTTTAATTTTAATTAAAATAACAAAAATAAACTCAAAAATAGATTAAAATATCAATATAGTTCAAATTTCTGTCAAAATCCTTCTTGAAATAGGATGTTTTCGCATATAGTTTTGTCCAAGAAATAATTAAAAAGTAAGCGATATGAATCAAGATGTAAATGTAGAAATGGCCAATAAGGCGCATGAAGAGATACCTGGAAATCCATCGACTGCTACAAGTAGTAAGATAAGATTGAATGATAGAAGTAACGGAGAGCCATTACGTGTTTTATCTGAGGAAGACTGGAACTTTTGGATTCATAACGGATATATAGTTATAAAAAACGCCATCCCTAGAGAACAGGCAAAAGCAACAGCAGAATTTCTATGGGAGTTTGATGAGAAGGATCCGAATAATCCAGAAACATGGTATGCAGCTCCAAGAGCCGAAATGAAGATGAAAGAATTGACCGGAACGGGCATGGTTGAAGTCTACAACAACCAATTTCTGTGGGATAATAGACAAATGCAACGGGTATATGATGCCTTTGTAGACGTTTGGGGCACTGAAAAGTTATGGGTTACCATTGATCGCGCCAATCTCAATTTCCCACAAAGACCTGGTGAAAATAAAAAAGGATTTATTCACTGGGATTATGATCCAGAAACCAAGCCGCAAAATGTTCAAGGTGTATTGGCCTTGGCCGACCAAACTGATGAAAACATGGGGGGCTTTCAATGCATACCCTGGTTGTATAGAAACTATGAAACCTGGAAGCTCACCCAACCTGAAGACAGAGACCATTTTCAACCAGATGTAACCGGTTTGGAAAATAGAATCGAAAAAGTAAAAATGGAAGCAGGTGATTTGTTGATTTTTAATAGTACCCAACCACATGGTATTCGTCCAAACAAATCTGGTGATAAAGTACGGATTGCGCAGTACATATCAATGATGCCCGCAGAAGAGGATAATCAAGAAATGCGCGATTGGAGAATTCACTCTTGGAAAAATAGGGTTGCCCCAGAAGGGTATGCTTTCCCAGGTGATCCACGAAATTGGGAGCAAACCAAATATGATACCGCAAAACTTACCGAACTCGGAGAAAAACTATTAGGTTTGAAAAATTGGTAATCAAAAAACCAAGTTAATTGAAGTGTTTAAATGCACTTCTCCAACCAAACCTTAACTATATGAGTTCTACAATGAGTATTTGGGATATTGGGATTATCCTATTCTATTTTGCCATAATTCTTTGGATTGCTAAATGGGCATCAAAAGGAAATAAAGAAGGAAGTGCCACTGACTATTTTCTAGCCGGTAAAAACCAAGGCTGGTTGGTAGTTGGGGCTTCCCTTTTTGCGTCGAATATCGGTTCTGAGATAATTCTTGGGGTTTCCGGTGCGGGAGCAAGGGCCAATATGCCCATGGCCAATTTTGAAATTATTGCATCTCTGGTGTTGATTCTTTTAGGTTGGGTCTTCGTTCCTTTTTATCTAAGAACAGGAGTGTATACGATGCCCGAATTCTTGGAGAAAAGATATTCAAAGGCCTGTAGAAATTACTTATCGGTAGTTTCAATTCTAGCCTATGTTATTACCAAGATTTCACTGATAATATTTGCGGGAGCTTTGGTTTTTGAAACTATCGGTGTTCCGTTTTGGACAGGAGCAATAATAACAGTTATCGCTACTGGTTTTTATACTGTTTTGGGGGGTCTCAAGGCTGTTATTTATACTGATATGGTTCAAGCGGTCATCTTATTGCTTGGAACTATTGCCGTCACGTCTTTCGGTCTGTATCAACTAGGGGGCTGGAGTGGACTTATGAGTACTTTAGAAGTAGCTGCCCAAACGCCCGGCAATCCTCCAGCGGAACGTTTCTTCAACCTTTGGCGGCCAATGTCCGATACGGAATATCCTTGGACTGGAATGCTCTTCGGAGCACCCATTTTAGGCGTTTGGTATTGGTGTACAGATCAATACATCGTACAGCGCACGCTCTCTGCAAAAGATGAATCGAATGCTCGAAAAGGAGCTTTGTTTGCAGGGTATCTAAAGTTGTTACCTGTTTTCATCTTTTTTATTCCAGGGGTTATTGCCTATGCGTTGCTCCAAAATGGTGAAATTAATTTTGCTTTGGACAATGCAGATCAGGCACTGCCAACCATGATTACAAATTTCTTGCCTGTGGGGCTTAAAGGATTGGCCATTGCTGGATTGCTGGCTGCATTGATGAGCTCGCTTTCATCAGCTTTTAATTCAAGTTCAACATTGTTGACCATTGATTTCTATAAACAATACCGTCCCAATTCGAGTGATAAAAGTTTGGTTCGATTTGGGCAACTTGCAACTATCATTCTTGTAATCGTTAGTTTGGGATGGATTCCATTTATGAGAGCCCTTATGGGCGGAGGTATTTTTCATTATTTACAGAGTGTACAAGCGTATATTTCGCCACCTATTGCTGCTGTATTCTTGTTTGGGTTGTTCTATAAATGGATAAATGCAAAAGGCGCAATAGTTGCCTTATGGTCAGGATTTATTATTGGCATTTTAAGGTTGGTGACTGAATTTATGGCAAATGAAGGTATTCTTCAGGTGACTAATGGCACCTTACTGGCCTATTTTTTAGAGATAAACTTTCTGCATTTTGCTTTGGTCTTATTTATTTTCTGTGCCTTAGTTCTTGCCTTTGTCAGTCGATTCGGTAAACCCAAATCTGACGAAGAATTGGCCTTGGTGACTTTTCAGAATAAAAAGTCAAAATTCAAATGGTCCCAAGATGCTACTTTAACGGTTCTATTAGTGGTTTTTGTACTGGTTTTATGGGCACTATTCAGTCCGTTAGGTTTAGCAGGATAGTTTATGGATTTACAGTTAAAAGGTAAAAAAGCATTTGTTTCGGGTTCAACTGCCGGTATCGGATTTGCCGCTGCCCGCGCAATGTTAAGGGAAGGCGCTGAAGTTTTAATCAATGGGCGGTCAGAAAAATCGGTTCAAGCCGCACTTTCAAAGCTGAAAAAGGAATTTCCTCACAACTCCATTACCGGATTTGCTGCTGATTTTGGTGATTTAACACAAACTCAAGACTTGTGTAGTTCAATTGATAATGTAGATATTCTGGTAAATAATGTGGGTATCTATAAATCAGAGGACTTCTTTGAAATGGATGATAAGGATTGGTTTGAACAATTTGAAATAAACGTGATGAGTGGTGTTCGCCTTTCCAGATATTTTCTTCCAAAGATGTTGGATAAAAACTGGGGGCGTATTCTTTTCGTTTCTAGCGAGTGCGCTGAACTGGTTCCGCCAGATTTATTGGCGTACAGTATGACGAAAACAGCAATGGTCTCTGTCGCAAAAGGACTTGCACAATTAACCAAATCAAGCGGAGTTACAGTCAATTCCATTATGCCTGGTTCAACCTTATCTGAGGGTGCTGAACAGTTTTTAGAAGATGAAGCGGCAAAATCAGGAAAAACGAAAGAAGTTGTTGAAGCAGATTTCTTTAATGAGGTGAGAACATCATCCCTTTTGCAGCGATTTGCCACTGTGGAAGAAGTTGCAAGCACAATGACCTATTACTGCAGTCCTTTATCATCAGCAACAAATGGAGCAGTTGTAAAAGTCGATGGCGGCAGCACGGGCGGTTTGATTTAAAAAAAAATTAATTAAACAATAAAATGACACGGAACCTAAAAATTAGTCTCGTAATAGCGTTGACAATTGCACTTGGTGCTTGTATGGGAAAAACTGAAAAAGAAGTAAAAAAAGAGATTGTAGAAGAACAAAAAGAAATTGCAATAACCAACCCTATGGAAGATGAGAAGCTGTTAAGACATGTCGTGATTTTCAAGTTCAATGATGATGCACCTGAGGCCGAAGTTGAAAAAATAAACAAGAGCTTTGGTGAGTTGCAGAATCACATTCCGGTAATCCAAGATTTTGAATGGGGATTAAATGATAGCCCAGAGGATTTTCATCAAGGATTTACGCATTGTTACTTCTTGACGTTCAAATCAGAAGAGGACCGGGATAGTATTTATACCCCGCATCCAAAACATCAGGAATTTGTTGCCAGTCTACAACCATACCTTGAAAAGGTGTTTGTAGTTGATTACTGGGCGAATTAATCGGAAAATCTTCAGTTTTTAAGCGTTACTTTGGGATATTAGGCTAATTTTGCCGGCTTCAAAACGAAGCAATGCGCAAATATTTAAACCTATTTGACTTTAAACAAAAAGTCAACTACCGCACAGAAATCCTTTCGGGCCTAACAGTAGCTTTAGCTTTGGTTCCCGAAGCTATAGCCTTTGCCTTAATACCTGGATTTTCGCCATTAACGGGATTATACGCTGCTTTCGTCCTAGCCTTGGTTACATCTATTTTAGGTGGACGGCCAGGTATGATTTCAGGGGCCACGGGAGCAGTTGCAGTTGTCTTTGTTGGATTGATTTTAGAATTGAAAAATACCTTTCCAGGTATTGAGCCGACGACTATTCTGAATTATGTATTTGCAACCGTTATCATTGCTGGGCTATTACAAATATTGGTAGGGCTTTTACGTTTGGGTAAATTCATTCGATTGGTTCCTCACCCTGTAATGTTTGGGTTTGTAAATGGTTTGGCCATCATCATATTCATGGCTCAGTTCCCTAACTTTTATGATAAGGCCACCGGCAATTTGTTATCTGGTAGTGCACTCTACATAATGTTGGGTCTTACTGCTTTGACCATGCTTATCATTTGGGGGTTTCCAAAATTGACCAAGGCGATTCCATCTTCTTTACTTGCCATTGTGGTAGTTTCAGCGATTGTTCTCGGTTTTGGAATAGATACCCTAACAGTTGCTGATATTATGCCAGAAGGGGAGAGCATTCAAGGAGGGTTTCCACCACTATCTATTCCACAATTACCCTTTACTTGGCAAACTTTCATGATAATACTACCCTATGCCGGTATTGTCGCAGGTGTTGGCTTGATAGAAAGCCTATTGACCTTAAATATTATTGACGAGATTACTGAAACCAGAGGTAGGGGCAACAAAGAATGCGTTGCACAAGGCACGGCCAATATCTTATCTGGTTTTTTGTCTGGTATGGGGGGGTGTGCCATGATCGGTCAAAGTTTGATCAACACTTCATCAGGTGCGAGAGCAAGACTTTCAGGAATCACCGCTGCAGTAATGCTCCTTGTTTTTATAATGTTTGGAAGCAGTTTAATTGAGCGCCTGCCAATGGCAGCTTTGGTAGGATTAATGTTTATGGTTGCTTTGGGAACTTTTGAATGGGCCAGTTTTAAAACGTTCAGAAAAATGCCAAATTCAGATGTTATCGTTATGGTACTGGTAACACTGATTACTGCCATTACCCATAATTTGGCCGTTGCTGTTTTATTAGGAGTTATCATATCTGCGCTGGCTTATTCATGGGAAAATGCCAAGCGTGTTCGAGCTCGAAAACACGTTGATGAAAACGGAGTTAAGCATTATGAGATTTATGGGCCTTTATTTTTTGGCTCCACAACTTTGTTTGCAGAAAAGTTTGACGTGCAAAACGACCCAGCAGAAGTAATAATCGATTTTCAAGAGAGCAGGGTGGCAGACATGTCTGGTATAGAAGCACTTAATAAAATCACGGAGCGCTACAAAAAGGCCGGTAAAAAACTGCATCTACGACATTTGAGCAGGGACTGTATTCGATTGTTGGCAAATGCAGAAGATATTATTGATGTTAATGTGTTGGAAGACCCAACGTATAAGGTGGTAGCAGATAAGTTTTAGCTATCTATCAAATTTAAAGCCTTCTAATTTGATATCGTCCAGACCTTTATTATCGAAAGGATATTCCAAATGGTCTTGAATGTTGTAAAGTGATATTAGGATGAACTCAGTGAGCACTACAACAAAATAGGCGATGAATTGGTCGTGCCCTTTACCAATGTGAAAAATTATTGTGGGGCTATAAATAGCTGGAAAGATGTAAATAAAAACCTTGCAATAGGCTTTAAGACTTATCGGTGTGCGATGGGTATGAATAGCAAAAAGGTTATCAATGGCTTCATGCAAATCACTCATGAAACGAAACATTTTTTCCCGAACGCTTTTTCCAATTGATTCCTTATTATCAATTATAAATTGATATACGCTGTTAATATGTGAATCTACATCTTGTACATCAGCATTGTGGTTTTCAAGATGAACAATTGTTTTTTCACTGATATTATTTAAAATACCTTCAATTTCTTCTCGCTTTTCCGAAATAATAGTATCACTGCTCATTATAAAATAATACAAGGTTTTCAGTGCACTTCGAAACTGGCTTAAATGCTCCAAGGCCTTTTCACGTCTACGAAAAGATCCTCTAATGGTAAAGACCAAGGGAAATATTATGGCAATACTTAATAAGGTAAGGTCAATATCAAAACTGATATCATAGTAGTAACAAACAAAGACCGCAATCACTGAAATCAGGGTTACGATTAAGGTTCGATGGTTTATAGTTGATAGGTATAGCTTGATAATCAGAATTTTAATATCTTTCTAAAGACCAATACAATATCGTGAAAAATCAAAAAAACCAAGCATTATTTTTAGTGTTCTTCCTTTCGATGGCACTTGTTTTTTCACAAAATAAGGAGCAACCAAAGATTTCGAAACTATTTCGAACAGATGATGTTCTTAAGCTTCGTTTAAATTATTCCAACAAGGATGTCAAGAAAAAAACAAATGACTCGACATACCTTAAAACAGAGTTGTTTTATTTCTCTCAAAAAGATAACGATTGGAAGTCTCTAACAACTAGGATTAGAGCTCGTGGTAACTTTCGGCTAGAACATTGCTACTTCGCTCCTTTAAAAATGAGAATCAAAAAAGATGAACGCAAGGGTACCGTATTCAAAGGCAATAAGAAATTAAAAGTTGTATTGCCATGCATGAAAGAAAAGGAAGCTAACGATAATATCATTAAAGAATACATGGCGTATCAACTTTACCAGCATGTGTCGCCTTACCATTTCAAAACTCGATTATTTGAGGCTGAACTGTTGGAACAAAAGAGTGGTAAGGAAAAAGCACACCAAGTCAAAGGTTTTTTTATTGAAGACTTGGATGGAGTAGTTGAACGATTCGAGTGCAATGAGCAGAAACGTACGGTACATCCATTACAGCAAGACGGTTTGTGTTCTACGAGAAATGCTTTCTTTCAATTTATGATAGGTAATACAGATTTTTCAACCGGTTATCAGCATAATGAAAAATTGATTTTTGTAAATAAAACCAATGTTCCGGTTCCATATGATTTTGATATGTCTGGTCTCGTAAATGCCAGCTATTCAAGGGTTTCGGTTGTTGGTAATGACGAACTACCGATTGAACACGTCAGTGAACGCCTTTATAGAGGTTTCAAACGGGATCGCATTGTTTTTGAAACTGTACGCAAGGAGTTTTTAGATAAAAAGGAAGAAATTTTGGCTACAGTTGATAGTTTAAAACCATTATTTGAGAGTAAAAACAGCTTTGAGAAAGCCAAACTATATCTTCTTGATTATTTCAAAATTTTGGCAAATGATCACAAGTTCAATGAGCAAATCGTTGCCGTGGCTAGAACCAAATAGCAGTTATTCTTTGGTCTTGCCCATAAAAACACTTACTCCTGGTGCAATAGGATTTCCAGAAGCCCTTCGCATCAATACAATCTGTCCGGCGTGATAAATAGCATCGGCGATGGGCCCATTTAGCATATGCCAATATGGAAATTCTACAGCTCCTTCTGCGCGCTTGAAAATAACTTTATAACCCTCAAAGTCCTCAGCCTTTTTATCGACTACCAATTCACTTGCTTTTTTTAGATTTTCAAGGGTCATTTTTCTCAAATCCTCATAAGAATAGTCTGAAAAATCTATTGGTCTGGCATTTGGTTCGTTCATTGGGGCGTTTACTATGGTCAATGATAGGCCATAAAGATGTTGCAGCGTTTCCAGAACGGTTCTGCCATCCGTTGAAGGCCTGTAATTTAAATCGTTCTCAGTAAGATCTTTAGTTGCCCAATAGTACCTATAACCCAAGCCATCAATCATGCGAGCAACAATATTTCCAGAAGAATAATCAGATGGATACTCGGGTATTTCGTGATAGGGCAGTGCTTGAGAGTTCATGGAAATTGTAAATAGAAGTAATAGGAACTTAAAAAGTTTCATAATGTCTTAAAAATTATTGGCGTAGACTCCAAACTTCATAAATAGGAGCACCTTTACTACTCAAACCTGAATGATGCCAATCGCCATCTTTTAGTTCGTATTCAAATTCCAAGGAGGCACCTACCCTTGTATCATCTCGAGAAAAGAATTCAATATTCTCAGCATACTTGCCATTAATAGTGGTGTAGGTTCCACCCCCAGTGCCCATAAATTCTTTGGTTTCGGTGTTATAGGCAATCCACTGAAATCGTGTGCCCGAAAGTATTTTCATGGTTTTTCGTGGTCTATTGGTGTCCCGTTTTTGTAATTCTCCATCACGCATTCTACCAGATATTAACCATGCTCCAGCTAGATTTCCCGGATTCCCATCATCGATTCGTTTCCAAACCAATGGAACATCTTTGATTCTAAGTTCATCACCAGAAAGTTCAATCTCAAATGAGGTAGTACTCCCCACGCGCTCAGGATTTTCAGTATCAAACTCTATGGTTTCAGAAATAATATTTCCTTCCCTTGACCAACTACCACCATTTGTTCCTTTAAAAGCTCCCGTGTTTGCGTCATAAAAAGTTCCAACTTGATACTTATCGGTTAAAATCACCACACTCCGTATTTCGTTTTCACCCATGGTTCCTGTTGCCTCCCAAGCTCCAATCAATGATTGGGATTGTACTGTAAGGAAACCTATCAATAAGGCGAGTAAACTTATAATTTTTTTCATGGTTTAGTTTTGTGGTAATTGCTCAAATTCTCTCCGTTTACTTGTAAACCATTCCTGCATGGCGTTGGGGTCCTGCATTAGATTTTGCATTTTTTTCATGGCTTTAAGGTGTCCGAAATCTTGCTTTTGGAACATTTCCATACCATGCTTCTTACTCATTTCGGCTATTTCTTCAAAAGTCTCAGCTGTGAATTCCAATTCACAAGCGCCACCCAATTGGTTGCAGGTCATTGTCTTCATTGAACTCTAAAGGTTAGATTAGAGTTGAATTTACAAAAAAAGCCGTTCCCTAAATATTGGGAACGGCCTAGATTTGTATCGTTTTCAATTACGTTATAATGTTCGAAGGTATTCAGCAAGTTCCCTTGCTTGTTCTTCGGTAAGGTTTTGATTCAACATTATGGCATTGTTGTATTCTTTCAACAATGCTTTGGCAATGGGGTCTTCTTTCAACATACCATCAGGGTTAAGCATCATGTTCATTACCCATTCTGGACTTCTACGCTCATAAACACCAGCCATTGCAGGACCTATCATTCGTTGGTCAGCCATATGGCAAGCAACACAAATCGCATTGAACTGTGCTTCACCACGAGCGGCCATTTCTTCGTCTATCTCATCGGCAAAAGTCACCTCTTTAATTGGGCCCACCCCTTTGTTGTCAAGGTCAATGGGAACACCGCCACCTTCATCCGCTTTTTTCTCCTCTGTCTTGGTACGGCTCACTTCAAAGCCTTCCTCTTTCTTTTCCTTTTTGTCGCCGCAGCTGGTAATAAATGCACCAAGTGCAATAAAGAGCAGTAATTTTTTCATGCTATTCTAATTAGAGGTTAAATATAAGGAAAGTTGTGAGGGGTTCCGAACTCAAATTGTAAATCTCACAAAAGTCTAATGCAATGAGAAAAATTCCAAGGCCCGTGATTCTGAATAACTGATATTTTTTTTGCCCCAAAAACCAACATGACCACCGAAGGCAGGAACCTCTAAATGCAATTTTGGGTTGTATTCGGCCTCATGATAAGGATAGCATTTTGAACCTAGGAACGAATCATTTTTTGCATTAAGAATAAGACTGGGAATGTTGATTGACATTAAAAATTGTTGACAACTACATTTTTCATAGTAGTCGTAGGCATCTTTGTATCCATGCGCTGTTGCTGTGTAGGCATCATCGAAATCTTTTAAAGTGACAATTCCTTTTATTTTTTCTTCTGTAATGCGTTCCGGAAATTGTTTTTGTTTTAAACGAAGTTTACCCAATAGATGTTTTTTGAAGCGAGCCGAATACAAGACGTTTTTCGATTGGAGTAGTTGATCACAAGCGTCTTTTAAATCACAAGGCACTGAAACGGTTACTGCAGCTTTTATTTCCTTAGGAATTTCGTTTCCTTCACCTAAATATTTCATGATGAGGTTACCACCAAGACTGTATCCTTTTAGATAGATGCTATCATACGCTTTTGTTTCTAAGACATGTGTTATTACAGCAATCAAATCTTCTGTTGCGCCAGAATGGTATGAACGGTATAATAGATTCGGTTCACCACTGCAACCCCTGAAATTTACGGCACAGGCATCGTAATTCTTTAGGTTTAGTCTTTTTGCACTTCCGGTGATGTAATGTCGTTGGGCATCACCTTCAAGACCATGAAGAAGAATAACCAATTTTTTAGTAGGGAGTACACTTTCGCTCCAATCCAAATCAAGAAAATCGCCATCAGGTAAATGCAACCGTTCACGGGTTTGTGTCAATCCATTTACCTTTCTGAATACACCGGAATAGATGGTAGAAAAATGCCCGTTTCTAAACGGAAAAGGAGGGCGGTAATTTGAAGGTACCAGAGGCATACGAATCCATTTTTACTCCTTCAACAAAGGTAACTCCTTACTTAGGAAAAACCTCAAGCATTTTATACTGTTCCTCAATGGCATTTTTGAACTCCGATTTCAAGGTTGCTACCAATTCTGAAACTTTTGGCTTGTCATCTATCAACGCTGAGCCTTGGCCTGCAGACCAAATTGTTTTCCAGGCCTTTTCTTCGGTGTTCATTTCTTTGCCAAAATCAATCTTGCGGTCCTTTTTCAAATCTTCTGGAGTAAGCCCTGCATTTTGTAAACTTTTGGACAAAAAATTGGCATGCACCCCTGAAATGGCGGCCGTATAGGTGACATCGCTGGCACCGGCATCAATAATCATATCTTTGTATTCTTCTGGAGCTTTTGCCTCCTGAGTATTTATAAACCGAGTACCCATGTAAGCTAAATCAGCACCCATTTGCATAGCTGAGGCAATGTCTCTTCCGGTACTAATGCATCCTGATAAAATAATGGTCTTTTCAAAAAATTGCCTGGTCTCTGCAACCAAAGTCATTGGATTTATGGTGCCTGCGTGGCCTCCAGCACCAGCAGCTACTAGAATCAAACCATCAACACCTGCGTCTGCTGCCTTTTGCCCATGTCGTTTTTTGATGACATCGTGAAAAACCAGTCCGCCATAACTGTGAATGGCGTCAACCACCATTTTTACTGCGCCCAAAGAAGTTATGATTAGTGGAACTTGATGTTTAACACATAATTTAACATCGGCCTCCAAACGTGGATTGGTATTATGAACGATAAGGTTAACACCGAAAGGAGCGGCTTTTTTTCCGGTTTCTTCCTCCCAACTTTTAAGTTCCGATTTTATTTGGATAAGCCACTCTTCAAAACCTTCGCTTGTACGTTGATTTAAGGCGGGAAAAGTTCCGACAATGCCATTTTTACAACATTCAATGACCAATTCAGGGCCAGAAATCAAAAACATTGGTGCAGCAATTGCGGGTAAGGAGAGTTCAGGAATGAATGATGCTTTTTGGCTCATAACGTAAATTTAGAAAATTAAAGAGGTGGTAGTAACCCACGAATTTCAAATCTATGCTATTTTTATTACATATTATGCATGCATAATAAATTTGAATCTGATGTTTTACAAAGAGATAGATATTCGTTGGAGTGATATAGATGCCAATAGACATTTAGCAAATACGGCCTACAGTGAATTTGCAACCCACACTCGTATAGAATTTTTGAATGGTATTGGCTTTGACCAAAAATTTATGGCCGCAAACCAAATTGGACCGGTAATGTTTTATGAACATGTGTATTATTTTAAAGAGGTTTTTGCAGGAAGGATAAAAGTGTCTTTAGGCCTCAAAGGGCTGAGTGAAACAGGAAAATTCTTTGAATTTCATCATGATTTTTATGATAGTAGGGGGAGAAACATTGCAAGACTAGAGCTTATGGGTGGTTGGATGGATTTAAAAGCTCGCAAGCTAAGAGACCTGCCACCTGAAATTTTGTCAAAATTTGAGCATGTTCCTAAAGATGAAGACTTTAAAATCTTAAGAAATGCTGACACTAGAAGGTTTGTGAAAGTGCCAAGGGATTTATAGTCTAACTCCCCAATATAGACCATAGGTATTGAACTCTGTAGATTCAACTATGGTATCGATTATCTTTAAGGTCTAAACAAAATGGAAATGTTTAAAAACCAATCCCACAGGCTTTTTGTACTATTTCTCTTAACCATTATTGGATGCCAGGAGGTGCCGACCATTAGTAAACATGCAGAAACCGATTTTTTCAAAGGCAGTATGGTTGAAAGTCAGTACTTCAAAATTTCGGGTGAGAAGGACCAAGTTATAGAAGGCCTTAACGGAACTATTTTGGTGCTCCCAAAAGGATGTTTTTTAAACTCTTTTGGTATTGAGGTAGATGGCGAAATAACCATTGAGCTGGCAGAAGCATTGCGGTTGGAAGATATGATTTTGTCAAATTTGACCACCATGTCCAACGGGCAACTATTGGAAACAGGCGGGATGATATATTTAAATGCTACTTCAAGGGAAAAACAACTGGTCATAAATCCTGAAAAGCCAATTTATATCGAAGTTCCCACTGCCGAGATTAAACCTGATATGATGGTATATAAAGGCGTTCGGAACGAAAAAGGAAATATGAATTGGGTAGAACCAAAAGCTATTCCAAACTATTTGATTCCCTTTGATTTGGAAGTACTTGATTTCTTACCAAATGGTTTTCAAGAAGAGGTTGAACAAGGATTGCCCTTCGGCAAGTTCAAAACCCCTTCCAAAACTGTAGTTGATAGCCTATACTATTTTCAAGAAGCCTATTTTAAAAATACTCTTCAAAAATTGTATGATATTTCCGATTTGCCCAATGAGCCCCAATACGATTTTACACTTGAAGGGGAACAGGTTAATTCCCTTAGCTTGCTGAACAATGGAGGGTCAAGCAATGCATCTGAAGAAGTCGATACTTTGGTTTACTCTAATCATGGGGTAAATCCATCAAAAATCAAGGCAATACGGAATAAAATTTTTGAGAACACCTTAATTGCCACAAGGGAATTTGAACAGCGCCTTCAGATAATTTATAAGGTATGTAGGCCCGATATCTTGGATTTGTACACCAATAACCTTGACAAAAATATGTGGGAAATCGATAGTTTGGTCGTAGAAGTCTTGGCTGGGGATCGTTATCAAGACGCATTCCTATCCTTCAAAGAAGAACGTAAGACGAAGGTTCGCGGTTCTTCAAAAAACGGGAAACTATTGAGTAATTACTACAGAAAACAAGTGCAAAAGGCTGAAAATGAAAAAGAAAGATTATTAAAACAATTAACAAGAAAACATGATCGAGAGCAGAAAAGCTTGGTAAAAATAAAAAGGCGCTATCAAGAAATTCTCATAAAAAGGGAACGCTACCGAATGCTTTCTTATGGCTTTACTCAAACTGATATGGGATGGGTGAATATTGATAAGGGGACTGGTGAAAAAGAGTGGGAAGAACAAAACTTAACTGTAAAGGTCCAGAATGGCCAGCAGTATGACCAACTTTTCACTTATGTGTTCTATAAATCCATAAGAAGTTTATATCGACTAAGCTCTCAGGATATGCAAACATTTTATGTTGGTAACGCAAATTCCCAAAGCATGCCAATTCCCAAACATAAACCAGCAATAGCTGTTTCTGTAGGGTATGAAGGGGAAACACGGTTTTTGGGGACTACAACATTTGAAACAACAGCTCAAAAAGAAATAAGTTTGGATTTAAAAAAGGTTTCAAAAAATGAATTGCAAGACGCTCTGGCCGATTTTGAGAATAATGGGAAAGAAAACAGCATAAGAATTGATTTGGAATTTGCAACAAGACTTCAAACCACCAAAAAGGAAAAACAGACACTTGAAAGGGCCTATAACTTTTTAAATAGATTAAAGAGGCGTTCTTTCCCTTCAGATAGTTCTTTTTTACGGTTCGATGTGGAGTATCAAATTGACTTACAAGTTGACACTTGTCTTTCCGGGTCATGGGTTCGAGAGGTTGTATTTCCTGAAGAAGTGCCAGAAGAAAAAAATTGAATAGAATCACTGATTATAATAGTTGACCATGCCCCGCTCCGGAACAGCAGATTTAACCTTGCATGGTGGTCATGTGCCACCTTGGCTCTTAAACAGAATGAAGGGCTTGGCCTTGCCAATGGTCGAAGCCATTATTCAAGAGCATGGCAAAGCTGGTTTTATCGAACGAATGGCGCATCCATTTTGGTTTCAAAGTTTCGGTACGGTTATCGGTATGGATTGGAATTCTTCAGGTGTTACCACTACCGTCTTGAAGGTACTTAAACAGGTAATAACTCCTGTTTCGAAACAATTGGGTATTTATGTTTGTGGAGGAAAAGGGAAACATTCCCTTAAAACGCCACAAGAGTTGCTAAATGTTGGTATGCAGACCGGCCTAAATGGTGATGAACTAGCCAAGGCAAGTAAGTTGAGTGCCAAGGTCGACAATACTGCCCTTCAAGATGGGTTTCAACTGTACATCCATAATTTTTTGGTAACGGATGAAGGGGATTGGACGGTAGTTCAACAGGGGATGAACAATAAAAATGGAAAGGCAAGACGCTATCATTGGCATTCAGGTAGTGTCTCAAATTTTATCAAGGAACCTCATGCAGCCGTCTGTGGCGAAAATCAAGGTAAAATTCTGAATTTGGTGCATAAAAATGCTGAGAATACCCAGAATTCAATACTCGAGATAACCAAAGAGCATCCAGATAAAATAGCCAAAGAATTACCACACCTCATTGTGCCGAGCTACCACAATATCAAAGCTAAAGATGTGGACCTAAAGCGAATGGGGAGCATTTTATGGTTGGCCCAAGAAAATGAGACCCAAAAGTTTGAGGATTTGTTATTGCTTAAAGGACTTGGACCAAGAACCTTGCAGAGCCTGACCTTGGTCAGTGAGGTGATTTACGGTACGCCCTCGCGATTTTCAGACCCTGCGCGTTTTGCTTTCGCCCATGGCGGTAAAGATGCAACACCGTTTCCAGTGCCTACCAAAGTCTACGACAAAACCATCTCAACCATGAAAACCGCGGTCGAAAAGGCCAAGATTGGTCATTCAGATAAACTCAAGGCCATTAAGAAATTATCAGAAATGGCCCAAAGGGCTGAAAAAGACTTTGTCCCTAATCAGAATTTTGAGGCTCTAGTGAGAAAAGAAAATCAAGAATCCCATAAATATGGAGGTCGAAGTGTTTTTGGGTATGCCAAACCACCTAAAGGAAGACAATTGGATTTATTTGAGGATTAATACCAAAAAGACCCTTTTGAGTCAAGACAATTAGCTTTCTTCCTTACTTGTCAACTGGCCTAGCAATGGTCCTTCGACTTGCCAAGTAAACTCCTAACAGCACCAGAATTGCAGCTAAAATTTTTACGGTTGTTAAAGTGTCCTTACCAGTGAGCAAAGCGAAAAGAATTCCGAAAAGCGGTTGAACATAAATAAAAGCACCTACAGTACTGGCCCTAAGTTGCGTCATCGCGAAAATATTGAATAGGTAGGTGCAAAAAGTGGTGCCGAGAATAACAAATGCAACTACACCATAAACCCAAAGCGGCATCGTGCCCCATTCAATTTTTAAAAAGTCGCCAATAGTTATTGGTAAATTGATAATAATAGCGATAGTGAAAAGCCATTTCATTAAGGTGAACGGATGGTACTTTTCAACCAATTTTTTCGCAACAATTAAATAGGCCCCATAGGCAGTGGCATTTACTATAAAAAGAGAGTTGCCCAAAGGTATGTTCGGAGCATCTTGTCTTAATTCAGCTCCAAAAAGCACTAATCCCAGGGCACCAATAAATCCCAAAAAAATGCCCAAACCTTTGTTAAGGGTAATTCTTTCCCTTAAGAAAAAAGCAGAAAGAACAACAACAATAATGGGACTAATGGTTACCAAAACTGCGCTATTTATTGGAGTTGATAATTGCAGCCCCTTAAAAAATGACAGCATGTTGATTACCATTCCTAAAAGTGCGGCGACCAACATTCGGCCCCAATCCCGTCGTTCTATTTTTTCTTTAGGGCCAAAAAAAGAAATTCCCCAAAAAAGTATCGCGGCACCAACAACCCTAAGAAAAATAAATCCAAAAGGAGTAACATAAGTTGGCATGACTCCTTTGGCAATGGTATGGTTAATACCATATATGGTAGTTGCTCCAATGGCAGCCAAAAAGGCTAGTGTTCTTTTACTCATCCGTGTAGGGCGGCCCTAGCGCCTTCAACCTGTTTTTTGGCATTGCCGATGAAAATCTGGTCTTCTACCACTACCACAGGTCGCTTTAAAAAGGTATAGTGCTCCAAAATGAGATTTTTAAAATCATCCTCAGCTAACTCCTGGTTATTTAGCCCACGTTGACGGAACAACATCGCTCGACGGCTGAACAACGACTCATAAGAATCGGTCAATGCACGCATTTCTTCCAACTCGTCAGGGGTAACTCCCTTAGATTTAATTTCCCTCAGTTCTATATCATCAAGAGGTTCCAATTCCTTTAAAATTTTTTGACAGGTTTTGCAGGTTTCTAAGTGGAATATTGTTTTCATTTTCAATTAAGTTTTAGCTAATTCTATTCGTAAATACGGATTATTTGACCGTGGTCCTTACCCATTACACTTCTAACATATCCGTTAACTACTTTATTCATTGATACTGGATTATGACCAGGAAAGTAGTCTCTATACTTGTCGACAGCATCTTCTACCAAGCCTGCCGAGACCACATTGAGTCGTAGTCGACCAATGAGCTCTAACGAAGCTGCTTTTACAAAGCTATGAATTGCCCCGTTCACCATTGCAGCACTTGCGGTTTTTTCAACCGGATCGTCTGCTAAAATTCCGGTGGTGAGGGTTATGGAACCATTTGAGTTTAGATAGGATTGCCCTATTCGAACAATATTAACCTGTCCCATTAACTTACTTTCGAAACCTATGTAATAGTCTTCTTCTTGTAGATTTTTAAAAGTGTCCCATTTGGCTTCTCCTGCAATGCAAAGAATCGCATCCACTTTTCCCACTTCTTCGAACATCTGCTTAATTGATTCACTTGATTTGATATCTACCAACAGGTTTCCACTATTTCTTCCTGCAATTAATACTTCGTGACCCTTATTGAAATAGGCACTAACTTTTTTTCCAATAGTGCCATTGCCACCAATAATTAGAACCCTCATTTGTTAGGATTGAGTTTTAAATTGAATTTATTGCGGCTTCCACAGCTGCTCTTGAATGAATCATGGTAGTGTCAAAAGAGTGAACTGGGATTTCACCTTCTGGAATCAATATGGGCAATTCAGTACAACCTAGAATAATACCTTGAGCACCATTTGAGATTAGGTTGCCAATAATGTCCAAACATTTGTTTTTAGAAGATTCTGAAAAATCACCTTTGGCTAACTCATTGTAGATCATGTATTGCAGGGTATCGCGTTCTTTTTCGTTGGGGATCAAAACTTCAAGACCGTAACTATTTTTAAGAATACTTTTATAAAAATCTCGTTCCATGGTAAACTTGGTTCCCAAAAGGCCAACTTTGCTTAAACCTATTTTTTTAATGGCATTACCTGTGGCATCTGCTATATGAACAAAGGGAATTGAGATAGCTGCGGTAACATAATCACTTACCATATTTATAGTATTCGAGCCAATGATAATGAGGTCAGCCCCGGCATTTTCCAATCGTTTGGCCTCTATGGCCATCAGTTCGCCGATTTTGGTCCAGTTGTTTTCAAACGAAAGTTTTTCGATTGGAGCAAAATCAACAGAACTCATTAAAATTTTCGCCGAATGCGACCCACCCATTTTCTCAACTACGAGTTGATTTAAAAAATCATAGTAAAACTTTGAAGATTGCCATGTAAGGCCCCCTATCAATCCAATTGTTTTCATCGTTTTCATTTGGTTTTTGACATTTCTTCCGCTCCTGTAATTTTTATTTCTAAAAACCACTTTTTTATTCGATTTTGTAAGGTTTCCGTCGTACGAAAATCTACTTCGGTGGTATTAATTGTACATGTTGAATTCATATTTAAATATCGCTATTTATCGATTTATTATTTTAAATTTTTTATAATTCTTCTTTTATTGACTTAATGTAGGCTTCTATTACTTTTTCATTTCTTCTATAGTAGGTCCATTTGCCATGACGTGTAGGAATAACCAGATCAGCATTCTGCATGGAATTCAAATAGGTTGAAATGGTTGACTGTGAAAGTCCCGCCTTATCCTGAATGTACCCTACACAAACCCCATCATCAAAATGGTCAATGTCTTGATGTGGCGGAAAATTCTCTGCTGGCTTTTTAAGCCATTGAAGAATTTTTACCCTCGTTTCATTAGCCAGCACTTTACTTATTTCAACTATATTCACCATGTAAAATTAATTAAAATATTTACATATCTAGAATATTAGATATGTTTTAACAGAACTTCCATGCAACAGCTTTCAATTATTGTAAATCAAAACCGCAAGATTCTTTACAAGTACCTAACAGGTTTGTCCGATGATGAGCTTTTCACAATACCCAAAGGTTTTAATAATAACATATGGTGGAACATTGCCCATGTTGTGGTGACACAACAAAAATTGGTCTACGGCCTCAGTGGTTTACCCTTGAATATCTCACAACAGCTTGTAGAAGATTACCAAAAGGGTTCTTTTCCCAAAGAAAAACCCAACCAAGAAGAAGTTGAAGAAATCAAGAGGTTACTTTTTGAACTTCCTGAAAAAACGCAGGCCGACTATGATGCTGGGTTATTTACCAATTTTAAAAGTTACATGACCACTCCGAAGGTCGAGTTGAACAGCGTTGAAGATGCAATGGCGTTCAATGTTTTTCATGAGGGTCTGCATTTGGGAAGTATTATGGCAATTCTGCGCGCGGTAAAAGCGTAATTTTGCAACCGAATTACGAACAAAGCTAAATGAGCAAAAAAGACTTACGATTTAACAGCAAAACTATTCACGGGGGTCAACATCCTGATGCGGCTTATGGCGCAGTTATGCCTCCGATTTATCAAACTTCTACCTATGCCCAGACTACGCCTGGTGGTCACAAGGGATTTGAATATTCCAGAAGTGCAAACCCGACTCGAACAGCCTTAGAAAATGCATTGGCCAGTATTGAGAACGGAACTTATGGACTGGCATTTGCCAGCGGGTTATCGGCTATTGATGCAGTCATAAAACTCTTGGAACCGGGTGATGAGGTAATTTCTACAAACGACCTCTATGGCGGAAGCTACCGACTATTTCGTCAGATTTTCGAAAAATTCGGAATTACTTTTCATTTTATGGGCATGCAAAGCGTTGACGCCATTGCCGAAAAAGTGAATGGAAATACGAAATTGATTTGGGTTGAAACACCTACAAACCCAATGATGAATGTTATTGATATTGCCTCAATTTCGAAGTTGGCAAAGGATAAAGGATTGTTATTGGCCGTTGACAATACGTTTGCAACACCTTATCTGCAAAGACCTTTGGATTTGGGAGCAGATATTGTGATGCATTCCGCTACCAAATATTTAGGTGGGCATAGTGATGTTGTTGTTGGTGCTTTAGTGGTTAAGGATAAAGACTTGGCCGATAAGCTCTATTTCATTCAAAATGCAAGTGGCGCCGTTTGTGGTCCGATGGATAGTTTTTTGACCCTTCGTGGTATTAAGACCTTGCACGTACGCATGCAAAGACATTGCGAGAATGGTAAGATAATCGCAGAATATTTAAAAGATCACCAAAAAATTGAAAAGGTTTACTGGCCAGGATTTGAGGAACATCCCAACCACGACATCGCAAAGACACAGATGGATGATTTTGGTGGAATGATTTCGTTTATACCCAAAGGCAGCTCTTTTGAGGATGCTGTGAAAATTGTAGAAAACCTCAGGGTTTTTACTTTGGCAGAATCATTAGGGGGTGTCGAAAGTCTTGCGGGCCATCCAGCTAGTATGACCCACGCTAGTATTCCTAAAGTAGAGCGCGAAAAAAGCGGTGTAGTTGATTCATTAATAAGGCTAAGTGTTGGTATTGAAGACGCAGAAGACCTTATTGCTGACCTAGAGCAAGCAATAGGTTAAAGATTTGACAAAATATCGCAGTCAAATTATATAAATGACATAATTTTGCCGTTATATTTTTAATTTGATAAAAAAGGCCCCTTTTTTAGGGTTTCTAATTAACAACTTACCAAATCCTTTATGGAAGCAAAAATCAAAGCATTTATGGATGAGGTGAAGACCAGAAATGGTCATGAACCCGAATTCATTCAAGCGGTCCAAGAAGTGGCCGAAACTGTAATTCCTTATATCGCAAAGCACGAAATTTACAACGGTAAAAACATTCTACTTCGAATGGTAGAACCAGAGCGGTTATTATCATTTCGTGTGGCTTGGGTTGATGATGATGGAGAAATTCATGTGAATAGGGGGTATAGAATTCAAATGAACTCGGCAATTGGTCCATATAAAGGAGGTTTACGATTTCATCCAACTGTTAACGCAAGTGTTTTGAAATTTTTGGCTTTTGAACAGGTTTTCAAAAATAGCTTGACCACCCTACCAATGGGAGGTGGAAAAGGAGGTTCAGATTTTGACCCGAAAGGTAAATCCGATGATGAGGTAATGCGTTTTTGTCATGCTTTTATGTTGGAGTTGTGTCGCCATATCGGTCCGAATACAGATGTTCCTGCGGGTGATATCGGTGTTGGGTCTCGAGAAATTGGTTTCCTTTTCGGTGCTTATAAAAAGATACGAAATGAATTTACTGGAGTATTGACAGGAAAAGGACGTTCTTGGGGTGGATCACTTATCCGTCCGGAAGCTACGGGTTATGGTACTGTTTATTTTGCCGATAGTATGCTAAAGACCAAAAGTGACTCTTTCGAAGGCAAAAAGGTTGTAATCTCAGGCTCAGGAAATGTAGCGCAATTTGCAGCTGAAAAAGTTCTTCAACTAGGTGGTAAGGTTTTGACCCTTTCTGATTCAGGTGGATACATTTATGATAAGGATGGTATCGATGAGGAGAAATTGGAATGGGTGATGGATTTGAAAAATAACCGTCGTGGTAGGATTTCTGAATATGCAGAGAAGTTTTCAAGTGCAGAATACCAGAAAGGGAAAACACCTTGGGAAGTACCATGTGATGTGGCCTTACCTTGTGCCACACAAAATGAGTTGAACGGCGATGATGCCGCTACTCTTTTGAAAAATGGATGTATAGCCGTTTCTGAAGGTGCTAATATGCCATCAACTCCTGAAGCTATTCATGCCTTTCATGAAGCAAAAATACTATTCGCTCCAGGCAAAGCTTCCAATGCAGGCGGTGTTGCTACTTCAGGATTGGAAATGTCTCAAAACTCACTTCGTATAAGCTGGACACGAGAGGAAGTTGACGAGCGATTGAAGGCCATTATGAACGATATTCACGAATCATGCATTGAATATGGTACCGAAGAAGGAGGTTACTGTAATTATGTAAAAGGAGCCAATATCGCCGGTTTTGTTAAGGTGGCCGACGCCATGCTTGCCCAAGGTGTGATATAACCAAAGGGTATAGAAATGAATTATGGACCCATCTAGTAAATACTGGATGGGTCTTTTATCTTTAGCCCATGCAAGTCACTACAAGGGCAATTGTATTATCAAGCTTGAAATACGGAGATTCGAGTTTAATTGTTAAAGCTTTCACGGCTTCCGACGGGCTTAAATCGTATTTGTTAAAAGGTGTACTAACCTCCAAAAAAAGCAAGCTCAAAGCTGCTCTTTTTCAACCCTTGACCCAATTGGAATTGGTGGCTTATCATAAAAATAAAGGAAGCCTTGAAAGTATACGAGAGGCAAAGGTTGTCAATCCTTACAAGACCTTACATAGCGATATTATAAAGAACAGTTTGGTATTGTTTTTGGCTGAAATGTTGACAAACTCAATTCAAGAAGAACAGGCAGACCAATCGTTGTTAAACTATTTGGAGTATAGTTTCAGTTGGTTGGATAATAATGACTTCATCTCTCAATTTCATTTGTTGTTTTTAGTAAATCTTTCAAAGTATTTGGGTTTCTATCCCGATGAGTCAAATATTTCTGGACATTATTTTGATTTGTTGGAAGGAAATTTTAGAGCGACCCCAAATTTAAATCCCTTGATAGAAAACGAACAAACCGAATTGTTCAAACGATTTTTGGGCATTAATTTTGATGCACTAAAGTCAATTAAAACCAATAAAAGAAGCCGACAAGAATTACTGAAAAGTGTGATTTTGTATTATGAATTACATTTGCACGGTTTCAGAAAACCTAAGTCCTTGGCGGTGCTAAATGCCGTGTTCGACTAATATGCACAAAAAGATTACCTTCTTTTTACTGTCTTTGATTTCAATGACGGCAATTGCCCAGCAAATTACCGTTTTGGATGCGGATTCTGGTAGTCCTATCTCTAATGTTGCCCTCTTCAATAAAACTAAATCCAAAACGGTCATAACCAATTTTGACGGTAAGACCAGCCTCTTGATTTTTGATGATAATGAACGTATTTATTTCCGTCACATAAACTACGGAGAATATCAAACCACAAAACAAAATCTGCTGCGAAAAGGAAACCGTTTATATCTTGTTCAAAAGGCAGAACAATTAGATGAGGTAGTTCTTTCGGTATCCAAATGGCAACAGCAACGCAAAGACATCCCTCAAAAAATTGCAAATATCGATGCCCAGAGCATTGCATTTACCAATCCACAAACATCGGCTGATTTATTACAGAATAGTGGTAAGGTATTTGTTCAGAAAAGTCAATTGGGAGGGGGGAGCCCAATGATTCGGGGGTTTGCAACCAATAGGGTATTACTCTCAGTTGATGGTGTTCGAATGAACAACGCCATTTTCAGAGGCGGAAATATTCAAAATGTAATTTCCATAGATCCCTTCACAGTTAAAAGCACAGAGGTCATTTTTGGCCCTGGTTCCGTAATTTACGGGAGTGACGCCATAGGGGGTGTCATGAATTTCTATACAAAAGCACCACGGTTTTCATACACGGACAGTTTGACTTTTTCTGGAAACGTCAATTACCGATTTTCATCAGCTAATACTGAAAATACAGCTCATCTTGATTTTAATTTGGGGCATCAAACTTGGGCAAGCCATACAAGTGTTTCGTACAATAATTTTGGTGATTTAACCATGGGTTCGAATGGCCGTGAATCGTATTTGCGCCAAAATATTGTGAGAAGAATAAATGGTCAAGATGAATTAGTGAACAACGAAAATCCTGAAAAACAACTTCCTTCTGGTTATGACCAGATAAACCTGATGCAAAAATTCAAATACCAGCCGAATAAGACCTACACCTATGACTTGGGATTGTATTATTCTGAAACTTCCGATTTTTCAAGGTATGACAGATTAATTCGACCAAATAGCACCGGCGATGGCCTGCGTTCAGCGGAATGGTTCTATGGGCCACAAAAATGGTTTATGGGTAATCTTCAAATTACCAAGGAAGGTAGAAATAAGTTTTATGACGGGGTTCGATTGACTACTGCTTATCAGTTTTTTGAAGAAAGTCGAAACGAAAGGGCCTTTCAAGACCCAATCCGTTATAGAACAAAAGAAAACGTCAATGCCCTATCGGTTAATCTTGATTTTGAGAATAAAAAAATTGGTAATCTTCGTTTGTACTATGGTGCGGAATATATTTTCAATAAGGTCAATTCCGTTGGTAGTCAATTGAATATTGAGACACAATCTAAGCAACCTCAAGCATCCCGATACCCAGATGGTGCTACTTGGCAAACCTTTGCAGGTTATTTGAACAGCGAGTATAAAATCAAACCTAATTTCACATTGCTTTCGGGCTTGCGTTATAGTCAGGTTTGGGTTGATGCACAGTTTGAGGATACCTTTTTTCAATTTCCTTTTGAAGAAGCGGATATTATTACTGGGGCACTTACTGGTAGTATCGGATTTAGTTGGTTCCCGAGAAAAAACCTGCAAGTAACATTAAATGGCTCGACAGGTTTTCGAGCTCCAAATATTGATGATGTTGGTAAAATATTCGATTCAGAACCTGGCTCGGTGGTAGTGCCAAATGCTGATTTGGAACCTGAATATGCTTATAATGTGGACTTTGGTATTCAAAAGAATTTTGGAGATAAGGTAGTGATAAAAGCAGCCACGTATTATACTTATTTGGTTGATGCTTTGGTTCGAAGGGATTTTCTTTTTAATGGACAATCTGAGATTCAATACAATGGCGAATTGAGTAACGTACAAGCCATTCAGAATGCGGCTAGGGCTTATGTTTATGGACTTGAATTTGGTATGGAAGCTTTTCTGAATGAGAATTGGTCGTTTTCGGGTAATATGACCCTTACTGAAGGTGTGGAAGAAGATGATAATGGTACCGATTCTCCTGCCAGGCATGTTGCACCATTATTTGCCGATGCACATATTATTTGGAAAAATAGAAAGTTCAAAACAGATTTATTTTTGAATTACAACGGGCAATTGGCCTTTGAAGAATTAGCACTTTCTGAACGCAGTAAAAATTTCATTTATGCTAGTGATGAAAACGGAAATCCATTTTCACCTTCATGGTATACCCTAAATTTCAGATCTCAATACACGATTTCAAACACCTGGACAGCATCATTAAATTTGGAGAATTTTACCGACCAACGTTACCGAACCTATTCGTCTGGTATAGTAGCTCCAGGGATAAATTTAATCTTAGGACTAGGATATAAATTTTAAATAGACCATTCTCTCTAAATAAGATTCCAAGCAATTTAAATGGAGAGCCTGGTCCATATTGAAAAAAAGCCCTGTTCAAATTGTTGAACAGGGCTTTCAAAAATTATCAGAGCAAATTAATTATTGTCAGTTGCTTCTTCCACTTTTTTAGCTGCTTCATTGACAATTTTTTTTGCATCATCAGTTGTTTCTTCAACAGCATTTTTAACATCATTACCCATTTCTTTTGCTTTGTCCATCGCAGCATCACCTTTTGCTTTTAGACTATCCATGGCCTTTTCTCCTTCTGCCATTAATGAATCCCCTGCTTTTTTCATTTCATCAACAGCATTCTGACCTGCCTCTTTAAGGTTGTCGCCGGCTTCCTTTAAGTTATCAGCGGCTTCTTTAAGATTATCACCGGCTTCATCAAAGGCGTTTTCTGTCGCTTCAGTAGCTTCTTCGGCTTTTTTTGCCGCTTCCTTACAAGAAACAGCTGTTCCAGTAACTAAAACAATTGCCATAAAGGCAAAAATCAATTTTTTCATTTTTATATGGTTTTAATAGTCAGACACTAATTGAGCCCAATAGTCACAAATTGATTCAATTTTTTTCGTGGCCCTTTGTGATTTCTTAATTGCCTGTTAGGGGTATAATTACCCGTTAAATCTTTATTTTTGCAAACTTTCATTGTGATGTGAAATGGCAAAAAAGTTTCGTGAATATAAAGGATTGAACCTGCCTAAGGTAGGTGAAGAGGTGTTGGATTTCTGGAAGCGAGAAAACATCTTTGAAAAAAGTGTGTCTACCAGAGAAGGCAAAGAGAATTTCGTCTTTTATGAAGGTCCTCCTTCTGCTAATGGTATGCCCGGCATTCATCATGTTATGGCAAGAACCATTAAAGATATTTTTCCACGATATAAGACCATGAAAGGTTTTCAGGTAAAAAGAAAAGCCGGTTGGGATACCCATGGCCTACCTATTGAACTCGGTGTTGAAAAAGAACTTGGTATTACCAAGGAAGATATCGGGAAAAAGATATCCGTTGAGGAGTATAACGAAGCCTGTCGGAAAGCAGTAATGCGCTATACAGATGTTTGGGAAGAAATGACCGAAAAAACAGGCTATTGGACCGATATGGAGGATCCTTATATCACCTATAAGAGCAAATACATGGAAACGGTGTGGTGGCTCTTAAAACAAATTTATGATAAGGGACTAATCTATAAAGGTTATACCATTCAACCATATTCGCCAAAGGCGGGTACAGGCCTTAGTTCTCATGAACTAAATCAACCGGGAACCTATCAAGATGTTACCGACACTACGGTTACTGCCCAGTTCAAGACCAAAAAAGAAACCCTCCCTATTTCTTTAAAAGACATTGAAGGTGACGTTTATTTTTTGGCATGGACCACGACGCCATGGACGCTCCCTTCAAATACAGCTTTGACGGTAGGACCAAAGATTGATTATGTTTTGGTAAAAACGTTCAACCAATACACATTTGAACCAACAAATGTGGTATTGGCCAAAGCTTTAGTAGGAAAACAATTTTCAGGAAAATACTTCGAAGCGGAGTCGGACAATGATTTTTCTACGTTTTCTTCTGAATCGAAGAAAATACCTTATAAAATTCTAAGCGAAAGCAAAGGTGCAGATTTGGTCGGAATCCGATATGAACAACTCATTGATTACGTGCAACCCTACCAAAATGCTGAAAACGCCTTTAGAGTCATCGCTGGTGATTTCGTGACAACCGAAGATGGTACAGGTATAGTTCATACAGCACCCACCTTTGGTGCCGACGACGCCATGGTGGCCAAGCAGGCGAATCCACCCGTTCCGCCAATGTTGGTGCTTGATGAAAATGATAATCCTGTGCCACTGGTAGACCTACAGGGAAAATTTCGCCCTGAACTTAAAGAATTCGGCAAGAAATATGTCAAAAACGAATATTACACTGATGGTGAGGCTCCTGAAAAGTCAATTGATGTAGAAATTGCCATTAAGCTAAAGACGGAAAACAAGGCTTTTAAAGTGGAGAAGTATCTCCACAGTTATCCTAATTGTTGGCGAACCGATAAACCGATTTTATACTACCCTCTTGATTCTTGGTTTATAGAAATAACAAAGGTTCGCGACCGAATGTACGAATTGAACCAAACCATAAACTGGAAACCAAAATCCACAGGTGAGGGCCGTTTTGGAAATTGGCTCGCAAATGCCAACGATTGGAATCTATCACGTTCTCGATATTGGGGTATTCCACTTCCAATTTGGCGCACGGATGATGGTAAAGAAGAAAGGATAATTGGGTCTGTTGAAGAGTTGAAATCGGAAATGGCGAAGTCGGTTTCAGCTGGGTTTATGAATAGTTATATTTTCGACGATTTCATTGTTGGTGACATGAGCGAGGAAAACTATGATAAAGTTGACCTACATAAGAACATTGTTGATCAAATTATTTTAGTCTCAGAGGATGGGAAACCGATGAAACGAGAATCAGATTTGATTGATGTCTGGTTTGATAGTGGTTCTATGCCCTATGCCCAATGGCACTATCCATTTGAAAATAAAGATTTGATTGATTCCGGCGAGGCATATCCAGCCAACTTTATTGCTGAAGGGGTCGACCAAACCAGAGGTTGGTTTTATACGCTCCATGCTATAGCTACCCTTGTTTTTGATCAAGTGTCCTACAAGAATGTGGTGTCAAATGGCTTGGTTCTCGATAAGGATGGTAAAAAAATGTCAAAGCGTTTGGGTAATGCTGTTGACCCGTTTGAAACGATCAAAGCTCATGGAGCTGATGCTACTCGTTGGTATATGATATCAAATGCAAATCCTTGGGACAATTTGAAGTTTGATATCGAAGGAATTGCAGAGGTTAAGCGGAAGTTCTTTGGTACGCTCTACAATACGTATTCGTTCTTTTCGCTTTATGCAAATATTGATGGGTTCACTTTTGATGAGAAAGAAATTTCATTGCAGAATCGACCAGAACTGGACCAGTGGATACTCTCTGAGCTAAATACACTTATAAAGTTTGTAGATGAAGCCTATGCCGATTATGAGCCGACTAAAGCTGCTCGGGCCATATCTGACTTTGTTCAAGAAAATCTCAGCAATTGGTACGTACGTTTAAGCAGAAGGCGATTCTGGAAAGGAGATTACCAACAAGATAAAATCTCTGCATACCAGACCTTATACCATTGCTTGGTGACTACTGCCAAACTCATGGCGCCGATTGCTCCTTTCTTTTCTGACAGATTGTACAAAGATTTGGATGCAGTGACCAATAGAGAAGGGTTTGATAGCATCCATTTGGCTGATTTTCCAGTTTTTGAAGATTCGTACATAAATGTAAAATTGGAAGAAAAGATGCAGACCGCCCAAAAAGTGACTTCGTTGGTTTTGTCTATTCGTCAAAAAGAGAAAATTAAGGTGCGCCAGCCGCTACAAAAAGTGATGGTTCCAGTCTTAAATGGGCATCAAAAAGAGGTTATTGCGTCAGTTGCTGAATTGATTAAAGCTGAAGTTAATGTTAAAGAGTTGGAATTGATGGACGATGCTTCAGAAATCTTAGTGAAACAAATTAAGCCGAATTTTAAGACATTGGGACCTAAGTATGGTAAGGATATGAAGGTCATTGCAGGAAAAGTAGCACAGATGGACCAAGCGGATATCCAAAAAATGGAGCAGGAAGGCGAAATTTCACTTGATTTGGAAAATAAATCGATTAAATTACAGTTGTCCGACGTAGAGATTACCTCACAGGATATTGAGGGATGGCTGGTCGCCAACTCTGGCCCCCTAACAGTTGCATTGGATATTAAAATCAATGAAGAACTCAAAAGGGAAGGAATCGCTAGGGAATTGGTCAACCGAATCCAAAATTTAAGAAAAGAATCTGGGTTTGAGGTAACGGATAAAATAGATATAAAAATTCAAAAAGATGGATATGTAGAAAAGGCAATTGCAAGTAATGAGAGCTATCTAAAGAGCGAAACGCTAACTGAAGATTTGAGTCTCGAAGAACATCTTGAAGATGGCACGGCAATTGCTTTTGACGACATAAACACAAAATTGTTGATTAAAAAACACTGAAAATGGCAGAAGATTTAAAGGTTAGATATTCCGATGCCGATTTGGCAGAGTTCAAATCTCTCATCGAAGAAAAAATAGAAAAGGCCAAGAAACATCTTGACCTCTTAAAAAGCTCATACATGAATGATGGTAACAACGGCACCGATGATACCTCCCCTACCTTCAAGGCTTTTGAAGAAGGTTCTGAAACAATGAGTAAAGAGGCCAATACCCAGTTGGCCATACGTCAAGAGAAGTTTATTCGTGATCTTAAGAACGCAATTCTAAGGATAGAAAATAAAACATACGGAATTTGCCGTGTTACTGGTAAGCTAATAAATAAAGAGCGACTTAAATTAGTTCCTCACGCTACTTTGAGTATCGAAGCAAAAAATATGCAGAAATAAGCCAATGCGGCTTTTAGTTCTTGCTTTATTCCTGTGCTCTTTAAGCCTTTTGAACGGCCAAAAGATTATCAAAAAGACGATTGCAAGTACCCGGATTTCATCAATTTCAATTGATTTAGCCAATTGTTATAGTCTTGAATTGGATACGGCGGATTCAAATGAAATACTTGTGGAGGGTTCAATTGCAGGTGCCGATAACAATGATGTTTTGATTAATATTCAGGAAAAAGGCGGCAATATCAGTCTAAGTTCCGATTTTCAGCCGAATCACATTGAACGAACCAGTAAGTTTGGTGCCCTTACCTATGTTGCCATAGATTTAAAAATAGTAATACCTGAAAACCTCTTGGTTCGAATGTTCGGCACTAGCACTCAAGTTGAAGTAAAGGGCAATTATAAGCAATTTGAGCTCACTTTGGCTGATGGCAATTGCAAATTAATGGGTGATTTTGAATCAGCCTCGATAAAAACGCAAGAAGGGGACATTACTGTAAATTCTGCAATTGGAACCATAGATGCAAAAAGTAGTTATGGAAAGGTTTCATTAGGGGTCATAACTGAAGGTGATTCAGTCTATGTGCTGAATTCAATTCAGGGAAACATCTATGTAAACCAAACGGATTAATATCATTATTTTTGCCCACTCAATCAGGGATTTATGAACCTCAAAAAATCCATTATTCTTATTGTCATAGTATTATTGATTGATCAAATCAGTAAAATCTATATCAAGACAAATTTTGTATTGGGAGAATCGGAGCAGGTCACAAGCTGGTTTAGAATTCTTTTTATTGAGAATGAAGGGGCTGCGTGGGGTACAAAGTTGAGCGATATCTTACCAATTTCTGAAAGTGCTGGTAAATTGGTTCTGACTATATTTCGATTGTTCGCCATTGTGGGGATTGGTTACTGGCTGTTGGACATCATTAAAAAAGGATCCTCTGGCATTTTAATTTTATCGGTGTCCCTCATATTCGCTGGTGCACTTGGCAATATTATTGATTCTGTTTTTTATGGAATCATATTCGACGATAGTACTAATAACGTTGCAACGCTTCTTTCTGATGAACCTTATGGAAAGTTATTCTATGGTAAGGTTGTTGATATGCTGTATTTTCCTTTGATTGATACCCGATGGCCTGATTGGGTACCAAAACTTGGCGGCAAGAATTTCCGATTTTTTGAGCCTATTTTTAATATCGCTGATTCTGCCATAAGTATTGGGGTGGCTATACTAATAATTTTTAATAAGCGAGCTTTTGCAAAGTCTTAAGCGTTAAAAAGTATAAAGCTTTTCTGGAGTAACACAATACTCTAAAGGAATGTCGCTATCGACTATATCAGAAATTTTTGGAATGGGCTCAAAGACCGATAGCCCTATTTTTACCACCTCCTTTTTACATTTTGACAAAAATCTGTCGTAGAACCCCTTCCCATAACCGACTCTATTGCCTTTTAAGTCGAATGCCAATAATGGTACAAAAACAACATCAATCTTTTTTTCGTCAATGTGAATACCATCTTGAGGTTCAGGTATTCCCCATTTACTTTGTTTTAAAATGGTATTATCGGTAAGTAAAAAATGCTCTAAATAATTACCATTTACTTTTGGCAAAACGATGTTTTTATCCTTGCCCTGAAGCAAGGTCAAAATTGGTTGGGTATCAATTTCTTTAAATTCTATGATTGGTAGGAAGAGGTGAAAAAAAGAAAATTTCCAAATCGGCACTTCGAGTAACCTATTGGAAATTTCTAAACTTTTTGATTCGATGTCCTCAATTGAAAGCAAATTTCTTTTTGCTTTGAATTCGGCTCTTATTTCATGTTTCAACATCTAGATGTTGATTAATCCGGGGGTAGTTCTAGGAAAATTAATCTCTTGATGAAATTGTAAAGTAAATTTTAAAAAATAACATCAGGACCAGATACATTCCTAAAACGATTAAATAGTTTTCCATCTGTATCTTTTTCTTGGCTTAAAGATAAGGATAAAATCTTACGTAATATCTATTAAATGCAAATATTACCGCTGAAATGCATTGATTTTAGCATTTTTTAAGAAGTCAAATGATTCAATCAAACATTAATTTAATGTTAAGGATAATATCTTATATAAATATTCATCTAGTGTTCTAAAAAAACTAAATTTAGAAATCAATATTAATTTTCAGGTTAACCTGGTTATCCGTTTCCTGTCGTTTCAATACGATAATCTGAGTTTTCAAATGACAAATTTGCCCATTCAAGTTCAACTTAGTGCACTGCCAACCTCACCTGGTGTGTATCAGTTTTACGATAGCGAGAATAAGCTTCTATATGTTGGAAAGGCTAAAAACTTGAAAAAAAGGGTCTCTTCTTATTTTACTAAAAAGCATGAGAATGGGAAAACGAGGGTGCTCGTAAAAAAAATAATCTCCATTAAACATATTGTTGTTAAAAATGAATCTGATGCGCTTTTACTTGAAAATAGCCTTATCAAAAAACATAGGCCCAGATACAATGTACTATTAAGAGATGACAAAACTTACCCTTGGATATGTATTAAAAATGAACGATTCCCCCGAATATTCCCAACCCGAAAATTAATCAAAGATGGCTCTGAGTACTATGGTCCTTATACAAGTATGAGAACTGTACGAACACTTTTGGATTTGGTCAAAAGCGTCTATTCGATACGGACATGCAATTATGATCTTGCTGATGAAAAAATCAATGGGGGTAAATTCAAAGTTTGTTTAGAGTATCATCTAGGAAATTGCCTAGGGCCCTGTGAAGGCAAATATTCAATTGAAGAGTACCAAAAGCAAATAGAAGATATAAGGCAGATAATCAAAGGCAATTTCAAGAGTTCACTTCAATTCTTTCGTAAACAGATGAAACAATATGCTGAAGAATTGGAATTCGAAAAAGCTGAGATAGTCCGAAGAAAAATTGAAACACTAGAAAATTACCAGGCTAAATCCACCATTGTCAACCCAAAAATCAGTGATGTTGATGTGTTCACCATTTTTTCTGATGAAACACATGCTTACATAAATTTTCTGCAATTATCTTTTGGGACGATTACCCGTTCACATACTTTGGAAGTAAAGAAAAAATTGGAAGAAAGCGATGAAGAATTGTTACAATTGGCTGTCGTCGAACTACGCCAACGATTCAAGTCAGAATCAAAAGAATTGTATTTGCAATTTCAGTTGCAATTGAATGAAGATTTAAAGATTACGATCCCTAAGCTAGGGGATAAGAAGAAACTCATTGATTTTTCATTGAATAATGCCAAGATGTTTCGACAAGAGCGATTCAAACAAATGAAAATCGTTGATCCGGATCGACACACCAAACGAATTATGGCCCAGATGAAGGCTGATTTACGATTGTCGGAAGAACCAAGACAAATAGAATGTTTTGACAACTCAAATATTCAAGGTACTAACCCTGTTGCCGCTTGTGTAGTTTTCAAAGATGGGAAACCTTCGAAAAAGGACTATCGTCATTTCAATATAAAAACTGTGGTTGGTCCAGATGATTTCGCTTCAATGGAAGAGGTAGTTTTTAGAAGGTATAAACGCCTATTGAATGAGGGAGAACCATTGCCGCAATTAATTGTAATTGATGGGGGTAAAGGACAATTATCTTCTGCGTTGAAGAGTCTTGATATTCTTGGTTTGCGCGGAAAGATCGCGATTATTGGAATTGCAAAAAGACTGGAGGAAATTTACTTTCCTGAAGATCCCATCCCGCTTTATCTAGATAAGAAGTCTGAAACCTTGAAAATAATTCAACAATTACGAAATGAAGCCCATAGGTTTGGTATTACACATCACAGAAATAAACGAAGTAAGGCAGCAATTTCTTCTGAACTTGAACAGATAGAGGGAATTGGAGAAAAAACGGCAAAACAACTTCTAAAAAACTTCAAATCGGTAAAGCGTATCAAAGAGGCATCAATCGAGAATTTGGCTGTTGAAGTAGGAATGGCAAAAGCAAAGAAAATTTATGAAACCTTCCATTAAAAAGCATTTTATAGTGCCCTTTTTGATGTTGTTTTTGATTACAATCAATGCACAAAAAGACCAAAAAATAGGATTGGTTTTAAGTGGAGGGGGAGCAAAAGGCTTAGCGCATATTGGAGCGCTTAAGGTAATTGAAGAAGCTGGAGTAGAAATTGACTTTGTAGGGGGAACCAGCATGGGTGCTATCGTAGGTGGTCTTTATGCCGCGGGTTATTCAGCTACTGAGTTGGATTCTATTTTTAGAACCACCAATCTACCTGAATTGATTCAAGATAACGTTCCTCGAAGTGCAAAAACGTTTTACGAAAAAGATGATGCGGACCGCTATGCCCTGACTCTGCCCTTTGATGAATTCAAAGTAAGCTTTCCACCTGGCATTTCGAGTGGGCAAAATGTCTTTAATGAATTTGTGAGACTTCTTTTTCACGTCAAGGATGTGAGGGATTTCAATCAGCTTCCAATTCCATTTTTATGTATTGCAACCGATGTCGAATCAGGGGCACAAATTTTATTGGATAAAGGATATTTACCTGAAGCAATCATGGCCAGCGGTACATTACCATCATTATTTGAACCAATGGAAATTGATGGCAAAGTTTTGATTGATGGCGGAGTGGTAAATAATTATCCTATTGATGAGGTTAGGGCCTTAGGAGCAGATATAATTATCGGTGTTGACGTTCAGCACGGTCTTTCAAACCGTGATGCTTTGGGTTCAGCAACTGAAATTTTGCTACAGATAAATAATTATCGGACGGTTAAAGACATGGTGGAAAAAAGGAAGAAAACAGATATCTATATCAACCCACCTATTGATGATTTTTCAGTTATTGATTTTGATAAAATAAACGATATAATTAATAGTGGGGGTTTAGCGGCAGAAGAAAATTTACAAGCACTTTATGGTCTTGCGACTAGGGAGGTAAGAATCAAAAACAAACCAGTTTCTTCTTCAGATAGCTTGACCATAAACCGATTGTTATTAAAGGGTAACGATAGATATACTAGAGGTTATATTAAGGGGAAATTGCGATTTAACCTTGGAGATAAAATTTCTTTTGAGAAACTGAGTCAGGGTATGAGCAATCTTGCGGCAACCGAAAATTTTAAGGCGATTCGGTATGAACTGGTTTCAAACGGATTAGGAACAGACCTGATATTAAAGCTAATAGAAAAGCCTGAAAAAATGTATTTGAGGGCGGGTGCGCACTATGACGATCTTTTTAAAAGCGCAGCCTTAATGAACATTACAAGAAAAGGGCTCTTGTTCAAAGATGATGTTGGTTCCTTTGATATAATTCTTGGGGATAATATTCGATACAATGCGGAATACTATGTAGATAAAGGAACCTATTGGAGTTTTGGGGTTAATTCTTCATTTGCAGATTTTGATACCGAAATCGATTTTGATTTAATTCGTTCAAATTTTGAGGTTGATCAGGGTTTTGGTGTCAGCGAGATTAATCTTGATGTTTCAGACTTAACTAATCAAATATATCTACAAACTGTGGTGCGAGAAGAATTTGCAGTTAGCTTGGGTATTGAACACAAACTATTGCGTTATAGCACTCGCACTTTAAATCAAGTAGCTCCTGAAAGCGATATGGCTTTTAATCCTTCACCTTCCTTCAGAACATTTTTTGAGGACAGTAATTTCTTCAGTACTTATGGTCGGTTACGTTTTGACACTTATGATGATAGTTATTTTCCTAAATCAGGACTCTTTTTCGATGGTGACTTTCATGTTTATCTATTGTCTTCTGACTTTAATGACAATTTCAAGGAATTCTCGGTAGCTAAAGCTAGGATGGGAGCTGCTTTCGGTATTCTTCCCGGACTTTCATTAAATATTGAATCTGAGGGAGGTTTTAAATTAGGAACTTCTGGTGTAACGTCTTTTGATTTTGTACTTGGAGGATTCGGGAGTCAACGCCTCAATAATTTTGTACCATTTTTTGGTTACGATTTTCTTTCGCTACCTGGTAACAGTTTTGTAAAAGCATTCGCAAGACTTGATTATGAAGTAGCCCCTAAGAACCATTTAATGCTAACTGCAAATATTGCCAATGTAGAAGATGATATTTTTAGAACAGGGGAGTGGTTTACAGAACCTGATTTTTCAGGTTATGGTGTTGGTTATGGTTTTGAGTCTTTCTTAGGTCCAGTACAGATATTTTATTCCTTCTCACCACAAGTCGACGACGGCAATCTTTTCATAAGTGTAGGGTACTGGTTTTAACCTGATTTTAGCTAAAAAGCATGTGTTTCATAAAATGATACTAACAAACTTGACAGCTGAGTTAAAGTGCGTTAAAAAAGAAAAATATCCTGATTGCTATTATAAATTTGAATCAACAAAAGGGGTGGTTCCCTTTTGAACTTTAAGTATTGGTTTTTCATAATTTAAAGTTTGGTTGGTTATTTAGGAAAAGCCTCGATGAAACATCGGGGCTTTTTTTTACAATACTTTGGTATAAGTTTTGTTTAAGTAATTGTAAAAGATGATCGTGGGCAATTGAATTTGATAATTTTACCCTAGAATAAATTTGTTATGAAAAAAATTATTCTATTTACAATTACACTTTTGACCTTGAATTTGAGTGCGCAAAAAAAGGCCTACAAGGCCGGTGAGTGGTTAAAGTACAGAATTCATTATGGCTTTTTGAATGCCAGTTATGCCACTCTGCATCTGTCCAATGATAGTATAGATAGTATTCCGGTTTACCACGCGGTTGGTAAAGGAAAAACCACAGGTTTTGCAAGTATCTTTTTTAAAGTTGACGATACATACGAAAGTTACTTCGGTCAACGAGACGGAAAGCCCTACAAGTTTGTTCGTGATATAAATGAAGGGGGTTACACGAAGAATATTGAAATAGACTTCGATTACGATAATGATAACGCTATTCTTAATGACCTTAAAAATGATAAGCGTTTTGATATACCAGTTCATGACCAGATTCAAGACATAATCTCCGCCTCGTACGCCCTGAGAAATTACGCTAACGGAAAGGAATTGAAAGTTGGTGAAAGCTTTGATATGGATATGCTATTTGATGATGATGGGGTATATAAATTCAAGCTTAAGTATCTAGGTAAAGATGTCATTCGCACAAAATACGGTAAGGTGGAATGTCTTACCTTTAGGCCGTTGGTTCAGTCGGGCAGGGTATTTAAAGAAGAAGAAAGTTTGACCCTTTGGGTTTCAAATGATTTAAATAAAATTCCGGTTCGAATTAAGGCTGATTTGGCCGTTGGCTCACTGAAGGCCGATTTGGACGGTTACAATGGCCTTAAAAACCAATTCAAGATAATTATGGATTGATTTTACATGAAGAAAGACGAGCTAATTGCGTCCCAAATCAATAAGCTTGAAGAAAAATTTAAAAATTCAGGCCAAGACCTAAGTTCCTATCTTGATGGATTGCTCTACCAGCGTTACCTTACCTATTGGGATTATATTCATCTCGATACTTTATTAAGTATTCAAGTACCGCGCACCCATTTTCCTGATGAGGAAATCTTCATCATGTACCATCAAATTACAGAATTGTACTTTAAATTGATTCTGCACGAGCAAAAGCAAATTGTTGATGATAAATCACAGAACTTGGATTTTTTCATCGACCGCGCTACCAGAATCAACAACTACTTCCGTGCCCTAATTTCTTCATTTAGTATCATGATTAAAGGCATGGAACGGGAACAATTTCTTAGGTATAGAATGGCTTTGTTACCTGCGAGTGGATTTCAGTCTGCACAGTATCGCATGATAGAATTATATGCAACCTCAATGGAAAATTTGGTTCATCATACTGAACGTGATGATTTCTCTGAAGAAAACTCCATCGAAGAACTTTATGAGCACATATACTGGAAAAAAGGAGCTACCGATTTAAAAACTGGCGAGAAAACCTTGACGCTAAAGCAATTTGAATATCGATATACCCCGAGACTAATAAGAATTGCCAAACAAGTTAAAGGGAACACCGTTTATCATAAATACTTACAACTACCCGAAAAGTATCAAAAGAATGAAGAGCTCTGTAAGGCGATGAAAGAAATGGATTTGAATGCGAATGTCAATTGGCCATTGATGCACATGGGTTCTGCATATAGGTATTTGGCTAAGGATAAAGGTGCAGTAGATGCAACTGGGGGTACAAATTGGAAAGACTACTTGCCACCAAGTTTTCAAAAAATAATATTTTTTCCAACTTTGCATTCAGAAAAGGAGCTTCAAGAGTGGGGCAAACAATGGGTTGATCATATTTTCAACCCCGAAGCAAACAAAATGTAATGCGAAAATATTGGGGAGTAGTTTTGGCATTGGTTCTTATCTGTTCCTGCAAAGAGACTAAGGAACCGGAAAATCAGGTTGATCTTGCACAAGTACCAGTTGAGGAACCGATACCAACAAGATTTGGTTTTGATTTTGATGCTTTCCAAGTTGTTCAGGATACCGTCAGAAATGGAGACAGCTTTGGAGAGTTAATGCTCAAAAACCATGTTGATTATGATAAGGTGTTGAAAATTTCTGAGAATTATAAGGACACCTTCGATGTTCGTATGATTAAGGTTGGCAAACCTTATTTTATTTTGAATACCAAAGATTCAATACCAAAAGCCCAGGTATTTATTTATCAAAATGACAAAATCAATTACACCGTTGTTGATTTAAGAGACTCTGCCCATGCATACAAGAGCAAAAGAAAAGTAAAATATGTAGAACGTGAAATAGGTGGCACTATAAAGAATTCACTTTCGCTGGATATGGATTCTCTTGGTGTAGATTATCTAGTAACCATAAACCTTTCAGAAATATATGCTTGGAGTGTGGATTTCTTTAAGCTTGACAAAGGCGATAAATTTAAAGTTATTTATGACGAAAGATTTATCAATGATAGTATTTATGCTGGTGTGGGCCCAATAAAAGCAGCCTACTTTAAACACCGAGACAAAGAAATATACGCCTTCCCTTTTGTAACGGATTCCGTTCAGAATTTAAAGGGGTTTTACGATCAAGATGCAAAAAATCTGCGAAGCACTTTCCTTAAGGCGCCAATTAAATTTGGTTACAGACTATCATCACGTTACAATTTAAAAAGACGAATCGCCTATTACGGTTATAAGGTCAGGCCGCACCGTGGAACTGATTATGCCGCACCGGTAGGAACACCAATAATTGCAACTGCAAATGGTACTGTAACTGAATCAACAAGAAGGGGAGGAAATGGAAAATATGTGAAGATCAGGCACAATTCAATGTACAGCACCCAATACTTGCATATGCGCGCCCAAAATGTCAAAAAAGGAGATTTGGTTCGACAAGGAGACGTTATCGGTTGGGTAGGAATGACGGGTAATACTAGTGGTCCTCATGTTTGTTACCGTTTTTGGAAAAACGGAGCGCAGGTAGATCCATTGCGTGAAGACCTACCAAGATCGGAACCTATTGCCGATTCATTGAGAACAACATATTTCGAAACCATAGAGCCATTAAAATTCCAACTGGATTGTATTGAATATGCCAATCCTGAAACATTGCAAGAAGACATTCAACTAAACCAAAAACAAGATGTCATTACCCAAAATCAACCCGACGAAAACCAAAGCATGGCAGAAGCTGAGCCAACACTTTGATACTGTTCACACCAAACATTTAGCCGAACTTTTTCAAGACAACCCTGAAAGGGCTGCCAATTTCTCAATTGACTGGCAGGATTTTTTTGTGGATTATTCAAAGAACAATATTGATAAGACAACAAAAAATTTATTGTTGGAATTGGCTGATGAGGTTCATTTAAAAGAGTCTTTGGAATATTATTTTGGAGGTCAGACCATTAATGAAACTGAGGGGCGTGCGGTATTACATACAGCTTTAAGGGCCAATAAGGAAACACATGTTGAGGTTGATGGCAAAAATGTAGTTAAAGAAGTTTACCAAGTAAAAGAACAGATAAGGACTTTTGTCGAAGATGTTGTTTCTGGATCCAAAAAAGGGTATTCGGGTAAAGCATTCACCGATGTGGTCAATATTGGTATTGGGGGTTCTGATTTAGGTCCAGTAATGGCTATTGAAGCCCTAAAATTCTACAGGAACAATCTAAAGGTCCATTTTGTTAGCAATGTTGATGGTGATTTAGTTCATGATGTTTTGAAGGAGATTGATCCAGAAACCACACTTTTCATTGTGGTTTCAAAATCCTTTACCACACAAGAAACTTTATCAAATGCACTCACGATTAAAAAATGGTTTTTGCAACATGCCCAAGAAGATGATATTGCCAAGCATTTTGCAGCAGTCTCCAGGAATTTGGAGATGATTGATGAGTTCGGAATAGATAAAAAGAACGTTTTCCCAATGTGGGATTGGGTAGGCGGTCGTTTTTCACTCTGGAGCGCTGTTGGTTTGTCAATAGCCCTTTCAATAGGCTTCGAAAATTTTGACGAACTTTTATCAGGTGCCAATGCGATGGACCTTCATTTTCAAGATGCTGAGTTCGAAGAAAATATTCCGGTCATGTTGGCCTTATTAAGTGTTTGGTACAATAACTTTTTCGGTGCCGAGACTGAAGCCATAATTCCTTATACCCAATACTTGCATAGATTGCCTGCTTATCTACAACAGGGTATTATGGAAAGCAATGGAAAAAGTGTAGATAGGTCCGGGGCCAGCACACCATATCAAACCGGTACAATAATTTGGGGAGAACCAGGTACCAATTCACAGCATGCATTTTTTCAATTGATACACCAAGGTACTAAGCTAATTCCGGCTGATTTTATAGGTTTTAAACAATCGCTTCATGGTGACAATGACCATCATAACAAACTAATGGCCAATTTCTTTGCGCAAACTGAGGCGTTAATGAACGGAAAATCATTGCAAGAGGTTAAATCCGAACTTGAGGCTTCAGGAAAATCTGAAGAAGAAATTGAAGCCTTGGCACCTTTTAAGGTTTTTGAGGGTAACAAACCAACGAATACAATTTTAATTGAAAAATTGACACCCAGAAGTTTAGGGTCTTTAGTAGCAATGTACGAGCATAAAATTTTCGTTCAAGGTATAATTTGGAATATTTTCAGCTATGACCAATGGGGTGTGGAATTGGGCAAGCAATTGGCCAAAAATACCTTGAAGGATATTGAAGGTGATCAAATTGGCAAACACGATAGCTCCACAATGCAATTATTGCAAAAATTTAAGAGCTAATATTCGATTTTAGCAATCCTCACTTTTAAATAATAAAACACCTATTTTCAGGACATTAGAAATGTTAACTGTTAGTTAACAACTTCTTTTCAATTTAACCTTGTCTTAATCTTGGTAAACTAAAGATGGTTCACTTTTGCAGTGCTAATTTCAACGTTTAAACACTGTTAAAATGAAAAAAATCTACTTAGTTGTTATTGCACTATTTTCATGTGCTTTAGCTTTTTCACAAGGGGTTACGACCTCTGCGATCGGTGGTCAGATTACCGATCAAAACGGCGAACCTCTTCCAGGCGCAAGCGTGGTAGCCGTTCACACACCATCAGGTACTACCTATGGTGCTGCTACTGACTTCGATGGGTACTATCGTATTTCTGGTATGCGTACTGGTGGACCATACACGATTACCCTTTCTTATGTCGGATTTAATGATGATGTAAAAAATGGGGTTTTCTTGAACCTTGGTAGTACAGAGCGTATCAGTACACAATTGGTTGAATCTGCAACTGCTTTAGATGAGGTAGTTGTTACAGGAACAAGCAATAGTGTCTTTGGTTCTGGTAAAACAGGTACGGAAACCAACATTTCACAAAGACAGGTTGCAACCACTCCAGCAGCTTCACGATCTTTAGCTGATTTTGTTCGTTTGACTCCTCAAGCACAGTTATCCGAAGGTAACGACGGATTTTCTATTTCCTTAGCTGGTCAGAACAACAGATATAATGCCATCTATGTTGATGGTGCCGTAAACAATGACGTTTTTGGTTTGGCTGGTTCTGGAACAAATGGTGGTCAGACAGGGGTAAATCCACTTTCTGTTGATGCTATCGAAACTTTTCAGGTAAACATCGCACCTTTTGATATCAAACAATCTGGTTTCTCAGGTGGTTCTATTAATGCGGTGACACGTTCGGGTTCAAATAACCTTGAGGGATCTGCCTATTACTTCACCAGAAACCAAGACTTAGCGGGTAAAACTCCAGTTGATAACGTGAATAGTGATGATGAAAGGGAAAAACTTGCTGATTTCACCACCAATACCTATGGTTTGCGAATTGGAGGTCCAATTGTAAAAGACAAGTTGTTCTTCTTTGTAAACTATGAAAGAGGTGATACTGAAATACCACAGCCTTTTAATTTTGCTGGTCAATACACTGGTCGTTCATCACAGGCAGATATTGATAATTTGGTAAGCTTCTTACAGAACACCTATAATTATAACCCAGGTACTTTTGACAACAATACAAGTACTTTGGAAAGCAATACGCTTGTAGCCAAAATAGATTGGAACATAAATGAAAACCACAACTTGTCACTAAGACACAGTTATGTTAGTGCTGAGAACTTAGAAGCCCGTAACGTTGGCAACCGTCAAATAGGGTTCATCAACGGATCTGAATTCTTTAATTCAGAAACAAATTCAACGGCACTTGAATTAAACTCACGTTTCGGAAATAAGTTTAGTAACAACTTTATCGTAGGTTATACTGCAGTAAGGGATGACAGGGATCCTTTTGGAGACCCATTCCCAACTGTTGATATTCAAGATGGTGACGGTACGATTTCTTTCGGATCGGAGCCTTTTTCAACTGCAAACTTGTTGAATACCGATTACTTGACAATCACTAACAACTTCAATATCTATTCTGGTGCACACACGATTACATTGGGTGCCAACATGGAATTCGCTACAGTTAAGAACTTGTTCTTTGCATTTAACTTTGGGGATTACACTTTTGAAGATCAATTCGATGATGAAGGTAACCTCTTGTCAACTGGTTTAAATCAATTCTTGACTGGTCAAGACGCAGATGTATATCAGCATGGATATTCTTTGGTTGGTAACGGAATCAATGGTGACGAATCTGCGGGTTCTGCCGATTTTGAAACTGAGCAATACGGATTCTACGTACAAGATGAAATTGATATCACAGATAACCTTAGAGTAAACATTGGTGCAAGAATTGACATTCCTGTTTGGAAAGACGGTCCTGTTAATGATGACTTTAATACTAGAACTGTTGGCATACTTGAAGCTGCTGGTAAAGATTTACAAGGAGCACGAGTTGGACAACAAATTAGCAACGCCGTATTCTCTCCACGACTTGGTTTTAACTGGGATGTTAATGGTGAAAGAAAAACCCAGATAAGAGGTGGTTTAGGTGTATTCACCTCACGTCTACCTTTGGTTTGGCCAGGGGGTTCATATAATAACAACGGTGTTACAGGCGGATTCAACTTCGAATTCGGACAACCTTTCGTTGCAGATGTTAATAATCAGTTTGAAGATCCTACACCAGGCTCAGGTGGTTTGGGTGGTAACATAGATTTAATTGCCGAAGACTTCAAATTACCACAGGTAATCAAATATAATATTGGTATCGATCAAAAATTACCCTTGTGGGGCTTGATTGGTTCGGTTGATTTCTTGTACACAGACGTAATTACAGATATCTACTACGAAAACTTGAACTTACCAGCTGCTGTAGGAACGTACGAGGGTGCTGATAACAGACCTTTTTATGATAGAAGAGGTAACTTAGACCCAACTTATGGTAGAATCATCTTGGCTTCTAATACTGGAGGCGGTAACGCTACGACGGCTACCTTTACTTTGAGTAAGCCATTCCAAAATGGTTTTGCGGCCTCTGCTTCTTATGTTTACAGTGAGTCGAACAAAATCTTCGATGGTACGTCTTCTCAGAACAGTTCACAGTGGAGAAACATTCAAACTGTAAATGGTAAAAATTCAAATTTACCAGTAACACGTTCTGACTTCGCTAGTAACAGGTTTGTTGCCAATGCATCTTACAGATTGGATTGGAACGAAAATGTTGCAACTACGGTTTCATTGTTCTACAATGGTTTCCAAGCACAGCCTTTTAGTTTTACCTATAGAGAAGGTAGAGACTTATTGAATGATGATTCTCGAGATAATGCGTTGATCTACATTCCAAGAAATGCTGGTGAGATTCAATTTAGCGGTGATGAAGCTGAACAAGCTGCTCAATGGGCGCAATTGGATAATTTCATCAACAGTATTGAATATCTTAGAGAAAATAGAGGTAACTATGCCGAGCGTAATGCTGTACGTGGTCCATGGAGCCATGTAGTTGACTTTAAGCTATTGCAAGACTTTAGCATTAAAACAGGTAAGAAAACAAATACGCTGCAGTTGTCTGCTGATATTTTCAACTTTACCAATTTATTGAACAAGAACTGGGGTAAAATCAACTTTACTAGTGGTAATGTTCAGCCGTTGACTACGGTTTCTACCGGTAGCACTCCAGTATTCAGCATCAATAGTGGTGTTATGGATGATGCAGGAAACCCTGATTTTGAGCAAATAGATGACTTTGGAATTCAGTCTTCTAGATGGCAAGCGCAATTAGGTATTAGATATATCTTCAATTAATCAGAAGTTAGTTTAAGTTAATTAGACCCCGACCTTTAGCGTCGGGGTTTTTTTTGCCCCAAAAAGAACTTACCTTTAACGAAACCAACAACTACAATTCATGGAAATCTTACAAAACGTTCACTCCTATCTAGCTTATATTGTTCTGGCAGTCTTGATCATTGCTGTTGTAAATGCTTTTTTAGGCTGGTTGGGCAAGAAGGAATTTAAGTTTGAAAAAGACTTGAGAATCAGCTTGTTTGCATTAATATTAAGCCACATTCAACTACTAGTTGGTCTAATACTATATTTTGTCTCAGCCAATGGTTTAAATGCGCTACAAGAATTCGGTATGGGGGGGTTAAATTCTGCGGCTAGGCTCTTGGCATTGGAACACCCTGTGACCAATATTTTAGCAATTGCCTTTATAACAATCGGTTGGTCACGACATAAGAAAACAAACGATGATACCACCAAATTCAAACGTATCGCATTGCTTTATGGTGCAGGCTTGGTATTGATTTTGAGCCGTATACCTTGGGGGCAGTGGTTGTAATCAGCTTCTAAATCTAGTTTGAAGGGTTTATATTCTCTTTGATTAAAATCAGATATACTGGGAAATGGTCTGAATAACCACCTTGATAGGTTGTTCCGACATAAGTGCGGTAGGGATATCCTTTGTACTTACCTGAAGTATTTTGTAGGTATTTTGGGTTATAGATTCCAGCCTTCCAATAAGTAAATGAATTGGTGGCATCTTCCAATAAATTAGGAGTAAGAATTAGTTGATCAAAGAGGTTCCATTTATCCCTATAGGCTAAAGTACCCGCGCCTTTTTTATAAAACTTGTCCATAGGGTTGAATAACGAAAGACTGTCCAATTGTCTTTGTCTCCCTTTTGTTCTTAAAACCTTTTTCAAACTTCTATCCTTAGGGTCATCGTTGAAGTCACCCATAGTTATGATTTTGGCCGACGGTTTTATCCTATAAATTGAGTCAAGTATTCGTTTTGTTAATTCTGCAGCTTTAATGCGCAATGGTTCACTTCTTGTTCGCCCACCACGCCTTGAGGGCCAATGGTTAACAATGAAATGAAATTCTTCATCATCTAAGAATCCAGAAACCACTAATTGGTCTCGGGTATAATCCCTTTTATCATCAACATCAAAAAGTAATAGACGATGACTCCTAGAATTATTCGGAATAAAGGCCTCTTTCTTATAAATTAAAGCCACATCAATTCCACGATCATCTGGTGAATCAAAATGTACAATCCCGTAATTCTTTGAAATCAAATTTGGTTGATTTATTAGGTCACGAATAACTTGTATGTTTTCCACTTCACAAAGACCGATAATATCAGGCGATGATTTTGTCAATCCGTATCCAACTTCTGAAATGACATTAGATATGGCCAAGATTTTCCTTTCGTAACGTTCTTTTGTCCAGTTAAATGCGCCATTTGGAGTCCTATCATCGTCAAAAATCAGAGAATCGTTACGGGTATCAAAAAGGTTTTCAACATTATAAAAAGCTATTGTTCGAGCACTAAATACTTTGCCCTCTTGGGCGAAGAGAAATATTGGAATAAGAACAAACGATACCGTGCAAATTCTCATAACTCGAAAATAGACAAGAATTTAAGAATATCGAATGCATTCATTTTTATATTAAATTCGGACAACTAACCATTACCATGCGCTTTTTTGTGTTCTTCCTTTTTGTTGGAACCATTTCTGCACAGGAAATCAGTTCCGTATCTGGAAAAGTAATTTCGAGCTTTGAACAGAATCAACTACCATTGGTTACAATTAGTTTAGAAGGATTCAATATAGTTTCAAAAACCGATGCAGAAGGCAACTTTATTTTAAAATCAAACCACAAGGGGGAGCTTATTCTTCAGTTATATATTGATGGATATCGAACAAAGCGAATTCCAATTTTTCTTGAAGGAAATGACATCGATTTGGGTAACATCCTACTGGAAAAAGATATTACCCTTGATCAAGCAGACAATCTCATTACCCTTACCGACGCAGATTTATCCGACGATACGGCAACCATTGAAAATGCTACGGGGCTTTTACAGGCTACCCGAGATGTGTTTTTGACCCGAGCTGCATTTGATTTCGGTCAGGCTTTTTTTCGAGTTCGCGGATATGATTCGCGAAATGGGGAGGTACTTATCAATGGAATTCGCATGAACAGATTTTTTGACGGAAGACCACAATGGAACAACTGGGGCGGATTAAATGATGTAGTTAGAAACCAAGAATTCACCAATGGACTGGAAGCGTCTGATTACACCTTTGGCGGGATTTTAGGGAACACCAACATTAATACGAGGCCTTCCGGACTCCGTCCAGGAACTCGAATGTCTTTCTCCGCCTCAAATCGTACATATGCCGGTCGTATCATGGCAACGCATACCTCCAGGGCAAACAACAGTGGTCTAGGTTATTCAATTTCAGCTTCTCGAAGATGGGCAGAATCTGGCTATATTGATGGTACTTTATATGATGCATATTCCTTCTTTGGTGCATTGGAATATGAAATCAATCCTCGGAACACGGTAATGGCTACTGCCATTTTAGCTAAAAACCGCCGAGGTCGCTCCTCTGCTGTAACACAAGAGGTGTTTGAGTTGGGTGGTAATCAATATAATCCCTACTGGGGCGACCAAGATGGGCAAATTCGAAACTCGCGTGAGCGGAATATTTTTGAACCAATTTTTATGCTCAATCATTTTTATAATGATGATAAATTGAAAGTGTCTTCAGGAGCTGCATTTCAGTTTGGTCGAAGCACTAGAAGCCGCTTAGGTTATTTTAATGCTCCGAATCCCGACCCGACCTATTACCGTTATCTTCCAAGCTTTTACATTAATAATCCTATTGGTGCCGATTTTACCAATGCCAACTTGGCAAGCGAAGGTTTTCAAGAAAATTCGCAAGTGAACTGGCCCAATTTATACGCCGCCAATGGGAATAAGACCAACAATGACAAAGCTGCCTATGTGCTTTATGATGACGTGGTTGACGGACAAAAATTGTTTTTCAATGCGGTTGCAAACTGGAATGTCAACAATGAACTTCAATTGGATTTCGGTGTTGGTTACCAATCATTGACCTCAGAAAACTATGCTGAAATACAAGATTTGTTGGGGGCGGAATTTCACGAAGATATTGACCCATTTTCAGATACACGAAATAATATTGAAGGGACTGCCAACAAAACAGACGGGGAAGTTTTCAACTATAACTATGAGATAAAAGCATCTAAACTCAATGGATTCGTACAATTAAGTTCCCAAGTTGGCAGATGGAACGGATTTATCTCTAGCGAGATTCAACATTCGTTCTATCAAAGAAATGGACGTTTTCAAAACGAGCGCTTCCTAAACAATTCTTTAGGAACCAGTGAAGAAGTGATTTTTACCTCCTACGGCGTCAAAGGTGGTATCGGCCATCAAATCACAGGCCGACATTGGCTTAAAGCAAATGCCGGAATCCTGAAAAGACCACCTTCCCTACAAAATACTTTTATTAATCCCCGAGAGAATAATTTAGTCGTCCCAGATATACAAATGGAGACCATCTCAGCGGTCGATTTTAGCTATTTTCTTCGATTACCAGATTTGACAGGTAGACTCACAGGGTTCTATACGCGATTTCAAAATACAACAGACATCAATTTCTTCTTTGTTGATGCTGGTGTGGGCTCCGATTTTGTTCAAGAGGTAATTACTGGTCTAGACAAACTGCACATGGGAATAGAAGCTGGGTTTGAATATCAAATTTCACCAGATGTCAAACTTTCGTTGGCGGCCAATGTCGGGAAATACCTTTTTGCAAGCGACCCTCAGGTTACCATAAATTTCGATACGGCAGGGCAAGAAGAACCAATTGACCCTGGCGGAGCTATAAACCTAGGCATCGCTAATATTAAAGACTACAAATTAGCTCAAGGCCCACAAAAGGCAGTTGCCTTTGGTGTGGAGTACAGATCCCCAAAGTATTGGTGGGTTGGAGCCACGGCCAATTATTTGGCGAACAACTATGCTAGTATTTCGAGCATTACGCGAACACCGAGTTTCTTACTAAACCCAGAAACAGGAGCGCGCTTTGTTGATGCCACTGAAGAAAATGTCTCCAATCTACTCAGACAAAATGCGTTGAATGATTTTTACCTTTTGAACTTGGTCGGAGGTAAATCTTGGTTGAATAATGGGATATATGTCAGCGTTTTTGCGAGTGTCAATAACGCTTTTGATGCTGTTTTTAGAACTGGGGGCTATGAACAGAGCAGAAATGGGAATTTTGGGCAGTTGCAGCAGGATAATTTGCGTAACAACCCCACTTTTGCCCCAAAATATTGGTATGGTTATGGGCGAACGTATTTTTTGAATTTGGCTGTAAGCTTTTAAAAAGATTACACCTCCCTTAATCCCTCCTTTTTAGGAGGGAAACCTCCCCTCTACAAAGAGGGGACTGAGGGGTGTGTGAAAAAAGAAAATGATAAAAAAGGTATTCTTTTTGGTGATTTTAAGTTTGTTCGGATGTGTCAACGACAATGATTTTGACCCAATCGAGACGACATGTGAAGCCAATTTACAGGCCAATGCTACTTTTGATCAAGTCAAGAATTTATACCAGGGAGATATTCTTCAAATACAGGAAGATTGGATAATCGAGGGGTATGTGGTTTCATCAGATAAAGCCGGCAACTTTTTTAGCGTACTTCATTTTCAGGACAACCCTGTCAATGCCACCCAAGGATTTCAGATAGAACTAGATTTGTTTGAGACCCATTTGTTATTTGAACCAGGGCAAAAGATCGCAATTAAGACCAAAGGCCTTTATTTGGGGAAAAGTCGTGAGGTTTTCAAATTAGGCGGCACATTTGCGGGCTTTGGTAATGTTGCGGTCGGGAGACTTCCAGCCCTGAAAGTTCCAGAGCATATTTTCCGTAGTTGTGAAGGGGTTGTTCAATTGGAGCCCAAAAAAATTGGTATTCCTGAAATTGATTCCAGTTTAACAAACACTTTAGTAACCTTGGATAGTCTTCAATTTTTAATTGATGATTTTGGAAAACCCTTTGCAGACCCTCAAGAAGAAACTGAGCGAATTATGGAAGATTGCTCTGGGAATTTGGTTCCGCTACGCAATTCGGGTTTTTCCGATTTTCAGTCTGAAATTGTTTTTGAGGAAAATGGCAACGTTACCGGGGTACTGCTTCAGGAAAATGATGACTTTTTCTTAGCGATTAGAGACTTGAATGATATTGATTTTTCCGATGAACGTTGTGCCGATCTAAGACAGACATCCAATCAGTTTTTCTTTTCAGAACTGGCCGATCCCAATAACAATTCGGGAGCGCGATTTGTAGAGTTGTACAATGCCTCAGATGAAAGTATCAATCTTGAAGGATGGACAATTCGGAGATATACGAATGCGAATACCGAGATAAGTTCAACAATTGATTTATCCGGATATGCAATAAGTCCTCAAAGCACCTTTGTAATCTCTCCTAATTCTGAAGAATTTGAATTGGTCTATGGCTTTCCACCCGATTTGGGCGTCAGCACCAATAGCCCTGCAGATTCCAATGGTGATGATAACTTAGAATTAGTTGACCCTTTTGGTGTGATTATCGATGTTTTTGGTGTTATTGGTGAAGATGGAACCGGAACTAACCATGAATTTGAAGATGGTAAGGCAATACGTAAGCTAGAAGTTTCACAAGGCAATTCAGTTTACACTTTTTCAGAGTGGAGTATATTCAATGATTCGGGCGAATCAGGAACATTTAACGAGCCCCAAAACGCTCCAGAAGATTTTAGTCCTGGTTTAAGAATCTAGACTTCCATAATATTCTTAAGCAATTGTTATTTGATAAATGCTATTAGTTTGAGTTTGAACAATACTAAAAAAGGGGTTTTCAAACCCCTTTTTTAAAAGTATCTATGCATTTTGATTTTCTAATTCTAACTCAGCAATTTGTTCGTCAACCTGTTTTCTTTGCTCTTTTAAAAGTTCTATCAATAAAGTATAAAAATTTATACCGAGTTTTTCCGCATAGGCCTCAATTATATCCATATCTGCTTTGCGTGTTCCTTTCTCAAATTCACTGACGTGAGATTGACTGAAACCAAATTTTACGATTGCCTTTTGCTTAATATCATTGTCATTTCGTAATTTTTTGAGCAATGGTCCTGCTGTTGGAATACTTCCTAGAAGTAATTCACATCTTTCCCTTGAGGGAACCTGAGATGCTCGTCGGTTTCTTAAAGCTTTCTTTTTACTTTCAACCGACCTCTTTATTGTTGAATTTGTCATTATTATCGATTTATGGCTTTACTGGGTAAAAGGGAAATTAGCTAGCAAGAGATTCAATTATTTCAATCAATCTTTCACTTGCAATATTCCACTTTTCTTTTGTGGCATCAAATCCTTCACCATACTTGTCTCTTACATATCTAAAAGATTTCATTCCTGGTTTATATAATTTTTCTCCGAGACTATAGAAAGTGTAATAAGATTTGATTTTCTCCCATGTAATGTTGAGCTTTCTATTGCGTTTTCCTTTAATGCTTGGAACACCGCTTTTCTTTAGCTCTTCCGCCTGATTTATTGCACTATTTAAATTTTCTCTTAATTGATACAGTTCATTAAGAGTAAGGTCCTTTCGTAGTTGTGTTTTCTTTTGCATGTTGGACTAATTTTTGAAACGGTAGCTGTTGTTGCCAAAATTTTGAAATTTTTCATGTCATTTTGTTTTAAGATTTTAGGACGAATATACAATATATCTGTAAATATAGATATTAATTATTAAAATTTAGGATAATAAAATATTTTTTAACATAAATTAATATCTAATTATCTTGATTGTTTGTATATGTCAAATAATCAGTCAACAAGTAAGAGTTTCTGCAAGCCTTTTTCAAAAATATATTTCGGTTTAAATAGTTTTATACATAGGGCTTTTTAAGATTTATGTCGTTAGGATAAGACTTGTCCGCCTCATATAACTCTAAAAGATTTTATTCCCAGTATAAGAAACTAAACCCACCTCGAATTTGTAATTTAGGGGTACTATGAGCAATACCGAAGCTTTTTTTAATTCAATCAGAAACGGTGACCTTGCCGCTGTTAAAAATGCGCTTGCTGAAGACGCAAAAATGGTCAACACCACAGATGCTAGGGGCTCTACACCTTTGGTATTGGCCACCTATTACAATCAAGAAGCCATTGCCAAATTGTTGTTGGAACAAGGTGCTGCTATTAATGCAACAGATGGGTCAGATAATACCGCCTTAATGGGCGTGTGCTTTAAAGGGTATTTAGAACTTGCCAAACTTCTCTTGGAATCTGGGGCAGATGTCAACCACCAAAACTCAATGGGCGCCACATCATTAATTTATGCCGCTACTTTCAATAAACTTGAAATCGCCAAATTACTCTTGGAGCATGGGGCCAGCTTATCACAAAAAGATGCAAGGGGGAGTACCGCTCTAGACCACGCCAAAAATCAAGGTTTTCAAGAAATAATTGAACTTTTTGAGAGTTATCTCTCTTGATGGAGGCCAAAAAACAACTTAATCTAGCCAAACGAATAAAAGCAATTGCCGAAACAGGCTTGGTCTACGCCCAAGGTGATTATGATAAGGATCGCTATACTGAATTACGCGCGATAAGTCTCGAGCTTATGGCACAATTGGCGAACAGCCCGATGACCGTTTTGAATGAATTTTTTATTCCGCAAAAAGACTACCCCACTCCTAAAGTTGATGTTCGTGCCTTTGTCTTGAATGAAAACAACGAAATTTTAATGGCCAAGGAACGCTCAGATGGTAAATGGACCATACCTGGCGGTTGGTCGGATATCGGTTGCACACCAAGCGAGGTGGCTATAAAAGAAGTGCAAGAAGAAACTGGTTTAGAAGTTGCAGCGAATCGTGTTTTGGCAATTTATGATAAGCAACGCCATGCGCACCCGCACGAACCAATATATGTCTACAAGATGGTATTTCACTGTCTGTTGCAGGGTGGTGAATTGAAGGCTGGTTTTGATATGTTGGATGCCGCGTTTTTCCCCTTGGATAGACTGCCTGAACTATCTGAAATTCGCATATTGGAGTCACAATTGCAACAATTGCACCAAATGGTGGTCAAGGACCAAAAAGAAGTATATTTCGATTAATTATGGAGGAATTGAATGTAGCCTTGATTCAGTCGCATTTGCTTTGGGAAAATCCACAAGCAAATCGCTTAATGTTCGCTGAAAAAATTCAAAATTTACCAGAAAGTGTTGATTTAATCGTGCTACCCGAAATGTTTACTACGGGCTTTACCATGCAGCCCACTAACATTGACGATACTGAATGCGAAAAAACTTTGGATTGGATGCAAGATCTTGCCAAAACGAACCAGGTAGCCCTAACGGGAAGTATTGTTTTTAAAGAAAAGGAATACTACTACAATAGGTTGTTTTTTGTACATCCAGAAGGGCAATACAAAGTCTATAACAAACGGCATACCTTTTCATTGGCTGGTGAACACAAAGTATATGAACCCGGACTTAATAAGTTACTGGTCGATTTCAAGGGCTTTAAAATCTGCCCATTGATTTGCTATGACCTACGTTTTCCGGTTTGGGCCAGAAATGCTGAGGATTATGATATACTGTTATACGTTGCAAATTGGCCAAAACCAAGAATTTCTGCTTGGGATGCTTTACTAAAAGCAAGAGCCATTGAGAATATGGCCTATTGTATTGGCGTCAATCGTGTTGGCTTGGACGGAACCGGCCATCAGTATCCAGGTCATTCTGCTGTTTATAATGTTCTAGGGGAGCAAAAGGTCTATTCCGAGAAAGAGTCTATTTTAACAACAACCCTATCGAAATCTCACATAGCCGACTGCCGAAACAAGCTAAAATTTTTAGAGGATAGAGATGAGTTTAATTTGTTATAACGAAAGATTGGTTATTCTCCCAATTAGCTCGCATCTCTATAATATCAGGAAAATGTACAATTCGTTCTGGCTGCATTTTTTTTAAGTAGTTGCCTGTATCCCACATTTTGTTTCCGTTAGAATCGAAAATAACCCTAACGGCATAATTACCAACTTTTAAATTATTAAACTCTAACAATTTGGGTTCTTCGGCATACAACTCGCGTTGTAATTCTCCTTTCTCATTAGTTAGTTGCACAATAATTGGATATTCTACAGCGCCGCTTACACTAAAACTTAGATTGCCATAATCGGCATAGCTGCCTGTAGATAAATTGTAAACCAAAGTATCGTTTTGTTCGCCGAAGAAATCTTCAATTGCACCGGGCAGCATACTTATCAGATAATTTTGATTGTCCAAAACTTCAAAATCGAAATCAACCTTGTTTTTTATCGTGTCCAATTTTAATGCGTAAGGAACCTTCAAAGTATCTTTATCAAAGATTCCAATACGTGTGGTATCAACATTTTGAATTGGTGTTGAAGCTGAAATCCAAAAAGACTCTTCAAAAGCTAGACTTCTTTGGTGACTTGAACTAATAAGCAAAGTATCTAAAGGTAATTTTCTAGATTTCACGTTAAACGTATCCAATGCTTTTGCTGTTTCGTTCTTTACCACGAACAGTATAGAATCCAAGTCTGTAGGGGTTAGCCAATAATTAATGGAATCTTTATCCTCCACCTTCAATTGTTTCGTTCTTACAGAATCAGGGAGTTCACTTATGGTATTGATTTCTAAAGTTGAATCTAAAGAAGTGAATCCAAACAGGATTCGATTTTTTGCTTCAAAACTGGGTACCGATGCACGGTAATCGGGTACTTCTTTAAATAGACTTAAAAGATATACAGAGTCCGTTGGTAGTGTAATGGTATCCTCTAAAAATCCAATTTTATCGGCATTTTGATCAAACACATTGTTTTTTGACTCGTCTTTCATGGCGAATAGTTTGTACTTGCCTTTTTTCAAGTTTTTAAGATCGAAAATTGGGAGACTATCAAGGGTATTTGTGATGTAGTTTGGAGGATATTTATAAATAGTAGAATCGTTGTAAGCTGAATCGATTTCATAAAGCATGACGCTGACGAACTCATCTGCTTTGCGATTGAAGGCGTCTTTTATAGCACCTGATAAGGTCAGCGAATCTAGATAATCTCCAGTTGAAAACGTATAGGTAAAAAAGCTCAATGGGTTATTCTCATTATTATCAACAATACTTTGACCAAAATTTAGGGTATATGTAGTATTCGCTCTAAGGGTGTCTTTAAAAGTGATTTCAACGTTCTTACTTGGTCCGCCTTGGGGTTTAATGTCTGGTATGTATTTCAGTGGTGGTGATACAATAAGTTGATTTTGAACATCTTTCAGGGTAACGAACTCGTCGAAATATAGTTTAATGGTTTTCGCATCGAAATTAATGGATAGATTTTCAGGTTCTGCCCGCAACAAAACAGGCGGATCAATATCTTTTGGACCGCCGGAGGGTGTTCCTCGGCGAGCGCAGTTTATAAGGGCAATGACGAAAAATAGAATAAATACTAAACTGAAAATTCTTTTGAATAACAGCATGAATCAAAAGGTTTTGGCAAAGAAACAATTTTTGATGTTAAGGATTTTCTAATTCCCAAGTTTAGGCACAATGGCCATGGTGGCTACGTAGACTTTGGTTTGTTTATGCTGTAATAGTGATTTTGCACATGATTCGATAGTTGCTCCAGTAGTAATTACATCATCTACCAATAGAATTGATTTTCCTTGTAGGTTCATTAACGGGTTGACTTTATATAGTTCTTGTGTTTGTGACCATCTAAGAAACCTGCCTTTTTTGGTTTGGGTTTTCACATTGGCCGTCTTAATTAGCGCATTTGGTAGGTATTCCCCTTCAATATGCGATGCTAATTTTTCAGCAAATAAGCTTACTTGATTATAGCCTCTTTGTTTGAGTTTTGCAGGATGCAAGGGAACTGGAACAACGAAATCTACATTTAAATTTTTGTCTTCCATACTAATAATGTGCCCAAACCAATCTCCCAAAAAAGCACCAATTTGCTCTTGATTTTTGTATTTGAGTGCATGTAATAAATTCTTGACAATACCATTTTGTCGAAAATAAAGGAATGAATTTGCCTTTTCAATGGCAATTCGACCATAAAAAGTGCGGTCAATAATATTGTTTTCTCGAAAATTAAATTCGGTGAGAGGTAGATCATTTCGACAAATGGTACAGAGTAGGTTTTCTCCTCCAAATAATTGTGCATTACATCCAAAACATACCTCCGGAAACAGTACCCTATCGATATGGTTTCTTATATTTGTCAACCTTAAACCAAGCATGTCCCAGTATTCTTCTAATCAATCACTTGAAATGAATGCTCAAGATACAAAATTCAACTACCGAGTTATTCTTGCAGTATTGGCAGCAGTGATTATTGGTCTTCTCATAGCGTTCTACTACAGCTATGCACAATCTCAAAATAGGATTACCTATTTGGAGGATGAGAGGAAGCTTTTGAATAAGGATTTAATCTTCATGAAAGCCGAGGTTGATAAACTTAAAGGTTACAACCAACTTGTGGAAATAGATAAAGATGAGGCCATGTATCAAGTACAGGAATTATTGGATTCTGTAGGTCGCTTGAATTTTAAGGTAGACAAGCTAGAGGAAAGTAAACGTAGCCTACGTTCATTACAAGTTCGTTTTGATAGTCTTAAGTATAAAAACAATTTTTTACTGTACAACAACGACTTAATCAACCAAAAGTACGAGAGTACTTTGGCACAAATAAAACAACTCAAACAAGAAACCTCGGTTCTTAAAGAGGTTAGAGAAGAAGTCAAATTAGAGAACGAAGAATTGGCCAAAGAGCTTAAAATCAAAAGTTATTTGAGTATTCCGAGCTCTAGTGTTGAAGGCAATGGTTTTAGACTACGTTCAGGAAGACCTATTCAGACCAACAAAGCTTCGACTATAGAAAAACTAAGGGGGTGCGTTACCATTTTGGGTAATCCCAACGAGCGTGGGGAGACGAAGATCATTTACTTTCAATTCTTAGACCCAGATATGAAAGTGATAGAAGATAGCAACCAAAGCGTATCAGTTGCTGGTAATACCTACAGTAAAAGGGTTGAATTGGTTTATTTGGGTAAGGACATTGGCGTTTGCGATTTTATAACGGTACCGGAAGGTTCTTTAGCTGAAGGTATTTATACCCTAAACGTCTTTGAAGACGAAAGACTTTTGGCTTCTACAGAATTTCAGTTCAAATAATTATTTCCATTTTAGACGTTGTGCTATTTTTGCGCAATGGCAAATCACGAAGACATTTTTAAGAAGGTTATTTCCCATGCCAAGGAGTATGGATACATCTTTCAATCCAGTGAAATATATGATGGCCTAAGTGCTGTTTATGACTATGGTCAAAATGGTGCTGAGCTCAAAAAGAATATTCGAGAATACTGGTGGCAGGCCATGGTGCAGCTAAATGACAATATTGTTGGTATTGATGCAGCTATTTTCATGCACCCTACAACATGGAAAGCTTCGGGTCATGTTGATGCCTTTAATGATCCATTAATTGATAATAAAGATTCTAAAAAGCGCTATCGAGCTGATGTTTTGGTAGAAGATCATGTTGCTAAGATTGAGGCAAAGATTGATAAGGAAGTTAACAAAGCAGCTAAGCGTTTTGGTGATGCATTTGATAAAGAGCAATTCATGTCAACCAACCCTAGGGTTGTTGGCTATCAAGAGAAAGCGAATGGAATTCTCAAGCGATTAGGAAAATCCCTTGAAAATGAAGATTTGGCCGATGTTAAAGCACTTATAGAAGAACTGGAAATTGCTGATCCACTTTCAGGCTCCAAAAACTGGACAGATGTTAAGCAGTTTAACCTTATGTTCGGTACCAAATTAGGTTCTACAGCAGAGAGTGCGTTGGATTTGTACCTGCGCCCAGAAACAGCTCAAGGAATCTTCGTCAACTTTTTGAATGTTCAGAAAACTGGGCGTATGAAAATTCCGTTCGGAATAGCCCAGACTGGTAAGGCCTTTCGAAATGAAATTGTCGCCCGTCAGTTCATTTTCCGTATGAGGGAATTTGAACAAATGGAAATGCAGTATTTCATTAAACCTGGTACCCAAAAAGAATGGTACGAAGCTTGGAAGGAAAAGCGGATGAAATGGCATCTTTCTTTGGGCATGGGAGAAGCGAACTACCGTTTTCATGACCACGAAAAATTGGCACACTATGCTGATGCAGCCGCCGATATTGAATTCAAGTTTCCGTTTGGGTTTAAAGAGTTAGAGGGAATCCACTCCCGTACTGATTTTGACTTGGCCAACCATGAGAAATACTCCGGGAAAAAACTACAGTATTTTGATCCAGAAGAGAACAAGAGTTATGTTCCTTATGTCCTGGAAACATCAATTGGATTGGATCGCATGTTCTTAGCTGTTTTCTCCAATTCACTCCAAGAAGAAGAATTGGAAAACAATACTACACGAACCGTTTTGAAATTACCGGCCGTTTTAGCACCGACTAAGGCTGCAATCCTTCCGCTATTGAAGCGAGATGGGTTACCTGAAGTTGCCCAAAAGTTGGTTGATGACTTAAAATGGGATTTCAATGTAGCCTATGACGAAAAAGATGCTGTAGGCCGCCGTTATCGAAGACAAGATGCCAATGGAACGCCTTTTTGCGTTACGGTAGATCATCAAACTCTAGAGGATGAAACGGTAACCATTCGTCACCGTGATACTATGGAACAACAGCGGGTTAACATGTCAGAGGTCAAAGGCATTATCGCCAAAGAAGTCGCGATGAAGGAGTGGTTAAAGCGAATTTAACATCGTCCTTTGCCTAAGGTGAGTTACTAATTAGGCCTATTTTAATTAAATGAGCTTCTATATTCCAAAGGTGTTTGTTTGGTTTTTGTTTTAAACAATTTGCTAAACGATTGTGGATGCTCAAACCCCAAACTGTATGCGATTTCACTTACTGATAATTCGGTGGTAGAGAGCTTTACTTTTGCACGCTCTATTAGCTTATTGTGAATGTATTGCTGGGTAGTTAGTCCAGTTAGATTTCTAAGCAAACTACTAAGGTAATCGGGCGTTAAATTCAAGTTTTCTGCTACTTGCTGCACCCTCGGCAGACCCCTAGAGACCAAATCATCGGAATTAAAGTAGTCATCAGTCAATAGTTCTAGTTTTTCCAAAATTTGATGACTCGTGATTTTGCGGGTTAAGAACTGTCGTTTGTAAAACCTTTCGGCATAGTTCAATAATAGCTCTAATTGACTGATTATGATCTGCTGACTGAATTCATCTAAATTAGCTTGGTATTCCGACCTAATATTGTTTAACAATCCATTAATGATACCTTCTTCTTTTTCAGATAAGAATAGTGCTTCACGAACTGAATAATTGAAGAATGGATACTTTTTGATTTTTTCTGCTAGTGGTGTACCAAATAAAAAATCCGGATGGATTGCCAAAATCCAACCCGAAGGCTTATGATTGGTTAGGTCTTCTTCAATCAGCTGAACTGAAATCACTTGTTCGGGGGCAAAAAATGTCATTAATCCTTCATCAAAATCATATGATTGCTGTCCATAACGATATTTACCAGTAACATTCCGTTTTACAGAAATGGTGTAAAACTCTTGTACCCAACGTAGTTTGTTTTCAATAGCCGTTGGATGTATCTCACTATAATCCAAAAGACTTATAAGAGGATGTTCAGGTGCCTTCAATTTGTTGAATCGATGAAGGTCACTTATTGTTTTTAACCGATTTATTGATGCGCTCGACATATCGTAAAATCTTAACTTGCCAATAATTTAGAAAGGAAGCCAATTAATGACTTCCTTTTTTAATTCGATTGAATTTAGACTTTTAGCTTGAGCATGTCACCCATCCCAAATGCATTGAAAAGCCCTTCATGGATTTGAGCGAGTTGATTGTTATATGGCCCAATATGGTCGCCCATCCCCATTTTATCAACCACAGTTCTGGCAGGGCGATTACCAGCCGGTGTATTGATGAGCTTCACAATTGCATCTGCCACATTCTGTGGGTCTTGTACTGGATTATTGGCCAAAGCGCCCTCGAAGCTATCAAAGGCTTGCTTGGGTGCATGTACCATTTCACCATAGCTCTCATCTTGTGAGCGGTCGGATGGTTTCATTAGATTATCAAAGAACCCAGTCGGATATCCTCCTGGCTCTACGAGGCAGGAATCCACTCCAAATCCTGACAATTCTATTCGATAATTTTCAGCTAACGCTTCTACGGCCCATTTTGAAGCATTGTAGGGACCGTAAAAGGGAAAGGTAATTCTCCCCAGTATACTTGAAATGTGAATCAACAATCCAGACCCCTCTTTCCTTAAGTGGGGCAAAGCTGCTCGATTCACACGCTGAACCCCAAAGACATTTACGTCGAATAGCTTTTTGAAATCATCAATCGTGAACTGTTCTTGAATTCCCAGAACGCCAATACCTGCGTTATTGATTACAACATCTAAGCCACCGAGAAGCTCAATTGTGTTTTTAATTCCTTCATTTACGCTTTCCTCGTCTGTAACATCTAGATTTATGATTTTTGCCCCTAGTACAGATAGTTCATCTGCCGAAGCTTTGTTTTTTGAATCAGGACTGCGCATGGTAGCCACGACTTCATGCCCGTTCTTTAAAAGTGTTTTTACGGTTAAGGCTCCAAAGCCTCCATTCGCTCCAGTGATTACTACTTTTGCCATTTTATTGTGTTTTTAATTGATACTCGTACAAAATTCTAAATCAATTGGTTATTCTATGTAGTCGAATCCTAGAGATTTGTAGCCAAAAAAAATTCTAAGATTTTAATCGATAACAATTGAAGTAGCGTTGCTTTCTGTTCCACTAGCATTTACCGCTTTTACTTCAAAGTTACCTAAGGCATTTTCCAAAAGGTATTTGGTTCCATAGGCTTGTTGCTCGAATTCACCATTTTTATAAATGTTGTATCCAACGACCCAACTTCCTTTATCCAAATCTTTTGAGGGATCCCAGCTAAGTATTCCATTTTTGAAGACCAGGTTCTCTGGTTTTGTGGGAGGAGTTTTATCCAGTTCTGGGACATCCCCCATCATCAAAGCTTCAATTTCCGCTGCAATTAAATCATCATCACGCTTTTTCTGAATATGCCCCTGATTTTTGTCATGGGTACTATCCCATGTGCAAACACCTTTTTCCGACAGGGTAATGGTTCCATTTAAAAAAGCTGTATAGTTTTCACCCTCTCCACGAATGGCATAATGAAGGGCAATTTGGTCGTTGCTATGTCGTGCAATACTTTCTGCGCCACCACGATACTCAAAGTGTTTCTCATAACTGACCCTTGCGATATGGTCGGCTGACAGTGTTTTTAAACCTTGACCCGACATCACGTTGCCGTTATTGGCATTGAAGTAGTCACCATTGCCATTTTCCCAGCCTGATGCCACAAAGGGGGCGGGGCAATGTTCTATGACATAGCGGCACATGCGGTTTCGCTCTTGATTCAGGCAGGACCAATCTGTATAGGAACAAAGGTGGTCAGCACCACCCCAATTGGTTCGGTCCCAACCTTTGTTGTTTAGAAAGTTACCGCCCATAGTGGCTACAAGGGCGACCTTTTCGGCTACTAATTGCTTACCGCTCTTAGAACTGATTTCATCTGGTTCTGATTTTAGAAGCCCATATAAGTTATGCATGGTACCCACAACAATTATCGTAATACTGTTGTCTTGGGCACTTTCTAAGATTTCGCGGTATAGTTTAACTCCGTCCAATGATTCTTCCCAAGTCTTCAATGGTCTTGGGTAGTCCTTGGCAATATGGAAATCATAGGTATTTTCAGTTGCATGTATTTTCTCAGCATACCCTTTATAATCTCCAACTGGAATCCCCGGCCTGTTGTAAAATTGGTTAATGGCACTCATACAAAGTGCTGATTCTTTTTGGTTGGTAGAATTGACCATGGCCAAAATATCACACTCTCCGTTAGTGGCCATTGTCTGTAACATGGCAATACAACCCACATCGTCTGGGTCAAAAGAGGGGTCGGTGTCAAGTATTACCTTTAATTGTGCATTTGTCTGAAATGAAAGGAATATTAAAAGGAAAAATACGGTTCTCATATTGTAGTAGGAATAGGTCCCTTTAAAGTATAAAATTTTTCAGTTCAGCGTTTGCGTAATATATCTTGTATGGTGTCAACTACTTGATCAACATTAGCCTTTGAAAAACATAAGGGTGGCTTGCTTTTAATCACATTATCAAAAGGACCATCGGTACTGACTAGGATATATTTTTCTCGAAGTTCATTTTTAAGGTATTGTGCCAGTTTCGTATTTGGCTCTTTGGTTCCCGGAACTACAATATCGACACCTATAAAAAGGCCTGAGCCTCTTATATCTCCAATTTCCGGATGTTGCTTTTGTAATTCTTTAAGAGAAGACATATAATAATTACCGACGTCGAATGCATTTTTTTGAAGTTCTTCTTCTGCTATAACGCCTAAGACAGCCTTACCAATTTCACAGGAAACAGGATTGCCCCCGAAAGAGCTGAAAAATTCCACTCCTTTTTCAAACGATGCTGCAATCTCATCGGTCGTCACCACAGCACCAATGGGGTGCCCATTGCCCATGGGTTTTCCTAAAATTACAATATCAGGAACCACGTTTTGTTTTTCAAAACCCCAGAAAACATCGCCCAAACGGCCAAATCCGGTTTGCACTTCATCACTTATGCAAACACCACCTTGTTCACGAACCAGAGGATAAATTGCCTTTAGATAACCAGGTGCCAAAGGTACTTGTCCGCCGCATCCAACTACAGGTTCGGCGATAAATGCCGCGACTTTTCCTTCAAAATCATCAAGTTGTTGTCGTACTTCTTGTGCGTGATTTTCACCCACAGCTTTAGCATACGGGCTTCTAAATTCATCAGGTAGACTCGCCTTTAAAATAAAAGGTTTTTGCCCTTGCCCTTTGGTATTACTGAACTTATAATCACTAATATCAATTCCGATTTGGGAGTTGCCGTGATACCCATGTTCCATGACCATGATATTGTGACTCTTGGTATGGCAGATGGCCAGGCGTATGGCCAAATCACTTGCTGCACTACCCGAATTGACAAAAAAGACTTTATTTAAGGAAGAAGGAAATTTTGCTAGCAATTGTTCAGCATATTCGGCCAATTGCGCGTATAAGTACCGGGTATTGGTATTTAATTGGTTCATTTGACGCATTGCCGCTTCAACAACTAGCGGATGCTGGTGCCCAACATGGGGAATGTTGTTGTAGGCATCTAAAAAAGTATTGCCGCTCGCATCAAACATATATTGAAAAGCCGCTTTTTGCATTGCGATAGGCTTTTTATAACTAATTGAAAGAATGTCTGAGATGTGCTTTTTTCTTGCAGTCAAATGTTCTTCAGAAGTAGCATTTTGAATGGGTGGATATCCTACCGCAGAACGAAAACAGTTTTCTGCTTTTAGCGACCCAATTTGTAACCATTCTTCTAGCATGTTCCATGCTTTAGTTTCGCTGATTGATGCGTATTCATTACTAGGGTCTGTCTTGGCCGCATGTGCCGAATTACAAACACTGGTGCAAAGCCTCATGGCAATCAAATAATAAAGTGCCGAAACTTCCTTTTCTTGGATAGGCAGTATTTCATGATAAGCCCTTAACAAAGGCTCCACCCATTGTAAAGGAGTTTCGCTCCGGTAAAAAACGTACGTAGCTGTAATGGCAATTTCATTAATTAAATAGGTGTGTGTACAATCACCGAAATCAATTATTCCTGTAACCTCATTATCGCGAACCAAAATGTTCCATTCATTTAGATCGTTGTGAATACAGGCCGTTCGAAAATCGTGTAAATGGGGAATTACATTTTGCTCATATTGTTGGAAAAAGTACCGTACGAGGTTCCTGTTTTTTGAGGATTTAATATCCTTTACATACTCCTTATTTAGTTCAACGTGCTGCAGGTCCCATTCCCATTTTCGGGCCCTAAGGGCCACATGGTCAAAATTTTGAAGAGCTTTGGTCAAGTTGGCAATAAATCGCCCTAAAGAACTTACCAAAGCTGTTTTTAACTTGACATCGGCCATGAATGCTCCATTAACAAACGTCAACATTCTACATAATTGTGCTGTGTTATTTAGTGTTGCGGTTTTTAGAAAATTCCCGTCTGAAAATGCAACTGGTTCTGGAATTTCTTTAAAACCTTCTGTTTTTAAATGAAGAAGCATTTCATTTTCTGCAGATACAATTTCCAACATATTGGCAGGTTTGGTATAGGTTTTGAAAATAAATTTACCCTGGTCAGTATCAACCAAGTAATTCTTATTATCGTAGCCATTCAGTGTTTTGATATTGGTACTGGAAAATCCAAATTCCTTTTTTAGAAAGGCATTCATTATCAGTTAGGTTTATCCAAATTTCGGAAAAGCTTCGCATAGTTTTTTGAAATAATTAGGGGTTTTGAACGCTGATCATAAAATGCTTCGATAACTGTTAAAAGAAAGTAGGGCATAAGGTCTTTTTTTCATCGATTTGTATTGTAAATTCGAGGCAATCAGAAAGCACATTACTAAAAAACTCAAGATGAAAATTATATCCTACAACGTGAACGGAATCAGGGCTGCAATGAAAAAAGGTTTTGTCGATTGGCTTTCTTCAGTTGAGGCAGACGTAGTTTGCATTCAAGAGACAAAGGCACTAAAGGAGCAAGTCGAAACCGAAGCCTTGGAAGAAATCGGATTCTCTCATCATTATTGGTACAGTGCAGAAAAAAAAGGGTATAGTGGTGTTGCAGTTTTGTGCAAAGAAAAACCCGATAACGTTGAATATGGTACTGGTATAGACTACATGGACAATGAAGGCCGTAATCTCAGGGTAGATTTTGGGGACGTCTCGGTAATGAGCATGTATTTACCTTCAGGTACCAACATGGATCGGTTGGATTTTAAATTAACTTATATGGCCGATTTTCAAAAGTATGCTGATGATTTGCGAAAAGAAAGACCGAATCTCATCGTCTGTGGGGATTATAATATTTGTCATGAGGCAATAGACATTCACGACCCGGTCAGAAATAAAAAGGTCTCCGGTTTTTTACCTATTGAGCGTGAGTGGATTGGTAATTTTATTAAAAGTGGATTCATCGATAGTTTTCGTCATTTTAATAAAGAGCCCCACAATTACACTTGGTGGAGCTATCGTGCAAATGCACGGGCGAATAATAAAGGTTGGCGATTAGATTATGGTATGGTAAATGACAGCTTAAAAGACCGACTAAAGCGTTCAGTTATTTTATCTGAAGCAAAGCATAGTGATCACTGCCCCATTCTACTTGAAATTGAAAAATAACGGGATTATTAAATTCCCACTTTTGTGGATTTCCTATTTTTGGACGTTTTCTTAAAAATCATGTGAAATACTGAATATGCGGAAATTTTTAGTCGATTTCTTTTCAGTAAACTAGAAATTGTAAATAGATGAAATACACCTTTATACCAAGAACAAAAATTCGTGTCAGCAAGATTTGTTTAGGTACCATGACCTGGGGAAGGCAGAACAGTGAAGACGAAGCCTTTGAACAAATGGATTATGCCTTGGACCAAGGAGTCAATTTTTTTGATACTGCTGAATTATATCCAGTACCACCTAAAAAAGAGTTGTACGCCCTGACCGAAGAGTATATAGGTAATTGGTTTAAGAAAACAGGAAACCGAGATAAGGTAGTTCTCGCTTCAAAAATAGCAGGGCCGGCCGATTTCACAAAATACATAAGGACTACAGGGTTCAGTAAGGATTCGATTCTAGAAGCAATTGATGGTAGCCTGAAACGATTACAAACTGACTACGTAGATCTGTATCAGTTGCATTGGCCGGAACGAAACACCAATTTTTTTGGACAACGTGGTTTTAATGCTGATAATGATGATCATTGGGAAGACAACATACATGAGGTTCTAAATACGTTATCAGATCTCATAAAAGCTGGTAAAATTCGAGAGGTAGGTATTTCAAATGAAACACCATGGGGAACCATGCGTTATTTGGAAGAAAGCAAAGTGCATGAACACTTACCCAGAATGGTAACAGTTCAAAACCCATACAGCTTATTGAACCGTACGTTTGAAACTGGAATGTCAGAGATATCAATTCGAGAGAAAATAGGTTTACTCGCCTATTCTCCTTTGGGATTTGGGGTTTTGAGCGGAAAATATTTAGGAGAGGTTCCTCCTCGAAAAGGAAGGATTACACTTTTTCCTCATTATTCGCGATATAGCGGTGAAACTGCCACAGCTGCTACGGAGAAGTACAATCAATTGGCTGAAAAAAATGGACTTTCATTGGCTCAAATGGCTCTTGCTTTTGTGAATACTCGAAAATTCTTGACAAGCAATATCATTGGAGCAACCACCATGGAGCAGTTGAAAGAGAATATCGCTTCCATAGATATTGAATTGAGTAAAGAAGTTCTCCAAGGTATTGAAGAAATTCACGGTGATATTCCTAATCCAGCACCATGATATCTGCGGTTCTTTTAAGAATAGGTTTTGGTCAGATTCTGCTTATCGTAGTGGTTATCTTGCTTATTTTTCTATTAACCAGAATGTTTAGGAACAAATAGAACTCTATTTTTCGAGCGCATAAGCACGATATTCATCGCCTGATTTTGTACCCATTTTACCTCCACCACATGCAACAACTAAGAACTGTTGCCCTCCAACCTCATACATAGCTGGGGTAGCATAACCACCTGCAGGTAAGTTATCTTCCCATAATTGTTGGCCATTTTTCATATCAAAAGCACGAATTTTTTCATCTCGAGTTGCTGCGATAAAAAGTAGTCCACCGGCAGTAATGACAGGGCCACCATAATTCTCTGTTCCAGAAATTGGTATTGAAGGGTCATTTAATTTTTCCTCATGCCCCAAGGGAACTTTCCATAAATATTCACCTGTATTTAAATCAATGGCATTAAGTGTGCCCCAAGGTGGTTTTACAACAGGAAATCCACGGTCATCTTTAAATCGACCAAAACCAGCGACCGCATAAGGTACCTTAATAGATGATTTTTCTGCTCGGTGATCGGTTTCCATTTCAATGCCCGAAATGTAGTGCGTTATGGCATTGATTTCTACTTCTGATAGATTGGGCATTCCAGGCATTGCTCCTTTTCCATTCTTAATTATTTTACCAATGGAATCAAGACTTAATCTTTCTTTTATCGTTTGTAGCTCAGGTATTCCCGCAAGTCCTTGTAATTCACCACCGTGGCAACGGGCGCAATTAATTTGAGTTAAGGCTTCTCCAGGGTGGCTTCCTTCGCCCTCATCTTCTAGCACTTCTTTCATTCGAACAATCCAAGCCATTTCATTTGAGTTGACATACATGACCCCATCTCTTGGGTCTAAAGCTGCACCGCCCCATTCAGCCCCTCCGTCTGCGCCTGGGTAAAGGATGGTTCCAAGGGTGTCAATCGGCATAAACTGACCTTTTGAAGTAATGGATTCTAGTTTTTCGAGAACCGTAGGTGGATCAATATTTTGATCTTTATCTACAAAATCATCAACAAATGCAGGTCGATTTGGTTGGTACAAGTCATTTTTTGTTAATTCTTGCCTTGCAAATGGGGCAGGTTTTGTGGGAAGTGGTTGTGTGGAATGTGCCGATTCGCCTTTTAGACTTGAAGGCGGGTATTCTTTTTCTTCTATGGGGAATAATGGTTCTCCGGTTACCCGGTTGAAGACAAAGACATGACCACTTTTGGTAACTTGGGCAACCGCCGGAATTTTATCCCCATCACGGTCTAGTTCAAAAAGGTTGGGAGGCGCAGGCAGATCCCTATCCCACATATCATGATGAACAAATTGAAAATGCCAAAGTCGTTCCCCTGTTTGGGCGTCAAGGGCCAAAAGACTATTTGCAAACAGATTTTCCCCATGTCGATCACCCCCATACCAATCAAAGGCCGCAGACCCAGTGGGGAAGTATACAATACCACGATCAAGATCAACAGCATTTCCTGACCAGCTATTTGCCCCACCAACTGTTTTATAAGCATCTTTGGGCCAAGTTTGGTAACCATACTCTCCAGGTTGTGGAATTGTATGGAATGTCCATCGTATTTCACCCGTAACAACATCGTACGCTCGAATATGGCCTGGTGAAGAACCGGGTCCTTCACCAACTCGGGTACCCATAATAATTAAATCCTTATAAATTGCCCCAGGGGTGTTTGCATAAACTGCCAACTGCTCCTTATTCCTTCCAAGACCGTCGCGCAAATCGATACTCCCATTTTCTCCAAAAGTGTCGATTGCTTTGCCCGTTTTTGCCGAAACGGCATATAATCGGAAACCGGAAGCGAAAAACAATCGATTTTCTTCACTTTCACTGTTTGACTGCCAATAGCTTAGGCCGCGATTTAAACCTAGTCCAGTATTGTCCTTAGCATTTGGTATGTATTTCCAAATTTCTGATCCAGTTTTTGCATTTAACGCAAATAGTTCAATAGAAGGATTTACACCGTACAATATTCCATCAATGATTAAAGGGTTGGTTTGAATTTGGGTAGTTCTTCCTTCTTCCAAACCACCGCTTTTATAGCTCCATGCCAGTTTTAGAGAATTGACATTTGTCGTATTTATTTCAAGGAGCTCAGAAAAATGGGACCTTTCAGGGTCTCCCAAATAGTGTTGCCAAGTTTTAGTAAATGGTGATTTTTTTTCTACAGGGTTAGAGCATCCCAGAAAAATAAAAGTTAGAATAAGACCAATTAATAGATACCAATTTCTCATACTTAAAGGTAGAAATTGAAAATGGTTTTAACCAAAAAGGCCACGTACCATATCTTGTACCTTACCCAATTTGATAACCTCAATTTTCGGATTTTTTATCCCAACTGTACAGTTTTTTGAAATGTAGATTTTTGTGAAGCCCAACTTTTCAGCCTCTATTATGCGTTGATCCACACGTTGTACTGGTCTGACTTCACCCGCCAAACCAACTTCAGCAGCAAAACAATTGTTTTTTTCAACCGCAATGTCGACATTACTTGAAAGGATGGCCGCAACCACAGCCAAATCAATCGCTGGGTCGTCTATTGATATTCCACCGGTAATATTTACAAAAACATCTTTGGCAGCTAGTTTAAATCCAGCTCTTTTTTCAAGAACGGCTAATAACATGTTCAATCTCTTAGCATTGTAACCAGTTGCTGACCTTTGAGGGGTGCCATAGACCGCCGTACTGACCAAAGCTTGAATTTCAATGAGCAAAGGGCGCATTCCTTCTACAGTTGCAGCAATCGCCATTCCGCTAAGGTCTTCCTCGTTTTTAGAAATCAAGACTTCAGATGGGTTATTTACCTCACGTAAACCTCTACTTTGCATCTCGTAAATGCCCAATTCAGCGGTAGAACCAAATCGGTTTTTCAAGGCACGAAGAATTCGGTAAACATAGTTTCTGTCACCTTCAAATTGAAGGACAGTATCAACCATATGCTCCAAAATTTTTGGACCAGCAATGGTGCCGTCCTTTGTAATATGGCCAACCAAAACAACGGGTGTGTTACTTTCTTTAGCAAACTTGATAAGTTCGGCAGTGCATTCCCTTATTTGCGATATACTGCCGGCAGCCGAATCTATATAGTCAGAATGTAAGGTCTGTATGGAATCTATTATTAGCAAATCGGGCTCCAACTGCGAGATTTGCTGAAAAATATTTTGGGTTTTGGTTTCAGTGAGAATGTAACAATTTTCGGAATTCGGATTTATTCGGTCCGCCCGCATCTTTATTTGCTTTTGACTTTCTTCACCTGACACATATAAGGTTTTGAACGGAAGGCTTAGCGCTATCTGAAGTAATAAGGTACTTTTTCCGATGCCGGGTTCTCCACCTAAAAGCGTAAGTGAGCCAGGCACGATTCCTCCCCCTAAAACTCGATTGAATTCTTTGTTTTTAGAATCCAGACGAATTTCAGAATCGTTTGAAATTGTATTGATTTTTAAAGGTTTATTGGCCTTACTAGGACTATTATTTGAGGATTTCCAGGTTGTTTTTTCCTCTTTTTGCACCACTTCCTCGACTACAGTATTCCACTGCTTACAAGATGTACATTGTCCGACCCATTTTGGAAACTGGGCGCCACAATTTTGGCAGAAAAAAGCAGTTTTTGTCTTAGCCATTTGGCTAAGATAGGGAAGCTAATAGACAATCAATATCCAAAATCAGCTTTGAGCGCATCTATTTTTTCAATGGCCATTTCTTTGGTTAAAAAGTCGATTTCCTCCATCAAGAAAGATTTCTCAAAAGCCTTTTTTGCCTTCTTTGGCTCACCTATGTATTCGAGGTATTCGCCCTCGAAGTAAAAACCCAACATGGTTTCTGGATATGTCTTCTTACAAAGTTTTGCAAGTTCACCCAATGATTCATAATCTTCTTTTTTGAGCACACCCGCATAGATAGCCATAACATCGTTAAGTTCGATTTCTTTTTCAAAACCCAATAAATTCTCAATCATGGCATATTTGTCGAGTAAATATTGAAAAACCGGTTGGTCTGAAGTCAAAATTTTCTCTTTGTACTCTTTTGGACTTATGGGTCTAAAAATCTTGAATACATTATCGAATGCTTTACTTATTCCATATGCGGCAATTGAGGTATGATCCGGTTCTTCGTATTGGTCAAAGAAGTAACGAATATTCTCTTTGTCAATAGAAGTAATTGCCCTGTCCATTTGAAGAATTCGGTTTCTGTCCTCAGTATTTTCTTTTTCTAAAACCAAATTGTAAAAAATCTGTTGCTTTAAATCCGTTAATCTTGCCGGAACCCTCGCTTCCATTTCTGTTGCCAGAAGTGGAGATATTATTAGGTAGGAGTTAAAAATCGACTGATCTTCAAACAAAAAGTAGTTGCCAAAATTTGCAGTTATGTCATAACCAATAAACATTTTAAATGGGGCAATACTATAGGTACCTTCCAAATACGGAATTAGTTCTTTGCCAATAAAATCGTAGAACTCTTGTGCGTTGTCTGTTGGTAAGCCTGTAGTTTGTTCAAAATCACAATCTTCCCACCTTAGGTCATAACTAACTTGGTTAACGCCTACAATAATCGCTTCGGGCATTCTTTGATAGGTACCATAGAATTTTGCGTTGGCTACTACCATATCAAAAAGATACTCCGCATCCAAAACCAATATGAGCGGATATTTTTTTTCTTCTGTATAATCTTCTGGAAAGAAATATTGAAGCTGCCTGCTATCTTGAAGTATGTACGAATCAAATTTTTCGGAAGTGACCTGTGCTTGTAACCCAATACAAAGTAGTCCGAAAAGCAGAAGTAGTTTTTTGGTCATTAGGTTATTCTTTTGATTATCAGTGCTATCGGTTTCGGTTCAATAACGGCAGTAACACAAAAGATATTGCCCCAAATAGGAGAATCATAAGGGTTTGGGCAATCCACATAATCCATCCAAATGCTGTACCACTAACTGTGCTGACATCAAATAATTCCAAAGATTTACTAACTGCTATCGGAAAAGCTAGAAATCCTCCATTGGTCGTTGTCATGGCAAAAGCACCACCAACAAATGCCACCAAAATTGCCCCAAAGGAAAGGTCAACCGTTTCTAAGACTGTGAATTTAATAACCCAGAACATGAAAATGTAAGCAGTCCAGATTACAAAGGTGTGAAAGATAAAAGCCCATTTTCGTTTAATCTTGAAGATGCTCAGAACTCCTTTAAGAGTATCATCCAGAAAGTTCTTGATTTTAATTGCTATTGGGGAGGTGGATTTTCGTAGAACACGAATACCTAAAATCAAACCTATTATACCAACTATGATAAGTAAAGCCCCGCCTAAAATTCCTATTCCTGACTCTTTAATGAAACCGAGTATTAAATCGGTTTGAAGAATAAGTGCTATACCGATAACAAGAAATAGCATTATTAAGTCGATGATTCTTTCTGTCACAATGGTGCCCATGCCTTTTTCAAATGGAACGCCTTCATAGGTTGAAAGGGCAGTGGCCCTTAAAATTTCGCCCGATCTAGGCACACCTAAATTTGCTAGATAAGCAGTTAATATGATTAATGTATTGTTGAGTAATTTAGGTCTGTAGCCTAGGGGTTCTAAAAGGTAATTCCATCTAATTGCCCTAGAAATGTGGCTCAGTATTCCGATTAAAATTGAGATTGAGACCCAAAACAAATCGGCTTGTTTGATGTAAGAAACTATTTCAGAACGTTGTTCTGGGGTAGTAGAATTATATAAATACCATATCAGAAATGCCCCAAGACCAATTGGGATGATAAATTTTAGGGTCTTTTTAAATTGGTCTGACAAACTAGTTCAATAAGTTGGTTTCCTCGTTCGGGAAAACCAAAGATGGATTAAAGGTTTTAGCCTCTTCAATATCCATAGATGCGTAGGTGATTAATATAAGAACATCACCAACAGCAACCTTACGGGCAGCAGCTCCGTTCAAGGTCAATTCTCCAGAGCCCCTTGGACCAGGTATGGCATATGTTTCCAATCGCTCGCCATTATTATTGTTCACAATTTGAACTTTCTCCCCACGGATGATGTTTGCGGCATCCATTAAATCTTCATCTATGGTGATGCTACCGATATAATTAAGGTCTGCTCCTGTGACCTTTACTCGATGGATTTTGGATTTTACTACTTCTATTTGCATGTTGGGGGTAAAATTAGTTTTTTTAATTGAGGGCTATATTGTCGATTAACCGAACGTCATCTGCGTATACAGCGATGAAGGCCCTGTATTTTCTGTCCTTTTGTTTTTTTAATATTGGTGTGAGTGTGTCAATGTCAGTAATTTCAAAATATTCAAGATTAAAAATCTCATTACTAGCGAATTGATCTATAACCCATTCCTTTATTTGAATAGCATTTTCTGTGCCAAACTTAGATTTGACATTTTTTAGAACATCGTAAATAAATCCACCTTGCTTTCTTACCAATTTTGTCAGACGCTCATTGCGAGAACTCCTTGCAAGACCATTTTCTTCACGTTCAATAGGGCAAGGAACAATTTCAATTGGTATTTCCTCTTTTTCTACAAGTTTTTTGATTATTTGTAGCTGTTGAAAGTCTTTTTCTCCAAAGTAGGCCCTATTGGCTCTAATGGTTTGGAACAAAATTTTTACAATAGTAGCGACACCGTTAAAATGATTTGCTCTAAACTCACCTTCCATTACCTTGTCCAGACCATCAAAAGTAAAATCCCCGGTTGTTAGGTTTCCTTCGTAAACCTCTTCGACTGATGGTGCAAAAACCACAATTCTTTCTGAAGTTTGTTGCAGCATTGCTAAATCATCTTCAAAAGTTTTTGGGTAGTTTTCAAGGTCCGATAGATTGTTGAATTGTGTTGGGTTCACAAAGATGCTTACCACGACCCAGTCATTCTGACTAATCGCTGTTGAAACCAGTGATAGATGCCCTTCGTGCAGAGCTCCCATTGTTGGTACCAAACCAAGTGAGGAACCATTTTTCTTAAGTCCTTCTAAGAATTTGTTAAGTGTGGTTTTGGTTTTGAATATTTCCATGGGAAAATTAAAAAGGCTTGCAAAAATACCATAAATACTAGTAATCGGCATAATTTTTGTACTTTTGCGGCTACGTTTTTCCAGACAAACAAAAGAATGATTTTATGAACGGAAAAAAGATATTGTTTGTATCTTCTGAATTAGTACCCTACCTACCTGAAAATCAAGTTTCCTTAATGTCGTATGAAGCACCTAGAATGGTGAATAGTAACGGTGGGCAAATTCGAATATTCATGCCTCGCTATGGAAACATTAATGAGCGCAGACACCAATTACACGAGGTGATAAGATTATCAGGAATGAATCTTGTAATCAACGATATGGATATGCCCTTAATAATCAAAGTGGCGTCCATACCTCGGGAGAGAATTCAAGTTTATTTTATTGATAACGACGAATATTTTAAAAGAAAAGCCACTTTTACTGATAAGGATGGCAATTTGTTTGAAGATAATGATGAAAGGGCGATTTTCTTTGCTAAAGGTGTTGTTGAAACCGTTAAGAAGCTGAACTGGTCTCCGGACATTATCCATGTTCATGGTTGGTTGGCATCAATGGTTCCTCTTTATTTAAGGGAATATTATGCAGACGAACCCCTGTTTGCGGATAGCAAAATAGTCACTTCGATTTATGATCGCGGTTTTGAAGGGGAATTGGACAAAAAAATGGTTGAAAAAATCGTTTTTGATGGTATTGAGAAGGAAAAAATTGATGCACTTCAAACCCCTGACTATAATAATTTGTTAAAAACGGCAATGGATTATTCCGACGCAATTATTTTAGCCTCCGAAGAAATTTCGGATGAGTTGAAAGAACATGTGAAGGGTCTGAATAAGCCAACCTTACCTTACGTTACTTTCAAAGAAACGGAAGAAGCCTATACCAATTTCTACAACACCGAGGTTCTTAAATAAGGTCCATGATTTTTAATCGAAAATGTTCGATTGCGAATTATTTCGCAGTATTTGTTCTGTTGCTATTGGTGGCATGTGAAGAAGACTTGAATACCTTAGGGGAAGGGGTCGTCGGGGGAGAACCTTTTACTTCAGACCGTGTTGATTACGATGTGTTTGTTACCAACCAAAGGTTGCTGGCCGTTCAGACCAATAGGTTGCCGCTATATCAATTGGGCACTTTTAATGATCCAATATATGGCCGTAGTGAAGCAAAAATAACATCGCAACTGCGTTTGTCAACTACAAATCCTATTTTTGGAAACTTCTCACAGTCCACTGAAGACGCTGCTGATACTGACGATCTTGATGAAACAATTGATGAAATGGAAACGGTTACCGAGGTAATCTTATACATTCCATATCAACTTGCATCACCAGAATTTAGGGATAAAGACAATGATGGAGTTCCCGTTAATGATGATTTCGATGATAATGATAGGGAAAGTGACTCTGATGGTGATGGTGTTTCTGATGGAGATGAAACTGCCATTGGGTCAGACCCTTTAGACCCAGCTGTTACAGGCGAAGAAGATGATTTTGAACCAAATCGATTTCCACAGACATTTGCTATCGATAGCATTTTTGCCAGTGATCCGCTAAAGCCATTAGGCGAAATACCATTCAACGTTCGTGTTGATGAATCAACATTCTTTTTGGCAGACTTGGACCCAAACTCGAATTTTACAGAGGCGCAGGAATATTTTTCGAACAGCGATTTAACAACAGAATTTTCAGGTCAAAGACTTGATATTGAAATGGAAAATCAAGTTGTTATTACAAATCAAGAATTTTTTGAGTTAACCGAAGATGACCTTGATACAGAAGAAAATGAATTTAATATTGAACGTCAGAATCCTGGAATCCGAATCCCATTGAATGTTGCCTTCTTCCAAGAAAATATTTTGAATAAAGAAGGGTCTTCAGAATTATTGACACAATCTAATTTCAATAGCTTTCTTCGTGGGTTACATTTTTCTATCGATGCACTTGGGGAAGATCTTTTACTGCTACTTGATTTAACCCAGGCGACGATAACTATTAATTATACTTTTTTGGATGTTCCCTCAACATCGGATACTGATGGTGATGATGCAACAGAGCCCGAAATAGTTGAAAGTTCTTATGTATTGAACTTAGTTCAATTGAATAATGGTCTTGTTTTTGGTAATGCGGTCAATACTATTTTGAATCCTAATTTCCCAAATAATTTAGATTACACAAGTTCAAACGCCGAACGTATTTATTTAAAAGGTGGTCCTGGTTCAGTAGCCGAGATTCGCCTTTTTGATATGGAAGACGGCCAGTCCATTATAGATGAGATTCGAGCAAATAATTGGATTATTAATGAAGCAAATTTGGAATTCTATGTGGATCGAGAAACACTAGATATGGCTCAAGTTGCTTATGAACCACCTCGATTGTACCTATTTAATGCCGAGACCAACGCTCCGATTTTCAACGCTAATACTGAAAGTAATTCTGCAGAAACGCCTTTGGGGGCCTTTTTGAATTATGATGGAATTCTGGAACGAGACGGAGATTCAGGTATTAAGTATACGGTGAGACTTACAGAATATCTTAATGACATAATTGTTCGTGATTCTGCTAATGTGCCTTTAAAACTTGCTGTTAGTAGTGATATACGTGTTGTGGCGGTTCAAGAATCCTTGGCTGAAGGATCTGATACTAATCCTGAAATCCCAATTATGTCTACAATAAACCCTTTCGGAACTGTCCTTTTTGGCGGAAATGTAGGTCCTGAAAATGAAGACAGAAAACTAAAATTGCGCTTGTTCTACACCGAAGCGAATTAAGTTACATTCCATTATACCAGTCGTAGAGTTTTTACGTTGTTAATCTGTATTTAAATTTTGTAAGAAAAGTAAAGATTAGCTTTGCAATGCTTATTAATTCGTATCTAACCAAGCAAATACATTAAAATATGTGTGGAATAGTAGGTTACATAGGGCACAGAGATGCCTATCCTATAATTATAAAAGGACTTCAGAGATTGGAATACCGAGGTTATGATAGTGCTGGTATTGTCCTTTTCGATGGTACAGAGAACAATTTAGCCAAAACAAAAGGGAAAGTAGAGGACCTCAAACACAAGGCTGAAATTTCAATTTCAACCAAAGGTAAATTAGGCCTAGGGCATACACGTTGGGCTACCCATGGGGTGCCAAATGATGTGAATTCACATCCACATTATTCAAATTCCGGTGATTTAGTGATTATCCATAATGGAATCATAGAAAATTATGAGTCTATAAAGGCAGCTCTTATAAAAAGAGGATATGAGTTTCATTCAGATACGGACACCGAAGTTTTAGTGAACTTAATTGAAGAAGTAAAAAAACAAGAAGGCGTTAAACTTGGTAAGGCAGTACAGATTGCTTTGAACCAAGTTGTAGGTGCTTATGCGATTGCTGTTTTTGATAGAAGTAAACCCGACGAAATTGTTGTCGCTAGATTAGGAAGTCCACTGGCAATAGGAATTGGTGAAGATGAATTTTTCATCGCATCAGATGCATCTCCTTTTATTGAATTCACGAATAATGCCGTTTATCTTGAAGATGAAGAGATGGCTATTGTACGATTGGGCAAGGAAATTAAACTTAGAAAGATAAAGGATGATGCCATCGTTTATCCGAATATTCTTGAATTGCAATTAAATCTTGAAGAAATTGAAAAAGGTGGATATGACCATTTCATGCTCAAGGAAATTTACGAGCAACCAAGAGCCATTAAAGATACCTACAGAGGTAGACTACTTGCAGATCAAGGTATAATTAGAATGGCAGGTATTGATCAGAATTTGGAGAAGTTCTTAAATGCCAATAGAATAATCATTGTGGCTTGTGGTACTTCGTGGCATGCAGGATTAGTTGCTGAATATATTTTTGAGGACTTAGCTAGAATTCCAGTTGAGGTTGAATATGCCTCTGAATTTAGGTACCGAAATCCAGTTATTACAGAAAATGACATTTTGATAGCAATTTCTCAATCTGGAGAAACAGCCGATACTTTGGCAGCAATAAAAATGGCCAAGGAAAGGGGAGCATTTGTTTTTGGTGTATGCAACGTTGTTGGATCGTCTATTGCACGTGAAACGGATGCAGGTGCTTACACGCACGCTGGCCCAGAGATTGGTGTCGCATCTACAAAAGCTTTCACCACCCAAATAACAGTTTTGACCTTGATAGCGCTAAAATTAGCCAAAGAGAAGGGCACTATAGAAGAATCCAAATACCATGAATATTTGGTAGAACTAGAAGGTATACCTGCTAAGGTCGAAAGAACGTTGAAGACAAATCCTTTAATTGAGGAAATAGCTGAGGTCTATAAAGACTCCTCGAATTGTCTATATCTAGGTCGTGGTTACAATTTTCCAGTTGCTTTGGAAGGAGCACTTAAGCTTAAAGAAATCAGTTATATCCATGCAGAAGGATATCCAGCTGCAGAAATGAAGCATGGTCCGATTGCGCTAATTGATGAAGAGATGCCTGTTGTTGTAATTGCTACTAGAAAAGGGCATTATGAAAAGGTGGTAAGCAATGTTCAAGAGATAAAATCACGTAGTGGTAAAATAATAGCTGTGGTTACAGAAGGTGATCAACAGGTTACAGATCTTGCAGATCATGTGGTTGAAGTGCCGGAAACTTCCGAAACATTGACGCCATTGTTGACCACTATACCACTTCAATTGTTGTCATATCACATTGCTTTAATGAGGGGATGTAATGTTGATCAACCAAGAAACTTGGCGAAATCAGTTACTGTGGAGTAACAAGGTATTTCAAGAAAACAGCAAAAAAGCCGCTCTTAAAGCGGCTTTTTTGCTGTATTAGCAATAAATACTGCCAAAATCCAATAAAATTTTACTATGCATGCATAATTAATTTGCGTTTTAAGAAATTTCACGGGAAAAAAAATGTATCTTCCCCGCCGAAATTAACTTCCTTTTTTAGACTAAACTTAACGCAAATTCAAAATGAAGAAGATTATAGTTCATGGCCTCTTTTTATTGATAGGGGCCTTTGCTTTTTCACAAACAACCATTACAGGAAATGTTGTAGATGAAAATGGCCAGCCTGTTTTGGGAGCAAATATTGTTATTGTTGGAAAAGCTGTTGGTGCTGTCACGGATTTTGATGGAAATTTCACACTAAGTACTGATGAAGTTCCTCCGTTCCAACTCAAGGTTTCTAGCTTGGGATATACCGAAACTACGGTTGAAGTCACTCAAAACAACCAGAATTTGAGTATTACTTTAAATGAGGCCTCAACCCTTTTGGACGAAATTGTAATTTCCGCCTCACGAACACCTGAACGAATTTTTGAATCTCCAGTATCGGTTGAACGATTCGGAATTAAGGATATTCAGAACACTACCGCAGAATCATTTTATGGTGGCCTGCAAAATTTAAAGGGTGTTGATATTAATACGAATAGTTTAACCTTCCAATCAATTAATACAAGGGGTTTTGCCACATTTGCCAACGTTAGGTTCATGCAGTTGGTCGATGGTATGGATAATACCGCACCTGGATTGAATTTTGTCCTAGGTAACTTGGTTGGTATGAATGAACTTGATGTTCAAAGTGTGGAAATTCTTCCTGGAGCTTCTTCTGCTCTATATGGTGCAGGTGCATTTAATGGAATTCTTTTCATGCGAAGCAAAAGCCCATTCGATTTTCAGGGAATTAGTGCTTACGGTAAAACCGGTATCACATCTCAAGAAGCTGCTGGTGACAATCAATATTATGATTTTGGAATACGAGCAGCACACGCCTTCAGCGATAAGTTTGCCGTAAAAACTAGCTTTTCCTTCCTTCAAGGTGAAGATTGGCATGCGGTTAGTACAGCTAATGTTAACAATCCTGCTACTGATAGAACTGATCCAAACTACAATGGTTTAAATGTTTATGGGGATGAAGTAGCTACAACATTGAACTTTGATACTTTGGCAGGCCTTCCGTCAGGTACTTTAGGCTCTGCCGTTATATCAAGAACTGGATATGATGAAAGGGATTTGGCCAATTATAACGCTCAAAGCGTAAAAGCTGACTGGTCAATGCACTATAGGCCATGGGGCAATGATCTTGAGTTGATTTATAACGGTCGTATCGGTCGCGGAAATACCATTTACCAAGGAGCAAATAGATATTCAGTTTCTGGTTTCAAAATGCAACAACACAAATTAGAGTTGAAAAACGATAATTTCTTTATTAGAGGATACATTGTTGCTGAAAACTCAGGTGATGCCTACGATACCCGTTTTGCTGCTATCAATGTAAATAGAAGATGGAAAGGTGATACAGAGTGGTTTACAGATTACGCTACCACTTTCATCGGAGCAAGATTAGGAGTGGGAACAGGTGTTCAAGCCACCGAAGAACAAGCACACGCAGCGGCAAGGGCAGCGGCCGATACTGGTAGGTTGATTCCCGGTACACCGGGTTTTCAGAGTGCTTTTGATGCAGTAACTGCTGATGGGGATTTGACAACTGGAGCAAAGTTCATTGATAACACGAAGTTCAGGCATTTGAATGGTAATTACAATCTAGCACATCTAATTGATGATTGGGCCGATATTCAAATTGGTGGTTCGTATAGAGAATATGAATTGAATTCAGCTGGAACTATTTTCACTGATTTTGATGGACCAATCACTTATGATGAATATGGTGCCTATGCCCAACTACAGAAAAAGTTTGCTGATGATAGATTAAAGCTTACCATTTCTGGACGATACGATAAAAATGAGTTCTTCGATGGATTTTTATCTCCAAGGGCAGCTCTCGGAATCACTTTAGGTGAAAATAGAAATCACAATATTCGCTTTTCAGTTCAACAAGGGTTTAGAAACCCAACTACGCAAGACTTGTTCATTGGATTGAATGTAGGTAATGCCGTGTTAGTTGGTTCTGCCCCTGCGAATTTGGATAGGGATGTAAGAAACTTTAACCTAAGTGCTGGCGGACAGGCTGTAACTGGTACTTCAACTGCAACAATCGTTGGGCGAGCAGCTTACGAAAATGCCTTTTTAGCAAGTTCAGTAGCGGCTGGGGCACCACAAGCGGTAAATACTCCGGTTATTCAACCAGAAGAAATTACTGCCTTTGAAGGTGGTTATCGTGCGCAGATAGGCAAAGTTTCCATTGATATGAATGGATATTATAATAAATACAAGAGCTTTATTGCCTTAAGAACAGTCTTAGTACCATTCTATGGTCAAGCAGGTGACAATGCACTTTCATTACTTGCCCTTCAAAATGGAGACTTCTTTCCATATCAAGCGTATACCAATTCTGAGCAAGACATCAATTCATATGGCGGTAATATCGGTATTGACACGAATATTGGTGGTTTTGATTTGGGTGTAAATTATACCTACGCAAAATTAGATGTGAATGAAACCGAGTTGCGAGATTTGAGAACAAACTTCAATACTCCAGAACATCGTTTTAAAGCTTCTTTTGGAAACGCTGAACTGTTTAAAAACTTTGGATTCGGTATTAACTACAGATGGAGCGATGAATACTTTTGGGAAGCATCATTTGGCGATGGTACCATAGATTCATTTAGTGTATTTGACGCCCAAGTAAATTATAGCGTTCCAAGCATAAAATCTGTTTTCAAGGCAGGAGGTTCAAACATATTGGGTGATGAATATGTGACCGCTTTTGGAACTGGGTTCATTGGTTCTATCTACTATGTTTCGTGGACAATTAATCCGTAAGGTTAGAAAACATATAGTTTTAAAAAGGCGCCATTATTCAGGCGCCTTTTTTTATGCTAAAAAAGCAGTCATATTTTTCCTTTTTGCTCTTGAATAAACTATCTTTGCGCCCGAAAAAAGTAAGTGTATTTCCTACTAAGGAGTAACAACAAATTGAAATACTGAAGTAATGTCCAAAGTTACAGGTAAAGTTGCCCAAATTATCGGCCCGGTTATAGATGTAGAATTTGAATCCGGAACTGAAATTCCAAAAATTTATGATTCCCTTGAAGTTGCCAAACCAGATGGTTCAACTCTAGTTTTAGAAGTACAATCACATGTTGGTGAGAATACGGTTCGAACTATCTCTATGGATTCAACCGATGGTCTTAGCCGTGGTGTTGATGCAGTTGCTACAGGGAGTGCTATTCAAATGCCAATAGGGCAAGATGTATACGGAAGACTTTTTAATGTAATCGGTGACGCAATCGATGGTATGGAAAACCTTCCTAAAGCAGGAGATAACGGTTTGCCTATTCACCGTGAAGCACCAAAATTTGAAGACTTGTCTACTTCTACTGAGGTATTATTTACGGGTATCAAAGTAATCGATTTGATTGAGCCTTATGCCAAAGGTGGAAAAATTGGATTGTTCGGTGGTGCAGGTGTAGGAAAGACGGTACTTATCCAGGAGTTAATTAACAACATCGCCAAAGGACATGGTGGACTTTCTGTATTCGCAGGTGTAGGTGAAAGAACTCGTGAGGGAAATGACTTGCTTAGAGAGATGTTGGAATCTGGAATTATCAAATACGGAGATGACTTTCTTCATTCAATGGAAGAAGGTGGATGGGACTTGAGTAAAGTTGATAAAGAGGCAATGAAAGAGTCTAAGGCAACTTTCGTTTTTGGTCAGATGAACGAGCCACCAGGAGCACGTGCTCGAGTGGCACTTTCTGGTTTGACCATTGCTGAATATTTCCGTGATGGTGCTGGAGATGGTCAAGGAAAAGACGTATTGTTCTTCGTTGATAACATTTTCCGATTCACCCAGGCCGGTTCTGAGGTTTCGGCACTTCTTGGTCGTATGCCTTCTGCGGTAGGTTATCAACCAACATTGGCAACTGAGATGGGCGCCATGCAAGAACGTATTACTTCAACCAAAAAAGGATCTATTACTTCAGTTCAGGCGGTTTACGTACCCGCGGATGATTTAACTGACCCTGCTCCTGCAACAACATTTGCCCACTTGGACGCAACTACGGTATTGTCCCGTAAAATTGCTGAGTTGGGTATTTACCCTGCGGTAGATCCATTGGATTCTACCTCACGTATTCTAACTCCTGAAATTTTAGGTGATGAGCATTACGGTTGTGCACAACGCGTAAAAGAGCTTTTACAGAGATATAAAGAACTACAAGACATTATTGCCATTTTGGGTATGGAAGAACTGTCTGAAGAAGATAAACTGGCAGTAGGTCGTGCAAGACGTGTACAACGTTTCTTGTCCCAACCTTTTCACGTAGCTGAGCAATTTACTGGAATCCCAGGTGTATTGGTTGATATCAAAGACACCATCAAAGGATTTAACATGATTATGGATGGGGAATTGGATCATCTTCCGGAATCAGCGTTTAACTTGAAGGGAACAATCGAAGACGCCATCGAAGCTGGTGAGAAAATGCTTGCCGAGGCATAGCCAAGGTAAGTGCTGAGCGAAGTCGAAGCATCTATTAATTTAAAAGATTCCCGTCTTTTCGGGAATGACCATAAAAATTATGTATTTAGAAATTGTATCTCCTGAAGCAACCTTGTTTGCCGGTGAGGTGACCTCAGTTACCGTACCTGGAATAAACGGTGAATTTCAAATGTTGCAAAATCACGCTCCAATCGTTTCGCTTTTGCAAGAAGGTGAGGTAAAGGTTCAAGGTAACATTGAAATTGAAGAAGAATTTCAAAACAAATTCTCCAAAGGTTCTAATGGCGAGACTGTATTGTCGATTAACAGCGGTACGGTTGAAATGAAGGACAATAAAGTTATTGTTTTGGCTGATTAGTCAAATCATTTAATTATAGATTATAAGAAAGTCCAACTGATAAAGGTTGGACTTTTTTATTCCAATAATACTAATGACCATTCTCGATCATCAGATGAATACCGTGCCAATTCATTAAATCCAATGGCTTTATGGGCATGCATTGAACGGGTGTTTTTTACATCTACTTCAGTGATAATTGCTTCAAAATCTGCTTTGGTAAATCGTTGCATATTTTGATAGAGTCCTCGAAACAAGCCTTTGCCGCGATAGTCTTTTGAAATACATACCTGTCCCATAACCAGATAGGAACCACCGCTAAAAACTTCGTTTATTTTGGCAAACATGGATTTTAAGAGTTCTATTTCTTCTCCAAATTTTGGGTGCATTGAAAGCGCATAGCCAACTACATTATTATTTTCAACTGCGATGGTATGGGGACAAGCTTCATTCATTCGTTTTAGTAACGCAAAATCGTGTTCTATGGTCAAGAAGCCTTGAACCTCCATTTCTTCCTTGGATAGGTTTTTTGGTAAGTTGCGTTGCTGCAAATCCAGAATTTGCAACAATTCGCTATCCGTGTTGGCTTGTTTGTATTCAATCATGACTCTTAAAGGTAGTATTTTTGAAAGATGGGAAAGTTTCCTGCTAAACTTGATAATAAACTACAAAAGAGGGTTCGTGAGAATGCACTACGTTCCCTTACTACCTCTGATAAATTAGTCGATTTTTCTTCGAATGACTATCTGGGGTTCGCACGAGATACCGTACTAAAAAAAAGAGTTGAAGGGAATTTGTTAGATGTCAAATTCAACGGGGCAACTGGTTCCAGGCTTCTGTCTGGCAATCACGAATATTACGGAAAACTAGAGGCGGTTTTGTGTACATATCACCAAGCTGAAGCAGCATTGGTATTTAATTCTGGTTATGACGCCAATTTGGGCTTTTTTAGTTCAGTTCCCCAACGAAACGATACCATACTATATGACGAGTTGTGCCATGCAAGCATTCGAGATGGAATAAAATTGAGTAATGCCAACAGCATAAAATTTAAGCATAACGATTTAACTGATTTACAAAAGGTAATTGAGCGTATACCAGAGAAAACAGCTGGTGATATGTATTTGGTAACCGAATCTGTTTTTTCAATGGATGGCGACTCACCTGACTTAATAGCATTGGCTAATTTTTGTTCGGAAAAACAAATTTATTTAATCGTTGATGAGGCCCATGCGGTTGGTGTATTTAAGAATGGTTTGGTCAACCAATTGAATTTAGAAGATGCTGTTTTTGCACGAATTGTGACTTTCGGTAAAGCTCTGGGATCTCATGGGGCAGCCGTTTTATGTGGTATTGAATTGCGTACCTATCTCATTAACTTCTGCCGCAGTTTAATCTATACGACGGCCTTACCGCCTCATTCTATTTTGTCTTCATTTTATTCCTACAGATACTTGCAAGAAGAAGAGGGACTTGCCGCCATTAAAAAATTATTGGACAACATTTCTTATTTTAAGTCAACAGTTGAAAGATTGAAGTTGAATACTTATTTTTCTGAGAGTGAATCAGCAATTCAAGTCTTTTGCAAGACGGGTAATAATTGCATCAAAAAACTATCTAATTCATTGGCTGAAATTGGATTTGATATAAAACCAATCTTGTCACCTACGGTTCCAAAAGGGCAAGAACGATTGCGAATTTGTATGCATTCTTTCAACACCAAAAATGAAATTGATAAAGTACTCGCAACTATAAATGAAAATCTGTGAAAGCAAATGAATGGATAACACTGGGCAGTTATGAATTTCTTTCTGATGTACAGGTAATTCGAGGAAAATTAGAATCAGAAGGCATACCTGTAAACCTAAAGGACGAGAATACTGTTGGCGTAGAACCCTTTGCCAGTAATGCAATTGGCGGCATCAAACTACAAGTTTTAAAGCAGTATGAAGAAGAGGCAAGACAGATATATGATGAAATACGAAACTATGCTGTTGATGATGAAGGTAATTTGATAACCTGTCCAAATTGTAAAAAACAGAAATCAGAAGTGTACTATTCAAGAAAGAAACTGGTTCACAAATTGTTCCCCTTTTTCGAACCTAAAAAATACCGTTGTTTGCATTGTAATTTTATTAGAAGGGCAGACGTATGAAAATTTTTGTAACTGGAATATCCACTGAAGTTGGTAAAACGTTGATTTCCGCAATTTTGGTTGAAGCTTTGGAAGCTGATTATTGGAAGCCTGTGCAAGCTGGGGACTTGGATAATTCTGATAGTCATAAAGTAGAACGATTGATTTCCAATTCCAAAACCAAAATCCATCCGAATAGTTATGCCTTGGAAACTCCGATGAGTCCGCATGGAGCGGCAGACATTGATGGGATAAAAATTGATTTAGAAAAGATTATTGAGCCAAAAACTAATGGCCCTTTGGTCATAGAAGGTGCCGGAGGCCTTTTGGTACCACTAAACGATACCGATACCATATTGGATTTGATTAAAGCTGAGCACAAAGTCGTTGTGGTTTCCCGCCATTATTTGGGAAGTATCAATCATTCCTTACTGACCATTACCACACTACAGGAAAAGGGACTTGATATTGGGATTATATTTAGTGGAAATGAGCATCCAACCACGGAGAGCATAATTCTAAAAAAGACCAATGTTAACTATTTGGGACGGGTCAATGAGGAAGAAAAGATTACCAAAGAAATCGTTAAGAGTTACGCCGAGAAATTCAAACCAGCACTATTGAACTGGTAATCGCTTATGAATGACTGCGTTTTCAACAGTATCCAAAACCTGGTAATTTTTTAGAAGTTCCAACTGCGCATAAAAATTCGAAGCATACTTCTCGTGATAAAATATTCTCCTGTTTTTTCGAGTAACAATAAATTCCGGTTTCTTGATTTCGAATATAAATTTCAATTCTTCAAATTTATTGGTTCTATGATTCGCCATGTAGGGGAATAATTCATCACGTAGTAAATTACTTGGGTGTGTAGCAGCTTTAGTAGGAGGATTTATTCCCATCACCCAATATCCAATATGATATTCAAAGAATAGAATATTGTTTGTTGACAATTCATTTTCTGAAAAATACCTTGGCACAGAAACCCCTTCGCCATTGTAAAAGGTGTCATATTCTGTTTTGTTCTTTACGATATTCCCATACTCTAGATAGCTTTCAATCGGTAATAATAATATCAAAATTGGTGTCAACACTAGAAATGTTTTTGTCTTGAAAATTGAAAATGTAGCTAAAGCACAAACAAGTAAAACAATTAGAAACGGATAAAACTGAATTAAATAGTGTCCGTTCGCTTTTCCCGCCTGAAGAAACGAAAACAAAACCCCAAATCCAGTAAACAGCAAAATCTTGGTATTAGTTGGTTTATTCTTGAGAAAAGACCTCCAAAGGAATACCAGAACAGTTCCGAAAATTAGTACTGTTGGCAGCACCTTTAAAACAGAATTGTCTTGTGCTTCAGCGTAAGCCAAGGGAGCCTTAAAAACCGAACCCCACCATAAATTAGGTTGACCAGTTGATTGATATGGCAGAAACGTTAGGAAAACAACAAAACAAATTGACGAACCACAAACTAAAAGGCGCGCAATCGTCATTTTTAGGTTTTGATTTCTATAACTTTCCCAAAGACTGAACGCAAAAAGAAAAACCAATGGATAACCCATGTTTAATTTGCTCATCACAGCAAGTCCAAACAATAGCCCCGCCAAGACAGTAAAAAGCCTATTTCTGTTGTCAAGAAAAAGGTATAGACCTGGTATAAAAAAGGCCATACTGATATGCTCAGACATCACCCCTTGTAAGCTTCCAAAGAGACTAAAAAGCACTATGACCAATAAAGCCGAAATAATGCTTGAACTCTTACTGGAATGTCTCTTGGTTATTTTGAAAGTGTAAAATGCGGCAATTGTGACTAATAGGGTACCCATCAATCTAATGGCCAAAAAGCTCTTGCCGAATATTTTTACGATTACAGCAAAAAATAAGAATGTAACCGGAGGTTTTAGGTCCCAAAGCTCAGTGTAAGGTAAGTTTCCATCTGCCCACGATTGCCCCATTAAAATAAATGTGCTCTCGTCTCGGTCAATATAATCACGAAAAAAAAACGGGAATCGTATAAAAAATGCGTAAACAAACAGACCTACGAAGAGCTGCCACTCCTTAATCTGATCTATAAAATCAAAAAATCGGGAAGTTGCTATTCTTGACAATCTTAGGGAAGTTTTTTTGCCATCTTTGCAAGATAGAAAATTGCAAGCGCTATTGGAAGATTTGAACAAATCTAAAAGTTTAGTTGAAAGGGATAGGAACCATCTTTGGCACCCTTTGACGCAACATCAAACGGCACCACCACCTTTGGCAATTACCAAGGCAAAAGGGGCATTGATTTGGGATGAATGTGGCAATAGTTATATCGATGGTATTGGTTCTTGGTACACTGCTATGTATGGTCATGCGAATGAGCACATCATTAACGCCATGACAAATCAAATGAAGCAGCTTGATTTTGTGATGTTCAGTGGTTTTACCCATGCACCTGCCATTGAACTTTCAGAACGACTATTGGATATTTTACCATCAAACCAATCACGAATTTTCTTTAACGATAATGGCTCCACTGCGATTGAGGCCGGAATCAAAATGGCACTACAATACCATTTTAATCGTGGTGAAAAGCGCGATACGCTGATTGCCTTTGAAGATGGTTTCCATGGAGATACATTTGGGGCAATGAGTGCCTCTGGCTTGTCATCATACAATGGCCCATTTGAAGATTTTCTTCTTAAAGTTGAACGCATACCAGTTCCAAAAGAAGATTCCATTGCTGATGTGGTCAAGATTTTAGAGGAAATACTTGCCGCGAATTCTTGTGCAGCGTTTGTTTTTGAACCTTTGGTTCAAGGAGCCGCAGGCATGAAATTTCATTCTGCTGAGGGGCTCGATTTACTCTTGAAAAAATGTCAAGAGAACGGTGTGATTTGTATTGCAGACGAAATCATGACTGGTTTTGGAAAAACGGGGAAGAATTTTGCGTCTGAATATTTGAATGCTGAACCCGATATCATATGCCTAAGTAAGGCTTTGACTGCGGGTATGTTTCCGTTGAGCATCACGAGTTGTGCGGAACATTTGTTCGAAGCGTTTTTGAGTGATGAGGTTTCAAAAGGCTTTTTTCATGCACATACTTTTAGTGCCCATCCGATAGGTTGTGCGGCAGCCCTAGCCGGACTTGATTTGTTAAATTCTGAAGAGATTCTCCAAAGAAGAAGTGCTATTGCAAATGCCCATATAAATTTTGTCCATCAAGTAATTGACCATCCTAAAGTCAAAGATGCCCGAAGTAAAGGTGTTATTTTGGCAATTGATTTAGACATAACCATAAGTCGATATGGTAAAACCCGTGACGAACTGTATCAATTTTTCATGAAAAGAGGGGTAAACTTGCGTCCTTTGGGCAACGCGATTTATGTACTGCCACCATATGTCATTACCGATTCTGAATTAAACAAAATTTATAATGCTATTCTAGAACTGCTGGAGGCTTAAAATTGGGGTTCGGAATCTTCCAAGTATTCAAATTCTTGTTCGTTGACTTCAACCCGAATTTCATGATAGACCCATTCATCACCTTCTCCAGATGCATCAATAAATAGGGTGCCTGAATTTTTTGGCCCAGATATAGGAATCTTCATTTTAGCACTTTTAGAACCGTTTACCCAGTTGATATTGCCTTGAATCATTCCATCTTGCTCAATTGGAGACCCTAGAACTTCAGTAAGGGCTTCGTCTTTGTTTATAAGTTCAAAAGCATACTCATAGGGTTGTGATTCTTCCATAATATTGGTTACACCGAAATAAATTGACGAAACAAGTACAATAAAACCTATAATTAAGGTTAAGCAACCGCCAAGGGGCAATACCCATTTCCAATTACTACTCCACCAGCTTTTCTGCGGAATCAATTCGTTGTTCATTCTTTTACTTTTTTCAATAAGATGAAGGTAATAACTTTTACTTTTGGCCTGCCGTGAAGACACCAATATCCATAACAGCAATATCTTCTTTATCAGCTTTAGGAGCTGACGAGACCATAATTGAGCTGGGCTACTCAAATTCAAAACATTCACTGACTTTAAAAGAAATTGGAGGTCAAAAAGTTTGGGTTGGTCATTTGACCAAAAAAGAAAAACAAGCTATTACAACGCTTCGTAATTCTGATTCAAAATACAAGAACCTTGATGATTCGGTTTTATTCGCCATTTATTCGTCCAGAAAAGCAATCGAAAAAGCTGGTTGGAAAAGTGGAGATGATTTTGGTGTAAATATTGGCTCATCAAGAGGTGCAACTTCATTATTTGAAGAATACCATAGATCTTATTTAAAGGAAGGAAAAACGGCAACCTTGACTTCGCCTACCACTACCCTTGGTAACATCTCTTCTTGGGTTGCTCATGACCTGCAATCTAAAGGGCCTGTTATATCACATTCCATCACATGTTCAACCGCACTTCATTCATTGTTAAATGGAATTGCTTGGTTACGAGGTGGAATGGCTGACAAATTTTTAGTAGGGGGAAGTGAAGCACCGCTGACTTCATTCACCTTGGCCCAAATGAAGGCTCTAAAAATCTATAGTAGCTCAAATGAAGAATATCCTTGTCAGGCATTGGAACTGGAAAAGAAAAAAAATACAATGGTTTTGGGTGAGGGTGCAGCAATTGCTTGCCTCGAGAAGGGTGTTTCGGATAAAGCCATTGCACGGATAGTAGGAATTGGATATGCTACCGAAATCCTTGAGCATAATGTTTCCATTTCTTCCGATGCTAAATGCTTTCAAGATGCCATGAAAATGGCCTTAGGAGAATTTTCACCAGACGAAATTGATGCTATAGTTATGCATGCTCCAGGCACTATAAAGGGTGATGTATCTGAATATCAAGCTATTAAAAAGGTATTTTGTAACAAAACCCCTTTTTTGACGACAAATAAATGGAAAGTAGGTCACACCTTCGGAGCTTCTGGAATGCTCAGCATAGAAATGGCCATCCTAATGCTAACCCACCAGAGGCCCATACCCGTTCCGTTTATAGCATACAAAAGTCTTCCTGACTCCTTTGACAAAATAATGGTCAATGCAGTTGGCTTTGGAGGTAATGCCGTATCGATTCTACTTTCATTATGACCCTTAATAAGATATTTGAATATCCATTCAAAGTCTTATCTTAAATTATTATTTCAACCACTTTAAAATTGTAAAGCCATGGAAACTTGGTTCGAAGCTTTGACGCTTTTTCAGAAAATTTATTGGATTGTAGCCATCGTAGGCTCTGCTATTCTATTGGTACTTATCGCCATGACCTTAATTGGTGGTGATGTTGACGACATGGGAGATGTTGATGCTGATATTGATGGGGATACAGGAATAGGTTTTCAGTTTTTATCGTTCAAAAACTTGATGGGTTTTTTGACCATTTTTGGTTGGTCCGGTATTTCATGTATCGATAACGGACTTTCGACTGGTGCAACCATTGCAATATCCGTTTTTTGCGGATTGCTTATGATGCTAACGATGGCTTCATTGTTCTACTATTTGGCAAAATTGCAAAGTAGCGGTACGCTTAAGCTAAAAAATGCAAAAGACCAAATAGGAGAGGTATACCTCACGGTGGGTGCCAAGCGTAGTAGAATCGGTAAGGTCAGTGTTAATGTTCAAGGTACGCTTCGTGAACTTCAAGCATTGACCGATGAAGACCAAGATTTGGTTCAAGGTAACGTGGTGAAAGTACATGATGTCACAGATACAGGAATTTTAATAGTCAATCTTTTAAATAAATAGAAATATGCTAATACTACCATTACAATTGGGCGGAGGCGGCACTTTGCTTGCCATTGGCTTCGCCATCCTCTTTTTCTTTATAATTATTATATCCTTCATTAGAAGGTACAAACGCTGTCCCTCAGACCGTATTCTTGTGGTCTATGGAAAGGTAGGTACTGGTAATTCTGCCAAGTGTATTCATGGTGGAGCCGCCTTTGTTTGGCCCGTTATCCAAGACTATGAGTATTTGGATTTGACCCCTATTTCAATAGAGGTCGATTTGCAGAACGCCCTTAGTAAACAGAATATACGGGTTAACGTACCTTCTCGTTTTACCATAGGTATTTCAACCGAACCCGGTGTAATGCAGAACGCGGCTGAGCGCTTATTGGGCCTTGGTCTTCCAGAGGTTCAAGATTTGGCCAAGGAAATCATTTTCGGTCAGTTACGTTTGGTTGTAGCATCTATGGATATTGAAGAAATCAATGCCGATAGAGATAAGTTTTTGACAAATATTTCTGCAAGTGTTGAGTCTGAATTGAAGAAGGTTGGTCTCAAGTTAATTAACGTAAACATCACTGATATTGTTGATGAATCTGGTTATATCGAAGCTTTGGGTAAGGAAGCTGCCGCTCATGCAATCAATGCCGCACGTAAATCAGTTGCTGAAAAAAATAGGGATGGTTCTATTGGTGAGGCAAATGCACTACAAGATGAGCGTACCCAGGTAGCAGCCGCAAATGCAAAAGCAGTCGAAGGTGAGAACATTGCCAAAATAGATGTTGCCAATTCAGATTCACTGCGAAGACAGCGAGAGGCTGAGGCTGAGCGAACCGCCATCGCTGCTGAGAAGGTTCAGTCTGCTAAAGCTTTGGAAGAGTCCTATGCAGCTGAAAGAGATGCTGAAGTTGCAAGGGCAGAACGTGAGCGAAGCTCTCAATTGGCTGATATTGTTGTCCCTGCTGAGATAGACAAACAGAAAGTTGAAATTGAAGCCGAAGCTGAAGCTGAAATGATTCGTAGAAGGGCCAAAGGTGAGGCTGACGCAATTCTGTTTAAAGCTCAGGCAGAAGCTAAAGGTATTTTTGAAGTATTGACCAAGCAGGCCGAAGGTTTGGATAAAATAGTTCAAGCAGCCGGTGACAATCCAAAAGATGCAGTTTTGTTATTAATTGCTGATAAATTACCTGAGTTGGTCGAAAAGCAGGCTGAGGCTATTAAGAATATCAAAATTGATAAGGTTACGGTTTGGGATTCTGGTCAGAAGTCTGAAGATGGAAAGAACTCGACAGCCAACTTTATTTCAGGTATGTACAAGTCGGTACCACCCTTACAGGAAATGTTCAATATGGCAGGTATGCAATTACCTGAGTATTTAAAGGGTAAGGACATTACCGTTGATGATGGTAAAGGAGCAAAACCAGCTCAGAAATCACAGAAAAAAACCGATTCAAAATCGGAAGAATAAAGAGCTTATTTTGAAAGACGGCGGATTTTTCCGCCGTTTTTTTAACCAGGTTCTGACTCTGAACCGCTTTCTAATTTTAAAAGCCCTCTGAATGCATCATGAACCGTATTGTCTTCATAAAGCACTTTATAAACCTCTTCTGAAATGGGCATATGAACGTTGTAGTCTTGTGCCAATTCCATAACAACTTTAGCAGTTTTCACCCCTTCGGCAACTTCTGACATTTCTTCTATTATCTCATCCAGTTTTTTCCCTTTTCCCAATTGAAAGCCTACATGTCGGTTTCGACTTTTGGTACTACTACAGGTCGCAACCAAATCACCCATGCCGGCAAGACCAGCGAAGGTTCTTCGCCGACCACCCATTGCCGTGCCCAATCTTGTAAGCTCTGAAAGTCCACGTGTAATAAGAGCTGCTCGAGTATTATCTCCAGCGTTTGCACCATCACCCATTCCTGTAGCAATGGCCATAATGTTCTTTAACGCACCACCGAGTTCACATCCAATAACATCATTATTCGTGTAAACCCGAAATAGACCTGAATTGAAAACGCCTTGTAGTTTTTTGCCAATCACTTCATCAACCATGGCAATCACGGCTGCAGCCGCTTGACCATTGTGAATTTCCTTGGCTAGATTTGGACCGGTTAGAACGCCTGTTGGATGCCCAGGTAGGATTTCTTCGATAACTTCGGTCATCCTTTTTTTGGTACCCATTTCTAATCCCTTTGAAAGGCTTACAATTGGTATCCAGGGTCTAATATGGGCTTTTGCTGTTTCCAATACTGTTCTGAAATTTTGTGATGGAATGCCCATTACCAAAACATCAGAATTTTTAACGGTTTCTTCTATTGAAGCTGAGGCTTTAAGATTTTTGTTAAGGAGTGCTCCCGGAAGGTATTTTGAATTGGTGCGATGTTCGTTGATTTCATTAACGGTATTTTCGTTTCGTGCCCAAATAGTAGTATTTGCATTCCGGGCAGTTAAGGAGGCAACTGTGGTTCCCCAAGATCCTCCTCCCAACAATCCAACATTTAATGGCATAGGCAATGGTTTCAAAGTGGATTGCTTGAGAAGGCAATCCTATTAGTTATTCAGTTCAGCTACGAACAGGTCCCTTACCTGTTCTACGTATTTATCCAAATCTTTCAATTTCCATAGTCCAGTATCCACGGGTTCCAAAACGACAACTTCTATATGGGTAGGACGTAATAATTTGGCACCTTTCGGCATAGCCTGGTATGCATTTTTGATAACTATTGGAATGATTGGAACTCCAGCTTGTATGGCCAAATGAAATGCACCTTTTTTGAACTTGCCCAGCTCTGCTGTACCACTTCTTGTACCTTCAGGGGCAATAGCGACTGAAATCCCACTTTTTAAGGCATCCACTGCTGGTTTCATGGCCTCTATAGCCTTGGCTTTGTTACTTCTGTCTATATAGATAGCACCTAGGGCCTTAAATATTGGACCAATTGGGCTTTTCTCCAATTCCTTTTTAGCTACACCTGTAAAATCATTACGGAGCAACTTCATCACAATAAAAAAGTCTGCTGCACTTTGATGGTTAAAGCAAAAAACAGCTGGACGAAAATCGGTCAGGTAGCGTTTTCCCCGAACTGAAATCTGCAACCCAGCAAGTCTGGTACCCAAATCCCCAATGGTTGCAAAGGTAGTATTGGCAGCTTCTTGTCTTGACATTGTAGTCAAGCCTTTAATTGCTCCCCTTACCGCTGAAGGATAGATGCTAGCGACCGCCAAGCCCGTACGAAGACCGTTCACCACAGATTTTTCTTGTGGTTCTTCAAATCTTAGAATTGGCCAATCGTTTTCAAAAGCAACTTGTGACAAGGCGTTATCTGGATTTACGGCAACGGGCTTTCCTACTATCTTGAATAAGGGATAATCATCAAAGCTGTCCGAGTAAAAATAACTTTTAGAAAGGTCAATATCGTTATCTCGAGCAAATGAACGGGCTGCTTTGGCCTTACCTTCACCCCAACACATTTCTTCGATTCGACCCGTGAACTTCCCGTTTTGCAGCTCCATTCTGGTGCAGTATATATCAGATATACCCAGCTCTTTGGCTATCGGCGCAACTTGATACGCGGTGGCAGCCGAAACGATTACCACGCGGTGCCCTTTTTCTAAATGTTTTTCAATCAGTTTTCTTGACTCAGGATAAATGGTTGCGGCTAAAAACTCGTCATAGACATCCTGCCCTACATCGTAGAATACCTTTTCTGGAATTCCCTTGACCCCTAGGGCTGCAATTTTGGTTAATACCTCAAAATCTCGATTTCCAAATGAATACACCAGCGCTGTAATAAACTGTGTGATGTATTCTTTTGGGGTGGTTTCACCGCTAAATAATCTTGTTCGTACAAATCGTTTGGCAGAAAAGTCGTTAATCAGTGTACGGTCCAAATCAAAATAAGCAGCGATATGATTTCCTTCCTCTTCTTCAAGTGTTTCTTTTTTCGAATGTATTGTAGAAGCTTGCGGAACCAATAATTTCTTACTGGATATCAAGTCCATGCTTTTTTCGCTTGGTTCTACCTCAAATTCATTGAGGTAGGTGAGTCTGGTGGTAAGGTCTTCAAGTTGAACCATCCACTCTTCAAGACCTTTTTGGTTTATATGCTGTTGTTTTAGTCCAAGACCTGCATTTTCGGCAAAACGATAAGCGTTCTGCAAGAATGGTTTTGAAACGCTATCCAATCTTGTGATTCTACTTTGCCAATGCAGTTCTTTTCCTTTGAACATGCAAAGCTCCAGGAAATCATCTTCCGAATATGGGTCTTCATTGTCCCAATTGAGTAGGGTATAGCAAACAACTTTGTAAGCATCTAAATAAGACAGGAGCAGTGCCCTTGAAATGAACAAGTGCTGTTTTTTAAGTATTTCAGAAATATCCCTTGAGGAATCACTTAGGATATCGCGCCAATCTTTATGAAACCGAAATAGTTCCTCTTCAATTTCTTCACTGAATTTTGCCTTATTAGTATAGAAAAATTCGAATTTAAATAGATTTCTGAGGTTCATGATTTCCTCCCAGAAATGAACAATTCTGTTGTCTGAAGTATCATCCTTGATTTTAGCCAAGGCCATCTCTACAAAAGCTGAATGATACAAATGCCCCGCGGTCATATTTGCATAATAAGTAGCAGGAAGGTATTCTGATGAAACAATGCTGTACTGTGCTTTTTGACCGGCCCTGCTTTTTTGTAGAATATTTGCCCCTTGTAGCAGATTTAAAGCTTTTTGGACGCTTACAGCTATAGGGAAACCCCTATCCATCAAGGCGTTTTCTTGTTTTTTACCGATGTACTCCATTAACCGCTTCACCTTGAATTCGATTTCCTTTTTGGTCAAGGCAAAATCATTCAATAAAACCGTACATATTAGCGAAACAGTTGATACTGGTGTTATTCTTGACATTCTGGTGATTACATCAAATGCAAAAAAGGGCAGTGTATTTTTATTTGCATAGCTGTCTTCACTTAATTGAGGTACGGTAACATTGTGTGTTTCATCAATTTCAACGGGGTCGCCAAACCGTATTGCAGCGCGGCCATAATCACTGCCAAGACTTCGAACATATTTAACACCTTCAGCTAGGTTTTCAGATTTCTTTTTGGCGCCACGACCTTGTTGGGTCATTTCTTTAACATCAGGGATGAGGTCGTAAACAATGGAAACCGGCACATATTTTATGGCCCTTGAACTCTGTTTTTCGGCGTCCATTATGTATTTGAGAATACCCATTTGCGGATGCAGAATCTTACCGGTTCTAGAACGGGTACCTTCAATATTCCATGTAAGGTGATCGCCTTTATCGATGATGGTCGAAATGTAATGCCTAAGCGTTACTTTGTAAACAGGATTATCTTTAAAACTTCGCCTTATAAATACGATACCTGCACTTTTCCCTAATTGTTTCATACCAGGGAAAGCCAAATTGATTCCACCAAAAGAATAGGGAACGGGCATACCGTATCGGGCCAATGTTGCTATCAAAACCAAGGTGTCTAAGTAGGTCTTGTGCGTCATGATGAATGCAACGGAATTCAACCGCATTAACTTCATCAATTTTTTTATCCCCTTTGGGTCAACATCTATTTTTTCGCTGTAAGCACGAGATAGGATGTAATCGAAGCCTTTGACCGATACCATTTTGGCAATAGGATGTTGCTCGGCATATAGTTCTCTGATATACTCTGTGGCTTCTTTTTGGACTTCTTTGAAATCGAGCTTATGTTCTTTGGCGGTTTGCCTTAAGACTTCTTGAAATTTTTCATTCTTTATGATATTGTCCATACTGCCCAAAACCGTTAACTCCTAATTTAAGAAAAACAAACTTCTCTTTTTCTTGTTCCAGTAAAAAGGATAGAGAAAGCGTTCTATGAAAGTTGTAGTGTCTTCAACGGTCCTACCTTCAATGTTGGCTTGCAAGGCATTTGCCGTAATCAATAGCACACTGACATTTGCGCCTAATCCTGAATGACTACCATAAACTTCAATGTTGGCAATATCTTTTCTGAAACTTTCTGCTTCCATACAATGTTTCCAAGGCAAAAGACCGTCGGTTTTTGTATAAATACAGGTTATAGGAACATTGGGTATTGGGTCCAATTCTTCTAAAAAACGCTTGTTTCGCTCTTTTAATGATTTACCCCTAAAGAATTCAAGAACACCATTCACAGGGGTCTTCATGTCCATAACTCCCCAAACAGGTGAACCAATGGTCACAATTTGCTCAACCATATCAGGATGTCGGTTGGCCATAATTTTAGCGAAAAGACCACCGCCACTCCAACCCACTATATTGACTTTTTGCCCACGGGTACGAAAAATATCTTCTAGTTTTTCTTCTAGCCTTGGTATATAATGAGATTTGATCAGGTTGACACCTTGATCCCATTTGTAGGTTTTGAAACCCAAAGAAGTCAAATAGCGACGCACAAATGAGGTTGAATAATCATCTCCTAAATAGGGCGGAATCAAAAGAACTGGCCTGCCATCTCCTTTAATTCGTTTTGGTATAAAGGGATAAAATGCATAAATCGATGTCCATTCTACCAAAGACCTTCCTTCCAATAGCATATTGAAAAGTGGTGGCTTGGGAATCTTTAAATTGATTTGAGCAATTTGACGCTTGAAACTTTCCAGAACATTTTTGGTGAGTTCAGTTGTTTTCGGATCACTTTTTTCGACAAGATCCTCAACGACATGTTCAAGTATGTTTATCAAGGTATAGTACTCACGGCTCGGCCCAAGTTCGTCGCAGATTCGTATACATTTTTGAAATGAGGAATTAATATCACTTTCATTATCGAGAGTTAACTTCTTGATAAGAGGAAGTAAATCTTCAGAATCTTGATGGTCTTTAAAGTGTTTTGAAAATATTCGTTTCAAGTCTCGAACCGCAAGTTTGTTCTTTTTGCCCAAATGGGTAATGAACTCGATAAAAGCTTCGTATAAATGCAAATAGTCGTTCATGGTTTGTGGGGGATATGCTTGTTTAGCCATGTAATGATATCTTCTTCGACCTCTTCGCTGTTTATTTCGTTAAGCATTTCATGTCGGCCTCCTTTGTAGAGATTGAAAGTCAGTTCATTGTTGCCATTTTCTCTATAATTTTTGGCAACTTTAGTGACCCCCTTGCCCATTTCTCCAACGGGATCCTCATCTCCTGAAAATATCAGTATAGGGAGGTCATCAGGGGTACTTATAAAGGCTTCAGGTTTATTCAATTGTCGCGAATTGGTCAATATGTCTGCAAAAACGCCAATTGAAAAATTTTCTATTCGATAAGGGTCGGCTTCAAAAATATCAACTGCAGTTTCATCACTACTTATCCAATCAAGTTTGGTTCTATTGGGTTTGAATTTTTTATTGAATTCATCAAAAAAGAATGCCCTTAAGGTTTCGTTGCTTCGTTCCCTACCTCTGAAAGCACTAACAAGTTTTGTGCTTGCCAGCCCAAAATGACCGAGTCCTTTTATAAAATTTGCGGTTCCTGATAAAATAAGAGCGTCAATATCCGAGCCGTGTTCTAGTACATATTTACGACTTAGCAAAGATCCCATGCTATGCCCAAATAGAATAAACTTCGTGTTAGGGTGTTCCTGGCACATCAATGTAGTCAAAGAATGCATATCTGCAACAGCATCCCCAAAATAATCGTCGCCATCATAATAACCGAACAATCGTTTTATTTCGGCAGTTTTTCCATGGGCGCGATGGTCGTTCGCATACACAGTAAAACCTTCTTTTTGTAAGCGATTTGCTATGGTTTCATACCTGCCCGCATGTTCACCTATACCATGTGCAATTTGAATAACACCTCTAAGAACAGTCCCTTCTGCTGCCTCCCATTTATAGTAGCAGATGACTTCCCCATCCTTGGCGGTAAATGTATTTGTTTTGTAAGGCATCTTTATCTGCTTAAAAAGGCTTTGATGAGGTTACTAAACTTTCGCTTATCGGCAACAGTTCCTGAAAGTTTAAGGCGCTGTTGAATTTTAAGCTCGTCGAAAAGAAATTTTTTCTTGTAAAGTGCGTAGAGATTTTCATCCTCAATTTCCATGAGCATTTTTGGATCTAGTGCTGTTGTCTTTTTAATTGAAATAGGTTCTTTAGTCAAGTCAATTTCCCAACATTCGCTACTTTCTCCCATATCAACCCCAATATGATATAGGCCTTTATATTTTTTTACGAGAGCGGTTTCTTTCTTGAGGTATCTTTTTAATGCGTTGAAAAATACGGTGCTCTCACTCTTTTTCTTAGCCTCTTTTGCAGGTGTTTTTTTCTTATCCCTTGCTAAGATTAATTTTTCCAATTCATTTGCTGACTCTCGAATGTATCTGGAGAACAAATAGGCATCTGGCATTGTCTTCGCATCAGATGTCGGTGTAATACTTATATTGCCGTTATAGCTAAAAGCCGCGATAATCAGTCCAAAACCATTGACCACCGGAGTCAACGGAAACATAGCTACCACTTTATGGCCGTTGAGGTACAACGTATTTTTTGGTCCAGGCACATTGGTGATGGTGACATTAAAAGGTGGCCTGTGTAGGTCTTTAATATTGTACTTGCTGTAGATACGTGCCGCTAAATTGGCCAAGCCGAATGGAACCGCATCTGCCATTTTTACCAAGGTTTTTGCACCCATAGTTTTATGCCTTGCTTTACCAAGCATTGTCTGTTCTTGTATATATTCCAGACGTTCCAATGGTTCTTCAATATGCGTGGCCAGCTGAATCATCATATTGGCTATTTGGTTGTTATGCGAAGTATCGTTTTCGGCGCGTATTGAAATCGGAACATTAGCGACCAATGGCTGCATTGGTAATTTTTCTTTTTCAAGTAGATATCTGCGCAAAGCTCCGGCACAAATGGCAAGCACAACATCATTAATACTACCACCAGCCAGTTTTCGTAGACCATTCACCCTATCAAAAGACAGAATTGCGGTGCCCCAAGTTCTTTTTGGCGAAATATTTCCATTAAAAATGGTATTTGGCACAGGATATCTTGCCGTTGCAAATTCCTTTTGGATACTTAGCGTTTTAGAAGCTCTTGTTTTGACAAGCGCAATTGCGGTGTTGGCAACGGATTTGGGTAGTTTTAGGGGGTTTTTAAAAAAACCGTAGCTACTTTTTAGTAGCAAACTCAAGTCGTCAGGCAGCGGATCTGGTTGAAATTTTTTGATTTTTGATTTGTCGATGGGCTTTACTTTATCATCTTTCTCAAACAAAGTTCCTAAAAGACCTACGCCTGAACTTCCATCAATCATTACATGATGAACTTTACTTACAATGGCAACAGAGCCTTTGGGCACTTGTGGGATTTCGTCAATACCCTCAATAAAATGAATTGACCAAAGGGGTCTTCTCAAATCGAGGGGAGCACTGAAAATTCGTGAGGTTGTTCTACGCAAAGACTCCCAATTTGAGGGATCTGCCAACTTCATGCGGTTGAGATGAAGATCTAATTCAAAATTTGGATCATCAACCCAATATGGATAATCCAAATCCATGGGAACACGCATTAAACGCTGTCTAAATTTTGGCATTAAATGTAGCTTCGAAGCAACAATTTTTTTGAAGTCCTTGAAATTAAGTGAACCTTCAACAACCAATAGCGTGGCAATATGCATCGGACTTGTGGGAGACTCGGCATAAAGAAAGGTTGCATCGGTACCTGAGACTTGTTCGTATTTGCCTTCCAACACCTCTTGTGCAATATCTTTAAAATCAATTTTTGATGCCATTGGTCAGTTGTTTTATGCTACTCGCGAACGGTTCTTTTTTTGTAAGCTAGTATAATTATTGATGCCTATATTTTCTGCTTTGAGTTCAAACATTAAACTAAATAGGCCAAAAAATGTTCTATTTAGATAAATAATGTGTCTTGAACCCCTATTGGCGTTCATTTTTCTAACATTTGAAGACTTCATGTAATGCTCACCTAAAGCTGAAATTCTTTCGAATAATGATTGGTCTGAAAAGTCGAAAGTTTCGCTTTGAAAAGGTTGTGTAAAACATTCAAGTACCTCGTAGAACATTTTGGTAAAAAACTCAAGTTCTTCTTCAGAATCTTCAGTCTTCAACACTTCAAGGGCCAAAAGATTTTTTCGAAAACTCTTTTCGTTATTTATAACATCTGCTTTAAAAAGTTCGAAATACGGCGTATAAAATTCATTTGGAATTTCTTTCATACAACCAAAATCAAGTGCAATCACCTCGTTTTTATCCGAAACAAGAAAATTTCCAGGGTGAGGATCTGCATGAACTTTGCGCAATTCATGCAATTGGTACATGTAAAAATCCCAAAGTGTTTGGCCAACTTTGTTCGAAGCCTTTTGGTCAGTATTTGATTTAATAAATTCAGAAAGATGCTTACCATTCATCCAATCCATTGTAATAATGTCAGAAGAAGAGTATTCAGGGTAGTACTTAGGAAATCTCAAATTTGGAATATGTTGACATGAACTTGCGACCTCTTGGCTTTGTTTTAGCTCCAAGACATAATCCGTTTCTTCTACAAGCTTGTTTTCAACTTCCTTGAAATATTTCTCTGAATGTTCTCCCTTGATGTTGAACATTTTCATAGCAACAGGTTTCACAATTGCTAAATCGGATTGAATACTTTCGGCTACACCAGGGTATTGGATTTTTACGGCAAGGGTCTTACCATTTTTTTCAGCTTGATGTACCTGTCCAATACTTGCAGCATTAATTGCTTCATTACCAAATTTGTCGAATAATTGGTTTGGATACTTACCGAATGATTTTCTGAAGGTTTTGAGAACCAAAGGAGCAGAAAGCGGAGGAACTGAAAATTGGGAAAGGGAAAATTTCTCTACAAAAGCCTTGGGCATAATGTTCTTTTCCATGCTCATCATTTGTGCCATTTTCAGGGCACTTCCCTTCAATGTTTTTAAACTATCATAGATATCGTTCGCGTTGTTTTCATCAAGACGTTCCTTAGCCTTCTCTTCAGAATTGACCATCTTGTCGCCATAATATTTCAAATAATTTACACCAACTTTAGCACCCGTTTTTACTAGTTTGGAAGTGCGTTGCAGCTTTGAAATCGGTATTTTTTTCGATGTCTTCATTCGTTTTCTTTCGACTTTATTTTTTCGGCATACAAAAATTTACCGAGGTCAATGATATTATGTAATGATTTGGTATTCAATAGCTCTAAAGCAGTATTTACTGACTTTTCAATGAAAATATCTGTTTTTTCGCACCGTTGTGAATCGTCCGACATCCAGAATTTGATGGTCAATAAGAACTGGACCCAAAAGCCTTCTTTAATTGACTTTTTTTGAAATGATTCCAGACTACTGGTAAGATTGAGCGGTTCCATCGCCAATGAATCGACGAATCCATCAAAACTTTGCTTTAATTCGCTGAATAGCGATATTGTACCTAAGCTTAAACCATAATCTTTTAAGGTGATTAAGATGAATTCTCGATTTAAGGTCAGGTTTTCAAAAAAAGTATAATACAGGCTGAGCAGTTTGTCCTTTTTGTCAAAGGAAGGATATTCAGAACTTTCAGCAAGGGTAGCAATCGAAACATCAAAAAGCGTTCTGAAAATCGCCTTGTCCAATTCTTCAAAATCCTTATAATGTTCATGAAAAGAATTGGCATCAAAATCATAGTGTTCACCCAAATTTTCTATTGAATCGGGTTTGCCCTGCAGTCTTACCACTGCATCCATATAAAAATCTATAAGATCTTCTTCTGTTATTTTCTGTTGATTTGCCAACCTAAGATGTGAACGTTTTCATAGCTTTTTCGGGAATGCCAAATGGAAATTGAGGTAAATCCGAAGCATAGCTAAATTAAGGAATTATGCATGCATAAAAAAACCAGTTAGTCTCATTGAGATTAACTGGTTTCAGTAACTAAACTTAAATAACTAACGAAATACTAAGCTACCAGTTTTTTGAATCTCTTCTGACCCTCTTTGAAATCACCTTTGATTTCGTTTAAGATATCAAAAACCAATTCTTGTTGTTTGGCCGCCAATTTCAATCCTCCTTTTACAGCTTTGTCAGCAACACCTTGCCACTGTTCTGTAATTTCAATTGATGTGGATACAAACTCTTCGGTTTTTGTTAGGGCAACTTGGTTTGCGTTAAGTGCCATATCCTTGGTCTTCTTTGCATAGTTTGCAAAAATTCCCTTCTTATTTTTATTTACTTTCTTATTTCCCATTACGGTTTGAATTAAGATTAGTCCCTATTTGAACTGAATTATTTTTTGTTGTCAGCCAACCAAGCCGCTATAGCTTCAACTCCTGCCTCAGCTCCTAGTTCTGCTTGTTTTTTCAAGTCAGTAACGCTGGTATTTTTAAAAGTTGAACCCGCTTCATCAAGAATCGACTTGATTTTAGTTTCAGTTGCCTGTGCCAATTGCGCAAAAGTTTCGATACCATTCTCCTTGAAAATACGCTCAAGTTTAGGACCAACACCCTTAATAGCTTTAAGGTCATCTTTAATAACGGCCTTAACAGTGCTCTCAACCTTCGCCGCTTTTTGCTTTACCTCGGCTACTTTCACAGAAGCTTTTTTAGAGGTTTTTGTAGCTTTAGCAGTAACTGTTTTCTTTGTTTTCCCAACATTTTTCTTTGTTTGCTTCAAGGCATCATCAACCAAGTCTTCACCCTTGTCAATTACCTTTTTAGCCTGCTTAAGAGCGTCTTCCTTGACCTCATTAAATTTGGCTACGCCCTGATTTTTTAGGTTTTCAGCAGTTTTCTCAACCTTTTGAACGATTGGGTTTTCTATAACTTTCTCTTTAATGGTTTCAGAAACTTCCAATACCTTTTTACCTACAGGTGTTTTAGATACATATTCAAAGGCACGCTCAATGGTGTCCTCATCATAACCAACCAAATCCATGGTCTTTTCTTTTCCTGTGTTGAACTGATTTTTTACTGTTGCTGCAGTTTCAAAAACCAAATCCATTTGTCTTTTACGTAATGGCTCGGTTTTTTTAACCATTTTCTTGGTCAATTCTTGCCATTTCTCACCATGCTCTATGGTCGTGTTAATTGTTGCCATTGTCACATTTATCAATGACTTATTCAAGCTTTCGCTTTTTTTAGTTCTGTTTTTTGTTGCTGTTGCCATGATATATTTTGTTTAAATACTGTTGTTCTTAATTAATTATGATGCAAATCTAATTTTGAGTAGTTACAAATGAGTTGCAATCGAAACTAGTTCTTGACAATTCTCTTTTTGATACCGTAGAGGGCATCAAAAACAAGTTCTTGTTGGGCAGCAGTGATGTCCAATCCTTTTTTCACAACTTTTGAGGTCAAATCCAAAGATTTATAACCTAAGCCAATAGAAACATCGAATGCTTTTTCTGTTGTGGAAAGTGCAAAGTCGTTTGCTTTGTTTGCCAATCCAAGAGCGTTATCCGCTACTTTTTCTACAATGTTCTTTTTCGTTTTTTTAGTTGCCATAACTATATATTTTTCTAATGTTTTCTATTTTATGGTGCAAACATAGAATCCCATAGTTACAAATGAGTTACAAGTCTGGTTGACTATTGATTTTGAATGAAGAAAGCTGCGAAGGAAATATCGATGTTTGGAATGGGAAGATGGGAATCAAGCAATAGACTCAATCTTCTTGAGCAAATCCCGAGTTGCTGGTAGTGGTGTAATACCATACTCTTCTTCTAAAATATCAGCACATTTTTGATAAGTTTTTAATGCTTGCGGCCTATTTCCTTTTTGGATATAAGCAGACATTTGAATTCGATAAGCATCTTCCCATGTTTTATCAATGGCAATTGCTTGTTGAGCAAGCCGTACACTTTCCATTGGGTTGGTGGCTATTAATAACTCTGCCAAATTCACCAAGGCACCCAATATCAAAACCTGAATTTTCTCTCGCTCTTCTGACGACCAATCTTCAAAAATGCGATTTGGAAGATAAGACCCTTGATGCAATGCAATGGCCATGTTGTAGGCTTCTGCTGCAATCTCAGGAAAATCACCCAAGGCTTGATTTCCAATGATGATGTATTTCTCAATGGCATCAACATCGATCCAAACTAAATTTGAATTTAATTGATAAGTTACCCCCTGCCGTTCTACATAAATCGCTTCGGTTCTAGATGGTCGGTTTGGTTCCAAAACTTTGTTGACCCCATGCAGCGCTACTTTAAAATCACGATCGTCACCATCTTCCCATAAGTGGTCCATGATGTGCTCCTTGTGTAACGCATGTTTGTTTCGATAAGAAATAAGGTATTGAATTAATTGAAGGGTCTTGTCCCGACCCCATTCTTTTGCATTGACCTTTTCTCCATCACGCCAAAGCACAAATTGACCTAGCGTTTGGAATTTAATTGGAGCTTCATTCTGAAACTTTTTATGTTGCTCCAATTGATTTGTCAATGCTGCCTTCAAAATTTGAAATTTCTATTTGGTCGTAGATGTTTTAGCCTTGGTAGTTCTTGAAGGCTTTTTGGTATTTGCTTGGTTCATAGCATCAACCTTTTTAGTGAGTTCCGCAACCGATTTTGTGAGTTTTGAAAGACTATCTTGCATTATCTTGAAATCTGATTTAGAAGCGTTACGCCATTGGTCGATAGGTACTTTTTCCATAAGTTCCTCACCATATTCGCTTAATTGCTCCTGCAAATTGGCAACCTGTTTTCTTGGGTCTTTTAAAGTCTCTTTGAGCATTTTTGGCCCTGTGGCTGCAACTGATTTAAAAAGCGAGAAACTCTTGGTCAAAATGTTTTCCTGTTCTTCAGAAGTACGGTCGGTCGTAGCTTCCATTGTTAAATCGGCCAAATGTTGTTGTATAAAATCTACGGCCTGTTTAAAATCAGAGAAGTTTAAATCTTCACCCCCTTGAACGTGTGAAACGTTACCACGCCATTGCACTTCAGATTCACCATTTTCGTCATAGATTTTTTGGGTGAACCGAACCATAAATGAGGCGGTCTGTGCTGCTTTTTTTGCCATTTTTTTCTGTTTTATATCGGGTTGGCTAACTATCTAAAAGTAACCATAATTCTTTTCGGTGACATTTTCTGATACTTAATCGGGGTTACCATCCTTTCTTTGACCAGTAGTTCAAGCAATAAAAATGGGGTATTGAAATACCGATTGAAGTACGAAATCCAAGCTGTTTTTGCATTTCATCGGAATTTGTACCTTGTTCGTCGATAGATACAGCAAAATTTTTAGATTTGCGCACTATGGCCGAGACGAGACACGACTGGACAAAAGAAGAAATTCTTGCTATTTATAACAAACCCCTGATGGAATTGCTTTACGAAGCAGCAACAGTTCATCGGGAATACCATGACCCAAATACGGTTCAAGTCTCAACCTTACTCTCAATCAAGACGGGAGGTTGTCCTGAAGACTGCGGTTATTGTCCGCAAGCTGCGCGTTACCATACGGATATTGAAGGCAACGACTTGATGTCAGTTCAACAGGTTAAGGCCCAAGCATTGCGTGCAAAATCCGCTGGTAGTTCAAGGGTTTGTATGGGTGCAGCCTGGAGAAACGTCAAGGATGGTCCTGAATTTGACCAAGTTCTAGAGATGGTGCGAACCATCAATAAGTTGGATATGGAGGTTTGCTGTACTTTGGGTATGGTGACAGAGAACCAGGCAAAACGACTAGCTGAAGCAGGTTTATACGCTTACAACCACAATCTTGACACTTCTGAGGAATATTATAAAGAAGTTATTTCTACTCGTGGCTATGAAGATCGTCTTCAAACCATTGAAAATGTTCGTAAAACCAACGTAACTGTATGTAGTGGTGGAATAATTGGTATGGGTGAATCTAGTGAGGACAGAGCTGGTATGCTCGTGGCTTTATCAACTTTGAATCCGCAACCAGAATCCGTTCCAATAAATGCTTTGGTAGCTGTTGAAGGTACGCCGATGGAAGAACAAAAACCAGTTGAGATTTGGGAAATGATTCGTATGGTTGCTACGACACGAATTGTAATGCCAAAGACCCAAGTAAGGCTTTCCGCTGGTAGGACTGAAATGAGCAGGGAAGGACAGGCAATGTGTTTCTTTGCCGGGGCCAATTCCATTTTTGCAGGTGATAAGTTATTGACCACCCCAAATCCGGATGTTAATCAGGATATGGAAATGTTCAAAATGCTAGGATTGAATCCTCAAAAAGCTTTTGTAAAGGCACCACAACCTAATACCGTGGAAGCTGAAGATTCTCAATTTCAATCTTTGGGTGAAAAACCAAGATGGTCAAGGCCAGGACATTCTATAGGACAAAATGAGGCTGCTACCGAAAAAGGAAAAGCCAAGAAATTAATCGAAACCCCCATCGAGAATACATGAAAAAGATTTTCTTGCTTGCCCCGCTCTTACTTTTCTTTATATCAGGATTTTCCCAGTTGAGAAAACAAAATGATATTGATAAAGAAGTTCGTGATATCGAAAAAAACCAAAAACTTCGGATAAAGGAATATGACCGCGAAGACCTGTTGGGTATGGACTATGGCGAGGGAATTATAAAAGTCTGGTCAAGCGGAGGCGAAATCCTTAAAATTGAGGAAAGGGTTAATCTTGCATTCGGTATTTCTAAGGAGTTAGTCTATTTTGCCGATGGTCTTCCAATTAAAATCGTTGAGGTGGAAGAGAATTTTAAGAAGACAAAAAACGGATTTGATAAAAATCGTTTAGAAGAAGTTTTCCGAACTGAGATTTATGTATTGGGTAAGGCCAAGTCAAAAATTGAAAACTACTACATTACCAAAGAAGAATTAGGTCAACGTTTTTTCACCAGAAAAAATGATTTTTCAGATTATTTGGAACCCTACCAAATGGCAGAAACGTTTTTCGAGGATAACTAAGCATACCGTAATTTCTGTTTTGTAAGCCATTTGTAGGCATTTCTTATTTTTATAGATTAAACCATGGCGTTTTGCAGCTTGACCTTGAACAAATACCTAGGGTACAAACGCTAACAAAAAAAGCGTTTTTACGCGATTACTTTAGGCCCCAAAGACCAGTTGTAATCGAAAACTTCATTGAAGATTGGCCCGCTTTTGAGAAATGGAACCTTGATTATATTAAAAAGGTTGCCGGCGATAAAGAAGTGCCTTTATATGATGACCGTGCTGTTAAATATGATGAAGGTTTTAATGAACCTCATGCCCGAATGAAGATGTCAGATTATGTTGATTTACTAAAACGTGAACCAACTAAGTACCGAATTTTTCTCTGGAATATCATCAAAGAAGTCCCCCAACTACAAAATGATTTTACCTATCCTGATTTTGGGATTCGCTTAATGAAGGGGCTACCAATGTTATTTTTCGGAGGTAGTGATTCGCACACTTTTATGCACTATGACATTGATTTGGCCAATATTTTCCATTTTCATTTCGAAGGGAAAAAGCAGTGTATATTATTCTCGCAAGAAGAGACAAAACATCTCTATAAAATACCACATTCCCTAATAACCCGAGAAGATATTGACTTTTCTAACCCGGATTTTGAGAAATGGCCGGCCCTAAAAAATGCGAAAGGGCACGTTACCCATTTAGAACACGGTCAAGTGCTTTATATACCCGAGGGTTATTGGCACCATATGAAATATTTAACCCCAGGCTTTTCGATGAGTTTGAGGGCAATACCACGAAAACCGAAGAACTTTGCAAAAGCGGTTTATAACATCTTTTTTATGCGGCATTATGACAATTTTATGAGAAAGCGTAGAGGGCAAGAATGGATAGATTGGAAGAATGAACAGGCAATAATTAAGACGGAACAGTTTGTTTAATTGAATTTTGAATACTTTCGTTAAAACAATATGATATGAAAATTTACGGGGGCATTTTACTGATCATTTTGAGTTTTTCGGGCGTTTTGGCTCAAGAAGGATACACCGGAAGGGGTGATAATAAATTTCAGGTAGGTTGGGGAATTCAGAAAAACGGAAATGGAGTTCGCGCCAGCTACGATTACGGTTTGGGCGAAAATATTTCAGTTGGTGTTTTGGCAACTTATGTGACCGGAGTTGACGAAAATTTTGGAGCTCAATTGGCAGATAGATTCGATGCTAAGGCAAGATTTAATGCCAATTTAGGCAGTCTTTTTGATGTTGATAGGGCTTTTGATGTTTACCCCGGGTTAAGTGTTGGTCTTAAAAATTTTGGTGGGCATATTGGTGCAAGATGGTTTTTTTCAAGGGGTTTTGGTATTTATGCCGAAGTAGATGTGCCTTTAGCTAAATATCAGACAGTACCAGCGGAACCAGCTGATAATCTAAACAATCAGGTGGTGGGTACCATCGGGGCAAGTTTTCATTTCTAGTTTAAAAGCTCGCTGATTTTTTGATATATCAAATGACTTTCCCATCCCCGGTAAAGCAGATAATCAGCCAATTTCTTTTTTCGCTTTTGAGGATGGGTCTCTTTAATTTCTTTGTTGCGTTTTTTGGCTAACGAGTCCAAAGTAACCAAATACTCTTCCTCAGATATTTCCTTAAGGGCTGATTGAATATTAAAACGTGAGATATCCCGCATTTTAAGTTCTTGTACAATGCGGTTTTTGCCCCATTTCTTCACCCTAAATTTTCCTCTAGCAAAACTTTTGGCAAAACGTTCTTCATTCAAATAGTTCTCTTTAATAAGGTGGGCAACAATATGGTCAATAGCTTGCTCTACCATGCCTAATCCTTTCAATTTTGCAACCACCTCCTTATGGCAGCGGTCTTGGTAAGCACAGTAGTATTCAAGCTTTTTAGTAGCGTCTTGAACTGAAACTGGTGTACTGTAATGATTCAATCAAAAATCAATTAGAGGTAAACGTAACTTTTGCCCCAGTAAATCTAAAAATCGAATTGTTCATTTTTTCAAAATCTTCAAATTCAGCTCCGTTAACAGAATAATTCCCTTCAGGCAACTCTAATTGGATTGTCCAATTTTGGTTGGTTTGTAAAATTTCAATTTCGAGTTTACTATTGATATTTTTATAAAAAACGGAAACCTCGTTGTCGGCAACTTTTACATTTTCTAAGGCAGCTTCATTCCAACTTAAGGGCATTTGAGGTTTAATAATAATGGTTTCATTTTGGGCTTGGGGTTGAATACCAAAAAATTGTTGTACCACGGGAATCGCGAAAGAATAAATATTCCAAGCTTGGGTCATCATACCGAAGTCGGGTGAAACTTCATACATACTTCCCGGCAGTGCATAACTAAACGAACGGGTCATGCGTTTTAGATAATCCAATGCTTCATCTGGTCTACCATAGTTATTTTCAGCAACGGCTTGCACTCCTGTTGGTAAGGTCATCACAGCGCCAGTATAGGTGAAAATAGGAGGGGCTTCATATGCACCATCATTTGAACCAGCAGAATCATCACGATCAATACCAGTAACAAAAACGCCAAATGGGTTTGTAAATTTCTTGGCCGTATTTAATGCTGTTATTGCTTTAGTTGAATCTGCAATGCCCATTTCCATTGGGGTATTAACTACCCAGTTGTGATGCAATACAAAGGGTTTCAATTCTTCTGAAGGGTTGGCTAAAATTTGTTTTCTGGTTGCTTCCAATTCTTCAATGGCCCATGGTTTATTGAGTGTATCAGCACGCACAATGGCGTCTTCTATAAGATGTAGCGCTTGTTCATCAGTGCCCAAGAAATCTGCATAAGAACTAAAATCCTCAGACCAAAAATCCCGATTGATTTGAGCTTTGAGATTAGCTGCCAAGGCTTCGTATTGATTTGCTAGACCGGTTTTATCCAGTTCATCGGCCATTTTCGCAGCATCAACAAAAGCACGTTGCGTGTATGCAGCGACGTCGATCATTTCACTGTCTAGCCCGTGAATCTCCATCATACCAAAACCATCAGGAAACAAATTGCCGTTGGCATCATTTTCTTGCATTAGCCAATTCAACCCTTTTTCAATGATTGGGAAGTATTTTTTTAGAAACTCTTTGTTACCATTCCACTGATAAATTTCCCAAATCAGGGAAGCAAATTGAGGCGTTTCATTGATATTGCCGGGATTAAAAACGACCCCGTTGGTCGACATTTCATGAATGATTTTGCCATTTCCATTTAATGCCATTGAAACACTATCAAGAAGTTTTATGGTCTTATTTACTGTGGCTTCTTGTCCTACTGCCATGTACCCCTTAAGAGCGTATTCGCTGTCAACCCCGAACCACCAAGGGTAGTCGGGAATACCTGCTCCAATGCCAGTACCGACTTCAGGTACGGTTCGCACCAACCAATCACAGTTGTATTTGAGCCATTCAAAAGTTTGCTCAAGATCTTTATCTGGGACTGTCAATTTGGATTGCACTGCCAAAGCTGCATAGCGTATTCGTTTATCTTCCGCCATGCCGTGATAATTGCTATGAATTTCAGCATATTCTTGAAGAGCTTCCTCCTTTGATTGATAGGAACCTGCAATGACAAAATTTAAGACCTGAGGTTGCTCTACATGTAGTTCGTAAATGAGCGAATTACTGACGGTATTTCCTTTGGATGATGGAATTGTTTCACTTTTACTAGGATTGTGGTCGGTACCAAAAATTGTAAACCAATTGTTGCCAGTATCTTTCACTACCCATTTTTGACCTTCGAGCTCTGATACATCTTTACCATCTATCATTTGGGTCTGTTCCCCCAGCCATGTTGGGCGTAAATCAGAATGTCCAATAAATTCAAATTTAATGTCCAGAGGCTCCGCAGCGATATTCCGTATGAGAAATTGAACAAATACACCTTGTTTACCATCGGGAACAAACTGCCAACGTTCAACGACTAAGTACTTATTGGGAAACTTGAAAACATGTTTATTGGCCATTGGGTAGTTGATAAATTCGTCAGCTTTATTTAATGGCAATGTATCGCCGTCTATATAAATGTTGACATCGAACCCGTCCATTAATTTGATGGGGTGATTCCAAATTCCTCCCATTTCTCCTTTGATATGCCAGCCCATATCCGGAAATGTTCCATCTTGGTGGCCAACCATATAAACTCGGTCTCCGGCTGTCACATAAGGCGATTCCAAGTAATTTTTCTTACCTGCAATTGAGGGAGTATTTTCCAAAACTGAGGATAGACGTTTTGGCTCTTGATCTATACAGCAAAGGAATAATAAGGAGAAGAACAAAAAGGCTAAAATTCGCATGCGCATTTATTTGTTATCAGTATAAAAATACCATTTCCTTAAAAAACAAAAAGCGGCGCAGTTAATACTGCGCCGCTTTGTTTACCTAATGGTCTTGCCTTCTTTATCCTTGAATCGAAATTCTAGATACGTATAGGCATCACGTGGTTGGATTTTTATCCACTTCTTGTGTTCTAAAAACCATTTAGAACGAATTGAAGGAAACCCTTTGGTCAGATATGCTGCAATAAAGGGATGCAAGTTTAATGTTAAACTTTTATTCTTGTTGGGACCAGAAAGAATACGTTCAATATCAACATTAATTCTGTCAATCACAGAAATTGGTGCCTCAATCTCGCCACCATTTCCGTTTGGATTTTCTTCACTTGTCTTTATTTTGACCTCAGGACGAACCCGCTGTCTGGTAATTTGAACAAGCCCAAATTTACTTGGAGGCAAAATCTTATGCTTTGCTCGATCGTCTTTCATCTCTTCGCGTAGGTGGTCAAAGAGTTTTCTACGGTGATCACCTTTTGTCATATCTATAAAGTCGACAACGATGATTCCTCCCATATCACGGAGACGAAGCTGGCGGGCAATTTCAGTGGCAGCAAGAAGATTCACTTCTAAAGCGGTATCTTCTTGATTTTTGGCTTTGTTCGAACGGTTACCACTATTTACATCAATTACGTGTAGGGCCTCGGTATGTTCAATTACCAAATAGGCGCCTTTGCTCATTGATGCCGTTTTACCAAAAGATGTTTTGATTTGTCGTTCAATACCGAATTTTTCATAAATCGGTGCTGAACCGGTATATAGTTTTACGATGGATGCCTTTTCAGGGGCAATTTCGTGCAAATAGTCTTTGATATTGTCATGAAGCTCTTCATCATCAACATGTATACCGGTAAAGCTATCATCAAAGACATCCCTCAAAATTGAGGATGCTCTGTTCATTTCTACCAGTACTTTTGATGGGTGTTCTGCTTTATGCAAAGACTTGCACATTGCTGTCCATTTATTCAGCAAGTTCTGAAGATCTTTGTCAAGTTCGGCTACTTTTTTGCCTTCTGCTACAGTTCTAATAATTACACCAAAACCTTTAGGTTTGATGCTCATTACTAAACGTTTGAGGCGCGACTTTTCTTGATTGCTCTCAATTTTTTGAGAAACTGAAACGCGGTCAGAAAAGGGCACCATGACCAAATAACGCCCGGCTATGGAAAGCTCGGAGCTGATTCGTGGTCCTTTTGTCGAGATAGGTTCTTTTGCAATTTGAACCAAAATAGATTGGTTAGCTTTCAATACTTCATTGATGCCACCATTCTTGTCAATATCTTTTTCAAATGGAAAATTCTTTAGGGAGAAATCCTTCATTCTTCCCGTTCTTGCTTTTTTGACAAACTTTAGTAAGGTAGAGAGTTGTGGACCAAGATCGTGATAATGTAAAAAAGCGTCCTTTTCGTAACCTACATTTACAAATGCAGCGTTAAGCCCAGTTACTGGTTTTCTGATTTTGGCTAGAAATATATCTCCTACCGAAAAACTATTGTCATCATCTTCTTTATGAAGTTCGGTTAGTTTTCCATTTTTAAGCAGAGCAAAATCGACAGCGCTTGAACTAGATCGAACTATTAATTCTCTGTTCACTATTTATCGATTTTAAAATGATTTTGCACTTGTATTAGTGCAACAATTATACAATGTGTTCAATAGATTTTGGGACTATTGAAAGGGTATTTTCTAAGATGTCAAAGAACGTATTCAGTCTAAAAATGAAAAAGTAGTTGCAACAACTACTTTTTCTTGTGTCGGTTGGCTCTTCTACGTTTTTTACGCTTGTGTGTGGCCACCTTATGTCTCTTTCTTTTCTTACCGCTCGGCATAGGTTCTCCTTTAAAATTATTTAACTTGTACGTTGCTCTTTACACCTTCAACAAAAACTTTGGCAGGTTTAAAAGCAGGAATATTGTGAGCAGGAATCTTAATCGTTGTATTTTTCGATATGTTTCGTCCTGTCTTTTCAGCACGTGTTTTAATGATAAAGCTTCCAAAGCCTCTCAAATAAACATTATCACCATTCTCCAACGAAGATTTTACCTCATCCATAAAAGATTCAATCGTTGCCTGTACATCTCCTTTTTCAATCCCTAGTTTATCCGAGATTTTTGATACAATATCAGCTTTCGTCATTTTTGTTACTCAATTTGGGTTTTTAAATTGGCTTGCAAATATATAAATGTTTTATATAAAGCACTAAAATTTAGATATATAAACTAAATCTCAGTTTAGTTAGTATTTTCCTACATGAGTTTTTCAGATAAAATATTGCGATGGTACGCCGAAAACAAACGAAAGTTACCGTGGCGCAGCACCATAGACCCTTACAAGATTTGGCTTTCAGAAGTCATGCTACAGCAGACTCGCGTGGCCCAAGGTTTGCCCTATTACGAGAAGTTCGTTGAGGCCTACCCAACAGTATTCGATTTGGCAAAGGCAAGTGAGGAAGAGGTACTAAAATTATGGCAAGGATTGGGGTATTATTCCCGAGCAAGAAATATGCACCAAACGGCGAAAAAAGTGGCTGAAGAATTCAATGGTAATTTTCCAAACACATACGCTGAAATCGTAAAACTAAAAGGGATTGGTGATTATACCGCTAGTGCAATTGCCTCGATTTGTTTTGATGAACAGGTTCCTGTTGTTGATGGTAACGTTTACAGGGTTTTAGCTCGTTACTTCGGAGTAGATGTTCCTATTAATAGCAACCAAGGAATAAAATTATTTAAGGAGTTGGCCCATAAAGTAATGGCCAAAGAAAACATAAGGGATTACAATCAGGGCATTATGGAATTTGGTGCTATTCAATGCTCTCCTAAAAAACCGGCATGTTTAGTATGTCCGTTAAACGAAAGTTGCAAGGCCCTTGAAATTGGTATGGTCAATAAATTACCAGTGAAGCTGAAAAAAACAAAGATTAAGGTTCGTCATTTCAATTATTTAGTGGTACTGGATGATTTTGAAAACACCATTCTTGAACAGCGCATCGGAAAGGGAATTTGGCAGAACTTATACCAATTCCCTTTGGTGGAGTCGGATAATGAATTGACTCAAAAGATGCTTCTTAAAAGTTTACCTGATTTTTTGCATGGTGTAAAGGAAATTTCGCTCTTCAATGAAAAACCTATTGTACACAAACTATCCCATCAGCATTTGAACACCAAGTTCTGGATTGTAAATATTCAAGAAATTGGACCCGATGGAATTTCCATTTCGGATTTGAAAAAATATCCGGTTCCTGTCTTGATTTCTGACTTCATTGAAAGCTTCAATTTTTAGTATTTTTGGTGTACTATGAGTGGAACACTAAATAAAGTGATGTTGATAGGGCATTTGGGCGACGAAGTTAAAATGCACTATTTTGAAGGTGGGGGATGCATTGGGCGTTTTCCTATTGCAACCAATGAGACCTACACAAACAAACAGACAGGAGAAAAAGTAACCAACACAGATTGGCATAACATTGTTGTTCGCAATAAAGCGGCCGAGATTTGTGAAAAGTACCTAAGCAAAGGAGATAAGGTGTACGTTGAAGGCCGTTTAAAAAATCGCCAGTGGCAGGGCGAAGATGGTAATACGAGGTACACAACTGAAGTGCATGTTCAAGATTTCACTTTTTTAAGTACCAAAAGTGAAGGTATGGCGACTACCACCAATCAAGAAGTTCCAATGCCAAAGAACCCACAACCCAATCCGGTTTCCGAACCAGAAGAGGATGACGATTTACCTTTTTAAAATGACAAACCAAATTTAAGTGGACCCAGAGCCCCATTGTTGTAGTCTGGTTTTCTTGGCATTTGATGTCTCTTTGACCTTAAATTTTGCCTTACTTGTTTTATTATTGATTTGTTCTGCCCTTATTTCAGGTGCCGAGGTGGCCCTATTTGGTTTATCTCAAACAGAAGTCAATGAAATTGAAGATGAGGAAACACGGAATGGTAAGATCATTGTAAAATTATTGGGAAGGCCCAAAAAATTATTGGCGACTATTTTAATCGCCAACAATGCTATTAATATTGCTGTGGTCTTGTTGTTCAGTGTGATTGGAGATACTATTTTCTCTGACATTACAACAGTACTTTTTGATGTCGTCTCGCTGCGATTTTTATTGGAAGTGGTAGTAGCGACTTTTCTAATTTTAATGTTTGGTGAAATTTTACCCAAAATATACGCAAGCCGAAATGGAAGGATTTTTTCCAATTTCATGGCTAGACCGCTAAAGATTTTAGATACTTTATTCTCACCTTTAAGTAGTCCAATGCGACGTTCAATGCTATTTCTGCAAGAAAAACTTGGTCGTAGAAAATCAAATTTTGGCGTTGATCACCTTTCCCAGGCCTTGGAATTGACCTCTGAAGGAGATACAACAAAAGAAGAACAAAAGATTTTACAGGGTATTGTTTCATTTGGCAATACTCATACACGGCAGGTTATGCGACCGAGAATCGACATTTTTGCCTTAAACGAACAAATGAAGTTTACTGAGGTTTTGGATGAAATCAAAAAAAACGGTTATTCAAGAATCCCCGTTTTTTCTGAGCATATGGATAACGTTCTTGGAGTGCTTTATGTTAAGGATGTGTTGCCCTATTTAGAACGAAAATCATTCAATTGGATGAAACTTATTCGGGAGCCCTATTTTGTTCCGGAAAACAAAAAGTTGGACGATCTCTTACTCGAATTTCAGGAGCAGAAAAAACACTTGGCCATTGTTGTTGATGAATATGGAGGTACTTCAGGAATTGTTACTCTTGAGGATATAATCGAAGAGATAGTAGGTGATATCAGCGATGAATTTGATGATGAAGACCTTGTATTCTCAAAGCTGGACGAAAGAACATACGTCTTTGAAGGTAAAACTACACTGAAGGATTTTTACCGGGTAACCAAAATTGAAGATGAAGCAATGTTCGAAGACAGTAAAGGAGAATCGGAAACCATAGCTGGATTTGTTCTGGAGATTTCAGGAAGTTTTCCTCGACGAGGTGAAAAAGTACTTTTCAACGATTACCAATTTGTGGTGGAAAGTTTGGACAAAAAACGACTTAAACAAATAAAGATAATTTTACCCCATGAGAGTTAGGCTATCCGTAGGGTTTTTAGTGCTATTAGTGATATGTGGTTGTCAAGAAAATCTCTTGCCAAAACCAAAAGCAATGCTGAAACTTGAATTTCCAGAAGGCATATACGATGAATTCGAAGAATCATGTAACTATACCTTCGAAAAGAACTTTCTTGCAAATTCCAAAACAGGAAGGGACTGTTCTTTGATTTTGGATTATCCATCAATGAAGGGCTCTATTTATATTACTTACAAACCAGTTGAAGAAAACCTCGAGAAATTACTTATAGACGCTCAAAAATTATCATATGAGCACGTTGCAAAAGCTGATAATATAATCGAGCAGCCGTTTATCAATGAAAATGATAGTGTCTTTGGAATGTTTTATGAGGTAACTGGGAACGCGGCTTCTCAATCGCAATTCTATGTTACCGACAGTACCAATCATTTTGTTACCGGTTCACTTTACTTTTACGCGAAACCCAATTACGATTCAATTTATCCTGCGGCCATATATCTTCAAAAAGATATTCGAAGGATTATGGAAACCTTGAATTGGAAATAATTTTACTTTTCCAAGAGCTTCTCAGCTTTTGAAATGCTTTTATTGAACTGCTCTTTTAAGGCAATAATTTTTTCCTCCTCTTCATTTAGCCACTCCTGTTTTTGAGGGGTTAATGCAGCACCTTGAAGAATTTCTTCAGAATTAAATCGATTTCCAAAATTCCCCATCCAACTCATCATCGCGTCATAGGATGCCTGTAAGTCTTCCATTGCCCCTTGATATTTCATACCCGTTTCGGTAGAGTCAGCCTTTTGTTTAAGCTCGGCGGTAAGTTTGGTCAAATGACCCATCTTATCCATGACTTCGTCATGAATAATCATGACTTCTTCCATTTGGGTTTTATCCGTAGTTTCTTTTTTAGGGTCTTTGCAAGCAAAAATTACAAAGGCAACTAAAAGAAATTTCAACTTTCTCATTACTCGTTCCGATTTCTACAAAAATAAAAAAGGCACCATAATTATGGTGCCTTAAAAGACGTATTAATTCTTTGGTTTAATCAAAATCAGCGTCGCTCAATTCAATGTTTAATACAACCTCAATTAGCTTGGATTCTAATGTTCCAGGACCCATGGTTTCTGATTTAGTGGCAGGAAAAAGAACGCCATTAAAGTCGTTATATTCACCGTAGATAACTTCAGAGTTTTGAGATTGTCCATTCATATTGATAACAGACGTTTCTTTTAATTTCAAACCACTTTCAACATCGTAGAAGAATGTTGTTTGAATCATTTCACCTGGCACCTCAACTTTATAGGCATCCTTATCACCTACCTTTTCAATACCGGCTAATTTAGTTTTATCACTTACCATCATATTCTGTTCTGGGAATAACCCCATAACAGCTTGCATATCATTTTTCATGGCCTCTGGTAACGGCATTTTATTTGGCCCTTGTTTCATGGTCAATTCATCACCTTTTGCCACTACTCCCATCATTGGACTATCATTCATAAAAGTGGTCTTAGCATACTTATCTGTAGTTCTAATTTCCTCTATTTTTATTTTTGAGCCCATGGCTTCACCCTCAAACACCATTTTTATGGATTCAACTCCACTTAAGTCGGTATCTCCACTTACGGCATCAAGATATTTTTGAAGAATTGAATTTACTGAAACACCTTCCGGAATTGCATTGTCATAATTTGGTTTCTCTGCTTTTGCACCATACTTGTCATAATAAAGTACAGGAACCTTTTTGCCATTAAACTCTACCTTTTCAAGGTTTTCCAAAACTTCACTGCCCTTACCAGCAACAATTACCCTTGAATTTGAAGAGGTAAAATATTTATTCGCAGCATTTTGCACATCTTCAATAGTCACGGCATCAAGTCGTTCTAGGTAGGTTTTGTAGTAATCATTTGAAAGTCCTTGCGTTTCTATATTTAGCGCATAATTGGCCACAGTCTCAGGGCGCTCAAGTGCCATCACAAAATTACCAACGTATTTTGCTTTGGCATTTGCCAATTCTTTGGCCGAAACAGGTTCTTTAATAATCTTATCTATCTCCTTTAGCATTTCTACGACAGAACTGTCGGTCACTGCATTTCGAACGCTCGCAGTAGCTCTAAAGGTAGAAGGTCCATATTTATCGTTGCCAATTCCAGAATAAGATCCATAGGTGTACCCCTTGTCTTCCCTTAGGTTTAGGAACAAACGCGCTTGGGCACCACCGCCAAGAATTCTATTTGCCAAAAGTGCATCTAAATAGTCATCGTTTTTCATTTTTAAATCCACCAAATTCTGAACTGAAATTTCTGATTGTACAGCGTTTGGTACATCAACGAAATTTATTTGACTATACTGCGCTTGAACGGGCTCTGAATAAGACAAAGATGGTGGTACAGCTTTGGTCCAAGGAGTAAAAGCGGCTGTTACCAAGTCATTTACATTATCAAATTCAACATCTCCAACAACGATTAAATAGGCATTGGCAGGAACAAAATAATCTCGATAGAATTGTTGAACATCTACTAAAGTGACGTTGTTCACTGATTCTTCTGTAATAAATTCCCCTTTAGGATGGTTTTTACCATAGACCAACACATCTTGCACACGATTGGCAATTGCCGAAACATCTTTCTCTTGGGTTTTTAGGCCAGTAATAAGTTTGGCTTTCTCTTTTTCAAATTCTTCTTGTGTAAAATTTGGATTAATTGATGCATCAGCCATTAATTCCAAAATTCTTGGGAAATATTTGGTCAGACATTGTGCAAATGCACCCTGAGCACCAATATTAAGTGTAGCGCCCAAAAAGTCTACTTCTTCATTAAAATCATCTTTTGAGACGCTCTTGGACCCATTACCCATTAAAGAACCGGTCAGACTTTGAACCCCTGCTTTCTCACCTTCCAATATAGGTGGATTATCAATATTTAACTGAATTCTTACTCTTGGCAACTTGTGATTTTCAACTACCAATACGGTCAAACCGTTGTTCAATTCAAACTTTTCAGCCTCATCGAGATTAATTTCAGGGGCAGGACCAGGTTCTGGTTGCTTACTTCTATCTATTTGTCCAATAGCCAATGAAAGGCCAAAACAAAATAATAAGCTTAGAATATACTTTTTCATTTTTTTCTAGTTAGCGTTCGCAGTTTCAGGTAAATAATCAATTACTACACGTTGGTTCTTACCAAGGTACTTTTTGGCAACTTCCATGATTTCCTCACGGGTAATTGATCGGTAAATATCAATTTCAGTGTTGATGAGGTTTGTGTCACCATAAAGCATGTAGTTTCTTGCCAGTGAATTAGCAATTCCTTCAACACTTGAATTTGAATTCACAAAGTCGTTCTCCATCTTGTTTTGAAGCTTTTGAAAGTCATTTTCAGAAATGAGTTCATCTCTAACTTTTGCAACTTCTTCTTCCATTTCTGAAACTAAGGTTTCCAAAGATGTTTCACCAACCGGTAGGGCAAAAACCACATACATGCTGTAGTCTTCTTGGCCAATATTAAATGCGCCGACTTGCAGCGCCTGCTTTTGCTCGTCTACCATTTTTTTGTAAAGTTTTGAGCTTTTACCATCACTTAGGTACGTTGATATCAGATTCAATACATAAGAATCACGTTCTTTGAAACCTGGAGTTCGATAGGCTACTAATGAAGCAGGAATTTGAATATTTGCGTCGTACTTAACTGCTTTTATTTCTTGTGTAATGGGCTCCTCTTTTGGATAGTTTCTTACAACTTCAGGCCCTCTTGGAATATCACCGAAATAATCAGTTATCATACTCTTAGCGGTATCTGTTTTAAAATCACCGGCAACTACCAACACCGCGTTATTTGGGTTGTAATATTTTTTATTGTAAGCAATTACATCTTCAAGTGTGGCAGCATCCAAGTCTTTCATGTAACCAATATTTGGGTCTTTGTAAGGATGTACTTTAAAGAGGTTTTCTTGAATCGCAAACAAAAATTGACCGTAGGGCGAATTATCATACCGTAGTCTTTTTTCCTCTTTTACCACTTCATTCTGTGTGTCAACGCCCTTTTGGTCGATTACGGGGTGAAGTAAACGTTCTGATTCCATCCAAAGTCCTAATTGCAGATTATTTGACGGGAATGTTTCGTAATAATAAGTTCTGTCGTTGGTGGTGTTTGCGTTGTTGCGGCCTCCGTTAGCCGAAACGATTTCAAACCATTTACCCCTTTCAATGTTTTTGGTTCCTTCGAATAAAAGGTGTTCAAAGAAGTGGGCGAAACCAGTTCTACCTTCGGTACGGTCCTTACCACCAACGTGATACATTACTGAAGTTGTAACTACAGGGGCTGAATTGTCTTGGTGTAAAATTACGTGGAGACCGTTATCTAGGTCATACTCTTCAAATTTCACTTCTTGCGCCAGACATACATTAGCAACAAAAAAAAGTGAAACCAAATAGGAAATTTGCTTCATTTTATAGTGTTTAATTTTAGTTTCAAAAGGGTTAGTAACATTTCTTTCAAATATGTTACAGCCATTGGTAAAAATACGATGCAACAAAACAATTTAGTAGTATTTAGAAAGAATTTATGATGGTGATTTCGTATATTAAAGGGATAATCACCATTTAAAATGAAAAACCTAACTCTTCCGGTCCGTTTTGGTTTGGTCACCGCAGCTGTATTGATTGCCTATTTTCTGGTATTATCCTTGCTTGGTAAACACACCAATGTTTTTTTTAGTTTGCTCAATGGTTTGATTACTGGCTTCGGTATTTATGAAGTCATAAAAATAATCAAGATGCGTGAGGGTGATAGTTTTAGCTATGGCAGTGGGTTTAAATCAGGTATTGTCACTGGGGCGGTCGCCACCATTGTATTCACATTCTTCTTCGCCGTTTATTCAACTGAGCTAAATCCTGAATTTTTGAATCAATTGTCTGAAATTTGGTCAAAAGATTATGCCAACTTTAAAGGAATCGTCTTTTTTACAGTAGCAATTATGGGCTTTGCAACAACCTTGGTTTTAACCTTGGCCTTTATGCAGTTATTTAAGTCTTCAAATAACCTTAAAAAATAATTTAAGGCTACGTATTTTCTTCTTGTTAATTAGGGAATTAGCAGTATATTTGCAGCCCCAAAAGGCAAAAATGGCAATTTTGGGCAAATCAATTTAAATAGAACAAAGCTATGTACGCAATTGTAGAGATGGCAGGGCAGCAGTTTAAAGTTGCAAAAGACCAGAAAGTGTACGTTCACCGTTTGCAGGAAGAAGAAGGAAAGAAAGTTGTTTTTGACAAAGTACTTCTTTTGGATGATAACGGAAGCGTAACTGTCGGCGCCCCAGTCATAGAAGGTGCGGCTATAGAAGCCAAAATCGTAAAGCACCTTAAAGGCGATAAAGTAATCGTTTTTAAAAAGAAAAGAAGAAAAGGATACCGCAAGAAAAACGGTCACAGACAGTCTTTAACGGAAATTGTGGTTGAAGGTATTGTTGCAAAAGGCGCCAAAAAAGCGGCACCAGCTAAGAAAACTGCAAAACCAGCAGCCAAAAAAGAAGAGTCTCCAGTAGCAAAAACTACTGCACCGAAAAAGGCTGCTCCAAAGAAAGAAGCTGCACCAAAAAAGGCTCCTGCAAAAGCAACCGAAGATTTAAGTAAAAAAACAGTTGCTGAGTTGAAAGAAATGGCTAAAGCCGCTGGTGTTACTGGTATTTCATCAATGAAGAAAGCGGAGCTTATAGAAGCTTTGAATAAATAAAAAATTAAAACGAAAACATCATGGCTCACAAGAAAGGTGTAGGTAGTTCAAAGAACGGTAGAGAATCAGAATCGAAACGCTTAGGCGTGAAAATTTTTGGTGGTCAAACAGCGATTGCTGGTAATATCATCGTACGTCAACGTGGTACTAAGCACAATGCTGGTGATAACGTGTACGTAGGCAAAGACCATACGTTGCATGCAAAAGTTGATGGTACTGTAAAATTCGAAAAGAAATCTGGAGGAAAGTCTTTTGTTTCAATTGAACCATTTGAAGCATAATAACTTAAATCCGAAATAAAATTGAAAGCCTCGTTTTGCGGGGCTTTTTTTATTCTTCAAGAATATCTGCAATGATTTTTAAGTGGTGCTTGGTATGCACTTCTAAAAATCGCCTAGTTTGGTTGCGATTTAAATAATCGAATACGGGGTGTTTAAAATGGGCGTCAGCATTCAAATTTTCAAATGTCTTTAGGTTTTGTTTGGCATTTTTAAGTTGTAATCTTAAGCTATCCAAAAGTATAATCTCAGGTGGAGTTACACTCGTTGGCGCCTGGGCCGCACCTCTTGGGATATAGCCAGTAGTATGCACAAAAACCCTTTGGGTATTAAATGTCGCTGTATAATCCGATGGATTTGAAATGGCCAAAGAATCTGAGATATTGTTGATGACCTTTAGCATATGGTCTAAATGCCAACCTACACCACTTTTTGAAATCTCTAGGTTTCTAATGTCTTTTTTCTCAAAATACCCTTCAATTTTAACAAGTTGTTCTTCTAAAAACTCATTACTTGATTCGGCATTATTCCATATTGCAAGACTAAGAATCGCCAATACCACTAATAATAATCCTAAGCCAATTTTCTTCATATTAGGTCGTTTCCAAAGTTTTCCAACCCCACCAAAAAGGGGTGCTTGTTTTCTTTTTGAAATGTACCCTTTTTTCAAATCTTCTCTGAGAAATTGGGGGCTTTGTTTTTTCTGTAAGGTCCTTCTTGCCCATGGTGTATGATTTTTGATTGATATTGATTAGACGTTTAAAATTGAAATTTGTAACCAAAGTCGGGAAAGAAACCAATTTGGTTGACCTGATCCACTTGATTGGTCAATCGATTAAATCGTTGCACAAAAACATTTTCATTAGCCGTTACATTTTGCAAGTCCACATAAAACCGATGTGACTGTTTCTTATTTCTACTATTGATTTTTAATCCGATTTTGAAGTCCCATCGAAAGTAACCGTCGTATTGTTGGCTAAAAGCCAAGTCATCTTGTAACACTTCGAAACCAACTTGTTGTGAAGCTGGTAAATCTACTGGTGTAAAGTACCTTCCACCTGCAAAGGATATTCTTGAGTCTACAAAGATTGTTTTGTTTTTTTGATTTCCGAACGGGAACTCTCTACCGGCTAAGGCGTTGATGACGTAGCCATTATTAAAGGGGGAATTTCGTTCTACGCCATCGCTGCCTTCATATTTGCTTTCAAAAAATGAACCCGTCAACAGGCCGTAGTAGTTATTGCTGAAAAATTTCTCTAATGTAAATTCAATGCCCCTGTTGAATCCAGTACCAGTATTTACCAAGGAAACTTTGTCATTAGAAAACCCAAAGTTGGCACCTTCGGTAAGTGAAGAATAACTCGAAGAACTTGATTCTACTGCTGCATTGTCAATCTCCTGATTGTATACCTCTATTTTACCCCTCCAATCATTTCCCAACTTTACATCATAACCTAGTACGTAATGATTGCTTCGTACAAAATCAAGATTGCGGTTGGTCTGAACCAAACTTCCGTTAACCTCTTCATTTAAAAACAATAGGGGAAATGGTACATTTTGATGATGGAGCCCATACCCGAAATTGACTTTGTGGTTTGGGGCTAATTGAAAGTTTAATGCAGCCCTAGGTTCAATAACAAACTGTTCGTTTAAGCTGCTGTATTGGGAATGAATCCCAGCATCAAAGGTTAGTTTTTCGGTTAATCTAATTTGGGTTTGTATATAAGGCTGTAGCAAGGCAAAATTCTCATCTACACTTAAAAACGTAAAGAGGTCAGGGTCACCATCACCATCATTATCGGGTTGTTCGTTTCTGTCTCTTGTGGCTAATTCTACATTGAAGTTTTCTATTAAAGCACCAAAACGCAATGTGGCCTTATTGCTCAATTTAGAATTGAATAGTGTAGAAAACGACAGGCGGGATTCCGAGTCTTCAGATTCAGTGAATAAAATTCTTCGCTCTTCTGGGGTGTCCAAGTCAAAATATCTATTGGCTGTGAATTCGTTACTTGAATAGGAAGTGGCGACTATTGTTCTTAAATAAGAATTGTCACCTATTGGTAATTGGTGTTTGATACCTAAAACACCAAACCCTGATTTTACAAAGGTGTCTTCGTCTTCTGCCGCGAATAGGTCGCCTTCGTCAATGGAATCACCGAGAAAGTCAATATCAGAATTGCCCAGCATTCCAAACAGCGAAATTCTACCTAGGTTGCCTCTACCAAAATCAATGTTATAGGTTAAATCAGAGTAATTGGGTGTAGCTGCCGTGCCGCCAGCACCTGCTCCGATCAAACCAATAAGTGAGTATCGGGCAGCTACCAGAAACGAACCATCCTTTTTACCCAAAGGGCCTTCAGCGTTGGCCTCAATACCAGTAAAAATTCCAACCTGTCCTGAAAACTCATGGTCGTCGACATTGCCTTTTCGAATACCCAAATCAAAAACACCACCAAGGGCATTTCCGTATTCAGAAGCAAATGCTGAAGTCAAGAAGTCTGAGTTTTTCAGTGTATTTGGATTTACAGCTGAAACAGGCCCCCCTGTTGTGCCCACAGTTGAGAAATGGTTTGGATTGGGAACCGGAATACCCTCTACCCTCCACAATAAACCAGTTGGTGAATTTCCTCGTACCACTATATCGTTACGACTGTCATCAGGTGACGATACACCTGCAAAATTTGCGGCCAAACGGCCAACATCGCTACGGCCTCCAGAGAATCTGGTTACTTCTTCAACTCCGAATTGACGTGCGGAAACCGTGGCAAGTTTGTTGTTTGCGCGATCCTTGTTGGTGTTGGTCGTAACAACAATCTCATCAAGTTGATTGAATGATTCCAAAAGCATTATGGTCAAGGCTACATCTTTTCCAGTTGTCACCTCTATATTTGGTAAGGTCAACGATTCATAACCAATATAACTTACCCTTACTTTTTGCCGTCCTGTAGGAACATCCGTTATTGTAAATCGGCCATCCTCATTGGTTACCACACCGGCATCAATGGCTTGGTCTAAAAGTTCGATGGTAGCTCCCATTAAAGGAACTTCAGATTGTTTATCCAAGACTATTCCCTTGATAGTGCCTGTTTGGGCTACCAAGAATTGACAAAGAACCAGTGCGACTAAAAGAAGTTGATTTTTCATAACCGTTTGTTTTTTTGACAAAGTTGTCCGATGTCATTCAACTAGGTCATCTGAAACTTACCCTAATGTTATTTTTTGCCTTGATATGGTAATATTGGTTGTGAATCGTATTCAAGCCCCTTTTTGTATCCATTGGGCACCTCAGCTTATCTCTTCACAGTTCAAACATAAAATCGACAATTCAACCTTTCAATTTCTATTTGGGGATAGGAGTTGGTTATCTTTAAGATTGATATGATGAAATTCTTCAATAAAAAAGGGGTAAGAAAGTTCTTTTTCCGATGGATGGTGGTCAATGTTGTGTATCTAATGATCAAAGCAACCATTGAGCATGAGAATAGTGGTTTTTCCATGCTATTGGAACCGACCTCAATATTTTATTACGTAACGGCATTCCTATTTTTTATGGTTGCTTGGGAATACAATGATCGCTTGATTAAGACCCAATTGAATGCTGGAGGACTTAACCTTAAAAACAGTCTAGTCATCTTTGGTAAGACCATGCTTTTAATGGTGCCAATGACAACAATTGTTTATTATTTGGCTCTTTTTCCTCTAAGGGATGTTATGCAGATAATTTGTGAAGATCCAGTACTTGAATTCCGAGCGAATATTTTTAGGGCCTGGCTTTTGACCACTGCGGTGGTGTTCATCAACCTCTTTTATTTCTCAATGAAGCAACGAGACCAACTGACCCAGCAGATGGAAAACCTTAAAAAAGAAATGCTCGCTTCCCAATATGCATCACTTAAGAACCAAATTAGTCCACATTTTCTGTTCAATAGTTTGAATACATTGACTTCGCTGATGTATGAAGACCGAGATTTAGCATCGGATTTTGTCGCACGACTGGCCAGCAGTTATCGGTATATATTGGATAATCGGGAACACGATTTGGTAAGTCTGGAAAAAGAGTTGGGTTTTATGGATGCTTTTATTTTTATGATGGAAGTACGTCATAAAAATGCTGTACAAATTGATTTGAATATCGATATAAGACCGGATAAATATTTGATTCCAACCCTTTCATTGCAGATGCTTGTCGAAAACGCTTTAAAACATAACCTCCACAGTAAAGAAAGACCCTTAAGAATTGCTATTTCTTCAATTCAAAATGATGCATTGGTAGTTAAAAATAACCTTCAGAAAAGGGAATTGAAGGAAGAAACCACTAAACTGGGACTAAAAAATATTAAAAAGCGCTATGCTTTTTATACCAACAAACAGGTTTTGGTTCGAGAAGAAGAGGAGTATTTTGAGGTGATTATTCCACTGTTGGAAGAGAATATCACAAAATTGAAATTAAAAGCCATTTCTTAATGAAAGCGGTCATTATCGAAGATGAGGAATTTGCTGCCAAACGACTTGGACAAATGGTAGCAGAATTGGCGCCGGACCTTCATGTGGAATCCACCTTAAATTCCGTGGAGAGTGCTTCGGCTTGGTTGGCGAGCAATGAAATACCAGATTTGATATTTCTAGACATTCAACTGAATGATGGCTATGGCTTTGATATTTTAGATTCGTTAAATGACCATCCTCCTGTAATATTTACTACAGCGTATAATGAATTTGCTATTCGAGGTTTTAAGTATAATGGTCTCGATTATTTACTCAAACCAATAGTAAAGGAGGACTTAAAAAAAGCTCTTGAAAAATTTGAACGCAACATTACCAAAAATGGGAACAGCTCATTAGAAAATCTGGAGAATTTAAAGCAGTTGTTCCATAAAGAATACAAGCACCGATTTATGGTCAAAGTTGGCAATATGTTCAAATCTTTTAATGTGGAGGACATCGCCTATTTTAAGTCGCATGAAGGCTTAATCTATCTGTATACCCATACGTCACAGGCGTATCCCATAGAATATACCATTGACCAATTGGAGAACATTTTAAATCCCATCCACTTTTTTCGAATTAACCGAAAGTTCATGGTTTCGGTCAAGTCTGTGGTTGAAATACACAGCTATTTTAATAGTCGGTTATTGTTGAAATTACTCCCTAAGGAAGAAGAACAGATTATTGTTTCTAGGGAGCGCACAACCAACTTTAAGCGGTGGCTAGATATGTAAAAAACCCCCGCATTAACTGCGAGGGCCTTTCAAATGTTATATCTAAAATCTGACTATTAATATCTGTAATATTCTGGTTTATAAGGTCCTTCAACCGTTACACCAATATATTCAGCCTGATCTTGTTTCAACTCGGTTAACTCAGCACCTAATCTTGACAAATGCAGTTTCGCTACCTTCTCATCTAGATGTTTAGGCAACATGTAGACCTCATTGTTGTAATTCTCACTGTTTTTCCAAAGCTCAATCTGGGCCAAGGTTTGGTTCGTGAACGAGTTACTCATTACAAAACTTGGGTGGCCAGTGGCACAACCTAAATTTACCAAACGTCCTTCAGCAAGAATGATGACATCTTTTCCTTCAATAGTGTATTTGTCAACCTGTGGTTTGATTTCATCCTTGGTGTGACCATATTCACCATTCAACCAAGCCATGTCGATTTCATTGTCAAAATGTCCAATATTACAAACGATTGCCTTGTCTTTTAGCGCTCTAAAGTGCTCTTCACGAATGATATCTTTATTCCCGGTTGTGGTGATAACAATATCTGCATTGCCTACAACAGTTTCCAATTTTTTGACTTCAAAACCATCCATACAGGCCTGTAATGCGCAAATTGGGTCAATTTCAGTAACTGTAACTATCGCTCCCGCACCTCTGAATGAAGCGGCAGTACCTTTACCGACATCACCATAACCACAAACTGTTACCCGCTTCCCGGCTAGCATCGTATCAGTAGCACGACGAATAGCGTCAACAGCACTTTCTTTACAGCCGTATTTATTGTCAAATTTAGATTTAGTAACCGAATCATTGACATTAATTGCGGGCATTGGTAATGTGCCGTTCTTAACTCGTTCGTAAAGTCTATGAACCCCTGTAGTGGTTTCTTCAGATAGCCCTTTAATACCTGCAGCCAATTCTGGGTACTTGTCCAAAACCATATTGGTCAAGTCTCCACCATCATCAAGTATCATATTCAATGGTTGTCGGTCTTCTCCAAAGAACAAGGTTTGCTCTATGCACCAGTCGAACTCCTCTTCGTTCATGCCTTTCCATGCATAAACTGGAATGCCTGCAGCAGCAATTGCAGCGGCCGCATGGTCTTGGGTTGAGAAAATGTTACATGAACTCCAAGTAACATCAGCGCCCAATTCAACCAAGGTTTCTATTAAAACTGCAGTTTGAATAGTCATGTGAAGGCAGCCGGCAATTCGAGAACCTTTGAGAGGTTGCTCATTTTTGTACTCTTCGCGAAGTGCCATTAAACCTGGCATTTCGGCTTCGGCCAATTCAATCTCTTTTCTTCCCCAGTCAGCTAAAGCAATGTCTTTGACTTTGTAAGGAACGTAATCAACAGCTTGTGTGCTCATGTATTGTTGTTTTTCTTTTTGTAGCTTCGTTTTTACAGGTTGCAAAGATACAAATTCACATAGTCTTACTAATGCCACTTTACAAAACCCTAACAGTTTCTGATAGCACTAAAGTTTTACTTTGGAAAGTCACCGAATCTGAAGATGAATTGTCAAAAGGAATCTCCTTGACGCCGAACTGCCAAAATCGAATGTTGGACATGAAGTCTGAAATGCACCGTAGGGCGTTTTTAAGTATTCGTCATTTATTGGGTTTGCAAGGTTATGAAGATAAAAATTTGATATACAATGAGTTTGGAAAGCCACATTTGGATGATGGTAATCATATTTCCATTTCGCACTCCCACAATTTTACAGGAATAATAATCAGTAGTTCACTTCAAGTTGGGATTGATATTGAAAAGCAACGCGATAAAATTCTACGAATTGCACATAAATTCACGCCCTTACAAGAGTATCGCACCATAGCAAACACTGAAGCCCTAATTCAAAAACTGACTCAAGTTTGGTGTGCAAAAGAATCGTTATATAAAATTTACGCTACTCCAGGCCTGAGTTTTTTGAACCACATAATTGTGAATGACTTCGCTATGGAAGACTTGAGAACTTCTGCTAACATTATCTATAAAGGCGAAAAGTCGAACTATGCCGTCTCCTTTGATAATTTTGAAGGGTTTTCTTTTGCCTATGCAATTAAAGAAAGCTAAAAGTTTTCGCTGGTTTACTAGATTTGAAGTCTAAATCAAACCTTAATGGATATCTCTGTAGAACTTACCCTAACACCACTCCAAGACGGCTTCGAACCACCAATCATAAACTTCATTAAAAAATTGCGCCAATCGGGTTTGGAAGTATTGGAAAATCCGTTGAGTACCCAAGTTTATGGTAGCTATGATATGGTCATGAAGCTACTTACTGCTGAAATTAAAGAAGCTTTTGAAAACACTGAACATATATTGCTTTATATGAAAATTGTAAAATCTGATAGGAGTAGCTATGAACCACATTTTTGATTGGCTTTTTGCTCAATACGATGGAATTCCAGCGTATTTGGTGACCCTAGAAATTGTAGCAGTCATATTCGGATTTTTAAGTGTTTGGTTTTCGAAAAGGGAGAACATCTTGGTCTACCCTACGGGAATAATTAGCACTGCCATCTTCGTTTATATACTTTGGATTTACGGGTTATTGGGCGATATGTTGATTAATGCCTACTATTTTTCAATGAGTATTTATGGCTGGTGGCTATGGACTAGAAAGGTCGATGAGACCCATTTCATTCCAATAACCAAAACCAATGCAAAAGAGAAAAAATGGAGTACGCTTCTTTTCTTTTCTACCTTACTATTTGTCTTTGGCGTTTATCATTTTTTTGGAAAGTTCGATTCATGGACTGCATGGGTGGATATCATGACCACGGCAATTTTCTTTGTTGGAATGTGGTTAATGGCCAAGAAGAAATTGGAAAATTGGATTTTCTGGATTATTGGCGATATAATTTCAGTACCACTGTATCTTTATAAGGGATTGGTGTTTTCCTCCTTTCAATATTTACTATTTACCATCATTGCAATTTACGGCTACCGTGCATGGAAGAAAAACTTGAACAAGAGTCCTCAGACATTATTAAGGTAGTCCTTTTTGGTCCAGAATCTACGGGCAAAACGACTTTGTCGCAACAATTGGCCAGGCATTACAATACTGTTTGGGTTCCTGAATATGCTCGCGAATACCTACAACATAAATGGAATAATGAGCGAAAAACATGTGAGCCACATGATTTATTACCTATTGCCGAAGGCCAGATGCGCTTGGAAAACGAATTGACCAAAAAAGCGAGTAACGTTTTAATCTGTGATACCGATTTGCTTGAAACGAAGGTGTATTCAGAAGCATATTATTTAGGATACTGTGATGAAAACCTTGAAAAGTATGCGTTGCTAAATGAATATCACCTTTACTTTTTGACTTACATCGATGTGCCTTGGGAAGAAGACGACCTTCGGGATAAGCCAAATGAACGAGAAAAAATGTTTGATTATTTCAAGGGTACGCTGGATAAATATGATAGAAAATACGTTATCTTAAAAGGGGATAAGAAGACAAGATTAAAAACTGCTATTCACCATATTGATAAACTCCTAAAAATGATAGACTTTACTGAAAAAGACCTCAAACAATTGCAAGACAAAGGCATTTCAAAAGATAAGGTTCTACAACAGATTGAAACGTTTAAAGAAGGAATACCCTTTGTTGATCTTCAAAAGGCAGCAGTTGTGGGTGAAGGCATCGTTCGCGTCGATAATGAAAATGAATTGATAGCTCATTTTGAAAACAACATTGAGGAAAAGACAATTTTAAAATTTGTTCCTGCGTCTGGTGCTGCTTCTAGAATGTTTAAGGCCATGTTCAATTTTGTGGAGGCATATGACCCTTCAAACGAAGCGCTGGATGCCTACCTTGAAAGGACCGGTGATAAAGCCGTGAAACAATTTGTTGAGGGCATGGAAAACTTTTCATTCTATAATGATTTGCTATCAAAGATCGAGGGAAGCTATTCAAATGAAGGGGAAAAAGTCCATGCATTTGTAAAAACCATGCTAGCAGAAAATGGATTGAATTTTGGGTTTTATCCAAAAGGTCTATTGCCTTTTCATCGTTGTAAAAAGGGAAGTGCGACACCTTTCAAAGAGCATCTGAAAGAAGGTGCGCTTTATGCAAAAACCAATGGTAAGGCCAATTTGCACTTTACCATTTCTCCACAACATGATACTATGTTTAAGGAGGAAGAAAGTATTTCGGTTCCCAGAATTTCCCAGAAAACCGATACAGAATTTAAAGTTTCCTACTCCTACCAAAAACCATCTACTGACACCTTAGCGGTAACAATGGATAATACTCCTTTTAGAAATGATGACGGATCAATTCTGTTTCGACCAGGGGGTCACGGTGCCTTGATTGAAAACCTTAATGAACAAGATGCTGACCTTGTTTTTATTAAGAATATTGATAATGTAGTAATAGACGAGAATTTGGAAGCTGTCGGTAACAGCAAAAAAGTGCTAGGAGGGCTATTATTACGAATTCAGGAAAAGTCGTTCAAGTATGCTGAATCCCTAGAACAAAACCCGAGTCCAGAAATGATAGGCGAAATAGCTTCATTTGCAATTAATGAACTAAACATAGTGCTGCCTGAAGATTTTGAATCGATGGATAGTAGTGATAAAATTGGGTTGTTGAAAGAAAAGTTGAACCGTCCCATCAGAATTTGTGGTATGGTAAAGAATGAAGGAGAACCCGGTGGTGGCCCTTTTTATATTAAGGATACTGAGGGCAATATTTCACTTCAGATAATAGAATCAGCTCAAATAGATTCATCCAATTCAGCACAAATATCAATTCTAAAGAATTCAACACACTTTAATCCCGTCGATATTGTATGCGGTTTGAAAAATCATAAAGGTGAAAAATTTGATTTGATGAAATTTATTGACCACAAGCAAGCCTTCATTACCGGTAAGACCCAAAACGGGAAGGAATTAAAAGCACTGGAACTTCCTGGACTTTGGAATGGCGCCATGGCATTTTGGAATACAATTTTTGTTGAGGTGCCGTTGGTTACCTTCAACCCAGTCAAAACTGTAAACGATTTGCTCAAACCGTCACACCAGTCTTAAGTATTGAATATCAATTATATAGATAGTATCCTCGCCAATTGGCGGGGATTTTTTTTGTCCAAATGTGACTTTTTAAAATTTGAGGTGTCTTACTAATGAAAGCAAACAAAACTATGGACGCAATTTTAAAATCAATGGTATTCGGATTAGTATTCATAATCACACTGATACTTACGGCACCGGTTTTTAATGCAGAGAAAGTGGAGAAAGATGAAGATGTAAAAGCGACTATAGAAGCTGAAGGAGAAATAAAGCATATAGCATATACTTACTCCGAAAGGGCTGATTACCCTTCGGAATTTTTGGTTGGTTGATTTGGTTGATTGGGGTCGTTTGCATTGTAGACGGCCCCTTCTTTATGAAAATAGATAAATGGAAACCATCATTGACATATTGACTTTTACAGGAATTACAGCATTCTTTTATGCGTTTTACTTGATTACCCCCGCGACTACTCGCGCCTACATAAAGGGCGATGCTATGCAACACTAGCCATTTCCCCCTATATCCGATATCGGATAGAGACCGCCTCTGGCGGTCTTTTTTGTTTTTAACAAATTGCGAATTACATTTGCAGCCATCTCAAAGGGGTGCCTTGTATTTACAAAGCTGAGATTATACCCATTGAACCTGGGCAGGTAATGCTGCTAAGGGACCGAGCGTTAAGAAAATGTCCGGTGGACATTTTTAGCGAGGGGCCAGCGGGTGCTGGAATCACAACCTCCAAAAGGGTCGCTCAAAACAATCAAGTTTAACCTGAATAATAGCCCCTTTTATTCGTAAAATAATTTACGGATGAAAACATCTATTTTCACAATTTTAGGAATGTGCGGCCTTGCCGTTTCGCTAAACGCACAACAACAAACGCAAAATCAAGATACTGTTCAAGGAAAAAAAGTAATCCTTGATGAGGTTTTGGTCTCCGCTGTTCGTGTTACTAAAGAATCACCGGTTACATTCTCGAATTTGGACAAGGAAGAAATTGCCCCTAGAAATTTAGGGCAAGACATTCCAATATTGATGAATTTTTTGCCAGCTGTTGTAACCACATCTGATGCCGGTGCAGGAGTAGGTTATACTGGAATTCGGGTTCGTGGTAGCGATGCCACAAGAGTAAATGTTACCATAAACGGCATTCCTTATAACGATGCTGAATCACAAGGAACGTTTTGGGTCAACATGCCAGATTTTGCTTCATCTACCCAAAGTCTTCAGTTGCAAAGAGGGGTTGGGACCTCTACAAATGGTGCGGGCGCATTTGGAGCAAGCCTTAATTTACTAACAGATGCCTTTGCTGAGGAAGCCTACGGACAAATATCATCCTCTATTGGTAGCTTTAATACATTACGTAACAACATTAAATTTAGCACCGGCCTCATGAACAATAGCGTTGAGTTATCTGGAAGGCTCTCCAGAATAACTTCAGATGGTTATATAGATAGAGCTGCTTCGGAGTTGGATTCCTACTTTTTGCAAGGAGTTTACAAAGACGAGAACACCTTGGTTAAGGCATTGTTGTTTGGTGGTCACGAAATTACCTATCAAGCTTGGTACGGAATAGATGCTGCTACCTTGGCTACTGATCGGACGTTTAATCCCTCAGGTATTTATACTGATGAAAATGGGAATACCCAGTTCTACGAGAACGAAGTTGACAATTACAAACAAGATCATTTTCAATTGCATTGGAGTGAAAAACTGAATGAAAATTGGAATACAAACATTGCACTTCATTATACGCGTGGTCGAGGGTTTTTTGAACAGTTTCGAGAAGACGATGATTTTGACACGTACGGCATAACTCCAATAACCGTTGATGGAGAATTGGTGAATACCACAGATTTAATTCGAAGAAGGTGGCTGGACAATGACTTTTACGGAACTATTTTTTCAGCCAATTATTCCAGCGAAAAATTGCAATTAATTTTTGGTGGCGGTTATAACATCTACAAAGGAGACCATTTCGGAGAAATTATTTGGGCAAGATTTGCGAACAACACCGATTTTGCTGATCGCTATTATGATGATACGTCAACCAAAACAGATTTGAATACCTATGCAAAAGCCATATACAAATTGAACAACAAATGGAGCCTATTCGGAGATTTGCAATATCGCGGTGTGGGTTATGAAGCAAACGGTGAGGATACAGGGCTTGTTGATGATACCTTCAATTTCTTCAATCCTAAGGCTGGTCTAACATTCGATTTGAATGCGAACAATAATTTTTACTTTTCCTACGCACGCGCAAACCGTGAACCAAACCGTAATGATTATGAAAATGGTAACCCAAGACCAGAGCAATTGAATGATTTTGAACTAGGGTGGCGTTATGTTAACCCATCTGTTCAAGTAAATACCAATGTTTACTACATGCGCTATAAAGACCAATTGGTCTTGACAGGAGAACTAAATGATGTTGGAGCACCTTTGCGTGCAAATGTGGGGGATAGCTATAGACTGGGACTTGAAATTGATGCCAATATTTCATTAAGTGATAAATGGATGATACAACCTAACATTGCTTTGAGTAGTAATAAGAACATTGATTTCATATTTCAGCGTGATGGTGTGATTCAAAACTTAGGAAATACCAATATTGCATATTCGCCAAATTTGGTTGCAGGAAACATTATTGGATTTACACCTAATCAGAATTGGCAATTCTTTGTGTTATCAAAATTTGTGGGTGAGCAATACATGGGCAACATTGATGCTGATGGTTCCATCTTAGATGCCTATTCACAGACAGATTTGAATATTCAATATACCTGGCAGACCAATTCTTTTGTAAAAAGCATTGTTTTCTCAGGTTTGGTAAACAATATTTTCGACCAGGACATCGTGTCGAATGGGTACTTTTTCACATTCGATGATGATTTTTCTAACCCCGGAACAATTACAACTATTGAAGGTGCAGGCTTTTACCCACAGGCAGGAATTAACTTTTTACTTGGAGCTACCTTGAATTTTTAAAAATAAATGGCACCCGGAACGTTGACCATATACCCATTTCATGTTCCCCCTAATGGTCGATTGATGAAGGGTGCTTTTTTAATTAGAAATTATTACTGAATTTCCTGCTAGGACTGCACGATAAGGCTTCAAGTTAAAAAATCGACTACCATCCTGTGGTGGGTTTAACAATTGCCCAAAGAACAGGTTGTACTCATAATCATCACATGGACAACTGGCATTTTGACCTTCTAAAACCATTGTAGAACAGTTGTTCGGGGCTTGATTCGGACAATTGGCCTCCCATGCCACAAATTGGTCGCTGGGTCCGGTTCTCATAACAAATGCACCTCTAACTCCGACGCCTGCGTTGTCCACATAGATTGGACTGCCGATGATATTTAAATCGTTATATAGAGGAAGGTTTAGGTTCAAATCAAATCGAAATGATACATCTGGTATAAATGGATTTCTATTTATATCATCGCTTTCGCAAGAAAACAGTAAAACCATGAAAATCAGGCAATAACTATATCTCATTCGGGGTATTTTGGATAAAAGTCACTAAAAAATGCATATCTTTGCGTTAAATCCTCGATAAAACTGCATGAGGCGGTTAATGTTGGGGATTTTTCAATTTTAAATTCAAGACACATCGGGAAGACTTGAAAAGGTTTTCCACGGTGATTTTTTGTCTAAAATATAAGTTATGAGTAAAGTTTCCTATTATACACCCGAAGGGTTGAAAAAACTAAAGGCTGAGTTAGACCATCTACGAGATGTGGAACGCCCAAAAGCTTCACAGGCCATTGCCGAGGCTCGAGACAAGGGTGACCTTTCCGAGAATGCCGAATATGATGCTGCAAAAGAAGCGCAAGGATTACTAGAGATGAAAATCTCAAAAATGGAAGAAACCGTCGCCAATGCCAGAATTATTGATGAATCTCAGTTAGATACCTCAAAAGTTCTTGTACTTTCAACAGTAAAACTAAAGAACCAAGCCAATAAGATGGAAATGAAATATACCCTCGTAGCGGAAAGTGAAGCTAACTTAAAGCAGGGAAAAATTTCTGTGAATTCCCCAATAGGGAAAGGGCTTTTAGGCAAATCTGTTGGTGATGTTGCTGAGGTTCAAGTGCCTAACGGTGTAATGAAACTTGAAATTTTGGACATTAGTCGCAATTAGGTGCAACGAAAAAAGTAAATTTAGCCCTATCTAACCAGATAGGGTTTTTTTATTCAAATCAACGACCATGGCCAGCATCTTTACCAAAATAATCAACGGTGACATTCCATGTTACAAAATTGCTGAAGACGAAAACTTTTTTGCTTTTTTAGATATTAATCCTAATTCCAAGGGTCATACCTTGTGTGTGCCTAAAAAGGAAATTGATAAGATTTTTGATTTAGATGAATCCACCTACTTGGGTCTTATGGCATTTTCAAGAAAAGTTGCATTAGCAATTCAAGAGGTGATTGATTGTGAACGAATAGGAATGAGTGTGATTGGTTTGGAGGTACCCCATGTTCATGTGCATTTAATTCCATTGAATTCAATGAAAGACGCCACTTTTCAAAATAAGGTAGAAATGACACCTAATGCTTTCGAAACTTTAGCAGCTGAGATTAGTTCATTAGTTAAATAGCCCCTTCGAAATACAAGTAGAGTAAAGCCGCCACCGCACCAAACATTAGCAACAATAACACAAAAAAAAGTGTGGTAAATCTCACGGATTTTTTATCAGGCTCAACCAATTTGTTGTAATAATCGAAGACTCTTTCAATATCATCTGTCCATTTCACAGGGTAAATGATAGATTCACACTTTTTACATTTTATTTCATGGCTAATCTCTTCAGTGGTTTTATGATAAAATGCATTGTAAGTATGGCGTTGTGAAAAGGTAAGTTCAAGTTCCTGATTAAAACACTCCGGACAATTATTGGTAATGTCGGCCTGTTTGATAACAATAAGTCTTTCTTTGGCCATTTTATTTGAAAATTTTCAAAGATATCTGCATGATTGTACCATCTTTACTTGACGAAAGTACACGAATTTTCCCACTATGGTATTCCTCTATGATTCTTTTGACCAATGAAAGTCCGAGGCCCCATCCCCTTTTTTTGGTCGTATATCCTGGATTGAAAATATTCTTGAATTCACTTTTTGGCAGTCCATGACCAGTATCGGATATTAGGACGTTGACCATGTTACCTTTTTGTTCAATGTCAACACTAATATTTCCCTTACCCTTCATCGCATCGATACCGTTTTTCACCAAGTTCTCAATGCTCCAATTGTATAAGGGTGGATTTAGCATGACTGGAATTTCTTCATTACCGCTATTCATAGAGAAATGAATAAGTTTTGAACTGCGCCTTTTTAGGTAATCAAAGGCTTTTTTTGTTTCGAGCACAACATCATATACATGCAATTCAGGAACGGACCCAATTTTGGAAAAACGTTCTGTGATGGTTTTTAGGCGATCGATATCCTTATCAATTTCTATAGTAATCTCTTCTTTTATATGTTCAGATTTAAGTAACTCATTCCACCCTAATAACGATGTTAGAGGAGTACCAATTTGATGGGCAGTTTCTTTGGCCATGCCTGCCCAAACCTTATTCTGTTCTGAGGCCCTATAAGACTTAAAAACGAAATAGATAACAGTGCCAAAGAGTAAGAATATAAGTAACAAGGCAATTGGGTAAAACTTCAATTTGTTGATGACTTCTGAATTGCCGTAATAAATTGTTTGAAGAACTTCTCCTTCCTCAACACTTTCAATCGGCTCATTTTCTTTTGCGAATTTTTTTATTAGACGTTGTAATTGTATAGAGTCATTGGCCAGTTTTTCGTCAATATTATGAGGCTTGATTGCACCATCCTTATTGACCAATATCATAGGTGTGGAGGTATTGTTGGCCATTACTATTAACGGAAGATTACCCAATTCGTCCTCTACTGAGGATTGTAATAATTCGGTTTGGGCACTGGCCCATATTTCAATTTTTTTGCGTTCCTCGTCCTTGAATTTTTCGAAGAAAACATTGGTGTTCCATAAAATAAGACTGACGATAACAAAGGCAGAAATAAGCAGAAGTATGTTGGTCGTCTTCCTTTTGGGCTTAAAGTCCATGGATGGATTTATTGATTATTAAAGATACTCCATTTGTAAAAAAACCTGTTGAAAACCAAATGTTGAAGTCTACCGGATTACAGGTCAATTTATTTACATTTGGTTTCGCTAATTTTTGAATGATGGAAATACAGGGTAGAATTAAAATGATAGATGAAACGAAAACGTACGGTAACAACGGTTTTCGTAAGCGGGAAATTGTAATAACAACAGAAGAACAATACCCACAGCATATTATGGTTGAGTTTGTTCAAGATAAAACAGATCTCTTAAACAGCTATCAGGTAGGACAGATGGTTAAGGTTAGCATAAATCTTAGGGGTCGTGAATGGACAAATCCGCAGGGAGAAGTGAAGTACTTTAACTCCATTCAGGGTTGGCGTATTGAAAATCTTGAAAATGCACAACAAGACAATTCGAATATGCCACCTGTGCCTCCAATGGAGGCTTTTGAACCAGCTGACGATCTACAAGAAGAAGACCACGACGACCTTCCTTTCTAATTTTGGGTGCTACAGGGCTAATTGAAAAGTTATTTAGAAGGTTCTTGCCTTCTCCTTTTACAATAGCCGTTTTATTGACTTTTTTGACCATTCTTCTTGCCCTTTTATTAGGAAGGGAGCAAAATGGGACAAACCACCTATTTAAGATTTTCTCCTATTGGGAAAGCGGCATTTGGAATAGCGGGCTGCTCGTTTTTGCCTATCAGATGATGCTTATTCTGGTCCTAGGGCATGTGCTTGTACTTAGCCGACCAATGGAGCGACTTATTTTGCGGTTGACAAGATATGCTAAGAATACGCAAACCGCGGCAGTGTTAGTTCTAGTTCCGACAATGGTCGTTGCTTTTTTTAATTGGGGATTAGGATTGATTTTTGGAGCTATTCTTGCTCGAAAAGTCGGGGAGTATGCCCAACAGAATAACATTAAATTGAATTATCCGCTAATAGGAGCCTGTGGGTATAGCGGTCTGATGGTTTGGCATGGTGGCATTAGTGGTTCTGCACCAATCAAAGTTTCGGAAGCAGGTCATTTAAGATCACTCATGCAATTAAGTGCGGAAAACCAGACCTTGTCAAATCTTCCAGACTTAATTTCTACTTCACTGACAGTGTTTAGCTCTTGGAATTTAGCATTGTTTGTGATAGTGCTCCTGAGTAGCGCAATTTTGGCCTATTGGTTGGGTAAATCAACCAGCTTTACAAAGTACTCACTAAAACAATATCAATTCATTTCGGTGGATAAGAACAAGGTTTTAGGTGCAGAAAAATTGGATCACTCAAAAATTCTTTCATATCTCTTTGCAGGGATAGTCCTTTTGGTATTTTTAGTTCAATATCTCCCTGCGTTAAAGCGATTGAACTTAACCCCTAATTTGCTGAACTTTTTTATGTTGGGCATTGCCCTATTACTCCATGGTAGTTTTAAAAGCTTTTTAAATGCCGTAGAAGAGGCTATAGGAGATGTAAGCGGAATCTTGATTCAATTTCCATTGTATTTTGGAATCATGGGAATAATGAGTGGTAGTGGTATGATAGCCCAAATCTCAGATTTTTTTGTGTCTATAAGCAATGAGGTTACCCTACCGATCCTAACATTCTTTAGTGCAGCATTGGTAAACATATTTGTGCCCAGTGGGGGAGGTCAATGGGCTGTTCAAGGACCTTTGGTTATTGAATCAGCTTTAAAATTAGGTGTTCCATTGCCAAAGGCAATAATGGCATTGGCCTATGGTGACCAAATTACCAATATGTTACAACCGTTTTGGGCGTTGCCATTATTAGGCATTACCAAATTAAAAGCGAATGAAATTTTACCCTACACCATACTTTTTATGGTAGTGGGCGGACTTATATTTTTGCTAGGATTACTATTTATTTAGCGATAATTACCCGTTTTGTTCTTTTAGCAGGATCACTATCTTTAAGAAAAAAGATAGCTTGGAAAATATTGGTAAAAACCAACCATTGTTCTTATTGAACGATAGGCTTGAGTTTCCACCTGTATCACATGCCAATAGCGAAGGCCTGCTGGCCGTGGGGGGAGATTTATCGCCTGAACGACTGCTGCTGGCATATCGCAGTGGAATCTTTCCATGGTTTAATGACGATGACCTGATTCTTTGGTGGAGTCCTAATCCTAGAATGGTCCTTTTTCCAGAAAGGATAAAAATTTCGAAGTCAATGTCCAAAGTACTTCGAAATCAGCGATTCAGACTAACGGTTAACACTTGCTTTAAAGAGGTCATTGAAAACTGTTCGCGTGTGGAACGTAAGGGGCAAGATGGTACTTGGATTACAAAAAATATGCACAAAGCTTATTTAGCCTTGCATGAAATGGGATTTGCCAAGTCTTACGAAGTCTGGGAAGGCACTAAATTGGTTGGCGGTCTTTATGGCATTGATTTGGGCCATGTTTTCTGCGGTGAGAGCATGTTCAGTTTGGTTTCGAACGCTTCTAAATTTGCATTTATTCATTTGGCTGAAAACCTAGAGAAGGAGAATTATGAATTAATCGACTGTCAGATTTATACAGAACATCTTGAAAGTCTGGGTGCCGAAGAAATGTTCAGAGATGATTTTTTGAAAATATTAAAGCGAGAGATTTAGTCTACTCATAAGAAAGAGTTCATGACGCTCATATTGGGCAAGGTCTTCTAACCGATGTTCCACTCCAAATTGAAATTTGTACCGGTCATTTAGTTTCCAGCCCAGATTAACCGTAAACCTTATGTCATACTGTGGTTTTTTTTGTCTGGCTACACTCAAAAGTTTTTCAACATTAGTAACCAGATAAGGTTCGCCCACATCTAATTTTTCACCTTTTAACGGAAAATCCGTACTGAACCGATATCGGAATCTATGCACGGTTCTAGAAGATCTTATTCGTTGTTGTGCTCGCACCCGATGGCCATATCGCACAACATTTGGGCGGGTGTTAATATTGTATTGTTGGGTGAACCGAAGTTCATTGGAACCGCCGTCAAATGGTTCTCGATGGCGGTATTGCAAGCCTACTGCTATACTTTGACCCTCACTAACCCTTAGGTTTGAAAAATGTATAAAATCAAGATGACGTGCAGATAATTCTAGATTATTATCTCGGTACAAATAATTTCGGCTGTTCAAGGCAAAATTATGTAAATAAAAAGGGCTAACCTTATAGTTGACTGCCGCTGTTTGTTGCCATAGGCCTATGAAGTTGTCCTGTGCTTTGATTGAAAAAAAGTATAGTGTAAAAAGCATGGAGACCCAAAACCCTTTATTGGAACAATACATGGTCATATTTTGATCTTACGGATTTTCTGGTAAGTACGTGGTGTCCATCAGAATCAAAGGTTACCTCATATGTACTATAACCTTCTTTATCTTTTGCAGTGATGATAATTTCATAGTTAATGTAAGGCAATAATAAGTTCTGAAAAGCATCTTTTAAGACTTTTACTTGGTTGCTTTCATTGGTCTGATATTGTTGTTGAATCTTTTTTACTCGGGATTTTTCAAAGTTTTTTGAAAAATACTCTTGGATAGTTTTCCAGCTGGCGTCCGGTACGTCTTCTGGCTTTATAACGAATTCGACATCTTCCAGAACTCCGTTGAGGTCAAACTCTATGCTGTAGAACAGCCGATCTTTTTTAAATTTTATTTCAAACGATTTTTTCTCTCCATCCTGCTCTTGATAATAACGTATCTTTTTGGTGCCTTGTAGGTAGGAGGATAGGGAGTTCAAGGCTTCTTTAGGGAAGTCTTCCTTGTTTATTCGAAACTCCCGCTCTTGTTTTTTTTGCGCGAAACCATTTAAACAGAAGCAGGCAAACAATAAAAAAAATAAAATTCTAGAACCCATTGCCACAGTTATTCATTTGGTTTTTTTTCGAAGAACTTTGGTCTGCCATGGTGCTAATAAATATGAATCATCCAAATGTTCCTGAACATTGGTCTTACAAAACTCGTATTCTTCTGCATTCATATTTTTTTGAAACCGCAGATCGTTTTCACTGAAATTATGAAGAATTAGAAATTCCACATCCTTGTCCCATCTTCGGTAGACGAACAGCTCGTTGTCATCCTCGTTCAAGCATTCATAATCACCATAGACAAGCACGTCATTTTCTTTTCTGAATTGTACCATCTCTCTATAGTAATTCAAAATGGAATTGGAATCATTTTCTTGCTGGGAAACATTGATGTCAATATAATTTGGATTTAGCTGCAACCATGGTGTGCCATTGGTAAATCCAGCATTTTCAGAATTATTCCATTGCATTGGTGTTCTGGCATTGTCCCGACTTTGAGAATGGACTATTTTGAAAAATTCTTCCATATCCTTTCCCTTCTTTTTTGCCTCGTTCCAAGCGTTTAATGTCTCCACATCATTATAATCAGCAATACTTGGATAGCCTACATTGGTCATACCAATCTCATCCCCTTGATAAATGTAAACAGTGCCACGTAAGGTCAACAAAAGGGTTGCCAATAACTTCGAAGACTCTAGATGATATTCATCAACGTTTCCAAAACGGGATACCATTCTTGAAAAATCATGATTACCTAGAAAAATACTGCCCCAACCTCCATTCTTAAGAGCATTGTCCCAGTCAGTAAAAACCTTTTTGAATTTTGGCAGATCATAAGGTTGAGGGTCATATTTACCGCCTTCGCCACAATCGATAAAAAGATGGTCAAAATGAAAGACCATGTCTAGTTCTTTTCGCTTCTCATCAACATATAAGGGCCCATTTTTTAAATCAATTCCAGGTCCTTCACCAACGGTCATGATATCGTATTTTGACAACACCGCTTGATTCATCTCGTGCAGGTATTGGTGGATTTTTGGCCCATTAGCATAGATATTGATAATCGTATCTTGAAACTTGACGTATTGCGTGTCTTGGAAAGAGTCCGGTTTTGAAATCAATGAAATTACATCCATTCGAAAACCATCAACACCTTTTTCAAACCAATATTCAATGACTTCAAAAATTTCCTTACGAACTTTTGGATTCTCCCAATTAAGGTCAGGTTGCTTCTTTGTGAAATAATGCAGGTAATATTGATCTGTTAACTGATCATATTCCCAAGTACTGCCATTGAAGAAAGATTCCCAATTGGTCGGTGGGCCACCATTTTTTCCATCCTTCCAGATGTAGTAATCCCGATAAGGATTCTCTTTTGATTTTCTTGATTCATTAAACCAATAATGTTCGTCGGAGGTATGATTGGCGACAAGATCCATGACCAGCTTGAGTCCTTTTTGATGCATCTTATCCAATAGCGTATCAAAAGCTTTTTGTCCACCAAAATCTTCTGAAATTTTCCGATAGTCACTGATGTCATATCCATTGTCATCATTTGGGCTTTCATATACTGGGCAGAGCCAAATAGCATCTGCACCCAACGACTTTATATAGTCAAGTTTTTCTATGATTCCTTGAATATCGCCCATACCACTGCCGGTAGTATCGTTGAATGAACGAGGGTATATTTGATATACAACGCTTTCTTTCCACCAGGTTTTTTTCATAAAATATATTCTTTTAATTAGGGAACATATATGAGGTTCGGTATCAATAAGACTTGGAATTGTATCCTAACAAGTTGCTATACTTCATCATATCTGAAACAGCTAATTTCGTGATCGTTTACTATTCCTGTGGCTTGCATGAAGGCATAAATAACAGTGCTTCCAACAAATTTGAACCCTCTTTTCTTTAAATCTTTGCTGATTTTATCTGAAAGTTCGGTCGTGGCAGGTGCATTCTTATAGTTTTCAAATTTGTTTTTGATGGGTTTTCCATCAACAAATTTCCAGAGGTATTTGCTAAAGCTCTCAAATTCATTTTGTACCGTTATAAAAGCTTTTGCATTTGAAACTGCAGAATTGACTTTTAGTTTGTTTCTTATGATGCCTGTATCCTGAAGAAGTTCGTCAATTTTAGGTTGATCGTAATTTGCAATTTTCTGGTAATCAAAATTATCAAAAGCACGTCGGAAGTTTTCACGCTTTCGAAGGATGGTAATCCAACTGAGGCCAGCTTGAAAAGTTTCTAAAATTAAGAACTCAAAGAAGGTTTCATCATCATAAACGGGAACACCCCATTCATTATCATGGTAAGCCTCGTACAGTTCGTCACCTTGACCCCACCCACATCTTTTTTTCATGCATAAAAGTGCTAAAAGTTCTGCACAATATACATATAAAGGGGCATGCCCAAGGTAATATTAAATGGAAAGGTAATCGCCAGTGCCATGGGCAAATACAAACTTGGATTGGCCTTTGGAGCGGCCAGGCGCATTGCTGCGGGAACCGCAATATAGGAAGCACTCGCAGCTAGAATGGCAAACAAAAACCGATTGCCAATATTATCGGTAATCAATTGACTAGCCCAAGCCACTAGAATGCCATTGATAACCGGAACAATCAATGCAAAGAGCAGTGCAAACCAGCCTTTTTTCAAGAAATCGTTTAGCTTTTTGCCACTTGATATGCCCATATCTAACAGAAAGACTGCTAGAAACCCCTTGAAGATATCGGTAGTAAATGGTTTTATTCCCTCAGCTTGATGGTCACTCGCCAAAAACCCGATTACAAGACTTCCTAAAATCAAAAGTACACTACCATTGGTGAAGGAATGGTGAACCACTTTTTTCAGTTCTCCATTCTTTGGTTTGCTCTTAGAAAAAATGGCCATTAACAATACGCCAACAATAATAGACGGAGCTTCCATAAGTGCCATTACAGCAACCATATGCCCTCCAAACTCGATTTGTTCAATTTCTAAAAACGAAACGGCCGTTACGAAAGTTACCGCACTTACCGAACCGTAAGATGCTGCAATGGCCCCTGAATTCTCAACTGAAAATTTTCGTCTAAGAATAAAATATGAATAAATAGGTACGGCTACAGCCAAGAAAATTCCGAAAAGTAATGACCAAAGAATTTCAAGGTTCAATGGGCTATGTGATAATTCCAAGCCGCCCTTAAAACCGATAGAGAAGAGTAAGTAAAGTGAAATAAATTTTGAGGAGTTCGGTGGAATCTCCAAATCGCTTTTCAATTGCACTGCTATAATTCCGAGAAAGAAAAATAGCAGTGCTGGATTTGTAAGATTGTCAATTAGTAGGTGTAGATCCATTAATACTACTCATCTTCGAGGGTAATCTCAAGCACTCCGTTAATTCGAAGTCGCTTTCCCTCGTGTCGAACCTGAGCAACGAAGTCTTTGATAACCTCTTTCTCATTTTCAAGTTCGGCTATTCTACCGTCAGGGTAATTCGTGTCAGCATCAGCGCTACCTTCACACCATGAGAGGCGTTGAAGTTTGTGAAAATTTATTTTCTCTTGAAGCAATGCCAATATTACATCTGAGGTTTCTGAGGGTGAAAATGTACCATCTACCAATTGAATCTTTTGGGTCGTTCTGACCGCAGTTTCTGTTAGAGCCATTCTAATTTCTTTTTATTTGTTGTTTTCCTAATACATGAATTCCCACTAATGCAAATACGATGCATGATCCCATGGCCAACCAACCAAAAAATAGGTAATCGTTTAGTGATGATAGTGCTAGCATACCAGCAAAGACCAAGGCCAAAAGCGTTATGGCGATAGGGCTTAACTTAGTCCTAACCACATCTTTTTCCTGAATTTTATTTTCTTGTCTTATCGTTGTTTTGTAACCCATGACGTTAAAATTGTGATGCAAAGGTGAAACAAAATAATATTAAATTATTATTTATATTTATTATCAAAAACATAACGAAAATTTATGAATTATACTTTGCATCAATTACAGATATTTGAGCGTGTTGCTCATTACCAGAGTATTACAAAGGCCTCTGAAGAATTGCATTTGACCCAACCGGCCGTTTCGATTCAATTGAAAAATTTTCAAAATCAATTTCCAATTCCACTCTTTGAGGTAGTTGGCCGTCGGCTTTACATTTCTGATTTCGGCAAGGAAATTGCGCAGGCGGCTGAGGATGTCTTGAATGCAGCAGATACCATTAACTATAAAACAAGGGCGATTGGAGGCCAGCTTGCAGGCCGACTCAGGGTTGCTGTTGTATCTACTGGGAAGTATGTTATGCCTTATTTCTTATCCGGTTTTATGAAGAATAATCCTGGGGTCGATTTACGAATGGACGTAACCAACAAGACAGTCGTAGTTGAAAACCTTGAACAAAACCTTGTAGATTTTGCATTGGTCTCGGTATTACCTGATCATTTAAAGTTGGAGCGCATAGAATTAATGCCCAATATTTTGCAATTAGTTGCAAATCAACGGTATTTCGAAAAAATTAAATTAGGTGGTAGAGCCAAATCAGATGCTGTTCCCTTAATTTTTAGGGAAAAGGGGTCCGCAACCCGTGCGGCAATGGAAAATTACATCAAAGAATACGATTTAAATGTGCAAAAGAGGATTGAATTGACATCTAATGAAGCTGTTAAACAAGCAGTTATTGCGGGCCTTGGGTGTTCGATTATGCCTTTGATAGGACTAAGAAATGAGTTGCAGAATGGGGACCTAAAAATATTTCCACAGAAAAAATTACCCATTACGACTACCTGGAATTTGGTTTGGCTTAAAAGCAAGAAGCTGTCTCCCGTTGCAAATGAATTACTTGAATATTTAGAGATTGAAAAGAGAAATATAATTACAGAAAATTTCGAATGGTATTCAACTTTTCAAATTAAATAGACTTCTCTTTAAACCTTGTACCATTGCTGGTATTTACTGTTCCTAATTTCTCGTAAGGCTTTTGAATATAGTATTGATTTTATCTTAACTAACGTGTAGGCTTCAAGATTGCTTTTAGAGTTGGGCGATAACCGTAAAAGTCTTTACCATCTTCCCTGCGTAAAACTACTTGCATACTGACATCTTGCAATACATCGATATAATCCACTACCACAATACTTCCATTAAAATTGAAGGTTTTTCCAAGCCCGGAATTACTGCTCAAAGGTCTATGACTGGTGACCAATTCGGAATATGGCAATTCCAAGATTAGGTCTGTTTCTGAATCGCCTCTACTTTCTGTAAAATGTTGAAATTCAATTTGATGATTTTGTGTCTGCCCGAAAAGGAATCCTGTTCCTAATATCATTGTCACAACAAGTAAAATTCTAATCATATAATTTTTTTATATAAAACTAAGGCTATTGGGCTATAAATGAAAGCACTTCATTCGTTAATTATAAGTTAATCTATTATGATACAATAGTAATACTATTAATTTTGTCGCTTTAATTTTTAAAAGCTATGGAAAGGCTTCTACAAAGCGTAAGAATCGGAATCAATGAAAAAATCTTCGTCAAAGATCCAGAATCATCGGAACTAGGCAAACGAATCGTCGAGCATGGTATAGTAATGATTGATGAAATGGGATTCGAGTCCTTTACCTTTAAAAAATTGGGGACGAAAATCGGTTCTAATGAAAGCTCTATTTATCGCTATTTTGAGAACAAGCACAAGCTTTTGGTGTACTTAACTTCTTGGTATTGGGGGTGGAGGGAGTACCAATTGGTTTTTGCCACAAATAGTATGCAAGACCCAATTGAAAAATTGAAGACCGCAATTGCAGTTTTAACGAAAGCTGTCGAAACTGATTCATCTTTTTCACATATTGATGAAGTAGCCCTGAACAGAATAGTAATCAATGAATCTTCGAAGTCTTTTTTAACCAAGGAAGTTGATGAAGAAAACAGGCAAGGTTATTTTAATATATATCAGCGACTTGTAACCCGTTTAACTGAAATGATTCAAGCGGTTGACTCCAATTATCCTTATCCTTCAAGTCTTGCAAGCACTATACTTGAAGGCAATCTGCATCAAAACTTTTTAAAAGACCATTTTCCCAAATTGACCAATTGTGATGGAAAAAATCCTTCTAGCGCATTCATCACGGATATGGTATTCAAAGTACTAAACAATGACTAAGAACATACTAACTGCCTGGCAACGTTTTGTAGGGCTATTATCCATAGATAAAAAAGATATTCTTCAAGTTTTTTACTATGCCATTTTTGCTGGATTGGTTAACCTTTCCTTGCCATTGGGTATTCAGGCTATAATTAACTTGATACAAGGTGCCCAAGTCTCAACTTCTTGGATCGTTCTTGTGGTTTTAGTAACCCTAGGAGTGTTGTTTGTTGGAATTTTACAGTTAATGCAAATACGCATCATTGAAAACGTTCAACAGAAAATATTTACAAGGTCATCTTTTGAATTTGCATATCGCTTTCCTAAAATCAAAATGAGCCAATTACGAAATTATTACCCTCCTGAATTGGCCAATAGATTTTTTGATACCCTCACTGTTCAAAAAGGATTATCGAAGATTTTAATCGATTTTCCGGCGGCATTGTTACAGATTATTTTTGGATTGCTTTTATTGTCATTTTACCATCCGTTTTTTATCATATACGGCATATTACTACTTCTTTTAATTTACGTTGTATTCCGATTCACCGCACAACGGGGCATGGATACTAGTCTAGCCGAGTCTAAGAATAAATATTTGGTGGCGCATTGGATACAAGAAGTAGCCCGGTCAATCGTAAGTTTCAAACTTTCCGGAAAAACTTCACATGCCTTGGACAAGAACGACACGCTGGTAGCAAATTATCTAGATGCGCGTGAAAGCCATTTTAGGATTTTGGTTTTACAGTTTATCCAGATGATTGGGTTCAAGGTTTTGGTAACCGCTGGTTTATTGCTCATTGGTGGTTTGCTGGTATTGAACCAAGAAATGAACATTGGTCAGTTTGTAGCGGCAGAAATAATCATTCTATTGGTCATTAGTTCGGTTGAAAAACTAATACTGGGGCTGGAGACTTTTTATGATATATTGACTTCCCTCGAAAAATTGGGCCAAGTCGTTGATAAAGAATTGGAACCACAAGATGGAGAGAAACCTTTTGACGAGAATTCAGGTTTCACGGTTGAATTAAAGGATGTTTCCTACAACGTACCCGAGCGCGATAAATTGATCATCGATAAAGTTTCAATGACCATTTCTCCAGAATGTAGAATTCTTTTACAGGGGTCAGCTGGTTCGGGCCGATCAACCTTATTAAGGCTAATTGCGGGTATTTTAGAGCCTGATTCTGGAAGCATTTATGTCAATGATGTGAGCCTAAAAGGATTGCACTTGAATTATTATCGAGCCCATTTGGGACAATCGCTTAGTGATGAATCACCCTTTGAAGGAACCTTGCTGAACAACATCACTTTTGGTAGTAAGGATATTAGTCAAGAACAGGTTTACTGGGCATTAGAAAAGACCAAACTTACAGATTGGATGAAAGAACAACCTAAAGGAATTCACACCATTTTATATCCTGAAGGAAAACAAATTCCATTCGTAATATCTAAGAAAATTGTCTTAGCAAGAAGTATAGTCAATAAGCCGAAGCTTTTAATACTAAAAGATCCATTAGACCAATTTACCAAAGAAGAAGCAGAGGACATCATGGAGTTTTTGACCGACCCTGCGAATGGTTGGGCTTTGGTTATCATCAGTGAAAATACCAAATGGTTGAACCATTGCGGACGCATAATAACCATGGAAAATGGTAGGATATTAAACGAAAAAAAGGGAAAAAATGCTTAACATTTCGCCAAATAAATTGAATAAGACGGTTGACTTGTCTAAGTACAAAGCAGCCCAGAAGGTTTTTCACAAAAGACATTACAAGCACTTCAATAGATTTTTATTGGCATTCTCCATTATTGGACTAATTGTATTGTTTTTGCCTTGGACCCAAAATATTACAGGTAAAGGGTATTTAACCACACTGACACCCGATCAAAGGCCGCAGACGATTCAATCACCGATTCCTGGTAGAATTGAAAAATGGTTCGTTCGCGAAGGTGATTTTGTAAAAAAGGGAGATACCATTCTTTTCATTTCTGAGATTAAGAATGAATATTTTGACCCAATGTTGGTTGAGCGAACTGGAAAACAACTGAAGGCCAAAGAAATGTCGGTGACCTCTTATCAAGAAAAGGTGAAAGCTTTGAATACCCAAATAGGTGCTTTGGCACAAGAAAGAAGTTTAAAGCTTAAGCAGGCCAAAAACAAATTAATACAAGCGAATTTGAAGGTCCAAAGTGATAGTATAGATTTTGAGGCAGCCAAAACCAACATTAGCATTGCCGAAAGACAATACGATCGAGTGGTACAATTACAGGCAGAAGGTTTAAAGGCCATAACAGATACCGAAGAAAAACGCTTAAAACTGCAAGAGACCCAGGCGAAGTTGATTTCTCAAGAAAACAAACTTTTGGCAAGCAAGAATGATGTTATTAACGCTGAGGTTGAAATAGGGCGAATTCAAGCCGAGTATACCGATAAAATTTCGAAAGCTCGTAGCGAGATGATGACAGCACAGTCTAACCAGTTTGATTCAGAAGCTCAGGTAACCAAATTAGAAAATGAGTACACTAATTATGAACTCCGAAGTCAATTACATTATATAAGAGCTCCTCAAGATGGGTTTATTAATAAGGCGCTTCAAGCAGGTATTGGTGAGACTTTTAAAGAAGGAGATCGTTTGGTTGGAATAATGCCAGCAAACTATGACATGGCGGTGGAAACATTTGTTGAGCCGTTGGATTTACCTCTTGTACACTTAGGTGAAGATGTTCGGATACAGTTTGACGGTTGGCCCGTAATTATTTTTAGTGGTTGGCCAAACGTTTCCGTGGGTACATACGGGGGCAAGGTAGTTGCCATTGAGACTTTCATAAGTGACAACGGCAAATATCGAATCTTGTTAGCGCCAGACCCTAATGATGAGCCTTGGCCAAAAGATTTAAGGGTTGGTTCAGGAGCAACAACAATTGCCTTATTGGAGGATGTTCCAATATGGTTTGAATTATGGAGGCAGTTGAATGGCTTCCCCCCAAATTATTATCAACCGGAAAATGAAATGGCAACAGCCAAAAAGAAATAAGATGAAGAAGATTATTTACTTCTTTTTACTACTGTTTTCAACTTTTGGATGGGCTCAAAACGATAGTTTGGTCATGAGGTTTGATGAGTATTTGGCATATGTCAAAAAATATCATCCCATCGCAAAACAGGCCCAGTTGACCATTTCAATAGGTCAGGCAAATCTGATGAAGGCTAGAGGTGGTTTTGACCCAAAAATTGAAGTTGATTACGAAAGGAAAGAGTTCAAAGGGAGTGAGTATTGGGATAGGTTGAATGCCACTTTTAAAATACCAACATACTTTGGAATTGAATTAAAAGGGGGACTTGAGCAAGCTGAAGGTGATTTTATTAGTACGGATGAGACATTTCCCAATGATGGTTTGTATAGTGCTGGTATCTCGGCCTCTCTTGCCAGAGGATTTTGGATAAACGAGCGTATGGCCACCTTGAAGCAGGCCAAGCTTTTTCGTGAACAAACAAAAGCTGACCAAGACCTATTGGTGAACCAGATTCTTTTTGAAGCTTCTATTGCATATTTTAATTGGCTCCAAGCGTATAATGAAGCGCAGATTTTTCGAAATTTTTTGGTGAATGCCGAAACACGTTTTCGCGGGGTAAAAAGCAGTGCCTTGGCTGGAGATGTCGCTTTAATCGATACGGTTGAGGCAAAAATCGCTGTTGAGAATCGGCAATTGAGCTTGGAACAGGCCAAAGTTTCTTTAATGAAGCGGTCCCTTGAACTTTCCAATTTCTTGTGGATTGAGAATGTACCCGTTGAGCTTCAGGAAGATGTAGTGCCCGATGCTGAAGTTGAAACGGTAGTGGACCAAACTTTGGAAATATTGGGAAAACCACTCGATAGTTTCTCATTGGCTGACCATCCAAAACTACGTTCACTCGATTTTAAAGTAGAGGGTCTTGTGGTTGATAAACGATTAAAGGCGAACAAGTTATTACCCAAAATAGATTTGGAATATAATTTTCTGACTGCTACCCCTGAACTATTGAATTCACTTAATGGTCAGGACTACAAAGGCGGGTTGAGTTTTTACTTTCCCCTATTTTTAAGAAAGGAACGAGGTGACCTTAAATTGGCCAAGTTTAAGCTCCAAGATGCCCAATTCGAGCGTGATAATGCCTTTGTCGAAATTCAGAATAAAGTCACAGCCCTTTATCGCGAACTGGATTCCTATACCACCCAGAACGAGCTCATTGCAAATATCGTTAGGGACTATCAGACCCTGCTAAGTGCGGAGGAGCGAAAGTTCAGTTTTGGCGAGAGTTCATTGTTTCTTATAAATTCTCGTGAGAGTAAGCTTATTGATGCACAATTGAAACGTATTGAAGTTCAAAACAAATTTTTGAGTACCAAGGCTAAATTGTTCCAATCATTGGCAATTAACCCAGAAAATATCTAAGAATGGGTGAGCGCGGCATTCTGCAATACAGAAGACTGCTACGAACAAGAAGGGGTCGCGTTGTTGTCAATTCAATTCTTCGCGATACTCTTTTTATGGTCATAGGTATTTTTTCAGCGGCCTTTGGTCTTGAGAGTTTTTTATTGCCAAACCTCTTTATTGATGGAGGTGCTACAGGAATATCATTATTGATAACCGAGGTCACAACCATTCCACTATCGGTATTAATAATTATCGTGAATATTCCCTTTTTGATTTTAGGATATCGGGTAATTGGCAAGCAATTTACCATCAAGGCGGTATTAGCGATTTTAGGTCTAGCCTTGGTTCTTGCAACGGTACATTTTCCAGAGGTTACCCAAGATAAATTATTAGTAGCTGTATTTGGTGGATTCTTTCTCGGTGCGGGAATAGGACTTTCAATTAGGGGCGGTGGTGTTTTGGATGGTACTGAGGTTTTGGCCATTTTCCTCAGCAAAAAAATCGGTGCCAAAATCGGTGATGTTATTATACTCATTAACATCGTTATTTTTCTTGCTGCAGCCTATTTACTTTCAATTGAAGCCGCCTTGTATTCAATGCTTACCTATCTAGCTGCATCTAAAACATTGGATTTTGTTGTTGACGGTATTGAAGAATATACCGGGGTAACGATAATTTCGCCCGAAAGTGAGCAAATCAGGACCATGATAACTGAAAAACTTGGTCGTGGACTTACGATTTATAAGGCAAGTGGTGGTTATGGAAAACAGGGTTTCAGGAATGAATACGACGTGGTATACACGGTAATTACCCGACTTGAGATACGAAGATTGAATATTGAACTCTCTAAAATTGACCCAAAAGCCTTTGTGGTCATGAATTCAATCAATGATACGCGCGGTGGAATGGTAAAAAAGAAGGCACACAATCATTAATTCGTTCTTATCGAGAAAATGTAAGTTTTTCAAAAAAATGCTACCAATAGGCAAATGGGAGATATAGCTATGAAAAATACCACTGAGACTGATACCATTGAATTGATAAATAGGGCTGTTGCAACGAGCCAGTCCTATCATGAGTATCGAAAGATGGTGACGCAGTATGCAGCGGAAGGTAAAACTACTGGTCCTGAACAGAGCGATTCGTATATCGAGTATACGCAATTGAATAATCGACGTATGAATCGCTGGGACAAAACCCTAAAATTTTCTGAGGAAGTTTCTCAAAAAATAAGGGCTGTTGACTCTCAGCTCATATTTTTAGTATTGACGGAAAGTTGGTGTGGCGATGCTGCACCGAGTGTGCCCGTTATGAACAAGATTGCGGAACTCAATCCGAATATAGAGTTAAGAGTGGCCCTTCGGGATAAAAACTTGGAGCTAACGGATGAATTTTTGACCAATGGAGCTAGATCCATACCGAAACTGATTCTAATTAATAAAGAAACAAACGAAGTCTTGGGTGATTGGGGACCTCGACCAGAACCAGCATCACAATTAGTTCAAGAATACAAAGCGAAGCATGGAAAACTTACTCCAGAATTTCGTCAGGATCTTCAAGTTTGGTACAATAAGGATAAAGGTCAAAATATTGCCGCAGAATTGGGGGCACTACTTGCGTTGAAATAGATAGGTAATCGTACCAATTTGCTTTTGACGTGATGAGGAATTGAAAACCGCTCGTCTGGCATATTCCAATGCATTGTCAACCAAACATCCATTTGTGGTGGTAGAACTTTTTTCATTGAAGTTTGCTTCTATTACATCACCAAGTTGATTTACTTCGATATTAATGACAACCTTGCCACCCTCTATACAAGTGTAGATAGGGGGTGGAATATCATAGGCATTTCGGTCTTTAAGGGAAAAAGAGATCGTCGTTCTCTTTTCTGCCAAATTATTGGTGAATTCTTTTTTATCGGCTTCGCGCTCACCCAAGAGTTTTTTCTTTTCTTCCCTTTTCTCGGCAAGTTCCTTTAAGTTGGCTTGAAAACCATTGTCCGAACTCAAAAAATCCTTTTGATTGTTGAGCTCCCTTTCTTCCATTAGTTCCTCCAATGTCTTAAGGGGTTCCGGATTGCCGAATGAGGACTTCACTGTTTCATTAAAAGCCCTATGCGTTGCAATAGGGTCGCTATTCTCAGCCAATTCTTCTAGCCGTTCCTCTTCTTCCTTAAGTATTTCCTCAATATCCTCATCAGTTAAGCTCATCTCAATAACATATTCAGGTGCTTGTTTAGAACCCAAATGAATGTTATAGGCCAATAATACCACGTTTGCCATGGTAAATATGGTAATTAAGAGAGATAACTGCTTGCGGGTCAAGTTCATGGTTATTAATAACCTAATTTTTAATCAAATATTTTGCACATAGGTCGCAATTATAGTCGTTAAGAATGCTGTAGTCTTTCTTTGAATAACTCAGGGCCTATGCTTTTATCTACGCTGTAATCACCGATTTTGGTTCTTCTGAGTGAGCTGAGATGTGCTCCGGAATCCAGAGCGCTACCAAAGTCATTTGCCAATGACCGAATATAGGTTCCTTTACTACAACTGATGCGAAAATGGATATCTAACATATCGATTTTGGTTATTTCAAATTCGTATATCGATATTTTTCGGCTCTTAAGTTTGACTTCCTCTCCTTTTCTAGCTAATTCGTAAGCACGTTTGCCATCTTTTTTGACTGCTGAGAAAATAGGAGGAACTTGTTCTATTTCACCCAAAAACTGTCTTGTTGTTTTACGAATTAATTCCTCAGTAATATGCTCGGTTGGAAAAATGGCATCCACATCGGTCTCTAAATCATAAGATGGGGTAGTAGCACCTAAAGTGAACGTACCGGTGTATTCTTTTTTCTGCCCCTGTAAATCAGGAATTTTCTTTGTGAATTTTCCCGTACAAATCAACAACAGGCCTGTTGCTAGAGGGTCAAGTGTACCTGCATGGCCAATTTTAAATTTTTTACCGAGATCGAATTGTTTTCGAATGGCCCATTTGAGTTTATTGACTGCTTGAAAAGAAGTCCAGTGTAGAGGTTTGTCAATCAATAGAATCTGTCCTTCAAGAAAGTCTTCTTTTGTCATTGAATTAAAGATTGGACAGTTTTTCTCTTCGATTAAGGTGTTCCCCAAAAACTCCATCCTATGGCGACAAGTCCGACCAAAAGACAGTACACGGCAAAATAGGTTAGCTTGCTTTTACGAACCAATTGTATCATCCAAGTACAGGCAGCCAGTCCCGCAACAAAAGCTGCGATGAAACCGGCACCTATAGCTACTGCTTGATTTCCTTGAAATACCAAATCGCCACTTAGAAGATCTTTACCAATTTTACCTAAAATCAACGGCACAACCATCAAAAAAGAGAATCGTGCTGATTTTGTCTTATCAACGCCCAGAAGTACAGAGGTTGAGATGGTTGCCCCACTTCTTGAAATGCCCGGAAGCATTGCGATAGCTTGTGCTATTCCGATAACAAAAGCATTGGAAAATGATACGCTCTTTAAGGTGCTTTTCGCTTTATCTGCCAAATAGAGCAATACTGCGGTCACAATGAGCATAAAACCAACAAATTGCACGTTACCCCCAAAAAAGGATTCCAATTGTTCCTCGAAGAGTATTCCTATCAATGCGGCAGGAATCATCGAAATAATGATTTTGAGAGAAAACTTTGTTTGTTCATTCCATTTAAACTGGAACAGACCTCGTAAAATTTCCCAAACATCTTTCCAAAAGACCACTAAGGTGCTCAAAGCTGTTGCAAAATGTAGGATAACCGTGAACAATAAACTTTCTTCGGGTAACGAACTATCGCCCAGAATTGCTTTTGCCAACTCTAAGTGCCCACTGGAAGAAACAGGAAGAAATTCGGTCAACCCTTGAATTATACCAAGGATTATAGCATCAATAAGTTCCAAATTAATTATGCTTTTTGTTAGGATTCAATAAGATGGCGTATATCTGAATTCCTAGTCCAATTAGAACTAATGTTGGAGCCAATCGTATTCTTCTAAAACTGTAGATTTCTGGGTTGAACACATTGGGGTCATCACTGGCGCCCCCACTCATTAAAATGAACCCAAGGGCTATGCAAATCAGACCAATGAACAAAAAGATATAGTTCTTTCTTTTAAAGATGAACTGTTTTTCTGGTTCTTTTTCTTTTACTTTCTTCTTACCCATGTTATTCTTTAATAATACAAGTCGTTCGTACGTAGGTTTAAAAACCGCTGCGTGGCAAAATAGGTGCTAATGTAAGAAATTAGAATGCCCAAAAGGAAAACTCCCAGGAAAAGCCCAATTAACGTTGGATAATCTTGGAATAAATTGAGTTCCGGAAAATTACTATTGATGTAATAAAGAACTACCCCTAGTGCCAAAAGTGCGACAATGGCACCCAGCATACCCAAGCGTATGTTGGTCCAAATAAAGGGCCGTCTTATGAATTTTTTTGTTGCCCCTACCATTTGCATAGTCTTGATTATAAATCGTTTGGAATATATTGATAATCTAATTGAACTATTGATAAGCAATACTGCTATAAAGGTGAAAATACCACTAGCAATTAGTATCCATAAGCTAATTCGTTTGACGTTATCATTAAGCAAGGAAATAAGTGGCTCGTCATAACTTACTTCGTCAACGTAACTTTTTGTTGCAAGATTTTCCGCAATTTCAGCTACTTGCTCAGGTGAGACAAAATCTGCCTTTAAATTGACGTCTATTGAGTTTTTTAGAGGATTGTAACCTAGAAACTCTTGAAAATTCTCACCAATATCTTCGCTGTACTGTTCGGCCGCATCTTCTTTTGAAATATATGTAGCAGTTTTGGTGTGCTCAGCTAGGGCAAGACTTTTTTGTAATTGGTCGATTTCTATAGGTTTGGCAGTATCTTTTAAAAATACAGATAAGGTAATCTGTTCTTTAAAGTGGTCAGCCAGCTTTTTGGTATTCAAGACCAATAGACCCAAAATGCCCAGTAGAAAAAGTACCAAAGCGATACTTAAGGCAACTGAAAAGTAGGACGAAATCAACCTGCGTTTTTGGTATCGTTCTATGTATTTGGCCATAGGCTTAAATAGTGGTGTAAAAATAGAAAAGTAAATCGGTATTGTAACGATAAGCCCTATTTTTGCCGATTGAAACCTTAGATTACAATGCACTACGACTTTCAACGGATTGAAAAGAAATGGCAGGATTATTGGGCCAAAAACCAAACTTTTAAGGCAGAAAATAATTCCGAAAAGCCAAAATATTACGTTTTGTCAATGTTTCCTTACCCTTCAGGGGCGGGATTACATGTAGGTCATCCACTGGGGTATATAGCTGGTGATATTTACGCCAGATACAAAAGACACAAAGGTTTCAACGTGCTGCATCCAATGGGGTATGACTCATTTGGCTTACCCGCAGAACAATATGCTATTCAAACAGGTCAGCATCCCGCAATCACCACCGAAGCGAATATTAAAAGGTATCGTGAACAGTTGGACCAAATTGGGTTTTCTTTTGACTGGAGTCGTGAGGTGCGTACCTCAAATCCGGATTACTACAAATGGACGCAGTGGGTGTTTATTCAATTATACAATTCATGGTATAATAAGGATACCAATAAGGCAGAGTCCATTACATCATTGGTCGGGTCTTTTGAGCTAGAGGGAAATACAAAAATCAATGGTGTTTGTGATGATGACACTCCTTCTTTTTCCGCTAATGATTGGAATGCTTTTTCAGATAAAGAGCGACAAGAAATTCTTTTAAAATACCGATTAACCTATTTGGCAGATGCGGAAGTTAATTGGTGCCCTGCATTAGGAACCGTACTTGCCAATGATGAAATAGTAAATGGAGTTTCAGAACGAGGTGGCCATCCTGTGATTCGAAAGAAGATGACCCAATGGATGATGCGTATTACCGCTTACGCCCAACGACTTTTGGAGGGATTGAATACCATTGATTGGCCACAACCTTTAAAGGATTCGCAAACCAACTGGATTGGTAGGAGTGAAGGGGCATCCGTAATATTTGGGGTAAAGGACCATGATGAAAAAATAGAGGTGTTCACCACTCGCCCAGATACGATTTTTGGAGTGTCCTTTATGACCTTGGCACCAGAACATCCATTGGTTGAAAAGATTACGACTTCAGAAATGAAAGCTGAAGTAAACGCATATGTTGAAGCTACTTCAAAACGCTCGGAACGAGATCGTATGGCCGATGTAAAAACCATTTCGGGTGTCTTTACAGGAGCCTATGCCGAACATCCGTTCACTAAAGCGCCAGTTCCAATTTGGATTGGTGATTACGTTTTGGCTAGTTATGGTACCGGTGCTGTTATGGCCGTACCCTGTGGGGACCAGCGCGATTATGATTTTGCCAAGCATTACGAAATCGACATACCTAATATTTTTGAGGGAATCGATATTTCTGAAGAAGCTTTTGCCGATAAGGCCAATACGGTTATAGCAAACTCTGATTTTCTAAACGGATTGAGTTATAAGGACGCTGTTCGGAAAGCCATCGACGAATTGGAAAAAATTGGTCAGGGTCAAGGAAAGATAAACTATCGGTTGCGAGACGCGGTATTCAGTAGACAGCGTTATTGGGGGGAACCATTTCCGGTTTATTATGTTGATGGAATGCCCCAAATGATTGATTTGGAACACTTACCCTTGCAATTGCCAGAGGTAGAGAAATACCTTCCCACTGAAACTGGAGAGCCGCCGTTGGGTAATGCTACGAATTGGGCTTGGGATTCGAAAGGCAACAAAGTGGTCTCCAATGATTTGATTGATAATGAACAAATTTTCCCATTGGAGTTAAATACGATGCCTGGTTGGGCGGGGAGCTCGCAATACTTTAATCGATATATGGACCCGCACAATGACAAGGCCATTTATGCGGAGGGTGCCATAAACTACTGGGAAGATGTTGACTTATATATTGGGGGTAGTGAACACGCTACAGGTCATTTGCTATATTCGAGATTTTGGCAACAGTTTTTGTTTGATATGGGTATTGCTCCAAAACCAGAATATGCCAAAAAATTAATCAATCAAGGAATGATCACAGGGACAAGTGCCTTTGTATATAAGGATATTGAAGAGAATATTGTCTACTCAAAATCATTGGCTGTAAATAAGAATATTAACCCGATTCACGCTGATGTTTCGTTGGTTAATGCATCTGATGAGCTCGATATAAATGGCTTCAAAAAATGGCGCCCTGATTTGGCTGAGGCCGAATTTATTTTGGAAGACGGGAAGTACATTGTTGGAAGGGAAATCGAAAAGATGTCCAAATCAAAATACAATGTGGTGAACCCCGATAATATTTGTGAAGAGTATGGGGCAGATTCTTTACGATTGTATGAAATGTTCTTAGGGCCGTTAGAGCAATCCAAACCATGGAATACAGCTGGTATTACGGGTGTACATGGATTCTTAAAGAAGCTCTGGAAACTTTATGTAACCATTGACGATTCACAGCCAAGTCCAGATAATTTAAAAACCCTGCACAAAACCATAAAGAAGGTCGAAGAAGATATTGAGAACTTTAGCTTCAATACGTCGGTCTCGACCTTTATGATTTGTGTAAATGAACTTACTGCTCAAAAATGTAAGAGCAAATCAATTATGGAACCCTTGGCTATTTTGGTTTCGCCTTATGCGCCACATATCGCTGAAGAACTTTGGGAAAAAATTGGAAACGTAGCATCTATAGCCAACGCACCATTCCCAAAATTCGATGCTAAATATTTGGTGGAAAGTAGCAAAGAGTATCCGATATCCTTTAATGGTAAAATGCGTTTTAAAATTGAGTTGCCAGCTGATTTGGACAAAGGTGGTATTGAAGAAGCCGTCATGGCCCATGAACTTACTGCTAAATATCTCGAAGGTCGCATACCAAAAAAAGTGATTGTGGTTCCTGGTAAGATTGTGAATATTGTGGGTTAGGTTAGCCCAAATTGGTTTTTTATACGCTGAGCCTGTCAGCGTACTTTTAATCGTCATACTTTGCTCCCCCTTATGACCAATGAATAGCATCCTATGCCAAAAATTGAAATCCTTGGCCTTGTTGCCGCATTACTGACCACAACTTCCTTTATTCCGCAAGTGTATAAAGCATGGAAGGAGAAATCCACCAAAGACATTTCATTGAGCATGTATCTCATATTTCTTGCAGGCCTTATTCTTTGGGCTATCTACGGATTTGCCATCGGCAGTTTAAGTGTTATGGTGGCAAATGGTGTTACCATACTGTTGGTCATTGCTATTTTGGTGGCGAAATTTAAGTTTAAATAGGCTATTTCATCAAAATATTTAATATTTTTAAATGTACCCCCTAAAAAAAAGGGGTATAATTTTTAAAAAGTGTTTTTTATCGATTATACCCCTACATTTTATCGAGTATATTAATCATAATGTTATTTTTGACTCATATTTGAACCGTAATCAAAAACAAACGAAATGATTGTAGGTGTTCCTAAAGAGATTAAGAATAACGAGAGCCGAGTTGGAATGACACCAGCTGGTGTTTACGAGTTGGTAAAAAACAACCACAAAGTTTATGTGCAATCAACTGCGGGTGAAGGAAGTGGTTTCTTTGATAAAGACTACGAGCAGGTTGGTGCCGAAATCTTGGAATCTATAGAAGAGGTGTATGCAAAAAGTGAAATGATCGTAAAGGTCAAGGAACCTATTGCTAAAGAATATGGGTTGATTAAAGAGGGCCAAATAGTATTCACCTATTTTCATTTCGCCTCAAGTGAGCCTTTGACTAAGGCCATGATTGAGAGTAAATCTATTTGTATCGCTTATGAAACCGTTGAAGATGAGGATGGAACCCTGCCGCTTTTGACACCAATGTCTGAGGTTGCGGGCAGAATGGCCGTTCAGCAAGGCGCAAAATATTTGGAAAAACCGGCCAAGGGTCGCGGCGTGTTACTTGGGGGAGTACCAGGCGTGGCTCCGGGCAAGGTTTTAGTGCTCGGTGCTGGTGTTGTGGGAATTCAAGCAGCGAAAATGGCCGCAGGTCTTGGTGCACATGTAACAATTATGGATGTTAATATGAAACGTCTTCGTTATGTTAATGATGTGATGCCAAACCATGTGGTTACCGATTTCTCTACAGAATTCAGTATTCGAAAACATATAAAAAACCATGACCTGATTATAGGTGGCGTTTTACTAAAAGGCAAAAAAGCCCCAAACCTTATTACTCGTGATATGCTCAAAGAAATGCGTCCGGGTACGGTCATTGTTGATGTAGCAGTTGATCAAGGTGGATGTGTGGAGACAACAAAGGCCACAACACACGAAGATCCTGTATTTATTATAGATGATGTAGTTCATTATTGTGTCGCCAATATGCCAGGTGCAGTGCCTTATACCTCAACAATTGCATTGACTAATGTAACGTTGCCCTATGTTTTGAAATTGGCAAATAACGGCTGGCAAGCTGCTTGTCGTTCCGATAGATCACTTGAGAAAGGATTAAATGTTGTGGAAGGGAAAGTGGTTTATAAAGAAATTATCGAGGCTTTTGATTGGAATGAGCCCGTATTGATTTAGGAGATTCAGTTTAGTTTTATAGTTAATTCAGTTATTTAATTTACCCATGGTTCGCCATGGGTTTTTTATTGACTTTTTGTCAGTAAACTAATGGTAATAAGGTATGGCGAGATTTTTGCTTTTGAGTTAATATCTTTATGAAACTAAAATTGAAGAAATTATGATGGGATATTATATATTAATTGGTGCTATTGCCTTAGTGAGTTGGTTGGTTAGTTCCCAATTAAAACGAAAGTTCAATCACTATTCAAAGGTACATTTGCAAAATGGAATGAGTGGTGCCGAGATAGCTCAAAAAATGCTCGACGATCATGGTATTCGAGATGTACAGGTTATTTCTACTCCCGGCCGGTTGACGGATCACTACAATCCAAAAAACAAAACGGTAAACCTTAGTGAGGCTGTTTATAGTCAACGCAATGCTGCTGCTGCTGCGGTTGCAGCCCATGAAGTAGGCCATGCTGTGCAACATGCGCAGGCTTATGAATGGCTGACCATGCGCTCCAAATTAGTACCAGTGGTAAGCGTAACTTCAAGTATGTCAACTTGGGTCGTATTTGGTGGTTTAGCACTAGGCGCTGCCGCTGGAGTAGGTCTTGGTTATTGGATCGCCGTGGCGGGATTGGTAATGATGGCTTTTGCAACAGCCTTTAGCTTGGTTACGCTTCCTGTTGAGTACGATGCCAGTAAACGAGCATTGGTATGGCTAAAACAAAAAAACATGGTGACCCAACAAGAGTACAAAGGCTCTGAAGATGCACTTAAGTGGGCAGCGAGAACCTATTTGGTTGCCGCTATTGGTTCAATTGCTACCTTACTTTATTGGGCATTACAAGTGTTTGGCGGTAGGGATTAATATCCAAAAAACGTTAAAAATTTAGCCTGCTCAACTTTGAGTGGGCTTTTTTATTTTTAATCAATGGAAGTCAACGAGTACCTATATGCAAATATTGAGCGCTATGTCAAAATGACCCAGCAAGAAAAAGAAAGACTTGCCGAGGTTGTTGAGGTAGAAGAAATTTCCCGTAAAGAAAAGTTAGATGTTCCAGGACAGGTTTGCCGCTATCGAAATTACATCGTGAAAGGTGCTTTTCGTTCATATTTATTGGATTCTAGTGGAAAAGAGCATACAGTGCAATTGGCAATGGATGATTGGTTCGTGAGTGATTTTTATAGCTATGTTACCCAGAAACCCGCTACCCTTTTCGTTGAAGCTTTAGAGGACTCATTGATTCTGCGTATGCACTACGACAGAATTGAAACATTATGTAAAGAAATTCACTCGCTAAGTGAGTATTTTAGAGTTTCTACTGAAAAGGCATTTGCCTATTCCAGAAATAGGGCGTTATCTGCAACAAGTATGTCCGCTGAAGAACGTTATCAAGAGTTATATGCAATGTATCCTAAATTATTCCAAAAGATTCCGCAGAAATATATTGCCTCTTATTTGGGAATGACCCCTGAATTTTTGAGCAAGGTCCGTAAACGCTCTCATTGATATTTTCTTGAACTAGTTCAATTTTTTTCAAAACCTTCGAATTTACTTTTGAATCAAATTAAGGATATTCAAATGGAAAAGAAGGTTTGGTTTATTACAGGAATTTCAAGTGGACTGGGAGAAGCAATTGCAAACAAGGTTATGGAATCGGGTGATTTCGTAATCGGTACATTTAGAAAACAGGAACAGGTTCAGGCTTTTAACGGTAAGAATTCCGGAAAGGGTAGGGCTGTATTATTGGATGTGACTGATTACGCGACCATGGAAAAATTGGTTTCAGAAATAGCGGCCATTGACGTTCTTGTGAACAATGCCGGAATGGGCTTTGTTGGTGCTATCGAAGAAAGTAGTCTAAAGGAGGTCAGAGCAGTCTTTGAGGCCAATTTTTTTGGCGTACTCAAACTCACACAATTGGTCTTGCCGAAAATGAGGGCTCAAAGTAGCGGTCATATCGTACAAATTTCATCACATGGTGGCTTTAAGGCATTTGCAGGTTTTGGCATTTATAATGCGAGTAAGTTTGCCTTGGAAGGTTTCAGCGAAGCATTGGCACAAGAAGTACAACCCCTAGGTATTAAGACCATAATCGTAGAACCTGGGCCGTTCAGAACAAACTTCGCCGCTTCAGGCCTTGGTGAAGCGAAAAACATCATTGATGATTACAACCAAACAGCAGGCAATTTTAGAAATAGATTAAAGGGGGTGAACGGAAAACAAGAAGGACATCCGGAAAAGGCAGCTCTGGCAATTATTAATGCTGTAAATTCTGAAAACAATACATTGCGTTTGCCATTGGGCAAGATTCCCTTATCGACCATGAAAATGAAGTTGGACAGTGTTTTGAATGATTTGGAAGCAAATCGAAAAATAGCTGAAGCAGCTGTTTTTGATTAAAAACTAAGCGCATAGCTAAGTTGAAAATAAATATGGTTTCTAGCTTCAGGAGTTTCTTTTGAGTTATAACGAACACCAACCTTATAGTCATTTCGGTCAAAACGGTGATTAAAATCAAAACCCAATCGTAAAAGGGAATTCTCAATTTCTCCAAGAACGGGAGAATCATCACTAAATCCATTCCCTTCAATAAGACCATTCCAAAATACTTGGCGATATCCGAATCGAAGTGAAAAATAGATTTCACGCTCATTGCTCCCTATTCGGTTGTAGGCAATGCTTTGACCGATTGAATTTCTCCTACCGAAGAATAAAATTGCCTCAGATTCCGCGAATACATCCCGAGATCCCACCGCTATAGTTGGGTTTAATGCAATTCTAACACCAAAAGGATTTGGAGCTATGGTCCATTCTTTGACATATGAACCATATAGGTTCAGATGAAAGGAATCATTCAATTCTTGAATCCATAAAGGGCCATCTGAAATGGCAATCGTTCTATGGTACCAACGTTGAAAACCACCTGCTCCGGAGTTGGGTCCTGCAATACCTAATAATAAATCAGTTGAAAAAAGTTGTTTGCCTTTTGCAATCGACCATGAGGTTCTAAGTCCTAAGAAGCCCGCATAAGGCCTATCAAATTCATCTGGATTCGTAGATTGGGTTTGTGCTGGGGTATATACTTCTTGACCCAATTGAAAATCCAATTGTTCATTTTCAGTAAAGAAGCCTTTGCCAAGTTTTTTTCTGTAGATAAGGTAAAGTCCAGAAGAATAATAACGATCGGTCAAAGTGAAAAAGTCATTATCATGACGCAATTCAAATTGTGTAGAAAGAGAATCAGTCGGATATGTTCGTTGGCCGATACATAATGTACTCGTAACAAAAAGCAAAAAAAGAAGGCAGCCTTTTACCATTATGCAATGATATAAAAAGCTGCCTTTAAAATGTATGTTTTTAGGGTTACCCTTCTATCCAGTCCCCAACTTTATCATCGATCATTTGTCTACCAACACCTTCCATGCCTGTTATCTCAATCATATCAAGAATATCTCTGATGGTGTTTTCTTCTTCAACCTGCTCAAGGATAAACCAATCTAAAAAACGCTCGGTAGTGATATCCACTGATTCACGAGCTTTCTTAACGATATTTTTAATGGATTCGGTCACCTTAATTTCATGGTTTAAGGCCGATTCAAAAATATCCTTGATAGAAGAAAATTCATGGTTAATTCCTGAAATTTCCGGAGAAATCGGATTACCGCCAGTGTCAACCAAAAAATGAAAGATTTTCATCATGTGTTCGCGCTCTTCTTCAGATTGCTTAAAGAAGAATTTAGCACTTGTAAAAAATCCATTTTGTTCACACCAAGAGGCCATTGCCAAATAAGAGGCAGAAGCATGAGCCTCCATTTTTATTTGTCCGTTGAGTAAATCCATTGACTCAACTTGTATGCTTAATTGTTGTCTTGCAACGTCGTTCATAGCTTAATAAATTTTATTTATCAAAATTACGAAATCTATAGATATTCTAGTGGGGCCTAACTAATTTATAGTTGGTTTTAGACTGGTTAAAAATAACAGTATTAATGCTTTAGATTGCAAGTGATATAGGACTCTGAGATAGCCCCATCGAGATAAATGCATTTTGTAATAACTGCTTTAAATCGACTAATTCAGCTGTAGAAACCAAAAACAGGTGTTGGTGATTGCAAACGGTAAGAATTTTGAAATCATGAGGGTTGGATTCATCATAGAACAAAGAATCCAGTTCAATAGTGTTAAGTTTTTGTCGAAGGGCCAGTAACTGACAAAAAGAAAGACGAACCCTTTTCTCTTGAAAATCTAGGTAGAAGCAACGCTCTTCGGTTGCTTCTCGCAATGCATAATATCGTGTGCTTTCCAACAAAAACATTGAGGCAAATATAATGCTTATTTAGACTCAATCAAGTTAAATTTTCAACTGACGGTCAATCTGTTGGTCCAATGAAATAAAGGTTTCTGTTCGCGAAACACCTTCAATTTGCTGAATTTTCTTGTTAAGTACATGCATTAAATGCTCATTATCCTTGCACAAGACCTTAATAAGTATTGACCAATTACCTGTGGTATAATGGCATTCCAAGACCTCCGGAATTTTTTCCAGTGCTGCCACTGCTTGCGGATTGCTCATTGCACGATCTAAGAATATTCCGATATAGGCTAGTGTGGTGTAACCCAAAATTCTTGGGTTGAGCACGAATTTAGAGCCGGCCAATAAGCCAGAATTTTCTAATTTTCGTAGTCTTTGATGAATCGCAGCTCCTGAGATACCAATATTTCTTGCAATTTCAAGTATGGGCCTTCTGGCATCTTCCATTAAGAACCTCAATATTCTTTTATCGATACCATCGATTTTCAAATTAGAATTAGATGATTTCATCTTTAAAACTTTCAATTTGAAAGTAAAGATATAATAAGGCTTTCAGATATTAACCAGCAATCGAATCCGGATTATAACCTAGATAGGGTACTTGAAATTCATTGAATTTGATACCGTATTCTTTGAGTTCGCCTAAAATTGGTTCATAAATTTCTTTTGTTATTGGTATCTGCACACCGGGAGCTTTGATTTTACCATTAAGGATGTTCAAACTAGCTATTGCAACGGGTAAACCGACCGTTTTTGACATTGCAGTGTGTGTTTTATTCTCCCCGAGCACAACAACGTTGGCATCCAACTGCTTTTTAACACCATCCAATTCATAACCGAACTTATGATACATTACGATCATATCTTTTTCATCATCGCCAAGCGTCCAGCTATTTTCGAGGATAAATTGTAAAGCTTGGGCCGGGGTTGCCCCCTCAATTAGGATGGTTTTTTCAGAGGAAAATATATCCAGTTCTTCCAATTTACCCCACATAATATCATCTTGATCAATTTTGAGATAATGGCGAAGTTTGAGTTCAACCGAATCTGTTGGGGAATAAGGTAGAAATAGGTTAACAAAGTCGCGATACGACATGCCCATCGAATTTTCTATACTGTAGCTATCATCGGTCATTCCCAATTGTACAAACATGTTCCAAGCTTTGGAAAAGCCTACGCGACGCATAGTTCCCCGATAAAGTGTCAAGACATTTTGAAGACCATAAGCTTCTCGATACCAAAGGGAATCGCGGTTTGCATAAGCTTCAAACCTCCCGTATCCCTCAATATCCAAGAATTCAGTCCTGCGGAACAATTTGTGATATGGAATATACTTGTACGTGCCCTCTTGAATAAATTTAGCAGCCCCACCTTGGCCGGCTACAACAACATTTCTCGGATTCCAAGTGAATTTATAATTCCAGAGATTGTTGTCGTCTTGAGGCGCTACCAATCCCCCTGTAAACGATTCGAACAATAGCAATTTGCCGCCCTTTGCACGAATTCGATCAATAACTTCCATGGCGCTCATGTGGTCAAGACCAGGATCAAGACCTATCTCATTCATGAATACAAGTCCTGCATTTTTGACTTGGGCATCCATCTTTTTTAGGTCCTCGCTAACGTAAGAAGCCGTTACCAAGTGCTTTTTATTTAGCAGGCAATCCTGTGCTACTTTGCCATGCATTCTTGCTGGAAGCATTGAAACAACAATATCAGCATTTGCAATATGAGAAGTCCTTGATGATTCATCACTTATATCTAGATGGACCACCGTACAATTCTCATGGTTTTTTAGTCGTTCCGGAATATTTTCAGGATTCAGGTCGGCAATAATTAATCGTAGGTTTTCTTTGATGGATTGATCTAAAAAGTAATCCATCAAATGAGCAGTGGATTTACCAGCACCGATAACTAAAATTTTTCTAGGCATAGGTTTAGTTTACTTTTGTAAAACGAAATTCTAAAGTATCAAATTGTTATATTTTTTAATTATTTAACTTAAAAAAGTTATGAATAAAACAATTTTAGTAACAGGGCTAGTATTCGGACTCTTAGCTGTCGTAATTGGAGCTTTTGGCGCCCATGGACTGAAAAAAGTTCTATCACCGGAAGAACTGAACACTTTTGAAACAGGGGTGAAATACCAAATGTACCATGCCCTTTTCTTGATATTCTTAAGTTTACTCACAGTGGCGGGCGATGGCACCAAAAGATGGGTGTTTTACTTAATAACCCTCGGAGTGCTATTGTTCTCTTTCTCAATTTATCTTTTGGCAACTAATAGTTTGACAAGTTTTGATTTCAGAAAAATTGGATTTGTAACACCAATTGGTGGAACTTTGCTAATTTTTGGTTGGGGACTTCTCCTTTTTCGCATTTTAACCAAAAATTGAATCTGAACAGCAATATTTTCAAGGCCGAGGGGTTATAATTTTTTAGTTTTGCACTCAAATAAACAATCTTTTATGAGTAATTCCACCGCAATTACGAAAACGATTTCGCTTACGAACTACGGAATCAAACACAACAACATTAAATATCAACTTACGCCTGACGAATTACATCAGATAACAATTGATAACGAATTAGGGGTGGCCTCTTCCTTGGGGGCGCTTGCCGTAAATACGGGCGAGTTCACTGGTCGCTCCCCGAGGGATCGTTTTATTGTGAAAGATGAAGTCACAAAAGACAAAATTTGGTGGGGAGACATCAATATTCCTTTTGAACCTCAATCCTTTGATAAGTTATATGACAAGGTCATTTCTTACTTAAACGAAAAGGAGCTATTCGTTCGAGATGCGTACGCATGTGCTGATCCATTGTACAAGATGAATATTCGGGTAATCAATGAATACCCTTGGTCAAATATGTTCTCTTACAATATGTTCTTGCGGCCTACAGAAGAGGAACTTCAATCTTTTGACCCAGAATGGACGGTAGTCAATGCTCCCGGATTCATGGCGGATGCCAAAATCGATGGTACTCGTCAGCATAATTTTGCTATTTTGAATTTCACCAGAAAAATAGCATTGGTAGGAGGTACCGGATATACCGGTGAAATCAAAAAAGGTATTTTTTCAGCTTTAAATTTTATTCTACCGACTTTTAAAAATGTTTTGCCAATGCATTGCTCCGCTAACATTGGTGAAGACGGCGACACTGCAATATTTTTTGGGTTATCGGGAACAGGGAAAACGACGCTGTCGACCGACCCAAACAGAAAGCTTATTGGGGATGATGAGCACGGTTGGACTCCTGAGAATTCGGTTTTCAATTTTGAAGGAGGGTGTTATGCAAAAGTTATCAATCTATCTTCTGAAAAAGAGCCTGAAATTTATGGAGCCATTAAAAAAGGTGCCATATTAGAAAATGTGATTATGGACGATGCCGGAAACGTAGATTTTGGTGATACTTCCATCACCCAAAATACAAGGGTTAGTTATCCAATTTATCATATTGAAAATATTCAACAGCCCTCAATCGGTAAGAATGTCAAAAACATTTTCTTTTTAACGGCTGATGCTTTTGGGGTTTTACCTCCCATATCAAAATTAACCCCGGCCCAAGCAGCATATCATTTCATCTCTGGTTATACTGCAAAAGTTGCTGGAACCGAGGCAGGCGTAGTAGAACCACAACCTTCGTTTTCTGCTTGTTTTGGAGCACCATTTATGCCTTTGCACCCAACGGTTTATGCTGAGATGTTAAGTAAAAAAATGCAAGAATCCGGGGTGGATGTGTGGCTCATCAATACAGGTTGGACAGGCGGTCCTTATGGAGTTGGTAAACGAATGGAACTAAAATACACTCGTGCTATGATAAGTGCCGCACTAAGTGGGGAGTTGGGATTGTATAATTATGATAACTACCATATTCATTCGGTATTTGGTGTTGCGCAGCCTAGGGAATGTCCCGGTGTGCCTACATCTGTTTTGAGTCCCAGAACAACATGGAATGATGATGAGGCCTATTACACCACGGCATTTAAATTGACAAATGCATTTCGGGAGAACTTTAAAAAGTTTGAGAATTACGCCAGCGAGGAGATTCGTCGCGGTGGTCCACAACGTTATGCTTTCTAATAAAAAAGGCCCGATATTAAATCGGGCCTTTTTTTATCTAATTATTTTTTACTTGTTGGCGTCAGAGATATATTTCTGTAACGCCATGGTCATTGATGGCGTCTCAGGTGTAGGAGCCTTTATATCTATTCTAAGGCCTGCATCGGTTGCTGCTTTTACAGTGCTGTTACCGAATACTGCAATTCGAGTATTGTTTTGCTCGAAATCAGGAAAGTTCTGCAACAATGACTCGATTCCTGAAGGGCTAAAGAAAACCAATACATCATAATATACATTTCTCAGATCCGAGAGATCACTTATGACGGTCTTGTAAAAAATTCCTCTGGTCCAATCCACTTTTAATTCATCGAGTGTTTTTGGCACGTCGGCTTTCAACACATCTGATGATGGCAATAGAAATTTTTCGTCTTTGTATTTTTTGAACATTGGAGTCAAATCGCCGAATAGGCGCTTTCCAACATAAATTTTACGTTTGCGATAGACAACATATTTCTGCAAATAGTAGGCAACAGCTTCTGATTGGCAGAAATATTTCATGCTGTCAGGTACTTTAAATCGCATCTCTTCGGCAAGTCGAAAAAAGTGATCTACTGAATTTCGGCTTGTGAGAATTATTGCAGTAAAATTCTTAAGGTCAATTTTCTGCTCACGCACTTCTTTTGCGGCAACGCCCTCAACATGAATGAACGGGCGAAAATCAACTTTTACCTTCTCTTTTTCAATAAGCCGTGAATAAGGGGAGTTCTCCATCTTCGGTTCTGGCTGCGAGACCAAAATCGTCTTTACTTTCATATGCTTCAACCTTTTAGATAGCTTGCAAAAATAACTAGGGGTGCAATTTCAAGTGCGCAAAGGTACAAAATAAAATACATAAAGCGGTTTTGTATTATATTTTGATTCACATTGATCAGGGAGTAAATACAGCTGATATTAATGAGGATTATGAGGGCCAGTGCGAGGTATATTATCGATTTCGAATCAGGGAAAATATATGCGAGAAAAATATTGGCAATACAAGCTACAAAAGCACTATAATTAAAATAAGACTGCTTATTGAACATCAATTCTAAGATTTTCCCCTGAATATCAAAAATGAATCCCGCACATAGCTGGAGCACCATTTTAGAAAAAAGATATAATCCTAACCCAAACCCGAATAGAAGATAAACTTCCAAAAACTGAAATTCATCTTTTTCAGTGAAAGCTTTGGCAACCAAGTGTGCAAAAACAGAAAAATTCAATAATTGAAATAACAGATTACCGAAATGGAACCAGGAGCGCATTCGTCCTTTCTTGCTGTAAATGGTGACATATTTATTATTTATCGGTAAAATCATATAATTCGCGAATCGGGTTCGGTAAAAGAATCGAACAATGGTTATCATGATAAGCGAAAGAACCAATAGCAAGGTAATGGCATCAATTGAATTTAGATTTCGGCTAATTGCTTCCATTGAACTTATAAGGACTACTGTTTATTCCAGGATAAATTCCGTTTTCAAGAATTCCGAATCTAATATATTTCATTTCAGGTTTTTTAGGTTTGGGAATTTTTGTCTTTAGCAATAAGGTATCCTTGGAGGGGATAGAACTTTTCAAACTTGAATAGTCAACCACCAATGGCTCGCTTTCACGCATTTGTTTATAGGCATTCATAAAACCTATGTAGAATTTCAGTTCTTGAATTTGGATATCAAACGAATAAGGATTGAATACTTTAATTTTAACCTGATCTCCCGCTGCAACCCCATCCTCTTCCAAAAAGCATTTTAGTTTTCGATAACTTTTGAAGTCGTCAATAATTTCACCATAAAAAACCGATCCGTCTTTATATTCAATTTCAAAGTCTTTTCCTTTATAATATTTTGATAGATAAGCTACTTTTTTATTTCGGATCTTATCTTCAGAGTCATCAATTGCATATTGGCTATATCTGTAGAATAGATTGTTTTGGGTATAGGAAGGATTCTGGGAATAAAAGGAAAACATTGATGGTCTTCTATATGAATTCTCAAATACTACAGGTATATCACCAACCGTATCAACAATGCGCTGGGCAAAATCTTTATTACCATGAGTTTCATAAATAACAGGAAAAAGAGGTTCATAGATTAAACCTATCCTTGCATATAACAGCAGTGCCGTGCTAACCAAGCCAAGTCTAAATACCCACTTTCTTGCCTTAATTTCTTGTAGTATGAAATTAAATGCCAATACTACCATTGGTATACAAATCACAACAACCCATTGGGTTTGCGTTCTACGATTAAAACTGGATATGAAGAAAAAGATGATGAATCCGAATACTAGAAATCGCAGTGCTTTGCTGAATTTATCTTTTTCCTTGCTTTTGAATAACGCCCAATACATGACAGGAAAAAGTAGTCCAAAAATTACGATAAGATTTAATAGGTAGCCAAGGGTAAAGCCCTCAAAGCTATAGGCTTGATTTGGCCTTTCATTCATATGAAAATTGAGTGTCACAAATTCATTGTCAAAAAGCCAAAATTGGTGTGGTGCATAACAAACCAAGGAAACGATTAAAGCTAACCAAGACAATTTGTTTTTTAATAGGATGGGGTTTGATAGTAGAACAAAGATTATTACAAGTGCAGCATGATATTTACTGTACATCATAGCTGCCATAATTATTCCGAGAACTATAGCTTTAATTGCAGTCTCTTTCTGCAGGAAACTTTTGTAGATCAATAAAAAAACTGCTGTAAAAAAAAGTAATGGGGTATCAGGTAGGGTTAAAAAGCCATACGCGTTTAATAAGGGAAGCGAAAACACCAGTAAAAAGAAGTGTGGTTGATATTCTAGTTTCTTCGGATTGTCTATGAGCAACCATAAAACCATCGCTGTACCTGCACTGAATAAACAACTGAGAAATCTAACCCCCAACTCTCCATCGAAAAAGAGGCTACCAAGTTTAATCATAAGGGCAACCATGGGCGGATGGTCAAAATAACCCCAATCCAAATCTTGGGCGTAATACCAATAATAGGCCTCGTCGTAGATGAGTTCGGTAAAAAAGCTCTGAAGAATATTCAATAAAAAAAGAACACCAAGAAATACTAAAAAGAGCTTGGGGAATTTATCTGACATGCTCCTAAAAATTTAGTGGCAAAAGTACGAAAGTCCTTTGCTTAGTTGGTTAATTCTGTGAATGCATAACCAAAAGTGTGTATTTTTATGCTCTTAAATTTTCCCTGTGTCCGACGGTCTAGTAATCATACCTACTTACAACGAAATTGAGAATATTGAGGCCATGATTAGGACGATTTTGGACCTCAATAAGAACTTTCACATTTTAGTTGTTGATGATAATTCACCAGACGGTACCGCGAAGGTTGTAAAAGAATTACAATCAGAATTTTCCAATAAACTGCATCTACAGGTTCGACAGAAAAAATCAGGTTTGGGTAAAGCTTACATTCACGGTTTTAAATGGGCACTAGAACGTAATTACGATTATGTTTTCGAAATAGACGCGGATTTTTCACATAAACCAGGAGATTTGGTCAGGTTGCACAGAGCCTGTCTTAATGGGGCAGATGTTGCAGTGGGATCTCGCTATAAAAAAGGTGTCAATGTTGTTAATTGGCCTTTAAATAGAATTTTGTTGTCCTATGGAGCCTCATGGTATGTAAAGTTGATCACCGGAATGCGTGTTCATGATCCTACAGCTGGTTTCATTTGCTATCGAAGGGAAGTACTGGAAAGCATAGATTTAGATGCAATCCGATTTATTGGTTACGCCTTTCAAATAGAAATGAAGTTTAGGGCGTATCTCAAAAAATTTAAAATAGAAGAGGTTCCCATTATTTTCACAGATCGATTGAATGGTGAATCAAAAATGAGTTCAGGAATTATTTGGGAAGCAATTTTTGGGGTTATTGGTATGAAGTTTAGAAGTATTTTCGACAAAAAGAATTTCAATTGATGGCAAACACCTTGTTGAAAAACGCCAAATTGGTAAATGAAAATGAAATTAAAGTACAAGATGTACTGATTTCAGGGGAGTATATTGATCGAATTGATACTGATATTTCAGATGATAGTGCAACGGTAATTGATTTTGATGGAAATTATTTATTGCCCGGTGTAATCGATGACCAGGTACATTTTAGAGAACCAGGGCTCACGCATAAAGGAACCATTGCAACGGAAAGCAGGGCGGCGCTTGCAGGCGGCATAACCAGCTTTATGGAACAGCCTAATACCAATCCGCAATCCACAACAATTCAAAAACTTGAAGCCAAATTCTCATCGGCTTCCCAGACCTCCTATGCCAATTATTCATTTCTTTTTGGAGGTACCAATGACAATTTGGAGGAATTAAAAAGACTTGATCCAAAGAGCTGTTCTGGTGTAAAGTTGTTTTTAGGTTCTTCAACAGGAAATATGTTGGTTGACGATGAGAAAGTACTTGAAGCTATTTTCAGTAATACTGAAATGGTCATATCGACACATTGTGAGGATGAAACAACAATAAGAGAAAATTTAGCGAACTATAAAGAACGTTTTGGCGACGATATACCTATTCAATACCATCCAATTATTCGTAGTGAAGAGGCATGTTACCTTTCTTCGTCAAAAGCGATTGCACTGGCAAAGAAGACAGGCGCTCGATTGCATGTTTTTCACGTTTCAACAGGTAAGGAAACAGAGTTGTTCAGAAATGACATCCCTCTTTCTGAAAAGAAGATAACCGCTGAGGTATGTATTCACCATCTTTGGTTTTCAGATATTGATTATGAAAGTAAAGGGACTCTCATTAAATGGAATCCTGCGGTCAAAACCCAAACTGATAGGGCGAAACTTTGGGATGCACTTTTGGATGACCGATTTGATGTAATAGCAACAGACCACGCGCCCCATACATTGGAAGAGAAAAACAACCCATATACCAAAGCCCCGTCAGGAGGCCCCTTAGTACAACATGCTTTGCCGGCAATGTTACAAAAGAGCCTTGAAGGCATTATCAACATAGAGAAGATTGTCGAGAAAATGTGTCATAACCCAGCCTTACTTTTTGATGTTAAAAAGCGTGGATTTATACGGGAAGGTTATTTTGCAGACTTGGTTGAAGTTGCACCGAATTCTAAATGGCAGGTAGAAAAGGAGAATATATTGTATAAATGCGGATGGTCGCCCTTTGAAGGCGTTTCATTTGACCATAAAATCAAGCGTACATTTTTAAACGGACACTTGGCCTACGATAGAGGCCAATATTCTGAGCAACGAGCTGCTAAAAGACTAACATTTGATAGGTGAAAATGAAGAAAATAATTTTCTTTTTGCTCCTATGCCTTGCCTTTTCTTGTGCAGAGGAAGTTATTGAAAAACCAGAAAATCTGATTCCTGAGGACAAAATGAAGCAAATCATTTATGATTTGGCTTTATTTAATTCGATTAAATCAACGAACCCGGCCGCACTCACAAAAAATAATTTGGCCATTTCAACAGATTTTGTTTTCAATAAACATGATATCGATAGTGTCCAATTTGTTCAGAGCGATTTGTACTATGCGTCAATACCTTTGAAATATCAGGCTATTTACGAGGCAGTAGAACTTAGATTGGAGAAGGAAAAAGGAAAATACGATGATGCTCGGGAAAAACGCACCGATAGCATTCGAAACGTAAATGAAAAAAGAAGGGATAGTCTAAAAAATGCTAATAAGACGAATTATCCTGCTGATAAGCAGAACAACAAAAAGTAATCATATCATCTAAGGGCCTTAGTGTTGAACCCAGAGCCATTTCAATCTTTTCTTTGCTGTAAGTATCTTCGCTTTGCAACGATTTGGTCATTGCTTTTGAAAGTATCCTTCTTGAACCAACCAATTTATTTCTAAGCCAGTCCAAACGCCAGAACAATTCTAGTTGCCATTGTTTAATTGCTTTAGTGGGTGGTTTGGTCCCAAATGCCTTCGCAATTCTTGATTGAATTTCCTTAAAGGAAAGATTTTCAGAAACTAGAATAAAACGTTCATTTGATATTTCACTTTCCATCAATGACATCATAGAATCGACAACATCATCGATTCCTACAAATCCTGTCCCTCCAGGAAGAAAATACTTTTGGGGTTTTGAATTTTTACTGAAGAAAGTTCCGCTGCCTTGATTCCATTGCCCAGGTCCTAAGATTACCCCAGGATTTACAATTACTGCGGGAATACCCTCTTGAGTACCTCGCCAAACTTCAAGCTCTGCTGCGTTTTTGGTAAGAGCATATACACTCGCATCAGTAGGGTTGAATTCGGTGGTTTCCGTAATCGGTTGGGAACCTTTTGAACCTATTGCTGCAATAGAACTTACATAACATAGTTTGTTGACGGCCTTTTCGATACAAAGATTGACTACGTTGGCCGTGCCTTCGACATTTGACTTTTGCAGTTTTTTGTAATGATTAGGGTCAAAAGAAATATAAGCAGCACAATGATAGACTTGTTCAATATTTTCAAAAGCCCTCTCCAAGGTTGGTACATCGGTAATATCACAAGCCATCCACGTTATCTTGTCAAAAATTTGGTCGGGATTATCAACGTAGTAACCAAAAATTCTTTTAACGGTTTCCAGCTTTGATTCCGTGCGATATAAGGCCCTAACTTTTACATTTTTTTGAACGAGTTTTAAAAGCAAGTGTGCTCCCACAAGTCCTGATGCTCCTGTCACTAAAGTCATACCGCTAAAAATACCGATTCGAAATTAATTTTAATCAAGCCAATACAACATTCTATATTTGCAAACCAAGAAAAAACAGTTTAGAATGTTGACAAATTTTGTCGAAGAGGTGAAATGGCGCGGTATGCTTCATGATGTTATGCCGGGCACAGAAGAACATTTATTGGAAAAGATGCAAGCGGCCTATGTGGGCATAGATCCTACTGCTGATTCTTTACATATTGGTCATTTGGTAGGTGTTATGTTACTTCGACATTTTCAATTGGCAGGTCATAAACCTTTTGCTTTGGTAGGTGGGGCGACTGGTATGATTGGTGACCCTTCAGGCAAGTCTGCAGAACGAAACCTTTTGGATGAAGAAACCTTGCGTCATAATCAGAACGCATTGAAGGAGCAATTATCGAGATTTCTTGACTTTGAAAGTGATGCTCCGAATGCTGCCGAACTGGTAAACAACTATGACTGGATGAAGGAATTTTCCTTTTTGGATTTTATAAGGGATGTAGGCAAGCACATAACGGTCAATTATATGATGGCCAAAGATTCGGTTAAAAAAAGACTATCCGCCGAGGCAAAGGAAGGTATGTCTTTTACCGAGTTTACCTATCAATTGGTTCAAGGCTACGATTTTCTGTATCTCTACAAAAATCACAACTGTACGCTACAAATGGGTGGAAGTGATCAGTGGGGAAATATAACAACAGGTACCGAGCTTATTCGTAGAATCGGAGGCGGTAAAGGTTTCGCCCTTACCTGTCCATTGATTACCAAAGCAGATGGAACAAAATTTGGCAAGACCGAAGGTGGTAATGTTTGGTTGGATGCTAACAGAACGTCTCCATATCGATTTTATCAGTATTGGTTGAATACCTCAGATGAAGACGCTGAAAAGTACATTAAGATATTTACATTTCTGACCAAAGAAGAAATTGAAGACTTAACACGTGCCCATAAAGAAGCACCGCATTTAAGACAGCTTCAAAAGCGATTGGCAGAAGAAGTCACGAGAATGGTGCACTCCCAAAACGACTTGGATAATGCAGAAGCTGCGAGTACTATTTTATTCGGTAAGTCTACTTCAGAAGAACTAAAAAAATTGGACGAAAAGACATTTTTAGATGTTTTTGAAGGTGTGCCGCAAGCTCAAATTTCTAAACAAGAGTTAGACGATGGGCTTGATATGATAGGGGCTCTAGCTGCTAAAACCGGATTTTTAGGCTCCAATGGTGAGGCAAGACGCGAGTTAAAACAGAATTCGATTTCAGTCAATAAGGAAAAGGTAAAAGAAAATTACCTTATCACATCAAACGATTTAATCAACGAAAGGTTTATTCTCCTGCAAAGGGGCAGGAGAAATTATTTCTTGTTGGTCATTAGCTAATAGTAATCACCTTAGGTTATAAAGGTGATACCATGGGCACCGCAAATTTCGGCCACTTTGGCAAAATCGGGTTTGCCAGGAGGCAGATTACCCAGTTCCTCAAACATAAGTTCAATACCGGCAGGAAAAGCACTTAAAATTGTTTTGCAATCAGTATCTCCGATGACTTTCCACGAATGGGGCACGTTTCGTGGAGCAAATGCCAAATCACCAGCTTTGAGAACTGTGGTTTCGTCACCTACGGTTACCTCAAGTTCGCCTTCTAAAACTTTGAATACTTCATCTTCTTTGGTATGAACATGCGGTGGAATCATGGTACCCGGTGGATTCACTTCTTCAATTAACGTAAACTGCCCATTAGTGTCTTTTCCAGTTAATTTAAACGTTTGTTGGTCACCAATTACATTCACTTTTTTACCTTCTTGGGCACGAACCACTTTGGGCTCTATAGAATTTGAGGTACTTTTTTCTGTTCTGAATGAAACAATGGCAGGTGTGCTCACCACTGCAGATGCTGTAAGTAAACTGGTTTTTAAAAACTTCTTTCTATTCATCTTGGTTGATTTAATTCGTTGTTTTAAAAGTAGTTAAATCAGTATTTGAAGAGCTCTTAAGTTTTATATGTGGTAGGTTTTTGTTTACAAATGGGCATAAAAATTATATGGCCATTAAATTACATCCACGAATATCTGAATTGTCAAAGCGGCCTAAAACCTCAAAACTACCATCTTCATAAAAACGGCCTAAATCTTGGGTTGCAATAAATGAGCAAGAGTTCTTATTGGCCAGGTCAATAATATTTAAACCTCCTGTTTTTCCCGTTTTTTGAATTGATAGAGGGTCTTCTGTGTCCCTAGCGAAAACTTTCATCCAAGGAGGGCATTTAAATCTTCCATTACCTTGAGAATAGGCTTGCGACAACAGTTCGGTCATTCCATATTCAGAATGAATTTGGTCGACTCCGAATCCAATGCTTAGGTATTTATGTAATTCTTCTCGGGTAATTTCTTTTTTTCTACCCTTCATACCACCGGTTTCCATAATTACCGTATTCAAAAGGTCTAGCTGAAATTCTTCAGTGAAATCTAAAAGCGCAAAGGAGACACCAATCAATAAGGTTTTTTGTTTTTGGCCATCAAGCTCTTCAAGAATCGTTTTCAATTTTTTGTGGTCATAAAGAAAAAATCCATTTTTTGGATGCCCTGAAAGAAGCATCATTTCGTTAACCATATATATCAATGATGAGCCCTGGCGTTCGAGATATGCGGGCAATAGGGCCAAAATGCAATAGTCATTAATAGGTCCGTAAAAAAATTCGAATCCTCTTTTAAAGCTTTCTTTATAAACATTGATGTCGATTACATAGTGCTGGCTTTGGATTGAACCCGTGGTGCCACTACTACTGTAAATGATATCAGGTTTTTTGTTTGATGCAATGATTTTTTTTGACTTAAAAAATTCAATGGGCAAAAATGGAATGTCAAAGATGCTTTTAACTGTAGTAGGAGTTTTACCTAAATGGTCGCAGAATTCTTTATAGACTTTAGTATTTGAATATTGAAACTCAAAGGTTCTAAGACAACTGTCTTCAAAACTTTGTTTTCCAGTAGGATCAAAAATGCCAAAATTGGTCTCAAGCATGGTGAGACAAAAATAAAAAGCCCCGGCGAACTGCCAGGGCCTAAGTTTGGTTAGTTGGAAACTCTTATTTGACCACTAATTTTCGTGAAGCTGTTTCTTCTTCTTCTTTTACTTGCAATACATAAATTCCTGGTAAAAGCGGAGCAACATTTAATCTACTATTGGTAAGGTTTGTTGTCAGCACTACTTCGCCAAAAACATCAAAGATTTTTACCTCTTTGGTTTCGTTGGTATTTGTCGTCAGATATACTTCGTCACCATAAACTGGATTTGGGTATAACTTGAAACTTTTAAATTTTTTCTGGTTCTCTGATTGCGGCTCCGGCATTTCTTGACCGGATAGGTAAATTGGTAGGGCCATAAGTAGAAGGATGTAGATTTGCTTCATGCAACAAAATTTGGGATAACCGAGGTAAAATTACCTTCATCATGAAGCTTTTCCCATTAATTGTTGTGAATACGGCAAAACTGTAAGTGTCATCGATGAAAGGCAGAAATCATCGACAAACTGAAATATGAAATGTAGTACTTGAAGGAAATTACTTAAGAATCAGCTTTCTAGTGGCCATTTTATCTTTTTCAATGACCTGTAAGATGTAAACTCCCTTAACCAAATTAGAAAGATTGAGTTCTTTACCAATTATTGTGGTTTCCATAACCTTGGTACCCAAAACATCGAATATGACTATTTTCTTTGGGGCATTTTGAGATGTGCTTATGAAAATTTTATCTGTGGTAGTTGGATTGGGATACAATCTAAGACCTTCAATATCAGCCTCGGTCGGGTTATTCTGGGAAAACCCAAAAGCACAAACAAAAAATAAAAGGACCAAGTAGATTTGCTTCATATAGGGTTGGTATCAAAGGGCATGCCACAAATATACAATTTCAACGTTTTCGTTCTTTTCATTACCATTCAAAATATGGAACAAATCGACGAAATGCACTTTGTAACTGCTTAATTAACAATTCAAACCCAAAATACCCTACTTATTGCACTGAAAAAAATTAATGTTGTCAAGTATGTTAAAATTGAAGGTTGGCAGCTTATTTGATATTTGTTAATAAAAAACCCCGCCATTGGCGGGGTTTTCAAATTGTTATTCCCTTGATTAGTTAGTAGCCCAATCAAAAATAGTTACGTCAACAGTAGCTGCAGCATCATAACTTGCCGAAGGGTCTGAGTCAGCACCTTCTATTTGTACATTAGAAACAGCACCACCATCTCTAAAATCTAGTGATGTATCATAACCGGTTAAAGAAAGTCCAGTTATTGTTGCCCCAGATTCTTTTTTGAATTGAAGCGCTGTTCCTCCAACCGACGACACACAAGTTAAATTAACCAAAGATGGATTGGCATTATCTCCGTCTGCTTCAACAGCTGTAGAAAAACCAGCTTCCGTATGTAGTACATAAGCATCGGTTAATGTTCCATTCCAACCTTCAGTCCAGTCAATTGCGTCGTCCTCGTTATTTTCTAAGTAGAAATTGGATGCAGAAACTGTTCCTCCAAAAAACTCTACACCATCATCTGTACCATTAAGGATTGCAACATTACTAATTGAGGTTCCTGAACCGACAGCATAAAGGGTAAGGCCGTTATATTGTGATTCAGAGTTGATTTGTGCACCTGCGTAGTTAATAATCAAGTAGTTGATACTACCAGAATTATCCATGTCGTCGGTTCCACCGTAAATAATATTTCCTACTTCGGCAGTTGCATCAACACCCTTGGTTGTAGTGGCATTACCTGCAATGACAAGACCACCCCAATCACCAGGAGTCTCATTTGAGGATGTCATTACAACAGGATTTGTAGCAGTACCTTGAATATCAATTGTACCACCTTTCTGAACTACAATATAGGTGCTAGTCTCTTCACCAGCCTGAACGTCAGCAACAATCGTAGTTCCTGCAGGAATAGTTAAGGAAGCACCATCTTCAACGCTTAGGTTTTCATTTAAGAAATAAGTAATAGAAGCGTCTAAAGTAATATCTGAAGAAACAGTACCGGTTAAAACAGCAGACTGTGCTTCATCATTACCAGTAGCCCAAATAAAATCATTAGCACTAACGGTTGCAGGTCCCTCATATGTTAAAGCTGGATCAGAAGTTGCACCATCAATGGTAACATTGGTTACAGCACCACCATCCCGGTAGTCAATAGACGTGTCATATCCAGTCAAAGAAAGACCTGTTATAGTAGCTCCTGATTCTTTTTTGAATTGTAAAGCAGTACCGCCTACTGTAGATACACAGGTTAAATTGACCAAACTAGGATTATTATTGTCTCCATCTGCTTCAACAGCAGTTGAAAAGCCAGCTTCTGTATGAAGAACGTAGGCATCGGTCAAAGTTCCATTCCAACCTTCAGTCCAGTCAATTGCATCGTCCTCATTATTTTCCAAGTAGAAATTAGATGCAGAAACGGTTCCGCCGAAAAATTCAACCCCGTCATCAGTACCGTTTAAGATAGCAACATTGGTAATTGATGTCATTGCTCCCACTGCGTAAAGAGTAAGACCATTGTATTGTGATTCAGAGTTGATTTGTGCACCTGCGTAGTTAATAATTAAGTAGTTGATATTACCAGAATTATCCATATCATCCGTACCACCGTATATGATGTTACCTACTTCAGCAGTGGCATCAACACCCTTGGTAGTAGTAGCATTTCCAGCAACGACCAAACCACCCCAATCACCAGGAGTTTCATTCGCCGATGTCATAATTACTGGGTCAGTAGCAGTACCTTGAATATCAATTTGAGCTCCTTTTTGAACTACTATATAGGTACTTGTTTCTTCACCTGCTTCAACATCAGCAACAATTCTAGTACCGGCAGGAATTGTCAATGTTGCTCCTGACTCTACGCTCAAGGCTCCATCTAAGAAGTAATCTATCGCAGGATCTAAAGTCAAATCGGCTCCAATTGCACCACTCAAGATGTTACTTTCTACTGTTGTATTTGTATTTACCCAACTAAAGTCATTGATATCAACAGTTGCTGGTCCAACGTAAGAGAGTGCAGGATTAGAAGTCGCACCATCAATCGTAACATTGGTCACCGCACCACCATCTCTGTAGTCAATTGAAGTGTCGTATCCAGTCAAAGAAAGACCAGTAATAGTAGCTCCTGATTCTTTTTTGAATTGTAAAGCAGTACCGCCCACAGTAGAGACACAAGTTAAATTGACCAAACTAGGATTGTTATTGTCACCATCTGCTTCAACAGCAGTTGAAAAGCCCGCTTCTGTATGTAGAACATAGGCATCGGTCAAAGTTCCATTCCAACCTTCAGTCCAGTCGATGGCATCATCTTGGTTATTTTCCATGTAGAAACTTGTTGCAGAAACAGTTCCCCCGAAAAATTCCACACCATCGTCGGTACCATTAAGGATTGCAACATTATCAATTGTTGTCCCTGATCCTACAGCATAAAGTGTAAGACCATTGTATTGTGATTCAGAGTTAATTTGGGCTCCAGCATAGTTGATAACCAAATAGTCAATATTACCTGAGTTATCAGCATCATCCGTACCACCGTATATGATATTACCTACTTCAGCAGTGGCATCAACACCCTTGGTAGTAGTAGCATTTCCAGCTATGACCAGACCACCCCAATCACCAGGAGTTTCATTATCTGAAGTCATAATAACTGGTTGGGAAGAAGTACCCTGAATGTCAATCTGAGATCCTTTTTGGATTACAATGTAGGTGCTGGTTTCATCACCTGAAGCCGCAGTAGCTGTAATTGTAGTTCCCGCAGGAATAGTTAATAAGGCTCCGTCTTCCACACTTACAGGCCCGTCAAGTGTGTATGTGTTTGCAGCAACAAGGGTCATATCTTCAGTGATAGGACTCATAGAAGCAAGATTAACAGATTCGGTACATGCATTTGAACATGATCCACCACAATCTACACCTTCTTCATCCCCATTTTGAATACCGTCATCGCAAGTAGCTTCAACTGGGCAGGTATTAGGACAAGTACCACCACAATCAACGCCTGTTTCAGTACCATTTTGTATACCGTCAGTACAGGTAGGTCCGGAGGTCCCACCATCATCGTCGCCACAACTTGCAAGTAAAAGGGCTGCAACCGTGGCTAAAGTCATAAAAATTCTACTAAATTTCATTTTCAATAATTAAGGGTTATTAGATATAAAGTTTAAAATGTATAAGTCAGTCCCAAACTGAGCGTTCGACCCAATTTGTAAGAGCGTACCGTTTCTGTTCTGATTATGCGTTGAGGACCGTTTGGACCCAAGCGAACGTTTATATCGTTTGAAAAGTCGCGTACTTCGTTTCTGTTATCAAGAACACCCTGTGTTCTTCTTATCTCTGGATCTAATAAGTTTTGACCATTCAATGATACTTGCCATTTTTCATTGATATCTTGGCTTAGACGGCCATTTAAGACCACAAAACCTTTTTCAATGATGTTATCGTTATAAGAGTAATCGTAAATGGCAAAACCTTCAGGATTACCCAAAACGAAAATCTTATCAGAAGCGTAGTTTGCATTTAATGAGGCAGCAAATTTGTTCTCGCCGGAAGTTTTCATGTTAAGGTTCGCGTTCATGATAAAATCCGACGCCCCCTCTAAACCAGTAGAAGAATTGGTGCCAAACCTAAAAAAGTCTGTTGCATTTGTTCCATCTTCAGTAGGAACAAACTTCAAATCTTGCTCATGATGCATTAAGGTGGCGTTAAAAACAAGACTTAAATCAATTCCTTCGTAATCATCAGTGGCCTCATTGAATTTAGGCTCAAGAAGGTTTATCTTACTCTCTAGTTCAATTCCAAAAACTTCTGCCTTTTCACCGGTGTTTTCGAATGTCCATATATTTTCCCCTCCACGTTGCGTAGTCCTGTTAATAGGGTCTTGAATGTCTTTGTAAAAAAGAGCAAGCGAAATTAGCTGGTCATTAGATGGAAAAAACTCCCATTTTATATCAAAATTATTAGTTGTTGATGCCACAAGGTTTTCGGCGTTACCAGCAACTTCTTGGCCAGAAGGAGCAACATATCTAAAAGGTGCTATCTCCTTAAATTCAGGTAAAGTAATCGTCCTACTTGCAGCAAAACGTATAGCATGTTTTTCATTTAAATCATACTTTAAATTCAAACTTGGGTAAAAGTTTTGATAGTCTTGGACAGTTTCTCCAATCAAACGTGTACCACTACCTCCAACATCATAAACTACAGAGATGTCGTCTTTTTGTGCCCTAAGACCCGCATTGGCACTAAATCGTCCCAATTGCACATTTAAATCAAAATAGGCAGCTTGCGAAATATATTCTCCGGTATAAATATCTTGGCGTTCACCATTTTCATTAGCACTTAGAAAACGAGGCTCTAGTGCTCCGTTGGCAAAGTTTCCAGTGTTCAATATTTGATTAAGGTTATCTAGACTTGTTGTTCTGGTACTGAATCTGTCTACTCCATTTGATTCAATAACACCAACGAATTCAGAACTAAAGTCACGTTCCTTATTTCTATAAAACACTCCAACTTCAAGATCAAATTTCTTTTTATTGTCTTCATCATCGATAATTTTGAATACATCGTTCAAGTAACCATTGTACTCTATATCTTCAATGAATTGAGCTGCTTTTCTTTGGTTAAATCCACCTTGGGAGTTCAAAGCGACAGAAGTCTCTGGAGCTGTATCAAAAAAGACCTGATTTCTAATTCGGTTAGGTTCATCGGCATTCAATAAGTTGTAGCCAACTGCCCAATTCAAATTATTTTTTTCGTTCAGCGTATGCTCGCCTATCAGCTGAGTAACAAGAAGATTTGTTTGTTTTGTGTTTTGATCTTGAGCGAATTCCAAGGGAATGCCAAAACTGCTAAATGCCCCTGTATCATCACTAACTTGGGCTTCTCCATTTCTTCCAAATTCAACAACAAAATCGTTTAAAGTGTTCAAGAAAGTGGTGGTTGATTTTAGCTTGTTTTTATCGTTGATAAACCAAGTCAAATCCAATAGAGCGGTGTTATTGATTTCTGATTGATGCACCGTATAATCTGATGAGCCCACCTGAACAAACCCAAATTCTAAAATTTGGTATATACCTTTATTGTATCGATAACTTTCGTCATGCGAACCGGTAAGAACAAATGAAAGTTTGCCATCAAAGAACTTTTTTCCGAAGGCTACATTAACTCCGTAATTCAAAGGGTTATCCTTTCTCCCAGGGTCCCAAGACTGTTCAGTGAGTTGCTGAACTAAAGTCCTGTCAGAATTATAAAACCCAAAGGTCGTTTCATCTGCTAAGTTTGGGGTGATTTTAAAATTATCCGATACCCCGTCTTGTGTAACAGTAGAGTTAAAGCCACCAGAAATCCCTATACTGAATTCAGAGGCCCCAATTAGTTCTCTTGATTTAATATTTATATTTCCGGACGCCTGGTCGGCAGAGTTTCTTGAAGCGTAGGTCTTGCTAATGCTTACATTTTGAATTACTCTTGTTGGGAAAAGACCGAGATTGATGTTCTTTTTATCAATATTGTCTGAAGGTATTGGTAAACCATTTAAAGTTGTAGATAAATATCTATCGCCCAAACCCCTTACAAAAATGTCTCCTGAAGCTTCACTTTCGGAAACCCCCGAAATTTTAGTGGTAGCTGTCTTGGCGTCTGAAATACCCAAATCTCCGAGTTCCTTGGCACCAATGCTCTCAACAACGGTAACAGCATTTCGTTGATCTAATAAAAGGGCAACTTCAGAGTCTTTTCGTGCAACTGTCGTAACTACAACTTCATCAAGTGACACTCCAGCTGATGCACTCATGGGCACATTAACGTTTGTTACTTTATCAGCTTCAACAGTGACATTAGGTATTTCAACTGTTTCGTATCCCAGATAGCTGACTACAACCGTGTAAGTGCCTGGCTCAAGACCCCCTATTTCATATAATCCGTCGAAATCAGAAGTTGTTCCAGTTGTTGTTCCCTTAATTAATACGTTGGCAAAAGCCAATGGCTCATTATTCATCTCTTTGTCGGTAAGCTTTCCTACGATGCTTCCAGTAGAAATTTGAGCTGTTAACGTATTGATAGTCAATACGATAAAAATTGTTAAAAGTATTCTCATTACTTGTTTGGTATTCTGGGCAAAGAAAGATGGAGGCTGTAAAAGTCATGTTACGACCGTGTTAAGTGTTTTTTTCAAAAATGTGACGATAATGTTATCAGATTAAATCAATGTTAAGGATGATAGGCGTTATTGTAATATCTTTACATTTGGTCGAGAACAAATTTTCTGAACCATGAAAACTACCGATATCAGGATACTTTTAGTAGACGACGAACCCGATATTTTAGAAATAGTTGGTTATAACCTAAGTTCTGAAGGTTATGATGTCTACACGGCGAAAAATGGGGTTGAGGCTATTGCCAAAGCGAAGAAAAAAAAGCCACATTTGATCATTTTGGATGTCATGATGCCAGAAATGGATGGAATTGAAGCCTGTGAAATCTTACGCAGTACCCCAGGTTTGGAAAATACAATTATCACCTTTCTAACCGCCCGCGGCGAAGATTACTCTCAAGTTGCCGGGTTTGATGCTGGAGCGGACGATTACATTACAAAGCCCATAAAACCAAAGGTATTGGTCAGTAAAGTGAAAGCATTACTTCGCAGAACAAAAGACAATACTGAAGAAGTTGAGGACATTGTTCAGGTAGGGAATATTGTTATCAATAGGGAAGAGTACAAAATCGTTAATAATGGGCAGGAGATTATTCTACCTAGAAAGGAGTTTGAGCTGTTATCGTTGCTAACCAGTAAACCAAGTAAGGTTTTTAAACGTGAGGTAATTTTAGATAAAGTATGGGGTAATGAAGTCGTTGTGGGGGGAAGAACAATAGATGTTCATATTCGAAAATTACGTGAAAAAATAGGGGACCACCATTTTAAAACTGTTAAAGGGGTGGGTTACAAGTTTGTATTATAAATGGCTACCAAGCTAAGAAAGTCGTATCGCTTTGCTTTACGAAGTTCCTTGATTATTTTTTTATTGGTCACTGTGCTTCTAATCGCAGTTCAATACTTATTGGGAAGATTTGATTGGGCTTTTATTGCCATTTCCGGGCCATTGGTTTTTTTGATTTCCTTAGTTATCATCCAAGCGCGTGTTGAACGATTTATCTACCGGAGGGTTAAAAAAATATACGATGAAGTCTCGCTTTTAGAATCTTCTTCATTTTCCTCTAAGCCAGTGACTACAGATATGAAGACCTTAACCGAAGAAATCGGAAAGTTCGCCCAAGACAAAAAAATTGAAATTGATACCCTTAAAATACGGGAGGAATATCGAAAGGATTTTTTAGGTAATGTATCCCACGAATTGAAGACGCCATTATTTACCGTACAAGGTTATATTTTGACCTTATTGGATGGGGCAATAAAAGATAAAAAGGTTCGAGATAAATATTTGGAACGCGCCAATAAAGGTGTGGAACGCCTTATCTACATCGTAAAAGATTTGGATTTGATAACCAAATTGGAATCAGGAAACTTGAATTTACAGCAAGAGGAATTTGATATTATTGAACTGGTTCAGAATGTATTTGACCTATTGGAAATGCGCGCTGCAAAAATGGAGATTTCCTTGACGTTTGATATGGATTATGAACCCATTTTCGTAGTTGGCGATAAAGAGAAGATTCAACAAGTGCTCACAAATCTTCTGGTAAATTCAATTAAATACGGGCATAAAAACGGAACAACCGAAGTTAGTATTGAAAATCTGGTACAAAACAAGATTATTGTTCGTGTAACCGACAACGGTGAAGGTATTCCAAAACAACACATACCAAGGCTTTTTGAACGCTTTTACAGGGTGGACCAAAGTGGTAGCCGAAAAGAGGGAGGGTCCGGCCTTGGTCTTTCCATAGTAAAGCACATCATAGAAGCCCATGGAGAGAAAATCTATGTCGAAAGTGAGGAAGATGTTGGTTCTGAGTTCTCTTTTACCCTCGAAAAAACTTCAAATAACGAAGAAATATCTATTGAAGAATCGAAGTTGGTAAGTCCGTCATAGCTTTTTACCTTTTTTAGATCTGCAAGGCAAAACTCATTTTGTTTTGAATAGGGCACCAATCGATGCTTGTTCAATCGCTTTGCCAGGTATTCCTGTTCGTATTGGCCTGGGGTTGGAATAAAAAATGCCTTTTTTTCCAATTTAGCGAGATCCATGACTGTGGTATACCCAGAACGACTTAAGATCAATTCACTCGAATTTATTGCTACTTCCAACTCATTTGATTGCATAAAGTTCACAACTTCAATAAAGTTATTCTGTTGGGTAATCCAATTTCTATGTTGTTCGTTTTCAATTTTTCCCTTTACAAAGAGCACCCTACCATCAAAACTTTTTAATTCGTTCAGTAACTTTTCTTCCAAAAAGGTTCTTTGGGGTTCTGGCCCGGACAAAAGCACCATTAAATCAAAGACCTTCTGAAAATCTCTTTTTTCAAATCTGCTCAGCGGACCTAAATATTTTACTTTATCGTTGGTCTTTTTTAAGTGACCAAGTTTACCCGTTAGGTTGGGTTTCTGATCAACATCGGGCACCCAGCATTCTGTAAACTTTTTAATGATTTTTTGGTGCATTTTTGAACTGAACCAAGTCGTATTTCCAGATAAAACATTGAGTTGGTGTGTCATAAAAACGCTAGGGATTTTTTTTGAGTAGGCTCCTAGTCGATTATCTGAAATTATACCATTGATTTTAAACTCCTTAATTATTTTTTTGATCTCCTTTTTTTCTTTGGCCATGGCCTTAAGGACTTTAGGAGAATCCCATATCATTTTGATTTTGAAGTTTTTGCCTTTCTCGGCGTATTTAATTTTGTACGAAGGCAGTTCAAATGAAGTTAATCGCGGAAATTCTTTTTGTAAAAGTTTAAGGGCAACACCATCAGATGCTATATAGACTTCAAATCCTTCGTTCAAAAGTGATTTGATAATAGGAATACACCTTGTGGCATGACCCAATCCCCAATTCAATGGGGCAACCAATATTCGTTTCGGTTTGGGCATAATCAACAAAGAAACGATACCTAGGTTGCCTAGAGATTTCCTTAGTTTTGCCAAAACTTTAAGTAATTGTTTTGGGAAGCAAGAACAAACTAAAACGATTTGCCGAAAATCAATCCTTCAAAAATGTAATCCAGCCTACTCGCGACGAGGTTTTGAACAATTTTCAGTTTCGAGGAAATTGGAAGGATTTTTTTAAAAACGACAACCCCATTGTGGTTGAATTGGGTTGTGGCAAAGGCGAGTATACCGTAGGTCTTGCAAGACAAAACCCTGATAAAAACTTTGTTGGTATTGATATCAAAGGCGCACGTTTTTGGCGTGGTGCTAAAACTGCATTGGATGAAAATCTCAACAATGTGGCCTTTCTTCGAACCCAAATAGAATTGGTAGACCATTGTTTTGCTAAGGAGGAGGTCGCCGAAATATGGATTACGTTTCCAGACCCTCAAATAAAATACAAGAGAACGAAGCATCGAATGACCAACCAAGTTTTTTTAAACCGGTATAAAAATGTTTTGCGCCCTGAAGGTCTTATCCATTTGAAAACCGATAGTGAATTCATGCATGGTTATACCATTGGTTTATTACAAGGGCTTGGCCATAAAATACTATATGCCAATCACAATGTGTATAAAAATGAAGGTGCACCGCCTGAAGTTTTAGGTATTCAAACGTTCTACGAAAATCAATACCTTGAAATTGATAAAGCGATTACTTATCTTCAATTTCAACTGACCGACTAAATAAATTAATGGAACACCTGCCTATTTTATTTTTGGCAACGCTGATTGCGGCTATTGGTGCGTCTGCTCCTCCGGGCCTTTTGAATGTAAACGCCGCTAAAATTGCGGTCGATAAAGGAAAAAGGGCTGGATTGAGTTTTAGCTTGGGTATTGCCCTGACCGTTGCATTCCAAGTCTACTTGGCAGTGCGGATAGGAAAGTTTCTAAATCGCAATCCTGAAGTTGTGGAATGGCTGATGAAAGCGGCCGTTCTCTTATTTGCGGTTTTAACGGTGTTCTTTTTTGTAAAAGGGTACAAAAAGTCGCGAAAAGCAATCCCACTTGACCAAAACAAAAAACGGAACAGTTTTCTTGGTGGTTTTTTCTTGGCTTGGCTTAATTTTCTTCAAATACCATTTTACAGTTGGTTGAACACTTTTTTTTACAACCAGCACATCATGATGTTTGATGTAAGTGATGAAATTGTATTCATACTTTCTGCGGCCTTTGGCACTTTTTTAGTCATGTACCTATATGTTTTTTACTTCAATAAATTGGAAACCAAAACAAATTGGTTCTCTAAGAATTCAAACTATGTGCTCAGTGGATTAATGTTGGTCCTACTTTTTATTACCACTATTCGAATTTTTTATCATTAGCATGCAAGAAGAAAGTTTTTTCGATAAGGTATATGAAGTTGCCCGCCAAATTCCGTACGGTAAAGTAACTTCCTATGGGGCTATTGCCAAATATCTTGGTGCGGCACGAAGTGCCCGAATGGTTGGTTGGGCAATGAATAATTCACACACCAAAGATGTACCCGCTCACAGGGTAGTAAATAGGGTTGGTGTTCTTACTGGTAAACACCACTTTGATGGTACTAATCTTATGCAACAATTGCTTGAAAATGAAGGAGTAAAAGTGGTTGATAATCAAATTGTTGATTTTCAAAAACATTTTTGGGACCCAATAAAAGAGTTGGACTAAAATTGTCGAATAAGGCTTTCTTATTCCAACATCCTTACAATCAATCTCAAGCCTTTTCTAGCAAAGGCGCAAGGCGTATCTTTGTAATCTTGAATAGATTGGAACGACTTGTCAGAAAATAAGATTGATGAAGATTGATAAAAAAGAGGTTTTAAAGGCATTAGAGACCATTTCGGTACCGGGTGAAGGTCAAAATATGGTTGAAAGCGGAGCTGTCACCAACGTACAGATTTTTGGGGAGGAAGTTGAGGTTGATGTAACCATTAAAAATCCTAGTCTACAAGCTCGAAAAAAAACCGAGGTTGAAATTCTCAAGACCATACACGAATTGGTTTACGAGAAAGCCAAGATAAAAGTAAACCTTAAAGTTGATGCACCTGCAAAACCCCAGGTAAATCAAATAAAAGGTAAACCAATTAAAGGCATTCAGAATGTAGTCGCCGTTGCTTCTGGTAAAGGTGGTGTAGGTAAATCTACGGTTACTGCAAATTTGGCGGTTACCTTGGCAAAAATGGGTTTCAAAGTGGGGTTATTGGATACTGACATTTACGGGCCTTCTATGCCTATTATGTTTGATGTTGCCAATGAACGTCCGTTATCTATCAACGTTGATGGTAAAAACAAAATGAAGCCAGTCGAGAATTATGGGGTGAAAATGTTGTCAATAGGCTTCTTTACCCAACCTAATCAGGCTGTAATTTGGCGCGGTCCCATGGCAAGTAAGGCCTTGAATCAAATGATTTTTGATGCGCACTGGGATGAGCTTGACTTTCTTTTGTTGGATTTGCCACCAGGAACTGGAGATATCCACTTGAGTATTATGCAATCGCTACCTGTTACCGGAGCAGTTGTAGTAAGTACGCCACAAGAAATTGCGCTGGCCGATGCCCGAAAAGGAGTGGCCATGTTTCAGCAAGAGGCCATTAATGTTCCCGTTCTTGGTATCGTAGAAAACATGGCATATTTTACGCCTGAAGAACTACCTGAGAACAAATACTTTATATTTGGAAAGGATGGAGCCAAAAATCTAGCTGAGGACTTAACCGTACCGTTTTTAGGTGAGATTCCGCTGGTACAGAGTATACGGGAGGCAGGAGATGTTGGAAGACCAGCTGCGCTGCAAACAGCTTCTCCTATTGAAGAAGCCTTTGAAGAGCTAACAAAAAACATGGTACAAGAATTGGTGCGTAGAAACAAAGATTTACCGCCAACCGAAGCAATTAAGATTACAACAATGGCGGGTTGTTCCGCGGTTAAAAAGAAGTAGCATGACATCTGAAGAGGTTAGATTAAATGTAGAAAAGGCACTGGCCGAGATACGTCCATTCTTAGAAAGTGATGGTGGTAACATTTCCTTGGTTTCCATTGATGATGATAAATCAGTAAAGGTGAAACTGGAAGGGAATTGTATTCATTGTACCGTAAATCAAATGACCCTCAAGAGCGGTGTTGAAATGACCATCAAGAAATATGTTCCTCAAATTGAAGAGGTGGTCAACCTAAGTTGAACATGATAGATGTCATATCGTTTTCTTTTTTTTAAAAATAGATTTACCCATTTTTTTAGTGTAAAATGATAAAAACCGATATTCTTATTATTGGTGCAGGGCCTACAGGGCTTTTTGCTGTTTTTGAAGCTGGTCTGTTAAAATTAAAATGTCATTTAATAGATGCACTTCCACAAGCAGGGGGTCAATGTTCAGAGATATATCCTAAAAAACCCATTTATGATATTCCAGGTTTTCCAGAGGTTCTCGCTGGTGATTTGGTCGATAATTTAATGGAGCAAATCAAGCCGTTTCAACCTGGTTTCACCCTCGGTGAACGTGCCGATACCTTAGAAAAATTGGAAGATGGTTCGTTCATTGTAACGACCAATAAAGGAACAAAGCATCATGCGCCCATAGTGGCAATAGCTGGCGGACTGGGAAGTTTTGAACCCAGAAAACCACAATTGGATAATCTAGCCAAGTTTGAAGACAATGGAGTTGCCTATATCATACGTGACCCAGAGGTGTACCGTAATAAGAAAGTATTGATAGCCGGAGGTGGTGATTCTGCTTTGGATTGGTCTATTTTTTTAGCGGAAGTTGCAAGTGAGGTTACCTTGGTTCATCGCCGAAATGAATTTCGGGGCGCATTGGATTCAGTTGAAAAAGTACAGGAGTTGAAAAACTTGGGCAAAATTAATTTGATTACTCCGGCAGAGGTTATAGGTCTGGAAGGTGCAAAAAGTTTGGAGACAGTTACAGTACGCAAGAACGGAGAAAATGAAGAAGAAATAAAGATACCAGTAGATAACTTCATTCCGCTGTTCGGGCTTTCCCCTAAATTGGGGCCTATAGCAGATTGGGGTCTTGAAATTGAAAAAAATGCAATCAAGGTTGACAATACTTTAGACTATCAAACGAATATTCCAGGGGTGTATGCGATTGGTGATGTAAATACCTATCCTGGAAAATTGAAACTGATTCTTTGTGGTTTTCATGAAGCAACCTTAATGTGTCAAAGTGCCTACCAAAGAATCTTTCCTGATAAAAAGTATGTCATGAAATATACTACGGTAGGAGGGGTGACCGGTTTTGACGGTAGTAAGAAAGAGGCTCCGAAAGCAGTAGTGAAAAGCATAACTTAAGGTATTAGGAAATAGGAGTTAGGAGTTAGCCAATTTATATGGCAGTAAAAAGATTTGAAGATTTAATAGTGTGGCAGAAATCCCAAGATTTTTCAGTGGAGATTTATTCACAGTTTTCCGATTTAAAAGATTATGCTTTCAAGGATCAAATAACAAGAGCATCCGTTTCGATTTCAAATAACATAGCTGAAGGATTTGATAGGAAAACAAACAATGATTTTTCAAGATTCCTTTATATAGCGGTAAGTTCAAATAGTGAAGTAAGGTCAATGTTGTATTTATCAGAAAGATTGGGATATTTAGAGTCTGAAAATCTAAAAGAACTCCTAGAAAAGTCAAATGAAATTTCTCGAATGATTTTTGGACTAATCAAGTCTATGAAATCAACTGAATCCTAATTACTAATACCTAACTCCTTGATGGACATCAAAATAAAAATAATAGACCGCGATGGAGCTACCCATGAAGTAGATGCCCCAACTGATATGAACATGAACCTAATGGAGGTGGTTCGTTCTTATGAATTGGCTCCTGAAGGTACCATAGGTATATGCGGTGGTATGGCCATGTGTGCTTCGTGTCAGTGTTATATAGAGTCGGCACATGATTTACCGGAAAAGTCAGATGATGAAGAGGCCATGCTAGCAGAAGCCTTTAACGTAAAAGATAACTCGCGATTAGGATGTCAAATTCACATGACACCAGAGTTAGAGGGTCTTGAGGTTCAATTGGCACCAGAAGAGTAAGCCTTATTATTTTTTAGTCCTAATGAGGCCAGGTTGGTTTATCTTTAAGCCAAAAGGTGTTTTATGAGGGTTTGGTTGTTTAGACTTTTTCTCTTCCTACTAGCGCTAAATTATGGCCATTCTCAAAGCAATTCTCACCAACTTACTGAGATAGTCACCGATCAAGCTGGTATTTTTTCTGCCAGTGATCTTGTTCAACTACAAGAAAAATTGACTCTCTTTGAGCAAGAAACCACAAATCAAATAGTTGTTTTAACCGTGGTTGCCCTTAATGGGGAAACTATTGAACAATACGCCCTCAACGTTTTTAACAACAATGAATTGGGCCAGAAGGGCAAAGACAATGGCGTACTTATTCTATTCGCTCAACAAGAGCGCGAAGTACGAATTGAAGTAGGTTATGGTTTAGAACCTTATATAACGGATGCGGTCGCTTCACGAATAATTCGAGAAACCATGATTCCTCGATTTAAGGAGGAACGTTATTTTGAAGGAATTTCAGCCGCCACTGACCAGATAATCAACTTTCTTGACGACCCTGATGCCCTAGAAGAATTTAAGCAGGAAACCGCCCAAGAGGAAAAATTGCCGATATGGGTCTACTTATTTTTAGGCGCCTTTTTTTTAATTTTTGTGACAGCAGGTGGCTTTTATTTCTATCAGACCAATAAGTCTTTCATTAAAGTTCTAAAAGATATTTTTTCAGGGAGGTTAGGAGTATTTCCTGGTACATTTATTTTGTTCTTTACTGGACTTTCAGTACTTATTTCGATACCGTTTATTATTGCTCCTATTTTAATTGCTCTGGTATTTTTTGCCGATTTTGAACCTAATGTTGATTCTTTATTGGATAACCCATATTTGATATTGATTCCTGTACTGTTTTATGTATTCATAACATCGGTCATTGCGATTTTTAAATTGAAGAGTGGTGATGAACCATTGAAATTTTCAGCATTTAAATCTGATAAAAGTTATTTTTCAAAGTCTTATTCATCTTCCGGTAGCAGTAGTGGTTTTAGCTCTTCCTTTGGAGGTGGTTCCAGTAGTTTTTCAGGTGGGGGAGGAAGCTCAGGAGGCGGTGGTGCCAGCGGTAGTTGGTAGAAACCTTTAAATCTTGACTTAGTTAAATACGAGCTTGATAGGTAAATAGATTATAATACCTTCCCTCTGCGGCTATAAGTTCTTCATGGGTTCCCTGCTCAGCAATATGACCGTTTTCTATAACCAAAATCTGATTTGCTTTTCTGATTGTACTTAGACGGTGGGCAATCACAAATGTTGTTCGTCCTTTTGTAAGTTCGGCCAAACTTTTCTGAATCAAGGCTTCACTTTCGGTATCCAAACTTGATGTGGCCTCATCCAAAATCAAAATTCTAGGGTCGGCCAATACGGCTCTCGCAATAGCTATACGTTGTCGTTGCCCTCCTGAAAGTTTAACACCCCGTTCACCAATCAAGGTGTCCAATCCATCTTCAAAACGGTCCGTAAATTCATTTACATATGCAGCGGCAACAGCTGAAAGTAATTCGGACTCAGTCGCGTTAGGTCTTGGAAAGAGGATGTTTTCTCTAATAGTACCCTCAAATAAGAAATCGTCTTGTAACACCACACCAAGAAATTGTCTAAAGCTGGTCAAATCCACCTTTGACAAATCGTTTCCATCAATGGTTATCTTTCCAGAATCCGGATTTAGAAAACTGGCTGCTAGACCGGCAATTGTACTTTTACCTGAGCCAGAACTGCCAACAAGGGCAATTACCTCGCCTGCTTTTGCTTCAAAACTGATGTTGTGCAAAACCTCTTTATCTTCTTCATAAGCAAAGGAAACATCTGAAAAAACCATATTTCCTTCAATGGATTTTAAATTTAACGTGCGTTCCGTTTCATCTGCTTCGGCTCTTTGATTCATCAATTCTTCGGTCCTGTCAAGACCTGCAAGGGCTTCGGTCAATTGACTGCCAATATTGCTCATTTGGACTATTGGTGCGACCATAAGGGCCAACAGGAACGTAAATTCGAAATACTCTCCAGTTGTCAATTCACCCTGCATCATTTTATATCCACCAAATCCCATCATTATACCAGTGGTTGCAAGGCCCAACAAGAATGTTGAAGAACTTGTCATCACTGCAGTTGCGGTTAAACTCTTTTTAACGTTTTGATATAAGCGCTCTACCCCTCCTTCAAAAACCTTTGCCTCTTGAGCCTCGGCGTTAAAACCCTTAATCACACGTATTCCAGCCAAGGTTTCAGTCAGCCTGCCCTTGACTTCGGCATTGATTTTACCTCTATCCCTAAAAACAGGTCTGATTATCTTAAAGGCCTTAAGGGCGATAAATGCAAAAACAATCAATGGAATAAAGGTAAGTAAGGTCATCGCCGGACTAATTCGAAGTAGTAGTACCAAAGAAACTATCGCGGTAATGGTGCCGCCAACCAATTGTACCAAACCCGTACCAATTAAATTTCGAACACCTTCAACATCACTCATTATTCTTGAGACTAGAGCACCTGATTTTGTGTTGTCAAAAAAACGTATGGGTAATGACAAGACCTGTTTTTGAACTTGAGCACGCAGTTCAGAAATCATGTATTGGGCTTGAATACTCAAAACCTTGGTTAGTAGAAAGGACATTACAGCTTGTACTAAAAAAGAAATGATAACGACCACTACCAATAATTTCAAGAAGTCATAGTCTTTATTGGGAACGATATCATCTAAAAAATAGCGCAGTGAAATTGGTGCTACAAAACTTGCGGCCTTGTTGATTACTATTAGTAGAAGCCCTAAAAAAACCAAATTTCGCCTAGGCCAAATAATAGTTTTAAAGGCTTTTAGAATACTTACTTTTTTATCTGCCATCAGTACGACTAAAAAGGGCAAGATACTTTAAATTCTTGCCTATGGGAAATACCATTTTTTCAAGTTGTTGAAAATTCAAATGGACTGGTATAATTATCTTTAAATTGTAAGCAGAATTCATTACCATGAAAAAATTACTATTACTATCGTTCATCATAGCACTACTATCCTGCAAAACGGAGCAAAAACCCCAATCAGAAGTAGATGAATGGCAAGCACAAGCTGAAAATGTTACCATAATTCGTGATGATTTTGGTGTTCCCCACATTTATGGAAAGACCGATGCCGACGCTGTTTTCGGATTGCTTTATGCCCAGTGCGAAGATGATTTTAATAGAGTGGAACAAAATTACATATGGGCCACAGGGCGATTGGCCGAGGTTGAAGGTGAAGATGCCTTGTACAGTGACTTACGTGCGAACTTGTACATGACCAAAGACGAGGCGATAGCGAAGTATGAATCCGCTCCCGATTGGCTTCAAAAATTGTGTAATGCCTTTGCTGACGGCATTAACTATTATTTGCATACCCATCCTGAGGTTAAACCCAGATTATTGACCCGTTTTGAACCTTGGATGCCCATGTATTTTAGTGAAGGAAGTATCGGAGGAGATATCGAACGTATTTCAACGAAAAAAATTAAGGCCTTTTACGAGAGCGGAATGGAATTGCCAGAATTGGAAGAATACCAATTGGATAAAATGGAAGCCATGGCAGAACCTGGAGGTTCAAACGGCATTGCAATTTCAGGGGAATTGACCGAGTCGGGAAATACCTTATTGCTTATCAATCCGCATACCTCATTTTATTTTAGGGGAGAGGTGCATGTGGTATCAGAACAAGGTTTGAATGCCTATGGCGCTGTTACCTGGGGTCAGTTTTTTGTTTATCAAGGCTTTAACGAAAAGACTGGCTGGATGCACACCAGTACCTATACAGATGTGATGGATGAGTTTATGGAGAATGTTATTCGACAAGATGGAAAATTACTATATCAGTACGGCGAAGAACTTCGAAAAGTAGATTCATTACAAGTAAGTTTAAAATACGTGGATGGAACCGAGCTTAAGGAAAAAATATTTCCCATATATCGCACACATCACGGCCCTATTACACACCAAGAGAATGGGTATTGGACTGCTTCGGCCATGATGTGGGAACCAGTTAAAGCCTTGGAGCAGTCGTATGTACGTACCAAACAAAGTGGCTATGCTGGTTTCCGGAGAATGATGGATATTAGAACAAACTCATCAAACAATTCGGTTTATGCTGACGCAGAAGGCAATATCGCTTATTTCCATGGCAACTACATTCCAAGACGCGATACGATATTCGATTATACCGAGCCTGTAGATGGAAGCAATCCTGCAACAGATTGGAAAGGTTTACATACCGTTGAGGAGTGTATAAAATTGCTAAACCCAAATAATGGTTGGTTGCAAAACTGCAATTCCACTCCGTTCACTGCTGCAATGCAATACAGTCCAAAGCCGGAAGATTATCCAAATTATATGTCACGGGCCCCAGAAAATTTTAGGGGAGTTCATGCTGTTGGATTGTTGGATGGAAAAAAGAACTTCACAATGGATGGTTTAATTGATTTAGCACATGACCCTTACCTTCCCGCTTTCGAGGTTCTTATACCTCAACTTATACGAGCATATGATTCAATTCCATCCCCTAGTTCCGCCGAAGCAATTTCAATCTTACAGGCATGGGATTACAAAACTTCTAAAGAGTCTACTGCTATGAGTTTAGCCCATTTCTATGGAACAAAGTGTTTGGAATTTGCCTATTCAGGTGAAATTGAAAGGCCTGCTTCAATGTTGGAACTTTTTCAAAATTTTGAATCGATAGTAGGGGCAAGAAAACAAGTTGAGTTGTTCGAAGCAAGTGTCACCCAATTGGAAGAGACATTTGGATCACCTGAGATACCTTGGGGTGAAGTAAATCGCTACCAACGTTTAAATGGTGACATAAGACAGGCATTCAATGATGACAAACCAAGTAAACCCATTGGCTTTGCAAGTGGACGTTGGGGAGCTTTAGCGGCTTACGGGGCGCGTTATGATAATGGTACCAGAAAAATCTATGGCACTCGTGGGAATAGCTTTGTAGCGGTCGTTGAGTTTGGGGAAAAGGTAAGGGCAAAATCAATTTTAGCAGGCGGTCAAAGTGGCAATCCAGATTCTCCGCATTTTGATGACCAAATCGATATGTATGCTAATGAAGAGTGGAAGGATGTTGCTTTTTATGAGGAAGATGTTCTCGATAGGGCAGTAAAAACCTATAATCCAGGGGAACGATAAACAATTAAAAACCGGTCTCTTCCTTCTCTTCTTCCTTGACCACAACCAAACTCGCCTTCGAACCTGTCGATAAATTCCAGCGATTGTTGTGCAAAACATTGCCATCGTTGTCAGTAACCACAATTTGAGCGGTATTCGGACCAGATGATCCTTGGTTGAGTGCTTCAAAGTCAATCCGGTTAAAACCAGGCTTCAAATCAACATTAACACCTTTAAAACTTCCAGAGAGCATCATGTTGTATTCAACCACTTCTCCATTCAGGTAAATTTTTACCCGATCACCATCCACGTATTCGTGATCACGGGCAACAACGCCGACAAAAGCGGCAGTGGTTTTGAAATCACCTAAATATTGATCGCCAAAAAATTGGGTCGATTCTTTTTCTTTTTTCGCTAAGAATTTGGGTTGCACCTTCATATCGTGGCCTGCCTGAACCAACTTTCTTTCCGGTAACATTTGAATGTTAGGTGATTCATCCGGTTTAAACTGGTCTTGGTCAAACATTGAAGGCATACGAAGAACCGTACCACCAACATTGCTCGTTTTTACATCCAAATTATTATTGGGACCAATTTTTAAGGGTTTTGTGGTGGGAATATCCCCTTGGGAATACCCAACTAGGCCGATAAGAAGAAATAAGGGCAGAATAAATGTTCTCATAGCAAATCGGTCGTTTAACCAATTTAAAGTTAACAAATACCCTGCCATACAAACGGTAAAAGGCTGTTAAACTTGAGATTAATTCGATGAATTAACGCTTTTTAATCCGAATAAAGGATGTAGAATAGAAATACGAAGAATAATCAAATCGTAAATCAGCCATGAAATACCAAAGGTTCCAATTATTAAAATGGATGCTTTTATGAAAAAATTCCATTCCAAATCCATTAAGAAATAGGCAATAATGATGGTCACGGTCTGATGTAGAATATAAAAAGGATAAACCGCTCTATTGGCATAAGCCAATTTTTTACTTGGTTTGTTCAACCACTGAGCTGCAAAGGCAAAAAGCACCAAGATCCATGACCATAGGTTGACAACTTTTAAAAAGGCTTCAACCAAATGTTCGACTATCTCATCCCTTTCAATAAACAACCATCGGCAAATCATTAGGGTAAATGCAACTATTCCAATTATCAATGCCTTTTTCTTAATATTCTCTAGGCTTTCCCAAAAAACTTCTTTGGCGGCAATGAGTAGAAAACCATAGAAAAATAATAGGATGTAGAAAGAAATAGTAAACCAATCACCTACCAAAGCATGGGTTGTTGGAAAAAATGGCTCTATGAAGCCCTCAACAAAAAACAATGGTATAATGAAAATATATAAGCCCAATGGTTTTAGTATTTGTTTTTTAGTCCATTTCAATAATCTTGATGATTTGTTCCTTAGCCGGAAAAACACCGGGCCTAATACTAAAGAAAATAAAAGCAGATACGGCAAGAACCAGAGGTGGTGCCAACTGATGTTTCCTTCTGGATATGGTCCTCCCCTGAAAAGGGCTGTGGAATAAAAATCAAGGTAGGATCCTTCGAATTGTCCATGCGCAATGCGCTCGATATAAATCTGAGGGGGTACAATGAGCAACATTCCTACAAATAGTGGTATGCCCAACCTAAGAAATCGTTCCCAAGAGAACTGTTTTAAGTTTCGTTTTGAAAACGCGTAATAAGTTCCCATTCCAGAAATTACAAAAAGGATAGGCAATCTCCACTGGTTTAAAAAGATCATTGGCCACCGAAGCCATTCATAAATGACATTATTTTTAATATGCCAACCCCAAGGCACAAAAAACATTCCTACATGGTAAAAAATAAGCAGGGCAAAAACGATGACTCTAAGCCAATCTAAGTCGTAACGTCTGATTGATGTTTTCATGATGAATTGATTTTCGACAAAGATGATTTGGATAACAGAATTGTTACCCTTTTTTTATGTCAAAGCTGTTCGGAATTACAATTTGGGAGAAATTGAATGAGAAGTTTAGCTTACGTGTTCTTTTACGAAAGCTGACGGTGAAGTGTTGGCGTGTCTTTTAAATGCAGTGTAAAAAGCTGATTTAGAATTGAATCCAACTGAGTTTCCAATTGCCTCAATTGTCAAATGATCGTATTCTTTGGAAACTAACCGTTCTTTAGCTTCAGCAATCCTTTTTTTATTGATATAGTCATTGAAATTCATTCCAAATTCAGAATTAATGGTTTTTGAAAGTGTATTTGGCCCTATATTCAACTCAATTGCCAAAGATTTCAGCGATAATGTGCTAGACAAGAAGTAGTTGTCTTTAAGCAAAGCTTGCTCAATCTTATCTAGTTCAATTTCACCAGAGGTCAAGGTTTCATATTTTTCAGCAATCCACGAATTTTCGAAAAAACGGGACTCGGAAAGAATAAAGAATAGAGTGACCAGTGTAACCATACATTGCCCCATGACAATAAAATGATCTCCACCATCATCTTCATAACTGGCGTAGACAAAAAACAAAAGCACAAAGAACACAATGAATACCAATATTGTATTTCGGCTAAAGACATATTTGTCAACCCTGATAAATTTTGTGGGTTTGCCACTTGCTTTGGATTTTTTAATTACCAACCGAATTGACAGATAGAGATAAAGCAAGAAATTAAACAAAATCAACCATCGGAATTCATCTTTGATTACATGATAACCATAATTATAATCATCAGGAGTCTGAGCAAAAGTTAAATCTTGGTAATACGCACCCAAATATGCATTTAACTTTACTGAAAGCGGACTTAAGTAATACCCGATTTGTGAAATCAAATATCCAATTGGTAAAATAAAATGCCACCAATGTGTTCTAAAAAGAATGGGCTTTCGCTCCAAAAGTGAATACATGAAGAAGTAAATAGTTGTTGGAATTAGTAAAACCAAGGGTTCTGTTGAATCATTTAGTTGCAATACATTTTTTATTAGTCCGGTATAGCAACAATAGGTATCAAGGCATACAAGTGATTGTACCAAAAGCGCCCATCCAAATAGCCTAACAGGAGAATTTTTCTTTGCTCTAATAAAAATGACCATACTCAAAAAGAATCCTAAAAAGACACCCATGAACATTATGGTTGAAATGAAATTATGCCGAATGGGAATTTGTTCTATGAGTTGTTCCAGGGTTTCCAAGAGGATTCTATTTGTTGTAAATTGAACCTAGCCTGAAAATACCCATTTATTAAAACCAACCCTAATGGAAAAGCGTCATTTTTTAAAACGGTTTGGCCAAGTCGCTCTTGCAACTCCCTTAATGCCCATTGAATTATCTGCCCAAATACCGATGGTTGATTCGCCTTACCCTGTCGACAATGACGATAAATTTTGGGCTCGAATTAGGGAGGACTATAGGCTTAAACCAGACTATATCAACCTTGAAAATGGCTATTACAATTTTGTTCCAACACCCATTTTAAATAAGTACATAGAACATGTAAAGCATGTTAATTATGAGGCCTCCCATTACATGCGAACCGTGCAATGGGAGAATAAAAATTCCACCGCAGCTCGATTGGCCAAATTGGTCAATTGTTCTGAGAAAGAGTTGATTATTACAAGAAATACAACGGAATCCCTTGATATGATTATTGGGGGCTTCCCTTGGAAAAAAGGAGATGAGGCAATTTTTGCGAAACAAGATTATGGAGCAATGCGAATCCATTTTCATCAGCAAGAGAAGAGGTATGGCATTGTATGTAAAGAAATTTCCTTACCAAATCACCCAAAATCTGATGAGGAAATAGTAAAACTCTATGAGTCACAGATAACTCCACGAACTAAACTATTAATGGTCTGCGAGATGGTCAATATCACAGGTCAGCTATTACCAGTTCGTAAAATATGTGATATGGCCCATTCCTATGGCGTTGAGGTTATGGTAGATGGGGCACATTGTGTTGGTCATATAAAAGTTGATATCAAAGCCTTAGACTGTGATTACTATGGGTCAAGTCTACATAAATGGTTGAGTGTACCTTTAGGTGCAGGGTTACTTTACGTTAAGGAAGAACATATTCCCAAAATTTGGCCTCTTTTGGCTGAGCACGAAAATGACGAGACCAAAATCAGAAGGTTAAACCACACAGGTACCCATCCGGTACATACAGATTTAACAATAAACGATGCTATCGACTATTTGGAGATGATTGGTATCGAGCGAAAAGAGAAACGACTTCGATTTATACAAAGGTATTGGAGCGATCAACTTCGGGACGTTAAGAATGTTATAGTCAATACACCTATTGAGGCCCATCGAAGTTGTGGAATTGCCAATGTTGGATTAAAGAATATGAAACCACATGATTTTGCAAAATCACTGTTGGATAAGTTCAAAGTTTGGACGGTAGCCATTGATTACGAAAATGTGCATGGTTGTAGAATTACCCCCAATGTTTATACTACGGCTGAAGAATTAGACCAGTTTGTAACTGCGGTTAAAACTTTAGCAAGTAGGGGCTAATTAGAAATATAATCAATCAACTTTTCAGGACCCTCCAGCACCACCCTAACTATTTGTAATGTCCCATCAGGTTTGGTGTCGATATGCCATTTGATAAGTGTGATTTGCCCACTTTCGATTTCAATTCCGGTAATACTTCGTGGATGTACACAACTACCATCGTTGAAAAGAGGTATTTGACCAGGTTCTGGGAATCTTGGTCGATGTGTATGACCGACAATCATTGGTAGTAGATCGTTATTCAAAATCCAGCGCTTTAGTCTTTTCTCAATACGAATCAGTTCCTTGTAGTTCTTTGCCGGACTTGTTGGGTCGGCGATACCCACAACTTGTAGTGGTTTCCAAAGAACTCTGACCAAGAATTGTCCAACACGCCAAAAATTGTAGTTCCACCAGTCGGCCTGGTGGCCATGAGCGCAAAAAATTCGTTGACCTGTGGTCGCATGTTCCAATAATAGTGCTTCATTATACGAGAGCCCTTCGAAAAGCTCTTTGTCCTTTCCATCTATTGGTTCAAAATAATGGCTGAGGTGATTGGTAACATAATTGGCATCGCGATAAACCATATCATGGTTGCCCCATACCATGTGCAGGCGATTTTCCAAATGAAAACTTCGTAATAGTTGGTAAACATTTTTATGCGCCTCAAAAATGGATTCAAAACGGAGGTTTTCCCATAGTTCGTCACCGTCTCCCAATTCGCAGTATTCAAAACCTTCGCGATAATAGTGGTTTAAAGCATGAAAATAAATATTGCGATTGTTCGCAAAATCATCGGCGAAACTATTATCTCCACGGTGACAGTCACTAAAAAAGATAAATTTTGAGCTGTCATCGAATGTGATTTTTTTAGCTTTTTTGTAGGCTCTTGAGAGTCTTCGATTTGATGACATGCATTGAATTTTAAATAAATATCCTAAAAAATTGTCCCAATTCAACCCTTTAGATTCGTTTAACAGTAGTGCACTCAGACAATTTGTAACTTTACCCCCTAATAAACGACCAATTGGCCATGGGAAATAAAGGAAATAATCAGCTTTTACCTTTTGTCCAGCTTATAAGTTTCAACAAGCTGCTCAATCATTATGAAGAGCAGGCAAAAAGTAAATCCAGCATTTTAGCTGAGCGAGCAAAAGCTATATTAAAGGCCGCTGAACCTTATCCTGAACTCAGAGATGGATTTGACGACCTCAGTATTATAGAAAAGCGCAAAGATGTAATAGAGACCATTTTGGCCGATACATTCGCTCCTGCCCTTACTAAAAATGAGATAAAGACCGCTTCTATCCCGTATTTCAATTTGGTTTTTAATCCTTCTGAACGATTTCAAAAGATTTTGGAAGAAGCCGGTAAGGATTTTGTACTTGAAATGCGTGAAATGCCCGAAGATGTGCAATACATAATGATGGCGACGGTTGTTTTAGGGTTTTTCTACGGTTATAATTTAGATTTCAAACGGCCGATTTTCTATGATATTCCTGATAAGAATGGGGTAATGCGTCATTATAGGGTTCTTTACAATGCTGATTTCATGGAGCTAATTGCCAACGATAACGCAAAAGAGCTTACCAAAGAAGACGTAAATGAACTTTTAGAGGACTCAGACAATATTGATCTTTGGAAAGAAAAAATTCCACCTTACAGCTTTACGATCAAGGGGTTTGTGATTTGCAATATGTTCGATGTAACAGCGGAACACTCGATTTCTGAGATAAAATCAACCTTGATTGGGGGCAATAAGCGTGAGAAGGAAAGTTTTATGGTCGATTTTCAAGAAACTTTCCGCTCCCTTTTCAATTTGAGGGATATTAGTGTAGGATTTTCTGGATACGAAGAAACTACCAACCGCTTTTTCAAAATTTACGGAAAGGGTATTGAAAGCTTCGTTTTGAACAATAAGGAAATGGAGACCTGCGATGCCATGCTCTGCGATTATTCGTATGGTAAACTTATAGGAGAAAGTAGTCCTTTGGCAATTTCAAATGTTGAGCGGTACTACAAGAAATCACAAAAAGGACAACCTTATAAAAACCTTTATGAACAGGGGTTTCGAAGTGCTATTCTTGCTCCAATTGCAGATGAAGGAAAGCTATTGGGTATTTTAGAAATCGTATCCCCCAACATTCATGAACTCAATGGTATCAATGCCACTAAGTTGGAGGACGTGATGCCATTTATTGTTTCAGCGGTATTGCGTTCAATCGAGGAGGAACAAAACCTTATTGATGCCATCATACAGCACGAATGTACTACGGTTCATGAATCGGTTTATTGGAAGTTTCAAGAAGAGGCCAAGAAATTTATGGCTGCCGAAGCTATTGGAGAACAGCCTTCTTTTAATGAAATTGTTTTTCAAGACATCTATCCGCTCTATGGCCAAATCGATATTAAAGACAGTTCTAAGGAGCGAAATTTGGCAATACAACGTGATTTGATAATTCAGCTTTCTGAAATACAAGATATCTTGAAAATTGCCCATCAATCACTAAAACTTCCCATTTATGAAGAGTTGATGTTTAGGGTGAACAATCATATGGATGAAATTAAGGACACACTATTTTCGAATAGTGAGCAAGCGATTTTTGATTTCGTACATGAAGAAATAAATCCCGTTTTCCACCATTTGAAACGAGAAGACAAGGTATTGGGAAAGCAAATAGCGCTTTATGAAGAACATATAAACTCAGATACCGAGTCATATTACGATCATCGTAAAAACTACGATGAAAGCGTAATGAAGATCAATATGAAATTGGCTGCATTGCTCGACCGAAAGCAAGAGGAAGCCCAAGAAATGTTTCCTCATTACTTTGAGCGATACAAAACTGACGGGGTTGAGCATAATATGTATATCGGAAGTGAAATTGCCAATTCTAGAAAATTCGACCAGTTGTACCTAAACAATTTAAGGTTGTGGCAGTTGCAGACAATGGTCGAAATGGAGAATAAACACTATAAGCTAAAACCACATTTGCCGGTTAAGCTCGATGTTGCTTCACTACTCTTGGTTTATAGTACACCACTGGCCATAAGGTTCAGGATGGACGAAAAGCGTTTTGATGTTGACGGCACCTACAATGCCCGATATGAAATTATTAAGAAGCGTATTGATAAGTCGTACATAAAGGGAACTAACGAACGTCTGACTCAAAAAGGCAAATTGGCCATTGTGTACTCTCAAAAGAAAGATGAAAAGGAATATTTACGATACATCACATTCTTGAAATCTAAAGGGTATTTCACTAACAATATCGAAGTTGTGGAGTTGGAAGGTCTTCAGGGTGTAACTGGTTTAAAAGCCATCCGGGCTGAGATATTGTATAAAACGGATGAGGAATCTGAAAAGACCTATACCTACGATGATTTAATGGAGGCTTTGGAAGCTTAGGTCAAAATTCGTTCAGGGCCAAAATATTTAAACGATATTCCAAAGGCTATTACTGAGATTACAATCCCGATAATAAAAATAGTGTAGGTCCATCTCAGTATTTTGTATTTTCTATTTAGTACCAGACCCAAGAAATATAAGTCCTTGGTTAAGGAAGAATATATATAATCTTTATCTTTTACCAATTCTTGGATGGCCCATTCATAATCACCAAGACTCATCTTGTGGAAATTTCCAAAAAACAAAAGATTGACCTTTCGATTGTTTACATCAGCTTTGGTGAATGTTCCACTTGTCACATTAGGTCTTGTGGCCCAGACTGCCATTGCCATTGATACCACACTAAATGTTATAAAAATTACGGTAGGATAAATCAAATAGGTATTTGAGGGATTGTCAAGTTTTGGAATTAAGTTGGACAATGCCACGGAGATGATTATCGCATTAACCGACAGTAAGATATTTGCTTTGGTATCTGCAATATCACTCAAGGTCAAGTGATTTTTTAAGGTAACCCTAAAAAGTGTCTGAATACCCCTGTCAGGGCTTTCACTTTTGTATTTTGCCTTGAGCTCTTCTTTTTTAGCGATTTCTTTTTCGGCCTTTCTTTCCTTGACTAATTTTTTAAGGTTTTTCTGTTTTCCTGGCTCCCAGTTCTCCTTTGCATAATCTGTGTAATATCGATGGTGAACACGAAACATTTTAATGTTTTTCTCTCGCCATTCTTTTGCAGAATAATCGGCTATACCCAACAATTTTAATTCTTCACGCAGAAAGCCTGTTGTCTCCCAATAACTCTTTTGCGCAAAATGCGAAGCATCAGCATCTCGAATAATTTCCTCGTCCAAAGATTCGGGTTCATAGCCCATTTTAGTAGCAAGAATAAGTCTTTCTATGTTTGAGATATCGGTTTGACTGTAATTTTCCTTTTGTAAAAATTCTTTGGCTATGATTGAACTTTCTTTTTCATGATTCTCAGTTCCAAGAGAATAACCAGTGTCGTGAAACCAAGCAGCTAGTTCTAATCGTTCTTTTTCATTTTCAGGCAAATCAATTTCAGCAAGAAGTTCCTTGGTACTCTTGACCACCCGTTGGGTGTGTTTTAGATTGTGATATAGAAATTCCTTGTCCAGCTTGTTTAAAAGAATGTCGGTGACAAACTCTTCTGCTTTTTGAACGATTTCTGACATAGTCGTATCTTGAAGTTTCCAAATTACGAATTTTGGAAAGAACCTATCGAAAATGAAAAGACCACTACTAGTATTACTTGGCCTATTTCTGTTGGCCAGTTGTGCAACATATCAAACCAAATACAAAGTGCCATTTGAAGGAAATTCGGTTTCTAACAACCAAGAAGTTGAACACACCTTCTATTTAATTGGGGATGCAGGAAAATCACCAATTGGTGGCATGAATCCGGCCCTTCAAGCCTTTAAACAACGCCTGGATAATGCGGACGAAAATAGCACGGCAATTTTTTTGGGGGATAATATTTACCCAGCAGGATTTCCTTCAAAAAAGGATGATCCAAAGAAACATAAAGAAGCCAAAAGCCATTTAGATGCTCAATTGGCCACCTTAGAGAATTACAAGGGCAAAAAAGTGTTCATACCTGGCAATCACGACTGGTACAGCAACGGCCCTGAAGGTTTAAAACGCCAAGAAAAGTATATTGAAGATGCTTTGGATGGCAAAGATGTATTCCTTCCTGAAAATGCTTGCCCAATTGAGTCCTTTGATATTGGAAATGATATTGTGGTAATTACAGTTGATAGCCATTGGTACGTTAGTAATTGGAATAAATATCCATCAATCAATGATGATTGTGAAATAAAGGACAGAACCCGATTTTTTCTTGAGCTTGAAGATGAAATTAAGGACAATCGACAAAAAACTACCATAATAGCTCTTCACCATCCAATGTTCACTTATGGGTCTCATGGAGGTCAATTCGGGTTTAAAGAGCATTTTTTTATTGGCCATAGTAACATTCCCACACCTATTTTGGGAACTGTCGCAAATGTTTTGAGGCGAACAACAGGGGCTTCAAATACCGATTTGCAAAACCCTAAATACAGCGAACTGGTGGGTCGGATTACCACTTTGGCTCAATTTTCTGAAAAAGTCATTTTTGTTTCGGGCCACGAACACACCTTACAATACATTATTGAAGAGAACACACCACAGATTGTAAGTGGTTCTGGAGCTAATAAAGGGTATTCTAGACTTTTAGGAGGCAGTAAATTTTCTACTGGTAAGATGGGTTATGCTATTTTGAAAGTTTATAAAGATGGGTCATCGGCGGTTGATTTTATAGGTGTTGAAGATGGTATTGAAGAACTACTTTATAGTACTGAAGTTTTACCGCCAAACCAAAAACCTTCAGAATACAAAGGTCAAAATACATTTCCACCTACAGTGAAAGCATCGGTTTATGAACCTGAAGAAGTAGATAAATCAAATTTTTACAAGGGAGTTTGGGGAGAACGATATGCTAAATATTATGCAACAGAAATTAATGCGCAAACCGTTGACTTAGATACCTTATATGGTGGACTTACCCCAGTTCGGAAAGGGGGGGGTAATCAATCAAGATCCTTAAGGCTCCAACATAAGGATGGGCGTCAATTTGTTATGCGCGCGTTGAAAAAGAGTGCCGAGCGTTATTTGCAGGCTATGGCTTTTCAGAACCAGTTTATCATTGGTAGGTTTAAAGGCACAGCGGTAGAAGACGTTTTGGAATACTTTTATACCGGTTCTCACCCATATGCCCCATTTACGATCGGAAAATTGTCAGATGCTGTTGGTTTATACCATACCAATCCAAGGTTGTTTTACATTCCAAAACAAAAGGCTTTAAAAGGTTTTGTTGATGAATTTGGAGATGAGTTGTATATGATTGAAGAACATGTTTCCGAAGGGCATGATATAGCAAGTTTCGGCTACACCAAAAAGATTGAAAGCACGAATAACTTCATTGAGAAACTTAGAAAAGATGAAGAATATAAACTGGATGCTCCATTATATGTGAGAGCACGGATTTTTGATATTCTGATTGGTGATTGGGATCGTCATGTGGATCAATGGCGTTGGGCACAATTTAAAGATGAAGAAGGCAACAAGATTTTTAAACCAATCCCCCGTGATCGAGACCAACCATTTTCTATAATGGGAGACGGAAAGTTGATGAAGTTTGCAAGCAGCACAATACCTTCATTACGTTTATTTGAAGGTTTTCGAGAAGAAATTAAAAGTGTAAAAGGTTTTACTTCTTCACCAAAGACCTTTGCTTTGGATATGGCCTTATTGACCGAGACTACTTCGGCAGATTGGGAAGCGCAAGCCAAGTATTTACAGGATAACCTTACTGAAAAAGTTATTGATGAGGCTTTTAAAGAATTTCCTGATGAAGTAAATGATGAAACCATCGCTGAGATAAAAAGGGTGCTTCTTGCACGAAAACGAAACCTGATAAAGACCGCAAGAGAGTATTACGGTATTCTGGCCAAATACAGTGTGGTTACAGGAACAGATAAAGATGACCATTTTATTATTTCTGGAAGTGGTAATGGTGATGTAGAACTCACAGCATATAGAATAAAAGGTGGAGAGAAAGGGGATGTCTTTTTTCAAAAAACCTTCAAAACTTCTGAAACTAAAGAAATCTGGGTTTATGGCTTAGACGATGATGATATTTTCGAGGTCTTGGGCAATTCAGGGAAAATTAAAGTTCGATTGGTAGGAGGCCAGAACAACGATGTATACCGAATAGCAAAAGGGAGTGGTGGAATTCACACCTACGATTTCAAACAGAAGAAGAATACCTATGACGAAGCACTTTCTGGCAACATTCACAAACTGAATGACTACGATACCAATACGTATCAATTCATGAAGATTAAGGCAAGCAATAATCAATTAATACCATCAATAGGAGCGAACCCTGACGATGGTTTCAGAATCGGATTTGCAAACACCTATACTTTTAACGGTTTTAGACAAAACCCGTTTACTGCCCAGCATACGGTTAGTGGTGCATTCTATTTTGCCACTTCAGGTTTTTATTTGGGATATAGCGGAGAGTTTGCTAACGTATTTGGCAGTGCCAACTTGGAGTTGAATGCTAAGTTTACCAGTCCCAACTTCGCTCAGAATTTTTTCGGATTTGGTAACGACACCCCAAATTTTGATGACGAAAATCCCTTAGAACTGGATTTCAATAGAGTTAAGATTCGCACTATAAAATTCGCGCCCTCATTGGTTTGGAAGGGCTTTTTAGGGTCACAGGTTAAGTTGGGACTGTCTTATGAAGATTATGAAGTTGAAGAAACCGAAGATCGCTTTATTGAAGGTTTTTATTCTGATCAGAACCGCGATAACCAACAAAGTTTTGTTGGGGTACATGGTGAATATTCCTATTCAAATACAGATAATGCCGCATACCCTACGATGGGTATGGCCATATCATTAATGGGAGGCTATACTGCAAACATTAACGAGTCTGACCGGGCATTTGCCTATTTCATTCCTTCACTGTCGTTTGATTACCGAATAAGTTCAGACGGGCGGTTGGTGTTGGCGACCAAAGTCAAAGGGCATTTCAACTTTAGCGATGATTTTGAGTTTTATCAAGCGGCGAACATAGGCGCCAATAATGGGCTGCGCGGCTTTCGATTTCAGCGATTTAACGGCAAGACTTCTTTCTATCAAAACAGTGATTTACGTTATAGCTTTAGAAAGACCCAGGCTGGGTTTATACCGGCAACACCAGGTATTTTTGTAGGGTATGATTACGGCCGTGTTTGGTTGCCAGATGATGATTCTGACACCTGGCATGATTCTATAGGTGGCGGATTCTTTTTAAATGGCGCAGGCCTTATCTCGGCAAACTTTGGATTGTTTTCAAGTGATGACGGTCTACGATTTGCTTTTGGTGTTGGGTTTGGATTCTAAAAACTAGAAACCTTTAGCGTATACAAGTTATTGCCAGTAGTTTGTGATCGCTCATCAGATAGAAAAAGGGTCTTGTTGTCTTTGAAACAAACAGACTCCAATTGGGTTCGTACCTCTAAATCGACTTGCTTTACCTTCCCTTTTGAAAAATTATCGAATTCAAAATCGGTAATAAGCCACAGCAATCCGTAGCCTAAAACGGCTATAGTTTTGCCATCCGGTGAAATATCAGCACTTGTGGCAGAACAGGTTCTGTAGTTATCACAGGTTTTCCAGGCTCCTATAAATTCGGCTTCATATTCTCCCTCGGTATCCGGCACCTTATAAATTAGTGCCTTGCCATCATAGGGCTTTGTGCGGTTCTTGGTGATAATGTACAATGCATTGCCCCAATGAAATACCGCCTCGGTATCGTAATATAATTTTGAGTCTTTTGGAGGGAACTTCTTTTGTTGCGGGTAGTAGAATTTGATTTTTTCAACCCCGATTTTATCTCCTTTTTCCTTTTCGGGATTAGGGAGCTTGTAAATTACCAAGTCTTCACGCTCGTTTCTATTGTTTCCAAAATCACCAATATAAAGGTTGCCTTGTTTGTCTTTGGTCAGGTCTTCCCAGTCCTTATTCTTGGCATTTTTAACATCAAGGTGCTTGATGATTTTTCCATCTAGACCAACCTTAAAAATATTATCGTTGTTACCGCTGTCTTCAATGACCCAAATGGTTTTACCCCCATCATAAGTTACCATACCCGAATTTTCTTTTAAGCTTGCAGGTAAATCGGTGACAACGGTAAGTTTGCCAGAGTCTTGGCAATTCGTCAAGAACATCCCAATGAAAAAGAGTAAAAAAAAGTGAATATTATTCTTCATCGGTTTTTATAGGCAGATAAATTTCGGCTTTCCAGCTCATTTCATCACCACCCGTATTTGGGTTGTTGAAAAAGACCTCTATGGGTTTTTGTTCCACTTCAATATTGTTCTTTTCGGCATAATCCAATAAAGCATACCAAGCCCTATCTGATGTTATATAATTGCCATTGTAAATGGCTTTTAAAGCTCTTTTAGGAAAGATTCTGCGGTATTCGATATCCGTCCCAATAGGCAGTTTTTCTGAGCGTATTATAGGTTGTGCAAAATCATAGTGAATACTATCGTTTACCCTATCCCATTCGTTTACAATGACCATTGGTGGCCCATCAAATTGTACCCCACGATCAAATAATTCGCCGGTGAGGTAATTGAAGTTTTTCATCATACCACCTGCTTTTTGAAACTGTGTTACGTGCAAGGGTACAAATGCCAAATATTTAGATGGGGATTCCGTCTCACCTACAATTTCAACTTTAAACTTTGAAATGTGATCCTTAAGATTTTCCATAAGGTCTAAAACTGTTTCTTCAGATCTTTTGGTAAAATCAGTTTTGGAAAAAGGAACTTGAATCCTGTTTTTGATACTATTCATAAGGTTATTGTCCTTAATTCCAACAACAACTCTTGACTTAGACTCATTGATAGGTTCTATATCCCAAAAGTAACTGTGAATACTATCATTGAATTTAACCCTTTGGGTTAAATGATAGAGGTCTTCATCTTGTTCAACACTTTGAACGGTATCCAAAGTCTGGTCCCATAACTTTATAGTTTGGTTAATGGCTCCTGGAAAAGTTTCCGTTTCAAATCGGATAATATAATCGGAGGGTTTTATAAACAGGTACCATAGTAAGGCAGCTATAACCAAAAAAAGTAATATTGAAATAAAACGTTTTGCCATAGTTATTTTAATTCGTCATTGATAGATTTTCCACGACAAATTGACCAAGTTTTCGACCTTGATTAACACCTATTTCTACCGCAGCCCTGTAATGTATGCCACCATACATTCTACTGATAGCCGCTTCTTCGGCAGCTTGTCGAAAAGAGGTAAATGATCTAACAGGTAGACCATAGGGTACTTCGGTATCATCGTCAAAAGCAAAGTTGTCACCATAAATACTGGTTAAGGCTTCAGCTGCAGCGCCAGAAACAACACTATGTCCGCTTGTATATTCTGGGAATGGAGGTGTTTGAAGAACAGGCTCCCAACTGTCATCTATGTACTCGTTTATCAGTGTTTCAGGTCTAATCAAGTTACTTCTGTATTTCTCATCCCAACAACTGATGAATCCGTCTGCAATTGCCAGTGAAGTTTTGGTATAGGTGTGAATTGTTTTAGCAAGGTCGGCATTCGTATTTCTCGAAGCAATTTTGGCAATACCTATCCAATGCGCTCCAGGAGTTATTTTTTTTGTGGCAAACATCAAATGGCCACGTGTAACTGAAACATAGGGGTTACAGTCCCAAAATTTAGCAATGGCAATTTCTTCAGATTCATCGCCCTTATCGGTTATTTCGTTACTTATTTCATAAACCTCCTTCACTTCCTTGTAAAAGTCTGAATCTTCCTCCATTGAAAATGGTGGCGGTGGACTGGGTACAAATTGGTTGGAAGAGTCGATTACAAACGGTCTTATTTTGTTCCAATGGGGTTCAATACCATCCATATAAGCAGGTGGCGTTGGCTGCCAACGTGATGGGTCATCAGTATCGACTGTGAATTTTGGCATGGTTCGGGTTTGTTTGTAATTGTCCTTATCCATCCATTTAACCATATGTTCAGCAACTTCAAGACCATAGTTCTTAGAATCTTCGAACTCTACTTTATTCGTTTTTTCCCATTTAGCGTACAAACTATCCCTGAAAGAAGCAATGCGATCTTCAGAAAAAATAAGACGCTTGCTCAAATCAATATGGGTTATTAAAGCTGCTAAATCAAAATTGATTGTTTTGGTAGTGTCAGGTTCGGGAATTGGCTCAAAACCGGTTAACTGACCTGCCAATGAATTGTAATCAGGGTTGTTTTTGGCCAAAATTTCAAAGGCACCAACATTGGGATACGCAAATATTCGGCTTGCAACGGGTGGTGAGAAAATATCATGTATCATCACTTCAGTGACTTTATCAACTGAGGCATGGTAATCTTCAGGCGTAATTGTGATAGGTTCTTTGTTCTGGTCGCAACCTATCAATGCGAACAAAGCTGCTACAATTATAATTCTTGCTTTCATCACTCTTTATTTATTTGGTACACTTGTGATTTGTCATCATTAAAGACGACCAACAAATATTCGTTTAGGTTGTGTTTTAGTATGTCTAAATGGCGTACAGATTTTTGTGTAAAATCTAGACCTAAAGTGCTTCCAAGAAGAACATTATTTTCATTGAAAATCAATGCCCCTGAAAAACTGTCAAATCTACCATGATATGGCTTAACTCCAAAATAATTGCCGCCTGCCAAAGCTTCTTTTGCACCATCATTGTCAAAGTCGTGAACTACAAAATCCAATATTGGGGACACCTGCAATTCAGCTTTGAACGGAATAAAGACAAATTCGCCATTATCATTTTTTAAATAACCTGATTGAAGGTGGGTAACCTCCAATGTTTTTGCTTCTGCTAGTTTTTCTTCCTCAAATAACGCCTTAATCGGTTTGCCTGCGAACGATTTATAGTTTGGAAATTTCTTTCGTAAAGAAACCATCTGGCCGGCTAAATCATCTAAGGAAGCCAGGGAATAGTAATCTCCTTCTTTTTCAATACACAGAACAGTTTCAGTACTACCATTTGCGTCAAAATCTGAAAAGTAAAGTAGCATAGGGGCATTCTCAGAGGCTTTGAACTTGGAGTTCATGCCCCAATTACCCAAGAGGTAATCTTTATCTCCGTCTTTGTCAATGTCGAAAGGTTGGATACTATGCCAGAGGCCCTTAATTGTAGGGCCATCAATTTTTTCAAAAGAACCTTTGTTATTCTTGTAGAATTCAGGTGACATCCATTCACCGATAAGTATTAAATCGGATTGACCGTCACCATCGAAATCGTCCCAAAGGGCATTGGTAACGAAACCTTCTGGATTAAGCTCTTGTTTAATTTCGAATTCCCCATTATTATTGACCAATAGTTGTGACGGAATTGGCTCACCAAATTTTCCCGTCAATGCATAACCCCCAATAAATACATCTTGGTCACCATCACCATCAAAGTCGAATGTTGCTATTACAGAGGTGTTTTGGTAAAATTCTGGAAGACTCGATTTCAGGAAATCACTGTCTGCACTGAGATAAAGGTCATCTGTCAGCACTTTGGATTTACCAAAGAAATTTCCACCCCCGGATCCCACAATTAAATCGTTAGATCCGTCGGAATTTAAATCCAAGATAGAGGCCGTAACATGTTCTTTGATGGAATCGTTTCTAAGAACACTTGATTCGGATTTCTTGTAACCCGAATCGGTGGCGTAGTAAATTTGCGAGGGTTTGGATTTTGAGCTTCCAAAAAATAAATCCTCCTTTCCGTCATTATTTAGGTCTCCTTTTGCGTAGGCAGGTCCCCGATCAGACATTTTATAAGGAATTAACTTCTCACGGTTAAAGTCAATATAATTATCTTCAACGTGAGTGAAATTGATACCCAAATTCGTTGAATCCCTAGTAAAAAGGGTTTTCAAAGAACCATTCTTTTTTAATAGGTTCTTGTTGTTTTTTGGTGAAATGACCAGGGTTTGGTTCGTTAAAACATCAATACTTTTTTGTGTAGTTCTATCGGGCCAAACAAACCGAATGGAGTCAATTTTTTTGATGTCGCTAAGACCGAAATGAACAATGGGTTCTGAGGATGCTTGGAACCCTCTTACGGGCTGTAATTCTTTATAAAAAAGCTTGTTGTCGGCGTAGGCATAGATTTTGGTGCCTAATCCGAATGTATTTTTTCCTTGTAGTTTGAATTTTAGCTTAAGATAATTGGCTGAAGTGTTGGTCTTGTTCACATAAAGCCTTGCATTCTCATTGATATTATTAATTAATAAGTCGAGGTCGCCATCATTATCAAAATCAGCATAAGCAGTGGCACCAGAAATAGTAGTATCCCTTTCCATCCACGAATTGGAAACATCTGAGAATTGAAGTTCCCCTTCACCTTTAAAAACATAATTGCCAACATTACCAGATGGCATAAGTTCCAAAGCCTTTTGGTCAACCAATTTGGTGTTTTCAATTTTATTTTGGATTTGATCACTAGACACGAATTTGATAAAGTCAAGATCGTTAGGTCTTTTGGGAATACCGTTGGAAACGAATAGGTCATCTTCACCGTCTTGATCAAAATCAGCAAATAAGGCACTCCAACTCCAATCAGTTGCAGCAATTCCGCTCATCAAAGCTGTTTCCATGAAATTACCATCTGGTTGATTGATAAATAACATGTTTCGAGTGAACTGGTAATTGTAACCAAATTGTTCAATACGCATTTTTTGGGTCTGTATGTTATCATCACCCTCAGATGCTTTGAGCGGAACTTCATCTTCAGGCAGCATATCAAGTGAAAGCAAATCTGGTAGGCCATCATGGTTGATGTCGGCTACATCATTACCCATTGAAAAGCGTGAAGAATGACCGACAAAGTCCTTCAATCTTTCTGAGAATGAACCATCTCCATTATTGATATACAGATAATCGTCTTCATGAAAATCGTTTCCAACGAAAATATCAGGATATCCATCTACATTGATATCAGTAATCGCTAGTCCTAAACCATATCCATTGATTCCGCCATAAATTCCTGCTTCTTCGCTGATATCAACAAATTTGCCATTGTCATTTCGTAGTAATCGATCACCTGTTTCATAATTTCGGTCGTAACGCAAATCTGCTCTACCGAATGATTTTTCTGTATGAATGGCATGATTTAATAGGAACATATCTAAATCACCATCCAAATCAAAATCAAAAAATGCCGCATTGCTACTGTAGGTGTCGAAATCCAATCCAAACTTTGCCGAAGATTCGGTAAAGGTGTTGTCTCCATTATTGATAAAAAGTTCATTGTGACCATTGAAACCTTTTAGTCCGACAACAGCACAAACATAAATATCTAGAAAACCATCACCGTTTACGTCGGCCATAACCGACCCGGTGTTCCAATCACTTTTGCCTGAAACCCCGGCGGTCTCAGAAATATCTTCGAACTTGAGGTCGCCTTTGTTGAGAAATAGTTTGTTCTTAACTTGGTTACCGCTAAGGTAGACATCTGGCAAACCGTCATTATTGATATCGCCGACAGCGACGCCACCGCCATTGTAGAAATATAGGTAGTCTAAAATATTGAGGTCATCCGAACTTTCAAGATTATTTTGAAAAACCAACCCGGTTTCATTCGGACTTGGGTTTAGAAAAACGTCTCCTTCTTTTGTCGTACAGGCGTAGGCTACGAAAAAAATCAAAAACCAGATGCGGCTACTTTTCAATCGCATAGATTTTAGGTTTGTTCTCATTGATTGCAGCTACGACAAAGGTGTTGCCATCATTATCTGTAAATTGTTGAATTCCTTTGACTTCATCTCGAATATAGAAACCACTTTTTTCATAGTCTTGCCATTCAAAAGCCAAATCACCACTGCCCAATAAAACGTTACCAAAGCTTGCATCCAATCTTGAATATTGCGGTTTGAATTCAAAATTGTTTCCGGCCATTATTAAATCTAGATTGCCATCATTGTTTATATCGGTACATGTAATTCCACAAACACAAGAAAGTTGAACACGTTGAGGAAGCATTTTGATATCGAACTTGCCCATACCATCATTTACCGCAATGACCGAAGCCGTGGTGTTGACCTCTTTAACAATGGAGTTCTCGAGAACATCTTTTGGAAAGAGTTCTTGTACACTTCGTACCGCATACTCTGATGCTTTTAGGTTTTCCTTTTTTAAGGAAACCAATTGAGCGGTGACCTCTTTTTTCTGAAGAATTGGATAGTCCTTTCCATTTTCGTGGTAAGTCACGATTTGTTCAATGGTACCATTGTTGTCAAAATCATTTACCCATAGTCTCACGGGTTTTCCTTGCTCAGGTTTGTAATGCAGGTTCTTGCCTTCGTTACCAAGAATTAAATCTTGATCCCCATCACCATCTAAATCAGCGGCCTCAACCGTATTCCACCATCCTGAAAGACTATCTAGATTGGTTTCAAGTTTTGTTATTCTTCGACCGGCACTTCTAAAAATTTCAGGGCTTCCCCAATCGGAAACTGTTATTAGATCTTTTTTGGAATCACCATCAATATCGGCCCAAACAGAACCAGTTACCATTCCCAATTCCTTAAGGTCGTAACCCAATCTTTCAGTAGCATCAACAAATTCGTTATTACCCTTGTTTTCGAGTAAGAGATGGTTTGGGTCAACACCATAAACACCGACCACGCTTCTAGAACCTATGAAAAGGTCCGTATCTCCATCGCTATCAAAGTCATGTGGTGATATGGTGGCTATATTTTTGAAAACAGTAGGAATGTCTTTTTCGGATTTTGAAAAACTACCCTTACCGTTATTAATAAATAGCTCAGCCCTATAATTTCGATCTTGACCAACCTCATTACCTCCAGTGCCAATTATTAAGTCTAAATCTCCATCGCCGTCTGCATCGAAGAATGCGGCAGCAGTATCATCAGCTTGATTTGATTGTGAATCAATTTTTGCCCCATTCGTGAGTTTGCCTTTGCCTGAATGAAAATATAACCTTCTTTCACCGCCTTTAGCAGCCCCTATGAAAACATCTTGGTTTCCATCCCCATTAACATCTCCAACTGCCAATGCCGGACCTTCTTGTGAAATCTTTTTATATATCAGCCCCTCATAGTCAAAATCGTTATAGTTGTTTTCTTTGTGAGCTATTAGGTTGTTGTTTTCAATTTCTGAAAGAAGTGTTTTGCCGCTTTGCACCTGTTTCGGTACAAATTGTTCAGACGCTTCCACCTGTTTTGCGGTGTAGGAGGTGTTTGCAGCAAGCTGTTTTAAAAGGGTCGTTTTATTGTTCGGCCAAACTATTCTAACAGAATCTACAACTTCATTTTTTCCAAGACCAAGTAACATTTCATAATCCATGGAAGATTGGAAGCCTCGAGAAGGAACCAATTCTTGATTAATAATATTACCATCGAAATAGAAGGTTGCGGTAGTACCAATGGCGAATGGGTTATTATCCTCTCCTTCAAATGACAACTTTATATAGTTATTGTCGGTAAAGGTATTGGCATCATTTCTATAAATAAAGGCCTCAGTATTTACGTTGTTTATGACAAGGTCCAGATCACCATCATTGTCCAAATCACCATAAGCCGCTCCATTACTTCTGGTTGGTAATTCAAAACCCCAATCTTTGTTGGCATTGTCAAAAGTTAAATCCCCGTTGTTTCTGAAAGCGAAATTTGGCTGAGGCTTTATTGGCATTTTAACTATAATTGAATCTATGGATTCTTTTTTTCCGGTCAATACCTGTTTTTGGATGATTTCATTAGCGAAAAAGTCTACGAAATCTAAATCGGTCAAGTCGTGGTTAATGCCATTTGTTACGAAAATATCTTTATACCCGTCGTTATCCATATCTAGCATTAAACCGGCCCAACTCCAGTCTGTCGCTTCTACACCACTGAAATAAGCAATTTCAGAAAATGAGCCATTTCCATTATTCAATTGTAGAGTATTTTGGATGTATTGCTGGTAAAAGTCTTTACTTCGTTTTAAATCATAAATGTTGTAGCCTTCGAACTCCATTACAGATTTCACTCGTTCTTCTGCCTCAGGAAGCATGTCTGTAATAAAAATGTCGTTATGGCCGTCGTTATTGATATCCCCAATATCAATACCCATAGCAGAAAGGCTTAAATGGGAAGTCCAGTCTTTGATTTCTTCTGTAAAGGTTCCATCTTTTTGATTTATATAGAGGTAATCCCTTTCATAAAAGTCATTGGAAACATAAATATCTGGGTAAGTGTCTTTATTGATATCTGTAACAAGTACACCGAGACCGAAACCAATTAAACTGCCATAAATACCAGCTTCTTCACTAACATCTACAAACACACCATCATCATTTCGTAACAACATATCTCCAACTCCTCGAAAAATATGCGGTACCCCTTCCCAGTCTTGTGCCCGAACTTGACGTTGTTCAGCATAACCTAAACTGCTAACAGGAATGTTACTGTTGTTAAGAATATAGGCATCTAGGTCACCATCTTTATCGTAGTCAAAAAATGAAGAATGCGTTGTAAAACCGGTCTTGGCCAGGTTGAATTTTTCTGCTTGTTCTGTAAATGTTAGGTCACCATTATTGATGTATAGGTCATTGTCATGGTTGTTGCCTTCCAAATTACCCGCATTACTTACATAGATGTCCAACAAACCATCTGCATTGACATCAGCCATCACAACACCTGTAGACCAAGGTTTATTTCCTTCAACTCCAGCACTTTTTGAAATGTCTTCAAATTTTAAATTCCCTTTATTTAAATACAATTTATTGGGGACCATATTACCCGTAAAATAAAGATCTGGCAGGCCGTCATTGTTTATATCACCAATAGCAACCCCGCCGCCGTTGTAAAAGTTCCGGTATTTAAAAATGTTGAAGTTTTTCTGATTTTCAACGCTATTTACAAAGGTTACACCAGTCTCATTACCATTCAATAGGGTAAATAAGGTTTGGTTTTCAGTATCTGTACTATTTTTTTTATCCGTTTGCCCGCAACTTGTAAGTAGGATTGCAATCGATAAAGGGAGTATATATTTTAGCTTGTTCAATTTCATAAATCACTGTTCATTTTTGCAAGTTGCAAATGTCCGTCATTGGTTGCTATTAAAAAATGATTTTGGTTATTAATTTTTATGGGTTTTATTCCCCTAACAGCTTTAAGAACACCAAGTTGGATATTTTTCTCGTCATTCAGGATACCCTCCGAATCATTTAATAGAATTAACCCTTTATTAGCATCCATTCGTCCCAGTTGTGTGCTTATCTCAAATTGGTTGCCAGCCAGTAAAACATCCATAGCTCCATCTTGATTAAAGTCATGTGGAACAATTTCAAAGACTGAGGAAACTTGGGCTAATCTTGGCAAATGCCGTTTTATAAAATTGTTCTCTCCATTATTTTCGAAGTAACAACTGGCCAATTCAAAACATTTTTTTTGCTTGGCCTTATCAAGTTTTTCCTTTGAAAACAATTCTTGAATTGAGGCATTAGCGAAGCTGGAATACGAAAGGAATTGCTTATTTAAATAAGGCAACTGTTTGACCAATTCGTCTTTAGATGCAAACGGTGTTTCAATTCCATTTTGGAAATAGGTAACCAATGATTCAGAAGAACCATTATTATCAAAATCGTTAAGATATAGTTGTAATGGTTTTTCAGGAGAAGTACTCAGTTTAGAATTCAATCCCCAATTACCACAAACCACGTCCAAATCGCCATCATTGTCAAAATCATTTACCGTAATTGAATTCCAAAGGCCTTCATTTCCTTCAAATCCAGCTATGGAAATTTTTCTAATTCCAGAACCATTATTTAAGAATAGGGTAGGAGCCATCCAATGACCTACAGCAATAAAATCATCATATCCATTATTGTCATAGTCAAAAACTGCTATATCAGTTATGTTTCCGGCATACTCAAATTGTGGGGCATACTCGACAGTGATATCTTGAAAATTTCCAACCCCATCGTTCTGGAAAATATACTGTTTTGGTGTTTCGCCAAACAAACCTGTTACGCGGTCAGAGGTCAGGATAATGTCCATGTCACCATCATTTTCCAAATCTATTGGAGTTAGACTGGAGACATTGGAAAAAATATTTTTGAACTGATTGGAATCCAAATTAAAAACCCCGTTCCGATTACGGTAGAGTCGTGGTTGTATTGCCTTGCCCTTTAAAAATTCATTACCCCCACTAGCAATAAGTAGGTCTTTAAAATTATCGCCATCGACATCAACAAATAGGCAGGCGGTATCCTCATTCAGTTTTTCAGTTTCGAACAATTCAGACTGATAACTTTTAAAACGTCCCGATTCTTCTTGTAGAAATACTTCAGAAGCTTGGTTTTTTGCCCCACAAACAACAACATCATCCAAACCGTCATTATTAATGTCAGCAATATCAATATCTGGCCCATTGTTTGAACTGGCGAAGGGAATCAATGGTTCTCTATCGAAATCAATCGAAACGTTTTCCTCATGCTTAAACGGAATCAAGGTGTCGTTCAACGCTATCAAAGAATTTTCTTTTTGCGACTTGAATTGAATGGAGTCAATGGCCTTATCGTAGTTTATTGTAAGTTCTTGATTAGCCTCGATATTTTTCATTAATTGTTTCATTCCACCAGGCCAAATAATAGATAGTGAATCAATTATACTGTCATTGCCCAATCCAAGATGTACCAAATTTGGGACTGCAGATAAGTATCCTCTGGTAGAATAGTTCTCGTTTACTATTTTTTGATCTCCCAAATGGGCAATTACCTTTGTGCCTATGCCCATTGTATTCTTTGTAGGGCCTTTAAAATTTAGCTTCAAGTAATTTCTTGAGCTGGAATTATTCTTTAGAAGAAAAGCTTTTTCATTAATGTTGTTTACGATTAAGTCGAGATCTCCATCATTATCCAAATCAGCATACGTTGCCCCATTGCTAAATGACGCTGCAGTCGGAGACCATTGCGAACTTTTGTTTTGAAAACTCAAATTTCCTTGGTTTGAAAAGAAATAGTTACTGACTTTTTTTTCAGGAATTTCTTTGATTAGAGGAAGGTCCGCAGAATCCATGCCGTTGTCGATGCGCTTTTGAATATCCTCATTGGCAATAAAATTCATGTAGTCCATATCATTTGTAGCACCAACTATTCCGTTTGTGATATAAATGTCCTTATTGCCATCATTATTAAAATCAGCAATCAATGGTGCCCATGACCACTCACTGGCCGAAATCCCGCTCAAATATGCAATTTCAGAGAAATGCTTGCCTTGATTATTAAGGTGCAACGTGTTTTGCATGAACTGGGGTGCATATCCCTTATTTAAATACTGCCTGTAAATAGGGTAACCATATTCTAGCCCAGAGGTCTTATAAGTAGTCAAATCTTCAGGCAACATATCTGTTGAAACAATATCTGTCCATCCATCATTGTTCAAATCTGCAATGTCATTACCCATAGAAAAATGTGAGGTATGACCAAGTGTATTCAGATTACTGGATACAACTTCTTTAAAGGTGCCATTTCCTTGATTGTAATAGACATAATCATTTTCAAAAAAGTCATTACCAACATAGATATCGGTGAATCCATCATTGTTAAGGTCACTGGTAGATACTCCTAGACCGTAACCTATTCTACCTTGGAAAATACCTGAAGCTTCGCTGACATCGACAAATATTCCATTTTGATTTTGAAAAAGCACATCACCAAATTTTGGGTGGTACCGATTTCTTAAAGAACCATTTCCGTAATTTCTGTTGGGATAAACAGAATGATTGAGAAGAAACATGTCTAAGTCTCCATCATTATCATAATCAAAAAAGGCAGCTTGAGTGCTCAATCCAGAAAAATCTAAATTGTATTCTTTGGATTGCTCCAGGAATTTAGGAACTCCTTTTTTGTCGATTCCTTGGTTGATAAAAAGTAGGTTATGCCCTTTAAGGTTCTTATGACCGGAAACTTTGCAAACGTAAATGTCCAGCAAACCATCATTGTTAATATCCACATGGGTTACCCCTGTAGTCCAGCCGTCTGAATTTTGAATTCCCGAAGCTTTAGTAGTTTCTTCAAAAACAAATTCACCTTTATTCAGATAAAGTTGGTCTGCTCCTTGATTGCTCGTAAAATAAACGTCAATTAAATTGTCATTATTAAAATCTGCGGCAGCTACTCCAGCACCATTGTAATAATAGAGATAGGTAAGAATATTTAGTTCTTTGTTGTTATCCAGATGATTTATAAAATCGATGTTTGAATGTGAACTTGTAACCGATTCAAATAAAGTCTCGGTTTTTTTCTCACAGGAAGTAAACCAAATAACGGGTAAGAAAAATATAAAAATCCTTTTCATTTCTCTGCTACACCTAAGGCGTTGCAAGATAGTAAACTGTGGTCTTGTGCCATAACAAAGATGCCTTCAATTCAAGATGGTGGCGTTAAAAAGAATAAACTTTTAATTACGGGAAAAGAAACATAAATTGAGCTACGAACCAAACCTTAAATAAAGATGATCGGTGTACTTTCTTTTGTAGGATTTACCGCGCTTGTGGCGGTTATTTCATATTTAGCAACCAGAAAAACAAATGAAAAAACTTCTGATGGTTATTTCTTAGCAGGAAGAAGTTTAACCGCTGGTGTTATAGCGGGATCACTATTGTTGACAAATTTATCTACTGAACAGATAGTAGGATTAAATGGAAGTGCGTATCGTGATGGACTTTCAGTTATGGCTTGGGAGACGTTAGCGGCCATAACCATGGTGATTACTGCAATTTTCTTATTACCAAGATATTTAAAAGGTGGTTTGACCACAGTTCCCCAATTTCTGGCACGAAGGTTCGATGTTTCAACGAAAACCATTACCTCAGGTCTTTTTCTAACCGGATATGTAGTGGTTCTCTTGCCAGTTATTTTATACTCCGGTTCGGTGGCGATAAGTGGAATGTTCAATATTCCTGAATTGTTGAATGTTTCAGATAAGACAGCTTTGATAATTTGTATTTGGGGTATTGGTATAATTGGTTCAATTTATGCAGTTTTTGGTGGTTTGAAGGCCGTTGCGGTCTCAGATAGTATCAACGCGATAGGTCTTTTGATTGGAGGGATTCTAATTCCAGTTTTTGGTTTAATTGTATTGGGTGATGGTAGTTTTTTTAGCGGCTTGGAAAGTCTCTCCGTTAATCAAGCAGATCGTCTAGATTCAACAGGAGAATATTGGCAAGAGGTTCCATTCGCTGCCATATTCACAGGTATGATGTTGGTTCAATTGTTTTATTGGGGTACCAATCAACAAATAATTCAACGAGCGCTTGGAGCCAAAAATTTAGCAGAAGGTCAGAAAGGACTATTACTAGCATCCTTCATCAAAATACTTGGGCCGATAATTTTGGTCTTGCCAGGGATGATCGCGTACCAGTTATTCAACGGAGAGATTGAATCGAATATGGCGTATGGAGAATTGGTAAGGGAGGTTCTTCCAAAACCATTGGTAGGATTTTTTGCTGCCGTTCTTTTTGGAGCCATTTTAAGTTCATTTAATAGTGTCTTGAACAGTTCGGTTACCCTTTTTGGACTTGACATATACAAACAGCACATTAATAAAGATGCTTCTGAAGGAACTGTGGTAAAGTATGGAAAGATATTCGGAATCTGTTTAGCGCTAGCGGCGATGTTCATAGCTCCATTAATCGATAACGCAGGAAGTATTTTTGATTATTTACAAGAGGTTAATGGTATTTATAATATACCAATACTAACCATCATTGTAGTTGGGTATTTAACAAAGCGAGTTCCTGCGATAGCAGCAAAGATTGCAATTTTCTTGGGCTCTGGATTATATATTTTAAGCCAATTTATTATTGGACCAGGAAAAGTTGCTGCGGCACTTGAAAATGCAAAGGCCAATGGAATAACTGATGAAACTTCTCTTCGTATAATCGAAGCTGAGGCATACCCTCATTTTTTGCATGTAATGGCCATTCTATTTTTACTGAACGTAGTGATCATGTTAGTCATAGGTTATTTTAAACCAAGAAAAGAAGCCTTTGTTCAAGAATATACCAAACAGGTGGAGATTACCCCTTATAAATACGTTAAACAAGCTGGTTTGATAATCTGTTTAATTGTAGTTGGTATATATATCTACTTTGCCAAATAAACCATATTTGATTAGAAGGTTCCAATTTCGACTTGTTATAGAATATTCTAATTCGTTTGAAGGCAGTAGTATTCGTTTAAATGGATTTTAGGATTGTTCATTTCTGAAATAGGAATCATTGAAAGATGGTAGGATTTAGATGTAACAGGTCTAAATGTAAAAGGAGCCTCGACTAAATCAAGATGTAATATGGGATGAGTGACCTGGATTTAATTTAACTTGGTATGGGACTTGGCCTCAGTAAATTTATAAGATTCCGTGCCTATTAGACCCAGGTTAAAATACTTTTGATAGGCAAGAATAAGACATAAAAAAACCCGCTCATTGAGCGGGTTTTAAGTATTATTCAAAATCTGATTTAGTAACCAGCATTCTGTACTAAATTAGGATTTGCCAATAACTGTGGCAGTGGAATTGGGAACAACAATCTAGTTGTATTACCAGCTTGTCCGGTTCCTTTCAATTCCCAATCACGCAAATACTGACCAAAACGAATCATATCAAAACGTCTAGTTTGCTCAGCATAAAGCTCACGACCTCTTTCTTCTAATAAATCAGCTTCGCTAACGCTTCCAAGTGGAGTAGCTCCTCTTAACGTACGTAACTCATTCACCATTGCAGTTGGGTCTCCACCACTACGCATCATAGCTTCAGCTTTCATTAGGTGTGCATCGGCGTATCTAAAGATAACTTGGTTATTTTGGAATCCACCATCGAATCTTGGGTTGTATTTCATAACACGGATACCTGTGCGCTCACTGTTATTGATTAAGCTTACAGCTCCATTGCCATCAACAAATTCTCTAGAAAATTCAAGTGGAGTTCCTTGACGGTCAGTCAATGGAGTTCCATCTAAAGCGTATTGTTGACCAAGTAAAAATCCTTCACCAACGTTAGAACCATTTTCGAAACCACCTTCGTCGCTAGTTCCATCCACTCCAGTAAATGGGATACCGTTTTTAGGTACACCACCTCTTCTTCTTTCTTGTCCAGATATAGGATTACGATCAGTGTCATATTCGTTGGCATTAGCATCACCTTCGAACATGTCGTAGTATTCAGCAAGAGTACTGAAACCATTCCAACCACCACCACCTAATCCGGTAGAGTTGTAGTGAAGGCCGTTGAAAATTCTATTACCTACTCCAGCTTGTGCCCACCAAATAGTTTCAGTGTCAGGTGTAGATCTAAAAATTTCAAAATAATCCATAGTTTCTAAAGCGAATCCTTCAGCAGCAATTGCATCAACCAAAGAGATTACTTCAGCCATATCAGCTGAAGAGGCTGAACCTCCACCACCTGATAATTGGTTTTCATAGATATGCTTATTTAAAAGTACACGTGCTTTTAGGAAACGTGCAGCTGATTTAGAAGCAAGTCTTAGGTTGTCAACATCTCCTGGAGCGAAGCTTGGAGTACCTGCAATAGCAGCATCCAAATCAGCTAATATGAAAGTAACTGCGTCACCACCTGTCAAAACAGTTGGCAGCTCACTATCAGGAAGCGCTGTATCCCTAAAAGGTACTTGACCATAGAAATCTAGTGTCAACCACATTGCATAAGCTCTCAAGAAGTGAGCAGAAGCCGTAGTTGCAGCGTCAGCATTACTTCTTGAATCCAAAATTCTAGAAGCCAAAAGCTGAGCAGATGTCCATTGCTGAAACGGAGTTATGATATCAGTTTCTTCAAGACCCCACTCGTGTTGGTGTAATTTTCTCCAACGACCGTTATCACCCCAGTCAGCACCTCTAGTTGGAATAAGAAACGCATCTGAAGTTACTTCGTGTAAAGCGAATGTATTTGCTTGGTCTCCTAATTGACCGTATGTCTGGCCATAAAGTGCATCCAAACTTGAATTTGGATCTACTAGTCCTTGGAAACCTTCACTGATAAATGAATCGGTCTCTTCAATTTCCAAATCTGTACAAGAGGCAAGGCCTAGTACTGACAAGGAAACCAGTAAATAAGTTTTAATTGAATTTCTTTTCATGATTTATAACAATTTTTTAATTAAAATGAAGCATTTAATCCAATGGTAATTGTTCTTGGTCGTGGGAATGCAGACCAGTCGATACCTCTAGTAGGTACACCAGAACCTAGAGTTCCAGTACCTACATTGATTTCTGGATCAATACCACTATAATCAGTAATCAAAAACAAGTTTTGACCTGTTATAGATAAACGTAGGCTGTTAAGCGCACTATCTTCAGATAGAGGCACATTATAGCCAACGGTTGCGTTTTGGAAACGAACAAAATCACCTTTTTCTAAGAAACGTGTAGAAACAGCCGTAGATGCACCTGGGTTTTCACCACTAGTAACAACATCTTGTGTAATGTTTCTTGCTGTTCCAATTTGTCCTGCATTAAATAATGCATTGGCTGTGTTGTTGTAAACAGAGAAGCCAAATTGACCTGAGAAGAATGTCGATATATCCCAGTTGCCAAAGTTTGCATTTAATGAAAGACCTGTTGTAATGTCAGGAAGACCATCTTCACCAACAAATGACTTGTCAGCGTCAGGATCACCTACACCATTACCATCAATATCAGTATAGATTGGATTTCCTTCACCGTCAAACCCTTCAAAAGTTGCCATATAGTAAGAGAACAATGACTGACCTGATTCAAAACGCTGGGCAAAAGCACCTGAAAGACCAGGTCCGTTAATCGCACCAGTGTTAATTGAACCGGTAAAATCTTGAATCTCGTTTTGGTTATAAGCAATATTAAAGTTAGCAGAGAAAGAAGCATTGTCTGATTGAATAAAGTCGTAACCCAATGCAAATTCAATACCTTGGTTGATTACACTAGCATCAACGTTACCAAACTGGAATGCACTAACCGATGGGAAAGCAGGAGGTAACTGTAACAAAAGGTCACTGGTATCATTTCTATAAACATCAATGCTACCGTTTAATCTGTCATTGTTGAAACCAAAATCCAAACCAACGTTTAAATTAAGGGTTTCCTCCCATCTCAAATCAGATCTTTCAAAAGCAACTGGTGCTGTACCGAAAGTTCCTTCGTTGATTTCTAAGTTTTGGTTTGTACCAAGACCTCCAAATCTTTCACGCAATACGAAGTTACCGTAACCTAGACCTGCTTGGTTACCAACAATACCAGCACTCAAACGTAATTTAAGTGTTGATACGTTCTCTCCAACAAAATCTTCCTCAGCAATTTGCCATGCAAATGCACCTGATGGGAAGTAACCGTATTGATTGTCTGGTCCAAAACGTGAAGAACCATCAGCTCTAAATGTACCGGTAAACAAGTATTTGTTAGCAATGCTGTAGTTCACACGAGCAAAGAAAGACTGTAATTCGTCAGTATTGTCAAATTGATCAAATGTTACTGTTCTGATTTCTCTTAAGAAAGAAAATGGCAAAACTTCAGTAACAGGAGCAGGGAATAATCTGTTTACTACCAATCCAGTACTGTTCACACCATATGCGAATTGCTGGAATCCTCCAGTAACCGCTCCTCTTGCAGCACCAATTTGTGTTCTAAGATCATCACTCATCACATTCAAATCGCTGGAGCCAAAACCTCTACCTTGAGAGTTAAATCCGAAAGTTCTAAAGTCTTGGAAAGCGTAACCAGCAACGATATCAAGGTTTGACCCACCAAAATCTTTGTTGTAGCTTAATGTTGCTTCAAGAGTGGAGTTCTCTCTTTCCAAAGAGTTGAAAGTACCGAAACCTAATCCTTCTATACCATTGAAGTTTTGCAAAAGAGCTGAAAGAACAGAAACGTTCTCACTATCAGAAACATCATAACCTAAGTTTACTTTACCTGTTAATTCAGGTGTGAAGTCATATTCAATAGATCCATTAAGTAAATATCTGTTGGTATTTGTTATGTTTTGAGTTTCATTAAGATAATTTGCAGGCTGTGTAAGACCACCACCATCATCAAATGTTGGGCTTGCTGGCCATGTTGGGTTTGCAGAATATGCAGCACCTAAGATATCACCTCTAAATCCTGCACCAGCAGCAACAGGAGGTTGCTCACGGTTAGTTCTTGAGATTGACGTCTGAATTCCCAATTTCAATTTATCATCAAGAAAACGTTGGTTCCAGTTAAGACGACCTGTGATTCTTTCGAATTCTGATTTTTCTATAACACCAAACTGCTTTTGGTATCCGAAAGTAGCTCTTACATTACCTGAACCATAATTCTTAGAGTATGCCAAGTTGTGGTTTGTTGAAGCAGCACTTCTTAACACATATTCTTGCCAATCAGTATCAGCTCCAAAATCATTAGCAGCAGCATTACCACCAAACTGGGTTACAGCTGAAAGATACTCTTCTCTATTTAGAAGATCGAATTTTCTAACTGGAGTAGCTATACTAACATTTGAGGACAGCTCCCAAGTACCTTTTGATCCTGCTCTACCGCTTTTAGTTGTAATGATGATTACACCATTAGCACCCCTTGAACCGTAGATAGCTGTAGCTGATGCATCTTTTAAGATACTCATGCTTTCAATATCATTTGGATTCAAAAAGTTTAGAGGGTTACCTACATCACTACCACCATTACCAGTATCACCTTGTGCATCAGTGTTTTCACCAAATAATGGTACACCATCAACTACAAAAAGTGGATTGTTGTTACCACGTACAGAGTTTGATCCACGGATGTTTACTTGGATACCCGCACCTGGCTCACCACTTGATACCTGAATGTTCACACCAGCAGTCTTACCTTGAATCAACTGTTCTGGTGCCACAATAGCACCACCGTTAAATTCATCAGATGTAACTGCTGCCACTGATCCAGTAGCATCCTTAACAGTAGTCTGACCATAACCAATGATTACAACTTCATCAAGAGCCTGGGCATCTTCAGCAAGTGTAACGTTAATTGTGGATTGACCGTTAACTGCCACTTCTTGAGTTGCATAGCCAATGTAGCTAACAACTAAAGTAGCCCCTGAGTCAACATCGTTTAGGGTGTAATTACCGTCGAAATCGGTTTGGGTTCCGTTTGTGGTGCCTTTTACAACAACACTCGCCCCTGGCAACGGACCGCTAGAGTCAGATACGGTACCCGAAACTGTTTGCGCACCTACTGCCGCAAAGCACATAAATGCGCCAAGCAATAGCATGCTTTTTAGTAACGAAATCTTCATAGACATTAATTTTAAGTTTAGTTAATTTAAATTCAAGCGTTAAACATATTTAAAAAAATTGTTAAAGCACAAATCCGAATCCCATAATTAAATTCGAAAACGGTTTCGTGTTAATAACTTCGAAATAAAGGTTTGTGGAAATAATTCGCAATTAAAATTGAATACTTTGCATTTAAACATAGCAAAATTTATCGAATTCCTCTAGATGCAGCAAATATACAATTATTTCGTAATCAAAAAATTTTAACAAAAGAAGGAAACTAAGTGTTAAAATAAAGAGGGTGCAAATAGAGGAAAATGATAGGAATTTCTAATTTCGTAACAATTACCTAACACAACGATGCTCAAACGACAAATTACGTTAAAGGATATTGCAAAGGAACTGGATGTTTCTATCTCTACAGTATCGAAAGCACTAAAGAACAGTGATGAAATAAGTAGGGATACAAAGGAAAAAGTCCAAGCCTTCGCTAAACTCTACAATTACAAGCCGAATAATATAGCTATAAGCCTCAAAAATAAGCGAACAAAGAATATTGGCGTCATAGTACCTGACATTGTACATTATTTTTTTACGACAGTTGTTAGAGGTATTGAGAACTTTGCCAATGAAAAGGGATATAATGTAATTGTCTGTCTTTCGAATGAGTCCTTTGATAAGGAAGTAATAAATATGGAGATGCTTGCCAACGGTAGTATTGATGGATTCATAATGTCACTTTCCGCGGGTACAGAGAAAAACAACGATTTCAATCATCTTCGCGAAGTAACCGATCAAGGAATACCATTGGTGTTGTTTGACAGGGTCACGAATGAAATCGAGTGTGACAAAGTCGTTATTGATGACACGCTGGGAGCTTACCTGGCAACCAAGAAACTACTTGAAGAAGGAAGAAAGAAAATCGCATTGCTTACAACTGAGGATTTCTTTAGCGTAAGCCGAAATCGAAATCTGGGATATAAAAAAGCACTTGAGGATTTCGGTATGGAACTTAATCCTGACCATGTTCTTAAATTACCTTACATGGACATTGATGAAGAACGAATTTCTTCTTTTCTAAAAAGAGTATCGCCAGACGGTGTGCTAAGTGCCAATGAAATTTTCGGTATTTACGGAATGCGTGTATTACAAAAACTAGGATTCGAGGTGCCTAAAGACGTTTCAGTTATTGGTTTTACGGATGGTCTCTTGGCAAAACACGCCAATCCGCCCGTTACAGCGGTCGCACAGCACGGCGAAAAAATGGGCGAGCTTGCTGCAAAAATGTTGATCGAGCGTGTGGAAAATGACTACGATGTTCCAAATTATCAAACCAAAATTTTAGAGCCCACTTTGATTGAACGTGATTCTACAAATAACTAAGTTTGTCGAAATTTCTTTCAACCACTCATGAATCAAGATTATATTAAACCAAATCCTTGGTCAATATTAGAAGAGGGATTTGACCCAGAGCGTGTACAATCATCAGAAAGCCTTTTTAGTTTGGGAAATGGGGCAATGGGTCAACGAGCCAATTTTGAAGAAAACTATTCGGGTGAGACTTTTCAAGGCAGTTACATTGGAGGAGTCTATTATCCAGATAAAACACGGGTTGGCTGGTGGAAAAATGGTTATCCTGAATATTTTGCCAAGGTATTGAATGCACCGAACTGGATTGGTATTAATGTATTTGTTGGAGAGGTACAATTAGATTTGAATTCCTGTAAGAGTGTCAAGAATTTTCGTCGAGAGTTAAATATGCGTGAAGGTTGGTACAAAAGAAGTTTTGTGGCAACGCTGTCTAATGATATCGAAATTGAGGTAAACGCCACACGTTTTTTGAGTCTGGAATATGATGAAATTGGTGCCATTAAATATCAATTGAAATTATTGAATTCCGATGCCAAGGTTATTTTTAGCCCCTACCTGGATAGCGGGATAAAAAACCGAGATAGCAATTGGGATGATAAATTCTGGAACACAACCAACATTGAAGGAAGTGGTAATAGGGCTTTTATCGAGGCTCATACAATGAAAACTAATTTTGCTACTTGCACGTTCATGCAGGCTGACCTTTTCCTAAACGGAGAGAATCAAAATCCTGAATTCAACCCTAAGAATGATGAACTGACCACTTCATTTTCTATAGAAGGTGAATTCATAAAAGGAGATGCAATTGACCTAATTAAGTTTGGTGGCTACACGTCATCTAGATATCATGAAGCAAGTCAATTAATTGATGCCGCCAATTCGGCTTTAGATCTAGCCGTAAATATTGGATTTGATGGGTTATTGAAGAAGCAAATACAAGCTTGGGCAGAAATATGGGAAATGAGTGACATTGCTATAGATGTTGATGTTAAAGCACAGCAAGGTATTCGTTTCAATATATTTCAATTAAACCAGACTTATCTGGGTAAAGATTCACGTTTGAATATTGGCCCAAAAGGATTTACCGGAGAGAAATATGGAGGCAGCACCTATTGGGATACAGAGGCTTATTGTTTACCATTTTACATGGCAACAAAGAGTCAGACTGTTGCATGGAGCCTTTTGGAATATCGATACAATCATTTAGAGAAGGCCATTGACAACGCTAAATTGTTGGGGTTTAAAAATGGGGCTGCACTATACCCCATGGTTACCATGAATGGTGAAGAATGTCATAATGAATGGGAAATCACTTTTCAAGAAATTCATCGAAACGGTGCTATCGCATTTGCAATTTATAATTATTACCGGTACACGGGTGACTACAGCTATATTCCTGAAATGGGCCTTGAAGTACTCATAGGTATTGCAAGATTTTGGCACCAGAGGGTGAACTGGTCCGCTAAGAAGGAGAAATACGTAATGCTTGGTGTAACAGGACCTAATGAATATGAGAACAATATCAATAATAATTGGTATACCAACTATTTGGCGAAATGGTGTATTGAGTTCACCGTAGAGCAGATTCAAAAGGTTAAGGAAGGTTATCCCGAAGATTACGATCGGATAATTGCACATACCAAAGTGAACGATTCTGAATTGGAAAGTTGGACTGATGTTGCAAGCAATATGTACTTTCCAAAATCAAAAAAGAAGGGTGTCTTTTTGCAACAAGACGGCTTCTTGGACAAAGAATTGGTCAAAGTTGAAGATTTAGATAATTCTGAAAGGCCTATCAATCAAAAATGGAGCTGGGATCGTATTCTACGTTCGCCATACATCAAACAGGCTGACGTACTCCAAGGGTTTTACTTTTTTGAAGACCATTTCTCGCAAAAGCAATTGGAGCGACATTTTGATTTTTACGAGCCCTTTACCGTTCATGAGTCATCCCTTTCACCTTGTGTCCATAGCATACAAGCAGCAAAATTGGGTAGAATGGAACAAGCATATAAATTCTACCTTCGTACTTCAAGATTAGACTTGGACGACTACAATAAAGAAGTTGAAGAAGGCCTGCATATTACTTCAATGGCCGGAACATGGATGAGTATTGTTGAAGGCTTTGGAGGTATGCGTGTATTGGACGACAAATTGAACTTCACACCTCAAATTCCTGAAGAATGGGACTCCTATTCTTTTAAGATCAATTTCAGAAACAGGATAATAAAAGTTACGGTAACAAAAGATGGTTCAAGTTATGAGCTGTCAGGTAATGAAGAGATGTCAATAAGGGTAAACAATGAAAGAGTTGTCTTAATTCCAAATAAAGCTGTAAAAGTCTAAGTTATGCCTAGGTTTTACCCGATAATTATTTGTTTGTTTTTGGTTTTAAAAACAAATGGACAGATAACAAGGGTCGAACCACCCAACTGGTGGGTTGGTATGCAAAATAGTCATCTGCAGTTGTTGGTTTATGGGAAAGATATTTCAACGTACTCTGCAAAGGTTGTTTACGAAGGCATATCCCTAGTAAAAGAGACTCCGGGTGTCAGTGAAAATTACCTATTCCTTGATTTGGTCTTCGGCCCGAATACTAAACCGGGAATACTATCAATTGAGTTTCAAAAAGAAGGACAATCAAGCCAGTTTTACAATTATGAATTAAAAAGCAGGTCTTTTGAACCAACAAGTTTTGAGGGATTTGACAGTAAAGATGTTATTTATCTAATCACCCCAGATCGTTTCGCTAATGGAAATATCGAAAACGATATTTCTATGGGTAGTTTGGAAAAAGATTTAGACCGATCCCACGATTATAAAAGACATGGTGGTGATATTGATGGAATTATAAATCACTTGGATTATATAGCTGAAATGGGATTTACCGCAATTTGGTCAAGTCCGGTACTCAGTAATAATATGCCTGAACAATCATATCATGGTTATGCCATAACTGATTTTTATGAGGTGGATTCACGTTTTGGCACATTGGAAGAATATAAAGAACTTTCTAAAAAAGCCGACGAAAAGGGTTTAAAATTAATCATGGACCAGGTGGTCAACCATTGTGGTCGTCATCATTGGTGGATGAATGATTTACCCTTTACCGACTGGATCAACTATCAATCTGATTTTGAAGAAGGAAAAAAGACAAAAATTACAAATCATAGACGAAGTGTAAATCAAGATCTATATGCTTCTGAAATTGATAAAAAAATAATGGAAGAAGGTTGGTTTGTTCCTTCAATGCCCGATTTAAACCAGCAGAATTCATTTATGGCCAATTACCTAATTCAAAACAGTATTTGGTGGATTGAAACACTTAACCTTGGGGGCATACGTCAAGATACCTATCCTTATTCCAATAAAGGATTTCTTGCCGATTGGGCTCATTCTATAATGTTGGAGTATCCAAATTTCAATATTGTAGGTGAAGAATGGAGCTATAATCCACTCTTGGTGGGTTACTGGCAAGAAGGGAATAAAAATAAAGACCAATATCAGTCCGGTCTTTTAAGCACAATGGATTTTCCGTTACAAAAGGTGCTAATAGACGCACTAAAAGAACCGGAAAGCTGGGATAAAGGTTTGATTAAGCTTTATGAGGCATTGGCGAATGATTTTTACTACCCCAATCCTCAATCGATACTCTTATTTGGCGACAACCACGATATGGACCGGATGTTCACCCAACTGAATCAAGATGTGTCTTTGACCCAAATGGCCCTAGCTTTTATTTTAACCGCTCCAAGGATTCCCCAAATTTATTATGGGACTGAAGTTTTATTGGAGAATTCAAAAAAACCTGGTGATCATGGTCTCATCCGAACTGATTTTCCTGGTGGTTGGCCAAATGATGAGGTTAATGGGTTTACGACAAAAGGACTTTCCACAAATCAAAAAAATATGCAAGGTTTTCTTAGAAAGCTCTTGAACTTTAGAAAAAATAGCAAAGCCATTCATTCAGGTAAGACAGTTCATTTTGCTCCTGAAAATGGGGTTTACACATTATTCCGATACCACGAAGAATCCATGGTAATTCTGGTTCTAAATAAAAACGATTCTGAAATAAATTTGGCAATGAATAGATTTAATGAAATGGGGGTTATTGGCAAAATGGGTTTAAACGTTTTATCCGACGAACAATTTAAAATTGCGAATGAGATTCGAATTGCACCGAAATCCGCTACGCTCATTTCAATACGCGAATAATATTTAGATGAAAAATAATAAGGCCATATGGATTTTACTTTTGTTTACATCAGCTTGTATTCAAGATGTATCAAAAAAACAGTCAGACGTTGAAAATATAGGAGCTATGAGTGAACGTAAGAAAGTTGTTTACCAAGTATTTACTAGACTTTTTGGCAATACAAATACCACCAACAAACCATGGGGAACGATTGAGGAAAATGGGGTTGGCAAGTTTGCCGATTTTAATGATAAGGCCCTTTCTGAAATTAAATCGTTAGGTGTAACACACATCTGGTATACAGGTGTTCCGCATCATGCGCTTATCAATGACTACAGAGATTTCGGAATCTCAAATGATGATCCAGATGTTGTTAAAGGTCGAGCAGGTTCTCCATATGCCGTAAAGGATTATTACAATGTAAATCCTGATTTGGCCATAAATCCTGAAAATCGTTTGGAAGAATTCAAAGAATTGATTGAAAGATCTCATGAACATGGTTTAAAAGTCATTATTGATATAGTGCCCAATCATGTAGCCAGAAATTATGAGGGGAGAACAAATCCTGAAGGTGTAGAAGATTTTGGTTCTAGTGATGATGCTTCGATGGAGTACCACCGAGATAACAATTTCTATTATGTTCTTGGTGAAGAATTTAAAGTTCCTTTATGGCAAGATGGATACCTTCCACTTGGAGGGGAAGAACAACAAAATACCGATGGAAAGTTCATTGAGGTACCCGCTAAATGGACCGGCAATGGTTCTAGGCTTTCACAGCCCAATTTTAATGATTGGTATGAAACGGTGAAAATCAATTATGGGGTTAAACCAGATGGAACCAAAGATTTTGAAGAATTACCGGAATCGTATTCGCAGATGGATATCAAGACCCATTTTGAATTTTGGAAGGAAAAAGATTTACCTGATTCATGGTACAAATTTCGTGATATAGCACTGTATTGGTTGGATTTTGGAGTTGACGGTTTTCGATTTGACATGGCCGAAATGGTGCCAGTGGAGTTTTGGAGTTTTATGAACTCTTCCATCAAAATGAAAAATTCCGATGCTTTTTTGTTGGCTGAAGTATACAATCCAAATCTTTATCGCGATTATTTGCATAAAGGAAAAATGGATTATCTCTACGATAAAGTTGAACTGTATGACAGTTTAAAGCACATCATGAAAGGGTATGGGTGGACAGATCATATCCATACGGTACAATTAGGAATGCAAGATATTGAACACAATATGCTTCGTTTTCTTGAAAATCATGACGAACAAAGAATATCTAGTCCTAATTTTGTTGGCAGAGCTGATTTGGGCAAACCTGCAATGGTTGTTTCGGCTACTTTAAGTACAGCTCCAACCATGATTTATTTTGGACAAGAGTTAGGTGAAGATGGATCCGAGAATGCTGGTTTCGGAAAACCTACTCGTACATCAATTTTTGATTATGTTGGTGTGCCAGCCCATCAGCGATGGATGAATGATAAAAAGTTCGATGGTGGTCAATTAACAGTCGATGAACGCGCATTGCGTGATTTTTATAAAAGGCTGTTGAATTTTACAATAAAGAGTTCAGCTCTTATGGGTGAATATCAAGAAGTTCATTATTATAACAAGGAACATACCGAAACTTATGACCATAGAGTTTTTTCCTTTGTTCGATGGAGCAATGACGAGAAGCTTATCATAATCTCAAATTTTGATGCAGACAAATCATATGCTTTTGACTTTAAACTGCCTCCTGAAATAGTTTCTAAATGGGGACTGAAGGGTGAAATACGATTAGAAGAACAACTCTATGGTTCTATCAATACCCAATTAAAAATTAATGATGGAGTAGGTCGAATTCAACTTAAAATAAAACCTCTAGAGTCATTCATTTTTCGTCTTGAACAAAAAAATTAGGGCCAATTAAGATAATCGACCCCTCATAGAGAATTGTAAAGTTGATACATTAAGAATTATCAGCTTTGCGAGTAATATTATAAATAACTGATATTACAATACCTACGAGAGCATAATACATTATTTCAATAATTACCTCAGCCAAATGTCCTGTAAAATTCATCCAATTTGAGGTAGCATACCACATTAAACCCATAGACAAACCAGTAAAGGCTCCCACGGCAATACCAAACTCTGGACCTTCTTTTATACCGTGTTGTCCACGTGCCCACTTACGATAAATTGAACTGAGTATAAATGCTCCAATAAGATTGCTCACTAAAATCAAAATAGGATTAGGTTCATCTTTCATAACATCACTAATAGTATGTGATTCAAAGAAATCTTCAAGTGCAAAGCCCCAAATAGCCCAGCCTAATAAAAACATGACAAATGCAGCAGCTAGGGTTGCCAATAAATTAGATTTAGAAAACATAAAGAAATATTTAGTTGGTTAACAGTTTCGCAATATAATCATGATTAATTAAGAATATGGTAATTTAAAATCATAATATATTAGTATTCAATATTTTAATAGATGCCAAAACATACCATTAAAAAATTACTGGATAAAAATTCAATCGTATTTTTAGTGCAGAAAATGAATAATATGAAAAAAGTTTTACTGGCATTGTTCCTGATGACCGTGGTTAATTCCTGTAATATGAACAAAAAAGATTTTTTGGTAATAGGTCATCGCGGTGCGATGGGTCATGAGACTGAAAATACGTTGCCTTCCATTCAAAAGGCAATGGATTTGGGAGTGGATATGATTGAAATAGATGTGTTTAAGATAAGAAGTGGTGAAATAGTAGTTTTTCATGATGAGCAGTTGGATCGTTTGGCCAATGCTGGTGGTAAGATTGAAGAGTATTATATCAGTGAAATAAATCAGGTCATACTTGACGGTGGACATAAAATCCCCCAATTACAAGATGTTCTAAAACTTATTGATAATAAGGTAGCCTTGAACATCGAACTCAAAGGAGCGAATACGGCGGACAGGGTTAATTTTATAATGAATTATTATGTAGAAAAAAGAGGATGGGAATGGAAGAACGTTGTGATTTCCAGTTTTAATTGGGATGAACTTCGTGAGATGAGAAAAAAGAATCCAGATGTGGCAATTGCGGTCTTGACTGAAGATGAAGATCCGACTAAGGCCATTCCTGTTGCAAAAGAATTAAATGCAGTAGCGGTTAATCCATGGTTCAAAACACTAAATGGGGAAAATGTGAAAACTTTGCAGGACGCAGGATTTAAGGTTTACACCTATACTGTGAATGAAACTGAGGACATTGAAAAGATGCGTGAATATGGAGTAGATGGTATTTTTATCAACTATCCCGAAAGGGCCATGTAATGTTCGATGTAATAATAGTGGGGGGTGGTGCTGCTGGATTTTATGCTGCAATTCACATTGCTCAACAAACACCTAACGCAGATATTGCAATTTTTGAACGGGGCAAAACTGTTCTCGGCAAGGTAAAAGTCTCGGGCGGGGGTAGATGTAATGTAACGCATGCTGAGTTTGACCCAAAAGAACTTTCAACAAATTATCCTAGAGGGGAAAAAGAACTTTTGGGACCTTTTTATCAATATGCCCCAGGTGACGTAGTTTCATTCTTTGAAGAACGCGGGGTTGCATTGAAGATTGAAGAAGACGGTCGAATTTTTCCGAAAAGCAACTCGTCTCAGACAATAATTGACTGTCTAATAAATGAAACGGACCGTTTAGGAATTCAGGTACTAAAAAACAGTGCAGTCAAAACATTTTGCTTTATTGAAGATGAAGAATGTTGGCGTATTACCACCCAAAACAAGCATTACAAAACAAAAAAGCTTTTATTAGCAACAGGAAGTAACCCAAAAGTTTGGAATTTATTGGAGACTTTGGGCCATAACATTGTAGAACCTACCCCATCACTTTTTACTTTCAATATTAAAGACTATAGGTTAGAAAACAACCAAGGTCTGAGTTCAAATGGAGTCGTTGAAGTTATTCCTAGGCTGAATGAACGTTCAAATTCAAGAAGAGGTCAGTCTTTATTGCGTGCAGAAGGTCCAATTTTAATAACACATTGGGGGTTGAGTGGTCCCGCAATCTTAAAACTGTCGGCTTGGGGTTCAAAGACATTGGCTTCATATGGTTATCGATTTAGCATAACAATTAATTGGCTGCCTGATCACACCTATGCTTCCTTTTTAGAGCTATTGATGAACGTAAAAGGAAATGAACCTAAAAAAACTGTTTTCCGAACTAAAGTCACGAATTTACCATCTCGCTTGTGGGTTAGTTTGGCTAAATCTGCAGAGATTGATTCAAGTTTGAAATGGGCAGATATTTCCAAATCAAAAATGCAAAATTTGGCCCATCAACTTACTAAAGGAAAATATGCAGTTAATGGTAAGAGTACTTTTAAGGAAGAGTTTGTGACCGCGGGCGGTATTGACTTGAAAGAAATTGATTTTAAAACCTTTCAAAGCAAAAAGTTTTCAGGGCTTTATTTCGCTGGAGAGATTGTTAACGTGGATGCCATTACAGGAGGGTTCAATTTTCAAAATGCTTGGACAGGCGCTTTTTTAGCTGCAAAATCGATTTCAGAAGAACTAACTCAACCACAACATTAACAAGGCGGCCAGTATTCCGCCGATGATTGGTCCGATAACAGGAATCCAGGAATAAGACCAGCCGTTGGAACCTTTATGTTTAAGTGGCAGTATGGCATGTATCATGCGTGGTCCTAAATCTCGGGCAGGATTTATTGCATAACCCGTTGTGCCACCCAGAGAGATACCAATTCCCCAAACCAAAAAAGCGACTGGCAGTGCACCTAAAGACCCCAATCCAATTACTCCCTGTTCAGGTTCGTCAATTGTAGCACCAGTAAAATAAAGAACTGTAAACACCAAGACAAAAGTGCCCAAGATTTCACTGAATAGGTTTAAGCCTGTGTTCTTTATCGCTGGGCCAGTACAAAAAACACCACGTTTGGTGTCTCCATCTTCAGTAGCGTCAAAATGTTCTTTGTTGACCAACCATATTGTGAATGCCCCCATCATCGCACCGATAAATTGTGCAATGACAAACCAAGGTACTTCTGACCATTCAAATTTTCCAGCCGCCGCCAAACCAATTGTTACAGCAGGGTTGATGTGCGCACCACTATATGGGCCAGCCACAGCAACGCCAACAAATACGGCTAAGGCCCATCCAGTTGTAATTACCATCCAACCACTGCCTTGTCCATAGGTTTTATTTAGTGAGACGTTTGCATTTACGCCCAACCCTAAAACCATTAGTAGATAGGTTCCAATAATTTCGGCAACAAAAGGAGTCATAAATTGTTTATTAAAGATTTTTAATTGCTTATTGTTCAGTCCAATATTCCAAAGCTTTTATTGCCTTGTACCATCCAGCTATACCAGCCTCGATTGTCTCCCTTTCATTGGAAGGTTCAAAGGTGATATCCGTTTGCCAAATCTCCTGAATTTCTTCAAGGCTTTCCCAAAAGCCAACCGCCAAACCAGCTAAATACGCGGCGCCCATAACAGTTGTCTCAACTACCTGGGGTCGAATGGTATTGGTATTCAAGACATCTGCTTGGAATTGCATGAGCATGTTATTTACGGTTGCACCTCCATCTACCCTTAATTCTTCAATGGATAGGCCTGAATCGGCAACCATTGCCTTAAGAACATCCATAGTTTGATAGGCAATTGATTCAAGCGCAGCTCTTGCAATATGTGCATCTGTACTTCCGCGAGTTAGGCCAAACATGGTTCCCATCGCTTTTTGGTTCCAATGCGGTGCACCCAAACCTGCAAAAGCGGGGATTAAATAAACGCCGTCCGAAGAATCAACGGAACCTGCTAATTTTTCAACCTCAGATGATGTTTTTATAATTTTCAGTCCGTCACGTAACCATTGAACTACTGCCCCCGCAATGAAGATACTTCCTTCAAACGCATAGGTGGTTTTCCCATTGATTTTCCAAGCAATGGTAGTCAACAAATTGTTTTTCGATTTCAATGCTTCTTCACCAATGTTCATCAGCATAAAGCATCCGGTACCGTATGTGTTTTTCACCATTCCTTTTTTAGTACACATTTGACCAAAAAGTGCAGCTTGCTGGTCACCAGCAATACCTGCAATTGGAATTTTGTTTGCAAAAAAGTTCGGGCTTGTGTAGCCATAAACCTCACTGCTTTGCTTTACCTCTGGCATCATACTTTTTGGGATGTCAAATAACTCTAAAAGTTCGTCATCCCATTCTAGGGTATTGATATTGAAAATCAACGAGCGAGAGGCATTGGTTACATCGGTAATATGCAGTTCACCCTGGGTCATCTTCCAAATTAACCAAGAATCTATGGTGCCCCATGCCAATTGTCCTTTCTCAGCCTTTTCTCTGGCACCCTCGACATTATCCAATATCCATTTTACCTTGGTGGCAGAGAAATAGGAATCAATGACGAGTCCCGTTTTTTCTCGTATTAAATCTTTTTTTCCAGCGTTTTTGAGCTCATCACAAAATTCAGCTGTTCGCTTGTCTTGCCAAACTATGGCATTGTATATTGGCTCACTGGTTGTTCTATTCCAAACTACTGCGGTCTCACGCTGATTGGTTATACCGATAGCACCAATTTGTTCTGCTTTCACTCCTTTTTTTGCAACCGCTTCTGCCGCCATTCCTGCTTGGGTTGACCATATTTCATTGGCATCATGTTCAACCCATCCTGGCTTTGGAAATATTTGTGTGAATTCCTTTTGGGCTACGGAAACTATCTTCCCCTTTTTGTCAACAACAACTGCCCTTGAACTTGTGGTGCCTTGGTCCAAGGCTAAAATATATTCTGCCATTATCCTATTTCTATTGTCGTTCAAAATAAGAAATTAAATTATTTTGTAGCCATCATTTACTATTCATATGGCAAAACGAATCGCTTTTTTACGCGGCATCAATGTTAGCGGTCAAAAGAAGCTAAAAATGGTCGAACTACGAGAGCAATTGAAATCGTCAAGTTTTAAGAACGTTGAAACCTATATTCAAAGTGGCAATCTTATTTTCGATAGTGATTCAAATGATTCGGTTAGTGAGGAAAAGGAGATACATGGGATTATTAAAAAAGAATTTGGCTTTGATGTTCCCGTTTTGGTAATCGCTCCCAGTTCAATTGAAACTATTTTAAAAAACAACCCATTTTCCAGAGTCAAAGAAACTAAGAACCTATATTTTACCCTCTTGCACCAAAAACCACTTGAAACCAACATATCCAGATTAAACCTTTCGGACTACCCAAATGAAGAATTTCACATTACGGATAATTGTGTTTATTTGAATTGCAAAAATGGTGCAGGTAAAGCAAAACTCAATAATAATATCATTGAGCGAAAGCTACAGGTGATGGCTACCACAAGAAACTTAAGAACAATGCTAAAAATGCTTGAACTTGCCCAATAAATTTCTAAAAGTTAGTTGTAATCAAGCTATTGGCAAGGGTAATTCTTAATTGAGTTCCCAAATTTTGTAATTCAAAGCAGTAGCAAAAACTACCCATATCAAATAGGGAATCAATAACCAAGAAGCTTTTTTGCTTACCACTCTGAACCATCGTATCGTTAGTATGATCAAAATCAACAAAGCAACAATCACAATTAGTGCCCAAAATATTTCCTTCATTCCAAAAAAGACAATGCTCCACATCGCATTTAGAAGTAATTGAAAACCAAAATGATAAAGTGCAGTTTTAACCCAAATATGATGAAAACCCTTGCCCCATACTATTCCGGCGGCGACTCCCATGAGAACATAAAGCAACGACCAGACGGGAGCAAAAACAGCATTTGGAGGGTTGAAGGAAGGCTTGTTAAGCGTTACATACCAATCATTTACAGAGCTCTGTGTGGCAAAGCTTGACAAGAATCCTACCAACAAACAGATGCCTACGGCAATTATTATTTTTAAGATTTTACGCTTCACTTTTTAGGAGACATTTCGCACTAAAATAGGAATTTATTTTATCGGTGTTGGAAACTTATCTTTGCTGGAATGAAAGCGAGTGAATTTGTTTCAAATATTGAACTTGAACTACCCAAATCCGGAAGTGTAAGTTGGAAATCTCCCAGTAATATTGCTTTGGTAAAATATTGGGGAAAAAAATTAAATCAAATTCCGGCGAACCCATCAATCAGTTTGACGCTTGACGCTTGCCACACCAAAACCAGTGTGCAATTTCAAGAGATAACTCAAGAACAACAAAATTTTTCTTTTGATTTGTTCTTTGAAGGAGAAGAAAAACCTGCATTCAAACCTAAGATTCAAACATTCTTTGAACGAATCGAAAGCTTTGTTCCTTTTCTTAAGAAGTACCACTTTACCATACATACTTCAAACTCATTTCCACATAGCAGCGGTATAGCTTCTTCCGCAAGTGGAATGGCTGCATTGGCCTTGTGTCTGATGGAAATTGAACAAAAAGCGTTACCCGAAATGACCGAGGATTTTTTTTATCGAAAAGCCTCTTTTCTAGCAAGGTTAGGTTCGGGAAGTGCTTGTCGAAGTATTCGTGGAAGTCTCGTACAATGGGGAATGCACAAACCAATACCTGAAAGCAGTGATTTGTATGGTATCACCTATCCTTTTGAGGTGAATGAAGTTTTTGAAGATTATCACGACACCATCTTGTTGGTTCATAAAGGACAGAAAACCGTTAGTAGTACCGTTGGTCATGGGCTAATGGAAGGGCATCCATTCGCAATAAATAGATTCGAACAGGCCCATTCCAATTTAAACGCCTTGAAGTCAATTTTTGCGGAAGGAAATTTAGCGGAGTTCATAAAAATAGTGGAGAGCGAAGCATTGACCTTACATGCCATGATGATGACCAGTCACCCTTATTTTTTACTCATGAAGCCTGATACCTTGGCCATTTTAGAAAAAATTTGGAATTTCCGAAGGGAAACAGGACTACATGCGTGTTTCACCCTTGATGCGGGTGCCAATGTTCACCTGCTTTATCCTTCATCCCAAAAAGAAAGGACCATTCAATTTGTTCAAGATGAGTTGGTTGCTCACTGTGAAAATGGACACTATATTTGTGACCGCGTAGGAAATGGGTCAAAAAGATTAATGTAATTAAAATTTTGACTGGAATTTTTACGTTAATTAAACCCGAACAAATTTAAAGTTATCGTAAACTTTTGACCACAGGTCAAAATTTGTTTAATTTTAAATATTGGGATATTGAACAAAAGTCAAAATCAGCCGGAACAAGACATGAAAGGACCACTATTTTATTCTAAAATTCTGCTTTTTGGAGAATATGGGATAATTAAAGATTCCAAAGGACTTTCTATTCCTTACAACTTTTTCAAGGGTGCCCTTAAATCATCAGAAAACCTTGATGAAGTTGCAACCAAATCAAATAAGTCACTCGATAAGTTTGCTGATTATTTGGCTTCTATTCAAGATGAAAATTTGGTGCAATTTGACCTATCCGGTTTGAAGGATGATATCGCTAATGGAATGTATTTTGACAGTTCTATTCCTCAAGGGTATGGTATAGGAAGTAGTGGAGCTTTAGTGGCGGCTATCTATGACAAATATGCACTAGATAAAATAACGGTTCTTGAGAACCTTACTAGAGAAAAGTTATTGAAATTGAAGACGATTTTTGGCAAGATGGAATCTTTTTTTCATGGAAAGTCTTCTGGCCTTGACCCCTTAAATAGTTACTTAAGTCTTCCTATTTTAATTAATTCAAAGGATAATATAGAGTCGACCAGTTTGCCTACCCAAAACAAAGAAGGTAAGGGGGCCGTATTTTTATTGGATAGTGGAATAACAGGAGAAACAGCTCCAATGGTTCAAATCTTCATGGAAAAAATGAAGCAAGAAGGTTTTAGAACCATTATCAAAGATAAGTTCATAAAACACACCGACGCCTGTGTTGAACATTTCTTAAAAGGTGACGTAAAAGCTCTTTTTGGGCATGTAAAGCAATTATCAAATGTTGTTTTAGACAATTTCAAGCCTATGATACCAAAACAATTTCATACCCTATGGAAGAAAGGTATCGATACCAATGACTATTACTTAAAACTTTGTGGTTCTGGCGGTGGAGGCTATATATTAGGATTCACCGAAGATATTGACAGGGCCAGAAAATCATTGAAAGGGCACAGTTTAGAAGTAGTATACAACTTCTAATTTCGAGAAATGTTTAGTAGAAAAAACAAGCTCTTGCTTTTTAAGCTTTTGAGCCTGTTTTCTGTTGTACGAGGCTACAACATATTGGTCATTACGTTGGCTCAATATCTAGCTTCCATCTATATTCTTGCTCCTGATTGGCCTTTACACAAGGTGGTATTTGACATCAATCTTTTTTTAATTGTGACCGCCTCAGCTTTGGTCATTGCAGCAGGCTACATAATCAATAACTTCTATGATGCCGAAAAAGACTTGATTAATAAACCAACTAAAAGTATGTTGGATAGGTTGGTGAGTCAACGTTTTAAACTTACTACCTATTTTGTTTTAAACTTCTTGGCAATTTTTGCTGCGAGTTACATATCCTTCAGGGCAGTGTTCTTCTTTGCTACCTATATTTTTGGTATTTGGTTCTATTCGCATAAACTGAAAAAAATCCCCTTTTTGGGTAACCTAGTCTCAGCAATACTTTCAATTTTACCCTTTTTTGTAGTCTTTATTTACTACAAGAATTTTGAACCAGTAATATTCGTTCATGCACTTTTTCTGTTCTTATTGATTTCAGCCCGAGAACTTATTAAGGATTTGGAAAATATTCCTGGTGATATGGCTCAGGGCTACAATACCATTCCAATCTTGTACGGTATTCGAATAGCAAAGTTATTTACTGGGTTTCTTTTAAGCTTGGCATTGTTACCTTCTTTGCTTTTGGTTACAAAATTTGATGTTGGTTACATGTACATTTATTTTTACGCAACTACAGTATTACTGATAGTAATATTGGTATTTCTTTGGAATGCTCGAACAAAGAAGCACTTTATTTGGTTACATAACATTTTAAAATTTATAATTGTAGTGGGTGTTTTCAGTATCTTATTGATAGACGTAGATCTTCTTCTAAATCGAATATTATGACCGACAATCAATTAAAAGTGGCATTGGCCCAAATTGCACCAGTTTGGCTTAATAAAACCCTGACGATTAAAAAAATTGAAGACTCAATTGAAGAAGCCTCAGAACATAAGGCCGAACTCATTGTTTTTGGAGAAGCACTCTTGCCAGGGTACCCATATTGGTTGGCATTGACCGAAGGCGCCTCATGGAATCTACCAATCAACAAGCAGTTACATGCACATTATGTTCGAAATGCTGTTCAAATTGAAAAAGGTGATTTAAATACTATTTGTCAATTAGCTAAAAAGAACAGAATTGCAATTTATCTGGGCATAATGGAACGTGCAAAAGATAGGGGAGGACATAGTATTTATGCCTCATTGGTTTATATTGATATTAGTGGCAAGATTCAATCGGTCCATAGAAAATTACAGCCAACCTACGATGAAAGACTCACCTGGGCCCCAGGTGATGGACATGGATTATGTGTGCATCCACTTAAGCAATTTACAGTCGGAGGTCTAAATTGTTGGGAAAATTGGATGCCTTTACCTCGAGCTGCACTTTATGGTCAGGGTGAAGATTTACATGTCGCAGTCTGGCCAGGTAGTCTCCACAATACAAAAGACATTACAAGATTTATAGCTCGTGAGTCAAGAAGCTACGTTATTTCAGTGTCTTCAATTATGACCACACATGATTTTCCAAAAGACACTCCTCACATACAGGAAATTCTTAAAAAGGCTCCGGAAACACTAAGTAATGGCGGTTCTTGTATTGCCAGTCCTGATGGCAAGTGGCTTATGGAACCGGTCACTTTTAAAGAAGGAATTTTTTACGAAACGCTTGATTTCAATCGAGTTTTGGAGGAGCGACAAAATTTCGACCCTGTCGGCCACTACTCAAGGCCAGACGTAACCAAATTGGTTGTTAATAGGGAAAGACAATCGACTATTGAAATAGAGGATTAACGGATATTTCTGTAGAATTAACTACTTGGAAATTTATATTTTGTGTGTTGATTTCAACTTAGCTCTGGCATTCCGTTCTAAATCATACTATTAAAGCTATCTTTGCCAAAATTTTAGACTGATGGCGAAATCAGACAACGAACGAAATCGTAAGCCTAACAATAGAAAAGGTAATTTTAAAAAGGGCACCCCCCCAAAGGGAAGCTTTGCCGAAAAGGCAAACCAATATGCCGCCCAAAAAAAGAAAACAAAATCTTCTTCCAATTCCAACCCTGATTTAATTCGACTTAACAAGTATGTTGCCAATGCGGGTATTTGTTCTAGAAGGGAAGCAGACGTCTATATTGCTGCTGGTAGTGTTACCGTTAATGGAAAGACTGTTACCGAAATGGGGTATAAGGTCAAAAAATCTGACGATGTTCGTTTTGATGGCCGAAGACTTAACCCTGAAAAGAAGGAATACGTTTTACTCAATAAGCCCAAGAATTTTATCACTACCACACGTGATGAAAAGGGACGAAGAACGGTGATGGAATTGGTCAGTAGTGCTTCAAACAATCGATTGTATCCAGTAGGGCGATTGGACCGAAATACGACAGGACTTTTACTTTTCACCAATGATGGTGATATGGCCAAAAAATTGACCCATCCTAAACACGGTGTTCGGAAGATTTATCACGTGCATTTGGAGAAAAATGTCTCCATTGCCGATTTGCGCAATATTCGAGAAGGCCTTGAACTGGAAGATGGAAAGGTAGAAGTCGATGAGGTAGACTATGTAACAGGGGCTTCTAAGAAAGAAATAGGAATCGAAATCCATTCAGGCCGTAATCGTATTGTACGAAGAATATTCGAACATCTGGGCTATGAAGTCTCAAGGCTTGACCGGGTGGTCTTTGCCGGACTCACCAAAAAAGACTTACCTCGAGGCCATTGGCGTTTTTTAACGGAACAGGAAGTCATTAATTTGGGGATGATTAAGTGACCAAACCTACCAAATTATATCATCTGGTATTTTTGACTTTGGCATTTGTTTTTGCAATTGTCTATTTGTTCTTTCTGTTGAAGCATAGCGATTCTACTTTTGATATAAATATCCACGATATCTATTTTGTGATAGCCTATGCACACATTTTGCAGGTATTGGCGTTATGGTTTGGGCTATGTGGTTTGGGATATTATATCGTTTTTAGATATGGTATCAGATTGTTTGGTTTGCTATTTTGGTTGCACCTACTCTATAGCCTTCTTTTCGTTTTTAATCCGATTTTATCCCATTTCGAACCAGAACCTTTTATAGAACATATTGAAACTATTCAGTTGCTTGAAACCTTACGGTTTATTTTTTTGTTGGCATTTCCTGTAGGTCAATTGGTTTATTTTCTGAATATTTTTATTTCTACACTAAGGAAACAAAAAAAATCTAATCTCTTTGGCTAATTACTGAATTAAGCAATTTGATTCAATCGATCTCTTTCGATTTCTGAAATCAGTTCGATTAAAGTGACCTGGTCTTCATGATTCAGTGAGTTGAATAAAGCATTCCCATCTTTTAATGCCTTAAGACCAAACTTAAGGCCATTAACTTGGGTTAATGAATAAACGTCTTCCTTTGTTTTCATTACATTGATTAAGTCCCCAATCATTTCTATAATCTTATTTGTCAGCACTTTGTCGTGAAGGGTTTCAAATAAGGATTGTGAGGTTTCAATAAAATCTTCTACCTCAATGCGAGGTAATAACGCAATCAATGCATCAATTTTTTTTAGGTCATAAGGAGCTTGAATGTCATTTTTTATCGCTTCTTCAATTAATATGGATTCAAATTTGGAAGCTGCCCGAAACGATTTCAAAGCCTTAAGTCCTGCGTTTAAGATTAAGTGAAGATGTCGCCCGTATTTAAAAACCAGTTTAGAAGCCTCAAATAATATTCCGATTAGTTTTTGAGGCTTTTTTATGTATTCATCCAAACTTCGAAAAGCTTTTTCCAATTCTTGCCGCTTTTCAAATTCGGGATAAAGGTTTTCCAAGAAATAATCACGAAGGTTATTGACCGTTTTTTCGTTTACGGTTTGGGGGATATTGTATTTTTTTTGGATGTTGTGATACTGATATCGTTCTAAAATGGAATTTCGGTAGCCCTCAATAATATCAGGTAATATTTCTTCTCGATTCATCTCGTAATTAAATCGTGTGGGCTTGAATTTAATCAGAGTTTTGTAATTATGACCAGATTCTTCATTAGTAAATGCCAATTTTGGCAGATTACCTCAATGTGCTAACTACATAATTAGCAATTTTTAAAAACTATAGCCAGAACCTGCTCTGTAGCTTAAAATTATACCATGAGTGTTACCTAAAGGAGAATCTCCACTCCCTTGGCTATAACTGTAAACAAATCGGAAATTCTCTAACAGATAAAAACCAAGGAAGGCATTCAGCGTATTACTCGTTCGATAACCCGCACCCAATTCAATAATGTTTTTAAAATTCAGACCTAGGTTGGCATCAATTTGCACTGGCGCCCCTTTTTCATATTTAAAAAGCATACTGGGTTTTAGTACAAAATTCGGATTGTAGCGGTCTAAAACAAAATGATATCCGGTATAACCGTAAATGGGCTGTGACAATTCTAAATTATCCTGATTGGCAAAGGTCTCCCCCAATAAATTGGGTGCTGAAACACCTGCAAAAAAGTTTGCATGACCAAAAAGGACACCTGCTCCCACAGTGGGTAAAGTTGTATTGATATTCTCCGCAAAATTAGGGTCGCTTTGTAGGCCAAGACTCAAGAGGTCTTGGTTGTAAATCAACGCTCCCGCGTTTAGACCAAAAGAGACAAAAGAACGGTCATACACCTTCCAATACGGATGTGCATTATCATTCAAAAAGATTTTATAAGAATAAGACCCAGATATTTGAGTGGCGCTGGTTATCCCGATTTCATCGTTCAAAAACCCGAAACCAAGCCCCATTTTTTCGTTTCGTAATGGAGTATTAAAGGTTCCTGTCAAACTTCTGGGCGAACCTTGTATACCTTGACCCCCAAAACCAATATTGCTAATGGTCAGTTCAGAACTTCCTAGAACTCCGGCATAGGCTGGATTGATTATGAAAGGATTGTAATTGTACTCTGTGAAGGAAGGCGTTTGTTGACCTGTTACAAAAATCGAAAGACCAAATGCCAAAACCAATAAAAGAATATGATTGTTTTTCATTGCCTTATCGTTTTAATACCAAGAACCCTTGGGTCGTTTTGAGATTATGTTCCTCAGGAAGTACCAATCTAAAAAAGTACGTGCCCTCTGGAAGTTGTCCGGCGCCCATTCCGGTCATTTGGTTTGCATTACCCGTAAAGACATTTGAATTGTTGTCATATCCTTCAGTTTTGAAGACCATGTCTCCCCAACGATTAAAAATCATTACAACGTTAGTGGGATATTGCTCAATACCATTAATGGTCCAAAAATCATTAATGCCATCACCGTCCGGTGAAAAGCCAAATTGTGATTCAAGTTCTTCTTGAACCTCTGTTGTAAAAGATTGTTCTTGGCAGCCAACAGTAAAACCATCATCGTTATAGGGTATAATATTGATAAAAATTTGCTGCTCATAAGGAAGATCTTCTGTGATATCATAAGTATTGGATTGACCCACATCTAGATTTTCAATAATATCACCTGCTCCCATTGAGGTTCCTATACTTAGGATATAACCAGTGGCATTTTCAACCAAGGTCCACGAAATGTCTGTTTCTATAGTGACATCTTCGGCTCCATTTTCTGGGAATGTTAGCATAGTACATTCTGGAAGAACAAGAGGTGCACTACCAGTGATAAAACTTTCCACATCACATGATAATGCATCACCAATGGTATTGTAAGGAATAATCAGAACGAAGATTTCAGCGTTTTCCGGTAGATTTTCAGAAAATTCAAATACTGTGATATTCCCTACGTCTTCATTGTTCACAATATCACCAAGACCTGGTGCAGTGCCGATTGTTATTCTGTATCCTGTGGCATTTTCAATTGAAGACCAAGAAATTTCTGAATCGATTGGGACATCAATTGCCATATTCAAAGGATCTATTACAACAGTACACTCCGGAATAGTCTCTGGTATTTCACCAGTTACAAAAAATTCCTCTGCACACCCTATGGCATTGCCTTGACCATTGTAGGGTATAATCAATACATAAATATCTGTATTTGCGGGAAGATCAGCTGGCAAATCAAAAGTTGTGAGGTTGCCGACATCAAGATTGTCTAGGATATTGTATGCTGAAGAAGCCCCATCCCTTACGCTCAAAAAATAGCCATCGGCATTGGTTAGGGCATTCCAAGTTAAATCGGTTGAGATGGAAACATCGGTAGCTGCATTGAGGGGTAAACTTAAACTTGTACAGCTGGGGATTGTAGCTACAGTTTCAGTAGTAAAGGATTCTTCAGCACAACCTATAGCGTTCCCAATGCCATTGTACGGTACAATGGTCACGAAGATTTGTGTATTCTCAGGCAAGTCAGTGGGTAGGTCAAAAGTATTCCCAGTGACATCTTCGGCATCCAAAATATCATTAGCTCCAGCAGTGGTACCGACAGTTAGCAAATACCCATCAGCATTAGCAATTGTGTTCCAAGTTAAATCGGTTGAGATGGAAACATCGGTAGTTGCGTTCAGGGGATTGGTCAAGTTGGTACAGACCGGTACCGTTGCAATCGTTTCTGTGGTAAAGGATTCTTCAATACATCCGGTAGCGTTCCCAATGCCATTATACGGTACAATGGTCACGAAGATTTGTGTATTCTCAGGCAAGTCAGTGGGTAGGTCAAAGGTATTCCCAGTGACATCTTCGGCATCCAAAATATCAATACCTCCAGCAGTGGTTCCGACAGTTAGCAAATACCCATCAGCATTGGCTATTGTGTTCCAAGTTAAATCGGTTGAGATGGAAACATCGGTCGCTGCATTGAGGGGTAAACTTAAACTGGTACAGCTGGGGATTGTAGCTACGGTTTCGGTGGTAAAGGATTCTTCAGCACATCCGGTAACGTTCCCAATGCCATTATACGGTACAATGGTCACGAAGATTTGTGTATTCTCAGGCAAGTCAGTGGGTAGGTCAAAGGTATTACCGGTCACATCTTCGGCATCCAAAATATCATTACCTCCAGCAGTGGTTCCGACAGTCAGCAAATACCCATCAGCATTAGCTATTGTGTTCCAAGTTAAATCGGTTGAGATGGAAACATCGGTAGCTGCGTTCAGGGGACTAATCAAGTTGGTGCAGACCGGTACCGTTGCAATCGTCTCGGTTGTAAAGGATTCTTCAGCGCATCCGGTAGCATTCCCAATGCCATTATACGGTACAATGGTCACGAAGATTTGTGTATTCTCTGGTAAGTCAGTGGGTAGGTCAAAGGTATTACCGGTCACATCTTCGGCATCCAAAATATCATTACCTCCAGCAGTGGTTCCGACAGTCAGCAAATACCCATCAGCATTGGCTATTGTGTTCCAAGTTAAATCGGTTGAGATTGAAACATCGGTCGCTGCATTGAGGGGTAAACTTAAACTTGTACAGCTGGGGATTGTAGCTACAGTTTCAGTAGTAAAAGATTCTTCAACACATCCGGTAGCGTTCCCAACGCCATTATACGGGATAATGGTCACGAAGATTTGTGTACTTTCTGGTAAGTCGGTGGGTAGGTCAAAAGTATTCCCAGTCACATCTTCGGCATCCAAAATATCATTACCTCCAGCAGTGGTTCCGACAGTTAATAGGTAACCGTCGGCATCTGCAATGGTATTCCACGTCAAATCACTCGTTACAGGAATATTCAAACTGTTTGCCAAAGGATTTGAGAGTGTGGTGCAATTGGGTATAGTGGCAAGAATTTCAGTGGTAAAACTTTCAATACTGCATGTAGCTGCTGAACCAAAAGAATTGTAAGGAGTAATGGTTACAAATATTTCAGTGTTTTCAGGTAGATCAGTCGGTAAATCATAGATTGTAACGTTGCCTACATCAAAATTGTCCAAAATATCATTTCCGTCGAAGGTCGTGGCAACAGTTAAGAAATAGCCTTCTGTGTTCGAAGCCGGGTTCCAACTTAAGTCGGTTGAAATGGTTACATCAATAGTTCCATTTAAAGGGTTTGCAAGTGTTGTACATAGTGGTGGATCATTAAGCGTAGTATTCCCTGTTCTAAAACTTTCTTCAGAACAGGCCAAAGCGTCACCCACTGCATTATAAGGTATTATTGTTACGTAATGCGTTCTATCTTCTTGAAGGTCGGTAGGGATATCATAGGTTGTAAAATTACCGACATCTATATTATTGGCAATTTCAATTCCGCCTTGTGTGGTTCCAATAGTAATTAAATAACCGGTGGCATCAGGAACCGCATTCCATGAGATATCCGTATCTATCGGTACTGCCGTTGCCCCATTTAATGGATTAGTTAACGTAGTACAGATAGGAGGAACCGGGATGAATTCCGTTCGAAACGATTCTTCTGTACAACCTATTGCTGTACCTTCTTCGTTGTAAGGATTTATGGTTATATAAATCAATGCATCTTCTGGTAAATCCGTAGCAAAATCATAGGTAACTGTATTGCCAACATCTTCATTGTTGATTATTTCTGTACCGCCAGGCGTGGTTCCAACATTTATTCGATAACCATCAGCATTATTTATGATATCCCAACTTATATCGGTATCAACAGAGATGTCCGTGTCCCCATCTAAAGGAAGTGATAAGTTAGTACAGTCAGGAACTGTTGCAGGTGTTGCCGTAATTGTAAAACTTTCCTCTATACAGGGTCCGAGAGCGTCACCGTTTTCATTGGATGGTATCATCGTAACGTAGACTGTTACACCTGGAGCAAAATCTGCTGCAAATTCATAAAAAGTGTCATTGACTACAACCTCATTATCCACAATATCGTTTCCTCCTGGGGTAGTTCCTACAATTAGACGATATTCACGTGCAAAGGTAACGGCGTTCCAATTCAAATTGGTGTTCACAGGAACCTCTACAGCTCCACTTAATGGGGCAACTAGTTGTGTACAATCAGGCACAGGGCAATCCAAAACATCGCCGGTGAAGACCCAACCAAAGTTTGTTATCATTGACTGTCTTTCCTCAACAGCATCACAATAGGGCAATGTATTAGCTCCTAAGTTAATTCCTGATTGCAGATTTTGTTCCGACCAGGCAATTAAGGTATTGTCATAGTTTTCGCGGGTCAAGGCCGTGTCATCCAACATGTTTTGCATGTTGCTCACGTTTTCAATGTTCCAGTCGCCTAAAAATTGATTAAATGCAATGGCATCGTGAAACATTTCTCTCATAGAAACCGAACCAACCAGCCATAAATTCAATGGTTGATTGAATGAAGAAGCATTTCTAAACATTCGTTCCATATCTGCAACACCATTAACACGCCAATCATTAAGGGGTTGATTGAAACTACTGGCCCCATTGAACATGTCAAGCATAGTAGTTACGGCACGTACATTCCAATTATTGATACTACCGTTAAAGGAAGTAGCTTCTTGGAACATACCTTGCATTGTGTTTACGGAGGCAACGTTCCAAGCATCCAATGATTGATTAAAACTGCTGGCCTCTCTAAACATTTCTTCCATCGTTGTCACAAAAGAAGTATTCCAGCCAGCAATATTTTGGTTGAATGCACTTGCTCCATAGAACATACTCGCCATATTTTGACCCTCTCCTGTATCCCAATTATTTAGGGGTTGATTAAATACGATTGCTTCTTTTAACATAGAGTCAAAATTGGTTACTACCGCCGTATCCCAATTGTTGAGAGGTTGATCAAATGCCTCTGCAGCTTCAAACATAGAAGGCATTAGTGTAACAGAGCTGACATCCCAAGTATTCAATGGTTGATTAAAAACTGTGGTTCCATCAAACATATTACTCATATTAGCAACCGCACTAACATCCCAATTTTCTAGGGGTTGATTAAATGCGCTTGCTCCTCTAAACATTGAACTCATATTAACAACAGAATTCACTTCCCAACTGTTTAAAGGCTCATTGAATACCTCGGCAAAACTGAACATATTGCTCATGTCGGTTACGTTTGTCACATTCCAACTATCAATATTTTGGTTAAATGCCTCAGCTCTAGAAAACATGGAATTCATGGTCGTTACTGATGAAACATTCCAGTTATCTAAGGGTTGATTAAATACTGGAGCACTGTAGAACATTTGTGTCATATCAGTTACAGAAGAAACATTCCAACTATTGATGTTTTGATTGAAAAGTTCCGCATCATAGAACATGGCTGACATGTCTTGAACATTTGCAGTATTCCAATTATTTAAAGGTTGGTTAAATGCCTCTGCCCTTTGGAACATTTCGGACATATCGGTTACTTGTCCAACATTCCAATTGTTTATGGGTTGGTCAAAAGCTTTGGAGCTTTGAAACATTCTACCCATATTGTTCACACTACTTGTGTTCCAACTACTTAGATCTTGATTGAAATCCTGGGTTTGTGCAAACATGAAATTCATATTGGTAACTTGGCTTACATCCCAGTTATCCAAAGGCTGATTAAATTCAGTTGCTGCACCAAACATTCCGTACATGTTTGTGACTTGACCAACATTCCAACTATTTAGGGGTTGATTGAATATTCTTGCCGAAATGAACATACTTAACATGTTCGTGACATTGCTTACATCCCAATTATCAATATTACCATTAAACAAATAACATTGAGAAAACATATTCGAGGTGTTTTCAACTTGGGTAAGATTGGGAACATCAGTAGCATTATAGACCATGTTTTCACAACCATAAAAACCGTATTGCATGGATTGCCATACCTGAGATCCCCATTGGTCAATAGATATTAATTTGATATGATCTGAGTTACTGACCCAATGATAAGGAGCTGGAAAATCACCAATTATGGAAACAGTATAAATACCAGGATTAAGATAGGTGTGTATTATTTGTCCGGTAACATTGTTATCGTATTGGCCATCACCCCAATCAATAGAGTAATTATAAGTCAAGTAATCAGGGAAACCAGTATTTGCTTCAATTTTTAGTTGATTCGCCGGAGTACTTCCATTTTCAAGTAATGAGGTGTCATAGGTAAGCTTAAAAGCATCTGGACTATTTACCCAACTTTCTACTACGGTAAAACTAATTTCTGGACAACCCGCGGCGGGACCTTCAGCATTGTATGGTACAACAGTGACATAAACAATATCTCCAGGTAAAAATTCATTGGTAAAACTTAGACCAATGACATTGCCTACATCAAAATCGTTAAGAACATCACCATTGAGGACAGCATAGTTTCTTGCTCCACCTCGTTCAATTTCCAGTGTAATACGATAACCATCAGCATTAGGCGCTGGATTCCATCTAATATCACTATTGGCAGGAGTCATGGTGTCACCTGCTGCCGGCATGGTAATTTCAGTACAAAGCACAAAAGAGCAATTGACAGCATCACCGGTTATGTTCCATCCAAAATCATCAATTAAGCGTTGTCTTTGATTTAGTGCGTCACAATATTGCAAATTAGTTGCCCCTAAATTGACATTGAATTGAACAGTTTGGCTTTCCCAACCTATAAGCGTATTGTCATAATTTTCTTGAGAGAGACCACTATTGGATAACATGCCATTCATGTTGCCCACGTTTGATATGTTCCAGAGGCCCAAATTTTGGTCAAAACTTGTAGCAGATGCGAATGTGCTGCTCATAATGGTGACCCCAATAGTATTCCATCCACTGATATCTTGATTGAATGCCGTTGCTTGTCGAAACATGTTTGCCAAACTGCTTTTGCCAGTCATATCCCAATTATCCAAGGGTTGGTTGAATGCAGCTGCTCTATAGAACATTGAAGTCACATCAGTTACCGCTGACATGTTCCAATTATTTAATGGTTGGTTAAATACATCGGTCTCTTGAAACATGCTAGACATATTTGTAACGCTACCAACATTCCAATTATTTATGTTTTGATTAAAGGCCGGGCTATCTTCAAACATACCCCGCATGTTTCGCACATTACTTACATCCCAACCGCTGATGTCTTGATTGAATGCAGCATTTTCGCGGAACATATACTCCATATCCTCTACATTACTTACATCCCAGTTATCCAAAGGTTGGTTGAAAACTGCACCCCAAATCCAGCCATCGAACATTTCTGACATATCGATCACATTACTGACGTTCCAGTTGTTTAATGGTTGGTCGAATGTTCTATTCCTATGGAACATCTGAGCCATGTTAGTTACGTTGCTAACATTCCATGTATTAAGAGGTTGGTTAAATTGAGATTCCCTAAAAGTGGCTTGCATTGAAACAACATTGCTAACGTTCCAGTTATCTAAAGGTTGATTGTATGCGGAACCTTGAAAGGTACCCGTCAAGTCTGTTATGTTTTCAATATTCCAGTTGTTCAAAGGTTGGTTAAAGCGTCCTGTATATCTAAACGTACCAATCAAATTTGTTGCACTACTGATATCCCAATTATTAATATTTTGATTGAAATCGGAAGCTTCTGAAAGAAAGTATTCAAAATTGTCAACTGAAGATACGTTCCAATTATCCAATGGTTCATTAAAATCTCTAGCTCGGTGAAATGTATAAGACATATCGGTAATACCAGAGGTATTCCAATTATCAAGTGGGCGATTAAAAATTTCACATTCTTGAAATAATCCAGAAATGTCTGTTATGGTACTTACATCCCAATTATTTAAAATTCCATTGAATGCAGTACATTCTCGAAATGTGTTTTTTAAGCTTGTTACCTGAGACAAATTTGGAGCTTGTATAGCATCAAAATTCAGATTTTCACATCCATAAAAAGAATTCTCCATTGATTGCCAAATGATGGTGCCCCAATCTAGAATTTCGATTATTTTTTCACGATCACCGGCGTTGTTAAAATAAATTGATGGGAAATCACCACTTATTTCAACAACATAAATTCCCGGAGCAGCATAGGTATGACCAATGTCGCCGATTACATTAGTGTCGTTGTTACCATCACCCCAATCAACTGAATAATTGTAGGTAAATGCAGGATTTGTGGGAATGTTAATTTCTGTATTGGCGGAACCTGGTAAATTGGTATTCCAGCGAGTGGTAAAATTCTGACCAACTACATTTCCGCATATAAATAACAGGGAAAATAGGAGTATTAGTCTTGTCATAGTTAGTGTTTGGGGTTCTATCTCAACGACTCAATAAAATCTTTATTTCCCAATACTATTTGCACTCTCATTATTGGTGGGAATTCTTTTCGAAATATTTAAAGACCACCAATTAAATAGAAGATAGTTTCAAGCTATAAAGACTTATGACTCAAAGATCTTATCTAAAGAACGAATCATTGGACTCACTATTATTGGAATAGGTACCACTCAACCGAGTGGTACTCGATTTTATGTTTAAAAAGGAAATCAGCTAGTTTTTAGTAATACTATTCTTATACTCGGAGGGTGTCTTCCCGGTATGACTTTTAAATGCCCTATTAAAGGAGGTTTTGCTCTTAAAACCAGAGTCGAAAGCAATTGCTACTAGCTTAGCATCTTTATAATTTTCTTCTTGAATTAATTTTTGTGCCTCAAGGATACGATATGAATTAACAAAGTTGTAGAAATTTTGATTGTAGCCAACGTTTAGCACTTCAGATAAGTGATGACTACTAATTCCTATTTTTTTTGCTAAATCTTTTTGAGATAAATCAGGGTCTAGATATGGTTTCATCTTTTTCATGAATACCGATAGACTTTTCTTGTGTTTGTTCAAGTCTTCTTCCTTTAAACTCGAATTTTTATAGGTATTGTTTTTTTCTTTGGGAGTATTTTGAACTGACTTGATGAAAACCTCTTTATTCACGTTCTTTCCTTTTTTAAGATTCTCAAATTGTTCTTGTAGAAGCTTTTGTTGGGTTTTTAGACGTTTAGAATAGAAATAAAAAAGTAATAATAGAATAAATAAAATACCACCCAGAGCAAGGCTCCAAAATTTTAATATTTTTCGATTGTTTGCTAGATCCGCAATATCTGATTCTTTCTTTTGCAACATTGCATTTTTGGCGGATATGTCTTTCTCTAAATCTATTCTGGTTGCATTCTGCTTACGTTCCAAGAAATCATTTTTCAATGATAGGTAGTTCTCTTTTGCGCTGGAAGCATTCGTACTATCATTAATTGATAAGTATACTTTACTTAGGTCATCGTAAATCTCCATTTGAGCTTCCGTCAATCCCTTTTCAATGGCAATTTTTTTAGCCATATTGAGGTTTTTAATTGCGTTTTCTAGGTCGTTTTGTTTCCATTGGGCCATGGCTAATCCAGAAAGTAACCATACCTTTTCCTTAGTTGGTTGTTTGGTGTATTCCAGATTAAGGGCCCGCTCACAGACTTCGACTGCCAGTTCGTATTTTCCTTGAATTTGATAAGTGTCACTTATGTTGTTCAGCGCTGTTGCGATAATTTTCTCATTGTTTATTTGTTCTCCTAGTTCTTTGGTTTTAAAATGGAACTCAAGTGATTTTTCATAATTTTTTAATTTTTCATAATTATTAGCTAATCCGTTATATGCAGAAGCCCTGATTTTTGGATTGTCTTCAAATTCGTCTAATAGCGATAATACATTCTCCATCGTTCCAATCGCCTTTTGATGAGAATTAATTCGCGTATACACATTGCCAAGGTTGACTAGAATAATGATTTTTGTTCGGTAGTCATTTGGAATAGAGTCGGCAATGGAAAGGGCGTCTCGGTAAAGTTCTATTGATTTGTCCTGTTCCCCAATATTGTTATGAAAAACAGCTTGATTTACCATTCCTAAGATTTGAAAATTTGCCGCTTTATTGGCTTTTCCCCAATGATATAATGAATCACTATATGTCTTGTGTAGCTTATAATCACCATTGTCATAAGCTGATTGAATATTTTTTAGAAGTTCTGCTGGTTTTGAATTCTTGTTAGTTTCTTGCGAAAGACAAAAAGAAAGGTTGAGTAATAAAACCGTGAAAACGATTTTTAACATTATGTGAGGTAGTTGATTAGTGTTACCTAAATATATCGGTCAACATTAAGCATTCCAAATTACCTTGAACTTATTTTCAATTTCATTTAGTTTCAAATTTCCCAAGCTCCCTTCATGACTGTGTTCAATATCTTTATTAGGTTTAAATGTGCCATTTTCAATGGCCGTTCCCATGGTCTTGTAAGCATCTCGAAAGGGCATACCATTTTTCACCATCTCATTTAAGGTATCAACACTAAATAAGTAATCGTATTTTGGGTCATTCAAGATGTTTTGGTTTACCCGAATTTCCTTTAAGCTAAAAGTCATCATTTCCAAACAGGCCTTCATATCTTGTAATGCAGGCACAATACTTTCCTTAACCAATTGCAGATCACGATGGTAGCCACTTGGCAGGTTATTGGTTATCAAGGTCAATTGGTTGGGTACCGCTTGAATCTTGTTGCACTTGGCACGGATGAGTTCGAACACATCTGGATTTTTTTTGTGTGGCATAATGCTGCTACCGGTAGTCAACTCGTTCGGAAAGGATATAAAATCAAAATTCTGGCTCATGTATAGCGTTATGTCCATCGCCAATTTAGAGAGTGTTGCTGCGATACTTGATATTCCAAAAGCAGTGGCTTTTTCGACCTTGCCACGCCCCATTTGAGCAGCCACAACATTGTATTTTAGGGTTTCAAAACCCAATTCTTCGGTTGTAAATGTTCTATCAATAGGGAATGAGCTTCCATAACCGGCAGCGCTTCCCAAGGGGTTTTGGTCTGCAACTTTATAGGCAGCTTGTACAAAATAAAGGTCGTCGACCAGACTTTCGGCATAGGCCGAAAACCAAAGTCCGAAAGAAGATGGCATTGCAATCTGTAAATGGGTATAGCCTGGCAATAATACTTGTTGATGTTTTTCAGCCAGTTCTATTAGCAAGTCAAATAGTGCTTTAACCTGTGATTTGATTTCATTTAACTCCTCTTTTAAGAACAATTGCATGGCCACTAAAACTTGGTCATTTCGAGAGCGGGCCGAATGTATTTTTTTTCCAATATCTCCAAGCCTTTCTGTCAACAAAAACTCTATTTTAGAATGCATGTCCTCAAAATCATCTTCAATGGTGAATGTTCCCTGTTCGATGGTGCCTAAGATGAACTTAAGTTCTTTTTCCAATGCTATTCCTTCGTCTTCAGAAATCAATCCAACTTTTGCTAACATTTTAGCGTGTGCGGTTGAAGCAATAACATCGTATTTCGCTAAAAGCAAATCGAGTTCACGATCATTGCCTACAGTAAAATGGTCTATTTTTTTGTCAGTGCTAAAACCTTTGTCCCAGAGTTTCATGTTTTCAAGTTCAATTTCAACATCAAGTTCAAATACATTTTTTGAACTTGATACTTGGGTTTGTTTTTTATTTTTTGAAGAAGCCTTCCAAGATTTTGATGTAAAGATCAACTCCTTCCAAAACTTCTTTCACATAGATAAATTCGTTTGCGGAGTGAGATCTTGGGCTATATCCTGGCCCCAATTTTAAGGATTGGCAACTCAATTTTGCTTGGTCTGACAGCGTAGGAGAACCATAAGTTTCCCTACCTAGTGCAATTCCCGATTGTACCAAAGGATGGTTCATGGCAATCGAAGAACTGTCTTTATTCAATGACCTCGGAACCAATTCGCAAGGAGCTTCCCTTTGTAAGATATCGTTGATCTCGGTATTGGAATAACAATCATTTACCCTAGTATCGATTACTAGATCTACATGTGCTGGTACTACATTATGTTGACTACCGGCACTTATTTGGGTTACCGTAATTTTAACGGGTCCCAGAACATCAGAAACTTTTTCAAAGGCATAATTTTCGAACCAGTCCAATACCTTGGGTAATTTATAAATGGCACTGTCATTATTTGGGTGGGCCGCATGCGATGGTGTTCCAGATATTTTTCCTTCGTATACAATCAGCCCCTTTTCGGCAATAGCCAATTGCATTTCTGTCGGTTCTCCAACTATGGCCACATCAATTTCAGGTAGAATTGGCAATAAGGCGGAAAGACTTTTGGCTCCCGCATCTTCTTCCTCCGCAGTGGCTGCCATGATGATGTTATGACTCAAATCTTCTCGTTCGTAAAAATGAACAAAAGTGGCCAATAATGAACATAATGCCCCACCTGCATCATTGCTGCCGAGACCATATAATTTACCGTCCTCAATATGTGGATGAAAAGGGTCTTTGGTATAAGCCGAATTTGGTTCCACAGTATCGTGGTGCGAATTCAGTAAAAGATTGGGTTTGTTTTCATCATAATATTTATTGAAGGCGTAAACATTATTGTATTGTCTTTGTGTGACCACACCGTGCTTTTGCAAAAAATCCTCGATTGCCGCAGCAGTGCCATCTTCTTTTTCAGAAAGTGATGGTATTGAAATTAGTTGTTGCAATAAGGTTAAGGCTTCTTGAGCCAATGTTTCTGTTGTCAATGTCATAAAACTAGACTTGTATAGTTTGTAGTTGAATTTTCAAACAATCCCAGATTACCGATTCGTACTTCACGTACCCCATTTTTCAAAGCTTCAAAACAGTTGTGCAATTTGGGGAGCATGCCTGCTGAGATGACACCTTCGTCAACAAGTTTGGTGTAGGAACTGGAATCAATATTTTTAATCACAGATGATTTATCATTTATGTCTTTTAAAACTCCATTCAATTCAAAACAATAGTTCAAGTTGGTTTGAAAAGAAGAACTTAATCCAATTGCCAGGGTAGCAGCAATTGTGTCTGCATTGGTATTTAGTAATTGTCCTTTTTGGTCGTGCGTCAATGCACAGAATACCGGAGTTAGCCCTAAATTCAAAAGGTTGCACAGCATTTTGGCATCAATACCTTCAACATCACCAGCAAAGCCGTAATCAATTTTAGTAATAGGTCGCTTGTGCGCATGAATACTGTTGGCATCCGCACCGCTCATTCCAATCGCGTTGTTTCCTAAAGCTTGGAGTTTAGCCACAATATTTTTGTTTACCAACCCACCATAAACCATCGTGACAACCTCTAAGGTTGCGGAATCCGTGATTCTTCTTCCATTGACCATTCTGGGTTTGATTCCAAGTTTTGGAAGGAGTTCACTGGCTTTTTTGCCCCCTCCATGTACTAAAATTTTGTGACCTTCAAGATTTGAAAATAAGTATAATAATTGCTTAAGTTCTTCTTCATTTTCGATGATGTTACCACCGATTTTAAATATGTTGAGCTTATCTCCCATTCCCAGGTGTTTTTCTTATCGAGACAATCATCGAAAGAATTAGAAATACCATAGACGTTGGCAACAAAGCATCTTGCCACCTCAAATTATTGTAATCCAATTCCAGTAAATGAAATACAATTATTAGAGCGGCTAAAGCTATTAGGGCATACCTAAATTTATTTTTTGTCTGCATGGAGTTCAAGCTGTGATTCTTTTAAGATTCGCTTCAAGACGAGCTGTGCAGCCCAAGTTCTATTATCAGCTTGATCAATAACCAAGCTTTGGTTACTGTCAAGTACTGCATCTTCAACGACAACATTTCTTCGAACGGGTAGACAATGCATGAAATTAGCCCCTCCCAGTTTTTCTGACGTCATCATCCAATCTCTGTTTTGGTGTAAGACTCGTCCATAATCTCGGTAACTACTCCAGTTTTTCACGTATACAAAGTTCGCATTTTCAAGTGCTTTTTCTTGGTCATTCACAATTCTGCAACCTTCTGTGATTTTAGGGTTCAAATCATAGCCTACTGGATTTGTGATCACAAATTCGGCGTCTTGCAATTTCATCATGTTTATGAATGAATTTGCCACGGCATGTGGCAACGCTTTGGGGTGTGGAGCCCAAGACAATACCACTTTTGGTCTTTCAACAGTTTTATGCTCTTCAAGTGTAATGGCATCTGCCAACGCCTGTAATGGATGGGCTACAGAGCTTTCCATATTTACAACTGGTATGGTGGCATGTTCCAAAAAGCCATTTAGTACAACTTCTGCTTCATCTTGTTCTCTGTCAATTAATCCGGCAAAGGCACGAATAGCAACGATGTCGGCATACTGTGAAACGACTTTTGCAGCTTCTCGAATATGTTCCGATTTTCCGGCATCCATCACCACGCCATCATTATATTCCAATTGCCAACCTTCAGAACCAAAATTCATCACCATGGTATTCAAACCAAGATTGGAAGCTGCTTTTTGAGTGCTCAATCTTGTGCGCAAACTATTGTTGAAGAACAACAAGCAAATAGTCTTTCTTTTACCCAATTGATCAAAACTGAAAGGATCAGATTTTAATTCAATGCCTTCTTTTACCGCTTCTTGAAGGTTTTTTAAGTCTGATATGGATAAATAATGTTTCATGCCAGTTCTCTTTTTAATCCTTCAAAAAACAAATCAATCTGCTCCTTGGTGATGTTCAATGCGGGTAAAAACCGAAGCAGGTTTTTATTCGCCGAGCCGCCAGTAAACATATGTTGATTATAAATCAATTTTTTTCGTAAATCACTCACTTCAAAATCAAATTCAAGACCTAACATAAGGCCTCTGCCTTTTAATTTTTTTATAGAAGGTATTTCCGAAGCTTTTTCTTTAAAGTATGTTTCTAGTATTGCTGCATTATCAAGTAAATTTTCCTTTTCCAAGACTTCTAAAACAGACAATGTTGCCATGCAAGCCAGATGGTTTCCGCCAAATGTAGTTCCCAGCTGTCCATACCACGGTTTGAATTTTTGATGTAGTAAAACCCCACCGACAGGAAATCCGTTGCCCATACCTTTGGCGATGGAAATTATATCGGGTTGAATTCCGTGATGTTGAAATGCGAAGAATTTTCCACTTCTCCCAAAACCTGATTGCACTTCGTCGGCAATCAAGACAACCTCGTATTCCTCACATTTTTTTGCTATAAACTGGTAAAAATCCGTAGTAGGTTCATCCAAACCTCCAACTCCTTGGATGGCTTCTAAAATTACGGCACAATGAGCACCCTTAGAAATACATTTTTCAAATGCCTCAAAATCATTTAGAGGCAGAAAATCTACTTCTTGTTGGGCATTCAACGGAGCAACAATCTTTGGGTTGTCTGTAGCTACAACCGCAGCAGAAGTACGTCCATGAAAACTATTTTTAAAGGCTATTACCTTTGATTTTCCGGTATGGAAAGAAGCCATTTTTAAAGCATTTTCATTGGCTTCGGCCCCTGAACTGCACATGAATAGTTGGTAACCCTTACAATCCGAAGCGGAACCAAGTTTCTCCCCTAATTCTACTTGTAATGGATTTTTAATGGAGTTACTATAAAAAGCCATTTTTTGGAGTTGCTCTGTCATCCGATTTACATAATGAGGATGCGAATGTCCTATGGAAATCACCGCATGCCCGCCATAAAAATCTAGGTAGGATTGGCCTTGTTCGTCCGTTACCTCAATTCCTTTTGCAGAGACTGGAGTTACATCATAAAGCGGATATACATCGAATAGTTTCATGCTTCTCGTATTTCACTGATTTTCTTGTAGGAAGTAACGATGCCTTGAATCAACGACGAACTCAAGCCTTGATGTTCCATTTCATTCAACCCTTCAATAGTACATCCTTTTGGAGTGGTTACCCTGTCAATTTCCTGTTCTGGGTGGCTGCCTGATTCTACCAAGAGACTCGCAGCACCGTTGCAGGTATGCATTGCCAATTCTTGGGCCTCTTTTGCATCAAAACCCAATTGAATGGCACCTTGGGTAGTTGCGCGAATCAAGCGCATCCAAAAAGCAATGCCACTGGCACAGATTACTGTAGCTGCCTGCATCTGTTCTTCAGGAATTTCCATTGAATGCCCCATTCGATTAAAAATGGCCTTGGCCAAATCAATACGTTTTTTACCCAATCCATTACTACAAATGCAGGTCATGCTCTTGCCAACCGAAATGGCCGTATTAGGCATGCTTCTCACAATGTATTTGTCATTGCCGATAACGGATTCCATTCTAGCGATACTAAAACCTGTGATGGTACTGATAACCACATGGTTTTCGGTCAACAGGTCTTTGATGTCAAAGAGAATGGCTTCAAAATGACCTGGTTGAACTGCAAAAATGAGAATATCGGAATTCTTAACTGCTTCTGCGTTATCTGCGGTAACCGTGACGTTACCATACTTCTCGAATTCCTTGATTTCTGAAGTATTTCGTTTGGTCAGGTACATTGTTGTGGCTCCATTGCTATGCAAAATTCCTTTTGCAATGGATAGTCCTAGATTACCTGCTCCTATAATGGCTATTTTCATTGTTCCTTTTTAAAATGCGATTGATTTCAACTGTAATCCCAAATCTTCTTCCAAACCAAAAACTAGATTCATATTCTGAACCGCTTGGCCCGAGGCTCCCTTTAATAGATTGTCAATGGCTGAGGTCACCAGTAACACATCGTCATGTTTATGTAAATGGATATGGCAGTTATTGGTATTCACAACTTGTTTTAGATGGATGGGTTCGTCAGAAATGTGTGTGAATTGCGCATGTTTATAAAAGGTTTCGTACATCTGGATTGCCTCCTCAAAATTTCCTTCAAACTTGGTATAAGCCGTTGCAAGTATACCTCGGCTAAAGTTGCCCCGATTTGGGAGAAAGTGAAGTTTGCCAATTTTATTTCCGAAAGAATTCAGGCTTTCTCCAATTTCCCCTAGATGTTGATGGGTGAAAGGTTTATACCAACTAACATTGTTGTTTCGCCAACTAAAATGGGTTGTAGCAGAAGGTTTAATTCCAGCTCCCGTACTTCCTGTAACGGCATTAATATGAACCGCTTCTTGTAACAAATTGTGCTGCGCAAGCGGAAGTAACGCTAACTGAATGGCCGTAGCAAAACAACCTGGATTTGCGATTGCCTTAGCATTTTCAATTTTGTTTTTGTTCAGTTCAGGAAGCCCATATATGAATTGATTGGATTCAAATTTGGAATCGTCCTGTAACCTGAAATCGTTACTGAGGTCAATCAATACGGTTTCTTCTGAAAAATGGTTTTCCTTCAGGAACTGCGTTGAATTGCCATGACCGAGGCACAAGAAAACGACGGACACATCGGCATTGATATCCCCAGTAAATTTCAGATTAGTTTGTCCCAATAAGTCTCCATGGGCCGAGGATAATGATTTTCCGGCCCTTGTAGTGCTGTAGACAAAATCCAGTTCTACGGCTTGATGATTCAATAGTAGCCGAATAAGTTCTCCACCGGTATAACCTGAACCACCGATAATTCCTGCTTTAATCATTGTTTTGATTTACGTGATTCGCAATTTTACCAGGATTGGAAAGAATCTTTATAAAACCCTTTGCATCATCTGCGGTCCAGCCTTTGTTCATTTCACCATAGCTTCCAAAAGAGGCGTTCATAAGATCATTTTCGGATGAAATTCCATCCAGTCGAAACTGAAAAGGATATAGACTTACAAAAACATCACCCGAAACATTTTTCTGGGTGTCCGTTAAAAAAGCCTCAATGTTCCTCATGACTTCATCTAGATAGTTTCCTTCGTGTAATAGCATACCATAAAAATTGCCTAATTGTTCTTTTTGATACTGTTGCCATTTGCTTAAGGTATGCTTCTCAAGTAAATGATGTGCCTTGATTATAATGAGCGGGGCGGCAGCTTCAAATCCCACACGACCCTTAATCCCGATTATCGTATCACCAACGTGGATGTCACGGCCGATTGCGTATTTTGAAGCTAAAGCCTCTAACTTCTCAATATTGAAGACCGGGTCGTTTTTTTCACCATCCAATGCAACAAGTTCTCCATTTTCAAAGGTCAGCTTTAGTTGTAAAGGTTCCTTTTGCTGTAATTGACTGGGGTAGGCCGAGTCAGGTAAGGGAAGGTTGGATGTCAAGGTTTCATCGCCCCCGACAGAGGTGCCCCATAACCCTCGATTGATGGAATATTTTGCTTTTTCCCAAGAATAATCGACTCCATTTTCCTGGAGATATTTAATTTCTTCCTCACGGGCCAATTTGTTATCTCGAATAGGTGTAATGATTTCGATTTCTGGGGCCAATGTTTGAAATATCATATCAAATCGTACTTGATCGTTACCGGCCCCAGTACTGCCATGGGCGATATACTTTGCCCCAACTTTCTTGGCATGATTGACAATCTCAACAGCTTGTACAATCCGCTCTGCACTTACCGAAAGTGGATAGGTGTTGTTACGCAATACATTGCCATAGATAAGATATTTGACGACTTTTTGATAAAAATTTTGTACCGCATCAATAGAGGTATAGGAGCTGGCTCCAAGAGCTATTGCCTTTTCTTCAATCTGCTTTATTTCTTGTTGGGAAAATCCACCAGTATTTACGCTGACCGCATGTACTTCATATCCATGTTCTTTGGATAGGTTCATGGCACAATATGAGGTGTCTAATCCACCGCTATAGGCTAAGACTAATTTTTTCATTTTACTTTTTTCTTGAGAAAGAGTGTTTCTTTAATACTTTTTAACCGCTTAAATGCTTTTCCGTTTAATTTGTTTTTTGCTTGGTTTTCTTTTGAATTGGGATCGTATAGCATTCCCGTGCACAGGCACATTTTGCGTTCGGTTCTGGTTAGAATATCAAAATTCTTGCAGGTTTGGCAGCCTTTCCAGAAATCTGGGTCGTCGGTCAATTCTGAAAAGGTCACAGGTTTATAGCCCAGTTCGTAATTCATTTTCATGACAGGTAATCCAGTAGTGATTCCAAAGATTTTAGCTTCAGGAAATTTCTCTTTTGACAATTCAAAAATTCGCTTCTTTATCTTTTTTGCTAGGCCTTTACCTCGAAAATCAGGATGTACTATTAATCCAGAATTGGCCACAAATCCTTTGTTTCCCCAAACTTCGATATAACAGAAGCCAGCAAATGTTTCCCCCTCTAAAGCAATAATGGCATTACCATTCTGTAACCGTTTGATTATATATTCAGGGGTGCGCTGTGCAATACCCGTTCCACGAACCTTTGCTGATTCGGTAATGGTATCGCTTATGATTTGAGCGTATTTAAAATGTGATTCGTTAGCAACTAAGAGTTCCATTGCTGACTTTTAGATTAAAACAAAAATTGAAAACTTGGTTTGAAACGGGAATGGACTCACCTAATCCCAAAGATTGATGTGCACCCTTACGGGCGACGACGTGGAGCGAACGGACGTGCTGGAGCAAGAGTGCTCGTAGAAGTGAATATGTAATCTTGTTCGTTCATGTTGGGGTAAATGTACAAATTATCTTAAACCTCAAACATTTTGTCAATTGTTTTTACGAATTACGGCAAGAATGTTATGATTTTTCATGATTTCATATCCTAAGAACCCTAATACCAAAATATATTCAATCGCTAAGAGCCATAGGTTTTCCTTGAAATCAGGTTGGGAATAGGCATAATAACTTAAAACGACCAGACCCGACCATAATAAGGTGAATCGGTAGTTGGTAAAAAGACTAAGGCCAACAAGAAAAACAATATACCAAGGATGAACAGTTGATGATAAAAAATAATAGGAACTCAGTAATACAAGCATTGATAGCAGAATTGATTGCGTTGATTTTTTATCCCTAAATACCATCAATAAGAATGCAATTAAGATGGTTAGTAAAGGCACAATATCACCGTAATCTTTAACTACTTCCCAGGGTTTTTGCTCGTAATGTTCGACAGCTACAGTCTTTACCAGATTGTAAAAACCTGCATTAAATTCAAAATTTGAAAACCACAGCCTCACGGTTTGGACATAATGTGTTGCAAACTCCGATGAATAAAATGGTATCAAAAATAAGATGGAACATACGGTTATTGCCACATAAAAAAAAGTACTCTTCTTAAAGCCCAAAAGGGGAAGAAACAATGGTAGGAAGAGAATAGGTACCAGTTTCAACATAATTGAGGCCGCATAGATTGGGGCTGCAAGAAGATATTTTCCTTTTGAAATCAAATGCACGGCCCAAATGAACAGAAAGAACATTACACCTTCAAAGTGAAGGTTTCCAGTTAGCTCGATTATGATTAAGGGGTTTAAGAAATACCAAAAAATCAGATGTGGACTTTGGTTTAGGTTTTGCAGTAACCTTCTCCCAAAATAAACCGTTCCAATGTCTGAGAGAATTATAATTACCCGCATCCAGATGACTGAACCCAAAATACTGCCCATGCCTAAAAAGCTACTAATGCTAAAAATGAGCTGGTTTATGGGCGGATAGTTGCTGTAATGTTTTGCACTTAAACTTCCCATTCCGTCATATAATTCTTGGGAATTGGCAATGATTATAGTTGATTTTTCAATGATTTGGTTTGGGGTGTAGAGGTATGGATTGATTCCTTGGTTTATCAATTCACCATCCCAAATAAAGCGATAGAAGTCTTGTGAAAGGTTAGGTATGGCAATTAGAAAAACCAATCGGAATAGAATCCCGGTTACCAAAAGAAACTTGAAGTTCCATTTTTCAAATTGAATGATTTTGTAAAGCAGAATAAAGAGACCAGCATACAAGGCAAGTAACTTCAGAAAATCTTCTCGTTCCAAATCATAGGCAAAAACGGTATAAAGAAGTAGGTTTGCCAGTACAATTAAAGATGGGTATTTATGTAACTTAATATATCGTTGGGCAATTTTCTCCAAGGTTTTTGATTTACTGATCCGAAGAGAGTTCTTGGTTGATTAGTTTTATTAGCTGTTCTAAATCTTTTTGAAAGCTGGGATAGTTTTTACGGGATAGTTGATCCCCACTCGCAAGATAATGTAATATGGTATTTTCGAATTCTTTAGAGGTTAGGAAGTGTTTGTTACTTTCTGTACTTGATACTTCTGAAATCTTTAAATATTCCGAAAGCCCTAATTGATCAAATATTACCCTAAAACTTCCTTTTTCCTTAACCAACCTATGTGTTTCCTCTAATGCTTTATATAATCCTGCTTCTTGGGACTCTAATATCGCGAGTTTAGCATCCCATGATGCCAAAACACTTCTAATAGTATCATTTTTTATGTCTTTTAATCCCCCGGAAGCCAACAACTCAGTTAGTGCTCCATTTTCATTTTCGAACTTTATTTGTCTAGTTAGGGGCATAAATAGGATATCAGAAAGATAACTCTCCCTTAGGGTGTCTATTTTCTTTTGGTTATTGAATACGCTTAGAATTAATCGATTACTTTCTAATATTTCACCCAATGCCTCTTTTTCGGTCTGCAAAGAATAAAGGTTATTGGTCATCTCTCCCATTATTAACCTTAAGTGATTTTCCTGCTTTTTATCTATAGTCTGCTGCTCATTTATATTGTCTAGATATAGGGCAATTAAGATTCCAATGACAACAAGGGCAATTTCTCCAATAGCATAGAATAAATAGGCTTTGAATTTATTCTCCTCAAGAAGATTTTTTCTGATTCTTCTGAAAAATTTTAGCATCCTTCCAAAAGTTGATTGTTGTTTGGAACTAAGATAGGAAACAATAAATCGCTTCCTAGCGAGGTATCGCGAAGACTAGCTTTAGGCACGATGAAAATAATCCTACGTAAGGAGATTGGGATTATTAAGCTTTTGCAACCAAGCTTTTAAAGAATACGAAGCCGAAACCCAAAAACAACATTAGGTGAAATGGGAACAATCCGTAATCGTTCAATGGTACAGCGCTATACATTCCGAATAAGAAGTATAACATTAACCCAAATTCAAGAATCATATTAGGCGAAAGTTTCTTGGCCAGATATTTATTGCCTTTCCAACTGTCGGTAAGGTTGTTGATATTGAATTTTGGTGTACGAACGAATTCGCTTCTCTTGCCTAAATGACCTTCCAATACAGCAATAGAATTGTGTAGCGATAAGCCAAGTGCGACAGAAAAAAATGTAAAGAACAATTTTATGTAATCAACAAATTTGTCAAAACCACCTCCCTGCATACTCTTGTAGGTGTACCAATAGCAGAAAAACAAGATAATTGTACTTACGATAAAGAAGCTGGTTATTTCAAACACCCAATCTAAGTGTCCGTAGGTGTTTTTGATGTACAACATGGGTATACTCAAAATAGAAACCAAGAAAACACAAAGGAACATTGAACTGTTCAATAAATGCATCACGCCGTGAAACTTGGTTTTGAAATCTATGTTTTTGGCATTAAGGACACTCCAAACAGATTTTCTGAAGTTTTCGGCCCCACCTTTGTTCCATCTAAATTGTTGCGAACGAGCAGCGCTCATTACAACGGGAAGTTCTGCAGGAGTTTCAACATCTTCTAAGTATTTAAACTTCCAATTCTTTAATTGCGCCCTGTAGCTTAAATCTAAATCTTCGGTTAAGGTATCACCTTCCCAGTTGCCTGCGTCAAGTATGCAATCCTTTCTCCAGATTCCAGCGGTACCATTAAAATTGATAAAATGCCCTTTAGAATTCCGTCCAACCTGTTCCAAAGTAAAGTGGGCATCCAAAGCAAACGCTTGAATTCTTGTTAAGGTTGAGTAATCTCGGTTGATATGCCCCCAACGTGTTTGAACGACACCTATTTCAGGGTCTTTAAAATAAGGGACAGTTTTTTTCAACCAATCGCTTTCTGGCATAAAGTCCGCATCAAAAATTGCAACAAAATCACCTTTTGCAATTTGAAGCCCTTCTTTAAGTGCACCAGCTTTAAAACCGGTTCTATCAATTCTTGTAATATGTTGGATATCCAATCCTGTTTCCTGAAGTTCGGCAACACGTTTTGCTGTGTCGTGAACAGTGTCATCAGTTGAATCGTCTAAAACCTGGATTTCTAATTTACTTTTAGGATATTCAATTTTTGCAATGTTGTCCAAAAGACGTTCCATAACATACTCCTCGTTGTATACCGGAAGTTGAATGGTAACATATGGTATTTCCCTTGGGTCAAGTAAGTTGAATTTTGGAGCTTCTGCGTTTTGTTTTTTATAGGTCAGGTAATTGACCAATAAATTGAGTTGCGCAAGGCTGTAGAAGAAAATAAGTAAGAGTGCAATACTGTAGATTGCGATGATGATGTAAGCTATGGTCAATCCTATTATCATTTCATACTGTATTTAAAAATCCAACCCAAAATTTTCACGCCTGCAAATATAGTACCTTTTACGGTTCCTGAAACTTTTGAGACACCTATTCGACGTTTGTAACGAACGGGTACTTCTTTGTAAGCCAGATTTTTACGAATTGCCTTGAGTTGCATTTCGACTGTCCAACCATAGGTTTGGTCCTGCATCTCCAAATTTTTAAGGGATTCGTATTTTATGGCTCGAAATGGACCTAAATCCGTAAAATTTGCCCCAAAAAACAAGCGCATCAAAAAAGTGGCCAATTGGTTCCCAAAAACTTGTTGGGGAGTCATTGAACCAGGCTCGCGCAATTCTTTTTTTCGGGCACCGATTACTAAATCCATGTTCTCGTTTATAATTGGAGCAACTATTTTATCCAATTCTTCAGGATAGTCAGAATAGTCTCCATCAAGAAATACGATGATTTCCGGTTTTTTGGATTGTTTTTCGATATAATTTAATCCGGCCAAACAGGCATTCCCATACCCAGCGATCGGCTGATCAACAACCGTAGCACCGGCTTTGGCTGCATTTTCTGGTGTATTGTCCGAAGAATTGTTATTTACAACTATTGTCTCAGAAACTGAATCGGGAATTTCAGCAATTACCTTACCTATCGAATCTTCTTCGTTATAGGCCGGGATAATAACTTTGATGTCTACTGCCATTACTTAAGGTCGGACAATTTATTTTCCTTTTTAAAGCTGGCAAAGCTAAACCATTCCTTTATTTTTTTACCGTCTTTGAATTTTTCTGCCGATTTAAGCTCTTCGTCGATATATTTTAAACAATACCCATTTTTGACACCATCTTTCAGTTGGCATTTGTGGTTGATTTTTCCATTTTCATCATAGAATAACCACCAATTTACCTTCTCTCCATGATTCATGTGGCCTTCCATCTCAAGCTTTCCGTCCGTATCATAGAAATACCAGTAACCATCGCGTTGATTCATTTTATAATGGCCTTGCTCCATTAGTTTTCCGTTAGAATAGTAGAACTTCCAATAGGCCTCTTTATTCTTACCAATCTTCCAGCCTTGAGCGGCTATTTTTCCATTAGGATGATAACTTTTAAAATAGGACTTATTCGTAGTGCTAAAGAACAAGCCCACCACAAGAAAACACGCGATAGAATTCAACTTAAGAATCATTTTCTAGAACGTTTAATAGTGAGTCGTAAATGAATCCTTATGTTTTCACTAAAAGGGTTATTTTTTAAAATTTATCCTGAATTTTAACAATCAGTACGACCGCAATCAAGTGATTGCAAGTGGTAGAATGAACTCAATAAACTTGGTTTATTTCTGATTAACCAAATTCATTAGATCAACATCATTTCCAAGTAAAACTTGATTGCCATCTATACGTCCTTTCAATGGACCATTTTCCAATTTAAGAACTCCTCTTGGGCAAACCGCAGAACAAATACCACAACCTACACAACTAGAACGAACGATGTTTTCTCCTTTTTGGGCATAGGCGCGTACGTCGATTCCCATTTCGCAATAGGTAGAGCAGTTGCCACAAGAAATACATTGACCTCCGTTGGTGGTAATTCGAAACCTCGAAAATAAACGTTGTTGAAAACCAAGTATAGCTGCCATGGGACAACCAAAGCGACACCAAACACGATTACCAAAAATTGGATAGAAGCCGGTGCCAATAACGCCCGAGAAAATACTGCCAATCAAAAAGGAATACGATTTTCGAAGCGTTTCTGATTTGAAGAGGAAAACGTTACCATCTCCACTAAAAAAGTGAAAGCCGATAAGTGCCATGATGATGACAAAATAGCCGATAGCACCGTATTTAGCATCCTTTTTAAATTCATCTTTTTTGAATACTATCACTAGCACAAAAATTGCGGTCAACAATACAGCAACACCGATTAAAAATGTGCTTTTGGTCAACCAATACTTACTAGTATCATTACCAAGGTAAGAGTAGATTACGGCTGTGGTCATCAAGGTCACGAAAACGACAACACTGTGCACGACCCAACGTTCAATTTTCCAAGCCTTTAAAGATTTGTCACTTAATTGACGAAAAGAATCACCTGCTGTTTCGGCCAAACCGCCACATCCACAGACCCATGAACAATACCACCGTTTACCAAATCTGAATGTCAAAATAGGACTGATAACAAAGATGGTAACTATGCCGAATATGAGCATTGCGAAGCCGATATCACCCGAACTCAAAAATCCTTTAATGCGATAGCCTTCAAAATTATAGTAATTCAATGGCCACATGTTTTTAAGGTCATAATAGGGCAGGCTTCCGCCATTTAATACCGAACTACCATTTAATCGAGCCATAAACTCAGGTATCAAAAATGCAAAAGCCAATTGAAAGAACATTACACTAAAGGTGCGAATACGTTCGTAGCGGTTATGGCGATATTTCCACAAGAATTTGATACCAAAGGCAATAATTGCTACTGTATATAATGTGCCGTAAACGAACCATTGACTTGCCGGATTGCCACTAAGCATTTTACTTAAGGGGTCAAACAAACCGATTACACCCTTGTTTTCACCGCCATTGACCAAACCTAAATATTCTGGATAGAAATAAAGGATGATATAAAACCCAGTCAAAGCAATCCCTGCAATCCATCCCCAGAAACCTTTGCTTGAAATTGATTTAAACCAAACCCCATCGTTTTTAATTCCCGGAGTTTTGTCCAAATAGGCATCCCAAGAAAACCAAACCGTACCCACAAGAATGGCACCTAAGGCGAATCCCAACCAAAGGCCCTTGTTTGGAAAGCCCACATTGAAGGTGGCCAAGAGTAAGATTGCCAAGCCTAGCATTCCCAATAGGGTCGCAAGCTTTTGATTTTTACTTAATGTAACTGGTGGTTGACCCGTCAAGGCCATACTTCTGTCGTAAGTGCTCATTTCTTATTAGTTGAGTTGAAATATGCGTTTTAGGCTTTTCTTTTTTGGTTTAATGGATTTTTCAAAAGCCGAATTGTAACTGGATACAATGTCTTGTTCGTATTGTTTGTAGAATTCAGGGTCAAAGTTGGCATCAGCAAGATGCTCCAAAACATAGTCCGCACTTTTTTCTTCGGTTAGCCATCGGTCAAATACCTCATGGCGCATTCGAATTCCGAAAGTGTTTATCCCTAAAAATTTATTGGAATCTTGGTCAAAGGATACCGTAACACAGACTTTGTCCTGAGGGTGCCTCCAATGAAATTGTTCTTCGTAATCCAGTTTTCCTTTTTTGCCAAAAACCCAGCCGTAGGTTTGATATTCAATATCCAAGAACTTTGCAGAGTTGAACCAGTGTCCAGGTTTGTACTCAATTCTATTGCCACAAATAGTTTGGGCAACGGTTTCCCCCATCATCCGACCGGTATACCAAACCGCCTCGATAGGCCGTCGATTGCCAATTGCTTCATGTTGCTCAGCACAATCACCTATGGCGTAAACATCTTTTACATTGGTTTCTAGAAATCGGTTGACCTTGACCCCACGGCCAAGTTCAATTTCAGAACTTTTCAAAAAATCAACATTAGGAGAGACCCCGGCTGTCAATCCAACCACGTTGCATTCAATAGTTTCACCTTTATCCGTGGTCACGGCTTTAACCCTACCATTTTCATCTGGAATGATTTCCACCAGATTGGTACCCAATCGTAAATCAATATGGTGCTCCAGTATATGTTCATTGATGAGTTGTGATTCTCCATCGGGTAAGACCCCGTTCCAAAAACTACTTTCCCGGACCAAGAATGTAACAGGAATTCCTCTACTGTGAAGCATTTCAGCCAACTCTATCCCAATTAGTCCTCCACCAACAATTACGGCCCGTTTACAAATTTCCCTATTCGGAGCATTGACTTCCAATAAATCCAAATCTTGCTTTGAATAAAGGCCTTGAACCCCATGTAAATCTTGCCCTGGCCAACCAAATTTGTTTGGTTTAGATCCAGTGGCAATAATCAATTTATCGTAATTCAGCGTTCGTGAACCGTCTAATTGCAGCTGCTTATTTTTTGTATCCACATGGTTAACATAGGCTCGGACCAACTCAATTCTATTCTTCTCCCAAAACCAATTTTCATAGGGTTGGATATGTTCAAATTTCATGTGTCCCATGTAGACATACATGAGCGCAGTACGGGAAAAGAAAAAGTCGGTTTCGGCTGAAACTATGATAATTCGTTTGTTGGATAGTTTTCGAATATGTCTTGCAGCAGTAACGCCTGCAATCCCATTTCCGATTATTACAATATTCTCCATTTATTGGTAGTTGATTGGCAATCTGTCGTTACTAAAGGTATAAACTTTACAAAGTTTTTATCATTTCGCCGAAAATTCTTTTGGCAAGGTTTCTGATTGCATAGGACATAAGTATATTTCAGCGAACTTTTACAACATGACAATTATTCGCATATCAGTTCTATTTTTTTGTCTGGGATTTTTTATCCAAACAGTTGCTCTCGCTCAAGATTCAACGCGAACGGTAACAGCAGAAGCGGGTGACGGAATTTTTTCAATTCTTCGAAGAAATGGTTTAAATCCTGCCGAATATTTGAATCCATTTATTGAACTCAATCGTGAAAGTTTGGGAGATGATTTTGGTTTGACTGTAGGTGCGAAGTATCAATTACCTAAACTTAAAACCATGGGGAAGAAAGTGAGAGCAGTTTCTTATCCCATTTTTGGTAAGGAAAATGAGGTTGTCGATTCGCTAAGCAATCAATTAAGAGGCGCGGTCTATTATTTAATAGCTGGTCATGGTGGTCCCGACCCTGGAGCAATTACCAAATATCGAGATATGCTAGTCGCTGAAGACGAATATGCCTATGACATTACACTTCGTTTAGCAAAAGAGTTGATTTCACACGGAGCCGAAGTTCATTTGATCATTAAGGATGAAAATGATGGGATTAGGGATGACCGAATACTCGATATGGATACTGACGAAACTGCAATGGGTGAAACTATTCCTTTAAATCAACTTGCTCGGCTAAAACAGCGAACAGACCAGGTCAATGAATTGTATTTACAGAAAAGAGGGAAGTATCAACGTTTATTGGTAACCCATGTAGATAGTCGTGCCAAGGGTACCAACATTGATGTATTTTTTTATCATCATGAAAAAAGTAAGAATGGAAAAAGACTAGCAGAGAGCATTCACGAAACTTTTAAAAAGAAGTACAAAAGGTTTCAGCCTAATCGTAAATACACGGGTACATTTTCAGAGCGAAGCAATTTGTATTTGGTAAAAAACACATATCCGGCCATGGTTTACATTGAAGTTGGAAATATAAAAAACCAGAAAGATCAGAAACGGATTTTTGACCCTGAGAACAGACAGGCATTGGCCAAATGGATCTCAGAGGGTCTTTTGCTTGACTTTAAAACAAGAAATTCTTCAAATTAAATTAATGTTAAAGTGTTGAGTTTTTAATTCTTGTGCGACCAAGCAAAAAATTCAATGAAATGAAAAATGCAGTTCTAGTTTTTTTTAGCCTCTTTTTATTACAAGGTTTTTCACAATCAGTAGATACTTTTTTTTCTAAGACTGATGCCTTTTTCAAAGCGAACGTAAAAAATGGCTTAGTTGATTATAGCGGCATAAAGGAAAACCCTGGAGAACTGAATTCAATTCTAGATTTAGCTAAATCGATTCGTATTTCTAAAGACGATACCAAGGCTTTTCAAGCTTTTTGGATTAATGGATACAATCTGCATGTAATAAAAGGTATCATAGACAACTATCCAGTAAAATCGCCTTTGGATATTAATGGGTTCTTTGATAAAACGAAACGAGACATAGGCGGTATCCAAATCACCTTAAATGATATTGAGAACAAGCTACTGCGAGAAAACTTTAGTCATGAGGCAAGATTTCATTTTGTATTGGTCTGCGCAGGTTTGGGTTGCCCACCCATCATTGATGGTGCTTACTCGCCCAGCAAACTTGAAGCGCAGTTGCAAAAACAAACCGAATTGGCCTTAAATAATCCCAACTTTATTAAAGTAAAGGGTAAGAAAGTTCTCGTTAGCCAAATATTTGAATGGTACAAAGTTGATTTTACCCAAGATGGAAAAGATGAAATACAATTCATAAATCAGTTTAGAAACGAGAAACTAGATACAAAAGCTAAGTTGGGGTATTACCCCTATGACTGGACTTTAAATACAGTACGGTAAACTAACAATCCTAAAAATTTAAAAATGAAAAAATTAAAACAGCATATTTGCTTAATAGGTCTGCTATTGGTGAGTCTGAATCTTATAGCACAAGATGATACTCCACAAGGCAGTAATATTCAAAACCTTACGCCCTCAAAACTAATTGGTAAAGGGCAGTGGGATATTAAGTGGTTCAATAATTTATATACAGAAACAGAGGATACATTTAATGGCGACATACCTAGAAATGTATTTTTTACTTCAACTCTCGATGTCTTTACCGGTGTTGGAGATAATAAAAGGGTCAACCTTGGTGTATTGTTAGAATTCAGGTCTAATACCGTAGGTGGTAGGGGACTTTTTGATTTCCTCTCGTTTGACGGAGAAGAAGGATCGGCCCGATCAGGTCTAACCTCCATTGCCCCTGCAATTAAGTTTACCCCATTTTCAAACGTTGGAAATTTCTCGATTCAAAGTGCGCTATTCATACCATTGGTTGATAACGAAACGGAAAATGGCGTATTCCTCGACCAAAATGGGTTTATATGGCAAAACAGGTTCTTTTACGATTATTCATTTGCCGAGGGTAAATGGCAACTGTTTTCTGAGCTTAATTCAGAATTAAATTTTGGTGATGAGGCCGATAGCTTTGCCAACAATAGCTTGAGACTAACTCCAGGACTATTTTTAAGCTACTTTCCAAGTTCAAAATTTACAGTTTTAGGCTTGGTTCAACACTCTCAGCTTATTGATTTGGGCAATGAATTTTCACAAAATTTTACAGCCTTGGGTGGCGGTGTAAAGTACCAGCTAACAGATGAACTGAATATTGAGGCATTGTATACCAACTTTGTTAGGGGCAATGACACTGGTTTGGGTCAAACCTACAATATCGGTTTGAGGGCCGTATTCTAATATTTTACAACTTTTGTCTTGGAGCCTTATTTTTGAATAAAAATTGCTGACTCCAATGCACAAAGCTTGGTTCTTTATCTTTTTTGTTGTTGTCGAGTTTTCTTGGAGCCAAAGTATTGTTTCAGAAATCAGGGTTCAGGGTAATAAGCGCACTAATACGGGCTTTGTTGAGGATTTTGTTTCTTTAAGGGAAGGAGATGTCCTGGACTCAATCGTAATTGCAAAAGATGTCGCCAGGTTGATTCGACTCCCTTCGGTTTCACATGCCTATTTCGAAGTTAATGAAGGTCAAATCGAAGATGAATTTGTTGTGGTTTATGGTATCGAGGAAAATTTTACTTTGATACCATTTGCCAATGTATATACTTCTAACAATGATGAATTTGCCTTTAGAATAGGACTACAAGAATTCAATTTTTTAGGACGGAACATTACCCTTGGAGCTTTTTATCAGTACGATGTTTTTCATTCAGTAGGGTTAAGTGCAAGGGTTCCATACCTGTTCTCGAATAAACTTGGTGTAGCATTCAATTACCAAGACCTTACGACTCAAGAACCTGTCTTTTTAGAGAGTGGTGAAGCGGATTATCGGTACAATAACGAATCCTATGAATTCTTACTGCTCTATGAGCCCAACTTTAAGCATCGCTTTGAAACTGGATTAAATTTCTTTACCGAGGATTACCAATATTTAGAAGGAGCCACCGACGTAAATGTTCCACAAGAATTGGTTGTTTCAAAGCTATTGTACAAGTTGTTATACAAGTACGACGGACTTACCTATTACTATTACTTTTTGGATGGTTTTCGTAGTGATTTGAATTTGCAATATGTACGAAGTTCGAGCAACGCTTTACCCGATTTTTGGATTGGATTTAATGATTTCTCATATTTCAAAAGAGTGGGTAATAAAGGAAATTGGGCAACCCGGTTGCGATTGGGGCTGGCAAGTAATATTGATACGCCCTTTGCTCCCTTTGCTGTGGACAATAATTTAAATATTAGGGGTGTTGGCAATACAATTGATAGGGGGACCGCTGCCATTGTATTAAATAGTGAATTTCGGTATTCACTAATCGAAAAAGACTGGTTTGTATTACAATCAAACATATTTGTAGATGGAGGAAGTTGGAGAAATCCGGGAGGAGATTTAGGTGATTTTGGCGATAGCCAAAACCTTAGGGTTTATCCTGGTTTCGGACTCCGATTTATTCATAAGCAAATTTTCAATGCGGTATTTAGAATTGATTACGGTATTGGTGTTACAGATAATTCAACTAGTGGTATCGTTTTTGGAATTGGGCAATATTTTTAGGTCCTTAGAAAGAAGTTGATTTTCAAGAATGGTCAAATCCATAAAATAATCTTAAAAAGTGTTATTCGGACTGACTCTAAATCAGAATTCACCTATTTTTCTCGTAGAATCTATAAATCATGCGGAGCTTAGGCCTACTTCTTCTTTGTTTACTACAATTTTCGTGTTCAAGTCAGAACGAATCAAAAATTAATGGAGTGAGTTTTGTTGCGAATCCGGATCGCGCTAATCAATCTCATGTAAACCCAGTTTTAGATATTGGAGCCAATTATGCAGCGGTAATGCCATTTGGTTTCGTTAGGAATCTTCAAGATCCTGGAGTGATTTTTGATACAGACCGCCAGTGGTTTGGTGAAACCAAAGTAGGGGCCAAGCAATACATTGAAATCTTGAAGAAAAATGGTATTCAGATAATGGTAAAACCACAAATATGGGTTTGGCGAGGTGAATTTACAGGTGATTTATTGATGAATTCAGAAGATGACTGGGTAAAGTTCGAAAATTCATATGAAAAATTTATCCTGACTTACGCTCGTTTGGCCCAAGAAACGAATGCCGAAATTTATTGTATCGGTACCGAATTGGAAGAGTTTGTAAAGCACCGGCCTGAGTTTTGGCATAAACTGATTGGTGAGGTTCGTAAAATATATTCGGGTCAATTGACTTATGCGGCAAATTGGGATGAATACAAAAGGACCCCTTTTTGGGAGGATATGGACTTTATAGGAGTAGATGCTTATTTTCCGCTTTCAGAAATGCGTGAGCCTTCCGTTGATGATATGAAAAAGGGTTGGCAAAAATGGAAAACTGCTCTAAAAGAGTTGTCAAATACAACAGATAAACCTATTCTCTTTACTGAATTTGGATACCGAAGTATGGATTATACGGCCAAAAAGCCATGGCTAGTTGATCGCAATGAAATGGCTGTTAACCTACAATCACAAGCAGATGCTCTTAAAGTAACGTTTGAAGAATTTTGGAAAGAAGACTGGTTTGCAGGGGGGTTTGTATGGAAATGGTTTATTCATCACGAGGATTCAGGTGGAGTGGAAGATAATCGGTTTACACCACAGAATAAGCCAGCACAAGAGGTTCTTAAGAAGGCTTTTTCAGAATTTAACTAATTAAGTAATTCGTAATTTCTTAACAATTTTTTAGTCACTTCATCGATTTATTTTGCTTCTCATCGATAAGATGCTATATTCGTAGGGCATTCATTGCAAACCAAACTAACAATGAGACTCCTACTCCCCCTACTTTTATGCTTAGGTTCAGCTGTTTTGGCTATCGGCCAAACAGAGAACGACACCGTTGTTGCCAAACAAGGTGACGGAATATTTTCCGTATTGAGAAACCAAGGCTTAGATCCTGTTAAGTATTATCCTGCTTTTATTGAATTGAACATTGAGAATCTTAAGAATGGCAGTGAAATGGTACTTGGTGAGACTTACATAATACCAAAAGCTCCAGATTCCTATAAAGATATGGGGATAGCCGTTGACGTTGAAAATGCTATCGAGACACCAATATTTGAAGAAGAATTGGCCGATTTTGAAAATAAGGGAGATAAACTGGAGAATGCAGTAATTTATTTAATGGCTTCTTCTTCCAATAGTTCAGCTAGTAGCGACCAAAGTCAGTTAAAAAAGGACGTTTTGAAATCTGTGGCTAAGCAATTGTTATTGAATGGTGCTAAAGTATACTTACTTCAAGGAACTGATGAGGTTACAATTAATGAAGAGGAGTCTGAGAATAGTAAAGATAGCATTCAAGTTGAGGCCCCTATGGCAGGTTTAGATGCCATGCGTAACTATGTTGATGTTATTAATAAGTCTTTCTTGAAAAATTCAGGTAAGCAAAAATATCAAAGGTTATTGGTCATCGATTTAAAGCCAGGAACTACCAGTGAAAAATATTATAAGGTTGCCGTCTTTCATGACAACAATACAGAGGGGGAACGATTCGCTACTAGCATGCAGCAAATATTTAATAAAAGTAAAATTCTTGATGATTCGAAGGATTTTACTGCTATATTTGCTCAGAAAAACAATCTTTTTTTAGCAAAAAATGCTTTACCTCCTTTAACGTTTATTGAAGTAGACGCTACTGAGAATCCAAAGATTGAAGGAAGAATTAAGGTCAAGCCAGAAAAGAATTGGTTGACCGATGTAATTACCAGCGGCATCGTAAATGACTATGCCCAACTGGAGTTTCAAGATTAAAAGGCTGTCGACGTGATTGTTATTCTGTATGTCTAGTGGGGTGGACATAGGAATTTTGTAACACTATATGCAAAAAACTACATCACTGCTGACGGCCTTACTTCTTTAATCAATTCAACAAATATTTTTTGTAGTACAGATAAAGGTCTTCTGGACCTTGTCCTAAATAGTTCTTGAGATGTATCATGGCAAAATGATACTGAACTTTTAACCAGCCCTTTTCGCGGTACTTTCTGGTTGAGGTGACAACTGGTTCTTTATGTATTTTGAATTGTGTTTCTGCATAAATTCTTCTAATGAACTCGCTATCCTCATAAATAAAATATGATTCGTCAAAACCACCCAGTTGATTGAATTTCTCCTTTGTAATGTATAGCGATTGGTCACCACCCCTGCATAATATATGATTGAACCTTGTAAGCCAAGCGAAAAAACGAAGCACAATATTTTTGGTGTCGAATTTCATGCGAAAACAGCCTGACTCAAAACCATATTCAATTGCTTTTAAAATATGTGCATCAAAGTTCTTAGGTGGGAGGGTATCTGCGTGAAGAAAATACAATATGGGTGCCATTGCCAATTTGGCTCCAAAATTCTGTTGTTTAGCTCTTCCTTTAGCACTCTTTAAAACTTTGACCCTGGTCTTGTTTGCAATAGTTTGAGTGGCATCTTTACTTCCGCCATCAACGACCAGTACTTCAAGTTTAGACGGATTTTTTGCCTGCTTATTAAGATGATCTATCAATGATTCAATAAACCGTTCTTCATTTAAGGTAGGTATAATTATGGTCAAATCCGGATTCACCTTAATGAAGTGGAGAAAATCTGCAAAAGCTTACAAGATTCTTTAAAGAAGTTATGCCCCCTCAATTAACTCCTTAAATAGCTGTATCATTTTCGGTTCGGCCTTTCCAGCAATTTCAATGATTTCTTGAACATTAATGGGTTCAAGATTATCAGGGTCGCATTCATCAGTTAATACAGAAATGGCAACAATAGGCAAGTTTAAGTGATTGGCAACTATGACTTCCGGAACTGTACTCATACCTACAGCGTCCGCTCCTAAAATCTTCAACATGCGATATTCAGCTTTGGTCTCCAATTGAGGCCCTACTACCGAGGCATAGACACCTTTTCTTAATACAATATTGTTCGCTTTTGCTATCGTTTCAATTTTTTGCCCCATTTCGGTGTCATAGGGTTCGCTCATATCCACAAAACGTTCACCGAATTCTGAAACATTTTTAAAGGCTAATGGAGAACCCCCTTGAAGATTGATGTGGTCTTCGATAAGCATGATGTCACCTTTTTTGAAATCCAAATTAATGGCGCCTGCCGCATTACTGATAAATAGTTTTTTTATCCCGAGGCCGTGTAGAACCCTGATTGGATAAGTGACATCTTTTAAATCATAGCCTTCATAGAGGTGAAATCGTCCTTGCATTACAGCAACTTTTTTACCTTGAAGTGTACCATAAATCAATTTCCCAGAGTGAAATTCAACTGTGGCCAATGGGAAGTAAGGAATTTGATGATAGTGCGCTACTATCTGGTCTTCGATTTCATTTACCAATTGCCCTAGACCGGTACCTAGAACGATGCCGATTTCAGGAGCCTCAAACCCCTTCTGTTTTAGAAAGTCTATGGATTCTTCGAGTTGCTTTTTGGTCATGTTCACTTAGTTTTTAAAAAATTTCTGAAAGGCAGGGACATCTTTTATGTCTTCAAAATAATCAACGTCGTTTCGCTCTGCAAGAAGTTCAAAACGTTCTTCTTCTAGATTTTTCAAGGTATCCTTTAAAACGTTACCGGTTCCCCAAGCTTTATCAATAAACAAGTCTTCTTTAAAGGTTTTCATACCTAAAAGATAATAACCACCATCGATTGCTGGGCCCACGACAAAATCGGCTTTTTCTAGAGTTTCGAAGGCTCCTTGTAAATCGACTTGGCTTAAATCATACATATCACTCCCAATGATTATGATTTTTTTATATCCTGCCTTGAATCCAGCTTTGAACGCATTAGCCATGCGTTCACCCAAATCAATTCCAGTCTGAAGTTTCTTTGAATAGATGTCATTGTCCCAAATATCATTTTCCCAAATTTCTTCAGAATAATAGACTTCTTTTTCCACATCTAATTCCCTCGAAATCTTCACCGTGTGTTCCAAAAGGAATTTATATATCTCTAATGCAGTTTCCTTGCCTACCGCAGCGGCCAAACGAGTCTTGCATCGACCAAGTTCAGGGTTTCTTGTGAAAATTAATAGAAGATTTTCGGTAGTGGCTTTCAAGTGTTAACTTTTATGAATCAATATACGATTTGACCTTGTCTCAACAGTTTACTCCACTGTTTGTTGTAGCCATGTATTTTCTTAGTGGTACCGACAGAGTCAATTAAAGAGTTGCCTGCATTTGTCCATTCAAAAATACCTCCATATAAATTTTTTACCTCGGTATAACCAGCTTCAAGCAGCTTTTCTGCGATATCTTCTGACCTAACCCCTATGGAGCAGTAAACAACTATTGGAGTAGTCTTATCCGGAAATCTCTCTTCAATCGATTCGATATCGAATTTTTTGTAGCCCACCCATGTAGCGTTTTCGATATGACTTACTTGATACTCTTCCAATTTTCTGGAGTCAAAAAGAACGGCTTCATCCTTTTTTAAATCTTCTACGAAAGTATATTCCACAGAATTAGTGTTGTATTTAGATAAGGCCGCTTCGATACTTTTTTGCGGCAGGCATGACTGTGAAAGAAATAATAGTGGTAGAAAAAGTATCGAAAGTCTCATAAATTCAAAGCAAGTTCAAAGGTAGTATTTAATATAAATTAGGACCTAGAAATGGTATCTTTAAAGGAAATATTTAGTTCGATATGTTACCAAGAACATTACAGTTATTAGTGCTTTTTCTTCTGTGCTCATGTATTCGTCAATCGGGGAAAACTTTAGAAGTAGTCGAAACTAAGGTTTATGCTGAGAAATACAGACCACAATACCATTTTTCGCCGCCTACCGGATGGATGAACGACCCGAACGGATTGGTCTACCATGATGGATTGTACCATTTATTTTATCAATATTACCCGCATGCCACAGTTTGGGGGCCAATGCATTGGGGACATGCTGTGAGTTCTGATTTAATCAATTGGGATAACAAGCCAATTGCGTTATACCCCGATAAAAATGGATTTATTTTTTCAGGTAGTGCTGTGGTTGATAAGAACAATACGTCGGGTTTTGGAACTCACGGAAAAATACCTTTGGTCGCTATATTCACTTATCATGATATGGAGGGAGAAAAGTCAGGAAGGTCCGACTTTCAAACCCAAGGAATTGCCTTTAGCCTGGACAATGGTGAAACTTGGGAAAAATATGAAGGTAATCCGGTCATAGGCAATGTAGATACCAAAGATTTGAGGGACCCAAAGGTCTTTTGGCATGAAGGCACAGAAAGTTGGATAATGGCTTTGGTTGCAGGTGACCATGCAAAATTCTACCGATCAAAGAATCTGAAAGAATGGGATAATATCAGTGATTTTGGGCAAAATCAAGGTGCCCATGGAGGCGTTTGGGAGTGTCCTGATTTATTCCCTTTAAAGGTTGAAGGTACAGATGAAGAGAAGTGGGTATTGATAATCAGTATCGGAAATGGAGCACCAAATGGGGGCAGTGGTACACAGTACTTTGTTGGTGATTTTGATGGGACCACCTTTTCTTCAGAACAAAAGGAATACAAATGGCTTGATTGGGGTACCGATAATTATGCTGGGGTTACCTATAATGATACACCAGATGGTCAGCGAAAATTTATTGGTTGGATGAGTAATTGGCAATATGCTTTGAAAACGCCAACTTCAACCTGGCGAAGCGCCATGACGTTACCTCGAAATCTTGGCCTAAAAAAAATTGAAGGGGAATATGTATTGGTTAACTATCCGGTTCAAGCCATAAATGCAATTATTTCAGATACTTCCACGGAATCTTTTGAATTGGAAGCGAGTGAGAAAAAAATATGGGCCAATACTACCCTCAGCCAGTCGAAGGTCTCGCTATCCTTACCTAAAAAAGACTTTGTGGTTTCATTTTCAAATGACGGTGGAGAAGAGTTCCGATTGATTTTTGATTCAGCTTCAAATTTGGTGATGTTGGATAGAACCACAGCAGGGCAAGATGATTTTAACTATCAATTCGGGAATAAGTTGCATTACATGATTTTGGACGATAAGACCAGTGAATCCATGAAACTTGAATTCTTCATCGATAACGCGTCATGCGAACTATTTATAAATGATGGGGAAAATGTCATGACCTCACAATTTTTTCCTTCGGAAGGATTTTCAAAATTCTCAATTGAAAATATGGCTGATGAGACGATAGTTGTTTCAGATTTTGCAATCGCTGAGGTAAAAGGTATCTGGAAATGATTTAATTATGGATTTTGAAGAGATAGACCAGCGAATTGCCAAGATTATGCGCAGGTGGGGCCTTCCGGCCGTACGTATTTCATTCGCAATAATTTTTTTCTGGTTCGGTATTTTAAAACCCTTGGGCCTTTCAGCTGCTGAGGGCCTTTTAAAAAAGACCGTGGCATGGTTGCCATTTGGTGAACCCGAGCTATGGTTGCAACTAATTGGTTGGTGGGAAGTGGTGATAGGGGTTGCTTTTCTATTCAGAAAAACCACAAGAATTGCAATAGCTTTACTTTTTCTGCAAATGGTGGGCACTTTTATGCCTTTGTTCTTTCTACCTGAGGTTACCTTTCAGAAGGGCAGTTATTTATTACCCACCTTAGAAGGGCAATACATCATAAAAAATGTGATGATAATTTCTGCTGCACTTATTGTGGGTGGTACATTTTACAGATCAAGAAGCAATAAGACATAAAAAAAGCCCCAAAACCGGGGCTTTTTTTAAGCTAAAGGATTACCCTTTAAACGTTTTTCAATCTTCTTCTTCTTCTCTGTCAATCGTTTCATGACATCCATAAGAGAAGAATCTTTGGTTTGTTTATAAATTTCATTGATTGAAAGAATCAATTGTTTTGCTTCGCGCGAAGCCGCAACACGGTCGCTAGTAGACATGTGACTCAGCGTTCGTCCTTCAAACTCTGCTGCTAATTTTAGCAAATCTTCAGCCATTTTTATTTCTAAATTAAATACTTATAAATTTTCAGCCGCCATAATACGATAAATTGATAATATGGCAACAAAGGAAAGTTCTATTTAGGATTTTTTTATGAATGTTCCAAACTTTATCCTGAAATTATTCTTCAGGGCTAAATTTAAGTTTGGTGATGCCGTCTGCCATCGCCTCTAAATCAATGCCTAAAACCTCTCTATTTACTTGTAAAACTTCGGTTTTCAAATCAGTTGGTAGGGCTTCAAAACCATACTTTGCGCCAAGAATCATTCCAGCGATGGCTGCAACAGTATCGTTATCCCTACCATAGTTGACAATAAACTGCATGCACTGCTCAAAATTTCCACTGGAATAAACGAGCGAAGTAATTAGAATTTGCCAGATTTCGCCAGCATGAAAAGCAATTTCTTTTTCGTTTTCTTCCAAAAACTCAAAAATCTTGTTCTCAAGTACCCATTGTTTTTTGCTATTAGGAAAGCCATCAGGAATCCTTGTCGTATCAGTTTGCATAAAAGTGCTATCAAACATGGCTTGTCGTTTTAACGCCAGTACTTGATTAATTGAGGCGTCGGCTGTATTGAGTGCAATTCTTCCAACAAGCCGACTATTTTGATAACCGACAGGGTCTACGAAGTTTATCGTAGAAAGAATCGAATCTAGGTCTGAAGTTCGTAAAGCTACATGGGTCATGGCCGAAACCAAAGCTGAAATGTCCTTGGCGTAGCCAATATCAAATAACGCATGTTCATAGGCCAATTCATAAGCCTCTTCAGGAGTTTCAGCTATTAATCCGAACATTGGGGTATAGAGTTGCCCTGCACACGACATTTCGCCTCCATAAAAACGATTTAGCGCTTTCTGGTAAGAACTATCTCCTTCGTTGTAAGCCAAAGAAACCCGGGCCCATTCTTTAATCCAATCTACTTTTTCGACAGTTTCATCAAAAACATCGGTACTCTTCAATACTTGTGCGTCTTGAAGTTTGGTTACCTCTTGTTGGTAATAATCAAGAATGAAATTGTTAAAACTATTTGGTTGTATTTTTTCCTTTTTAAAATATTCTGTCATCAATAACTTCCAGCGAGTGTCGTCTGTTGTGGAGCCATCTGGTAGGTTGTTATCCCAAGTGCCCTCTGGTGATTGCGGTCGTAGCGCGGGGGTAAGCCCAGTGATGTAGCCATATTTTAATTGAATGGCATCCCGGTGCCACATTTCGGTAGAAGCACCCATTGCATCGCCAATTGCCGAGCCAACAAGCGCCCCAAGTACTTTGTTATGGTAATCTTCTTTGCTAAGTTCCGAAGATTGAATAATGTAAACAGTTTCTAGGGGTTTGGGTAAATTAACCGAAGTCCTTTTGTGGTCTGTGCACCCCAGAATAAGAATTCCAATAATAAGAAAGAGAAGCTTTTTCATGACAGTACAAGTTTTTGGGCCAAATCAAGTAAACCCTCCTTTTCTTTCAAACTCCTTTGAAGAGGTAATTGGGCAAGGCCAATCAGACGTCTTAAAATTTCAATTCCAGCGATTTGGCTTGTGAGTTCCCAGGAGGCACTGCCCTGATATTCATTAAAGATTTCCTTTAGAATGCCAAGGTCGCCAGTGGCCAAAATTAGGTGTGCTGCCATAACACCGAGGTCGAATTCAGAAAATCCTACGAAACTAAACTCAGGGTCGAGAACATAGAGTTGCTTTTGGTTTTCCATCCAACTACCTGGGTAGTAATCTCCATGAAGTAAAGTATTACCCTGAGAAAGGTAGCGTAGGCCGATTTCATCAATCTTTCGCTTCAATTCCCTATTATTTTTAATTGGTAATGAAAGTTCCTGTAGTCCACTTTGTACATCATCCAAATTAAAACCATTGTCTTGTACAAACGGCAAAACAAATATGTGTTGATGGTTCAACTCCCGTAATTTCAGGTTTTTGGGCTGTTCGGGATTTGGTATTACGGAATGAATCCCTGAAAGTATTTGGACAAGGCTTTTAAGGGTATTCTTATCAATTTGTTTTTTTGAATACATCTGGGTTAAATCCTCTATTTGTCCTAAATCCTCAAATAGCAAAAGAAAGTTTTCGGCATCGGTATGCAGTACTTTCGGAAAGTGCTTTGATACACTGCTGTCAGCTAATCTCGAATAGAATATATTTTCTACCATGATTCGGTCAAGAGGAGCCGGAATTTGTGGATATTTCTGAACGTAATCCCGAGACTGTTTTAAAATATAGGAATTGGTATTGGTTTTAATGCGAATGACCACGTTCATATTGCCTTCACCGGGTTTTTGAAGTCCAATTACATTTTCATTCTCCCGTATTAGGCCAACACTTTTTAAATAGGAGTCGAATTCTTCAAATGAGGTTTCAAAATCGAAGTGTATCACTGGCTTTTTTCTACAATATAAGAGGAATGTGTAAAATGAAAAACCCAATAAATATGGACCCTTTAATCATATTACTAATTGAGGATATCAATTGTAGTAATTTAATCATTCTCAATTCAGTCTTACAGTAAAGATTTGTTTGCAGAAACCTTTTCCAAATGAATAAAAGCAATAAAAAATTCTATCCGAATAATCTCATTCTGAAACCTTGTAGTTGAAATTAAAGTATTTGCCTAAACGGTCCAAAAACTGGGACCAACGGGGGTCATCATGCAAATTTTTGAAGGCTGGATAAGTCCATAATTCCTCGGTCCAAACAACATAGTCATCAAATGCTTGATTCAGTGCATTAAAAGCACTATCCAAATCACCTTTGGTTGCGTACATTTCGGCCAAAAAACTATAATGTGTCGTTAAATCGTCATCTTCGGTACTTTCCAGAATCTCCTCGTTCGGAATACTTAAAAATTCATTCAAAATGTTTTCTGCTTTCTCTACTTGACCATCTTTGTATTCCAACAAGAATTCGGAATGAAGTTTCAGATATCGGTTAGGCTCTTTTGCATTTATTTCAATTGCTTTTTTTAAATCACCTGTTAGTTCATAATACGAGACTAAATCAATAATATCAGGTTCTAAACCGGTTTGTTGCTCGTAAACTTCTATTTGTTTCTTCATTGCAATGGCGGCTTTTTCATTATTACCTAAATACCTCTCTAACTTAAAAATCCACCAGTAGGACTCCCAGTCGTTTGGATCTAGCTGTGGAAGTCTGTAGGCACACAAGAGTGCCTTTTCTGGCATTCCCACCCTTGTATAAGCATGTGCTGCCAGCCTATTTATACTTGCGCTATTGGGGCTATTGGCCAACATCTTTTCCAGTGTTCCTAGAGATTTGGTTCCTTCTCGGTTATGCCACTGCCAGTTGGCTATCCAAACCTTTGAACTATTAATGGAAGAATCCAATTCCAATGCTCTTCTAGCAGCACTAAGCCCCATATCGATGGCTTTTTCCCGCTCCAAATGGTAGTAATAAATGCCTTTGTGAAAGGTTGTTTGTGACAATATGGTCCATGCTGGTGCATAACCTGGGTCGATGTCCAGAGAACGCCTAATCAAAGAATCGCCAAGTGTCGTTGTGCTATCATTTAATATTCTCAGGGCCTCTAAAGACTTCAAATAAAATTGGTAGGCTTCTGGGTCTACTTTCCGCAGCAGCACATCTTCGTTTAACAGCGTCAGTTGCAATCGGTTGGCAACAATTTCAGCAATTTCATCCTGAACGAACAAGGCATCCTCGACTTGCCTATCGAAAGTGTCCGACCAAATATGGGAACCATCGCGGGTGTCTATAAGTTGCACGGTAGTTCGGAAGGTGTCTCCGGATTTTCGTATGCTCCCCTCCAAAACATAGGCGACATCCAATTCCTTCCCAATGATATCGATGGTAACATCCTTGTCCTTGTAGGCAAAAGAGGAGGTTCGGCTGATAACCTTTAGGTCTTTGTATTTGGTCAATCGATTGAGGATTTCTTCACTAATACCGTCCGAGAAATACTCTTGATCTTTATTGGGACTCATATCGTCAAAGGCCAGTACGGCAATGGAAGAGGTGAAATCGGGTATCATGACCATACTCGCCACCTGCTTTTGATTAACTTCATTTTTACCAGCGAAAAACAAGCGTTCTACCAACAAAAAGCAAACTGTAAGTGCCAATACTCCAATGATGAAATAATTCAATCTTCGACCTTTGATTTTGTCATCAATTACCTTTTTGTCCCCAATCAATCTCAAACCTTGGGGGGTCAATTCAAAAAGCCAAGCAAGCAACAGGGCCAAAGGAAAGCCAACAATTAGAATTCTTGTAATTAGTGATGGCACGGAATCTGGCCAATCTAGGTTTGGCCCGATGGTATTCACCACTTGAATAATCAACCAAGAAGAAATAGCGTAGGCAGTGGCTACCTTGTAGACGTTCCTTTTCTTTAGTTCTTCGAAGAATTTCATCTAGCTGGCCAGATTTTAGTTTTGGTCACTCTTAAATTACAAAAAAGGAGTTAAGGGCAATAGGAAATTGGAAAGGTCAAAAAACAAAAAACCCAGCGCAAAGGCCGGGTTTTATGTGGTACCTCCAGGAATCGAACCAGGGACACACGGATTTTCAGTCCGTTGCTCTACCAACTGAGCTAAGGTACCTTTAGGTTTCCCTTAAAAGGGCTGCAAATATAATTTCAATTTGCCGATAAACAAACAAAAATAAAAAAAACACTTCCCCTTTTTTAGGGTTTGCAGACCTTTGTCATATGAACTTGGTAGTAGATGTTGGGAATACCCTCGTAAAAATGGCGGTCTTTGAGAATCATGAAATCCTTTTTGACCAAGCTGTTGACGCGCAATACTTTCTTGAAAAAGTTAAAGTGCTCTTTGCAAAATACCCTAATATTAGCCAAGCTATTGTTTCTTCGGTCGGTCAAATAGGTCAGAAAGAAGCTAAAATTCTGTCACTCTTCTGTACAGTTCATGAACTGACACATCAATCAAAGCTGCCCTTTAAGAACAGTTATGCCACACCCCAATCTTTAGGGGTGGATAGAATTGCATTGGCCGCTGCCGCGTTTTATAAGTACCCAAAAAGTAACGTTTTGATTATTGACGCCGGCACTTGTATTACCTATGATATTGTTAATGACTATGGGGAGTATCTTGGTGGCGCAATTTCTCCAGGAATTCAAATGAGATACAATGCCATGCACCAGCAGACTGCAAAATTACCACTGCTGACCCCAAGCGAAACCTTGGATTATATTGGTAATTCAACAGAAAACTGCATGCACAGTGGTGTTTTGAACGGCACCGCAAGGGAGGTTGACGGGGTAATTGACCAATACAACGAGCGCTTTGAACATTTAACAGTTATTTTAACAGGGGGCGATGCGCAAATTTTTGGTAAAAGGGTAAAAAATTCCATATTTGCGCATTCTAAAATTCTCTTGGAGGGGCTAAACTACCTGCTGGAATACAACAAACGATAAATGGTAAAGAAGTTTTCAGTTGCAATTTTGTGCATGATTTCTTTTGGGGTTTTTGCGCAAAACGGTACCATTTCACCCTACTCTTTTTTTGGTATTGGAGATTCGCGTGAAGGTGGCACGGTTGAAAATCAGATGATGGGTGGCCTTCGTATGTATGCCGACAGTATACATGTAAACTTAAGAAATCCGGCTGCGTATTCAGAATTGCGATTAACGGCTTATTCTGTTGGTCTTTCACATAGGGAATTCCGATTAAAAGATTTTACAGAACAACAAAACACCTCGGTTACCAATCTTGATTACTTGGCCATTGGGCTTCCGGTAGCAAAAGATGTAGGGGTCGGTTTTGGTATCATGCCCTATTCTTCAGTGGGGTACAGTTTGGTTCAAAACAGGCTGACTACCGAAGGTGATTCCATCACCAATGTGTATAGTGGTGAAGGTGGTATCAACCGCGTTTATGCCTCCATAGGATTTCGCGCACTCAAGAATCTAACTTTAGGGGCAACGGCTAATTTCAATTTTGGTACACTTCAATATAATCGAATACAGACCATACAAGATGTACAATTCGGTACATTAGATGCCCGCTCCTCTCGAATTAATGGATTTGATTTTAATTATACGGCCAATTTCACACCGAAAATTACAGAAAAGCTAACCTTATTCAGTCATTTAGGAGTCAATACGCAATTGAATTTAGTCTCTAAAAATGAAGAGGAAATAGGGTCGTTCAATACCCAAAGTGGTCAAAACATAGAACTCGTCGAGGTTGATTTGGAAGCCCAAAACCTTCGAAATACGGAGCTTAAAATACCCACGGTTTTTACCGGCGGACTTGGAATAGGTGAAAATAAAAAGTGGTTTCTGGGAGCGGAGTATAGCGCGCAGCAGTTAAGTACTTTTGAAAACGCTTTTTTGCGTCTTGAAAACGTTGAATATCAAGATGCTAGTACTATTTCTGTGGGTGGGTATTACATACCGAATTATACCTCATTTTCGAACGTACTCAATAGAATAACCTACCGAGCCGGACTTCGCTATGATCAAACAGGAATGATCGTAAACGGAAAAGAGATAAATAACTTTGGCATAACTTTTGGATTTGGTGTACCACTGGTCGGTGTCGGTACCGATAGATTTTCAAATCTAAACATAGGTTTTGAGTTGGGAAGAAGAGGTACTACAGACGCCAATTTGGTAGAGGAAAGTTACTTTAGGTTAAACCTTGGTTTGTCCTTTAATTCCAAATGGTTCCAGAAAAGACAGATAGATTAATACTTTAAAAATTTGTACATTAACCGCTTCAAAATTAATAAGATGAAAAAGAACCTTTACTTAACGATGTTTGTTGTGATTATGTCGATGGGTTTAAGTACGGCCCAGGCAGAAAATCCTGAATGCAGAACCAATATGTCCATTTGGTATGAGCATTATAAAGTCAAAAATTACGATGCCGCTTATGAGCCATGGCTAATGGTTTACAATACTTGTCCTGAATTCAACAAAGGAACTTTTACAGGTGGTGAGCGCATACTAAAACATAAAATCAAAAATTCTTCTGGAGCAGATCAAGATGGTTACATCCAAGACTTGTTAAAGCTGTATGAGGATAGTAACAAGTATTTCCCTGCAAAGTTCCCAATGCCTGAGGTAATGAGTGATAAGGCTCTTGTGATGGATGAGAACAAAATGGCTTCAGACCAGCAGGTATACGACATGTTGGATGCCGAGTTTAAGAAAAACCCAAAAGGATTTAAAAACCCTAAGGCTCTCTACCTTTATTTCTCAGCCTTGGTGAATTTATATAATGCAGGTTCAAAAGACATTCAAGAAGTATTTGATACTTATGATGCGGTAGTAGAGCAAATGGATGTTATCAATAAGGGATATACCGATAACATCACGAAGTTTTTGAAAAAAGAAGAAGACGGTACAATAACATCCAAAGAGAAGAGAAACCTGAAAATCTATTCAAAGAACTCCGAATCACTAGGCAAGGTTTCAACCAGTATTGATGCAAAATTAGGTGAGTTGGCGGACTGTAATAATCTTATACCCCTATATCAAAAGAATTTTGATTCCAGAAAAGGAGATGTTAAATGGGTGAAAAGTGCAACAAGTAGAATGGCTGGGAAAGAATGTACCGATGACCCAATGTTTGTGAAATTAGTAGAAGTACAAGCCGATCTTGAACCATCTTCTGACGTATACTATTATTTAGGAATTTTAAAGGCTAAAAAAGGAGATAACAGTGGAGCAATTGTAGATTTTAACAAAGCTGTGGAATTGGAAGGAAATCCTGATAGAAAATCGAATATTTTATACAAAATTGCTACAATCGTTAGAAGAAGTAGCAAGTCTCAAGCTAGGAGTTATTTGCGTAAAGCTGTTGCCGAAAATCCAGCTAATGGGAAGGCATACTTATTAGAGGCAAGTCTAGTGGCTTCAAGCGCAAACGCATGTGGTAGTACTCCTTTTGAGAAGCGAGCCATATATTGGTATGCGGCAAATATTGCTGACAAGGCGGGTAGGGTTGATCCTTCTCTTAGTGGAAAGGCAAGGAAAACTGCAGCCAGTTACAGGGCTAAGGCACCAGATAAAACAATGATATTTAATGCTAATATGGCTGGTAAAACAGTTACTTTTAGTTGTTGGGTTGGTGGCAGTGTAAAAGTGCCAAATCTATAATGAATAAAAAGTTCTCGAGAACACTATATGCTATTGCCACGGTTTTTACCGTGGCATTGCTTTTTGGGGCCTGTCAAGACAAATACAAAAGGGTAGGTGAAGAAGCTTCTGCACGAATTTTTCCGCAGGGTATCGCTGAAAACTTCACAGTTACCTACACAGAAATGACAGAGCCTTTGAGTTCTCAAGATTCTTCGCTGTCAAAAGTGGTTTTTACACTTCGTAGTCCGAGAAATGAGAATTATGACAACCTTGAGTTTGGGCATCAGATTTTTCCGAATGGGGTCGAAGTAGACTTTTTTGATAAGCAGGGTCGAAAAAGCACCGTAGTTGCTGATTATGGAATTTTGTATTCAGATACGAACGTAATTGATCTGCAAGGAAACGTTTTGATTACCAACCATGATGGTAAAATGTTGGAAACTCCTCAATTGTATTGGGACCGGACCAACAAGTGGATATTTACAGAAGCAAAATTTACCTATACAAATCCTGAAGACGGTACGGTAATGGATGGAGAAGGGATGGATTTCAATAATGATTTCACTTACTTTAATGCCCATAAAACGTATGGTCTAATGACAATCACCGAAGAAGACTAAAAATGCAAAAGTTTTTAAAATACACGATATATATTAACCTGATAGTTTCGATTTTGTCGGTCTACATGGTATTCAATTTTTGGGACACGGATAGAAATAGGGCCTACATCTTTATTTTCTTAGCAATTGCTACAGGCTTTAATTTTTTCTTCCGAAGGCATTACCACAAAAAGTTCGAGCAGCGCAAGCGCGAAAATGAAAAATAGGAACTTTGGACACTTCCTTGCTTATTATCGTTGTTTCACTTCTATTTTCAGCCTTTTTTTCAGGTATGGAAATCGCCTTTATTTCGGCGAACCGTATCCATATTGAAATAGAAAAGAAACAGGAAGGTTTTCTGGCAAAGGTATTGGGCTGGATTACTAAAAAGCCTTCAAAATTTATTGCCTCGATGCTCATCGGCAACAATATCGCTTTGGTCGTTTATGGGCTTTTTATGGGTGATAGGCTAATGGCGTGGTTTCAAAGTTTTCTTCCCTCTTCAAGCAACTTAGTGAACCTGCTATTGGAAGATTTTAATCTACTGAGCCAAACTGTTATTTCAACAGTAATTATATTGCTGACGGCAGAATTCCTACCCAAGGTATTATTTCAAATCTATTCAAATACCTTGCTTAAAGTCTTGGCTTTTCCTGCATATCTCTTCTATCTATTGTTCTGGCCAATTTCTTGGTTTGTTATGAAGGTTTCCGATTTTCTTTTAAAGACCTTCTTCAGAACGGATGGTGATGAAATTCAGTTGGCTTTCAGTAAAATTGAATTGGGAGATTACATTTCCGAACAAATGGAAGCCGTAGAAGAGGAAGATGAAATAGATTCTGAAATTCAGTTGTTTCAAAATGCTCTTGAGTTTTCAGAAGTAAAGGCACGCGAGGTTATGGTGCCCCGAACCGAAATTACAGCGGTAGAATTACATGATTCACCAAAAAACCTAACGAAACTCTTTACGGAGACAGGTTACTCAAAAATTTTGGTTTACAAGGAAACCATTGATGACATTATTGGTTACGTACACTCCTATGAGCTTTTTAAAAAGCCGAAAACCATAAAGAGTATTTTAAGACCTGTTGAATTCGTTCCAGAGACTATGCTGATTCATGAAATATTGGATGTTTTGACCAAAAAACGAAAAAGTATGGCTGTGGTTTTGGATGAGTATGGCGGAACATCAGGAATAATGACCGTTGAGGATATCGTTGAAGAGCTGTTCGGAGAGATTGAGGACGAGCATGATACTACAGATTTAATCGAAGAGCAAATCGATGGGAATACCTTTAAGTTTTCAGCTCGAATGGAGGTAGATTATATTAATGAAACCTATAAAATTGATCTACCCGAAGGCGAGGATTATGAGACACTTGGAGGATTAATTGTAAGTAAAACGGGTGAAATTCCAGAACAGGGCACGGATATTAAGGTTGATAGTTTTCTTTTCCATATCGTGGAGGTTTCAAACACGAAAATAGATATGGTCAGTGTAACGATTTTTGAAGAAGAATAAAAACCAAAATATTATACGGCCAGATTGGCAAGTAATCTTGCAAAGGTCTATAGAAAATGGTAGTTTTGCCCACCAAAAATTTAACGTAAATGGCGATTTTAGGAAATATAAGAAAGCGAACCACAGTATTGATTTTGATCATTGGTATGGCGTTGTTTGCTTTCGTCATTTCAGGTGTTTTCAACAGTAATGATTTGGGTGGAGCCAAAGTTGGTTCTTCCATAGCCGAAATCAATGGCGATAACATTCCTCGAGAAGAATTTCAACAGAAAATGGAACGCGCCTCTAGGCAGTACGGTCCAAATTTCTCGTCAACACAGTTGGTGAATACGGTATATAATCAAGAATTACGAAGGGTTATTTTAAATCAACAATTCGACGAATTGGGTATTGATATCGAAAGCGATCAAATCGTCGACTATGTGGCTAACAACCCTGGTTATGCCCAAATTCCTGATTTTTTGGATGATAGTGGCGTATTTAATGCAGACGTTTTCAAAAATGCCATTGCAGATTGGAGGGTTAATGATCCACTTCGATATGATGCCTGGCTGCAAGATGAAAAAAATATTATGCAATCTGCAAAAGAGCAGCTGTATTTCAATTTAGTGAAAGCAGGTTCGGGAGCTACTTTGCAAGAAGGTGAGTTTGATTATAAATTACAGTCAAATAAGGTTGATATTCAATATGTAAGGGTGCCTTATTCATCAATTGCCGATAGTACGATTACCATTTCAAAAGATGAGATATCGGACTACGTAAAAGCACATAAAGATGATTACAAGCAAGAGCCTGCACGAGATGTTCGTTTTGTATTTTTTGAGGAAAAGGCATCTGATGAAGATATTAATGATGTACGTACTGCAATTACCAATTTATTGGACAATACAGTCGAATACAACCAAGCTACGGATAAGACAGACACAATTTTAGGTTTTGCAGCAACTACAGACTACGCTGCTTTTTTAGATAGAAATTCAGATTCGAAGTTCGATACCATTTTTAAGGCCAAGACCGGTTTGCCACAAGTTGCTGCCGATTCAATTTTTGCTTTGAACATTGGTGAATTCTACGGCCCTTATCGTGATGGAGATGCTTTCAAGGTTACTAAAATGGTTGCCAAAAAGGCAGAAGGAAGTGTAAAAGCAAGTCACATCCTTTTTGCTTATGAAGGCGCAACCAGGGCAAATCCTTCAATCACGCGTAGTAAGGCAGAGGCTGAAGCCGAAGCCAAGAAAATTCTCATTGAGGCTCAAAAGGCAGATGCAGATTTCGCTGCCTTGGCCAGAGAGAATTCAGATGGCCCTTCAGGTCCTAGGGGTGGAGACCTTGGCTTCTTTCAAGAAGGTGTAATGGCAGACGAATTCAATGATTTCTGCTTTGGTAACCCAGTGGGGAAAGTAGGTTTGGTTGAAACGGATTTTGGTTTTCACATTATCAAGGTTGATGAGAAAGAGGATATCGTTCAGGTGGCTACGTTGGCCAGAACCATTGAACCATCTGAAACAACAATCAATAATCTCTTTACTGAAACAACCAAGTTCGAAATGAACTCTACAGATGCTGCGCCAGAAGAATTCACCAAAATTGCAGAAGAGGGCGAATTTTCGGTTAGACCCGTCAATAAACTCAAAGCATTGGATGAAAATTTACCTGGGTTGGGTCAGCAACGAAATATAGTACGTTGGGCGTTTGAAGATGCCACTAATGTTGGGGATATCAAAAGATTCGATTTGACCAATGGTTATGCCGTTGTTCAATTGACCAAAAAGTACAAAGAAGGTGTTATGGCGCCAGAGGATGCCTCTGCCACTGTGTTACCAATTCTTAGAAAAGAAAGAAAGGCAGAGCAAATTATAGCTGCCAACCAAGGAAAGGCCTTTGAGGCATTTGCTAGTGACAACAATGTTACCCAATCAACCGCTTCTGCACTTTCGGCAAAATCACCGACCGTGCCTGGGGCTGGAAGAGAACCATTGGTTGTTGGAACAGCTTTGGCCATGAATGATGGAGACACCTCAGGATTGATAAAGGGGGAAACAGGGGTCTTTATGGTCAAGGTGACTAAAAAAGAAGACGCCGTTGAAATTCCAAGTTTTGTGACATTTGCGAATACGCTTTCAAACCAGAATAGGAATTCGGTGAATACAGGTGCCTTTAATGCATTAAAAGAGAAAGCAGAAATTGAAGATAACCGCGCCGATTTTTATTAGTGGACTGAATTCTTCTTTTAAGGATTAGTTTAAAGTACCATTTCTGAATACGGAATTACAATATCAAAACCCCGGTCTTTAAAATAGGCAGGGGTTTTTTCATTTCCGGTGGCTAAAATGAAATCTCCACCCCAAGCTCCTAAGCTCTTCAACGCGCCAAAATAGTCGGGAAATTTTTGTTTAATCGGTGGCATGCCCAAAATAGTTGAAAGAGCCATTTCATGCTCCAAAATGAGCGATTCCATTTCTTCTACCCGTTGAGCTTCAAGAAAACTTTGTGTGATATCGTTGATTTTATCGACTAGCTTTTTCTTATTGAAGGTTTGCTTGCGGTAATTCGCAATGGCCTTCCTACTATTTTGTTTTTTGTTTAGGTAGATAAAGAAAAGTGACTGGTCAAACGGTGGATGAAAATTTAGGGGCAATACCTTGGATTTTCCCAAATCCAAACGGTAAAGCAATGGTTGATAATGGTGTGCGCAAGCAATATCGTAACCACTACCCCCTAAAGTCTTTGAAAGTAAGGTGTAGGCGTCTATATTGGCCCATTGAGCTATATTGTTGATGAGGGTAGATGAAGTTCCCAATCCCCATTTTCTGGGAAAACCAAGCCTTGTTTCGATTTGAACTCCGGAAGGGGTATTTAAGAATTCTGGATTTTCAATTCTTGCGACAGTCAATATCTTTTGAAGCGTTTCGGCAGTTTCTTTGTCTGAAGTATTTAGAATCGAAAAACCATCCAAATCGAAATCCGCCTCAAACCAAATTGAGCTGTCTTCGTCGAAGCTTTTCCAGACCAGTTTAGGTTGTTTATGGGAAAACACTTCTAGACTTTGCCCAAACTTGGTAGGTACGGCCAAGCCCATAGCCCCATCAAGAATGGCATATTCACCAGTCAATAAGAGCTTCCCGTTGCTATAGTACTTTTCAGCCATTAATTACGGAGGTTGTTAAGTGCATCTTTTACAGCGGCATTACTTACTGTATGGTCCTTGAAATAGTCTACCAATTTTAGTTTTTCGCTTTCTGTGGCACCAGCCTGGTTCAAAAGATTCAATAAGTGCATTTTCATATGCCCTTTCTGAATACCAGTGGTGACCAGTGAACGTAAAGCAGCAAAATTTTGTGCCAGTCCAGCAACTGCCATTATTTGCATTAATTCTTTAGCAGTTGGGTGTTGCAATATTTCCAAACTAAGTTTTACTAAAGGATGCAATGAAGTTAGGCCTCCGACGGTACCTACTGCCAATGGAACCTCAATCCAAAATTTAAAGGTATTGTCTTGAATTGTTGCATGGGTTAAACTTGAATAGCCACCATCTTTTGCCGCAAATGCATGCACGCCAGCTTCGATTGCCCTAAAATCATTTCCTGTAGCTAAAACAACAGCATCAATACCGTTCATGATGCCTTTATTGTGGGTTACTGCTCTATAAGGTTCTGTTTTTGCAATTTTAACTGCTTGAACCATACGTTCGGCAAAACCTTTTGATACGGTGGTTTCGCTTTTTTTTTCAGATATAGCACATTGTACTTCTGCCTTGACCAAGCAATTCGGCACATAATTACTCAATATGCTCATGATGACTTCTAGCTCGAGCTCGTTTTTGGCTGCTTCGCGTTCCAAAATTTTAGCGAATTGCTCTAAGCAAGAATTTATGAAGTTCGCACCCATCGCATCCATGGTTTGGAAAGTGCAATGCAATTGGTAGTAACCCTTTAATTTTTCAGTCTTATCGCGTAGGGTAATTTCAGAGATTCCCCCACCACGTTTTCGCATGCTATTGGTCAATTGTTCCGTTTCTGAGAATAGTGATGGCTTTAGTTTATCAAAAACAGATTCCAACTTTTTTTGTTCCCCGTAATACATAAAGTGTACCTGCCCAACTTTTTCGGTACCTATGACGGTTGTTTTAAACCCACCTTTTGGCAGCCAAAATTTTGCCGATTTACTAGCAGCTGCAACGACAGAACTTTCCTCGATTACCATTGGTATTGTCAATAGTCGACCATTTATCAAAAAATTCGGTGCAACAGAATATGGCAAGTAATAATTGCTGAGGGTATTTTCAATAAACTCGTCATGTACCTTTTGTAGCTCCTTGTCATTATTCCAATATTTTTCCAATAATGCGGTTGTGCCTTCCGGATTTCTGGTGCAATTCTGGGCAATCCAATTGATTTTTTCTGACTTGGTCAGTTTTGAGAAACCTTCAATAGGTTTATGCATGGTAAACGGTTAAATTTCAAAGATAACCCAAAGCAATTTTGGCTTGGTAATTGTTACCAAAAGTTTACATTTTCGAAAAATTAGTAGTAAACTTGAAAGCTTTTAACCAAAAAGAACCCTTCATGAAAAAAATAGCGTTATTTCTCGCTTTAATCCTTTCATTATCAATTACTTCTCAGCAAAAACAAATTACCCTTGACGAAATTTGGGGTGGTGAGTTCCGAGCTGAATATATGGATGCGCTCCGGTCAATGAACAACGGTACACAATACACCGTATTGAATTTGACAAGGAATCCAAAGGGTAGTAGTTTAGACAAATACGATTATAAAACTCAAAGTAAAGTAGAGACTATTGTTGCCTCTGGCGGTGATGTTCCTGTATTTAGTTCTTATGAGTTCAGCGGAGATGAATCCCAATTGATTCTTGCTACTGAGGTAGAACCCATATTTCGACGTTCCAGATTGGGAATCTATTATGTCTACGACGTTAAATCAAAAAAAATAGTCCAGATTTCCGATAAGAAAATTCAGGAACCTGAATTATCTCCTGATGGTTCACAAGTGGCCTACGCCTTTGAAAACAACCTTTATTTATTTGATTTAGCGTCCGAAGAATCGGTACAACTAACATCAGATGGTGAGAAGGGGAGTATAATTAATGGAATTACAGATTGGGTTTATGAAGAGGAATTCGCCTTTGTTCAGGCCTTTGAATGGAACAGTGATGGTAGTAAAATCGCCTTCTTACGATTTGATGAAACAAATGTCCCACAATTTTCAATGGATGTTTACGGTAAGGATTTGTATCCCTATCAATACGAGTTTAAATACCCAAAGGCAGGTGAGGAAAATGCCAAGGTCTCATTACACATGATAGATGTAGCCAGCAAAGAAATTTCAAAGGTGGATTTGAGAGCGCCTTATTACATTCCAAGGATTAACTGGATGAACAATCCGAATTACTTGAGTGTTCAGACCATTAATCGACATCAAAACCATTTGATTTTGCACCAGGTTAATGCCAAAGACAATTCAGTGGTTACCTTATTGGAAGAAAAAGATGATGCCTATGTAGATATTCATGACAACCTTACATTCTTGGCAGACGATAGTTTTATTTGGACCAGCGAGCGTGATGGATTCAACCATATTTATCTGTACGATGAAGACGGCAAACTGATGAATCAAATTACAGAAGGCCCTTGGGAGGTTACCAATTATTATGGTTATGATCAAAAGAATGACCGTATCTACTATCAATCTGTTGAAAACGGATCTATTAATCGTGGTGTTTACAGTATTTCTAGTTCTGGTAATAACAAAAAAGAGTTGGTAGCAAAAGAAGGAACAAATTCTGCATCTTTTAGCACAGATTTCACCTATTTCATCAATACCTATTCCAGTTCAACGACTCCTAATAAATTCACCTTGCACAATGCGGCCAACGGAAAAAAAGTTGCTGACATTAAGAATAATGAAGCATTATTGGAAAAACTCAATGGGTACGAACTAAGTGAAAAAGAGTTTTCTACTATAAACATCAATGGCAATGACCTGAACATGTACATGATAAAACCGAAGGATTTTGACCCTAATAAAGAGTATCCTTTGTTGATGTACCAATACAGTGGGCCTGGCTCACAATCGGTTGCCAATCGATGGATGGGAGCCAATGATTATTGGCATCAAATGTTGGCCCAAGAAGGTTATATTGTGGCCTGTGTAGATGGTCGTGGTACCGGTTTAAAAGGGCGGGACTTCAAGAAAGTGACCTATTTGAACCTGGTTAAGTACGAGACCGAAGACCAAATTGCGGCGGCAAAGAAGTTGAGTGAGTTGCCTTATATCGATGAAAATAGAACAGGAATTTGGGGTTGGAGTTTCGGAGGCCATATGAGTACCAATTCTTTGTTAAAAGGCAATGATACTTTTGAAATGGCCATAGCCGTTGCACCGGTTACTAGCTGGCGTTTTTACGATACTATTTATACAGAGCGATTTATGCGTACCCCGCAAGAAAATCCTGAAGGTTATGATAACGAGTCTCCGTTCAATTATCCTGAATTGTTAAAGGGAGATTACCTATTGGTCCATGGCTCTGGGGATGACAATGTACATGTACAAAACAGTATGCGAATGATAGAAGCCTTGATTCAAGCCGATAAACAATTCGACTGGGCTGTGTATCCTGATAGAAATCACGGTATTTATGGCGGAAACACCCGTAAGCACCTCTACCGAAAAATGACCAATTTTGTTTACGATAAATTAGGAAATCGCCCTAAAAAGGAAGAGCCAGTAGTGGACAAAATCAAAGGATAATCAACTAAACTAAACCAATATAATTATGTCTGATGTAGCCAAAGCAGCCGACCAAAAACAAATTTTGGGCCACCCCCAGGGACTTTTTTATCTGTTCTTTGCCGAACTATGGGAACGCTTTAGTTTCTATGGAATGCGAGCCCTCTTGACCTTATACATGGTCAAGGTAATATTTGAAGCCTTAGCAACAAGAGATTATGCGGCAGCTGCAGTTTATGCGTCATATGGTTCTTTGGTCTATGCATCAACAGTGATTGGTGGGCGTATTTCAGATACGATTTTAGGTATGCGAAGCTCCATTTTTCTCGGAGGTATATTAATGGCGCTTGGGCATTTCGTATTGGCTATTGAGAATAATATGGCCTTTTTCTTGGCATTGGCCTTTATAGTAGTTGGAAATGGATTCTTTAAACCGAACATTTCAACTTTTGTGGGGACCCTATATAAAGACGGGGATCCGCGAAAAGATTCAGGATTTACCATTTTCTACATGGGGATTAACATTGGAGGTTTTATCTCGCCACTTTTATGTGGTTGGTTGGGTGAAACCTATGGTTGGCATTATGGATTTGGTCTTGCAGGAATAGGAATGTTGACAGGGCTTTTATTCTTCTGGAGCGGAATTAAAAAAAATGTATTCGGAGACGGAGGTAGACCACCTAGTATTGAAGTATATCAGAAAAAGGTGATGGGTTTACCGCAACATCTATTGGTCAAGATATTGGCTTTTTTGTCTGCCCCTTTGGTTGCCTATCTCCTATATTCTTACAAAGCCGTTTTTGATGAAGGTTCATTTTTTGGCGGAATTAATTTGGTGACTCTTTTATTCTATGTAATTGGCATTGCGGTACTCGCTTTTATTGCTAAAATTATGGTTGGAGCTACCCCTGATGAGCGAAAGAAACTTTTCATGGCTTTGCTGATTACCTTTTTTATGACAATTTTCTGGGGCTTTCACGAATTACATGGTAGTGTCATTACTTTATTTGCAGCAAGGAATGTAAATCTTTCGTTGATTAATGCTAGTCAAACCAATGCACTAAACTCCATGTTCATTGTGATTTTGTCTATCCCTATTTCCTTAATGTGGACCTATTTGGCAAAGAAAAAATTGAACCCAAGAACTCCTTACAAATTTGGAATGGGCCTTCTCTTAGCTGGTTTGAGTTTTTATATCGTTTCACTTAGTGGAGCTAGTGCAGATGAAAATGGAATGGTACCATTTTCATATTTGTTGGCCTTGTATTTCATAATTTCCGTTGGTGAGTTGTTTATGTCACCAGTGGGCTTATCGAAGATTACCGATTTATCACCTAAGCGCATTGTAGCTTTTATGATGGGGGTTTGGTTCTTGTCTTCGGCCTATGCATTTCAGATAGTTGGGTTTATCTCAAAACAATTGGCAATCGAAAGCACGGATAGTAATGTTGGAGGTTTTGATACGTTGAATGTTTATTTAGATGGCTTTAGGTTGATAGCAATTTATGCCTTGGTCGCTGGAGCTGTGGTCATTGTCTTTGGGCCACTTATGAAACGCTTAATGGGTAACGTGCATTAATTACTTATTCAATTTAAAATAATAAGCTCCCTTTTCGCCAGTATGGTGAAAAGGGACTTTTCTTTTAAGGCATGTGGCTTCCCATCGGTGAACATAGCTTTTATAGTTGCTCCCATCTGCCAAAACTACCTTCGGCTTTATGGAATCTAACAGGCGTTCTAAATTAATTTTCGGCGATTCGGTAAGCAATACGTAATCCAAATGTAATTGGTTTGGGTAAACACCTGTGCTATCCAATATGACCAAGGATTTCCCATCAATACTGTAACTGTTTCGTAGATCACTCGACTTGACTTCAGTAATTCGCTCCGCAACTCTAAAATCGTTGACTATTTTTTGATTCAAATTTTCATTTCGGTGCAAAACCGTAAGATTTTCAGCTGTTTGATGAATTATAACTGAATTTCTTGTCTGATGAAGCAATATGAGCCGTTCCTCGGTCTTTAATGAATATTGGTTGAAAATACCCCAAATTAAGAGCCCGCTCAAAGAACCCAAAAACATTACAATATTTTTGAATTTGGGTTTTGTAAGGTAAAGTACCATACCAATTATAAAAGCGTATCCCAATATTAATTGTACTTGATCATAAGGAATATCACGAAAAACAAACCCCTCTTGATTTCCAACCCAGCTAATAATGGCATTCATTTGCGTGATTAGATAGTTGTAAGCCTCTACCAAAAATTCGGGTAATGCCTTCATAGCGGCAAGGACTACAACTAAAACTCCAATGCCAAGTATAAGACCTAAAAAGGGTACCACGATTAAATTGGTTATGAAGAATAAGGAAGGAAATTGATGAAAGTAAAAAAGACTTAATGGTAATACTCCGAGTTGTGCCGAAAGACTGACTGAAAGTAATTGCCATAGTTTTCTTATCAACCAATTATCAGGATACCAAAACCGCTGAAGTTTAGGGTAAATCCAAACTATGGCAAGTACAGCCAAATAACTCATTTGAAACCCAACTTGAAATAAAAAAAGCGGTTTGAACAAAAGAATGAAGAAGATTGATAGCGCAATGATGTTAAAAGTATTGGTTGGGCGATTCAGATTCATCGCATACGCCAAAAACGAGAACATGGTTACAGCTCGAACAACAGAAGGCGAAAGTCCAGCAATAACCGCGAATACCCAAAGTGCTGTAATCACTAGAACTGTTTTTAGCTGTTTCCCTTTTCGAAGAACCTCAAGGGGTTTAAAAAGAAATTGTAGAATGATCAAAAGGATTCCGATGTGCAGCCCTGATACTGCAAGAATATGAACAGCTCCAGCGTTTTTGTAATCATTATAGGTTTCATTTGAAATATCGTCACGTTTACCAAGAATTAGTGCTTGTATTACACTAAGTTCTGCTTCGCCGAAATTGTAAGTTTTTAAATTTTTGATGAGATCATCACGGAAATTTGATGCTATTCCCACAAGGGTTTTAGATGGTTTAGGAATTTTAACCAAAGGCGCTTTCTCCAATCGAATCTGGTGCGATATACCCTGCTTTTTCAGATAGTCTTTGTAATCAAACTGATGAGGATTTAATGGTTTTTTGACCAATTCTGGCGCCCCTATGAAAACGAATTCATCATCAATTTTGAATTCGTTTGTTATTGAATCCAATGGCAGGTTCAGAAGTAGTTTTCCAGATACTTTTGAGGAGTCACAGTATTTGACTGCAACTACGTAGCGCTCAGAAAATGAAGTTGGTTTTAGTACCGATTTGACCTTGATTTCAAACAACTGCTCCTGCCCACTTAACTGTTTGGCATAGTGATTTCGGTTGCTAAGTAGATTACTGAGAGTTACAACTAAAATGCCTAAGCAAATAAGTAGTAATGCAGCGAGCAGACCAAAAATCGGAAAAGCATCTCTCTTTTCCTTTTTTTTGTAATACCCTAAAGCAATTAATAGGAAAGGAATTGAAATTCCTGGATAGATTGGGTTTATAGAGAAATAGTATCCGAGTAGGATTCCTGTTATAAGGCCAAGCGTGAGTTTAATTGAAATGAACTGAAAATTCCGCATTACAAAATGCGTGTGGCTTTAATAAAGGTGCTATTCCAAAAACCTTCACGAAGCGAAGAGACAATTACTCCCCTTGAAGAGGTAGAATGAATAAAGCGTATTTCGTCACCTGTAACCTCGACTACTAACCCCACATGATTGATGCGTTTACCGTTTTTCGAAGTTCTGAAAAATAGTAGGTCACCACTTTTTACCTCTTTCAGGCTTATTCGTTTGCCTTCATCGGCCATTTGATACGAAACCCGGGGAAAGTCAATATCATGTTCTAAGAGCGAGGTGTATATCAAACCTGAACAGTCCATTCCTTTGCGTGTCGTTCCGCCGTATTTGTATCTGACCCCTGAAAAGCCCAACGCCGTTCCAATCACCTTTTCGGCCTTACGACTACGATATTCATTTTCAGTAGCTTCGGAGTTTGATTTTTCCTCAGATGCTTCAATCGTTACCGTCCTCTTTTTGGTGTAAGATGTTTTTTTCTTAGCTACACAATTTACAAATAGAAAGAGGCTGGTAAAGCAGACTATTTTTAGGAGCGCAGATTTTATAATCTTCTTCACCATCTAAATTTAGAGCTTTTCAATTATTAAGGTGGCTGTTTTATCACTTGCACCTGTACCACCAAGTTTCTCTTCTAGCACATCGTATGCTGCCAAAACCCGATTTCTATTTACAGGATCAAGAAGTTTGCCAAGTTCAATTTTTAGGTTTTCAGGTGTCAAATCACCTTGAATTAGTTCTTTGACCACTTCCTTCCCCATAATTAAATTGACCAAAGAAATATAGTCCAAGGTGATGATGCGTTTGGCAATTTGATAAGATACCCAGTTGCCTTTGTAGCATACAACCTGTGGCACTTTGAATAATGCGGTTTCTAGAGTTGCGGTGCCACTGGTGACCAATGCCGAGTGTGAATTTTCGAGAAGACTGTAGGTTTGATTTGAAACAAAATGAACACTTTGGTTCGTGGTGAATTGTGCATAAAAGTCGTTTTCCAAACTTGGGGCACCTGCGATTACAAATTGATATTCTGAAAAATGGGGGACCGTGGTCAGCATTACCCCGAGCATTTTTTGAACCTCTTGTTTTCGACTACCTGGGAGCAAGGCTATAATTGGTTTTTCGGGGTGCAGACCATTTTCTTGTCTAAATTGTTCTGACGACAGTTTCTCTCGATTTGATATCGCATCTAAAAGAGGGTGTCCCACAAATTCAACAGGGTATTGATACTTTTTGTAGAATTCCTTTTCGAACGGTAGTATAACATACATCTGGTTGATGTACTTTTTGATTTTTTCAACACGACCAGCTCGTGAAGCCCAAACCTGAGGGGAAATGTAGTAGTTCGTTCTGAGTTTTTGTTGGTGCGCCCATTTGGCAATCCGTAGGTTGAAACCCGAAAAATCTATAAAAATGACAACATCAGGTTTGAACTTGCTAATATCTTGTTTGCAGAAGGAGATATTTTTGAAAATGGATGAAAGGTTCTTGACGACTTCGATAAAACCCATGAAGGCCATGTCTTTATAATGCTTGGCCAATTCGCCTCCAGCTTCATGCATTAAATCACCACCCCAGCATCGTATGGTTGCTTGCGAATCATGCTTTTTTAAAGCTTTGATTAAGTTCGAACCATGAAGATCCCCTGATGCTTCTCCAGCAATTATATAGTATTTCATTTACCGATTTAGAACAGCTTGTAATACAAAATTACCAAAGCTGTTAAAATAGTTGCAATCATAACACCTCTTGCCCTATAGTCCCTTTTAATCCTAAGAAAACCGAAAAAGGCCACAAGATTTAAAATGGCACCAAGGGCCAATAAACTTCCGATGTGTTCTTGTTCCACCGCTGCATTGTAGGTTTCTACAATACCTAAATCGGAAAAAAATAAAATGTAAAGTAGCGTTCCAAAAGTATTGGCAATAACCCCGACAATAAAACCAATGAGGGTTTCTTTTTGAATTTTATTCATTGAAATTCCATGAATTTAATTGTTGAATAGCGTGGTGAGCGGTCAAATCGAATTGTGTCGGAACCACGGAAACAAAGCCTTCTGATAGTGCGTGAATATCTGTATCTTCACCTTTGTCCAAAAGTTCAAATTCTCCAGTTAACCAGAAATATTCCCTGCCCGTTGGGCTTTTTCTTCTATCAAATTTCTCTCGCCAATTTGCACGAGCTTGACGGCAAATCTTAATGCCTTTTGGTTCAGCACCATCTGTTTTTGGAATATTTACATTCAACACCGTACCCCTTGGCATACCTTGGGTCAAGGCTTCTTGAACTATTTTTTTAGCACTCCTGCCTACACCACTAAAATCAGCCTTCCATGAATAATCCAATAATGAGAAGCCAATAGCGGGAATACCTTCAATACCAGCTTCGATTGCGGCACTCATTGTACCAGAGTAAATTACGTTTATAGAGGCGTTCGAGCCGTGGTTAATTCCACTGACAACAATATCCGGTTTACGGTCTAATAGCTCTTGCAGGGCCAGTTTAACACAATCCGCGGGTGTACCACTACAACTGTATTCGGCAGGGGCCCCTTTATCTTTATCAATAATTACCTTTTTCGAATAAAGGGTATTGTCTATGGTAATGGCGTGCCCCATTCCTGATTGCGGGCTATCGGGTGCTACGACCACCACATCCCCAATTTCCTTCATAAATTCTATCAAGCTACGTAGCCCTGGAGCAGTGATTCCGTCATCATTCGTGACTAATATTAAGGGATTTTTCAAGACACCATACTTTAAGCCGCAAAAATACGTTTTTCGTTAAGGATAAAGGTGTGCTTTCGTTTAACACAAAATTATGTGAGGCTCAAATAGCTGGCATGATTTTTTCTGTATCTTAGATAATTACAAACAAAGTGTAGCTGGATATTTAGATGTAGAACGAAAAATAGGATGCTAAATCCAGTCCCAAAAATACCATTTTATGAAGAAGAATTTTGCGTTTGGTTTTGTTGTTATGCTTATTGCGGTTGCTTCATGCAGTTTTACCAACAAATCTTTTGAGAGTAATGATAAGGATAAACTTCTATTAGACCTTATTACCTACGTTTTAGAACGAGGTCACTATGAACCCAAAGACATAAACGATACATTTTCTGCGAATGTTTATGAAGATTTTATTGACATTCTAGACCCTACCAAGCGTTATTTTTTGGCATCTGATATTCAAGAATTTGAAACATACAAATATCAAATAGATGATGAATTGAAGAATACTGAGATTACGTTCTTCAATTTAGTTTATGATCGATTGATGACACGGATGAATGAAGCAAAAGATATTTATGCCGAAGTCTTGGAAGAGCCATTTGATTTTTCAAAGCAAGAAGAAATCAATATTGATTACAAAGATGAATCTTATGCTCAAAATCGACAAGAACTCAAGGAACGTTGGAGAAAACAATTAAAATACAATGCCCTAGGGGTTTACGATAATAAAATTTCAATTCGTAAAACTGCTGTTTCTGGTGGTTCGTCGGATACCCAAGGTCCTGACATGGTCAGTGTTGATGTTGAAGCAAACATCAATACAACCCCGATAGAATTAAAAGATGTTACTCTTGCTGAAGTAGAGGCTGAAGCCCGTAAGAGTACGAAGACCACTCTTGATGAGTTTTTTGATTTCGTAGACGATTTAGAACGCAAGGATTGGTTTGTACAATACGTAAATACCATTGTTGACGAATTTGACCCTCATACTTTTTACTTTGCACCAGAAGAAAAAGATAAATTCGATATCAACATTTCAGGAAAGTTCGAGGGTATTGGAGCACGTCTTCAAAAGAAGCCTGAAGGGGCAAAAATTGTTGAGATTATATCTGGTGGCCCCGTATGGAGGGATAAAAGCCTAGAAGTAGGCGACGAAATCATAAAGGTTGGTCAAGAGAATGAAGAGCCAATCGATATTGTAGGTATGCGTTTAGACGACGCCATTAAGTTAATTAAAGGTCCAAAGGGAACTACCGTTGCACTTACAGTGCGTAAAGTAGATGGAAGTGTTGAAATAGTTTCAATTACCCGTGATGTGGTTGAACTTGAAGAGTCTTATGCGAAATCTGCAACTGTAATTAAAAACAGTAAGAAGTTCGGTCTTATTCATTTGCCGAAGTTCTATGTTGATTTTGAAGATTATACCGAACGAAATGCTGCAACGGATGTTGCTAAAGAAGTAGAACGTTTAAAGCAAGCAGGTGCCGAAGGACTTATCTTGGATTTACGCGATAACGGTGGAGGATCTTTAAAGACAGTAGTTGAAATGGCAGGACTATTCATCAAAGATGGTCCGATTGTACAGGTGAAATCCTCTGACAAGCGTAAAGAAGTTCACGAAGATAAAGATGAGCGAATCCAATGGGATGGTCCTCTAGTCATATTGGTAAATGAATTATCTGCCTCTGCGTCTGAAATTCTAGCCGCTGCAATGCAGGATTATAAAAGGGCCATTGTGATAGGTAGTAAACAAACCTTTGGTAAAGGAACGGTTCAAAATGTAATTCCATTGGATAATATTGTTCGAAGCAATGAACATGGAAATTTAGGAGCTATCAAATTAACGACCCAAAAGTTCTATCGAATTAATGGGGGTTCAACACAACTTGAAGGTGTTAAAAGTGATATCGTAGTTCCAGACAGGTATTCCTACATTGATATTGGAGAAAGAGATCAAGACAACCCATTAGGGTGGGATAAAATTACCCCGGCCGACTACCAATTCTGGGATGGTTATATTGATTACGAAGGTACCATTGCAAAAAGTCAGGCAAGAATGTCAATGAATCCTCAGATTCAATTGATTGAGGAAAACGCAAAATGGTTAAGTAAACAACAAGACCAAACCTTGGTATCGCTTAACTATGATAGCTATAAGACCGATAGAGACAACGATAAAAAACAGTCGGATTATTTCAAAAAAATCTATGAATACGATTCAAAGCTTACGTTTGAGTCTTTGAAGTACGAAAAAGAATTGTTTGCCCAAGATCCTATTTTACGTGAAAAGCGTGACCGTTGGCACCAAGATTTGGCTAAAGATGTTTATGTCGAAGAAGCCATTAACGTATTGGAAGATTTAAAAATGGACGTTTTACGTAACAAGAACAAATCTTCAGTAAAGGGATAATCCTTAGAAAAGCCTTTTGATAAAGCCCTGTCAGTTTTGACAGGGCTTTGTATTTTGTGCCCATGAAGCGAAAAACGGTTTATTCCATTTTACTTATAACTTGCATTGTCGGGTTTTGGCTCTTCGAAAACTTTTATACACCTGATACCTATTCGGATGAAGCTTTAGGTAATGAAATAGCACAAAATGACGAGTACTTCCCAAGCACAACAAGAGGAGTAATCATCAAACATAACTTTTATTCACTATCCTACAGCGAACCCCATGAACAGGCCGAATGGGTTTATTATGAATTAAAGAAATCGCATCTAACAAACGATGATAGAAGGCGGCCCTATTTTATTGAAGACCCAAAGGTTCCGTCAAAATCGGCAGACTGGCGCAATTATAAAAACTCTGGTTTTGACCGAGGGCATCTTTGTCCCGCTGGGGATCGAAGGTTTTCAGAACAGGCGTACAATGAGACCTTCTATACGAGTAATATTTCCCCTCAAAAAAAGGATTTCAACGCAGGGGTTTGGAACCGCTTGGAGCAACAGGTTCGTTATTGGTGCAGACGTCATGGAGACTTAACGGTTATCACCGGTGGAGTGCTTACCGATAGTTTAAAAGAGATTGGTTCCGAAGATGTTGATGTTCCTGAACACTATTACAAAATTATTTTTCGTGGCGTTGGTCAAGATTTAAAAGCACTTTGTTTTCTGGTTCCGCACGAAGAATCCGCTCGTTCGCTTGAGCACTTTTTGGTGCCTATTGATAAACTTGAACAATTAACAGGGATAGACTTTTTTGAAAGGCTACCAAAAACTATACAATCACATTTGGAACGAAATGTGAATTCAGAGGGATGGAAATTCTAATTTAATTTTCCATTAGTCGTGAAGCGTCCAGTTTCAAAAAAATAAAGAGCATTGCCGTAAAGAATAATAGTCCTGAACCACCATAACTGAAAAAGGGTAGTGGAATTCCGATAGTAGGTAGTAGGCCGATGACCATTCCAATGTTAATAACATAATGAAAGAATAAAACTGAAATTACCCCATAGCCGAACATTCTTGAGAAATCACGTTTTTGTCTTTCCGCAAGGTTCAATAGTCGAATAAAGAAGAGCGTGTAAAGAATGATAACAATCGAAGTTCCAAAAAAGCCCCATTCTTCACCTAAAGAACTAAAAATGTAATCTGTGTGCTGTTCAGGAACAAAGTTTCCTTTGGTGCGGGTGCCCTCTAGAAAGCCCTTCCCCCAAAAGCCCCCTGATTCAATTGCTTTTTCAGCCTGATAGGTATTGTAACCAATAGTCTTTTTTATCTGCTCCAATTTTCGTTCATCATCTTCTAGCCCTAGCCAAAGGTCGAAGCGATTACGATGTCTTTCCTCAAAGATTTCAGTATATACGAATCTTACGGAGAGTGAATAGAGTACACATATGGTCAAAAACACAGCCATAGGTAAGGTAGGCACTTTAAGTGTTGGCTTTTTGAATAGGTAAAACAAAGAGGTCAGCATTCCCAAGCCTATAACAATCCATACTACACCATAAATCAGGGTCAGTACGAAAAGGAGTACCAATAATAGCGCAATGCCCAAATAATAAATGGGAAGCCCTTCCCTAAACAGCACAAAAAAAAGTGCAAAATAGACCAAAGCACTTCCAGGATCAGGTTGGGGCAATATCAGTACTACCGGTATGATAATAATCAAAATGGCATATAGCTGGTGCTTTCTTCTTTTGATATCGGTTTGAATGTCACTTAAATATTTTGCAAGTGCCATAATGGTGGCCAATTTGGCCAACTCGGAGGGCTGGAGGTTCATAAAACCCAAATCGTACCATGAAGTTGCACCGCCGATTGTTTTTCCAAATAAAAAAAGGCCCAGCAAGAGCACAAGCGAAATGATGTAAAAAATGCTTCCGAAACGTTCAAAAAAGGTAGAATTAAAAAAAAAGATACTTATTCCAATTACAATTGAAAGCAGGATGAAGAACAATTGTTTGCCATATTCCGTGGCCAAGTTCAACAGTGCGACATTCTCCTCTTCTACCGTTGTGCTATAGATATTTGCCCAACCGGCCCCTACAAGAACCAAATATAAGAGTATGGTAATCCAATCGATTCGTCTTAATAGACTGTCACCATACATACTCGTTTATCTTAAATGGTTCGCCACTGAATGGTTTTTCATATTCTTTTTCTAGCGTGGTATTGAACATACGATACTCCAAGTCTTTTCTGGTTATATCACCCTTTAAATACTTTTCAATCATCAAGGATGCTATATGACCTGCATAACGTGCCCCATAATACCCATGTTCAATATAAACCGATATCGCGATTTTAGGGTTTTCAACGGGAGCAAAAGCCACAAAAACCGAGTGGTCAGTGAGTTGTACTTTTTTACCATCAATACGGGTAAAGTTTTCTACCGTTCCAGTTTTTCCGGCAATGGTTATATCGGGAATTCTAAGGCGATTTGCCGTTCCGTACTTATAAACATTTGCCATTCCTTCAATAACGGGTTCAAAATGTTCTTTATCAATCGTAGTATATCGACGTTCGGTAAACTTGGGGTCAATGGCACTTGAACCTCCAACCCTTTTTATCAAATGAGGGGTATAGAAATAACCACGGTTTGCTATGGCGGCAGTCATATTAGCCAATTGTAATGGAGTAGCTGCGACCTCACCTTGGCCAATTGAATTTGAAATTATGGTTGGCGAATACCAACGGCCATCGCCGTACCACTTATCATAAAACTCTTTTGTTGGAATTCTACCAGGCCTGCCCGTAGGTAAATCAATTCCCAGGTAGTTTCCAAGACCGAAACTTCGCATATGGTTTTCCCAAACATCCATACCTTCATCGGTGGTTTCGTACTTGCCATAAATATTTCTGAAAGTTCCTGCGAAATAGGCATTGCAAGAAGTGAATATTCCAGAATTCATATTCCTTATACCACCACCACAATGGCAAAGCTTTTTTGTTTTTTTCTTTCCGACATAAAACCCGTTGTAGCAGGTAAATTTGGTTTTTGGCGTTATTACACCTTCTTGTAGAGCAACCAAGGCATTTAAGGCTTTAAAAGGAGAACCCGGTGATTGTTCTGATAAAATCGAACGGTCCCAGGTAGGTCTTGAAATGCTATCGTAATGTAGTTTGCTGTAATTTCTTGACCGTTCACGACCCACTAATAATGCTGGGTCATATGATGGGCCTGAAATCATTGTCAATACTTCACCGGTCTTGGGTTCAATTGCAACAATACCACCCCGTTTTCCAACCATTAATTTTTCACCATACTCTTGAAGGGCTTTATCAATAGTGATGTGAATTTCAGTTCCTAATTCCGGTAAGGTGTCCAGCTTCCCTTCTTTATATGGCCCAATGGCGCGATTAAAGCGATCTTTTTGTATGAACTTTACACCTTTTCGTCCACGAAGGAATTCTTCGTATTGTTTTTCAATTCCCGTGCGACCAATAAGTTCCCCAGCAGTGTAATATTTATTGGTGCTCAAGTCGGTTTCATTTACCTCACTGATATAACCGAGTACATTAGCAGAGGAATTCGTCTTGTAGTCCCTTAATGAACGTTTCTGAATATAAAAACCGGTATACTTTCGCATCTTCTCTTGAAGACTGGCATAATCTTCTTTGGAGAGTTGGGCTACCAGAACCGAAGGAAGTCTTGGAGAGTAGTTCCTGGCTTTTTCAAGTCTCTTTAGAAAATCACTTTTCGAGATTCCCAATAGTCCACAGAATTCAAGAGTGTCCAAAGGTTTTGTCTCCCTAGGTATCACCATAACATCATAGGCCGTTTGATTGCCGACCAATAAATTTCCATTGCGATCATAAATGTATCCCCGTTCAGGATAATCGTAAACAGCTTTTACCGCAGAATCATCTAGCACACGGTTAGACGAGAAACTAAATAGCTGCATATACGAGAGCCTTCCGATATAAACGAAACCTATGACTATGACAAACGAAAAGAGAAGTAGTTTTTTCATTTAAGAATTCTTAAACCCTCATTTACTCCCTATTCAAGGCGAACAATGAACTTAACAGTAAGGATAAAATTAAACTAGCTATACCTATAAACAGAATCTTTTTCAAAATTAGCAGGAAATGGGAGAAACTTAAAATTTCGAGCGAATAGAAAATCGTATGGTGTATAAAAATCAAAACAGCCAAAAAGGTAACCCTTTGGACCAAGGTGGTATTCTTGAAGGTAAAGCCTTGAAAATCGACTGCTGCACCAAAGCTAAATCGCATGATAAGTGGTCTCAAAAAGGCAACAGTCAATAATGATGTTGAGTGTATTGCCAATGTATCCGAAAATACATCTATGGCAAATCCCAATAAAAAACTTGCAATTAGAAAAATTGACCTGTTCGTTCTCAGTGGATACCAATACACAAATAGCACATAGACCATTGGATTGATAAAACCCAAAAATCCCAAATCATTAAAAATTAGAACCTGGGCAAGGAGCAGCATTAGAAAACGCAAAGCAAGAACTAAGAAGGTGTTGTTAATTTGCATTTCTAGTTGAATTTTCAAGTTGAATTTGCTCTCTTCGATACCGGCTTTTAATAACGTATATAGCGTTGAGGTTTGCCATATCATTAAAGAGCCCAACGTCTATTGTGTAAAAGCTCTTTGACGTATTCAAGTCGTATTTCTTTATCACTCCAATCGGAATGTTCTCTGGGAATATGCTCGACATTCCACCTGTTACTATAGTGTCACCCACAACCAAAGGCACTGATTTTGGAATGTCAACAAGTTGAACCTCATTATAATTTTCTGTATCCCATGTCAGGGAACCAAAATAATTGGTGTTTTTGATTTTGGCGTTAATGATTGATTTGGTATTCAAGAGGCTTTGAACCGTAGCAAAATTTAAGGATGTGTTTTCAACAATCCCCAAAAGTCCTTTTGAAGTAATAACTCCCATATCTTGAACAAGACCGTGTTTTTTGCCTTTATTGATGGTTATGTAATTGTTCGGTGAATTGTAACTATTATTGATAACTACTCCACCAATTACTTCGAATGACCAATTCTCCGAATCGGTATTTTCTTGTGGTCCGTTTTGCTGATTAAAAAGTTGGTTGCGCAAAAGTCTATTCTCTTCAAGTAATACCTCATTAGCTTCACGTAAATCAAAGTAGGAGGTCAGGTTATTTGAAATTTGATAGACATTTCCGGTCAGCCATCGAGAGCTATTGAAAACTTTTGATTGATGATAGGAATGGGAGCGAAAGGTTAATGTCAGCGAAATCAGTAAGAGAATACCAAATAAGAATGTATTTCTATTACTGAGTATATAGTCTAGTAATCGCTGCATTCAATAGGATGACTATTTTATAAGGATGTTCTTGTAACGCTCAATATTTTTCAAGGCAATTCCTGTACCACGTACTACCGCTCGTAAGGGGTCCTCGGCAATATAAACTGGCAGGTCGGTTTTTTGCGACAGGCGCTTATCCAGACCTCGTAACATCGAACCACCACCGGCCATGTAAATACCTGTGTTGTATATATCAGCTGCAAGTTCTGGCGGTGTTTGCGAAAGGGTTTCCATTACTGCATCTTCAATTCGAAGAATACTCTTGTCAAGTGCTTTTGCTATTTCACGGTAAGAGATGGATACCTGTTTTGGTTTTCCTGTCAATAAATCCCTTCCCTGAATTTGTTTATCATCAGGTGGTGACTGCAGATCTTCGGTAGCTGAACCTATTTCGATTTTGATTGCCTCTGCCGTACTCTCACCAACATAAAGGTTATGCTGCGTACGCATGTAATAGATGATATCATTTGTAAAAACATCACCTGCAATCTTAACCGATTTGTCACACACAATTCCCCCTAAGGCGATAACTGCAATTTCAGTAGTACCACCTCCGATATCAACAATCATATTACCCTTGGGCTGCATTATATCCAAACCAATACCTATGGCAGCCGCCATTGGTTCATGAATCAAATAAACCTCTTTTCCATTAACGCGTTCTGCAGATTCACGTACAGCGCGCATTTCAACTTCGGTAATACCTGACGGTATACAGATGACCATTCGCAGTGCAGGTGGAAACCACTTCTTTTTCAAGGCTGGAATGTTCTTGATAAACATGTTTATCATTTTTTCCGAAGCATCGAAATCAGCAATCACCCCATCTTTTAATGGGCGGATGGTTTTAATATTTTCATGGGTTTTTCCTTGCATCATATTGGCCTCACGACCAACCGCAATGATTTTACCTGACATGCGGTCACGGGCCACAATAGAAGGGCTATCGACCACTACTTTATCCAAATGAATTATGAGGGTGTTTGCCGTACCTAGGTCAATCGCTATCTCCTCCGTCATGAAATCAAAGAATCCCATATAGTTTGGCTGTTTTAATTATTGTAAAATAACGGCAAAAGTAGTGAAATTAGTGCTTAAAATGCCTAGTGCCAGTCATTACCATCGAAAGTCCGTTTTCATTGCAGTAATCAATGCTTAACTGGTCCTTTATGGAGCCTCCTGGTTGAATCACTGCTGCAATACCTGCTTTATGTGCAATTTCCACACAATCTGGGAATGGGAAAAACGCATCACTGGCCATTACCGCACCTTCTAATTCAAAGTTAAAGTGGCCTGCTTTGTGAATGGCTTGGTTCAATGCATCTACTCTTGAAGTTTGGCCTGTTCCACTGGCACACAACTGTTTGTTTTTTGCCAGTACGATTGTATTGCTCTTAGTGTGCTTGCATATCTTGGATGCAAACAACAAGTCTTCCAATTCTGCAGTTGTTGGTTTTTTGTCGGTTGCCTGGGTCAAATCAACCTGCGAATCGGTCTTAGCATCTTTTTCTTGCAATAGGGCTCCGTTCAAACAGGTTCTCACCAACATCTGGGGTAGTGCAACTGGTTTCTGAATTAAAATTATCCGATTCTTTTTTCCTTTTAAAATTTCGAGTGCATCAGAAGAATAGGAGGGAGCAATGACCACCTCGCAGAACAGTTGGTGTATTTCTTCAGCGGTTGCTTTGTCAATTTCGGTATTGCTGATTAAGATTCCTCCAAAGGCAGATACCGGGTCTCCAGCGAGGGAATCTACATACGCTTGTTTTATCGTTGGTCTTGTGGCTAAACCACAGGCATTGTTGTGTTTTAAAATGGCAAAAGTTGGATCGTCGTTTTTGAATTCCTCCATCAAATTAACCGCAGCATCAATATCAAGTAAATTATTGTAGGATAGTTCTTTACCATGTAATTTATCGAACATTGCTTCTAAATCACCAAAGAAGAACCCTTTCTGATGCGGGTTTTCTCCGTACCGAAGTACTTGACCTTTGGTCTCACTTAGTTTTAAAGCGGCCAGCTCGTGGTCTTGGTTGAAATAATTGAATATGGCGGAATCGTAATGCGAGGAAACATTAAAGGCTTTTGAGGCAAAACGCTGACGTTGTTCCAAGGTGGTTTCACCATTACCTTCATTAATAATATTTAAAAATTCCTCATAGTCCTCCATAGAAGAAACACAAAGAACGTCTTTGTAATTTTTTGCAGCCGCACGAATCAATGATATACCTCCGATATCAATTTTTTCAATAATATCTTGATTTGATGCACCACTGGCTACGGTTTTTTCAAAAGGATATAAATCCACAATAACGATATCCAATTGCGGAATCTGGTATTCCTTCATTTGAGCCATGTCAGATGGGTTGTCCTGTCGGTTCAAAATGCCCCCAAATACTTTCGGGTGAAGTGTTTTAACCCGACCACCTAAAATCGAAGGATAACTAGTGACCTCTTCCACTGCAAGTACAGGGATGTCCAAATCTTTGATAAATTTTTCTGTACCGCCTGTGCTGTAAAGAGTGACGCCTAATTCATGTAATTTTTTGACAATCGGTTCCAGACCATCTTTATGGAAAACGGAGATAAGTGCCGAGGTGGCTTTTTTAGAAGTATTCATGATGCTTTTGCGGAAAAATTAAGCTCCAAAAATACTTTTTTTAAGGGGAGGATTTTTATTGTGTTATTAACAAAACCATGTAAGTTTTAAAGAATCTCGGCCACTTTTGCATTGACCCATTCCAAAAAACGTTCGTCTTCTTCAGAAAAGGGGTCAGGGGTATTGCTATCAATATCAATTTGCCCAATGTTCTCCCCATTTTTAAATAAGGGAACTACGATTTCAGATTTGACAGTCAGGCTACAAGCAATATAGTTGTCTTGCGCCGCTACATCAGGCACCACAAAGTTTTGATTGCTTTCTGCAACTTGACCACAGATTCCCTTTCCAAAAGGAATAATGGTGTGGTCTGTAGGTTCTCCAACATAAGGGCCTAATTTCAGCTCACGTTTGTTCCCATTCTTAAAGTAAAAACCGACCCAATCGTAGTAGTCGACCGCATCTTGTAAAGCTTGACAAATGGCAAGCATCTTATCTTCTGCTGTCTTGTTTGATTGTAGTATTTCTTCAACCGATGATTTTAGGGCTTCGAACATTTAAAAATTTTTGAAGGGTAAAAGTCGATATATTCTTTGATTACTTACAACTTTTTTAGTTCAAAGAAACCAAGTGGTTTTCAGAGATTATGGTTCCGGAATCAGAGAATCCTTCTATAATGACCAAGATTTCTTCTTCACTTTCAAAGGGAACCTTAAATTCAGGAATAGTATCATTTCGATTGGAAATCGATTGCCAACCTAATATTCCGAAGTGTTTAAAGCTTGAAATACTCGTTTCAAAATAATCAGGTCTTTTGAATCGTGAAGGTGGATCGAACCCTCTATCAACTAAAATTTCCTCACTAGTAATTTGTTTATCGGACTTAGGTCTGTTTTTAAATTTATCATTTGTAAAAACAACAATGATCATTCCGCAGGCGCCAGGTCGGTCCCAGTAAATTTCGTCCACATATTCCAAACTAATATCTTTATAGGGGTCCAAGAATTCATCATAGATACCATCAAATACTATTGCTGGGAAAACAGTGCCACACCTATTGTTCCTCTTGGCCAATTGCAAGGTGCCCGCCCTTCTGTCACGCCACATTGGACTTATCAAAATTGGAATGAACCCTTGTCGCTGCATAAAATCACCTATTGTCATTTTGGTTAGCGTACTATCAATTTTGGTGGCTTGATACGTCGGAAAAAATCGTTGATACTTTAGTCGTTTTGCCGTTACCACTACTTCTTCCAGGTTTTGGGTGTCGCTTCCATTGTTTGAAAGTGGATTTTGTTCGTTAATGAATTTCGAAGATTCATGAATATCGTTTGTACTAAAGCGGTGTCTAAATTTTTCAATAACCGGTTTGATGGCATAGCTAAAATTGGCTTTGTAAGGTTTGCCGTTTTGGGCAATAAGTGACAGATTTAACTTGCTGCCTTTTTCCAATGCTAAATCTTTGAATTGAAATTTTGAATCGATGACCTCAGAATTGAGAAGAAGTTCGTTGCTTTTAGAATAAAGTACAACCATTTTTGGTTTAATTGTTTTGTCTCGTGGCTCAACCACCCCTTCAATTGTCGCCGTGTAGGAATTGGGTTCTGGTACTACCAAATTTTTATTCAAAATGGTATTCCAACTGTACTTCGGTTGGGCCAAAATTGAAATCTCATCCATAAAGTTTAAGTCTTCATACGAAACAATTTCTTTTGCCCATAAATCACGCCATTCGGCATTTTTAAAATGCGGCTCGAGGTAGAGTGCAAATAGCGCTTTTTTTCTGAATTCTTGGGTTCTTGTTTTCGCGGGCAAAATAGAGATACTTAGACTCTCAGTTCTCTTCTTGGTCATAAGAGGTTTGAGTGCAAGCGCTACGGAATCGGTAGTTCTCTTTTTGTTGTTGACATTGTATTTCTTTAGTTGTAGATTATCACTGTGAAAAAGAAAACGATTGGCAAGAATTTGACCATTGCCATCCACTATGGTAAGTTCATTCATACCGTTAGAAAGCACATCATAGTTGATTTTGAAATCAAATTTGGTCTTTGGTTCGCCTAATGAAAATCCGTTAATATTTTGGTCTTTGTGAACAAGCAGTGTTAATTTCGATTCAGGCCGATTAGAATTATTTCGGATATCAAAAACCTGAACTGCAAGCTCATTTTTATAGGGGTTTCTGGCAATAGAAAAGGAAACCCCGTTCTTTTTTATTTCAGGTAATTTTTCAGAGGTTAAATTGCCGTTTTTGTATAATTTCAACTTATAGTCAGTGCCGAAATCTGGCAAGAAGGTGAATACATCGAATCCATTCTCGTTCAATTTTATTTCAGAGATTTTTTTATTTTTTTTACCAACCAAAAATGCGGAATCTGCAACCATAGGAACTCCCGCACTATCAAGTACCCTAACGATACATTTGTTAAATACCCCGGCCAAAAGTTGCCCGCTCTCTGCGGTAATTTTGATTAACGGTTCGTCCATTTTCATTCTGTAATCAAAAGAAACGAAATCGGCGGTTGTATTGTTCTTTATCAGAACGGGGTATTTCGTTGAATTGTCCTCTTCAAAATTTTGCATAGCGGCCGTATACACTTGTAAAAAGTACAATCCGGAATTCAGCGTGTTTGTCAGAAAGATGTCGCCACTTGCTTTTCCTTCGCTAAAAAGAATGGTTTTGCGAGTTATGACTTTGCCTTCGCCATCTATAAGGTCAACGTAAATGAACTCATCTTCCTTACTTGGTAAATTTTTGGAATGTTCAAGAACATAAGCATTGAACCAAATGTGCTCCCCTGTGAAAAAGACGGTTTTGTTTAAATGCAAATGCACACTTTTTCGGGCGGTCTTAAAATAATCCTTATAGTCTTCGACCAATTGCTGAACAGCAGTATTTTCTGCTTGGGCATAAAATTGAAGGGTAAAAAGCCAGGCAGCAAGAAAAAGTCGTGTTTTCATTCCATCAGTGTCTTCTTAAAGCTAAGAATTTTTGAAAGACGCCTCTCAAATGAAGTGTTAAAGACCATATTGCGAATCTGATTATAAAGTATCTTTGCATCGTGAAGTCATTGACACACAAAATAGTATCCCCTTTTTTAGCACTACTTGTACTATTATCAACTGTCTCTTGGACTGTAGACAAACACCTTTGCATGGGCCGTGTAATGGATACCTCATTCTTTGTTCCTGCCGAAGACTGTGGAATGGAGATGGCTATGAAGGTGTTGGACAAAAAGGGAGAAAACAACTGTTGTGATGATGAGTCCTTTACTATTGAGGGGCAAGATGACTTAAAACTCAGTTGGGAACAACTTTCCCTAGGGGCACAGGTATTTGTTGTGAGCTTTTTACAATCAAGCTTTCAAATAAATCTTCTTCCCGAGAAAAATTCCGCTCCAGAACAAATACATCCTCCGCCACTGATAGTTGAGGATTTAAACCTTGTTTACGAGGTCTTTTTGATTTGATATAACCCTTCAAATTGGATTCCTGCTTTCGCAGGAATGACAAAAAAGAAGTAGTTATCAAATCTAATTTCAATGAAAACAGTTTACGGTTTACTTATTTCCACAATAATAAGTATCAATTTCATCAGTGCTCAAGATAAAATTGAGGGCATGGTTATGGAAGCCAATTCCGAAGGCAAGCATATTGGCTTGGCAGGAGCTAATGTGTATTGGTTGAATTCGCCCATTGGTACCATAACAAACGAAGACGGTCTCTTTGCTATTCCGTATAGCAAGGAATACAATAAGTTGGTCATCAGTTTTGTTGGTTTTAAAACCGATACCCTGACAATTAAGGAACCGAAGATGGTTCATCATTGGTTGAAGCCTGCCAACGAATTGGATGAGGTCGTGCTAGAGCAGCAACGTGAAGCACTGGAGAAAACCTATTTTAGTTCACAGAATATAGTAACCATCAATAGTGCTGAATTGCTCAAAGCGGCTTGTTGTAATCTCTCGGAAAGCTTTGAAACCAATCCATCTATCGATGTAAATTTCAACGACGCGTTAACGGGTACGAAGCAGATAGAAATGTTAGGATTGACCAGTCCTTATTTGCTGATTACACAAGAGAATATTCCCATGGTCAGGGGAGCATCGCAAACATTTGGTTTGACCTTTACACCAGGTACTTGGGTCGAGAGCATTCAAATCACCAAAGGAGCTGGCAGTGTGGTCAATGGGTATGAGAGTATATCGGGGCAGATAAATGCTGAATTGGTGAAACCTTTGACGGACCAACCCTTGTTCTTAAACCTATATGGCAATCGCAACGGTCGGTTGGAGTTGAATACCCACTTTAATAAAATACTTTCTGACAAATGGAGTACAGGCTTGTATTTTCATACGAATAGGCGTGATATTGAAGTCGATAACAATGGAGATGGCTTTTTGGATGCCCCTTTAGCGAATCAAATCAATATCATGAACCGTTGGCAATTTCAAAATGCTGAAACCGGTTGGGTCAGTTTTATCAACTTTAGATATTTAACTGACGACAAGCAATTAGGGCAAGAGGGTTTTGAGCCCGACCAAGACAGGTTCAGTAACGGAATTTGGGGCAGTGAAATTGATACGCGTAGGTTTGATTCTTCGGTAAAGGTGGGGTATGTTTTTCCAGACCTGCCCTTTCAAAGTATAGGTTTTCAAGCATCGTACAGTACCCATAACCAGGAATCTTATTTTGGTCCAAACCAATACAATATTGACCATCAAAGTGCATACTCAAATTTAATTTTTAATTCGATTATCGGGAATACCCAGCACAAGTTCAAAACTGGACTAACCGTTGCGGTTGACGATTATGATGAATTGGTGAACAATGTGAACTATGCTAGAACTGATGGTTCTTTTGGAGGGTTTTTTGAATACAGCTATACCAACCTTGAAAAGTTGAGTTTAACAGCTGGGCTTCGTTTTGATAGTCATAATCGTTTGGGTGAGTTTATTACCCCACGCCTTCATGTACGGTATACCCCATGGGAACGTGGTAGTCTTCGTGGTTCATTTGGTATAGGGCGCAGGGCTCCTAATTTCTTTGCTGAGAACCAACGTTTGTTTGGCTCTTCAAGACGGATTAATTTGGTGAATTCGGGGGGCAGTATTTATGGTCTTGACCCTGAAAAGGCCACGAATTTTGGCTTAAGTTTTTTACAGGGCTTTGACTTATTTGGTCGACAAGCTGATTTTACTGTGGATTTTTACCGTACTGATTTTGAAAACCAAGTGGTGGTCGATTGGGAGAATCCCAGAGAAGTTACGTTTTCTAATCTAGACGGCGAAAGTTATGCCAATAGTTTGCAGGTGGAATTGAATTTTGAACCATTGGAACGACTTAAAATGCGTTCGGCCTATAAATTCTATGATGTAAAGACCCAATACCAAACTGGGCTATTACAAAAACCTTTATTGGCCCAAAACAGATTCTTCTCCAATGTGGAATATATTACAGAAGCCAAAGAAAATGGCAGCCAATGGAAGTTTGATTATACACTACATGCTGTTGGTGAGCAGCGATTACCAAGTACAGAGGCTAACCCAGGACCTTTACAGCTAGGCGACTTTGTTGATGCTTATGCGCTAATGAATGCGCAGGCTACCCGAGTATTTTCAGACAAGTTTGAGGTATATTTGGGAGGGGAAAATTTGACCAAAGTCACTCAAAATAATCCTGTTTTAGGAGCAAATGATCCTTTTGGACCAAATTTTGATACTACAATAGTATATGCCCCAATTATGGGTCGTATGTTTTATTTAGGATTACGACTAAAAATCTAAGAATTAATAAGATGAAAAAAATAATAGCAATTATATGTATAGCTATGGTGACCAATTTCACTATGGCGCAAAGCAAGAATAAAAAACTAAGTTTTGAAGTTGATGGCGTTTGCCAAATGTGTAAAATGCGTATTGAAAAAGCGGCACTTGACGTTTCTGGTGTAAAGTTTGCCGATTGGAATATTCCATCCCATGAATTGGTATTGGTAATTGATGAGCGCAAGACCAATCCTATGGCCGTTAAAATGGCTTTGGCAGAAGCTGGCCATGACTCCAAAGAATTGAAAGCAACTCAAAAGGCCTATGAAAAAGTTCATGCCTGTTGCCGTTATCGCGACATCGAAGACCATGATGCTATGAAACACCAGCGCTAATGGTCAAAACCTACCAGGTTTCAGGAATGACCTGTATGGGCTGTGTCAGTTCTGTAAAGGAAAAACTGAATTCAATTGAAGGTGTTGAAAAGGTTCAGGTCGATTTGGAGAAGGCTCAAGCTGAAATCAATGCAAATCGACCTCTCTCACTTGCTGAACTTAGAGGTGCTTTGCCATCAAAATATACTATTGAAGAAAACCAAGAGCCTCTTCAGGTATCGGATGCTCCAGTGACCAAAAGCAAACTGCAACAGTTAAAACCCCTGTTCTTGATATTTGCCTACCTTTTTGGGGCAGCCATCTTGTTGAATTACAAGGAGTGGTCAATGCAAGAGGCCATGCTTGATTTTATGGGGCTCTTCTATATCGTATTTAGCTTCTTTAAATTTTTGGATTTAAAGGGTTTTCCCGAGAGTTTTAAAATGTACGACCCATTGGCTAAAGTTCTACCAGCTTATGGTTGGATTTATCCCTTTTTAGAATTGGGTTTGGGATTACTTTTTTTGATGCGGTTTCAAATTCAATTGGCACTGATTGTCACCATAATTATCTTGGGCATCACCACCATCGGGGTAACCAAAACCCTATTAGACAAAAAGAGTATTCGCTGCGCCTGTTTAGGTACCGCCCTAAACCTGCCGATGACAGAGGCAACTTTTATTGAAAATGCGATTATGCTTTTAATGGCGATTGCTATGTTGGTGTTGTAATACCATATTTATATAGATATTCGTGATCTTAACCCTTGTTGCCTTAACATTTATAAAAGCATTATGAAGATTCGTAGATTCGGGAAATTTTACACATAATGGATAAAAACTCCAAAGGAAATAAGAACTGCTTAAGACTAATAGTTCTGTTTTTAACCCTATCCGCCTATGCTCAAAATCCTACAATAATGACAACACCTGAAAATGCTCATGAAAAATTTGTGGAGTTTATGGCTAAGAAAAAGTTCTACGCCGAAAATTATTCCCCAAATATTTCAGATGAAAAACTCAGACCCATTTTAACTCAAAAAATAAATGAGGTCGCATTAGATTTTAAAAAAATCTCAGAATCAAATAATCCTACCAATGAAAAATATCAGGAAGCAATCAGAATAGGACTCTTAAAATTCCCCGAAATGGAACTTGGATATGATTCAGAAGATAGAGAACGTATTCTTCTTTACTTTCAAGAAATAATGGATATTGTTGGTCTTCAAAGTTCAAATGGACAACTGAACAATTTTTATTACGGATTTGACCCTAGTAGTTCGGACAAAAAGAACTAATAAAACATAATCGAGCATTACTGCAATACTTTGTTCTAACCTAAATCCATAGCTTAAAGCCCAACCCAACAAAAAAACGCCCCGATTTATCAGGGCGTTTAAACTATTATCCAAAAACAAGCTAAAATACTCGCTTGTCGGTGCTACCTCCTTACATCATGCCTGGCATTCCGCCACCCCCCATTGGAGGCATAGCAGGAGCGTCTTCTTTAATATCAGTCAAAGCACATTCAGTGGTCAAAATCATACCAGAAACCGAAGCGGCATTTTCCAAAGCAACACGGGTCACTTTCTTAGGATCAATGATACCAGCTTTCATCATTTCTACATAACCATCAGACTTGGCATCGTAACCAAAGTCTCCTTTGCCTTCGTATACTTTAGAAACAACTACAGAACCTTCACCACCAGCATTTTCAACGATGGTACGCAGCGGTGCTTCGATAGCACGTGCTACAATCTGTAGACCTGTGGCTTCGTCATCGTTCTCGGTTTTAACCTTGTCAAGAACTGATTTGGAACGCACCAAGGCAACACCACCACCAGCAACGATACCTTCTTCAACGGCAGCACGGGTAGCATGCAATGCATCGTCAACACGGTCTTTCTTTTCTTTCATTTCAACTTCTGAAGCAGCACCTACATAAAGTACGGCAACACCACCGGCCAATTTGGCCAAACGCTCTTGCAACTTCTCTTTGTCGTAATCAGAAGTTGTCGTTTCTATTTGCGACTTGATTTGGTTTACACGAGCCTTGATATTATCAGCAGCACCAGAACCGTTTACTATTGTCGTGTTGTCTTTATCGATGGTTACGCGCTCAGTAGTACCCAACATATCAATAGTTGCGTTTTCAAGGGTAAAACCTCTTTCTTCAGAGATTACGGTTCCGTTGGTTAAGATGGCAATATCTTCCAACATTGCTTTTCTACGGTCACCAAAACCTGGGGCTTTAACCGCAGCGATCTTTAATGAACCACGTAATTTGTTTACTACCAAAGTAGCCAATGCTTCACCGTCAACGTCTTCAGCAATGATCAATAAAGGCTTGCCAGACTGGGCAACAGGCTCAAGAACCGGAAGTAAATCCTTCATTGAAGAAATCTTCTTGTCGAACAACAAGATGTATGGGCTCTCCAATTCAGCGATCATCTTTTCAGAATCGGTTACGAAGTAAGGTGATAAGTACCCACGGTCAAACTGCATTCCTTCTACAACGTCAACGTAGGTATCGGTTCCTTTGGCTTCTTCAACAGTGATAACGCCTTCTTTACCTACTTTGTCAAATGCTTGGGCGATTAAATCACCGATGGCATCATCGTTATTCGCAGATATAGCGGCAACCTGCTTGATTTTGTCAGAAGAGTCACCCACTTCTTTGGATTGCTTGGCCAAATCGGCAACGATAGCTTCAACAGCCTTGTCGATACCTCTTTTAAGGTCCATTGGGTTTGCACCTGCAGCAACGTTTTTCAACCCTTCTTTAACAATAGCCTGGGCCAATACAGTTGCAGTAGTAGTACCATCACCAGCCAAATCATTGGTTTTAGAAGCGACTTCTTTTACCATTTGCGCACCCATGTTTTCAAGGGCATCTTCTAGTTCAATTTCCTTTGCTACGGTAACCCCATCTTTGGTTACTTGAGGAGCACCGAAAGATTTGCTGATGATTACGTTTCTTCCTTTTGGTCCCAACGTTACTTTTACAGCGTTGGCCAATGCATCAACACCCTTTTTAAGGCCGTCTCTTGCATCGATATCAAATGTTATGTCTTTTGCCATTTTTTAAATTTTTTAAAAAAATTAAAATTCCAATATTCAATTTTCAAATTCCAATAAGGTGGCAGTCGAAATGAATATTTTGGATTTTGTGATTTGTTTATTTGGAATTCGCGATTAAACTATCGCCAAAATATCGCTCTCTCTCATGATGAGGTAATCCACACCATCCAATTTAAGGTCTGTACCGGAGTATTTGCCGTAAAGCACTGAATCACCCACTTTAACGGTCATGTCTTCGTCTTTGGTGCCAGGACCTACGGCAACAACTTTACCCTTTTGTGGTTTTTCTTTGGCCGTATCTGGAATGATGATGCCTGAGGCAGTTGTGGTTTCTGCGGCCATCGGCTCGACAAGTACGCGGTCTGCCAATGGTTTGATATTAACGTTAGCCATTTGTTATGATTTTTAGTTTTATTTTTTCAAATTCTGTTTTCATTTTGGCAGAAATTATGCCATCCCCAAAAAACTGACAGCTTGTAAAACAAAAAATGCCAGCTTGTCATTATAAGCTGGCATTTATAGTATTTTTTGCGCTAGTCTTAGTTTATTGTATCCAAAGGATTGGTAGAATTGTCAGCAGGTACTTCTTCTGGAACTTCCTCCGGAATTGTTTCAGGTACCGATGTTTCAATATCCTCACCATCCAATACTCTTGATTCGGCCTGGCCGAAATTTCCTTTTAATGAAATGTTCGATAACAAGATCAATACAATCAAAAGGGTAGCCAAGGTCCAAGTACTTCTATCTAAAAAGTCACCAGTTTTTTTCACACCACCAACTATTTGGTTGCCACCGCCGCCAAAAGAAGATGACAATCCACCACCTTTAGGGTTTTGCACCATAATGACCAAAACCAACAATAGGCAGACAACTATAATCAGAATCAAAAAGATGGTAAACGTATTCATGTTCAGTCCTTCGCTTTTTGCAGTTTTTTGACCGCTTTAATTTGGTCGGCAAAGAAACTACTTTTTTCTGGATTTTTCAAACGTAATATTTCGTAGGCTTTTATAGCTTTTTTATACTTCTTCTGTTCCAAATAAACGCGGGCCAAGGTTTCGGTCATAACTTCTTCCTTGTCCAGCTTCAATGATTCTTTTATGTTGACTTCCAACTCTTTACCATTATCGTTCTTTGTCGGAACTATTTTCGGATTGCTCTGAATGAACTTATCCAATAAATCGAATTTCTTCTTTTTCGTTTCGGAAGGCTCGGGGCGGTCATCTTCTGTTTTTCGTTCGGTGGTTAGCTGCAGCCATTCTAAAAAGCTATGTTTTTCGCTTAGGTCGAACTCCAAAGGTTTGCCTATCGACAATTGTTCTTCGGCAGTATCCTCGATTTCAACCACTTCATGGTTCACTTCAATCTTAGCCGATTGATCAACTTCAAAGTCTGGGGTAGTCAGTTCCGAACTTATTTGTTCTGCTTCTGGAGGTGTAGCAGTTACAGGAGCTGGAGTTTCAGTTTTCTTATTGAAGCTCTCTGATGTTATGAATTTGAACAAGACCTCGCGGTCAGTAGTGTAGGCGGCTGTACGTTTTAATTCGCTGTTGTACTTATAACTGCCTTGATGTTTCAATCCCTTTAAACGAAGGGCTCGTGCCGCTTGAAAATAGGGGTACTCTTTCAAGAGCTCTCCGAGTTCTTTGGTCGTCTCAGCCGAAAGTCCTTCCTCGGGGTGTTTTAATATGTTCAAAAACTTTGAGACGTTCATCCTACCAATCCGCTAATGAGGCATTAAAAATATCTTGGGTTATCCGTTCAAATAACTCTTCATGGGCTTCGCTCTGAATCGCACTCAAGAGGGTCGTTGCAGGAAAATCATAAAAGAAGGAGAAGCGCTGGTCAAAATCAGCATCCTCCTTGGTTTTATTGAAAAACCTGACTTGTACCGTCATCGTCAATCGGTTTTGTGCAGCGGTCTGCTGGGCCGTTGCTGTCATTGGTGAGACCCGATATTCAATGATTTCACCTTCATAGACCAAGTCAGCATCAGTACTAGCAAGATTCAAGCTTGTAAGGTTAGTAATTTGATCCTGTAGCGCATTGGTAAAATCCCTATCAAGACCTGGTTCAAAAGTGGAGCCCGGATTTTGTGCGGCAAAATTCTCGAAGAAATCCACCTGAAAAGAGGTGGCTGTACCAACATTTCCTCCTGTAAAATTATAGATTCCACAGCTTTGGAAGAACGCCAAAAAACAAATGGCGAATAACCCTACTACTTTTTTCATTTTGCTACCATCATAAATCATACTGCTTAATTTTTCTATATAGTGTTCGTTCTGAAATACCTAGCTCAGCGGCTGCGGCCTTTCGTTTTCCTCGATTTCGTTCCAAAGCCTTTTTAATCAGTTCAATTTCCTTTTCTTGAAGTGATAGCGTCTCTTCTTCTTCAATTTCTTCAGCAAAATGATAGCGATCTTCTGGCTCTGGTCTACTATAGGTTTCTTGTTCTAAAATAGGTTCAGGTAAGTGCAGTACTTCGGCTTCCGAAGCAGGTTGTTTTTCAAACTCTTCTTCCCCATTACCGTAAATTTTACGGATCAGTGTTTCATTTTCTTCTTGAACCTTATTCGTGTCGTTGTTGTTCAACAGCTCTAAGGTCAATTTTTTAAGGTCGTTCAGGTCGCCCTTCATATCAAAAAGCACCTTGTACAAAATCTCTCGTTCGTTGCTAAAGTCACCTTGTGCTTTTTGTGCACCGACAACAGCAGGTAGGTTGGAGGAACTAGCACTGGCCGGGAGGTAAGAGTGCAGTACCGCCGCATTAACAGTACGGTTCTCTTCAAGAACGGATATTTGCTCGGCAATATTCCGTAATTGTCTAATGTTACCTGGCCATCGGAATTTTAAAAGCAAATCGATGGCATCGTCGGTTAGCCTGATTGTGGGCATTTTGTATTTCTGACCGAAGTCTGAAGCAAATTTTCGAAATAACAAGTGAATGTCATTCTGCCGTTCGCGCAAGGGTGGGATATTGATTTCAACAGTGCTTAAACGATAGTAGAGGTCCTCTCGAAACTTTTCGTTCTTGATGGCCTCGAACATTTTGATGTTCGTGGCGGCGACAATTCGAACATCGGTTTTTTGAACTTGTGAAGAACCTACTTTTAAAAATTCTCCATTCTCCAAAACTCGAAGCAACCTAACTTGGGTGGTTAATGGTAGTTCGCCAACTTCATCCAAAAAAATGGTACCGCCATCGGCTACTTCAAAATAACCACTTCTAGTTTGGGTCGCTCCAGTAAAGGCTCCTTTTTCATGACCGAACAATTCACTGTCTATGGTCCCTTCTGGTATGGCCCCGCAGTTGACCGCAATATATTTTGCATGCTTTCTGTGCGATAATGAATGTATTATTTTGGGTATCGATTCTTTACCTACACCACTTTCACCTGTTACCAGTACTGAAATGTCGGTAGGGGCAACTTGCATGGCCTTGCCCAATGCACGATTGAATTTTTCATCATTACCGATGAGCTCAAATCGTTGTTTTATTGCCTGTACGTTCTCCATTTACACTTTTTATCATTCCCACTGAGGTGGGAATCTCTAATTGTTCTCACTGTAACCAACCGCTTCACCAAGCAGTGTGGCAGAAGTACAATCATTTATTTTAACATTCACGAATTCACCCACTTTATAGTTTTCCTTTGGAAATACCACGACAGTGTTCTGTGAGTTTCTACCCATCCAATGGGCGTCAGATTTTTTCGATGTCCCTTCAATCAGTACTTCTTCCGTTTTTCCAACATGCTGTTTGGTGCGATAAAGGCCATGTTCTTGCTGCAAAGCTATAATCTCGCGTAACCTTCTTTTTTTCGTTTCCTCAGGAATGTCGTCTTCTAGCTTGCGTGCGGCCAAGGTACCTGGTCTTTCAGAATAAGCGAACATAAAACCAAAGTCATATTTCACATATTCCATTAACGAAAGTGTGTCTTGATGGTCTTCTTCGGTTTCTGTTGGAAATCCTGCGATCATGTCTTGACTAATGGCACAATCAGGAATGATTCTTTTGATATTGTCAATCAACTCAAAATACTCCTCACGGGTATGTAAGCGATTCATAGCCTTTAAAATGCGGTTGCTACCACTTTGTACCGGTAGGTGTATATAATTGCAGATGTTATTGTATTTGGCCATGGTTTCAATAACATCCAAAGTCATGTCTTGAGGATTGGATGTTGAAAATCGAATACGCATTTTTGGTTGTGCCTTCGCAACCAATTGCAATAGTCTGGCAAAATTTACAGCAGTTGCTTTCTGCATGTCTGAGGCCTTTTCAAAGTCTTTTTTGAGTCCACCTCCATACCAGAGATAACTATCCACGTTTTGGCCCAACAAGGTGATTTCTTTAAAACCACGTTCCCACAAATCATTCACTTCTTCCAATATCGATTTTGGGTCACGACTCCGCTCTCTACCGCGTGTAAAGGGTACCACGCAAAAGGTGCACATATTATCGCATCCCCTTGTTATGGACACAAATGCTGTAACACCGTTTGAGTTCAATCGAACCGGGGCCACATCGCCATAAGTCTCATCTTTTGAAAGAATAACATTGACTGCATTTCTACCTTCATCAATTTCTTGAATTAGGTTAGGAAGGTCCTTGTAGGCATCTGGACCTACGACCATGTCTACAATTTGCTCTTCCTCTAGGAATTTACTTTTCAATCGTTCAGCCATACAGCCCAATACGCCGACTTTGACATTGGGATTCTCTTTTTTCAAGCGATTGAAATGAACCAGTCGATTGCGTACGGTTTGTTCCGCTTTTTCTCGAATAGAACAGGTATTCACCAAAACCAAATCTGCCTCTTCAAGTTTTTGAGTAGTATCAAAACCTTCTTTGGCCAAAATGGAAGCTACAATTTCGCTATCTGAAAAATTCATTTGACAGCCGTAGCTTTCAATAAAAAGCTTGCGGGTGTTTCCTGCCTTTGCATGTAGTTCCAAAGAGGAACCCTGCATGCTTTCATCCATCATTTTTTCTGTAGTCGTGCTCTGAGACATCATTCGTTAATTGCGAGGGCAAAGATAATCCTTCCTAAAGGTTTATGACAAATTGACAGGAAAATTTTAAGAATCGAACACGCAACTTTGTTTAACGAAAGTCCTCTTTAAGACAAACTTCCATCAATTAAATTAAACAAAATGAAAAAGTATGCCCCAATTTTAGTGTTTGCCTTATTCTTCGTCTTCACCTCTTGTAATGACGACAATGAACCTGAAGGCGAGTTTGCCGACTTCTTGGTCGCAAGACCATTGGTCATGACTCAGGAAGAATTTGAAAACAGTGTTGATATTATTACCCCACAACCAATTGAGGAGTCGGGCAAAATCTATGCCTATCAAGACTACATCTTTATCAATGATAAGTTCAAGGGGGTACATGTTATCGACAATTCCAATCCTGCAAGTCCACAAAAGTTATCCTTCATTACCATAGCTGGTAATGTTGATATTTCAATAAAAGACAATTTCTTGTATGCCGATAGTTTAACCGATTTGGTGATCCTAGATATTTCCGATATCAATAGTATTCAATTGGTAGACCGCTTGGAAGATGTATTACGGGAAAACGTGATTTGGCCTGCCGCTGATATTTTTGAATGGGAAGAAATTGACTATGAAACCGAAGTTTTGGTCGGTTGGGAAGTGGTTTCCGAGCGAAGACGAATAGATGAGGTACAAAGGGATGATATTTTGGTTGATTTTGCCGAAGCAGCCAATGATGCTGGTGGTGATACCGGTCAAGGAGGTTCCTTGGCGCGATTCAAAATCGTGGATAATTATTTATATGCTGTCGATAGTCATAATATCAACATCTTTGATATTTCCAATCTAGACGCACCTGTAGTGCAAGATCCTGTGTTTGCAGGTTTTGATATTGAAACCATCTTTAATAGAGGAGAGCATTTGTTTTTGGGTAGTATGCGCGGAATGTACATTTATAATATAGCCAATCCTGCGACTCCGACATTTGTTTCCGAATTTCAGCACGGAACTGCCTGTGACCCCGTTGTGGTAGATGAGAATTATGCGTATGTCACCTTAAGAGGCGGAAACTTTTGTGGAGCCACCGAAAGTGGTCTTTACATTGTAGATATTACTGATTTGACAAATCCAGAGCTTGTGGTGATTTATCCGATGGATGAACCTTACGGACTTGGTATTAAAGATGACAAACTCTTTGTGTGTGACGGAAGTTCAGGATTAAAGGTTTATGATAAAAGTGAAGTTCCTGATTTACCGCAATTGAGTCATTTTGAAGACATTGTTACATTCGATGTGATTCCTATGGAAGATCAATTGTTGATGGTGGGTGACGGTACCTTATACCAATATGAGTACTTGGAAACTGAGATTCGATTGATTAGTAGTTTAAGCCTGAATTAATAATGAAAGAACTACAGGTTTTTATAGCATGTGTGCTTTTCATGTCATTGGGGTTATTTTCTTGTTCGTCCGATGATGAAGGTACAGCAGCACTTCAAGAGCAGCTAAGAGCACTGGAGCTGCTTTCAGAAAGTGTGCTTTGTGAAGATATTTCAGAATGGCGCATCGCTGGATTAGGTGCCAAAGCTTGTGGTGGACCATCTGGGTACATTGCCTATTCAACCCAAATAGATACCGTAGACTTTTTAAGCCGTCTGCAACAATATAATGATGCGGTTCGGGAGAGAATAGAAAGGGAGGGTCTGATTTCAGATTGTATGGTGGTCACACCGCCGTCACAAATTCAATGTCAGGATGGAAAAGCAGTTCTAATATACAGTCCTTGTGAATTGGAACCTGAACCAGGACCTTGTTTCGCGGCCATCCGCCGGTTTTATTTTGATGAGGTTGATCAGGAGTGTAAAGAGTTTATCTGGGGTGGTTGCGGAGGAACCGTTCCATTTGAAACCTTAGATGAATGCTTGTTGTGTGAAGGTCGTTGAGCATACAACGAAAGGAAAAAAATCTCCCCAAAAATCGAATAAGGTATCCCGTTTTTCAACGGGATATTTTTTTGAATGCACCGCAATCACAAAACTTCAAATTAAAAAATCCTCTACATTTGTTACCTCAAAACCAATCGAATGCCCAAGAATCTTGTCATCGTTGAGTCGCCCGCAAAGGCAAAAACCATAGAAAAATTTTTAGGAAAAGATTTTCAGGTGGAGTCCAGTTTCGGACATATTGCCGATTTGCCATCCAAAGAATTGGGCGTTGATGTAGAAAATAATTTTGAGCCAAAATATATTGTAGATAAAGACAAGAAACCCTTGGTCAAAAAACTGAAAGATTTGGCCAATAAGGCCGAAACCATTTGGTTGGCCAGTGATGAAGACCGTGAGGGAGAAGCCATTTCATGGCACTTAGCCGAAGAGCTGGGATTGAACAATAAAAATACGAAACGCATTGTCTTCAATTCAATCACAAAGTCTGCAATTCAAAAGGCAATCGAGAATCCTCGAGACATCAACTATAACTTGGTCAATGCGCAACAAGCAAGAAGGGTGTTGGATAGATTGGTTGGTTATCAACTTTCACCGGTCTTGTGGAAAAAGATTAAACCAGGACTTTCTGCTGGTCGCGTGCAGTCCGTTGCAGTGCGACTTATTGTAGAACGTGAACGTGAAATAGAAGCTTTTGATCCTGAAGCTTCCTATAGGATTAGGGCAGAATTCAAAACAATAAAAGGTGAGGCTTTTTCGGCAAAACTGAACAAAACCTTCCCAACAAAAGAAAAGGCTGAAGATTTTTTACAATCCAATATTGGAGCTGATTTTTCCATTGCCAATCTTGATAAGAAGCCAGCAAAGAAATCGCCCGCAGCACCTTTTACCACATCAACTTTGCAGCAAGAGGCTTCTAGGAAGCTGTACTTTAATGTATCGAGAACCATGCAAGTGGCGCAGCGATTATACGAAGCAGGTCTAATAACCTACATGCGAACCGATAGTGTCAACCTATCGAATGAGGCGATTAATGCTGCCAAAGAAGCTATAGTCTCAAACTACGGCGAAAAGTACAGTAAGGTTAGAAACTATACAGGTAAATCTAAGGGGGCACAAGAAGCTCATGAAGCGATTCGACCAACAAATATGGCTATGCAAAGCCCTAACCTAGAGCGAGATCAGGCTAAATTATATGAGCTAATTTGGAAAAGAACCTTGGCTTCTCAAATGAGTGACGCTGAATTAGAACGCACCAATGTTAAGATTCAGGCTTCTTCGCACAAAGAACTATTCTCTGCCAATGGTGAGATGATAAAATTCGATGGTTTTCTAAAAGTCTATCTAGAAGGGGTTGACGAAGAAGACAGAGCAGAAGAGCAAGATGGGCTGCTGCCAGAGATGAAAGTTGGTGACGCCTTGACAAATAGTTTCATTACTGCTACAGAACGCTTTACAAGGCCGCCGTATCGGTATACAGAGGCCTCCTTGGTTAAAAAATTAGAAGAGTTGGGTATAGGCCGTCCCTCAACATATGCACCGACGATTTCAACTATTCAGAATCGTGGCTATGTTGAAAAAGGCAGTTCTGAAGGTACCGAGCGCAAGTATCTACAATTGGAATTGAAAAGTGGTTCAATCAATTCAACCACCCTTACTGAAACTGTAGGTTCTGAAAAAGGAAAGTTGGTTGCCACGGATATTGGTATGGTGGTCAATGATTTCTTAGTTGAACATTTCACCAACATTCTTGATTACAATTTTACGGCCAAAGTTGAAGAAGATTTCGATGAAATTGCCACCGGTGACGAAGATTGGCAAAAGGTAATGAAGGAATTCTACAAAGACTTTCATCCTACGGTGAAAGATGTAGAAGAGAATGCCGAACGTGCCAGTGGCGAACGTGTTTTGGGTATGGACCCAAAAACAGGAAGACAAGTATCCGCAAGATTGGGTAGGTTCGGTCCAATGGTGCAAATAGGAACTTCTGAAGAAGAAGAAAAACCACAATTTGCAAGCTTATTGCCAGAACAGTCAATCAATACCATAACCTTTGAAGAGGCCATGGCACTATTTGAGCTTCCTAGAAAGCTTGGGGTTTATGAAGGTGAAGAAGTTGAGGCAAATGTAGGGCGCTATGGACCTTATGTTCGGTTCGGTAAAAAGTTCATTTCATTGGCAAAAGGTGAGAGTGCTTTTGATGTAGATATGGATAGGGCCATTGAACTTATCAAAGAAAAGCAAAAGGCAGATGCACCCATTGCAGCTTATGAAGGAAAAGATGTGACCAAAGGTGTTGGTCGATTTGGGCCTTTTTTAAAGTGGGATGGAATGTTCATCAATGTGAATAAGAAATACGATTTTGACAATCTTTCCCAAGCTGATATTGAAGAATTGATTGAAGCCAAAAAGAAAAAGGAAGCGGAAAAAGTAGTTCAAGAATGGGCCGATGAAGGAATTAGGATTGAAAAGGCCCGTTGGGGACGACACAACATTATTCAAGGAAAAATAAAAGTTGAAATTTCAAAAGATGTTGATGCCGTCACCCTTTCGTTAGACGAAGCGAAAGCGTTATTGGAACAAAAGGCGCCTAAAAGAAAAACTAGAAAGAAGACAAAAGCTAAAAAATAGAATTGAACTTTTTTATTGAAAGATTAAAAAGTTTATTCACCCCCAAACATTCTTAAGTTTATGGCATTTGATTTTTTGGTCCCTGTAAAGGACAAGGTCCTTGCGTTTACCGAGTTTCTACCTCCGCAAGCCATCGGTAAAAGTATCCACATTCATACCGAGAAAAAAGGAATGCCAGTATTCGCTAATGCTACTGTTGCAATCTTTGGGGTATTGGAATCTCGAAACGCTTTTGAAAAAAAGCCCAATAAGCTCGATGTTGATGGTATACGTTTAGAGTTATACAAGCTTATGCTTGGAAATTGGGATGTTACCATGTTGGATCTCGGTGATATCGAACCTGGGGAGACGGTTGAAGATACTTACTTTGTCGTCAAGGAGGTCGCTGCGGGTCTTCTTGAAGAAGGAATCATACCTATAATAATAGGTGCTACCCAAGATATTACCTTTTCATCATATCGCGCTTTTGATCAGATAAAATCAATGGTCAATATTGTGGCAATTGATAGTCGTTTTGACTTTGGTGAAGATGACGAGTTGATTTCTTCCCACTCTTATATGAGTAAAATAATTACTGAAAAACCGAACAACCTTTTCAATTTTTCCAACATAGGCTATCAAAGTTATTTCAATGCCCAAGAGGAAATAGATTTAATGGAGCGCTTGTTTTTTGATGCGTATCGTTTGGGTCAAATCGCCAATGACCTTGCCTTGGCCGAACCCGTTTTACGTAATGCTGATTTGGTTAGTTTGGATGTTAGGGCAATTCGCGCCAATGAAATGGGAATGACAAAGAATTTTTCACCCAACGGCTTTTCCGGTCGTGAAATTTGCACCTTAGCCCGATATGCAGGTTTGAGCGATCAAGTTGCGCTATTTGGTATTTACGAAATCGAAAATTCAAATCTTTCGTTTCAATTGGTTGCCCAGATAATCTGGTACTTTATTGAAGGACTAAGCTTCAGGGTTAAAGAATCTCCAGATATTAAAAACGAAGACTTTTCAAAATTTACCATACCGACCGATACTGAAGAACTGGTTTTTTTTAAGAGCCATATTACCGAACGTTGGTGGGTTGAGGTTCCTGCAATACTTCCTGAGAATAATAAATCAAAATCAGTATCGTTATTACCATGCACTGAACAGGACTATTTAGATGCTTGCAACCAAAATATTCCTGAACGGTGGTACAAAGCCTACAAAAAAGGATTTAATTAATCGCTTTTTTTAACAGGAACAATTTCCATAGGCACAATATTATAATCAAAATTCAGTTTTAGGATAGTGAAAATGTATTGCTCTAATAAAATTCTTAAACCGAATTTATAACCTAAAGTATGAGAAAACTATTGTTATCATCCTTAGTACTTGGTTTCTTAGTAGCCAGTTGTGGATCTAAATCGAGATCTAAAGGTGAGTTAGTTGGTGTTCAAGGGAAGAAATGGTATCCCGAAAAACCTTATGGAATGGAACTTATTCCTAGAGGTTCATTTATCATGGGTAAATCAGAAGAAGACCAAGGAAAACTTTTGAACGCACCTACCAGAACCGTAACTGTTCGTTCCTTTTATATGGACGACACTGAAATAACCAACAGTGAGTATAGACAGTTCGTTGAGTGGGTAAAAGACTCAGTAACTAGAACCAAGTTGGCAATTTTAGCTGACAATTTAGGTTTGGGTCCAGAAGATGAGGATTCCATTGGTGAATTTGCTTTTCAAAGTGCAGATACTACCGATCTTTCCGTTTGGGAAAAATATAAAATAGATAATTACCTAGGTTTTGGGGACGACCCTTACGAAAAAGAAAAGTTGAACAAGAATATTGACCTGGTCTGGGAGACCGATGAGTATGTAGATGAGTATTATGCCGAAATCATGGATTCCTTATACCTGTCTGAAGAAGAGACTTACAATGGTCAACGTACTATCGATGTAAAACAATTGAAATACAAGTACAACTGGATGGATATTGAGGCAGCTGCAAGATCAAAATCGGGCAAGCGAAGTGATTTCATACGTTCAGAACAGCTGGAAATTTATCCTGATACTACTGTTTGGATTCGTGATTTTGAATATTCATACAATGAGCCCATGCACAACGACTATTTCTGGCATGATGCTTACAGCGATTATCCTGTAGTTGGGGTAACCTGGAGGCAGGCCAAAGCCTTTTGTCATTGGAGAACCAAGTTCAAAAATGACGATCAGAAAAGCCGTGGAAAGCAATTCGTAAACCAGTTTCGTTTACCTACCGAAGCTGAATGGGAATATGCTGCTCGCGGTGGAATTGAAGGAGGGACTTACCCTTGGGGTGGACCTTACGTAATCAGTGATACCGGATGTTTCATGGCGAACTTTAAACCGCAACGTGGTGACTATGCTGCTGACGCTGCGTTATACACAGTCGAAGCAAAGTCTTATGAGCCAAACGATTACAACCTGTATAACATGGCTGGGAATGTGTCTGAATGGACAAACTCAAGCTATGATCCTGGAGCGTATGAATTCGTTTCGACCATGAACCCAAATGCTGGGACAGGTCAGAACCAAAGAAAAGTAATTCGTGGTGGATCATGGAAAGATGTTGCTTATTTCTTGCAGGTAAGTACACGTGATTATGAATATCAAGACTCGGCGAGATCCTATATAGGGTTTAGAACCGTACAAGATTATATGGGCGAAGAAGATTCAGAACAACAACGAAGAAGAAGCTCACGATAATAGAACACAAACAAACGAGAAGAGAATGGGAACGCTACCAAACCTTGTAACCAAATTCTTATTATATACTTAATTTAAAACTAAAATTATGGCACAGTCAAAATCAACGAAAAAGCTGTTCAACATGGCCTATGGCCTAGGAGCGTCGGTAGTAATTATCGGTGCATTATTTAAAATCCTTCACTGGGAGTTCGGTCCATTAACAGGTGGTTTACTTCTTGCGGTTGGTCTTATTACCGAAGCATTAATTTTTGCAATCTCTGCCTTTGAACCGGTAGATGATGAATACGATTGGTCTTTGGTATACCCTGAATTGGCAAACGGACAATCGAAAGGAAACAAAAATGATGTTGAGCAAGCTAAAGAAGCTGAAGGCTTACTTTCAAGAAAATTGGATGATTTATTGCAAGAGGCAAACATTGATTCTCAGTTGTTCGAAAGCCTTGGTGAAAGCATCAAAAGTTTCGAAGGTGCTGCTAAGAACATTGCACCAACTACAGATGCAATTCAACACACTAAAAAATACTCTGAAGAGTTGTCACACGCCGCTGCCCAAATGGAGTCTTTGAACAGCTTGTACAAAGTACAGTTGGAAAGCGCAAGCCGTCAAGCTTCCATCAACGAAGAAGTAGTGCAAAATGCAGGTGCATTGAAAGAACAAATGGAGTCTTTAGCTACTAACCTTTCTTCTTTGAATGGTGTATACGGTGGTATGTTAACTGCAATGGGCGGGAAATAATTGGAATGCTAATTAAAACCAATCCCAAATCATTAATTATTAATTCTAATTAAAAAACATGGCAGGAGGAAAACAAACCCCACGTCAGAAGATGATCAACTTGATGTATTTGATCTTCATCGCGATGTTGGCCTTAAATATGAGCAAAGAGGTTCTTGCAGCTTTCGGTCTTATGAACGAAAAGTTGGAGACTTCCAATGCTAAAATGACAGAAAATAACTTGGCTTTCTTCGAAGGGCTTGAAACCAAAGCTTCAGAAAACGCTGAGGAATACGGAAAGCTATTCGCAAATGCGCAAAAAGTATCAGAGCTTTCCAACGAATACTACCAGTACTTGGAAGAATTGAAGACTGGTATGACTGCAGACTTGGAAGATCCCAAGGATTATGTTGTAATGGATAAGTCAGACTTTTTAGATCAAAAATTCTTTCAAGGTGATAATTTAAAACCTGAAGGTCAGAAGTTCTTAGACATGATCAACAATTACCGTGAAGGTGTTGCTAAAGCATTGCCTGAAGAAATGAAGGAAGTTAAAGCTGCGGTTGAAACACGTTTTGCTACAGGTGATAAAGATGGTAAAGTTGAAAAAAGAGACGGAACTCGTCAAGACTGGATTAACTATCACTACGAAGGATTTCCTTTGGTAGCTTCTTTAACTAAGATTACGCAACTTCAATCAGACATTAAAACTACTGAACAAGACGTTTTAAAAAGTCTATTGGAAGGTAACTTGACAGCTGCTGTTTCTCTTGAAAACTTCAAAGCGAAACTATTTGCGAGTAAGTCTGCCTTTTACAGTGGTGAGAAGTATGATGGTAAGCTTGTAGTAAGTAAGACTGACAAAACATCTACGCCGGTTAAAGCAGATTTAACGCTGGACGGAAGAAAATTGGTAGAAGGTCAAGACTTTAAATTAGAAGCTGGCGGAATTCAGTTATTGATTGGTGCAGGTGCTCCTGGTGACCATAAAGTGACTGGAACAATGTTCTTCATGCAAGATGGTAAAGAAGTTCCTGTAGAAGTGGAAGATTCTTTTGCAACGATTTCAAAGCCAAATGCAGCAGTAATAGCTGCTGACAAAATGAATGTTGTTTATCGTGGTGTATCAAACCCAATGACTATTTCAATCCCTGGTATTCCTGACAATAAGGTAACTGCTTCAGCCCCTGGTTTGAGCAAAAGAAGCGGTAGCCAATATGTTATGAATCCTGGTACAGGAAGAACGGTTACGATTAATGCTTCAGGTATTTTACCTGATGGTCAAAGAATCAATACGCCTGCGACTTTTCGTATTAAAGATATTCCAAGACCTAGCGGTGCCGTTCGTGGTGAGGCAGGTAGCCTAAAAATGCCTAGAAAGAACTTAGAGATTTCTACGGTTAGCGCTATGTTGGAAGACTTTGATTTTGATCTTAACCTTGGTGTTAGCGGATTCAAATTCAAAGTTCCAGGTCAGCCTACTGTAACGGTTAATGGAAACAAATTGAACGCACAGGCCAAATCAGCATTGAAAAGAGCTAGAAGAGGTGATGCTGTTCAGATATTTGATATTAAAGCGTATATCAGCAATAACAGAAGCTACAAACTGAAAAAGGTGTCGCCTGTTGTAGTTGAATTGACAAACTAAAGCGATAATGAAAATGAATTGGAAAAACGTAATTTTAGTTGTAGCCCTAGGTTTTCTTCCGATTACCCTAATGGCTCAGGCAAACATTCTAAATGCCAAATTGCCTGAAGACATTGGTAAGAAGACAGAAGCGCAAATGGAGGCAGATAATGACAAACCATTGGATTATGGTTACGTCGATGACCGAGACATTCTTTGGTCAAAAACTGTCTGGGAGGTCGTTGACTTGGATGAGCGTGTAAACTTTCCGTTGTATTACCCAACTGATACCATTGGTATCGGTGCAGACAGAAGGTCTTTGTTTCATGTATTGATGAAAGCCTTTAAAAGTGATAAAATAGACGTTTACACAGACTCATACTTCACTGAAAAGCGAAAGTATAGTGAGTTAACTGCAACCTTGAGCAAGGTCGATACCACAGACCTTGGTTACGAGCAATTAAATGCTGGGGAGCAAATTTCTCCGGAATTTATCAACCAACGCGATTTGACCGCCGCCGATATTGAAGAATACCGTGTTAAAGGAATATGGTATTTTGATAAAAGGCAAGGCGAACTAAAGTATCGTTTGCTGGGTATTGCTCCCGTTGCTCCTGATGTAAACTTTATTGATGACGAATCAATGGATCCAGGTGAAAACAAGGTGGCCTTATTTTGGGTGTGGTACCCAAGTGCCAGGGAAATACTGCACAAAGCCAAGGTTTTCAACCAGCGTAATTCAGCACAGCCAATTTCGTTCGATATGTTGTTGAACGCTCGTAGATTTAATGGTACCATATACAAAGAAGATAATGTACATGGCGATCGTAAAATTGATGATTACGTTTTTGACAATGCCCTTTTCCAGTTATTGGAAGCCAATCGTATAAAAGAAACGATTCGTGATAGGGAACAAGATATGTGGGCCTATTAGACCACGATAATTTTCCAATTCAATAGAATAACGTCCCGAGCAATCGGGACGTTTTTTTTTAAACATATTGAAATTACAGTCAATTTGTTCTCCAATCAAAACCCTAGTATCATAAAAATGAAAATTAGTAAATGCTTACTTACTTTTGACCAATGACAGATTATCTCATAGTCGGATTGGGATTGGCTGGGATTTCTTTTTGTGAGCAACTCGAATCCAATGGAAAATCCTTTTATGTAGTTGCGGATGATTCTCAGCAAGCCTCATTGGTTGCCGGAGGTCTCTACAACCCTGTTATTCTCAAGCGATTTACAATGGCTTGGAAGGCCCATGAACAAATGGGTTTGGTAGATGATTTTTATACCAAACTCGAAAGTAAGTTGGGGACAAAACTGGATTATAAAGTACCTGTTCTTCGTCGCTTTGCTTCTATAGAAGAGCAAAATATGTGGTTTGAGGCCGCTGATAAACCGGTTTTGAACAAATATCTATCCACAGATTTAAAAGTAAACCACAACCCGGAAATAAACGCACCATTTGGCTATGGTGAGGTTCTTTACACGGGTCGAATCGATACTAAATTACTACAGTCTAAGTATCAGGAGTTCCTTGAAAAAAACGAGAGGTTTTCAAAATCAAGTTTCGATTTTGAATCACTTGAGATAAATGAAGATAGCTTTAGATACCAATCGAGAACTTATAAAAAGATTGTTTTTGCAGATGGTTTTGGATTAAAGTCGAATCCTTTTTTTAATTACCTTCCTTTGAATGGAACCAAAGGAGAGTTGCTTACCATACGTGCACCCAAACTTACAGAATTGAATGTCATTAAGTCTTCCGTTTTTATTATTCCTCTAGGAGATGACTTATACCGCATTGGTGCTACCTACAAATGGAAGGATAAGACCAATGAACCTACCGAGGCTTCTAAAAATGAACTACTGGAAAAACTAGAAACCTTTCTCAAAAGTGATTACGAAGTTGTGAAACATGTGGCCGGTGTTCGGCCAACTGTAGCTGATAGAAGGCCTTTATTGGGCGAACACCCAACACAAAAGAGTTTATACACGCTAAACGGGTTTGGTTCAAGGGGAGTGTTGATAGCACCTTATGCCTCAGACTACCTGTACAATTTCATTGAAAAGGGAGCTCAATTACCTTCAGAAATAAACATTGAAAGATTTAAGTCAGCTTACAAAAAGGCTTAAGCAGTCGCCGCTTTAGAATCGTATTTTATAAAAAGGTTGATCCAAATATTACGAGACAGTCGAATGATTATCGGTAAGAGCACAACCAAGGTTATGATAATTGCGATAAAACTATTTTTTAAACTTGTTTCTATAATCAGATAGCAGGTAACAAAAACGGCAATCGCAAAAGCAACCCCTACACCATAACTCACGTACATTGCCCCATAAAAGAAAGAAGGTTCAATTTTATATCTGGTATTACAATGTGAACAGCGCTCATGCATTTTAAAAAGCTGTGAAAACAAATAAGGATTCTTATGAACGTACATACTCTCATTATGGCACTTAGGGCAAGTTCCTGTTAAAATGCTGTAGAGTTTAGAGCCTTTTTTTAACATTTGCAGCTATTTTGTAATGTAAAATTACAACCTTGAACCTTTTATTTTAGAATTAAGGAATAGATTATGCTGAACGTCCATAACCTTTCTATATCCTTCGGTGGTGAATTCCTATTTGAAGAAATTTCCTTTCGATTAGGAGGAGGTGATAAAGTTGGTCTGGTAGGAAAAAATGGTGCTGGAAAATCAACGATGTTGAAACTGTTATCTGGTGATATACAAGCGGATACCGGCACATTGGCTCTTGAAAAGAACATGAAAATCGGATTCTTGAGGCAAGATATCGACTTCTTTTATGGACGTACAATTCTCGAAGAGGCCTATCAAGCATTTACTGAACTCAAGGACCTTGAATCCCAATTGGAAAAAATAAACCAACAGCTTGCTGAGCGTACTGATTACGAAAGCGAATCTTACACGCAGTTGATGGTTGATTTAAATGAAATCACCCATCGGTATGAAATTTTGGGAGGATACGACTATCAAGGAGAAACTGAAAAAATTCTTCAAGGCCTTGGCTTTGACCGACGAGATTTTAATAAGAAAACCGATACTTTTTCTGGTGGTTGGCGCATGCGAATAGAATTGGCTAAGTTGTTATTGGAGAAAAACGACATTTTGTTGCTTGATGAGCCAACCAACCATTTGGATATTGAATCCATTATTTGGTTAGAAGAGTTTTTAAGGAATTATGCTGGTGCTGTAGTAATCGTCTCCCATGACAAAATGTTCTTGGATAATGTTACCAATAGAACGATAGAAATTTCATTGGGTAGAATTTATGATCACCCAAAGCCATATTCAAAATATCTGGTATATCGCGAAGAGATAAGGGTACAACAATTGAATTCCCAAAAAAATCAGCAAAAACAAATTGAACAGACCGAACGATTAATTGAAAAATTCAGGGCAAAAGCCAGCAAGGCATCAATGGCCCAATCGTTGATTAAAAAATTGGATAAAATCGACCGAATAGCAGTAGATGAGGTTGACAATGCAGTTATGAATGTGCGTTTTCCAGTTTCGGTAGTTCCAGGAAAGGTGGTGCTTGAGCTAGAAAATGTTTCAAAGAGTTATGGCGAAAAGCAGGTTCTAAACGAAATAGACTTGCTCTTGGAACGAGGTACAAAAACTGCCTTTGTAGGCCAAAATGGGCAAGGTAAGACTACACTGGCAAAAATAATGGTTGGTGAGCTTGAACATGCCGGGCAATGCAAACTAGGTCACAATGTACAAGTAGGGTACTTCGCTCAGAACCAAGCTGACTATTTAGATGGAGAAAAAACGATTTTAGATACCATGATTGATGCTGCCAATGAAGCTAACCGAAGTAAGGTCAGGGATATTTTGGGTTCTTTTTTGTTCAGGGGTGAAGATGTTGAGAAGCAGGTTAAGGTGCTTTCGGGAGGGGAACGAAATCGTTTGGCATTGGCAAAAATGTTATTGCAGCCATTTAATGTACTTATGATGGATGAGCCAACCAATCATTTGGATATACAGTCAAAAAATGTACTTAAGGAAGCTTTGAAACATTTTGAAGGAACTTTAGTGCTAGTATCACATGATAGGGATTTCCTTCAAGATTTGACCAATCGAGTTTATGAATTCAGAGAAGGTAAAATAAAGGAATACCTAGGTGATATCAACTTCTTTCTGGAGCAGAAACAAGCTGATGATTTCAGAACTATCGAAAAGCAAAAGAAGGAGCAAAAGCAAGTGGTGGTGGATAGCGAAACCAAAATAGACTATGCAGCGCAGAAGAAAATAAAATCTTTAAAAAATAAATTGGGGAGTGTTGAGAAGAAGATAACTGTATTAGAGAGAGAGATAGCTGAAATGGATCATAACTTGTTAATGAACTATGACGAAACTGTGGCTAACCCTAACTTCTTCGACAGTTACCATGGAAAAAAGAAGACTTTAGAAGATTTGATGCAAGATTGGGAGCAAATTTCATCAGAATTGGAATAAAGTAAGAATTTTCACACATACAACAATTATCACTTCACCACGGCTTTATTTCCATACACAACAATTCTGAAAATTAAGACTGAGCTAATTTTGCCATGTAACTTCATTCTTTTTAATTTGTAAGAGTATTCTTATAAATACTATTATGTTTTCATCATTAAAAACAATAACAACAGTTCTTCTATCAGGGTTTATGATGACCGTTCAAATCATCAATGCCAAATCGATTATCGATGAGGAGCGAGATGCGCTTGTTGACTTTTATGAGAACACAAACGGTGATAATTGGACCAATAGTTGGGATTTAAATAAACCGATTTCCAGTTGGAAAGGAGTTACCATTGTTGACGGTCACGTTGTGAAACTTGATCTTTTCAATAATAATCTCTCAGGGTCCATTCCTGCCAGTATTGGAAAATTATCACAGTTAATGCACCTGAATCTTGCCTTTAATAATATAACAGGGGTAATCCCGACAGATCTGGTGAACTTAGAAAAGTTAAAGGTGCTAAAGTTGGAAATGAACCGACTTAAAGGTTCTTTACCTGAAAACATGGGTAAGCTCAGTCAATTGGAAGAATTCTCCATATTCAATAACCTCATTTCTGGACCTATTCCAGAAAGTTTAGGAAGGATAAGAACCCTCAGGCTTTTAAATCTATCCAGTAATAATTTAAGTGGTATCATTCCTGAGTCTTTTGGCAACCTCAAAAAATTGGAAAGCCTTGGTCTTTTTGACAATGGTCTTGAAGGGGCAATTCCATCTCAAATGGGACAAATGGTACAGTTGAGGGAATTGGTCATGGCCAACAATAGATTAGGCGGTGATGTACCCCAAGAGTTTGCCCAGTTGACAAAACTTGAGGTATTTCAAATACAAAATAACCGTTTTGAAGGGTATACAGGCCTTGAAGCCATGAACAAAAATCAGTTTTTGGTTTTTGATACCGATGATTCAAAATCCAATAGCAGTTTTAAAGAAATTAATCTTCAAAAATTGAACAGTCGTTATGCCGACACCAAATTTGAAGATGTAGACGATAATGAGTAGTTAGTTATACTTTAGTTTGTTTGGTTTGGGGACGCAGGGATGCGTCCCCTTTTTTTGGTTTTGATTGGCCTTCGGTGTTGTTGACCCCTTTCAATTTGATGTTGCCCCGATTTCATTCCACTTTTATGAAATTTTTAACCCCTATCAGCCTGTATTAGAAATAGTTTTGGGGCCTAATAATTTTCCAACCAATCCGTTTCATGGATTCTAGAAAGATAATTTTTGCCGTCCTAGGCCTTTTAATAATTGTTGGTTCCTTTTTCGGGGCAAAAGCCATAGTAGCTAGTAAAAAAGACCAAAGGCCAAAACCCAAGCGTGTTGTTAAAACCGTTTTTGTGGATACTGTTCAAAACGGTACCGTAGATATCATTGTTCCTGCCAACGGTAATTTGGTTGCCAAACGCCGAGTTGAACTCTTTGCTGAGGTTCAAGGTGTTTTCAAGCAGGGTAGTAAACTCTTTAAAACCGGTCAAGAATACCGGAAAGGACAGACGCTTATTAGAATAGATGCATCTGAATACTATGCCAATGTACAATCCGCGAAAAGCAACCTTTACAATCAGGTGACAGCCGTAATGCCAGACTTGCGCTTAGATTATCCAGAGGTATTTCCGAAATGGCAAGCCTATTTAAGTGGTTTTGATTTGGAAAAAACCACCCCGGCTTTACCAAAATTTGATTCTGAAAAAGAAAAATTCTTCATATCAGGTCGTGGAATTTTAACAACCTATTATAACGTCAAAAACCTAGAACAACGCCTCTCAAAATATTCGATAATCGCTCCTTTTAATGGCGTGCTTGCCGATGCTTTGGTTACCGAAGGCACATTGGTTCGAGCTGGTCAAAAATTAGGGGAGTTCATAAATACGGGCACTTATGAACTGGAAGTTTCGGTTACAAAGACTTACGGTGATTACCTAACTGTTGGTAAAGAGGTCAAATTGCATAATCTAGAGAAGACCAAAACCTACAAAGGCAAGGTAACCCGAGTCAATGGCCGGGTCGACCAGGCTACCCAAACCATTACTACCTTTATTGAAGTAGCTGGGGATGACTTGCGTGAAGGACAATATCTTGAAGCGGCCCTTGATGCTAAACAAGAGCAAAATGCCTACGAGATAGACCGATCTCTTTTATTGGAAAACAACCAAATCTATGTTGTTCGAGATTCTGTACTTGATGTTTTGAATGTACGCCCGGTTTATTTTTCAGATAAGACCGTTGTGCTTAAAGATGTACCAAATGACGAAACAGTAATCTCAAAACCAGTTGCTGGGGCCTACCCTGGTATGTTGGTAAAGGTTTATCAAGGCGATTCAAACGAAACAGCAAAATGAGAAAGGTAATATCTTACTTTATAAAATACCATGTTGCTGTTAATGTAATCATTATAGCCTTCATAATATTTGGAATTGTTGGTGCCAAATCTCTAAAATCATCGTTTTTTCCGCTCACTGATTCAAAAAACGTTTCCATAACTATTACCTATCCTGGAGCATCACCCCAAGAAATTGAAGAGGGTGTTGTGCTGAAAATTGAGGACAACCTTAAAGGATTACAAGGGGTGGAACGGGTTACTTCCACGTCGCGTGAAAATAGTGGCAGTATAAATGTTGAAATTGAAAAGGGGCGTGATATAGATTTCATGCTGCTAGAGGTTAAAAATGCGGTAGACCGGGTACCTACCTTTCCTACGGGCATGGAGCCTTTAGTTGTTTCGAAACTTGAGGCGGTCAGACAGACGATAACTTTTGCAATTAGTGGAGAGTCGATTTCGCTAGCTACCTTAAAACAGATAGGTAGGCAAATAGAGAATGATTTGCGGGCCATTCCCGGTATTTCACAAATCGCAATATCTGGATATCCAGAAGAAGAAATTGAAATCGCCGTTAATGAGAATAACCTTTTGGCTTATGGAATTTCGTTTCAAGAGGTATCCAACGCCGTTGCTAACGCCAATATTTTGGTAACTGGTGGGAATATAAAAACGAGTGCGGAGGAGTATTTAATTCGTGCGAACAACCGCTCTTATTACGGTGATGAATTGTCCAATCTCGTGGTCCGTGCCGATGCATCAGGAAGAACCGTAAGGTTGAAAGACGTTGCTGAAATACGTGATCGGTTTTCTGAAACACCAAATGCCTCCTATTACAATGGTGATCTTTCAGTCAATGTGACCATAACCAGCACCAATACCGAAGATTTAATTGGGTCGGCGGAAAATGTAAAAGCGTACATTGAAGAGTTCAACCAGAAAAACAATAACGTTCAATTGAACGTGGTTAGTGATTTATCTACCACACTAACACAACGAACACAGCTCTTAACTGAGAATGCCGTAATGGGAATGATTTTGGTTCTCATCTTTCTCAGTCTCTTTTTGAACACAAGATTGGCATTCTGGGTTGCATTTGGACTTCCCATCGCATTTTTGGGAATGTTTGTTTTTGCCCCAATGTTAAATGTGACCATCAACGTTCTCTCTCTCTTTGGAATGATTATCGTTATAGGGATTTTAGTGGATGATGGTATCGTAATAGCCGAAAACATTTATCAACATTACGAAAAGGGAAAGACACCCATACAAGCTGCGATTGATGGAACTATGGAAGTTATTCCACCAATCGTCTCTGCCATTATCACTACAATTTTAGCGTTTTCAATCTTTTTGTTCCTTGATGGTCGAATTGGCGATTTCTTCGGAGAGGTATCGGTCATCGTGATTTTAACGTTAGTGGTTTCTTTGGTAGAAGCCTTGATTATCCTTCCAGCCCACTTGGCGCATTCAAAAGCGTTACGGGCTCAAAAAGAAGGACCAAAAACCGGATTGGCCCGTGTATTTTCAAAGCTACGGGTCATTAATGAAATGGGTGACAAAGCTATGGGCTGGATGCGTGATAGAATCTATAGCCCGGCTTTGCGGTTTACGATGCGCTATAAAGTTTTGGCATTTTCGTTTTTCATCCTAGCGCTATTTCTAACGTTTGGATCAATCGGAGGTGGTATCATTAGAACTGCGTTCTTTCCTCGAATTGCAAGTGACCGTGTAGCTATAGAATTGCAAATGCCGAACGGTACGAATGAAGCCGTAACAGACTCTATCATTTCATTGATTCAAGACAAAGCCCAAATCGTAAATGAAGAACTGACCGAAAAGTATCTCAAAGGAACTGATAAGGTGCTCTTTGAAAATATGTTGAAAAACGTTGGTCCTGGTTCTTCTTCAGCAGCATTGATCATTAATTTGTTGCCCGGTGAAGAACGGCCAGACGAAATCAGGTCAGATATGGTTACCAATCGTCTTCGCGAATTGGTGGGGCCGGTATTCGGGGTTGAGAGCTTAATTTATGGCTCCGGCGGAAATTTTGGTGGTGACCCTGTCTCTGTATCACTATTAGGCAATAATATTACCGAATTAAAGGCGGCCAAAGATGAGTTGAAAACAAGTTTGGTCAACAATGATTTACTCAAAGATGTTGCGGATAATGACCCAGCGGGTATAAAGGAGATAAAGCTAGAACTAAAGGAAAACGCTTATTTGCTAGGGCTCAATTTGAGAACCGTGATGAATCAGGTTCGATCAGGATTCTTTGGTGTTCAGGCACAACGATTTCAAAGAGGTCAAGATGAAATACGAGTTTGGGTTCGGTATGATCGTCTAAATCGATCATCAATTAATGATTTGGATGAAATGCGAATCGCTACACCTGACGGTTCTAGAGTTCCCCTTAAAGAAATTGCGAGCTATACCATTGAACGTGGTGATGTTGCGATTAACCACTTGGATGGTCAACGGGAAATTCAGATTACAGCAGATTTAAAAGACCCAGATAATACCAGTGCACCAGATATCATGACTTGGATTAGGGAAGATATCATGCCTGAAATCCAATCAAAATATCCAACCATTACGGCATCATATGAAGGTCAGAATAGGGAACGATTGAAATTGATGAACTCTTTGAATTTTGTTGGATTGACCGTGCTGTTTTTGATTTATGTTACCATAGCATTTACCTTCAGGAGCTTTAGCCAACCTTTAATGTTACTGCTTTTGGTTCCATTTAGCTTAACGGCCGTTTCTTGGGGGCATTGGATTCATGGTTTCCCAATAAACATTCTTTCGATGCTTGGCATCATTGCACTTATTGGAATCATGGTGAATGATGGCCTAGTCTTAATCGGAAAATTCAACAGTAACCTTAGAGAGGGTATGAGTTTTGATAATGCCTTGTATGAAGCAGGTCGCTCTAGGTTTAGGGCCATATTCTTGACTTCGGTAACCACCATTGCCGGATTGGCGCCTCTACTATTGGAAAAGAGCCGACAAGCACAATTTTTAAAACCGATGGCTATTTCAATTGCTTATGGTATAGGATTTGCCACCATATTGACACTTTTAATGTTACCATTGTTCCTTTCGTTTAGTAATAAGGCCAAGGTATTCTTTAAGTGGCTTGGCACAGGAGACCCAACGACCAAAGAAGAAGTTGAACGGGCCATAAAAGAGTTACATGAAGAAGAATTCATGGGTGGCCACATGGAATCAAAAAATTTAAACGGCCATTCCAACGGCCAAGAAGTTCAAATAGAATCTGAGAATTTAGAAGACAATCTCGTATGAGAGTATTATTCCTATTCGTTTCCCTAATATTTATTCAAAACCTTATAGCCCAAGATAATCTGCTATCTAAGCAAGAGGCAATAGATAAGGTTCTACAGAATAATTTCGGCGTTAAGATTGCTCAGAATAATGTTGCAATTGCTGAAAACAACAAGAGTTTGTTGAATTCAAACTTCTTACCTTCCATTACCGGTTCTGCTGGTGCTAATTACCAAAGGGATGATTCTACATTTGAGTTTCCTGGGCAATTTCTTTTTGACCAAGAAACAGGTGAAGTATTGCTTGATGATGCTGGAAACCCGGTTCCAAGACCTGATACCAACCTCTACAAAGCAGAAGCACAACGTTACAATGCCCGTGTAACGGTAGATTATTTACTATTTGATGGCTTAGGTAGAATTTTTGATTTGAAACGCCTAAAAGAAGAATACAATTTAAGTGAGCTACAGGCACGTGAAACAGTAGAGACTTCAATAGTGCAATTATTTTCAATTTACTACGAAGTAGCTCGAATTTCTGAAAATATTGATGTTTTGGCAGAAACCTATGCCAATACCCAAGAAAGACTTGATCGCGCTGAATACGCTTTTGAATACGGGCAGAACAACAAGTTAGATGTTTTGAATGCAGAGGTAGATCTGGTAAACGACAGTATAAGTTTGATGACCGAACGCCAATTGATAAAAAATACCCTACGCGATTTAAATGTGGTGATGAATACCGATTTAGAATCAACCTTTAAGGTTGATACTACTGTTGTATTCATAGACCCAATTGACTTGGACACCTTCTTTAAAGATGCTGAAGAAAATAATGTTAGCCTGCTTCAGGCGAAGACCAATATGTCAATTAATGATTACACCCTAAAATCAGCAAAATCAGTATTTCTGCCAACAGTGGGTTTAAGTGGGTTTTATGGCTGGAATTTAAATCAAAATGCCCCAGGGGCATTCTTTCCTGGTGTTAACGTGAACAATACCCGAAATTTTGGTCTTGGAGCGACACTTACTTGGAATATTTTTGATGGTGGTCGTGGAATTACCCAAGTCAAGAATGCAAAAATTTTGTTGGATAGTCAAGACCTGGCGCAACAACAACTCTTGCAGCAAGTACGCCGAGACATCTCAAATGCAAGGGGAAACTATGAAAATAGCCTTAGGGTCTACCGGTTGCAAGAACAAAATGTTATTACAGCTTCGGACAATTTTGAACGTTCAAACGAACGATACAAATTGGGTCAAATTACCTCTGTTGAATTGCGCCAGGCACAGATAAATCTTTTAAATGCCGAGACTAGTAAAAATCAGGCCAAGTATACCGCGAAGTTGGCCGAACTTCAATATTTACAGCAGGTAGGTCAATTACTAAATGTGCCGTTCTAAAAAATGCTAGAGCACTTTTTTCAATGTCCTTATTGTTGGGAAGAAATTTCCATGCTTTTAGATACTTCGGTATCCAGCCAGATTTATGTTGAGGATTGTGAAGTGTGTTGTAATCCGATTGAAGTAAACGCACAATTTTCCAATCAAGAATTAATGGGTTTTGAAGTTGGTGAATTAGGACAGTAAGTTGAATTATTGCATTCGGGTATATTTAAACTTGTTCATTCTCTTTTTCAATCTTACCTAATAGTGCAACTCAAATGCAACTTCGTCCGATTACCTTCCAAAAAACTTAATAAAATTTCCACAAATTCTAATGGTGTCATGCGAGAACAAATTTTATTTTGTGATGTCATGGCCAAGGTTAGAATTTATTAATCAAGAAAATTATGAAGACAAGGATAACCGAGTTATTCGGAATTGAGCATCCAATCATGCAAGGGGGTATGCATTACGTAGGCTTTGCCGAATTAGCAGCTGCAGTTTCAAATGCTGGCGGTTTAGGAACGATAACGGGGTTGACCCAAAAAACTCCCGAAGATTTAGCCAATGAGATTGCAAAATGTCGTACCCTTACAGACAAGCCTTTTGCAGTGAATTTGACCATTCTGCCAATGGTGAATACGCCCGACTATCCGGGTTATGTTAAGGCTATCATCGAAGGGGGTGTACGCATTGTTGAAACTGCAGGTAGAAGCCCAGAGCCATTTATGGCAGCCTTTAAACAATATGGAGTTAAAGTAATACATAAATGTACCAGCGTTAGACATGCGCTTAAAGCACAGAGCTTGGGTTGCGATGCCGTGAGTGTTGACGGTTTTGAATGTGGGGGCCACCCCGGAGAAGATGATATACCCAATTTTATTTTATTGTCACGTGCTGCTGAAGAGCTGGATATTCCCTTCGTAGCTTCTGGTGGAATTGCCACTGGCGCTCAATTGGTCGCTTCTTTAGCGCTAGGTGCCGATGGTATAAATATGGGAACGCGATTTGTGGCTACAAAAGATGCTCCTGTTCATCAGAATGTAAAGGATGAAATCGTCAAAGCTACCGAGCTCGATACACGTTTGGTAATGCGTGGCCTGCGAAATACGGAACGGGTTTTGAACAACAAGGCCGTTGAAGAATTGGTTGCTGTTGAAAAAGAAAAAGGTGATGCGATAACTTTTGAAGATGTAGCCCCTTTTGTAGTCAGTAAATATGCCGACATCATGAAAAATGGAATCATGGATGAAGGTGCGTGGAGCTGCGGAATGGTGGCCGGTCTAATTAATGATATTCCCACTTGTCAAGAACTGATAGATTCAATTATGAGTGAAGCAAACGAAATCATCAACAATAGACTTGTGAATCTAGCTTAGTAAAATTCTACCCTGAAAAACCCATCAAATTAGATGGGTTTTTTCGTTATGGGTCGTAGGTCTCGATGAATTGTCCACTATCTTGTGATTTCAAATACGAAATTTGAAGAAGCTTATATCCATATTGGTATTACTCGTTTTTTTTGGATGTCAAACAAGGAGTAAAAAATCTGTTGAGGCAGCAAATTCAAAACCTAATTTCACTTCGGTTGAAACCATTACAATTAGTGAGTCTGCTATACCCCTGGGTATGGTGTTTGTTCCCAGGGGACAAAATGGGTTTTTTATGGATTCAACTGAAGTTACCAATGCGGAATTCAAGGCATTTGTTGAAAGTACGGATTACATCACCATAGCAGAAAGGCATATTGATTGGGAGGAATTATCAAAACAGCTTCCTACCGGAACACCCAAACTACCCGATTCATTATTGCAGCCTGGTTCTTTGGTCATTAGAAATGATTTGGAACAATTACCAAAAAACAGTTTACATCATTATACCCAATGGTGGCAATGGAAAATAGGGGCTAACTGGAGGCAACCCTATGGCCCAGGTTCTTCAATTGAAGGAAAAGACAATCATCCTGTTGTACATATTGCCCATGAAGATGCGCTTGCCTATTGTAAATGGAAAGGAAACCGATTACCAACCAAAGAGGAGTGGCAATTTGCAGCTAAAGGTGGATCTACCACAAAATATGTGTGGGGTATTGACGAAGATGACCGCATTTCGAATGCGAATACGTGGACGGGTTCTTTTCCATCAGAGAATAATGTTCAAGACGGTTATGAAAAAACTGCTCCGGTAGGGGGTTATCCGCCGAATGATTTTGGACTATATGACATGGCCGGAAATGTCTGGGAATGGACTGCCACACGCGCTATGAAAGAACCCAATTTGGTGCAGTTCGTAATGAAAGGAGGATCCTACCTTTGTTCAAAGAACTACTGTGCCAATTATGCCATCGATTCGCAGATGGAAACTACTTCAGATTCGAGTTATGAACATTTAGGGTTTAGAACGGTTAGGGATACCAAGTAGAATTCCTAACTTAAACAACCAAAACCGAACTAAAAATGAAAAGGTCAATCTTCGGACTTTTTGCGGTGCTATTGATTTTCGGTTGTGCCGAAAATGCTTCAGACCAAAAAGTCGAGAAAAAGCGTCCAAATATTTTATTCATTATGTCTGATGATCATGCATATCAGGCCATTAGCGCATATAATGACGCACTTATCCAAACACCAAATATTGATAGGATTGGACGAGAAGGAATCATTTTCACCAACGCTTCAGTAACAAATTCCATATGCGCCCCCTCAAGGGCCACAATTTTGACAGGTAAGCATACCCACATCAATGGCAAAACTGATAACAGAAGACCTTTTGATACTACCCAGGTTACCTTTCCAGAGTTATTTCAAAAAGCCGGTTATCAAACGGCCATGTTTGGAAAACTGCATTTTGGAAATAACCCGAAGGGTGTTGATGAATTTATGATATTACCTGGTCAGGGTAATTATATCAACCCTGATTTTATAACAACATCCGGTGATACTACCCGTATTCAAGGATATGTCACTGATATCATAACCGATCTGACCTTAAATTGGTTGGAGAAAAAACGAGATACTGCAAAGCCGTTTCTATTGATGTATTTGCACAAAGCACCGCATAGACCATGGTGGCCTACTGTTGAGAAGTTTGAAGAATATCAAACCAAGACTTTTCCAGAACCGGAGACCTTATTTGATGACTACAGCAATAGGGGTACTGCAGCTAAAACTGCTGAGATGAACTTGCTCGCTGATATGATGTATAGTCATGACAGTAAGATTAGACCGGAACTTGTTGAACAGATGAATCCACAACCGTTTGTACCTGAATATCCGAATGGTTTTAAAGGTCCATTTTCAGATCGTGCAAATGAAGCGCAGAAAAAGGCCTATGATAACGTACTTGACAAAATAAATGCTGATTTCAAGGCCAATTGGCCCAATATGACGGACGACGAAAAGATGCGTTGGAAGTACCAGCGTTACATGCAAGATTACCTCGCGTGTATTTCTTCAGTCGATGATAACGTTGGTCGGGTACTATCGTATTTAGAAACGAACGATTTGGAAGAGAATACCCTGGTCGTCTATACTTCTGACCAAGGGTTTTATTTAGGGGAACATGGTTGGTTTGATAAACGCTTTATTTACAACGAATCGTTCAAAACCCCTTTATTGATTCGATGGCCAAATGAGATTAAACCGGGTATCACCAATGATGAAATGGTACAAAACCTTGATTTTGCCCAGACCTTTTTAGAAGCTGCACAGATAGAAGCGCCAGATGACATGCAAGGGGAAAGTTTTATGCCCTTGTTAACCTCAAATGAATCAGAATGGGAAAGGGACGCTGCCTATTATCACTACTACGAATATCCCGCAGTGCATCAAGTAAAAAGGCATTATGGTATTGTTACCAAAAAATATAAACTCGCTCATTTTTATTACGATGTTGATGAATGGGAACTGTATGATCGAATGAAAGATCCTAATGAAATGAACAATGAATATGATAATCCTGAGTATGCTGAAGTGGTGGAAGAACTAAAAGTGAAGCTTGAGGAACTACGTAAGCAATACGGTGATTCTGATGAGTTAAATCAGCATTACATTGATATACATTTACAAAACAGTATTGATTCCCCGCTAAAGGGCAAAAAACAATAAATGGTCGCAATGGGTTTTACCAAATTAAATAGCAGAAGAAAATTACTTGTTCTAATGTTGTTTGCATTTTGCATGACTTCATTTTGTAAGGGTCAAGAAACAACTTTTAATCTGGACAAGGATTTACTATTGGCCCAGTATGACTGTAAGACTGATATTGATGATTTACATAGTGCTGCAGCCTTGGCCACTCTGCTTGCCCATCCAAAATATGCTGATTTAAAATTCCATGCCGTGGTCGGAACTTATGGGTTTCAAGATGGATTGTATGTTCCTCCAAACGATTTAATGACATTGGCGTTTCAAGACAATTGGTCCGATGCGGATACTAAAAGGGAAGTGGCACTAAAATCAGTTTTGGAAAAGGTAAAATCGACCTTGAAAAATGGTGGCTCTATTTGGGTTGCTGAAGGAGGTCAATCTGATTTTACAGCACTTTGGGTAAAACAGTTACTTGAAACCCAACCAGATTTGGCTACAAAAAATAGGATTCATGTGGTTCAGCATAGCGATTGGAATGAAAAAGTGACGCATCCTGTTTTGTTGGATTATGTAAGTACCACAGCGAACTATCATAAAATACCTGATTGCAATGCCACAGGGAATGGAACCCCAGGCTTTCGGTCAGATGTAGTTGTTGATTGGGAAACTTATTTGAAAAAAAATGCAGATTTAAAGGCCATATGGAAATTGGCTATTGATTTAGGGAATAGGTACAACGGAGTTGAAGGTCGCTATTTGAATAAATCGGTTAAAAGCGGCGGACTTGATTTTTCCGATTTTGGTGAGGTCTGTTATGTATTGGGTTTATCAAATTTGACCGACGCCAACGCCTTTTTTGAATTGATGTCCAATTAAAAATCACTCTTCAGGCTCTTTTCCTTTCCAAATAGTGGCAAGGGATGAACCGGTGATATTCATCAAAGGTCCGAATACCGCTGGGGCCAAGCCCATAGTTGCCAATCTACCCATCTCTAGCGCAATGCCCGATGCAAGACCGGCATTTTGCATGCCTACTTCAAAAGCGATGGTTCTTGATGATTTTTCATCCAACCCAACAAGTCTTCCTCCGTAATAGCCTAAAAGGTAGCCGGAAAGATTGTGCGCGATTACTACCACAATTAAAATAAGACCAATAGAAAGCAATGAATCCCTACCAGACGCTGTGATTATTGTTATGATTATCGCGATGCCCGCCATTGAAACCTTGGGCATTGCCTTGTCCAACCATTTGAATTTTCCATGAAAGAAATGATTGAATAGAAGCCCTGCCAGAATAGGTAGAATTACAATTTTGATGATACTCCAAAACATGGCCAAAAAGTCTATGGGTACCAATTCGTTGGCCAATAACTGCATAAAAAAGGGAGTCAATAGCGGTGACAGCAAGGTCGATACTGCGGTCAAGGTCAACGAAAGAGCCAAATTAGCCCCAGAGATGTAGGCCATTACATTAGAGGCCAATCCACCCGGTGAGCAGCCGACAAGTATGATACCCGCAGCAATTTCTGGTGGCAGTCCTGATAGCTTGGCCAAACCAAAACCAATAAATGGCATGACGGTAAATTGGGCCAAAAGCCCAACCAAAACCCCCTTTGGCATCTTGACCACGCCAACAAAATCCTTAATTCCAATTGAGGTCCCCATCCCGAACATAATGACTATCAGCAGGGGAACAATCAATCGATTCAATTTAAAGGAACCTATTTCAAGAAAAAACTGAGGATAAAATAAAGAAGCCGTGACAGCGGCGAAAATGAATATTGTAAAGGAGAAGCCTTGTAAGTGCTTGGAGGAACTAAACACCAGGGCCAGTGAAATCAAAAATAATATAACCGAAGGCGCAAGAAGTTCAATGTTCCCAAGAATCCAAAACAGTAGCGCTCCAAGTCCAAAAATTAGACTGGAAATAGAGGCTAGTTTACCGAGTTTTTGCATGTTAAAAAGTGTAGATGACAAAGTACATAATTTTAGTGCTCACCTGATTTTAGCATAATATTCCGGAACTTGATTTTGCCATTTCCCATGGCCTGTAATGCAATATAACCTTCCGGTGGATGTAAAAAAGTGGAATCAGCAGTTTTGATGGTGTTCACCCAAACTTGAATTCGATTTTCCATAGCCAATATTTTATATGAATTCCATTTGTTCAATGTTTCGACATGGGCTTTTGGTATTCCTTTCGATACAATTGCCCCTGTGCGGTAATCTTGGTTGGGATGTAGGTCCCAGATATTTAGTTCATGGCAATTACTGGCGCTTAACTCTTTTTTCATACACCGAATGAACACCCCAGAATTAATTGTACTATCAGGATAAAACTCCAATTCCAAAGCAAAGTCTTTGTACGAATCTTTGGTCATTACAAAACCAGCCCCTTCTTCAATAGCCCCAATCAAATTACCATTGGAAAATCGCCAATCAGCAGCTCCAAAAATTTCCCAATCGTCGGAGTTTTCTTGGAATAATATTGTTGTGGTATTGCAAGCCGAATTAAGGAACAACACTAGTAAACTTGGCAGGATGTATTTCAATGCTCGTTTCATGTAAAACTTGAAAACTCATGAAAAATACAAATTAGAAAGAAGAACCAAGTAATTCCTTCATTAAGGCCCTAATGTTCTTCCTTTTGTAAATCAATTGAACTGCAGTAGTGTATTCAGAAACAAAGCGTTGACTGTCAGTAAGTTTTCCAAAAATATCTTGTAGATTTAAAAAGGCAGTCCAGTTTGCTTCGGTGCGATTGGCGGCTTTTTGTAACTGTTCTTTTTGCGAATCAATAATCTCTAATGATAAACCATTTTCATTCTTACCCATATCACTATAATAGCACCAGGCGGCTAAAATGAAAGTTGCACATTTTATTTGCCCACGAGTTTTTAGGTTTTCTTCTATAGTAGGAATCAAAAATTTTGGCAATTTGGCTGAACTTTCAGAACATATACGACTCACACCATCTTTTATATTCGGATTTGAAAATCGCTCTGTTAAGGTGTCTTTGTACTTTTCAATATCGATTCCTTCAATTTCGCCAAGAATCGGAGTAACTTCCTCATCCATGAAATGACGCATAAATACCGCAAAGACTTTATCATTAATACAATCATTAATAGTTAGATGACCATGAATTGCCCCAGGAATTCCCAAGACTGAATGTCCTGCATTCAGAAGTCGAATTTTCATCTTTTCATAAGGGGTAACATCACTTACGAATTGGACCCCTACTTTTTCAAGGGGAGGCCTTCCATTAGAAAAATTATCCTCTACAACCCATTGTATAAAAGGTTCGCAAACCACTGGCCATTGATCTTCCAAATTATGTACATCCTTTAAATCTGAGATGACTTCTTGGGTTGTAACCGGGGTTATTCTATCCACCATGGAATTTGGGAAGGCAACTTCCTTTTCAATCCAATCGGCGAGCTCTGAATCTTGTTTTTTGGCAAAAGCCAATAGCATTTTTCTTGCTATGGTACCGTTATGCTGAATGTTGTCGCAAGACATTATTGTGAAAGGCGGTAATGAGTTGGAGCGTCTTTTTCGTAAGGCTGAAGTTAAATAGCCGTATACGGTTTTGGGTTCTTCAGGATGTGCCAATTCATGCCTCACATCAGGGTTTTCGAAATTAAATTCACCCGTTGTGGCATTAAAATTATAGCCTCCTTCGGTAATGGTCAAGGACACTATTTTTGTGTTTGGGTGGGCCATTTTTTCAATCACTTCTTGAGGCGTGTCCACAGCCAATAGGTATTCCGAAATGGAGCCTATTATTTCATTTTCAGTTGTTCCATTGGGATGCTGAGTAATCAGCGTGTATAGACCATCTTGACGATTTAATACATTGAACATATTTCGGTCTGCCTCTCTAAGGCCAACTCCGCAAATACCCCAGTCAGACTCCGTATTTTCTTGTATTAGTCGATGAAGGTAAAAAGCTTGGTGAGAACGGTGAAAGCCACCTACACCGATATGAACAATACCTGTTTTAAGGGTTGACCTTTTATATTTCGGAATAGGAAGCGAAGCACCTATTGCACTTAAATTTTTTTCGTTTAAAATCATATGGTCTTTTTCCCCCTTTGCATGACCCAATAGGCAGTTATAAAATAAGTTATAGTACCTATAAAACCGTAAAAATAGAATGTATCTCGATTGGTGTTGTAGGTCTCTTTATCAACGCTTCCCATAAGCACATTGATAGCTAAAAGCAAGGTGATGCCAAGTGCTACATAAGAAACCAATTTCAAGAGTTTTGAGAAAATAGAAGTATCCTTTTGTAATTGTGGTTCTAACTTGGCCTGTTCCTCTTGAAACGCTGTAACAGCAACATTAAATTCGTTTTCTTTGGCTTCCGCCTCCGGATACGTCTTTTTAGCACCATACTTTCCTGCTAAAACCGTGTAGACTATAATGGTGAATATCCAAGTAGGTATGAATAGATAGTAAAAGGACATTACATTCAAGGCATTCAGGCCAAATCCAAATAATAGTCCCAATATCCAAGAAGCAATGGCAGGCAGGCTATGAACATAATCTTGATATTTGGACCAATAACGAGTATAGCCTATTCTGGGAAATATTTGGTGTTCTGCAAAAACTATGGCGCCCACTGGAGCAACCAATAGGCCCGCATAGGTCAATAGGGGTAAAATCTGCGAAAACACAAAAGGAAAGCATGCAATTAGCACCATGGCCAAACCTACTACCAAGGTTGTATTTCGACGTGAATATTTTGAAAATATGGCTTGCGCCGCCAACCCTGCTCGGTATAGATTAGTGATAGCAGTCGTCCAACCCGCCACGATAACAATGACAAAACCAGACCAGCCCAAAGCGTAATAGGCGACATCACCTGGATCAAGTTCAACAATTGTTTTTCCTAGAATTACGGCCGCACCGGCACCCATTATTCCTGCGGCAATCCAGGCGATATAATGCCCAAAGAGCATACCGGTGCTGGTTGCCAAACCATAGGTCTTTTTCTTGGCATAGCGCAAAAGGGCCATGTCAATTAATCCAAAATGGGTTATCGTGTTAGCGGCCCAAGCAAAACCAATAACTTCCAGTAATCCTATACCTGGCTCACCATTACTGTTGACTCCAGTCCAAATCGATTGGCTTCCAATATGGACAAATTCAGACCAGCTTTGAGGAAGAACTTTACCCACCACCTCAAGAGACAAGGCAGGTAATAATACCAAGGCTCCACTTAAAAACATGACAAAGAGCCAAGGTGCACAGATTCCAGAAAAATCGGAAACAGCTTTAAAACCATAAATAGCCACAAAAACCACAAATAAGCCAACAAGTATAACAATAAGTACGAACCAAAAATTTGTTGGATACCAATCAAGTTGGGCGGGAATATTAAAGGCAAATCTTACCGCCGTCGCAGACACCGTTACCATGGCAGCTGAAATGACTGTAAAAATCAGAACATTTGCCCAATCATAAAGTTTTGACATGTTGGCACCTGCAATTTTTTTGAGATAGGTATAAAGACTTAATCTCGTTTCAACAGCAATGGGAGTTGTAATCAAGGTCCAACTAAGTATGGCCAGAACATTACCAATGAGCAAACCTATTATAATGTCCATGGTTTTTGCACCCAAGGCCACAAATGTTGCTCCAATTACAAATTCAGTTGCTGCTACATGTTCTGCAGCGTACAAACCTGCAAAATGTGTCCAGTCATGAAGTTTGTGTTTTGCAACGGGGAGCTGTTCTTCTTGAAGATTTTTAATTTGAGAAAAATCGTCAGTTTTCTTATTGGTCATTTATTTGTGGTTAATCTGTTGAAGATAGTAGTGTTTGACCAAACTTAATCATTCTAAAAAAGATTACTGACTTAGTTTTGGGGTCTTTGCCATTCTTGAAATTCATCAAGAACAGCCGGATTGGTTGGCGGATACAGGCCTTTTATTGAGCTACCACCGTTCACTTTTTCCAATACAAATTCTTCAAAAAGTGTCATTTGTTTACATTCATTAGCGACCTCTTCTGCCATGTGCTGAGGAATGACCATTACCCCATCATCATCACCAACAATAACATCGCCAGGAAAAACGGCAACATCCCCACAAGCAATTGGTTCATTTACTGCAATAGCTTGGTGGAGGGTCAAGTTTGTTGGCGCCGAAGGTTTTTGATGAAACGACGGAAAATCAAGTTCAGCGATTTCAGCCGAATCACGAAAACCACCATCGGTGACCATTCCGGCCACACCACGTTTCATTAGTCTTGTGGCCAGAATTGAACCGGCAGAAGCTGCTCTCGCATCTTTACGGCTATCAATGACCAATACATAATTTTCAGGGCATTCTTCCACCGCGACACGTTGTAAATGTTTCGGGTCTTTAAAGACTTCTATGGTATTCAGATCTTCACGTGCCGGTATATATCTCAAGGTATATGCCTGCCCGACCATGGTCAATTGCTTCTTTCGTAATGGTTGTACACCTTGTATAAATTGGTTTCTTAATCCTTTTTTAAAAAGACAGGTTGCAATTGTAGCTGTACTTACACCTTTAAGTTGCTGTATTGTGAAATTGATTTTTTCCATCCGATTTAAGCTGCCAAAGATTACTATTTCAGAATTTATTTGTTAAAAATTTGTCAAGTATTCAAATATACATATATTTGGTTAACCAAACTGGTAAACCAATTTAAATGAACAAAATACTCTTTTCATTATTTTCTAGCCTTTTATTGGTTGCAGCATGTAAAAATCAAAGCAAAGACATCACCCAAACCGCAACACTTCCGAAGGCGCAAGAGGTCTTGCCTATATTTCAACATTGGAACTTAATTTTAGGTGACGGTTCAAACGTGGGGCAGGCAGTGAATTTTGAAGATGAAGACTTCTTTTACACCGCAAAAGACAATACTAGTGAATGGGTCGTATTCAAGTCTCCTAATGCAGGCAACACCCACGGTACTTCCAATAACACAAGAACCGAATTGGCCCAATTAAAAAAGTGGTCACCGATGACAAATGCTAAAATGAGTGCAAAGCTCAAGGTGATGAATGTTTCAACCACAGGAGACCCAAGCGTTGCCTCAACTTATTCGGTTGTTGTCGGACAGATTCATAGTGCTGATGGTCATGAAAATGAGCCACTAAAAATATTTTACAAGAAATTTCCGGGTCATGAGAAGGGATCGGTTTTTTGGAATTATGAAATCAATACCGCTGGCGACGATAATTCAAAACGATGGGATTACTCTTACCCTATTTGGGGTTATGACTTTTCCGTCGTTGCCACCAATGAAGGTGCAATGCCACCAGAGCCTAAAGACGGTATCGCTTTAGGTGAGGAGTTCGGTTATACGGTGCTCATCGAAGATGGATTGATGCACTTGACTTTTGAAAGTGAGGGCAACGAAACAAAAACTTTTACCAAAAACCTTATTACTTCTGAATATGCCACAACAGAAAATATTCCGGAGCAGGTAAAAATGCTTTTTGTTCCTATTGGCCAAGATGGTTTGGAACGTGAAAATGCCTATGCTGACGAGGGGTTATTCTTTAAACTGGGCTGTTACAATCAGACCAATGGTAAAGACCCTAAGGTAAATCAAGTTTGGTGTTCAGGAGCGGAGACCTTTGGTGGAGACTTGAAAAAACAATACGAGACCGGCAACTATGCCGAGGTTTGGTTTAAATCGGCAAGTATCGAAATTTCTGATGAGGCCTATTCAAATGCCGGTTACTTCGAAGCGAACGACGGTCTCAGTCAAAAAACGGTTGTTCCCCATGAGGTTATACCATTTATGGATAAGTTCAAAATATTAATGGGAGATGGCACTAGAGAAGATGACCTTACCCAATTTGAGGACAAGAACTTTTTCTATACCGTAATTGATGGTACACGAAGATGGGTGGTCTATAAAACCCCAAATTCAGGTGTTACCTCGCCAAACTCGAGCAATACCAGAACCGAACTGCATGAAAAAAGGGAATGGATTCCCGAAGAAGGAGGTAAACTTTCAGGTACTTGCAAAGTGATGCAAGTATCAGTTTCAGGAGATGCCAGTGTAGCGGCCTCATATTCGGTAGTTGTCGGACAGATTCACAGTGGGGAAGGCCATGAAAACGAACCCTTGAAGATATTTTATAAAAAGTTCCCGGGACACAAAAAAGGATCGGTATTTTGGAATTATGAAATCAATACCGCTGGTGATGACAACTCAGGCCGATGGGATTTTTCTACAGCAGTGTGGGGACATGATATGTCGGTCATTGGGCAAAGCAAAGAAGATTTTCCTCCAGAACCTGAGGACGGAATTGAACTGGGCGAAGAGTTCAGTTATGAAGTAAATGTTTATAAAGGTATAATGTATTTGACTTTTAAAAGTAAAGGTCATGATACAAAGACATTTACAAAGAACCTGATCCAGTCTGAATATGTGAATAAATCAGATATACCAGCTCAGGTGCAACAACTTTTTGTTTCGATTGGACAAGATGGTACAGAGCGACCTTCCGCTTATAGTGGAGAGCTCGGATATTTTAAACAAGGAGCCTACAATCAAACAAATGGTAAAAGTCCTGAAACGAATAAGGTCTGGTGTGCAGGTGCTGAGACCTATGGCGGTGACATTACAAAACAGTATGAAAATGGCTGCTATGCTGAAGTTTGGTTTAGAGAAGCTACCGTAGGTCCTGGTGAGCCGGTAGACTAGCAACTGTTCCATAAATCTTGAGACAGATTAGAAAATACACGGTTACATAATTGAAGAAAACTTATGAAGAGATTTAGCGATAAATATATTACGACCAAAGAAATAGAATGGGAAGAGCTTGGTGGTGGAGTATCAAGAAAATTTTTAGGCTACGACAATCAAATAATGATGGTCAAGGTAAAATTTGAAAAAGGAGCTTTAGGTGCTCCTCACCAACATTTTCATACACAGGCGACCTATTGTGTTTCCGGTAAATTTGAATTTGAAATTGCTGGGGAAAAGAAGATCGTTGAGGCCGGTGATGGAGTTTATATAGAACCTAATTTATTGCACAGCGCAGTGTGTTTGGAAGAAGGCATGCTAATAGACACTTTTAGCCCCGTAAGGGAGGATTTTCTCAGCGGCGATGGGGTTTCATATTTTGGAGAGAAAAAGTGACAAATTATTACAATACATAATCAAAATTGTAAATGAACAAAGTATTTAAAGCGAATACTGTTAAGAATTCACGATTTTCTGTTAAACAGAATGATAAATTCCTAATATTTTAACATTTAAATCAAAAAATCGTTTTTCATTAACAATTAGATAACATATATTTGGTCAACCAAATTGGTTTACCAGTTTGGATTACCAAAATGGTTAATCATAAAAGTGAGAAAATGACAAATTGAAAAAATAAAAAAAGGATAGGTGCACGCCTATCCTTTTCGATGATTACTTCTTTCGGAGGGAAGTAATTGTGAATCTGCACATGAGAAAGCCCATGTACTTTACGAAATTACAAAATTCATTTGGGTTGCTCTTTAAAACGAAGAATTGTTCCTAATAAAACAGAACTATTTCCACGGTAGAAAATAGAACTATTAGAAATTAACTGAAAACAAATGAATTTAAGAACTAAACTTATTCTGGTTGTTGTGTTGCTGGTCAACATACAACTATTTGCACAAAACATTACGGTTACAGGTACTGTGACCGATGCTAGTGGTGTGCCCATTGCAGGGGCTAATGTATTGGTTGTAGGCACCACTAACGGAACTCAAACTGATTTTGATGGTAATTACAGCATTACTGCGGCTTCAAATGCTGTCTTACAATTTTCCTATATCGGATTTGCAACACAGAGTGTACCTATAATTGACAAAAGTGTCATAAATATTACGCTGCAAGAAGACCGGAGCCAATTAGACGAGGTGGTTGTAATTGGTTATGGTACTCAAAGAAAATCTACGGTAACTGGGTCAATCTCGAAAGTTGTAAATGAGAACCTTGATCAAATTGCTGTGGCTAGGGTCGATGACGCTTTAATTGGCCAGGTTTCTGGGGTAAATATTCAAGCTACAAACGCCGAAGCCGGAGGAGCTCCTACTATTACGATTAGGGGTGTCGGTTCAATTAATGCCGATACTGGCCCTGCTTTAGTTGTCGATGGTATTGTTGTTAGTTCAGAATTTTTGGCGAATATAGACATGAACGATGTTGAATCTTTTGAAGTGTTGAAGGATGCAGCATCCGCTTCTATATATGGAAGTGAGGGAGCAAATGGGGTTATTCTTGTTACAACAAAAAGTGGAAGGTCTGGTAAGACTCAATTTAGTTATCAAACTTTTACAGGATACAAACAAGCCCATGGCAGTGAAGACTACAAGAAAGATTTGAACGAGTGGGCTGCCCTAGAACAACAAGCTACTGGCACCCTTTCTGGTGAAACACTCTACGCCTTGGATTTAGTAAAAACCACAGGTATTAATAGAGATTGGCAAGACGTTTTCTTTGACGGAGGTTTCATAACTAGCCACTCTCTTTCCGCCCGAGGCGGAAATGAAAATTCAACCTTTAGCGCTTCATTACGATCTTTAAGTGACGAAGGTGTTATTATTACTGACGATTATAAATTGTGGACCGGAAATTTAAAATTTGATACCAAAGTTGGTAAACGCCTGAAATTTGGTATTAGAGCCACTCCTTCTTATACTGAACAGCGAAGACTACCTACGTCAATCCATAATCCAACTCGTCAATCCCCATGGTTGCCGATTTATCATACCGAGGAAACACTGCAATTTATCAACCGAGATGTATATCCCGATGTAGGTGTTGGTGACTATTTCTGGGAAAATCACCTAGAAAATAGAGATTATGATGAGGATGGAAGCAACGAGCGCCCAAGAACATCAGGTGATTCAAACCCCTATCAACAGTATGTTGAAAGGCAACATTACGAATACAATACAAAACTTTTTGGATCAAGCTATTTGAGTTACAAACTAATGGATGGTTTGACTTTTAAAAGTTCCGTTGGTATCACTTTAGAGCAGCGCAGAAGAGACAGATATGATGGGGTTAATTATCATGCTTCAGGTGCTAGCCGCTCCAACTTTTATTTACAAGAACGCTTTAGAAAACGTATAATAAATGATAATACCCTTAACTACAATAAAAATTATGGCGACCACAGTCTAAATCTTTTAGGAGGGTTAACGGTTCAACAGCGTACCACTGAATTGACAGAGACCGAAATCAATGGTTTTACAGATGATCGTTTGCGAAATATCAATGGCGGTAATCCAGATAACTTAACGTCCTTTCAATCTAATGGTGAGCGCAAGAAAATTGGTCTTTTCGCTAGAGTAAATTATGCTTACAAAGACAAATATTTATTGAACGCCTCGTTCCGTAGAGATGGAAGTTCCGTATTCGGTAATGATACCAAATGGGGTAATTTCCCAGCTGTATCTGTTGGATGGAATGTGGCCAAAGAGGATTTTCTACTTTCAAGTGAGGTAATCAGTAATTTTAAGTTAAGAGCTAGCTATGGTCTAACAGGTGCCGAGAATTTTAATTTGGATACTCTTGAAGAAACTATCTGGCCGTATTTGTCTTTATTGCAAAACACAAATGCTGTAGTAGATGGAGCATTGGTTTCAGGTTCTTCACCTTTAAATATTGCAAATTCAGCATTGGGTTGGGAGGCTTCGGAAGAATTGACTGTTGGGCTCGATTATGGATTTTTAAATAATCGAATAACCGGTTCAATAGATTATTATCAAAGAAATAGTAATGACCTGTTACTCGAAAATCCTGTTTCTTATTTAACTGGGTTCAATGCCGGTATTGTCAATCTGGGAGAAGTACAGAATAGAGGATTGGAATTTGAGTTGCGAACTAGAAATATTTCCAAAGAGAAATTTCGTTGGAGCTCAACATTAATTGCATCGACCAATCAAAATGAATTGTTGAGTTTTGGTGATTCCAATAATGCACTTATTGAGGATACCTACGGTAGAAATTCACAATGGATAAATCGGGTTGGCGAGCCAATATCATCGTTCTGGGGCTACGTTGTAGATACTGAAAAATATGACGACACTGAATTCAGGGTTGCATACGTCGACAACCCATGGAACAGAATCAATGGTCAGGCAGATGATACCATTGTTGTAGATCTTAATGGAGATGGTATCATAACAGAAGATGACAAAACCATTCTTGGAGATCCTTACCCAGATTTAATTTACAGTTTTACCAATGAATTCCAGATAGGAAATTTTGACCTGTCCTTTATGGTACAGGGCAGCTTAGGTGCTCAAGTGAATAACATAGGTGATCAATATTTCTACAATTGGTTTGGAAATAGAACTAGGAGTGGTGGAGAATTACAGGCTGTGGCTGACGGTTTGGTTCCACATCCATCATTTATTCAAGAAAAGGTACTTACCAGTGAGGTTATTGCAAGTGCGGACTATTTCTCATTACGCAATGTAAATATTGGATACAATTTTAGTGGTAACATTTTAACGGATATAGGCTTATCCAATCTTCGTTTGTATGCGACTGCGCAGAATCTCTTTTACATCACTGCGAGTGATTATCATGGTTTTAATCCTGAACACGATGACAACGGCAACGTAAGAGCCTATGGTTCTCAACGTGCCGGTACTCCGATTTTTAGAACGGTAACCTTAGGTCTGAACGTAGATTTTTAAACAGAAAAGCATTATGAAGTCCATAAAATATTTAATACTCACATTGACTATCTCGTTGATATCGTGTGATACAGATGAGTTTTTGAACCCTTTACCTGATACTGTAGTTGTTGAAGAGTCCTTTTTTCAAACTGACGCTGATGTTGAAGCAGGTATTATAGGTATTTACGACGCATTACAGGGTGTGAATGAAAATACGGAGACCAATATTGGTGATTTCAATAGAGGTGTTCAGTTCGAACATTTATTGACCGAACATAGAACTGATAATACGCGGAATGCAACCCTTGAAGGATCTAAATCAGATTTTCATAGATATGTTGTTGATGCCAATAATGTTGAATCAGAAGATTATTACGCATCAATGTATGAGGTAATCTTTAGGGCAAACAACATGTTCCGATTTATTGAAATTGCCGATTCAGGTAATCAGGCTCGTTATACAGCAGAAATAAAATTTCTTAGGGCATATGCCTACTTCAAATTGGTTCGTTTATTCGGTGATGTTCCTTTAGTAACTGAAGTATTGTTGCCAGAAGATAAAGAGACCCTTTTTACTCGAGTATCTAGTGATCAAATTTATGCTCAAATAATAGAAGACTTAACTGAAGCCGTAAACGTACTGGACAATACCCAAAAGGCAAGAGCTTCTAGGGCAGCGGCCCAAGGTATTCTTGCCAAGGTATATATGAGTCAATCTACACCAAATTATACAGCTGCAAAATCGCTTTGTGAGGATATCATCAACAGTGGTAGTTTTAGTTTAGAATCAAATTTTTCAGATGTTTTTTACAATGAATTGAATGATGAAATAATATTTGCCATTCAGTACGCATTCGGAAACACCTTAGAGAGTCAAAGCTTTTCTTCTGAATTTACCTCTTTTGTTCGGCAAGGTCGAGAAGATGGTCAGAACATAGTGAATGATAACCTAGTTTCCGCCTTTGCTGCCTTTGGAGGTGATAGAGGCCCCCAGTCATTTATTAATTTGGGAAGTTCCATTGAGGTTATTAAGTTCTTACCTGAAGGTTCAGATGTTACAGTTTCACCGCCAACTTATGGCGATAATGCTAGAAATGCTGGTAACGATTACATCGCCTTACGCTATGCAGATGTACTTTTATTACACGTAGAGGCATCCATTGGGTCAGGTACAAGTACTACAGATGCTGCGGCCTTGCAGTCCTTCCAAATGGTGCGGGACAGGGCATTTCCAGCAACAGCTCCAAATAGTGTATCCAGTGTGTCAAAAGAAGAACTTTTGAATGAAAGAAGGGTTGAGTTGGCATTTGAAAATCAGCGTTGGTTTGATTTACTGCGCTTTGGAGTTGCAGAGTCTGTCCTAGGAGCACATTCTGATGAGATGGGATATATCTTTTCAGGTAGGGATTTATTATTACCAATACCTGCTAGGGAAATTAACTTAAGTGATGGGCTTTTAACGCAAAATCCAGGATATTAAAAATAAGATACTATGAAATACATTATAAACTTTCTTAGAAAGATAAAACCCATGGCCATAACAATGTTCATTGGGGCCATAGTAATGAGTTGTGTTGGAGATGAACTTTTCAGAGATGAATTGCCTGGAGCAAATTCGAAAATTGATGAGATTTTTCCTGCTGCTAATTTTTCCTATGCATCTTCTTCAGACGATTTTAGAATAATTAACTTTACGAATCTTTCATCTGAGGCTTCGACATATTCATGGGATTTCGGCAACGGAAATACCTCTGAAGAGCAAGATCCTTCCTTCACATTTGCGGCAGGTGAAGGTACTTATCCAGTGACCTTGACCGCAATTGATGGTAACGGGATGACCGGTTCCGTAACCATAGATGTTATTGTTGTTGAAGGACCATTTCAACCTATCATCAATGAGGCTGGTTTTGAGGATGATACGCTACCTGAAGGTGGAGGTGACGGTCGGGACTCGTGGAGAAATAATGCCCTCGGCGGTGTCATCCAAATTACTGGTAGTCCAGTTACTTTTGGGGATCAAGGTGCAAAGTTGCCCGTTCCAGCAAGAGATAGAATTGGGTATCAAGAAATAACCGTTGAGCCAGACACCAATTACGATTTAAGTTTTTGGTATACGATGTTGAGTGGTTCGAGTGATCCGAGACTGATAGTTTCTGTATTAGGGGTAACGGATAATGGGGGAACCTTTGAAACAGCTGAAGATGTTGCTAATGGAACTATTGCCTCTGTTACCGTGACCAATGATGAAGAGCCCGATGTTTATATTCAACAGAAGTTATCGTTCAATTCCGGAACGAACAATTCCGTAGCAATATTTTTCACGAATGGTGAAGTTGAATGTAGATTGGATGATTTCACCATAGAGGTAGGTGCTGTAGGTGCAGTTCCGCCATCGGTAGGTTTTGAAGCGCTTCAAAGCGAGGCTAACTTTCTTGAATACAGTTTTGTGAATGCCTCAACAGGTGCAACAAGTTATGAATGGGATTTTGGAGATGGGAATTCATCAACGGAAGAATCGCCAACTCATGTTTACATGACTGCAGATACCTACACAGTAACTTTAGTGGCTACCAACGATGCTGGTTTATCAAATAACTTATCACAAACCATAACCATATTAGCTCCGGTAACTGCCGCGTTTACTTCTCAAGTAGACGAAAATGATTACAGAACTTATACATTTACTGATGCATCAGAAGGTGCGGCGTCTTTATTGTGGGAGTTCGGAGACGGTTTTCAATTTACTGGCATGAACCCAACACATACCTATGACGAAGACGGAACTTATGAGGTGAAACTCACTGCTACTAGTATCACTGGCAATACTTCAGTAGCAACCGAAACAATCGTAGTGGCTGAAGGATTTGTTGTTCAGGTACTGAATGGAACGTTCGATGAATTTACTGTTAATACTGGTGACAACGCTGATGCTTGGGACATGACGCCGAACAGTACGGTGGTGGATAACAACGGAAACACAGTGGATAGCCCCTATGACCCATTATGGGATAACGGGGCGCTAGATAGTTGGTTAAACGATTTCTTTAATGACAGCAGTGAGCAGCCAGCTTCAACTTCTGATGGAGCGAATGGAACTCGCGGTGGAAAATTGAATGAGGCCTCGCGTAGGTTATATCAAGTAGTACAGGTGCAGCAAGGCAGTACTTATAACTTTTCGATTGATACACGTTCAGAAGCTGCAGGTGTAAATACAGAAGTATACATTCTGAATACACAGATAGAAGATGAACTTGGTATAAACGCATCTTCTTCTGATCCAGCCATCGACGCCTACTTCGAAATAACCAATGACTTCAATACAGATAAAAGCGTATTTACTACTTCGACTTTTTCCTTTACGGCAAGTACAAATCAAATTGTAATATATGTACGTGCTTTAAATGCGGTGGATAGTAGTAATGAAGTGTTTATTGATAATGTAGCAATTACTAACGATTAGGTATTGACAATAGCTATTTAGTTAAAAGCCACCTGTTTTCCTATTTGGGTTGAACAGGTGGTTATTTAAAAATTTAATTGACAGGTGATCTTCTATCAAATTATAACAAACGGAAAAAGTCTTTTTTAGAAATGAACCCTTTCTCAGCAAAGTCATTACTTGTTCTTTTTTTGATTTTTAATGTTTTCATTGCCGTAGCTCAAGAAGAAATTACGATTAAGGATGAGGTGTCCAAGACCACAAAAAAGAAAAGAAAAAAAGTTAAACTGCCAAAAGTAGATTTGAGCAATTGGAGTGTAACTATTCCCGAGGGTAATGAAAAGGGCAGGGCCACTACCGTTGCCCCGCCAGAAATTTTGGGTTATGCCAATAATGATGTGTTAAGGCCTTATATGTTCAATGATTCAACTATTGGTGCACTTGTTTTTTACGCCTACCCTTCGAACGCAACAACGGCGAATACAAAATACTCACGTTCAGAACTACGCGAGCAAATGGAGCCGGGCAACAACAATGTTAATTGGACATTTTCTCAAGGAGGTTATTTAAAGGCCAAAATGGCAATGGGTAAAGTTTCGCGTGCTGAGAATGGTAAATACCATAAAGTTATCATTGCACAGATTCATGGTAGATTGACCAATGAACAAAAAGAACTGATTGGCCAAAAAGATAACAATGCACCTCCAATTTTAAAAATTTATTGGGATAAAGGTAAAATTAGGGTAAAAACAAAAGAACTGAAATATCAAGGAATAGCTGATAATGCAATGCTGCATAAAGAAGCTTGGAAAGATGATTCGGGTCGAAATTTTGAAGAAGAAGTAGGCTTTAAAAAATTCACCATAGAAATTAAGGTTTCAGATGGCAAAATGGTGGTTTCATTAAACAAAAACGAGTTTTTCGTTTACGAAAACCTGAGTCTAAAACGCTGGGGTGTTTTCGAAAATTATTTTAAAGTAGGTAACTACTTGCAGACTAGAGATCAGGGAGCCTTCGCATCGGTAAACCTTTTTGAACTAAATGTTGAACATAACTAAGGACAAAACCAAAGTGCTTTTACAATTTAATTTTTTCAAGACATACACTTTAAAATTGGTTCTGATAATTACCGTAACCCTATTTGTTTGCGCTTGTTCAGGAAATAACAATTCAACTGAAGTTCCTGAAGAAATTGAAGATGACCAAATACTTGATGAGCAAACAACTCCAGAAGAAGCGGATGAATCATCTTATACACTTCCCGAAATAGATTTAAATAATTGGAAAGTGACCTTACCGGTATCTGAAAACGGAAGGCCGATTGAAGTAGAACCCCCGGAAATTTTAAATTATGCCAATAATGAGGTTTTAAAACCTTTTATGTATAATGATTCAATAAATGGTGCGCTAGTTTTCTACACTTACCCAGGGGCAACCACGCCTAATTCTTCATATTCCAGAACAGAGTTAAGGGAACAAATGAATCCGGGCAGCAATTCTACCAATTGGACTTTTAAAGAAGGTGGGCGAATGAAAGGAACACTTTCATTGGATTCTATTTCGAAGGATGGTGATGGTGATTATCACCGCACCATGGTCATGCAAATACATGGTAGATTGACCAATGAACAGCGTGACCTAATTGGGGAAAATGACAATAACGCACCACCGATGCTAAAAATTTATTGGCAAGATGGATATATTAGAGTAGTCACCAAGGCATTAAAAGACACATCGGTTTCAGATACAGAACTCTTATACACATCTGCTTGGGAAGATGGTGCAAGTCATATTTTTCCTGACAAAGTCAATTTTGAAAAATTTAGTTTGGAGATTAAGGCATCGGAGGGAAAAATTGAAGTGGTTTTAAATGAGACCGAATCAAAAATTTTTGAAAGTGTTCATATAGATAAATGGGGAGTTTTTGAAAATTACTTTAAGGCTGGTAACTATCTACAGTCAACGGATGAGGATTCTTACGCTAGTGTCAAATATTACAAATTAGATGTGGTACATTAATTAAGTCGACGAAATTATCCTAAGAATTAAAAAAGAAGGTGAGTAGACCGCTTTGACGCTATATCTCAAATTGCATGTTTTTTCATCAATAAATCAGATTTTCCTCAATTTTTTAACATTTAAACATTGAAATCGTTTTTAATTAACGTTTGTATAACATATATTTGGTCAACCAAATTGGTTTACCAGTTTGGATTACCAAAAATTAGTTGAAATCGAATTAAAAAATGATAGCGCTTTTAAAGAATAAAAATGATACTAATGTATCCTAATGAAATGATTACTTTTTTCGGAGGGAAGTAATTGTAAGTCTGCATAAGAGTAAGCCAAGATTGAAATTTAAACATGAAAATTCATTTGGTAAGCTTTAATGTGTACTGGAACTAACTCTGTTGAAATCTAAATTATCTCCAGAGTAGAAATTTGAACTATTTTGAAATTAACTGAAAACAAATGAATTTAAGAACTAAACTTTTTATGGTTGTAGCGTTGCTTGTCAACATACAGCTATTTTCGCAAGAAGTCACGGTTACTGGTACCGTTACTGATGCAAGTGGTGTGCCCATTGCAGGAGCCAACGTTTTGGTCGTGGATACGACCAATGGAACCCAAACTGATTTTGACGGTAACTATTCAATAACGGCAGCTTCAACTGCTACCCTGCAGTTTTCCTATATTGGATTTGCGACCCAGAGTATTGCAATTAGTGGTCAAAGTATCATAAATGTTAGCTTGCAAGAAGACCGTAGTCAATTAGACGAGGTTGTTGTAATTGGTTATGGTACAAGAAAGAAGTCGTCTTTGACTGGTGCTGTAGCCAAGGTTCAAGGTGGTGAAATTGCCGCCATACAAGCACAACGTGTTGACGAGGCCTTGGGAGGTAAGCTTTCAGGGGTGCTTATTCAAAATCAAGACGGTGCTCCAGGTGCCGACCCGAAAATTCAAATTCGTGCCGCTTCATCGGTTAATGGTAATTCCAATCCTTTAATTGTGGTTGACGGATATCCGATATCTGGTAGTTTGGCTACGGTCAATCCTAACGATATTGAGAGTCTAGAGGTATTAAAAGATGCGGCTTCTGCTGCAATTTACGGGTCTCGGGGTGCCAATGGTGTTGTGTTGGTCACAACCAAACGAGGGCGTAGCGGTAAGGCAAAATTTAGTTACAACACCTATACAAGTACCTCAAGTAGATACTTAAGGGATAATATCAAAACTACGGCTGGAGATTATGCTAACATAGCTCGTGCCAATATTGCTAACGGAACATTCAATGTTTCTGATTTAGATCCAGCAATTGTTGAGTACAGACTTAACGGATTTGCAAATTCACCAGATGTCGTTGGTGTAGAAGATTGGTTTTTTAGAAATGGTTCAAGTATGAACCATGATTTTAGTGTTAGTGGTGGAACCGAAGACGTAAATTATTTTGCCTCTGTTGGTTACTTGAATACTGAAGGTGTCGCAATAACACAAGGTTTTGAAAGGGTTAATGCTCGATTGAACCTAGATGCTAAATTGGGTGAAAAGTTCAAAACTGGTTTAAGTTTTAATGGATTTATTTCTGACCGTGATATTGTTGGTCATGACATGCGAGATTTATTAAGGGCCTATAGTGTACACCCAATTTACCATACTGATGCATCCATTGCATTTGTACAAGAATTGAATTCGCAAGCAGTTGCCTTGGGGCTAGCTTCTTTCGATGCTGGGTACAGAGGCGGTGCTGACGCACCATTCAACAACAGTATTTTTACCTTGCAGCCCGGAGATACCGCCCAAGATTGGCATTATGGTAGAAGTGGTAATGGTATTGGAGGATCTGGCGATGCAGGTCCTGCAACCAAATTAGACAATACAGATCGCTATCAAAAAACCTATTTCGGTAATCTAACTTCCTATTTACAATATCAAATAATTGATGGGCTTAATGTAAAGACAGTTTTAGGGGCTGATATTAGAGATACAGAAGATTATTTCTGGCGCGGTTTAGAGTTTGATTCTAGAGCTCGTAGTACGCAAACTGCACTTGACCAGACTAATGTAAAGAGGTCATCTATTTTGAGTGAAACAACTATTAACTACGCTAAAACAATCGGTAAGCATGATATTTCTGCAGTTGCAGGCCTAGAATTCCAGAATTTCTACATTCAAGGAACGTCATTGCAAGGTTCTAATGTTCCTTTTGGTGATATCATTAACTATAATCTCTTAGAGCCTGCAGATATTGCTGTTTCTGAAAGGGATGAGACGATTTCCAGAAGAAGTATATTCGGAAGAATTAATTATGCTTATGACAATAAGTACTTATTCTCAGCATCTTTAAGAAGGGATGGTGATTCAAGATTCGGGGCAAATGAGAGATATGCTACTTTTCCTGCCCTTTCCGTTGGTTGGAATGTTCACAACGAATCATTTTGGAAATCGGATGCGTGGAGTTTGATGAAGCTTAGATTTAGCACAGGTTCTTTAGGAACTACCTCTGATTTAGGTGCTTACAATTCTTTGAGTTTATTAAATCCAAGCGCTACGATTTTTGGAAATGGATTTTTGATTCCTTCTGATGTAGCGAATGAAAATTTGACTTGGCAAACCAATACGGAAACCAACTACGGTGTTGATTTAGGTTTTGCCAAAAACCGATTCCGTTTAAGTGTCGATTATTATACGTCTGATATAGAAGACATTCTTATCAACTTTGGGGTGTCTGAGGTTCTAGGTACTTCAAGCATTCGATTAAATGCAGGTGATGTTCAAAGCTCGGGTCTTGAATTTGAATTTTCAGGAAACCTAATTCAAAAAGATGACTTCAGCTGGAATATCGGCGCTAACCTATCTACGGTTGATACAGAGATTACTGATTTGAACGGTTTGGACGAATTGCCATCACAAATCTATGGGCAGAGTGGTCGTGGACCGGTATTTAGAAATTATGTTGGAGGAGAGATTGGAGAGATGTGGGGTATAGAAACTACAGGAGAGGTAGAAATGGAATACTTGTCAAATCCGATTGAATTTCCTGACCAACAAAGTGGATGGAGTTACGCCGTAGACCAAAATGGTGATGGTGTAATTGACAGAACAAGAACCGTAGAAGAGGGTGGTGATTTGGTTAAAATAGGTCAAAATACGCCTGACTTTTACTGGGGGGTTAACAGTAACATGCGTTACAAAGACTTTGATATGTCACTCCAATTTCAAGGAGCCCAAGGTGGTGATGTTTATAATATTGATCCATTGTATTATGGCTCTCAATGGGGTCGTTCTTTAAGAGATGCCTTTGACGCTGACGGTGATGGCCTTGCTGATAATAATGGACTGCCATATGTAAGAAATAGAGATCAGACCGATGCTGTTCTTCAAGATGCTTCATATGTGGCACTTAGAAACCTAACATTGGGCTATACTATTAATTCGGATTTAATGGGCAAAATAGGTATGAACTCGGCAAGGGTTTATGTTGCTGCAACAAACTTATTGTACCTGTGGGGTGATGATTATACTTCTTTTAATCCTGAAGGAGTAGAGACCACGAATTCCGGTTATGCAGGTCCAACAACTTATGGGGTGCAAGTCGGGGCAAGTCCGATTGTAAGAAGTTTTACACTTGGTTTAAATCTTAACTTTTAATGCGTAAAAAAATGAAAACAGTATATAAATTAACATTAGGGTTGTTGCTTTTGCTTACGGCATGTGACAATGATCTAGATCAAGTTCCACCGAATATTGCGAGTGCTGATTCATTGGAAGACTTCACGGGAGTTCTAAATGCTGCCTATTTCTATCAAATAGGCACAGTTACACCAATGGCTGTGATGGGCGATTTTAGGGCAGATAATGCTTTTATGTTTGAAGCACCATTTACCGAATTTGATGAGTATGATGCGGATTTGCCTGTTATGGAAGATCAATTTTTCGGACCCTTCTATACCGCTGCATATAGATGTATTTTAAGTACCAATAATGTCATTGAAAATGCAACAGATGGCACCCAAATAGGTGAAGCTAAGTTTTTAAGAGCTTTGTCTTACTTTAAACTGGTACAGGTTTTTGGAGATGTTACCGTAAACTTATCAGCAGCACCTCCAGTTGATGATACTTCTATTTTAGTCAGACTAGCTGCGACTGAAGTATATAACAGTGTTATTGTCCCAGATTTACAAGATGCCGTTGCGTCCTTAGACAATTCTGGTCTAGGTAGTGGCAGGGCAACTCAAATAGCTGCTCAGGCGCTTTTGGGTAAGGTTTACATGCACCAAGGTAATTTCAGTAGCGCCGAGGCACAGTTGGCAAGTGTAGTAAATGGTGCTACCGCTGCAGGTGTTGAGCTACAAGCGGATTTCGCTACCATCTTTGGAGTAGATAACGACTTGAATCCTGAAATAATCTTTGCAACCCAAATTTCCAGTTCAATCGTTGATGAATATGGATTCTCAGAATTTTGGTCGTGGTCTGGTGGTTTAGACACAAAATCTTTGGAGCCATTGGATTTGGATTTGATTGCTGCCTTTGATGCCAGTGAAGCAGGTGGCGAAACAGATTTAAGAAGGGTTGTAACCATCGATGAAACTTTGTTGGCTTCACCAAAGTTTCCTCAAACTGGTGGGCCTGACCATGACTGGATTGAATTGCGCTTAGGTGATATGATTCTGTTGTATGCCGAAGCCTTAAATGAAAATGGAAATACAACGGGAGCATTGACCGAACTCAATAAAATAAGAACTAGAGCTGGATTGTCAAATTCAACTGCAGCAAGCCAGGCTGAGGTTAGGCAGGCAATACAAGATGAAAGAAGATTGGAATTGGCTTTTGAAGGACAACGATGGTTTGATTTGGTTCGAACGGGCACAGTTGATGCTGAGATGGGAGAAGCGGTTAATCCGAATTACTATTTGTTCCCAGTTCCAATATCTGAGGTTTTGGCGAGTGGTGGTGTAATAACCCAAAACCCTGGTTATTAATTAGTATTAGGGAGTACAAAGATTAAAACATTAATCATTAACAATTGCATTTTGAGTTAGTTTAGTTAGGCATGAAGGGCTATTGGTCACTGGTTTTCGGCCAATAGCCCATAATGTTCAAAAACTAAAAATAGAATTGTGAAGTATGCATCTAATTGCTTAATTTTAACAAACCAATCTGGTTAACCAATCTGGTTTAAACAAAATATGAAGGTCGAAATTCTTACCAAATCTGAAAACGGAGATGTCCAAAAAGGAATTATCTCAAGCATTAGGGACTATATAGATTACAAAAATTTGGAGCCTGGAGACAAGCTTCCTTCAGAACGGATGCTTTCAGAGAAATTTGGAGTAAGTCGAAGTAATCTTCGGGAGACCATACAGAAATTAGAGTTTTTTGGCATACTCAATTCACGACCTCAAAGTGGAACCTTTATTGCCAATATTGGTCGGGTGGCAATGAGCGGGATGCTTGATGATATATTGCGATTGGAAGACCCCGATTTTAAGTCATTGGTTGAGACTAGAATTTTATTGGAGTTGAAAACAGTTCGTCTGGCATCAACTAGAAGAACCGATGAAGACCTACAAAAAATGGAAGAGGCACTTGATGCCTACAGGGCAAAAGTGCTTAACGGTGAAGATGCGGTAGAGGAAGATTTGTTGTTCCATTTAGCCATTGCAAAAGCCAGCAAAAATGCCACTATGAATACCTTCATGTTGATAATTACGCCTGAAATTATCACCAATTTTGAAAAGTATCATGTTTGTGATTCTAGTCTTTCAATGAAAGGTATACAAGAACATCAAGCCATTTTTGAGGCCATCAAGGATAAGGACCCAAAAAGGGCCAAAGAAAAAATGAAAGAACATTTTAGCGTATTGTACCAGTATTGTTACAATACCTAGAACAATGACAAAGACAAAATTGCACGCTTTTGTCTTTAAACTAAATGAATATTGGAGGGAAGTAGCACTTACCAAATCTGAGGTTTCAAACCACTTTTTTAAGAGCTATTACTTATGTCTTGATTGACGATTTGTCTTCTAATCAAGTTAGAAATCGTTTTTCATTAACCGAATACAACCGTTGAAATGAAATTAAAAGGTTTAAGGTGGTGGGTAGTTGGATTGGTCGCTTTGGCTGCTGTCATAAATTATATTGATAGACAGGCGTTTGGAGCATTATGGCCGGACATTGCCAAAGACTTGTTTCCAGAAATGGATTCAGATGGGCATAAAGCTATCTATGGTACGATATCCACGGTATTTATACTGTCCTATGCCGCAGGTCAAGGAATATTCGGTAAAATTTTCGACTGGATAGGAACGAGAATGGGTTTTGCCCTCTCAATTGCAGTTTGGTCGTTTGCTACTGTGTTGCACGCTATTGCCCAAGGCGTACTGAGTTTCTCAATTTTTAGATCCTTACTCGGATTGGCAGAAGCTGGAAATTGGCCAGGTGCGGCAAAAGCAAACGCAGAATGGTTTCCGACCAAAGAACGGGCCTTTGCACAGGGCATTTTCAATTCGGGTGCCGCTGTTGGAGGAATAGTTGCGTATCCCATAATTGGGCTACTAGCCGCTGTTCTATCTTGGAAAGCAATTTTCGTAGTGGTAGGGATATTAGGTTTTTTGTGGCTTCTACCATGGCTTTTTGTCGTTAAGACAACACCGCAATCACATCCTTGGCTTACCGATTCAGAAAGGGATTATATCCTTAAAGGACAACAAAATCAGGATTTGGACAACGATGGAAATTATGATGAGGGTTATAATCCGAGTACTGCTAAACTTCTTGGCCACAAAGAAAGTTGGGGGGTTATAATTGCTTCTGCTGCAATAGACCCAATTTGGTGGCTCTTTATTGTATGGATACCTATTTACTTATCTGAAGTATTTGGAATGAACGTCAAGGAAATAGCCTTCTCTGCATGGCTACCTTATGTCGGTGCGATGATAGGGGCTTGGGCAGGAGGTCTTATTGCTCAAAATCGCCTGTCTGCAGGATGGTCTGTGAATAGGACTAGAAAAATGGTAATTACCCTTGGGTGTTTGATTATGATTCCTTGCTTTTTCCTGTTAAAAGCACCTGGTACTGCTTTTAATGCGGTTGTTATAATGGCTGTTTTATTGTTTGGCTTTCAGGTGGCCATCGGTAATATTCAAACAATACCAAGTGATCTCTTTAGCGGTAAAATTGTGGGAACCCTGTCAGGCTTTGCGGGTATGGCGGCCAAACTTGGTGCCGCAGGGTTGACCATTCTGGTAACTTTTATAACAACGGGTGGTAATTATACACCAGCATTTTTAATAGGCGTGGCCCTGGCATTAATTGCGCTTTCCGCAATTTGGCTTTTGTGCCCAAAAATTGAACCATTAAAACAAAAAGACTAAAAATTAATCAAGAATAAATAATGAGTGATAATAAAGGAAAAATAGCTCTTGTGACCGGCGCTACCGGTGGTATTGGTTATCAAGTCGCGAAGCGACTAGGTAAGGATGGCTATAGTGTTGTATTGAATGGGATTGAAGACCAACAAGGTGCTGAAAAAGTTGAAAAATTAAGTTCTGAGGGCATATCAGCAGAATATTTTGGGTTCGATGTCACGAACGAAGATGCCGTTAACCAAAATATCAAGTCGATTGGCGATAAATATGGCAAAATAGATGCGTTGATTAACAACGCTGGAGGGTTAGGCGGAAGATCTCGATTCGAAGAAATGACTACTGATTTTTATCGCAAGGTCATGGCATTGAATCTAGATTCCACGTTTTTCTGTTCAAGGGCGGCCATACCGTATTTGAAAAAAGCGGAATCTCCTTCAATTATAAACTACACCTCAATAGCGGGTTGGAATGCTGGGGGTCCGGGTGCCGGTATTTATGGAACTTCCAAGGCGGCCGTACATGCCATTACAAGGGCCTTGGCCAAAGATTTGGCTGAGTATGGTATTCGAGTTAATGCTGTATCGCCGGGTACAATTGATACGCCATTTCATGCACAGATCAAGGCCACGAAACCAGAGGTTTTTCAATCATGGAAGAATAATATCCTATTAGGAAGGCTAGGTCAACCTGAGGATGTTGCGTCGGTGATATCTTTTTTGGTAGGTGACGGTGCGAAGTTCATGACCGCCGAAACAATTCAAGTTGGTGGTGGCCAAGGATTAGGTATTTAATTAAAGAATTATCGAAATGGGAAATCTTGATGGGAAAGTAGCAGTTGTCACCGGAGGTTCTAGAGATATTGGACGCGCTATTGCAATCAAATTAGCGAATGGGGGTGCCGCAGTAGTTGTAAATTATTACAATTCTGAAGATGGTGCGAAAGCTACGGTGCAAGAAATAAAATCTTTCGGCGGCAGTGCAATTGCAATAAAAGCAGATGTTTCAAATCTCGATGACGTAAAAACCCTAAAAGAAAAAACCATTGAAGCCTATGGTAATAAAATCGATATTTTGGTAAATAATGCTGGAGGTCTTTTTGCAAGAAGAACATTGCAGGAATTTGATGCTGACTTTTATGAGAAAGTCTTAAGTGTTAATTTTAAGTCCGTGGTCTTTGTTACACAAGCATTTGAGCCATTGATGCAGAAAGGTGCGTCTATAATTAATATTTCGTCCCAAGCTGCTAGAGACGGCGGCGGTGGTGGTTCTGCGCTTTATGCTTCATCGAAGGGTGCTGTTACAACTTTTTCAAGGGCTATGGCGAAAGAATTAGGACCAAAAGGCATCAGGGTGAACGCAGTGTGTCCAGGTTTAATAGGCACAAAATTTCACGATGATTTCACTAAAGACGAGATACGCCAAAAGGTGGCTTCAGTTACACCTTTAAGACGTGAAGGTGCTGCCGAAGAAGTTGCTGATTTGGTAGCGTATCTTGCATCAAATGAGGCTTCATTCATTGCAGGCAACAATATTGATATAAATGGAGGGTTAGCTTTTAGCTAATTAATATTCAACGATAAACAACAATCAGAAAATAAATGAAAAAAGTAGTCACTTTCGGAGAGATAATGCTCCGATTGGCACCACAAGGATTTTTGCGTTTTTCTCAAGCGAATAGCTTTGATGTGATCTATGGTGGAGGGGAATCCAACGTTGCTGTTTCATTGGCAAATTATGGAGTTCCGGTCGATTTTGTGACCCGTCTACCCAAAAATGATATTGGGCAATGTGCCCTTATGGAAATGCGTAAACGGGGCGTAGGAACTGATAAAATTATTTACGGAGGGGATAGATTAGGGATTTACTTTTTGGAAACCGGAGCGGTCTCAAGAGGGAGTAAAGTTGTCTATGATCGGGCACATTCGGCCATGGCCGAAATTGAGGCTGGAATGGTCGATTGGAAATCTGTCTTTACGAATGTAGAATGGTTTCATTGGACCGGAATTACGCCAGCAATCTCTCAAGGAGCCGCAGATGCTTGTTTGGAAGCGGTAAAAGTAGCCAGTGAGATGGGTGTGACCATTTCAACGGATTTAAATTACCGTGCTAAACTTTGGAAGTATTGTGATGATGCCAAGCGTGAAGAAATCATGTCTGATTTAACGGCGTACTGCGACATTGTTTTAGGAAATGAGGAAGATGCTGAGAAACATTTTGGTATTAAACCAGAAGGTCTAGATATCACTACCCAGGGTGAACACGTGAAAGCTGAAGCTTTTCTTTCAGTTTGCAAACAGATGATGGAGCGTTTTCCTAGAGCCAAAAAAGTAATCACAACACTTAGAGGTTCTTTATCTGCTTCCCATAATACTTGGGCAGGTGTACTTTATGATGGTAACAAAATGTACAAATCCCCTGAATACCAGATAACCCATATTGTTGATCGTGTGGGTGGTGGAGATAGCTTTATGGGAGGATTGATATATGGGCTTTTAAAATATCCTACTGACGATCAAAATGCTTTAAATTTCGCCGTGGCCGCCTCGTGTTTAAAACATACCATCAAAGGCGATGCTAATTTAGCAACGGTCGCCGAAGTCGAGAAATTAATGAGTGGTGATGCCTCGGGTCGTGTAGCACGTTAATTCAAGAAAATGAGCGAACTTAATCAAGAGCAAATAATCGTTAAAATGGGTCAGGGAGGTCTAATCCCTGTTTTCAATCACACTGATTATGATATTGCAAGGCAAGTTTTGGATGCTTGCTATCAAGGAGGTATACGGGTATTTGAATTCACCAATCGAGGCGATAATGCACTGGAGGTTTTTGGGAAATTGGTTGCTCACGCAGAGCAGTACCCCGATTTGTTATTGGGCATTGGAACCATATTTTCAGCTGAAGATGCTCAAAAGTTTCATCAAGTAGGCGCACAATTTATCGTATCGCCTGCAATGATTCCTGATTTAGCGGAATTCTGTAAGGGCCAAAATATTCTTTGGATTCCAGGCTGTGGAACGGTTTCTGAAATTTATCAGGCAACACAGTTGGGGGCAAAAGTAATCAAAGCCTTTCCTGGGAATGTCCTGGGACCTGGGTTCGTGAAATCCGTAAAAGCCGTATTTCCTAACGTACCAATCATGCCAACAGGTGGGGTTGCGCCAACGAAAGAGAACCTAAAAACTTGGTTTGACGCTGGTGTTACCTGTGTTGGTATGGGTTCTAAATTGATTACCAAAAGTATACTTCAAGAGCGCGATTTTGATGGTCTTAGGCACTTGGTTGCTAATGCTTTGGCAACTATAGAAGAAGTTAAGCCAAACTGATTTTATGCCAAGCGGACCAAGTTTTCTGAAGAAATTTACTTCCTTGATATTAAGCTTTGGTCCAGGAATTTTTGCGATAGGTTATACCATAGGAACTGGTAGTGTAACTTCCATGATTGTTGCCGGAAGTACACATGGTATGCAATTACTATGGGTCTTATTGCTCAGCTGTCTATTTTCAGGAATCCTAATTTATGTATACGGTAACTATACCCTCTTAACTGGCGAAACTGCACTATTTGCTTTCAAGAGACACTTGAAATGGGGCAGGGTTATGGCAATTTTAATAATCATTGGAATAGCCATCGGACAATGGAATTCCCTGATGGGTATAATGGGTATTTCGTCCAATATCATCTATGAGATTTTTGCCATTTATTTTCCCGGCATTTCTTCTTTTAAATACGAGGCAGTCATAACAATTGCTTTAGTTCTAACAGCTGTTTTTTATGCACTTCTTTTGGTGGGTAGATATACTTTCTTTGAAAAGATATTGGTAGTCTTTGTGACCATAATGGGGGTATCTTTTCTGATATCGTTGTTTATGGTATATCCATTGCCTGAAGATGTAATAAAAGGGTTAGTTCCTTCAATACCCCAGGTAAAAGGCGGTAGGATGTTGGTAGCTGCATTCGTTGGTACGACAATGGCAGCGGCCACATTTTTGTCAAGGCCCCTTTTTGTAAAAGGAAAAGGATGGACAATCAATAACTTGAAAGAACAGAAAAAAGATGCCATTGTAGCCGCGATTCTTGTTTTTGTTATTAGTGGGGCCATAATGGCCGTTGCAACAGGTGCTTTGTTTTATGAAGGTAAACCAGTAACCCAAGTTTTGGATATGGTTAATACCTTGGAGCCAGTGGCGGGTAAGTTTGCGCTCACCCTGTTCTTTTTCGGCACCCTTAGCGCTGGATTATCTTCGATATTTCCAATATTGTTGATTGTGCCCATTCTAATAGCAGATTATCAATCAGGACAACTTGATACCAATTCAAAACAATTTAAGCGTATAACTGCATTTGCCTGTTTATTTGCGCTGATTGTACCCATTTTCGGGTCTAATCCTGTAGAGATGCAAATTCTCTCCCAAATTTTCAATGTCTTTGTTTTGCCACTGGTTATTCTGGGTATTCTCCTGCTAATCAATAAAAAAAGCATAGTGCAGGTGCATAAAACTCATTTTCTTTTGAATATAGGTTTGGGGTTGGCATTACTATTTGCATGTATTATTTCGTACAACGGGGTAAAGGCTCTAATCGACTATTTTTAGAAATTACCCTCCGGCGATATTCTTTTTGTTCATGTCTTGAACCGCTTTTTCAATTCCCCTTGGAGTCAGGGGAAACATGGGGACCAATTCTTTAATGGCTTGAATGGTATAGGTACCTGGCCAGTATTTTAAGGGTTCGGGGTTAAGCCAAACCGTTTTTTTGAATTTCTCTGTTATAGCTTTTATGGCAAGCATACTGTCATGGGTCAATTCGTACGGGGCCATAGCGGCGTCACCAATGATAAAGACCTTATAGTTTTTATTAAATTTCAAAAGCCTGTCAAGGTACATTGAAGTCATGCGCCTTTCATCAGACCATACCCGGTCATAAATGGTATTGTGGAAGTAAAACACCTCTAAATCGTGTGCAAATCGTGTTTTCATTTTACGGAATAGCCGTTGCACGGTGCGTACATAGGGTGACATGGAATACCCCCCATTGTCAATCAAAACAATGATTTTAAAATCCTCGTTTTTTTCGTTTTTCAACTCGGGTATGAAAAGTCCACCTCTTTTGAGTCCAGTTTTAATTGTGGTTGGCACATCCAACTTTTCTTGGGCACTTTCTTCAATTACCCCTTTTATCGAGGCCAAGGCCGCATCAACATTGTCATCGTTGAGTAATGAATCCCGGTCTACAGGAAAGTAGTTTTTATCACCGATTACCTTTCTGGCCATTCGGCCGCCACCCTGACCGCCAACGCGTATTCCATTTTTTGCTGCACCGCCATGTCCGTAGGGTGAGATGCCTCCTGTGCCTATCCAATGGCTTCCACCACCGTGATTGGTGCGTTGTTGTTTACGCACCTGTTCCATGCGTTCCAGAAGTTCCTTTAAAGATAGATCGGAGTAATCGGCCATTTTATCCAAATGCCGTTCCCTTGGATTTTGGTCATTCTGTTCCTCATCGGTATCCTCCAGATCAGGATTATCCTTATTCCAGAGTTCCAATCCATCGACTACTTGCTTGATGTCATAGGTAGTCAAATGAACTTGGTCAAGAAATGTGTTGACCAAATCCTCAGGGGTCAAATCCATATCCCTATCCGCTTCTTCAACATAACCCGATTTCCATTTTTGAAAGGTTTCGGACCGTAGAATTGCATCTTCAAGAGATTGTCCCGGGGCAACGGGTATATTCAGGAAATACTCGTAAAAAGCTTTGATGTATGGCCCCTCTTCTTCAGGCTTCTTAACGATGATTCCTTTGAGTACGTTATGTAGGTCTCCCAATGTTTTTACCAATCCTTTTTGCATGGCACGACGCAACACCAGTAATGTTCTTACATCGGTTTGTAAATCATGCTCTCGAAAAGATGCTGGTAAGGAACTAAGCATATTAATTAAAGTATGGCCCCATATTTTGAAGGCCAATTTTACGATTTATCTGTTCCATATCGGTTTGGGTTTTTATTAACGCACCGATGCCTTCAAGGCCTTTGATTTTTTTAACGGCTTCTTTCGGGGAAGTATCTGACATATACTTTAACCAATTCAATATTTCACGTGTTGTAGGTGCGCGCTCCAATCCCAATTGTCGCAGATTATAAAAGACCTCTAGAGCACTTTCAACAACAGTTGCATCGAGTTTAGGGTGATGTTTTTCAATAATCCGTTCCATGACATCCTTGTCAGGAAAATGAATGAAATGGTAGATACAACGACCTTTGAATGCTGTTGGCAACTCCTGTTCCCGATTTGAGGTAATTACAATGGCAGGCATTTCTTCTTCAGAGATTTCAATAACCTCACCAGATTCAGGCATTATAAATTTTCTATGGCTTAGGGCGTACAACAAATCGTTCGGAAACTCCCTTGGTGCCTTATCAATCTCATCAATTAATAGCACTGAATTTGGTTTACTATAAGCAATTGCTGCTGGGCCTTTAACGACATAATCGCCTAATTTTTCAGGGTTACGACCACCGGTTGACAACCGAGTTTCCAAGCCTTTTTCTTCTCGTTGGGCATTTAGGACTTCTATTTGTGAATCACGGAGGTATTTCACATGATCGAATCGAGCTACGAACTGCTCTACGTTACTTTTTGAACCAACAGGATAAACCTCCAAATCCAAACCAAGGTCATTTGCATAATGTATGGGTAATTCCGTTTTTCCGGTTCCAGGTTCTCCTTCAATGAGCAATGGCATTCCTAAGGTTCTTGCCATATGAAATGCTTGTGCCAATTCTGGGTCACAGAGGTACTTTTCAGAACCCGCCCAGTAAGATGTCTCCGCCATGTTAAATCAAAAATTGCATTCTGTGAATTTAGCTTATTAATAAGTAACGAAGCAAGTAATGCGTTTCAGTGGGTAGTTTTTTGGGCCGAAAGTAATAATTCAGTCTTCTGATGCATTGGTTGAACAAGTGCCAAATTCGAATCCAAGGTTCTCTGATTTGTCGAAAATTGAGTTAAGTGGAAATTATTTTGAAGTCGTATTTCAACGAAACCAAATTTATTAAAGGGTATAATATATTTATATACAGCTATTTAAATTTTAAACTGATGATTCTGCTAGCTGCGTAGTCTTAAAATTTCCATAAAATAGTACCTTTTTATACATAGTACTGTAACAAAATGATTTTTGTGGCGTCTATATAGTGTAATCAATTAAAAAACATTTTTAAAAAATAGAACAATGAAAGCATCAATCAACAGAACAGCAACAGAATCAAGAACGGGGCAATATTTCTCAACCCTAAGTGAGAGTAAAAGGTCGTTATGGGCGCAGTATCGAAACTATAATCGTTAAAAACGGCTTTAAACATTAATCCTAACAATTGGGACTGAAATAATTACAATTCAGAATATTTCGTTCCACAAAAAGTAAAAATCACAACATCTTTGTATCATCAATCGAAAATCAAAAGAAATCATGAAAGCATCAATCAATAGAACAGCAACAGAATCAAGAACTGGACAATATTTCTCTACACTTAGCAATAGCAAAAGGTCGCTTTGGGCCCAGTATAGAAATTACAATCGCTAGCAATAGCACAATCAATCAAAAAATGGAATCAATCATCATCAATCAATCAACAATGGAATCTAAGGGATACGTCTTCTTTTTAAATTTAAAGAACAACAGACGAATTCGCTGGACGGAATCAATAGAGTACATCTAGGAACCATCATTATTTTGGTGGGTATCAAATCAAAAGCTTCTTGAATTTTCAAGGAGCTTTTTTTTGTAGCTGAGACTGGATTCACGGCATAGTCGTGGGCCTAATGGGTGGCTTTACAAATAAGCTCCAATTGCTTCACAATCCATCTTTTCTTTTGTTCTCAATTTTGAAGTACACTTCAGTTGTTTCCAAAAGAAAAGCTCCTTGATTTTTCAAGGAGCTTCTTTGTAGCGGGGACTGGACTCGAACCAGCGACCTTCGGGTTATGAGCCCGACGAGCTACCTACTGCTCTACCCCGCGATGTGGACGGCAAATATACAACGCTTTTTTACTTTGGACAAGCCTCTTGTTTCAACTCGGTTTTATTCGGTATTTTCGAGCTTATGGAGCAATTGAACAACTTTTTGGGGAATGCCATTTCTGCGACCGAATGGCCCATGTTTTTGTTATTGATAGGTGGGGGCCTTTTCTTGGTGCTTAAATCAGGTTTCAAGCCCTATCGCTTTTTTGGTCATGCCATTGCCATAACCCGAGGTAAATACGATGATAAATCCGCAAAGGGTGATGTAAGTTCGCTTCAGGCACTTTCAGCCGCTGTTGCCGCAACTGTTGGCCTAGGTAATATATCGGGTGTGGCCATTGCCATTCACGATGGCGGTCCTGGTGTGATTTTTTGGATTTGGATGACCGCAATAATTGGCATGTGTATCAAATTTTATTCTGGAAGTTTGGCCATCATGTTTCGCACAACTGATTCAGAAGGAAAATTACAAGGAGGCCCCATGTTCTATATAACACAAGGGCTAGGCAAAAAATATAAACCTTTGGCCGTCTTCTTTTGTATTGCCGGATTATTTGGGTTTTTAGGCGTATTTACAGCCAACCAATTCACCGAAACGTTTATGAGTGTGGTGCAACCTGAAGAAACATTGGTTGCTTTAGGGGGTAACGAAGATGACCCATTATTCAATTGGAAGTTGTTGGTCGGAATCCTATTGGCAATAATCTCATCTTTTGTAATTTTTGGCGGATTACAGAAGATTGCGAAGGTAGCAACAGCATTGGTGCCTTTCATGGTTATCGTGTATTTATTAGCGGTGATTTCGGTAATGGTGGCGAATGCCTCTCAGGTATTGCCATCACTGAAATTGATTCTCACTGAAGCATGGAATTTCAACTCGTTGGTGAATGGAGGCTTTTGGGGATTGGTTATTATCGGCGTTCGTAGGGCAATGTTCTCCAATGAGGCAGGTTTGGGTTCAGCGCCCATGTACCATGGGCAATCAAAGAACGATGAACCTATTCGTGAAGGGCTGGTCGCCATGTTGGGGCCATTTATAGATACCATTCTAGTTTGTACGTTTACGGCAATAGTTTTGATTTTAAGTGGGGCATATCTCGAAGAAGGTAGTGGTATTGTGATGACCTTAAATGCCTTTAATACTTCTTTAGGGGATTGGGGTGGCATTTTACTTATGGTAATTGTCTCGGCCTTCGCGCTCTCCACACTTTTTACCTATTCGTATTACGGGGTAAAATGCCTTTCATTTTTGACCAATCCTAAGATTGGGAAGTTCTACAATTGGTATTTTGTTATCATGATAGTCTTTGCTGCCATCGCTTCTTTAGATGTGGTAAAAAACCTCATTGATTTGTCCTACGCTTTAATGGTGATACCAAATATGATAGCAGTGTTATTGTTGGCCCCTAAGGTTAATAAGGCCGCCAAGCAGTATTTTAAAAAATTACGAAGTGAGCCTCGATAATTTCGAACATGAGTTTTTTGGGATAGGCATTCAAAACGGAAAGACCCCTGAAAATTTAGGTGCGCTATGGCGTTCTGCTCAAAACCTTGGAGCCAGTTTCATTTTTACTATAGGTAATAGATATGCAAAGCAGTCTAGCGATACCCATCATGCAGTAAAGGCAATGCCTTATTTTCATTACGATTCGTTTGAGGCTTTTTATGAAAACTTACCAAAAGGAGCTATGCTGGTCGGGGTTGAGATGGCTGAAAACGCTGTGGATTTAGAAACGTTTCATCACCCTAGAAGATGTGTGTATTTATTGGGAGCGGAAGACCATGGTCTTACTAAAATAGCTTGCGAGAAATCCCATCACTTAGTGAAGTTTAAGTCAGAAAAAAGTTTAAATGTGGCAATTGCGGGTAGTATTGTGATGTATGATAGGAGGTTATCAAAGCCAAGAATGAGCTAACTTTGCCTTATGGAAAAACCACATAAGTCTGGCTTTGTAAATATCATAGGAAACCCCAACGTAGGTAAGTCCACGCTTATGAATGCCTTTGTTGGTGAAAAGCTTTCCATCATTACTTCAAAAGCCCAAACTACAAGACATCGAATTTTTGGTATTGTGAACGGCGATGATTTTCAAGTGGTTTTTTCAGATACACCGGGTATTATCAAACCCGCATATGAAATGCAAAATGCCATGATGGATTTTGTTAAGTCGGCCTTTGAAGATGCTGATTTACTGCTTTACATGGTTGAAATAGGGGAGAAGGGATTGAAAGATGAGGCCTTTTTTAATAAGATAAAACACAGTAAAATACCGGTATTGCTATTGTTGAATAAAATTGATACCTCAGAACAGACAGTCCTAGAGGAACAAATGCAATACTGGCAAGAGTTGTTACCGAATGCTGAAATTCATCCTATATCGGCATTGGAAAATTTTAATGTAGAAGAGGTTTTCAATCGAATTCTTCAATTGCTCCCTGAAGGTCCCGCTTACTATCCCAAGGATCAATTTACGGATAGGCCGGAACGCTTTTTCGTTAATGAGGCGATTCGAGAAAAAATTCTGTTGAACTACAAAAAAGAAATTCCCTATTCCGTTGAAGTAGAAACTGAAGAGTTTATAGAAGACGATAAAATCATCAGGATTCGCTCCGTAATCATGGTTGAACGTGATTCACAAAAAGGAATCATTATCGGGCATAAGGGTGCTGCCTTAAAAAAAGTAGGTGTGGCCGCTCGAAAAGATTTGGAGCAATTTTTTGATAAGCAAGTTCATATAGAACTCTATGTGAAGGTCAATAAAAATTGGCGCTCCAATTCACAACAACTAAAACGGTTTGGATACCAGTAAAATAAAAGAGGAGATAATTTAAAAATACCTCCTCTTTAACTAACTAACTCAAAATAATGTAACTCATTCTATAGGTGAATATTCAAATCGTTGCCCACCAACCGATGCGTCGGCCATAAGGCCAGCCTTTGGTAGTGCAAAAACTGCAACTCCATCCTTGTATTTTGCATTAAAAGCGATTCCAGACTTCACTGCCACAGCAGAAGCCCCTGCAGCGAATTGAAATTCATCTTCTTTAAATCGTTCTAAATCGGTTTCTGTTTCAAAAAATATGATTTCTATGATGGCTTGCCCACCAGCTTGTAGGCCGATACTTAGTTTCTTTAAATCGGCCATGCCAATGACATCTCCTTTTTGATACACCACACCGGTGCCAGAAGCACCTCCGATAATAAGCCCTCCTTTTCCAACATTAGGAAAAATCACATATCCGGCAGAATCATCAAAAAAGGATTGCAGACTTTCGTCGTTATCTAAAAGGGTTTTTTTGGCTTTCTCAGCATCCTTAAAAATCTTCATGTCCTTTGCATCTTGTGCATTTAGGAACATGTTGGTTGAAATAAAAAGAAATGAGAATAAGTAAAAGGTAAATTTCATTAAGTTGTTTTAAATAGATACGCGAGTTCTAACATCTTTAGTCGTTAAAGCAATGTTAGAAAGTTCAAAAATTATGTTACTTCTTATTTAGGACTGTACTCGTTACTTTTAATTGCAATTGCTGATTTAGTCCGTATACTTTTTCTGTATAGCGATAAATAATTCATCAGCATACTGCCGCAAGGCTTCCATTTGAGATTTACCCTTGGCTTTGCCCAATCTTCCAAAGGCATAGAAACAGAGCCATAGAAATACTAGAAGTAGCATACCGATAATTAATAAGTTCACATTGTGACCTAAGGTATATTTTGAGTAGGCAAATACTCCCAAGATTAAAAACAAGGTTGCAACACCAAAATGTAGAAACATAAAAAAAGTCCATAAAGTTGGATTAGGTCCAAACACCCCATGTATACTACTCTTACCTTCACTGAAGGAACTAATCTCCAGGTGCAATTGTGGTGACCAGAAATTGGTTTGTCCTTTTTGAAACCTAATATAGACGTGTTCATCAACCCGCTTGATTAAAAAAGGATTTTTGGCAGTTATATCAAATTCCTTTTTCAATAATTCGAAATCGGCAAATAGCTTAATCTCAAATCGAGGTCGCAAGATTATTTCATAAACGAGCTCACTCATTTAAATGGTTTAGGCCCCAATAAGTTATCTAATTTTCTATGTAATTAATGCTACTTTTGCCAAAAATTAAAGCATGGGCGGCATTGTAGCCATTGTGGGAAGACCAAATGTTGGAAAGTCAACTTTTTTCAATCGGTTGATTCAAAAAAGGGAGGCAATTGTTGATGCCGTTAGTGGCGTCACCAGAGATCGACATTATGGTAAAAGTGATTGGAACGGTAAGGAGTTTTCGGTTATCGACACCGGAGGATATGTAGTTGGTAGTGACGATATCTTTGAGCAAGAAATCGACAAGCAGGTAGAATTGGCCATTGATGAAGCAGATGCTATAATTTTTATGGTTGATGTGGAGTCTGGTGTTACAGGTATGGATGAGGATGTTTCCAATTTGTTGCGCCGAGCAAACAAGCCCACCTTTTTAGCGGTAAACAAAGTGGACAACGCCCAACGGGAAGCAGACGCCACTGAATTTTACGCTTTAGGGCTAGGAGAGTATTATTCCATATCAAGTATCAACGGTAGTGGAACAGGTGATTTGTTGGATGCCTTGGTTAAAGAATTGCCTGATGTTGTTGAAGAGGAAAGTGAACTGCCGAGGTTTGCCGTTGTTGGGCGACCAAATGCGGGCAAATCCTCCTTTATAAATGCCTTAATTGGCGAGGACCGCTATATTGTCACCGATATTGCGGGTACTACGCGAGATAGCATAGACACCAAATACAATCGCTTCGGGTTTGAGTTCAATTTGGTAGATACTGCTGGAATTCGTCGAAAGGCGAAGGTCAAAGAAGACTTGGAATTCTACTCTGTAATGCGTTCGGTTCGTTCCATTGAATATGCAGATGTAGTCTTAGTGATGTTTGATGCCTCTCGCGGATTCGACGGACAGGTGCAAAATATTTTCTGGTTAGCCCATCGGAATAACAAGGGAATCGTAATTCTGGTCAATAAGTGGGATTTGGTCGAGAAAGAGACCAATTCGGTTCGGGACTACACCAAAAAAATCAAAGAGGCTTGTGAACCCTTTGTTGATGTGCCTATAATTTTCATTTCGGTCTTGAACAAACAACGAATTTTCAAGGCTATTGAAACTGCTGTTGAGGTATATAAAAATCGTTCGCGAAAAATCAAGACTCGTGAGTTGAATGACGTTATGCTCCCGATAATTGAGCGCAAACCTCCCCCAGCAATTAAGGGTAAATATGTGAAGATCAAGTTCTGTACGCAACTGCCTACCCATTATCCGCAATTTGCTTTTTTCTGTAATCTACCCCAATATGTTCGTGATCCCTACAAACGGTTTTTAGAGAATCAGATTCGGGACAAGTTTGATTTTAATGGTGTGCCGATTTCGGTATTTATTCGAAAGAAATAGGGCGAACTTTCTTTTGATATGCGCTGGGGCTGCTGCCCGAAATTTTTTTGAACACTCGGTTAAAAGTAGATTTAGAATTGAATCCAGAATCGAAAGCAAGACCAAGCAATGAATATTTCTGATAGGCTTCATCTTGCAATAAACCTTTGACATGCTCAACCCGATGTTTGTTCACAAAATCTATAAATGGCAGTTGCAATCCATTATTTATACACTCTGAGACTTGGCGTTTTGGTAGGTTGAGTTGTTTTGCAAAAGTCTCTAAGCTTAATTCTGGATCTAAATAGTACTTTTCAGAAATCATCTTTTTTGTAACCCTTTCCAATAGTTTCTGGTCGATTTGTTTAGATTCCTCTCGTATCACTTTTAAAGGCACAGAGCTCAGGCCATGTTTGATTTTCTGTTGAAAAAGACCACCAACTGCCAAAAACAAGACCAATAAACCCATAGGTAAGGCTAGAACCACCTGATCTGGAAAGTAATGGAAAAATGTGCGTAAAAAGGCTTCAAATAACCAAGCTATGGAGAGTATTGATATGCCTAAAAACAACTGACGTAGCCAACGTAAATCGAATTTTGAAATTTCTGAAAATTCATTGCTTATCATATCCTGGTAACGACGAACTAACCTGTAAGAGAGATAGGTGTATACAAGTAATGAGACCAGTGATAGATTAAATTCCAAGTTATAGGTAAACGGTTCGTGAACCTCCATCCAAAACCATCTGCGGAAAGCATAGTCGTTCAACCGAAGAAACACATACAGTGCAAACTGTAGAAATACCGGTATAAAATGTAGCCAATCGCTCCGCTCAAAGGAGAATTTTTTTAGCACTAATGATTTGGAGTATAAGTATAGAAGAGGTCCAAACCCTAAGGAAAAATAAATGGGTAAAAAGTAGAAATTAGGGTTTTGCCGATAGATACCTGCATATGAGAAGAAGGCATCGCAAAGCCAAAAAGAAAACGCCAGAACCATAAGCCCCAAGTACCTTTTTGCTTGTGCTCTTTTGCCGTTTGCCAATAAAAGAATAGCGGCAAAAATGCCCTGGGAAATAATCATACCCAATACAACAACCGATAAGTTGAACTCTATTTTCACTTTAAAACCAAATTGAAAGCAACTGTGAATTTGTCTTTGATAGCCTGTGAGCCTAAGTTCTTAAAAAAACTGTTTGAATTGTAGTTGATTCCGAATTTGGTTCTATCAATTTCGGTCTTGCCGCTGATAATCATACCTGACTCGCTTTTTTTAGTATTACAGGGCACGCTAATTTTATTAGTAACACCCCGCATGGTCAATTGGCCAATTAGATGGGTTTCGCTTATCTGTTCAATGGTGAAAATTGCGGTCTTGTGTTTACGCACATAAAAGAAGTCCTCACTTTTTAAATGCTCGATCAATTGTTGGTTGTCGTGGGCCATGGTGGTCATATCAAACACAATTTCACCCTTGATGGGGTTGCCGAATTGGTCCAATTCAAAAGATGCATTTTTAATGTTCAGGGTACCATTAAGGGAATATCCACCGATAGCTCCGTAGCCTGTCCAATCTACCGAATGGTCGATAAGCGTAAGGTTTTCGGTTTGTGCAAATAAAGTTACTGTTGTTACTAAAAAAATGATTAGAGTTTTCATATCGCAATTAGTTTTGGGATTGTAATTCAGCTTCAGTTTCGATAATGCCTATACCTTTGTAAATCGTTCCAGAAGGGTCTTTGGCCAAAACGTACCAAAGAGCATCACCCGCAAAAAGATCGTTGCCAAAGCGGGTATTTTTCTCAAAGCAATAGCTTTCTTTTTTCAACTTCTTGTCAAGAATACTAAAGGCCTTTTTAGCTTCCTTTTTTGAAAATTTCATATTGGGTAGCCATCCTTTTTCCTTTATCCAGATAAAACTACCCGCCTCAATGATTTGAAGATTATCCAGTATGGGAATGATACAGGTATCATGCTCCCATTTGTATTTGGCTTCATCGGGTTTATTTGTTAGTACTGGATAATTGGGGCTTGGGGTGTGGTAGAGTATGAGTCCAGTGCTGATTCCTCTTAATTGTTCGGGATAAATTCTTGAACGGTCTATCCAAGCTTCTTGAGCATAAAGGCTATGAGTCGTGATTAAAAAAATAATTAGGTATTTCATACTATTGAATTTTGGACAAATTTGCTTCTCAAAATGATGCCAATCGACCCAAAACAGGTATTGGGTCGTATTTCGATACCTTATTGACTCATGGGTTAGTGGGTGAAAGATGCTACCTTTGAAAAAAGAGCATATGGAAACGCAGACCACTTCATTTTACGATATATCATTAAAGGCCTTGGATGGTTCAGACTTGAACCTTGCTGATTTTAAAGGAAAGCACCTGTTATTTGTAAACGTCGCTTCAAAATGTGGGTTTACCCCGCAATACAAAGAGCTGCAAAAATTAAGCGATATGTATACTGATAATTTAGTGGTCATTGGTTGCCCTTGTAACCAATTTGGGGGTCAGGAACCTGGTGATGCAAATCAAATTCAAGGTTTTTGTGAGCTAAACTTCGGGGTTACCTTTCCCTTAACCGAAAAATTGGATGCCAAAGGAAGTAACCTACACCCGTTATACAAATGGTTGACATCAAAAGAATTGAATGGTAAGAAAAACTCAAGCGTAAAATGGAATTTTCAAAAGTATCTGGTAAGCCCGGAAGGGGAGCTTATTGACTATTATTATTCGATAACCAAGCCATCAAGTAAAAAAATCACAAAGCATCTTTAATTACGGGCATAATTACTCCGAAGCCAACCCAACTTTAATCCTCTGCTCCAATCGATTGCCTTTTTCATCAATAACCGAAAGCAGGTAATCCCCGGGTTCAGGGGTAAAAGCCAATTCGTGAAATTCATTGGTAGTTCCGATAAATTGGTCATCGAGATACCAAAATATCACAGTTGTCGGTTGTTGATGTGCCAATTTAAAAACAACTTCACCGACTCCTCCACCAAATTCTCTCGGTAATAGAATGGTTTCGTTCTTTTCAGGAAAGATAAACTGCATTAAAGGATTCAATTCGGTCTGGCATCCAGGTAAAAATGAAGGAGTTTCCCGATACTCAGGATGTTTTTTACCGTAATAATAGGCCAGAACAGGGGGTAAGGTGAACCAACTTTTTTGATGGATTTGCTCCAATGGATAACATTCAGCAGTAACCTGATAACGTTCTGAAGAGTCCAATTGCAATAGGCTATGATATGGACAGGGTTTAGTTTGAACCCCTTTTTTAGGCACCCATTCGGATATGACGTTTTCGCAATCAGGCGTTGCCAGAAATCCGCTTTCCGCGCAGTTTTTGACTTCGATTAATTCATCATAGGGGCTATCAAACCAACCACTATTGGGCAAGCGTTCCAATACATCAAATAGCAGAGGAGCCGCAGCTTCTAATCCTGTTAGGCCAGGTCTTCCTTCGCCATCGGCATTACCGGCCCATACACCAATCGCATATTTTGGGGTCACGCCTACGGCCCAGGCATCTTTAAAACCAAAACTGGTGCCTGTTTTCCAAGCCAAAGGTTGCGACTCATTAAAAAATGACCAATTTTCTTGACCTGTAGGCCGGTTCACTTTTTTGAGCGATTCAAAGACATTATATACCGCTCCTGCATTCAAAACTGGGGCTTGTTGCAGTTTCTTTTCATCTCTAGGCGATTCTATTAAAAAGCTTGCTGGTTCAAAAGTGGAATCCGAATATTCACTTGATGTTTGGTTAAAGAAATTCAAAGTTCTGGCCATTCCCGCATAAGCATTGGTCAATTGCCATAACGAGGATTCGGCACCCCCAAGAATCATGGATAAGCCATAATGACTAGCGGGTTTATCCAAAGAAGTAATTCCGGTTTCTGGAAGGAGTTTATAAAACTTTTCCAATCCATAGTTTCGTAATAACCGAACTGACGGAACATTCAACGAACGCGATAAAGCGATATCAACAGGGACCGCACCATCATAACCGCCATCAAAGTTTTCAGGCGTGTACCCATTAATTACGGTTGGAATGTCTTCAACCAAGGTTCGGGGGAGTACGATTCCATCTTGCAGGGCAGCGGTAAACAAGAGTGGTTTTAAAACGCTTCCCGTACTTCGATTTCGTTGAATAATATCGACAAAGGGGTCGTGTTCTTCTTCTGTTTGGGCATTCCCGACATAGGCTAAAACATTGCGATTTTCAATATCCAAAACCAATACTGCCAAGTTATGGATTTGGTTTTGTTGTAAGGTTAAATGATGATTGGCCACCAGCCGATTACACTGCTGTTGTAGATTGAAATCGATACTGGTTTTCCACCGTTTCGACCGCTGTTCTTTTCGTAACAACTCTACCAAATGGGGTGAGGTTTCGGGCAACCGCAATGGTTTTTTTGGCAAGGGTTCCTCCAACGCCAGTTCATAGGCTATGGAATCCAAAACCGCATTATCGAGCAGTTTTTTAAGCAAGCGATTTCGTTTTTGTCGGAGCTGTTCGTCTTTTGTTCCAGGAAAAATGAGGGAGGGGGCATTGGGCAACACCGCTAAAGCCGTAGTTTGGCCCCAACTCAATTTATGGGCTGGAACCCCAAAATAACGCCAGGAAGCGGCATCGAGGCCTACTACATTGCCCCCAAATGGTGCGTGGGAGGCATAAAGATTCAATATCTCCGCTTTCGAATACTTGGCTTCGAGACGTGTCGCCATACATAACTCTACCAATTTTTCACCATAGGTCCGTTTCTTGTTTTGGCGACTAAGACGGATTACTTGTTGTGTCAAGGTACTGCCACCACGTCGGCTATCAGTAGTGATATTACTCCATAGTGCCTTGGCGATGGAAATCGGATTAAACCCTGGATGTTGGTAAAAATGTTCATCCTCAAAATACCGAATACTGGCCTCAAACTTTTTAGGTACGGAGTCCAATGGGGGAAATCGCCATTGTCCATCATCGGCAATTCGAGCCCCAAGTAAAATCCCTTCTTTACTTTCAACTACTGTGGCATAGTCTGAATCAAAAAGTTGTCTAGGGAGGCAGAATAACCAGACTAGAAAGAGGCTTAAAACAATCAATAATTTGATTCGATGATGATTCCAGATAATATGTAGCCTTCTTTGAATCAAACTTTAGTTCCGATTAGGAAAATATTTCAATTATTTTTTCTTCGGGTGTCTTCGTTGAAACTCATCCCATTTCTTTTCCGCTTCTTATTTGCAGAAATCATCCCAGATATTGCAGCTATCACTGCAGGAAGAAATAAAAGAATGAATATCCAGAACAACATCTAAATGTTTTTCAAAAGATTTTTCATTTGGATACTGTAATCCATTCTCCCTTGGTTCGTGCAAAATAATCGTTGTTATACATGGCTTCTGCTTGTGCTCCAGGTAGATAATAGTCGCCCATATAGGAAGCATTCAACTTGATAGTGAAGGTTTTGGTTTTTCGACCATCCAAATCAAAATAGTACTGCACACGGTCATCCCGAATGTCTACATAATCTGCTTTTGTGCTATTAGGGGTGCCCAAGTCAGTAAAACTGGTATTCACAATTTCCCAACCACTTGGGAATAGTTGTGTCAATGCGATATTGTTCACATAATCTGCAGTGGAATTATAAACGGATATCTGCGCAGTGATTTCCGTGCCCTGCATCAGGTTGCTCACATCCATTGATTTTCCCGTTCCATCTAGAAACTTAGCTGTGACTTGAAGCCCTCTAGATTCAGCCAATTCTTCTCCCAAAGGCAGTTTTCCGTATTGAACAAGGTTTACATAGACCAAGTTATTCTGATTGTTTTTCAAGCTAACTGAATTGTTACCCATTTGTGTTTGTAGTTCCCGTTGTACGATTGCTTTTTGGGTTTCGATATTGGTGCCATCCAATTGTACTTTTATGGCTTTGCCACCATTTTTTGCCACCATTTTTGACAGCGCCAAAAGGGCATAGGCCGTTTCTTGGGTGCTGAACCATCTGCTGGAATTCAAACTTTTCGCCAGACCTTGGGCCAATTCGCTTTGCTTGCTGTCACCTAAAATGACCATGGTCTCCAAGGCCATAGCACGGTTACGAAAAACGGAGCCATACGAATGGTAATCGTAACGGTACGGCCTGAAATCAATATTGGCTTTACCAGCCAACGATTTGGCTATTTGTTCTTTACCCGTTAATGCATAAGCCGCGGCCAATCGCCATTTGGCATTGTTGCTTAATTTCTTTGCCTCACGTAGACGGTTCATGGCGGAAAGCTCTGGTTCACCCGCAAGGGCCAAAGTATACAAGCGATACGCTTGAGCCAAATCACTGTTGTAGGAAGTCTGCTGGTTGCTCCACTGACGTGCCATTTTTTTCTGATAGCGCAACCAATTGCTCATAAAGGTCAGTGGTAGGGCAAAGCCTTTCTTTTTTGCTTCGAGCATAAAATGTCCGGCATAGCTGGTACCCCAATCATCTACGTAGTACGCTCCTGGCCAATACCCAAGGCCACCTTCAGGTAGTTGTCGGTCTCCTAATTTTCGAATTGCAGCTTTGACATTGTTTTCAAGCTCCTTTTTCTTGTCAAAAGTGATGTCCAAAATATCGGACAAATACAATTGAGGAAAAACTGCTGAAGTAGTTTGCTCAACACAACCATGTGGATAACGAATGAGATACCCCAATCGTTTTTCGAGGTTCATCGGTGGTAAGGTAGAAAACTCCAAAATCGCGGCGTTATTACCTGCCGTTCCAAAAGTTTCAAAAGGAATGTCCAACGAAGCATTGGGTTGCAACTCTTGTAGGGTTATTTTTGATGAAATCGGATTTGGATTCTCTACATCCAATTCTATTTCGTAACTCGCCTTTTCACCTGCACCTGATGCATTCACTTTTATTTTCTGGATGGACGGATTCGGCAGCACTTCAAAATCAAAATAGACCATTTGCTCTCCCACAGACGCAAATTGAAGACTTTGGCTGGTTGGTCCAAGGGGTTTTATACCATCCCCAGTTTGAATGCTGATTTTGGCATTTTTAACTTTTTTCTCCATGGCAAATACGGTCACGGGTATGGTGACTTTTTCACCAGGAGATAACTTTCTAGGAATCGAAGCCAAAACCATCAAAGGTTTGCGTACGGGAACACTTTTATCCGCATGGCCATAAGCGCTATTGGCATTGCCAGCAACAACCATGGTTTTTACGGCACCTACATAGTTGGGCATATCCAACTCATGGGTAGCGGTTTGCCCAGCTTTTAATTCAAATGGGCCCAAATAGGTGACCACTGGTTTAAAACGTTGCGCTTTTCTGTTTTTTGCACCAGCAGCAGCGTCACCACCACCGACAGCATAAATGTTCCCCACACTAACTGAATAGGACCCCATGACATCATCAAAAATGTCAAAGGTCTTGACGCCCAAAGCTTGTTTGGCATAAAACTCAGCATGAATATCTGGGGTGGTGTAGCGGGTTAAATCCAACAGTCCTTCATCAACAACAGCCAAGGAGTAGGTCATCGGCTTATTATTGGTTTCGGACACCTTTACGGTGTAGCTTTCCTCGGGTTTCAGGACATCAGGCATGCTCAATTTTGGTTTCAAAACTGTTTCTGGGTTTTCAACCAAGATGGGAACAATGCCGTACAAACGTATGGGGAGGTCGTTATCGACACTTCCATGTGGCTGTAGCAAAGAGATATTTACAAATACATTGGGCGCCATTTCAGGGGAGATGGGGATATTGACTTTGGTCTCCTTACTTTGGGTGTCCACCCATTTGGTATACAGTACTTCGCTACCATTCTCAATACTGACCAAAGCATTTCCGCCTTGGGAAGAAGGGAAGGTAATTACCGCTTCTTCATTGGTTTGATATTGCTCTTTGTCGGTTGCGAACAAAAGAATTTTGGCACTTTCACTATCGCCATCAGCAGGGCGGTTCCACCAATCTTTGTAGAAATAGGTGGTCATGCCGGTTGCATGCCCCGAGGCTTCATCTATAATTCGAATCAGATAACGCCCACCTTCATTTTCAGGTACGGTAAGGTCAAAAGTGGCCTTACCATTGCTTCCAGTGGTTACCGAAAACGACTGCATGGGTCGATGAACTTGACTATTCTCGTATCGTGAGAGATTGTCGTAGCCTCGATTCCACCACCATCGCCATTCAATTTTAAACAGTTTGATTTCCAATTTTCGATTGCCACTTGCTTTACCTTTGGTGTCTACTGAAACTACATCAAAATTGGTCTTTGAACCGGTCGGGTACGAACCCCAACGGTCAGGCTCTGGAGCCTGAAGGCCTGCAAAGTGGGTGAAAGGCGCGAGATTTTTTGAATAGACATCCATGGAGAAATCCCCACCACCTTCAAATGCTTTGGTTGTAAATGTAGCTTGAAGCATTCCCGGGGCTTTGCTTCCAACCGCTAACTTCTTGCTGAAATTTCCATTACCTTCATTATCGAGGTTTCCGCTAAAGAAAGGCATTTCAATTTCAGAGAACTTTCGAACAGGGTCTATGAAAACATAATTTTCGAAATCGGGAAATGCGGTGTAGACATTTCGTAATTTGACATCCATTTCAAACTTTAGATTTCGAGCTGGTGCTCCATGCAGCCATTGCACATTTGCTTTTCCAGTAGTTGCCTTATCTGTTTGTAAAATATCGTCATCAAAATCCAAGGCGATTTTCAGTCGATTTGGTTTTACAGTAGCAATTTTTAGCACTTTATTGAATTGTGCACCACCGACCAATACTTTGGCATTCCAATTACCGGTTGGAGCATCTTGAGCCGTCTCGATGGGGAAATAATAGAAGTTTCCTGTTTTTTTTGATTTGTTTTCCAGTGTTGGTCGCTCAGTACTGGCAACAGTTCGTTCTACCAGTTTGCCCCTTGGATCGGTAACCTCTAAAACCACTGGGTGATTCTCAGGCAAGGGATTGCTCTTATCATCCAACACAAAGGTCAAATGCAGTGTATCACCGGGGCGATGAACTCCGCGTTCTGCATATAAAAAGCCTTGAATGCCCTTCTCCAAATATTGCCCGGAAACATCAAACTTGCTTAAGCTCAGGGCATTCCCATCTTCCAATTTGGCATAGGCATAGTTGTTGCCTTGTCTTGCAACAACAAAAGCCACTTGGTTTTCTGAATCGAATATGGCTACCCCATCAGGGTCGGTGATGACTTTTGATAGAGCCTGTTGTTGGTAATTGTAGAAAGTCACTTCCGTGTTTCCTTGTGGTTGGGCATTAAGAAGATCCGTGGCGAATGCATGGTAGGTGTTGTTGTTGCCTTTTTTAACGATCAATCCAAGATTACTGCCCAATACGTGAGTGTATGCCTCACGGTCCTGACTATAGTAGGCTGGATGACATGGGTTGTCACGTTGTTGCCAATTGTAACTATTTTGTCGCCATGAGTACATCTGATTGTCCCAAAACAATTGTTCGCGTTCTTCCTCTTCTTCCCTTGAATCAGCGGTGGTAATTTCTTCTTCATAGTAATCTTCTCCATATTCATCTTGAACCTGAACCGTGGGTGCGTTTTCACAATTGTAAAGGGAGTAGTCTTGATTGAATTTGAATTCTATTCGATACAAAGCCCCTGGGTCAGGATTTATTAATTCTGAAAGATCTAGGGCATGCGCTTTCCACTGATTATTCGAAGCATCTGTACCAAGATTCAAAACCTTGAATGCCACGCGACGACCTACTTTTTTTAAGTCGTAGGGATAACTGATTCCTAGATTGGACTGCTGTAAGTGCTGGAGTACATTGTCTTGAAATATTTTAATGACCCGAACTTCAACTTGTGATAAATTGACCGTTTCAAAGTAAATCGGTGTTTTGTCGGCGTTTGGTAAAATGGTTCCTTTTGAAATTAATCGCACTTGGGGTTTCAATTGTTCGAAAGAAACCAGCTCTGAAAATTCTTGGCTTAGCTTATTGCCGTATTGATTTTTGAGTCCTTCAAAAACGTTTACTCGTACTTGGCCGGTCAACAGCGTTGAAGGATACACATTTAAAACATTGCCATTCACTTCGTATCGAAGACTTGGGGCATTTTCAATCGTAACCAATCCATTTAAGTTCTGGTTTTCATCCAAGGGTTCTGAAAAGTTCAGTGCCAGCATGGGGCTTGGTGAAGCTGTAGTTTTGGCATCAACTACCACAAACTTATCCTTGCCGGGTATGTTGAATGTTTCTGAACCTTTGTTGTCAGCCCCCAATGATTTTCCATCCCAAGATATTGTGATTTTTTGGTCATTTTTACCTCGAGGAATACTGTCAATGGTGAAATTGAAGTATTGGGCCATGGTGTCTTCACCCTCCCATTTTATATTGAGATTTTTACTATCGAATGTTGCTTTTAATAGTTGCTTGACTTTCCCTGCGGGCATGATATCTGCCCCTTGTAAGGTTCCGTTGAGGTATTGCCATTCCCGACTGTAGGATTGTAACTGGTCCAAATTTATTTTAAAGTTTGGGTCTAAAGTCTTAAAGGCGAAACTGTAGGTTTTGAGTTCTTTTTGAATCCCTGGGAAAAGTTTGTCCAATCGAAGCGTGGCTTGGTACTCGGTTCCAGACTCCATAGGTTCAGAAGGCTCAAAGACCAAACCGCTGGTATTGGTTACCATCAGTTTCCCTTTAAGTGCCGGTGCAAATTTTAAGTACTCGACAGGTAGTTCTTGATTGAGTTCAAACTGATCCATGGGTTTGTTGAACAACACTTTAATTTCAGCGCCAATACTGATTTGCCCATAGGTATTGAAACTAATGTACTCCCGAAATTGATATAGGTTGTCCTGGTCGTCTAGGTCAACTTTTTTCTTGCACGAAACCTGAAATGTAAATGCTGCTAATAAAAGAATTGCAATTCTTCGTATCATCGGTCAGTTGTTTGTTTAAAGATACGGTCAATTTTTTGGGAGACCCTACAGGTTATCAAAACCTTAAAGGTCTGAAAGGCCAAGTTTTATAAAATTATTAGGATTGTGACAGGCCTAATGCCAACATCATTTTAATACTTTTAAAGGAACCAATGAACTCATTTAAACTTTTTCAGTTTGCTAAAAAAATGTTGTTTTCAACCCTGTTTTTGCCTTTTTATCCTTCCGTAACTCTGCTATGCAACTCAAAAAAGTCTTCAACAGTACTGAAACCATCAATTTTCGCTTAAACCCAAAAAGTCAAAATGAGTTCAATAAAAAACAACAATCATGAAAAGACTATTTCTAACCACCTTCGTAATTGTATTGTCTTTATCATTTGGCAATGCCCAAGAAACCGATTACGAATTGGTCGCACAAACCGTTAATTATTATTTGGAAGGAGGCAATAACAACGATTATGAAACCCTGAAAAAGGCCTTTCACGAAACAGCTACCATGAAATATATTACAGACGAGGGCTATAAAGAAGTCAACGCTCTTGAATTCTTTTCGGGCATGGATGCTTCAAAGCCCAAACCAACCCGTAAAACCCGAATTTCTGACATTACAATTTCCGGTCATGCTGCCAATGCTCGATTGGAAATCGAATACGAAACCTTCAGTTTTGTCGATTTTATGAACCTGCTGAAAATAGATGGTGAGTGGAAAATCGTTAACAAGATTTTCTATCGCATGCCTAAAATGTCGACGGTTCAATAAAAAGATGATTGAGGAGATTTTTGTGTTGATAATAGAATTTTTCAAAGGAAATTCAAAAACATCTTATATCGTAGCGGCGTTATTTTTGGTTGCTCTAATGGCTGCAATTATCATCATAAAGTTTAAGTGAAATATCATACAGGTTGGCCTATAGATTGGGATTTCATAACATCTTTGATAACGTTCTTTTTAAGAATAGTTGATGCTGTAAGGTAACCTGCTAAAAGTGCACCACCCACTCCGCAAGTTACAATGTCCTGACCTGTTAGGTATAGGTTTTTGATAGGCGTTCGAGGCTGTAAAAATCGGTGCCCATAACGTTCTGGGTTGTGATCAATTCCGTAGAGTTCACCCAGGTCATAGTTCATAAAATGTTGGGTTGTTATTGGGCTTGAAAGCTCATAACAGTCAATCTTGCCCTTTACCTGAGGTTCCAGTTTATAGAGTTCCGCCAATAGACGTTGTGCTAATTTTTCTTTAAACTGTTCATAGTCATCACCACGTTTTTTCCATTTAGTTCCGCTCCATTCTTTGAATAGTTCATAGGGCATGGGTGCTATAATGTCAATAGTACTTTTGCCAGGATAACGTTCAGACCATGAAGGGTCCTTAGCCGAAGGGAACGAAATGTACACGACTGGCATGGGTTGTTCAATATCTTTAGCATAGCGTTCAGTCGCCTCATCATGATCAACATCTTCTGGGTAAATCCAATAATTTGCTTTTGGGAGCTGTAATTCGTCCGGAGTGCCATTTAATCCAATGTAGAGACAGACATGGGCCACAGAGGGAGATAGTTTTTTAAGTTTTTCGTCCAATTGGTATTTTTCAGAAACCTGATTTGGAAGGAACTTGTCGTAGGTGTTAACAATACCGGCACCACTAATAATTATTTCGGCAAAATACGTTTTGCCATCAGCAAGTTTCACCCCTTTTGCTTTATTGCCCTCAACTAAAATCTCAGTTACCTCGGCATTGGTCAATATGGTTCCTCCGGCAGCTTCAATAACGGGGTCGACCGTTTCAACAATTCGTGCCGACCCACCAATTGGAAAATAGCCACCATTGAAGTAATGCTTAACAACAGAAACGTGCATTGCAAAACTACTTTTTGAAGGTGGTAGTCCATAATCGCCATATTGGCCAGTCAAGACCTTGATTAATTCTTTGTTCGAGGTCAATTCTTGCAAAACTTCCAAAGTACTTCGACTGGCAAAAGATGAATAACCCTTTCGCATTTTTCCACCCACCAATTTTTGCATCAGTGGTGGCATTGCCTTCTCTGCATAGAAATCACGACTTGCTTTAGATACTTGAAAAACCAAGTCAATGTACTTGTCAATCGCTTCAGCTTCATCTGGAAAATAGGCTTTCATCTGATTGGCGAAATTGGTCACGCCCTTAGGAAAATCATAGGTATTTGGGCCGATAACAATGCGATCATAGACAGGCCCCATATCGGCCCATTTTAGTTCACCGTCGGTAACATAATCAAAGAGTTGTTTCAACACTCCTTTGTCCCGCCCCATTTCACCAATGTAGTGGATGCCTACATCCCACTCATAACCACGACGTTTAAAAACATGGGTGTACCCCCCAGCTGTATAATGTCTTTCCAGCACCAATACTTTTTTACCTTCCTTCGAAAGACAGGCAGCTGTAGCTAGACTACCCATTCCGGAACCAATAATAATGGCATCGTATTTATCGGCTAGGGTATGTTTCTTTTTATAGGATTGGACCATTTCTAATCATTTACCTCCCAATGTACCGAATTATTTAAGAAGTAGTGAAGGAATGGATTTTCTTATGCCCCATTTTTGTTGAAGTTCACTCTAGTGTGATTCTAATGACCTGATAGGGATTTTCTTGAATTATCCCGTCAATGGAAATTGATTCGGGTGTAGGAAGTCCAGCGCAACATTCCCCGGTGGAAAGCACTATGTTGAGGTCCAGATCCGCGGAATATTCATTACCAATATTGAGTTGTAACGCGTAATCTTGAGGTTGCCAATCAGTACTTTTTAAAGTAAGAATGGTTTCGGTCGTAGAGCCATATTGAATCTCAATATCTTGAAGCGTTAATTCAAAATCCTCGATGTCACTCCCTGTAATTGTAACGTCTTCAAGGGTATAGGTTCCATTTTCGAAAACATTGAAATCGTCGGAAGTGACTTGAAATGAAACTGAAGAAAAAGGGTCACATGCGCATTCCAAAATAAAATCTTCTTCATTTTCATTTTTACAACCGGCCAAGCAAAGTAGTAAGCAAAGACCTAAGAAGAGAGATTTGATTTTTGACATCTTACTGGGTTTAATTTAGTTCAACCAAATGAACGTTATAGAGTTCATTTTCAGGAATCGCTTCTCCATCAATCGCAAGTGATTCCAGCAACGGAATGCCCCCGCAGCAATCTCCCTGAGAAAGTCCAATATCAGTAGTTATTGGTACTGAAAAGTCTGAGGCCAATTCAAGATTTAAGTCGTATTGTATTGGCTCCCAATCACTATTTGAAATAAAAAGGACCGTTTTGGTTGAAACTTGATTTGCATCGTCTAAAAATTCTATAGCAGCGATGGTTAACTCAAAGGTTTCTGTGTTTTCACCTTCTAAAGCAATTTCATCTAAAATGAAAATGGCTTCCTCTAAAACATTCGTATTATTCTGGATTAATTCAATCGCAATGATGGGCTGTCCAAGGCAGGATACTCCATCACAATCCTCTCCTAGACATCCAAAAGCAAAAAAAAGAGGCAACAGTAAGAAGTACGTCTTTTTCATTGATGATTTTCAAGTAAGATGAAGGGGAGCATTAAGCGTTGCTTTTTCAAGTGAAATTTTTACCACCCGCCTGAGGCGCCACCACCTCCAAATCCGCCACCGCCGAAGCCACCGCCAAAGCCGCCAGAACCAAATCCGCCGCCTCCGAAACCACCTCCAGATGATCCACCGCGATAACCACCACGACCCATGTTACTAAGGATGATCATATCCCAAATATCGAGTCCACTACCACCGCGACCACCTCGGTTATTTCGACCTCCACCTCTTTTACCACGATTGATCAAAATCATCATGATGATAAAGAAAATAATTAGGGGTAACAGCTTCTCAAATTGTGAATAGCCATTATTATTAAAGGTGCGTTCTTCAGTAAACTGACCGGTCAAGACCTGAAAAATAGCATCAGAACCGGCATTTAAACCACCGTAGTAATCCCCTTGTTTAAATTCGGGAATGATAACTTGTTCAATGATGCGTTTACTCATCAAATCGGTAAGAAATTCTTCAACTCCGTATCCGGTATTGATGGCGATTCTGCGGTCGTCCCTAGCTAATAGAATTAGAATACCATTGTCTTTGTCAGCTTGACCGATGCCCCATTCTTGACCCCATTGGGCCCCGAGATAGTTTATGTTTTCACCTTCTGTTGAAGAAATTATAGCAACAACAATTTGCGTTGAGGTACTGTCTGAATACCGAATTAATTTTTGCTCCAGTTGCCCTCGTTGAACAGCATTGAGAAGATTTACGTAATCGTAAACACTTGTTTCTTTTTCTGGCTTTGGCGGAATATCAAATTGTGCCCAACTAAATGCGCCCCAAAAAATCAGTACTAAAAAACTAGCCTTTTGAAACCGCATCGCTCAATTCATTTTCATCGCCATGGAGCCAAGGAAAGTGTGCTTCCAACTCCTTACCTGCATTTAGAATACCGGCAATAATGCCTTCAGTGAATTCACCATTGGCAAAGTGTGATTGAATTTTCTCTTTGGTTGACTCCCAAAATCCCCTAGGTACCTCTTTGTCTATTCCTTTATCGCCATAAATGACAAATTTTTTGTCCTCAACAGCCACATAGATGAGCACACCGTTTTCATCTTTAGTATTGTCCATTTTTAAAAAATGAAATACCTGCTGGGCGCGACTAAAATGGTCAATTTTGGCCGAAGCTTCAATATGTACCCGAATTTCACCTGAGGTGTTTTTTTCGGCTACCAAGATGGCATCGACTATTTTTTGCTCTTCTTCAGCAGTTAAAAAGGCTTCGACCTTGTTCATACGCTAGTCGAAATTAAAATCGACGTCTGGGGCTTGCTCTGCTCCAGCATCTGCTTCGTAATAGGCCAATTCATCGAGGTTGAAAAATCCTGCCAAGACATTATTCGGGAATGTTTTGATGTGTTCATTATAAGGCCTGATGGTTTCGTTGAAACGATCCCTTGCCACATTAATTCGATTCTCAGTTCCTTCCAATTGAGACTGTAATTCCAAAAAGTTTTGGTTGGCCTTTAAATCTGGATAACGTTCTACGGTCACCAATAAACGTGACAAGGCTGATGATAGGCCAGATTGTGCTTCTTGAAATTGGGCCAACTCTTGTGCATTCTGAGGGTTGATATTTACCTGAGTCGCTTTGGCTCTTGCTTCTATGACATCGGTTAAAGTACCGCGCTCAAAATCGGCTGCCCCTTGAACCGTTTTGACCAAGTTTCCTATCAAATCATTACGTCGCTGGTATGAACTTTCTACTTTGGCCCAAGCTTCTTTTGTGGGTTCTTCCAGTTTTACTGCAGTATTGTAAAAGCCTTTGGCCCAAGCAAAAATTGCAAAAACAAGTACGCCCAGTACAACCAAGGGTATTAACCATTTTTTCATAATTCTCTTGTTTTAATTTATAGTGGTTAGGTAACTATTAGAAACAAATTACACTGAAAAGTTACACTTTCCTCTGAATTAGTTTTCTATAGATTCTCTTTAATTTTCAAAAGTTCGGATTTTATCTTTTGAAGTTTTTCAATGACTTCAAAATTGGAAAGGGTCTTGTGTTTTTCTTCCTTCAAATGAATTTTAGCACCTTCTAGGGTAAAGCCTCGTTCTTTGACCAAATGAAAAATCAGCTGTAGATTTTTAATGTCTTCAGGAGTGAATTTTCGATTACCCTTGGCGTTTTTTTTAGGTTTTAAAACATCGAATTCCTTTTCCCAAAAACGTATGAGTGAGGTGTTTACACCAAAGGCTTTGGCTACCTCGCCAATACCATAATATCTCTTTTCCGGGAGTTCAACATGCATCAGTCAAGTGATTGGTTCTCTTGTTCAGCGTACTTGAGCATGTTTTTGAATTCTTCAGCAGTCAAGCTTCCATAATAGAAGTTAATTGGGTTTATCCGCTCACCATCCTTCTTTATCTCATAGTGTAAATGTGGTGCCTCGGAACGTCCAGTATTTCCGACAAAACCTATTAAATCACCACGTTTAACCTGCTGGCCGACACTAACATTGTACTTGCTTAAATGTGCATATAGCGATACATAACCGTAGCCGTGATTGATTCTGATATGCTTTCCAAAACCTGCTGAGGCATTGTCAGCACGAATGACCTTACCATTACCTGAGGCGAAAATGGGTGTTCCCCTTGGTGCTGTGAAGTCCATGCCGTAATGCATTTTTCTTGTTTTCAAAAATGGGTCAGTTCGCCATCCGAAACCTGAGGCCATTCTCGTCAAATCTTCATTTCTAACAGGCTGAATTGCAGGAATGGCGGCCAAGAGCTTCTCTTTTTCTTCGGCCAATTTTGCGATTTCGTCCAAAGATTTTGATTGGATGACCATTTGTTTTTGAATGACCTCCAATCTTTTGGTCACATCAATAATCATCTCTGAGTTCTTGTAGCCTTCCAACGATTTGTATCGATTAACCCCACCAAAACCAGCCTTTCGTTGCTCTTCGGGTATGGGATTAGCTTCAAAGTACAAGCGGTAAATATTGTTGTCGCGATCTTCGATGTTGGCCAATACCTCTCCCATCTGCTGCATCTTGCGGTCCAAAATTTCAAATTGTAGCTCGTAGTTCTGAACCTCTCGCTCTAATGATAGTTCTTTAGGCGTATTTACTAGACTGGTATTTAAAAGGATAATCAATCCTAGTAAACCGAAAAGGGCAGACCCTAATAGAAAGAAAAATAAATTACGATACCGTTTCGACTTTTTGGGTTCGATTTTTCGGTACGATAGCGTATCGGGGTCGTAATAGTATTTAACCTTAGACATGATTGGTTTTTGTTCTATTTTTGATCACTTAAAATAGAAAACAGCCAAATATAGAAATTGTTTTGTTTGGTTCGTTAAAATTAATTAAAGCTTAACTGGCAAGATGACATCACAAAAGGTTAGAGAACAGTTCTTAAACTTTTTTAAAAACAAGGAGCATAAAATTGTTCCGTCAGCACCTTTGGTCATAAAAAATGATCCTACATTGATGTTCACCAATGCGGGTATGAACCAATTCAAAGAGTTCTTTTTGGGCAATTCCCAAGCTAAGGAGAAACAGGTTGCAGATACCCAAAAATGTCTTAGGGTAAGCGGTAAGCACAACGATTTGGAAGAAGTAGGTAAGGACACCTACCACCATACCATGTTCGAGATGTTGGGCAATTGGAGTTTTGGAGCCTACTTTAAAAAAGAAGCAATTGAATGGGCTTGGGAGCTATTGACCGAAGTCTACGGCATAGATAAAGACAGTTTATATGTTACGGTCTTTGAAGGCAGTGATGATGCAGACAATTTAGAGTTGGATAAAGAGGCTTTCGAATTCTGGAAAGCGATATTGCCTGAGGAGCGAATCCTCATGGGGAACAAAAAAGACAATTTCTGGGAAATGGGGGACCAAGGTCCATGCGGACCATGTTCCGAGATTCATGTTGATATTCGTTCCGAAGCTGAAAAAAAACAAACCCCCGGGTCTAAATTGGTGAATAAAGACCACCCGCAGGTTGTCGAGGTGTGGAATTTGGTCTTTATTCAATACAATCGCAAAGCCAATGGTGAGCTCGAAGATTTGCCAGAAAAGCACATTGATACCGGAATGGGTTTTGAGCGACTTTGTATGGTATTACAGGGAGTTCAATCAACTTACGATACCGATATTTTTACACCGCTCACAAGAGAAATAGAAACTATTACAGGTCATAAAGTTGGACTAACTGAGGAAGTAGATATTGCAATTCGAGTTGTGGCAGACCATATTCGTGCGGTTTCTTTTGCAATTGCTGATGGGCAGTTGCCCAGTAATACGGGAGCGGGCTACGTTATTAGACGAATTTTGCGGCGTGCGGTGCGCTACGGATTTACCTTTTTAGATGCCAAAGAACCTTTTTTGTATCGTTTGGTCAAAGTACTCATCGAAATCATGGGTAAAGCTTTTCCAGAATTGAAGTCACAACGGCAATTGATTGAAAATGTAATTAAGGAAGAGGAGAACTCATTTTTAAGTACGTTGGAACAAGGCTTGGTGCTGTTGGATTCCATAGTGAAATCCACGAGCGGAAAAACCATTGATGGAGATAAGGCATTTGAGCTGTACGACACTTTTGGATTTCCTATCGATTTAACCTCGTTGATTCTCGAGGAAAAAGGTTATGAACTGGATACCGCAGGATTTGAAAAAGCATTACAGGCTCAAAAAGACCGTTCACGTAAGGCTTCAGAAATCTCCAAAGCGGACTGGACTGTTCTACATGCCGATTCTGAACAGGAATTTGTTGGCTACGATCAGTTGGAAACCGAGGTGAAGTTGGTCAAGTATCGAAAGGTTGAAAGTAAGAAAGATGGGGAACAGTATCAATTGGTATTTAATTTAACTCCTTTCTATGCCGAAGGTGGTGGTCAAGTTGGGGATAAAGGCTATTTAGAAGCCTCTAATGGTGATATTACCTATATCATCGATACTAAAAAGGAGAACAATGAAATCGTTCATTTCTCTGAGAGCCTTCCCAAACATCTTGAGGGTACTTTCAAAGCCTCGGTTGATGAAAAACAACGCTATAGAACTGCCGCGAATCATACGGCTACGCACTTATTACATCAAGCGCTTCGGCAAGTTTTGGGCACTCATGTAGAACAAAAGGGTTCGGCAGTCCATTCCAAATACTTGCGATTTGATTTTTCACATTTTTCAAAGTTGACAGTAGAAGAATTGCGGGAAGTGGAAAACTTTGTCAACGCACGTATTGAAGGTAAATTACCTTTTGAAGAAAACAGGAATATCCCAGTAAAAGAAGCCTTGGCCCAAGGGGCGATGGCACTTTTCGGCGAAAAGTATGGTGATACCGTGCGAACGGTTCGCTTCGGTCAGTCAATTGAATTATGTGGTGGAACACATGTACAGAATACTAGTGATATCTGGCATTTCAAAATCACTTCTGAGGGAGCTGTTGCAGCTGGAATTCGAAGAATTGAGGCGATTACTACAGATGCTGTAAAAGACTTTTACTTTACCAACAACCGTCAGCTTTTTGAAATTAAAGACTTGTTGGGTAAAAATCAAGATCCGGTGAAAGCGGTGGCATCGATGCAAGATGAAAACGCCCAGCTAAAAAAACAGGTTGAAGCACTGTTGAAGGATAAAGCGAAGGGTTTGAAGTCTGAATTATTACAACGAGTAGAAAGCCACTCTGGTGTGCAATTTTTAGCTGAAAAAGTAGATTTGGATGCCGCAGGTATGAAAGACTTGGTCTTTGAAATGGGACAGGACAAAACTGATTTATTTGTTTTACTAGGAGCTGAAAAAGAGGGTAAAGCCTTGTTGACCTGTTACATATCAAAAGAACTTGTAGCCTCAAAAGAATTGAATGCTGGGCAAATAGTTCGGGAACTTGGTAAATATATTCAAGGCGGTGGCGGCGGTCAACCTTTCTTTGCTACTGCTGGTGGTAAAAACCCTGCTGGGATTGATGAGGCCTTAGAAAAAGCCAAAGCCTTCATCTCATGAAAAAAATTCTCTTTGGTGCTTTAATCGCGTTGGCTTCGGTGCTCATTTATAAATCATGTACAGATGATGCGGAGAACAAGAAAATCTTGAAAGAAAACTCTATGCTCCTGCAAGAGCAGTTGAAGAACGTTTCGAAGCTTATCGTTACCGAAGGTAATTTCGCTGAGGTTTACAATTATGACGACTCCAAAGAATTGTTCGGACCCTACATTCGATTGGAGAAAAAAGCTCTTGTAGTGGTCAATGCAGAGGTGGCCATTGCTTTTGATATGTCAAAACTGGAGTATGATATCAATGAGGATTCCAAGACCCTCGCATTAAAATCAATCCCAGAACCCGAAATAAAAATTAGCCCTGATTTTGAATACTACGATGTTACTTCGGGCTATTTGAATCCTTTTGAGGCCAAGGATTACAACGCAATTAAAGAAAACGTCAACGAATCCTTATTAAAAAAAGTAAAGCAATCAACCTTGATTTCAAACGCTGAAAATAGATTGGTCTATGAATTATCACGTTTGTTGGTATTGACGAATTCCATGGGTTGGTCTTTGGCCTACAATGAGCAACCCATTAAAGAAGTTCAAGATTTAGAGGTATTTAACCAAGTGCTTATCGACTAATTCAAGACCATCATCAATTAGGTGCCCAACTTTTGGGTTATCTAGTTTTACCTGTTCTAAATGTGCTTTAATCTTTTCTGCTAATTCCAGGCTATTGTCCATTTTTGCCAACTCGTAAAGTTCAACGGAGAGCAACCAATCTGTGGGATAGCTTTCTTGGAGTTCTTTAAAGATTTTACTTCGTGATATGGTCCTGTCTTTTTCTTCCCTCCAATCGCGAATGCGTTGGTACAGGGTTTCCAGGCGAAGTCGAGCGTCATCTTTTGGTTTTTTAATGGTACTATCAGACAATTCGTGGGTTACCATATCAAAACTCTGTACATCGGCAGGTCCGTTAAAACAAGAAATGACTTCTTGTCCTACAGCCATACTATAGGTTTCTCCCTCCGACTTGAATATCACCTCTTTTTTATGTTTGACAACACAATTCTCGAACGTGACCAGTAGTATTTTACCTTGTAGATTACGTGTTCCGGTTATGATTTTGCCTGAAAGGGTAATTTCGCCCTCGAATTCTAAGGTGATGATTTCCCCCTCAAAAATATTGTAGGCTTTAAGGTCTCGTGGCCCCATGTTTTCTATGGCCAAATTGATGCCTTTTAACTTTCCTAAAGGTGTTCCAAATCCATTGCTGTGCTTTTCAATGCCATGTCCAATGAGTTCTTTTTCGTGATAGGCCAGCGCCGTCTCACCTTCGGTTTGCACATAAACAGGCTTGCCCTTATGTGAAATCACCCTAGTGAAATTTCCAGAAATCTGAAGCCCCGTGCTTAGCATAATGGTGCACAACTCCTTTGAATCGATTAGTTTATTGATGCCTTCCAATCCACCGGTTCGCAGTGCCATGGTATTTGCAAAATCTTCCAAGACTTGTGATAGATGGGCGAAGTTTGGAGTAACAAAAAGCTGTGGTTGCGGTTTTGTAATATCAAATTCAGTCACTGCCGCTTTATTGGAATAGGGTAACTTTTTTACTTCATCGGTCATACACCAGCTACTTTCGCCAATAGAGGAAAGAAGACCAGCTCCATAGATTTTTGGGTTATCTACCGAGCCGATGAGGCCATATTCAACCGTCCACCAATGTAGATTGCGAATGAGCGCCATTTCACTGGGTGTACCCATATTTTTTTGAAGCTCCTCAATTTTCTTTTCGGCAGCTATGATTTCTTCTTTTGGAGTGCCTTCGGCTTCTTTGATAATGGAAAGATGCCTTACAGCTTCGTAAAGTTCATAATCTTTGGCGCTTGAAATGGCCTTACAGCCGATTTCACCAAAACGACGTAAATACTCTGCATACTCCGGATTTGCGATTATGGGGGCATGTCCTGCGCCTTCATGAATGATATCTGGAGCGGGTGTGTATTCTATGTTCTCAAGTTGGCGAATATCAGAAGCAATCACCAGAACATTATAGGCCTGAAACTCCATAAAAGCAGCTGGTGGAATGAATCCATCTACAGCTACAGCAGCCCAACCGATTTCCTTTAAAATTCGGTTCATGCCATACATATTGGGGATGTGGTCAATGGAGATTCCTGTTTTCTCAAGCCCCTCAACATAAGATTCATCCGCAACCTTACTTAAGTAATCAACATTTTTGCGCATAACATAGCGCCATACCGCCTGATCAATTGAAGAATATTCTTCATAGTTCTGTGGTTTAATATATTGTCTTAGATGACTTGGTAATTTATCTAAAACCGGATTGCTCTCATAGGCCTTGTCTTTCATCGCATTTCGATTTTATTTCCACTAGAATCATAAAACTCCCGAAACGTAAAAGCTTCAGGGGTAGGTCCTTTTTCTTCCAAAAGTTGTAATCGCTCTTTCGCCATTTCCAATGTAGGCACCTCACCTTCTTGCAGCCACCACATTACGAATTGGGATGGGCCACCCATATCGAACCATTTCTTTTTGTTTCTTAGAAAATAGCTGTGAACGGTACTGTAAACAAATCCTTTAAAGGATTCTACATCCTCCCATAAACTAACGTTTACGGCCATCATTTCGTCTTGAAACGGAGATTCAATGTATGAGGCAGAGCGGCCTTGTTCATCTTTTAAGCGCCATAGGAACCCTGGACTGTCCTCTGCTAGCTTGTTGACAGGTTCAATAAAGTCAACAAATTCCTTCATGATTGGGTCATCCAAAGACGCCTTAAAACGGGCAATATTGGCTTGAGCAAGATGATATAACATTGGGATTGATTTGGATTAAAGTTAGAAAATATAGGTTAATAAACCATATATTGATAAAATATTGGGAAATATTATGGAAATAATTATTTATTAAAGGAATTAGTACTTTTGAGCTATTCAATTTTTGTTAAAAACAGGAATTTCTATGGAAGAACGACTGGATAGCATTGACCGAAAAATTCTTAGAATTTTAGAAAAGGATGCCAAAACCATGGTCAAAGACATTGCCGAACAATTAAACTTGACCAAGACACCGGTTTATGAACGTATCAAACGATTGGAACAACAGGGGTTTATAAAAAATTATGTTGCCATAGTCGATAATCAGAAGATTGAACCGAGTATAACTGTATTCAGTTTTGTCTTACTAGAGGCGCAAAAAGGGCATTTAATGGATGACTTTTTGCGACAAGTATCCAGTTTTGAAGAGGTTACAGAGTGCTTCGTTGTTGGTGGTGAATTTGATTTCCTACTCAAGGTAGTAGTAAAGAATTTGGACTCCTATTATGATTTTGCAAAGGTGAAAATTGCAAGTCTACCCAATATCGGTGCTGTTAAAAGTGCATTTGTATTGAAGGAAGTTAAAAATGAAAAAACCTTTCCACTTTTGTGAAAAGGTTTTTCCCTCTAGTAAGTGCTCGAACACTAAAAATACAACTAAACACTCATCACCTAAAATCGAGACACCTACCTTCTTGTTTTTATTTCTTAGTTCACAGCAACTACCTGGTTTGGTGGGTATGCGCTCATAATTTCAGATACGAACTCTCGAATTCGTTCTTCTTTTTTCTCTATGTTTTTGGTGTTGTTCAAGTTACCAACACCTCGACCTTGCCATACCAAACCTTTGTTTCGATTATCAATAAGATCGATAAATAACGAACCTTCTGTGCGGGTAGAGACATTAGGCCCCCAGGCACCACCCCAGCCGGGTCCCCAACCGAAGCCTCCCCAGCCCCAGCCTCCCCAGCCAAAGCCGCCCCAGCCCCAGCCGCCCCAACCCCAACCGAAGTTGTTGTTGTAGATGTCGACTTGCTCACGTTCTTTAGTGAAGATATTGACCAAAAGGTCAGGATCTTGAGATTTTACATAGCCCATTCTAGACATTTCGGCCTCGATTGCACTCAAGATTCGTTTTTTGTCTAAATCAGAAATTTGGGCCTGATCGATACCTGTTTTATAAAAGGCATAGCTCTTATACTCTGTGAAATTTGCTTTACTGTCGTAATCAGTTGCAACACGAACGCTTACACATGAGGCAAAAAAGGTGAGCAGTAGTAGTGGCAACACTAGGGTTTTCATTTTTTTCATATCAATATTTTTAAGAATTAGAAGACTTTGGTACTTCTCTTTTACACCACAAAGATTGTGCCGAAAAACAGCCTATTCTTGGCGGTTTGTTTTCTTATTGTATCCGTATGGACAATGTCGGCAACCACTTTCACAGCAATACCCCCTTTTAAGATGATATTTTTCCGTAAAAACCTTGTATCCTTCAGCTGAAAGGTAATAATCACCTTCTTCTAAGGGTATTTGCCGTCGCATCAATACTTGCTTTTATAAGTCAAATTTAGTTCATATCGGTATTATCTAAGTGCTAAACTGTTGCCAAAACTCGTTTTGTCCGGGCCTTTATTCCAAACACCGATATCTTTATTCAACTTTAAGGGAATCCCATTATATTTGAGGACCCCACAAAAATAAATTGCAAAATGATATTGGTCTTTAAATATCTGTTTCGAAGCAATTATGTGGGTCTAAGCCTTTGGCCCTTCATTATTGTTAAGGAAGACGTGTACAAACGTGACAACGTTCTAATAAACCACGAAAAAATACATTTAAAACAGCAGCTAGAATTGCTGATTCTTCCCTTTTACCTTTGGTATGTAGTGGAATGGATGCTACGGTCCCTAATTTATTGGGATACCTACAAAGCCTACCAAAATATAAGTTTTGAACGTGAAGCTTATGAAAACGAAAAAGAGCTTGGCTACCCACAACGTCGCCGTCCCTATAGCTTTTTAAAGTACCTTGTGCGCCCATAGCGGTGCAATCATTCAATCAAGACATATCAAATAATTTTTTGAAAGATGCTGAGGTCTCGCTTACTATTAAGCGGGAAGATTTGTTGCATCCAATAGTTTCAGGAAACAAATTCCGCAAACTAAAATACAATCTACTGGAAGCCAAAGAGCTGGGTAAAAGTTGTTTGCTGACCTTTGGTGGAGCCTATTCCAACCATATTTTGGCAACGGCTGCAGCTGCTAATCAGCATGGATTAAAATCAATTGGAGTTATTCGGGGGGAAGAGTTGAAAGGTAACTGGTTTGAAAATCCAACATTGCGTCAAGCTAAACAATTCGGAATGGAATTTTTCTTCGTGAATCGCGATACTTATCGACTAAAGGATTCCGAATCATTTCTGGAGAAATTAAATTCAAAATTTGGCGATTTTTATTTACTTCCTGAAGGCGGAACAAATAACCTGGCCATTAAAGGATGCGAGGAAATCTTGGAGAGAGATGATAAAGCCTTTGATTTTGTCTGCACCAGCGTTGGTACTGGCGGAACTATGGCAGGTATTATAAATGCAAGCCATAGTCACCAATATATTCTTGGGTTCTCAGCACTAAAAGGTGAATTCTTGAAGGATTCAATTGCTAATTTGACCGACGCCGGTAATTGGAAAATCATTGACGATTATCATTTTGGAGGATACGCAAAGGTTGATTTGAAATTGATTGAATTTATCAATTCGTTTAAAGCAGAATTTAATATCCCCCTTGATCCCATCTACACTGGAAAGCTGTTTTACGGTCTCTTCGATTTGATAAAAAAAGGATATTTTCGCTCTAAGTCCAAGATTTTGGTAATTCACACCGGAGGTCTTCAAGGTATTTCTGGTATGAATACTGTATTGAAAAAGAAAAATTTACCGTTATTAAAAATATGAAGGTACGATTTGTGGTTACGCTTTTGGTAGCCATTTTATTAAGTAGCTGCGGTGCCAAGAAGCGAACAACAAGTTCTAGGGTAGATACCTCAAGTAAACGAATTGCTTACCAGCCCAATTCCGGTATTGAAGGTACTAACTATAAGAAAGAGGCTTTATATCCCATGCCTGAAGACCCAGGTAGCTTCAAGCAATTTAATATCATCTCAACCGAGGATTATGTTGATTCGTTCAAAGAAATAGCCCAATACGAGATGAAGGCCTTTGGTATACCTGCCAGTATTACCCTGGCCCAAGGTATCCTTGAAAGTGCTTCTGGGCGAGGTGAATTGACCAAAAAAACCAATAATCATTTCGGCATAAAATGCCATTCAGGCTGGCAAGGGGAGTATGACTTTCATGATGATGATGCCAAGGGAGAATGTTTTCGAAAATACAATCATCCTATGTATTCATTTCGAGATCATAGTATTTTCCTAGCGTCTCGTTCGCGCTATCGTTTCTTGTTCAATTACAGCAGGGACGATTACAAAAAATGGGCTTACGGACTTAAAAAGGCCGGCTATGCAACCGATCCTAAATATCCGCAAAAGCTTATTACCCTAATTGAACGCTATAACCTTGACATCTATGACCAGCAGGTAGTTCAAGGTGGGTTGGACACTGTTCGAAAACCCAAGCAATTTGAAGTATTCTCCCATACAGTGGAAAAAGGGGACACACTTTACGCCATTTCAAAAAAATATGCAGTCTCGGTTGACGAAATCATTCGATTGAATAATCTTAAATCAACAACGATTTCAATAGGCCAAGTCTTAAATTTGCGTAGGGAAAGTTCAAATTGATTTGAACCACTCCGTTTACACAATTAACTACAAGAACAATTATGCGATACCAGCGTAGTAGTGCACTTTTTGCGGAAGCCAAAAAATATATTCCCGGTGGGGTAAATTCGCCGGTTCGAGCCTTTAAAGCAGTAGGTGGTGAGCCCATTTTTGTGAAAGAGGCAAAAGGAGCGTATCTGACCGACGAGGATGGAAACCAATACATTGATTACATCTCATCCTGGGGGCCGTTACTTTTTGGTCATGCCCATAAGCCAGTGCTCAAAGCGGTAGTCGAAAAAGCAAAGAAAGGAACTTCTTTTGGTATTCCTACTGAAATTGAAACAGAGCTTGCAAAGCTAGCGGTCAGTATGGTGCCCAATATCGATAAAATACGGTTTGTGAATTCGGGTACTGAAGCTTGCATGAGCGCAGTTCGATTGGCTAGGGGATATACGGGCAGGGATAAAATCATAAAATTTGCTGGTTGCTATCACGGTCATTCCGATTCGTTTTTGATTCAAGCAGGCAGTGGTGCAGTCACGTTCGGTAGTCCAAATAGCCCAGGAGTAACCCAGGGTACAGCTAAAGATACTTTACTAGCAAATTACAACGATTTGGAAGGTGTTAAGGAACTCGTGGCAGCAAATAAAGGTGAAATTGCTGGTATAATTCTTGAACCGGTAGCCGGAAATATGGGCTGCATTATCCCAACAGATGAGTTTGTTAAAGGCTTAAGACAGATTTGCACCGAAGAAGGTATTTTACTCTTATTTGATGAGGTAATGACCGGCTTTCGATTGGCAAAAGGGGGCGCACAAGAAGCTTTAGGAATCAATGCAGACATCGTCATGTTCGGTAAAGTTATAGGAGGCGGTCTACCTGTTGGTGCTTTTGCTGCCAAGGCCGAAATTATGGCTCATTTGGCTCCAGAAGGACCGGTTTATCAAGCGGGTACCTTAAGTGGAAACCCGTTGGCAATGAGCGCCGGCTTGGCCATGCTGACCGAAATTGACCAAAATCCACAAGTCTTCGAAAGCCTATCCAAAAAAACGGAATATCTACACAACGGCATTACAGAGATTTTGAGTGCAAAAGGCATTGCCCATCAAATCAATCGCTTTGGTAGTATGGTATCGGTGCATTTTTGCGAGGACCCCGTGGTTGATTTTGCTTCTTCGGCCAAGGGTAATAATGAAAGCTTTAAAAAATACTTTCACGGTATGTTGGACCAAGGTGTCTATCTGCCGCCATCCGCCTTTGAAAGCTACTTCTTAAATGATGCGATTAGTTATGCTGATTTGGATAGAACGATCAATGCCGTAAGTACTATTTTCTAGGATACTCCTTACATTGAACTCTATTTATTTTTAAGATAAAATTCAATAATCAGTTCAGCTAATTCCTCGCCTTTTTCTTCTTGTATAAAATGTCCAGCATTTAGCATTTTATGGTCTTGCCCGTGAGTACCAGGGACTAGTTTTTGAAAGATTTTCTCGGCACCTAGCATAATCGTATCCTCATCGCCAAAAATGGTTAGAAAAGGTTTGTTCCAAGTTTTAAGTATTCCCCATGCGGCACCATTTTTCTGCGCTTCTGGGTCATCAGCATCTACTGGAACCAAAGTAGGAAACATTCGTGCGCCAGCTTTGTATTCTTCAGAAGGGAAGGGTGCATTATAGGCTTCTAACACGCTTTCTGAGAGGGAAGTAATTGTGCCCATATCTATAACCTTTCCAATATCGAATCCAAGTGAAAACTGGGAATATTCCCGCCATCTCATAAAACTTTCGGGCATAGGCACAATTCCTGTTGGCAAACCGGTATTGGAGGCGACCACCATCGAAAATCGATTTTCCATTTGGGTGATTAGTCGAAGCCCCAGCAAACCACCCCAATCCTGACAAAAAAGTAGGATGTCTTTTAGGTCTAGCTTTTCAATGAAGGCAGTTAACCAGTCTAAATGTCGTTGATAGCTATATTCTTTCTTTTCTATCAATTTATCCGACCTTCCAAAACCGATTAAATCAGGCGCAATGGTTCGAAATTTGCCAGAAAGTTTTGGAATCATTTTTCGGTAAAGGTAAGACCAACTGGGCTCTCCATGAAGTAATAGCACAACTGGCCCGTCAGCCGGACCTTCCTCTACGTAGTGCATTTGTATGCCCGATTCAACTTCTAAATAATTAGGTTTGAAAGCATAACCTTCCAAGTTGTTGAATCTTTCTTCTGGTGTCTGTATAATTTTCTTCATCGTTGAAAAATTAAGCGTGCGTAAGGCGTTGAATAATATTTTTATGCGCAGGAAATAGATTGGTTAGTTCTAATGAGGTCTTCAGTTCAAAATCCTCGTAACTAAATCCCGGAGCAACCGTGCAACCAACTAGGGCATAGGCATTTTCATCTTTGACTTCAGCCGCAAACCAATTACCACCCTTAACGACGTATTGTGGAATTTCATCCTTCAATAGTGCATTGCCAATACGTTGATTGGAATAGTTTCCACTTTCAGAAATAACGTGCAAGGTTATTGTTTTACCAGTGTAAAAATGCCAAATCTCGTCCTGTTTGATTCGATGAAAAGCAGAGAATTTTTCTGAGGTTAAAAGAAAGTATATGCACGTGGAACAGTTTCTACCACCCCTATATTGTTCACCTAGAACTGAGTTAGGAATTTCACTGGAACTTCTATAAGTCTCTCTAAAATAACCTCCTTCAGGATGTGGTTTTAGGTTTAATTTTCTAATAAGCTCTTTAGCAGTACTGTTCATCTGACCTATGCCATTGTGGAATTTAAGACGGGAACTTAAATCTATATTATACTTAAAGATTTAAAAATTTTATAAAATGGAGACAACCTTTATAAAATTTACCATCTTTGTTTAAACAAATAAACAATTAATTAGACAAAATGGATTTATTGGTAAGAGCTGAGGAATATGAAAACAGGACTATGAGCCATATGTCAACCAGCGATCGCGTAAAAGCCTCTCGAGAAGGAAAGGAATTGGTTCTAGCCCTGAACGAAATTTTCAAGAAAACAAAAGATTCTAAAATCATGGATGCCATGAAGAGAATAACGGCAAAAAAAAGAAAAATTGAAAAACGTATAACTGGGGTTCCCCGGGTGTAAGCAAAGGGTGCTGTTAATTGGGTTGTTTGGGAATGAATTGCTATGTCGAATGTTTTGTGGTCATTTAGACCTTTAGGTTTGAGCCCGCACAGCACCTTTATGATTTTTTGAAGTACTTTTTTCGAATGGCATATCAAAGCTCCCCTTATTAAAAAAGAAAGGAGCCAAAATACCGTATAACTTTAAAGCACTTAACGCAAATTCTTCAAGTCTTTCGGTAAATGACTCCTTCTAAATAAAGGATTAGTTGAAATTACTTCACTTTATTAATCTTGAATATCCTTAAAAATCAAATCGAATCTTACCAACTACTCTTCTACCAATAAGCGGCATGTTCTGGTAGTATCTGTATTCATAATCCAATAAGTTGGTCGCCGTAACGTCAATTTGAATACCATTTTTGAACTTGTACCCTAAACCAGCATCAACAAGGTTTCTAGCACCAGTGGGGCCTGAAAACTGACCTGCAATCGGATTAAAAGATTCATCGTGTTGGTAAGCTACATTTGCTCTCCATCCCAAAGCAGGGGTGTAGTTCGCTCCAAATCTGAATTTGTTCTTTGGAATGTTCAAACTGGTTGCGAATTCCGCACCACTATCGTCACCTTTAAGTGTCTGCATGAAATCGGTTTCACTCACACCGGAATAGTTACCAAATATTGATAGGTTGTTGTTTACAAAATATTCCAACCCAATATCCCATCCTGAGTAAGATCTTTCATTAAAAGTTCTATAACCAGCTGCTAAGTGTGTAATGCCATTATTTGGTACTTGCTCTGTCTGAATGGTAGCGTGGAAGGGAAGTGCTTGCAATACTTGCGTTAAAGTCGCACCACCGAACGCATCAGATGGGGTGTTCAAAACCTGGTCACCTCCAGCTGTATAAGCTCCGTTGATGGTAGGGGCAAATTGAGCTGCAATTGCGTTAGCAGTTGCTTCGTCCAATCCTGTACCGACTAGCGCCTGTACGAACGCCGGTGTAAATAAGGCTTCCGCATTGTTACCCAAATCACCAGAAAGTCCTTCGATACCTGTCAAAGCAAAGGCAGGGGAGATTGCAGTGAATTGTGAATTGCCGTCTTCTTTAATATGATAGAAATCGACCGAAACCGAAAGTTTATCTCCTAAAAGGCCTTTATAACCAATCTCGTAGTTATCACTGATAGCGATTTGAGATATAGGTGCATTTCTTGCTTCAATTGGAGTACCATCAAAAATGTTGAATCCTGGTGAAAGTGCACCACCAAATCCAATGGTGGTCAAATCAATGGAACCTAAAGCTGCCTGTACCGCAGGTGCCAAAGGAGCTGTAGCTGGATCTGCGTTTACACCCGCAAGTATCTGACCGATAATGAAATCATTAACCGTGACACCAGGTGCTACTTCTTGACCGATAACAGCTGCCAAAGGAAGACCCGCACCATCAATTCCTTGTGGTAAGCTTGGTATTAAGCTTGTGAACCAATCAATAGTGGCATCGTTGGCAAAAACTTGTTCTGTTTTATTTCCGTACAACCAAACATCAAAAGATCCAGGTACCACTCCTGCGAGTGGGAAATCAATGTTCAACTGAAGATTGGAAACAGTAGAAGTGGTTCTATTGTAAGAAGCACGGAATGTATGCTTCGGTGAAGCTTTATAAACTAATGCTGCTCTTGGAGACCATCCGCCATCATCAATAAAGTTGAACTGGTCGTATCGTCCTGCTGCAACAAAATCTAGTTTTTCAGATAGGATAAATTTACCTTGGAGATAAGTACCCAAGACACTAAAATTATCATCATCCTCATTTCTACCATAGGTCAGTCCGCCAGTATCTTGACCGGCATAACGATAATCTACACCAGCGGTCCAATTGGCGTTAAGAAAACCAGGCGTGTCAAAATTATATTGGGCCTGACCTTCAACTTGTTGACGTGCAATATTGGTTCGATTACCTGTTTGGTACAAAAAGGTTGGGTTGTCATCCGACCCACCATTGTTATCAACGTAAAAGGCTTGAAGAAACAATCCTCCAATTTGTGCTCTAGCCTGACCCCAAAATTCCGTTGCCTGAGCTAAACCTTCCCCTTGTTCATTGTAGAATACGGAACTACCAGCATTTACACCAGCAGCAAAGTTCAATGTGGTATTATCACTTGGTCTGAATTCCAAAGCACCATTAAATGCCATGTTCCACCAGCTATCTGCCATGGGGTTGCCGTCACCATCTTCGTCTAGATTATCAATAAGCACCGTACCAGGTGAAAATTGGTCAACAAAACCTTCAGGGGTTATGTCTGGCCTGGTAACCGTGTTTTGAAATAATGCGATTTGTGCAGCATCATCGGCATTGTTTGGATCCAAAGTAAATTCGTCACCTCTTCTATACTGACCTGCTACTTTCCAACCAAATTTATCGTTTACTTTGGTGCCATGTCTAAAACCGGCCCCAAACGTGCTTAACTCACCACCTATTAACTCTATGGATGTGCCGGGTCTATCGATAGGGCTTTTGGTGATAAAGTGAATTACACCTTGTGTCACACCTGGACCATATAAGGCGGAACCTGCACCACGCACGACCTCAATACGTTCAATATCTAGTTGATTGAGACCCGCTTGGTCAGTTTGAAAAGCCCCAACACCTGGAGCTACAAGACTTCTGTAATCTAAAATCGGAAAGACCGATGTTCCAAATAGTCCTGATCCTCCACGGGCAGAAATATTAATTCTGTTTGCCGATTGTTGTTGAATTTGAATCCCCGGAACGTTGATTAGGTTACGGGCCACGTCTGTTGCGTTCGGAGTTGCGTCCAATTTACGTGTTGTCAAAACCGAAACAGAGGCAGGGGCTTCCTGAACTTTTTCCTGTCTTCTCGATGCAGATACAATAACCTCTTCTCCTCGAAACGCTTGTTCAATTAAAGCCAGGTTCACAACTTCGTCAGCCGAATTTACGGTCACAATTTGACTTGCATAACCCGTATAACTTATTTCGATTTGATAAGGTGGCTGGGCATCGGAAGTTAATTCATAGTTGCCATCAAAATCTGTGGCTGTTCCTGTTATCGTACCAACTATGATTACGTTGGCCCCAGGTAATGGTGCGCCAGTAAGATCGTCAACAATCTTACCGGAAACCTTGCTTTGTGCCATCACAGTGGACCCAACAAGAAATAATGATGCAATAAAGAGTAATTTTTTCATTTGCGTTAAGTTAGTTTTAGACAATTAAATTCCCGTTCTACTTTGCTCATCCTATTGTGTGGTCTTAGATGTTAAAAGGAGCAACAATATTCGATAAATGAAGAGGGGGAATGATAATTGTAATTATTAAATACCTAAATTTTTATTATTTAAATTCCGACTAACATAATAAAAATTATTGAATATTAACAAAATGTTAAAAAAATATCCAAAAAATTTAGAAAGATAAAAAATTAAACAAGGGACTTTTCTTTGTAGAAATCAGTGCGATTTGAAGCTGTTGTTCCCAAGTTCTATTCTTCTTACTGATTTATTTTTTGTGAGTAAACTTTTAAGGATAAACGAAATAATCTCACACTTAAAAATTTAATCGAAAAACAAAGTTTGGCGTTAGCCCTAGTGAAAGTTGTTCCAGTTGTTCAATTTCAGGAAGTCCTGTTATCGGGTTTTCATCCTCACGATAGAAAACCGATAAAGGCACTTGTCGGGCATAGATATTTTGAAATGAAACTCCAACTTCGCCCTTTAATGCATTATTTTTTGCGATTTTGAAGCCGTATAGTGCAGAAGCATCCAATCTGTGATAATCAGGAAGACGTCGACTGTTTATAGCCCCAAATACCAGGTCGCCTGTAGTGGGATTAAAACTTTGAACCGGCGTGAATGGGGCACCTGTTCTATAGTTCCATCCCAATGAAAATTTCCATTTCGCAGTTTCGTAAGTATTTGATAATGTCAGATTATGGGTAATGTCATTATTACCTGAGAATTTTGTAGTTGACAATTCAGCAAAATTATAGTCGACGGTGTTGTAGGTATATCCTATCCAGATTCTATAGTTGCCCAATTGTTTTTTAAGAAGAAAATCCATACCGAAAATGTCGCTGGTACCTTGGGAATATTCTTCAGAGGCATTCGTGAAACCGTTGGTAAAAGAGGTAAGGCCGTCAATATTTTTAATATATGCATCTAAATCTATTGTCCACCCATTAAAATCTAATAATGCTCCTGCGGAGTATTGATTGCTTTCCAATAGCGGTATTAAATCTTGATCCGTTAAAGTCCAGGTACCACTTTGTAATCGCAGTCTTGTGTCGTCAAATTCAATTAATTGACTTAGTGTCTGATATCTTCTTTCGGCAGTGACTTTCAATCTAAGAATTCTATTTACTGGATATTCGAGGTTTAGTCTTGGTTCTAGATACCAATTGTTCAAAAGTGAAAATTTCGAAGCACGAATGCCCAAACTTAGTAACCCCCTATTTTTAGGTCTAAAACTATAGGTACCATAAATTGCATTGGTGGTATTTACCCGATTTGAAATCTCATTGAAGTCACGTTCATCAGCAGATTCTTCCCCGTCTTCATCACTGTCTTCTGGGTCGATATCTTCAGTGCCCGCTTCATCTCTAAATAGCTGGTAGAAGACTTCGTTTTTAGAAATTTGATAACCCAACTTCAAAGCGTGTTTTACGCTGAAATCATATTCAATAGCGGTCTGAATTCCGTAGTCTTTGACACTGTTGCGACGAACACTTTCTTCTTGGGCCGTTTGTTCTTCAAGAAAGACATTTCTGTAGTTGCTATTATAGTTGGAATAGTACCCTTCGAGAGAATGATGCCATCTGTTTGCCTTTACACCTGACCAATTAAAACTTAGACCCTCATTTTCCGAAACAAGGGCATCTTGGGAAATGTTTTCATCGTCCAACAATCGAAAAAAGAGATCATTTCTGGTGAGTAAACCTGTAACAGATAAGCTATCTTTTTCAGACGGCTTGATGAGTAACTTGATATTGGTGTCATAAAAAAAGAAAGTTTCCTCCCCCTCAAGCAGGGTCTCCTCATCTTCTTCACCTTCAATTTGACCCAAAGGCCCTGTATCCACTATAGTGTTTTGAAACACTTTTTCGGAAATGGCGTCGAAGGTGGGTGTTCCATTGCCAAGAAGGTCAACATAGGAGCGCCGTCCTGAAAGCACAAGGCCGACTTTATCTCCCAAACGGATTTTAGAATAAACATCGGCTTGGGTACCATTAAAACCTAGTCCGAAGTTGGTCCTTTCTGGAATTTGTGTTTCCCCCGCAATATCTATAATCCCTGAAATTCGATCACCATATTCTGCGCTAGCACCACTTTTAAAAATCGTTGCCCCAGTGGTAGTGTATGGATTGAAAATAGAGAGCATTCCAAAAAAGTGCCCCGTATTGTACATTTTAATACCATCATAGAGAATTAGATTTTGATCAGCCGATCCCCCACGAATCTGAATGTCAGAGACCGTTTCATTAATACTGGTAATACCTGGAGCCCATTGAACAGATTGAAAAATATCGGGTTCAACCAGGCCTGGTAAAATTCCCAATTCTTCTGAATTTAAACCAATTGATCCGTCTTTGTTTTTGTCAATGCCAGTTATGAGGTACGATTTCACGATGACCTCTTGCAAGGTTTCCACCTTTGGGAAAAGGTAGAAGTTTTTGCAAGTTGACAATTCAAAATCTTCAGTTTCTAGAATTTTACTGGCATACCCTATATACTGCAATAATAGTCCTTTATCCAGATTGACATCCTCAAGGGAGAAATACCCATTTTCATCTGTGGTAAAGCCGGTTAGGGTGCCTTTTATCAATAAAGTGGCGTAGGCTAAGGGTGTTTTTGAAATACCGTCAAATAGGTAACCACAAACTGAAATATTGCTTTTAACTGACGTAATGATTACTTGATTCGCGCCTATTCTTTCAAAGTTTAGGTTGGCAGTTTTAGCCAGTATGTTTAGCAGGGCAGCAACATCACTGGTTTCCATTTTCAAGGAAATTGAACGATCTCTGACCAGCTCATCTGAGTATGAAAACAAAAGACCGGTTTGAGGTTCTAAATCTTCTAGAACCTGCTTTAAAGGAACGTTTTTGTAATCGACCTTAATAACTGATTGGGAATGTAGTACAAATCCTTGCACCAATAAAAATACGAATAGGAAAAACCTCAGTTTTTTAACGTGCATTCAGGATAACCGTTTTTTGGTCTTCAGTTAGCGTATAATTAATTCCCATGGGAACAAAAACCGACTTTAAGGCCAATTCTAAGTCATTGTGAACAAAAGTTCCCGTAAAATGCCCTTGTGCCATATCAGGTTCAAAATCGAATTCGATGCCGTAATGGGCCTTCAATGCTTCCATCACCAAAAGTAATTCAGTATTCGAGAAACTGCTTCGGCCTTCATTCAACCATGAAGGTTGCTCGTCATTATGTTTTGATTTGACAAGAATTTTGCCTTGAATTTTAACAACGTCTCCACGTTTCAAATAAGTTTCCTGATCTTCATTCTGGTTTGAGTATAGTATGCGACCTTCGTAGCAATGAAGTTCAAAAAAGTTACTTCTAGCGTTGACGTTAAAAGTTGTTCCTAAAACACTAATAGTGCCAGATTTAGTTTCAACTTTAAAATTGTCCCCTTTGGTTACATGAAAAAGAGCTTCTCCGTCAAGTAATATCTTTTTATTAAAAGACCATAGAATTGGATTATAACTTATAGAAGTTTTGGCGTTGAGGTAGACTTCCGTTTTATCAGGTAAAATAAAGACTGATTTTTCGCCTGTTGGAGATGTGAAATCGATTTGATAAAAGAAAAGTCCAAATAATAATACAAGTGATGCAGCAATCCCGGCAGCGTAGTAAAGAGGTTTTAGTCGAATGACCTTGGTAGGTTTTTGATTTTCAATTCCTTTCCAAATTTTGTTTCGGAGCAATTCCTTTTCATAGGCCGGTTTTTGAAATGCCTTAAGTCCTTGAGCCAATTTTTGGTATTCTTCATATTCGGTAGATGCCTCAAATTCGGCACGTTCCGATTCAGTTAGCTTCCCAGAAAGCCAACGTGCCATTATGGTATCATCTTTTTCTTCGAACATAAAGTTGCTACATATATCAAGGGAACAGGTCAATTGTATTTCACCCTACCCCCTAAGTTTAAATATTCTTTACTGTCTTTCGCAATTTTACCAATGCTTTGTGCATTCGTTTTTCAACGGCCTTTTGTGAAACATCCAAAAATTCAGCTATTTCCTTATAGGTCATTTGATCCATTCGGTTCAACAAAAAGACTTCTCGCTGACCTTCAGGTAATTCAGAAATCGCCTTTTGTAAGCGATCCATGAACTCTTTCTCCTCTAATTGAAATTCTGGGGTTTCATGTTCGCTTGACCGTTGTGGTTGCTTGGCGTATTTTAAAACCACCTTTTGGTGTTCGACCTGATTATAGAAGGCATTTTTTGAAACTGCGAATAAAAATCCTCTCGCTTTTTCAAAAAGCACCTTTTTGCAATTGTTCCAGAGTTTTATAAAGGAATCTTGAACTAAATCCTCAGCCTGTTGCAGGTTGCCACACTGATAGTAAAGGTAGTTTCGAAGCGATTCGGAATATAAATCAAATACTTCATTAAAGACACTTTGGTCACAAATTGACTTCTCGTTTTTGCTCATCCAAAGTTTTTTTCAATTAAGGGGGTGGGGTGAATTCAAAGTATCCTGTTCTACTACCAAATCTAAAAAAATATTGATTATGCATGTCCCTAATCAAATCAAGTTTCTAATTGTAGGTATAAGCGTAGTAACGTTGGCCTTAATCGTTTATAAGGTCAATTTGCTCAATAAATCACAGCAAACTTTTTTGTCGGATGAAGTATATCAGGTGACCTACCGATACTTTCTGAAAACTGATTCTACAGACACTTTTGTGAAAGCATTCTTGCCCAAAAACAATAGTAGGCAAAAAATAACCCAACAAAAAAGTGAATTGTCGCCTGAAGTCAATTTTACGACTAGGGCGGAAGGTGAAAACTTTCGGGCAAATTGGATTACAAAGTCTAAAAACAGCTATGAGAACATTACCTATTCATTCACTTTTAAAGGAAAAGCCCAACAATATGGATTGAACGATTATTTCAAAGCAAGCAAGGAAAATAAAGAAGACTATTTATTGGCTACGAAAAACATACAGGTGTTTGCCGAGCCTATTTCCCTTCTGGCAGCCCAAATAGAAAAAGAAACCAAATCGGACAAGGAAAGACTGAGTTCAGTTTTCGATTATGTTTATCAAATGCCATCGGCTCCAATTATAACATTGACCGATGCACTCAGCGCCTTGGAGCGAAATGAGGCATCATGCAATGGTAAAAGTAGGCTTTTCGTTGCTTTGGCAAGAAATCTAGGCTATCCTTCTAGAATTAAGGGTGGAATTATTCTTAAAGAATCAAATAAAAGAACTTCACATGCTTGGGCAGAAGTCTTTGTCGATGGAGTCTGGGTTCCATTTGATGCGCTAAATGGTCACTTTGCCTACTTGCCAGCCAATTATCTGGAATTGTACGTGGGGGATGAATTTTTAATAACCCACAGCCCAGGTATTCAATTTGACTATTCTTATGACATCACAAAAAAAGAATCGCTTTTCATCTTAGATGAAGGTTCTGAAGAGACCTCTAAAATCACCTCTCTTTCTTTATGGGGTCTGGTACAAAACGAATCCATTTCAAAAAGGAATCTTTTTCTGCTGCTGATGTTACCCTTAGGTGGGTTAGTAGTGGCCTTATTACGAAATGTTGTGGGCATCCGCACATTTGGGGTTTTCTTGCCAGTGCTGATTGCATTTTCATTATTGGAAACAGGTTTTGGAACAGGAATGGCCCTTTTTCTATTCTTGATTTTGTTTGTTGGTTTTATAACTAGACCCTTTGACAAAATGGGTTTGTTACACACCCCTAAATTGGTTATTTCATTGACGTTGATGGTATTGGTCATGACCTTGGGCAACTACCTTGGGGTTTCTTTCAAAATCACATGGCTAAGTTCGCTCACGCTCTTTCCGACCATTATATTGACCATATCCGCAGAGCGTTTTTCAAAGCTTATTGTAGAGGATGGATTGCAAAAAGCAACTGGAACCTTATTTCAAACCCTAATAGCGGTTACGGTTTGTTTTACTCTTTTTTCAATCAAGGGTTTGGATGCCCTATTAATTCTTTTCCCTGAAGCATTGTTGTTAATCATTGCTTGTTGCTTGTTACTAGGTAGGTATGTCGGTTTACGATGGACCGAATTACTACGATTTCAGCCCTTATTAAAACCCAAATTCATCTAAAATATGATTCAAAAGATTTTTAAGGTCAAAAACCCTAAAGGGGTTATTGGCCTCAATCGACGCAATATTCAATTTATCTATCCACACAATCAACGTAAGGATTACATCCTGGCAGATGATAAAGTGAAGGCGAAAATGATTTTACACCAAAATGATATTGCATGTGCGAAGACCTATGCTGTCGTTGAGCGAATCAGTGATATTAAATCAAGCTGGAAAGGTTTGCAGGAACATAGGGCCTTGGTTATTAAACCAGCCAAAGGTTGTGGTGGTGGCGGAATTAAAATCTTAAAGAAAAACAGCCTTGGAAAATGGCAAAGTAGTGGGAAAACCATTTCTGACGAACAGATATTCCATCATATTACTCGCATTATTTCAGGTTTGTTCTCTATGGCTTCAAATGATGTATGTCTAATTGAGGAATGTATTATGCCCCATCCGTTCTTTGCTGAAATCTACGATGAGGGCGTTCCTGATTTTCGCATAATTACACTAAAAGGTAAACCGCTAATGGCCATGTTACGAATGCCAACGTCAAGATCTGATGGAAAGGCAAACCTGCATCAAAAAGGGGTCGGAATTGGTGTTGATATGTTGAACGGAACATTGACCCAAGTTTATGATGGTAAACAATACAGTGACCATCACCCAGACAATGAAAACAGCGTTAACGGAAAAAAAATACCCTACTGGTTTACGATGATGCAACTGGCACGTAAAACTGCCCAAGCCTTTCCCCTGGACTATCTAGGCATTGACCTTGTAATTGATAAAGTCAAGGGCCCTCAAATCATGGAGGTCAATGTACGTCCGGGCTTGGGTATTCAATTGGTTAACAAACAAGGCCTTCAATCAACTTTATAAAAACTTCAAAAAAAAATTTATGAAATATATATTCGCATTATTGACTGTTTTGATTTGTTCAGTAAGCTACGCACAAGAACGACATCGTTTTGAATTGGGCACTCAGGCTGGCTATGAATACAACTACTTTAAAAGCCCTGATGAATTGATAGTTAATGGCACGGCAATAAACGAGAATGATTTGATTTCTAGTAGTGCTTATCAAGACATATTCTTTGACTATGACTACAGATACAAGTGGAAAGCCAATCGCGTTAGAATTTCAGTCTCTCCATTTGTACGACTTTTTCAAGAAAATATGGGTGATAGTTATTGGAGCTTTGATGCAGACATTAAGTATGACCACAAAATATCGAAAAAAACCAAGTTGTTGGGAGCATTGACTTTTGTGCGAATGAACCGTGAAGGGTTAGACGGTGCACAAGATGTTTTGGTCAATCCTTTAGGGTATACCAACTATGGCGCATCGGGTGGAGTTGAGCTCAAACCTATTCCACAGAACAAAACCACCTTTGAAGGTTTCTATAACTTTAAAAACTTTGATTCTTATGGGGTTCGTGATTTAGAATTTAATGAATTGGGGCTGCGTTTAGCCAGTAAGCAAGAGTTTCGTCCTAATCGATATGAACATGCGTTTGGGTTTACTGCCTACTATAAAAAACGGCTGTACAAAACCTTTAATACGGAGGAAAGTCCTGCAAGTGGAGAACGTGATTGGGATTATTTTAAGGCAAACTTATTTTACGAATTACCAATTGGTGGATATCTTGAACTTGAACCACAACTGACCTACTATGGCCGTTATGATAGGCTAGAAGGGCAATCCGGGTTTAACCAATATGGTCCTGGTCTCCGGTTGAAATTCGACAATGATAAAACGAAAATCAACGCATCAATAAAATACCAAATACGGGACTACACTTCTATACTCGCACCAGGTACAGAAGATGCCCTAACTTATTCCTACACTGATTTTTCGTTGAATTTTGAACATCAGTTACCATTGAAGGGATTGTTCTTTACAGGAACAGTTTATAGCCGATTTCGCGAAACAAATACAATTGACTTGACTGCGAGGTCTTTTCGCGGGTACACAAATCAATATGCGGGTCTTGGAGTATTATGGAAGCTTTAAGGTGAATTTTTCGTCCGTGAGGTCCTAAAAATCCGAATCCCAAAATAAAGCATAAAACCTATAAGTATCCCTATTGCCGAATGGTGGAACCAAAATGGTTCGGCACCTTGAAAATCTCCTCTTATGCGAGCCAGATAGGTCACACCCATTACAATGCCGACATAATAGAAATACACCAGTTGAAAACCCAACTTTACTTTATGCAAGACAAAAGGAGCCAAAACGATCATTAGATATGCCAGTGCCCCACCAGCCAATTTTTTTGGCACCAATGGAATATCGTTGAGATAAATATTTGTTGCTAAAAAACCAAAGTGTATTAGATGTAACACAGCAAATAGTAGCAACCAATTTCTAAGACGGTGGTTTTCACGGATCGGTCGTGGATATCCAAAAGCAAATAGTACGAATACACCAAGAAAAATGATGAATGATAAACGACCAGAAAATCGGGCCGAATGTCTGAATACTTCATTCAAATTAGGTTCCGTCAAGTAGCAATAGCCGAAAATGATTATTTCTGCCAATACACCTAACAGGAGTAAATTCCGTAAAGAAAATCTCATTATTTATATGGTTAGTTGGGGCTAATATATTGGATTTTTTTTATTGGAATACACTAGAAGCTTTTAGCTCTCTTTTGAAAACAATAGTCTTCAAAGTGTCCATAATCAACGCGTTACAGTATTGTTTTTGATTTAAAGAATCCATTTTAACAATTTCTCGTGTTAATGTTATGATAAACAGGGTATGATTGTTTAAGTAAAAATTAAATTCGTTAAACAAACTAAATCGATTGAAACCATGAAAAAAATTCTTCTTCCTCTTTTTGCAATTGTAGTGCTGCTTATCGTATCATTCACTCCCAATACACAAGAGTTTCAAGGCCAAGCAATTTACCTTTCAAAATCAACAATGGAGTTGGGAAACTGGGGAGCACGAATGAGCGAAGCCCAGAAGAAGCAAATAAAGGCGAGGTTAAAAAACCGGTTGGAAAAGACATACACCCTAAATTTTAACAAAGAAGAGTCGGTTTTCAATGAAGAAGAAAAACTAGATGCCATATCAGGTGCGACAGATTCCTGGGGTAAAAACTTTGCTAGGGGAGAGCAGTATAAAAATGTAAAGGCGAACGAATTGGTGCAGACCCAAGAGTTTTATGGTAAAAAATTCTTAGTGAAAGATGGACTGCAAGAATTTGATTGGAATATGGGGTCCGAAACAAAACAAATTGGACAATACATGTGTTTCAAGGCTTCAGCTTTAGTGCCAACTGACGAATTAACATGGTTTGATTTCTCCTGGGGCAAACTTAGAAGACAACAGGCCCAACAAAATGATTCTACGGCCACAACTCCGGAAATTGATATGACCCAAGTAGTGGCATGGTACACTCCTCAAATACCAGTTTCACATGGCCCTGCTGAATATTGGGGATTGCCCGGATTGATTTTGGAAGTAAATGCCGGTAATACCACAATGTTGTGTTCTAAAATCATTATGAATCCGAAGGATAATTTAAAGATTGTGGCCCCAGATAAAGGAAAAATCGTTGACAAAACAGAATACCAAGTCACTGTTCTCGACAAGATGAAGGAGATGATGGAGAATCGCGGTAGGAGAAGGAGTAGGTAACCGAAGTCTTGACGATTCCAAAATCATGAGAAATCTCTTTCTGTTCAGTGCATTGCTGATAACTTCACAATTTTATGCTCAAATAAAACTGGAGGGAGTTGTGCGAGACACCTTAAATGCACCTCTAGAACTAGCTAATGTATTGGCTTTTGATCAAAGCAACAATACAATGGCTTCCTACGGTATTACCAACGATTCAGGGAGGTTTTCTATTGAACTGGGCAAAAATTCCACATATGAGATTCAGATAAGTTATGTAGGGATGAAGACCCTGAAAGAAATTGTTGAAACCCAAGAATCTGATATTACCCGAGATTTTGTTCTAACCCCTGAAAACCAATTGGATGAGGTAGAACTGATCTATGAGATGCCTGTGCAAATTAATGGTGATACCTTGGTATATAATGCAGATTCATTTCAAGACGGAACGGAACGAAAACTAGAAGACGTGTTGGAAAAGCTTCCAGGCGTTGAAATCAATGAAGATGGTCAGATTGAGGTAGAGGGTAAAGTAGTCAACAAAATGATGGTGAACGGTAAAGACTTCTTTGATGGTGACACCAAATTGGCCTCAAAGAATATCCCATCAAAAGCTGTCGATAAGATTCAGGTATTACGCAATTACTCAGAGGTTGGTCAATTAAGCAGTGTTCGCAACAACCAAGACAATGTAGCGATTAACATAAAACTCAAGGAGGGAAAGGAGAACTTCTGGTTCGGAGATATAACCGCAGGTTCAGGTGCCTCGCCTGATAATGAACTCTATCTCTTGCAGCCAAAACTGTTCTATTACAGTCCCAAATACACGCTAAATTTTATTGGCGATTTGAACAATACTGGAGAAGTTGCCTTAACCAGAAGGGACATTAGAAATTTTGGTGGAGGTTTTCGAGTGCCCAGTAGAAATAGTGGCACCGATATTAACTTAGGGGATAACAGCCTCAATTTTCTGACCAACGAACAAAATGTATTGGAAATTGAAAGCAAACTGGCTACGGCCAATTTTAGCTATTCACCGTCCGGAACTTTGGACTTGAGTGGTTTTTTTATCTACAACAGCAGTCGAATATTATCCCAAGAATCCAGCCTTATCCAGTATACGAATCCTGATTTGGGGATTCCTGATGAAGCTACGGAACAGTTTGGCCGGGAACGTTCGGAACAAAGCCTTCTAAAATTAAGTGCTTCTTTCCAGCCAAACTATAGCAATCAAATTGACTATGATGTGTTGGCACGAATTTCGAGCGATCGCCAAAGTCAATTAATTTCTTCTTCTGTCATCGGGAATACGGTTCGAGAAGACGATTTTACACCCTACAGCATCAACCAAAACCTGAATTATTATTATACCCTAAACGAAAACAACATTTTCGCTTTTGAGGCGCAACACCTTTTAAAGGATGAAGACCCATTTTACAATGCAGTATTAGTCAATCAAACAGGGGCTGAAGATGCATTTGATTCGACAGCAGAAGCTTTGGGTTTCAATACAGAACAATCCACCTACAATTTTGACCAAAATCGCAGAATTCAATCCAATCAATTGGATGCCAAGCTTGACTATTACAATATATTGAACGCCAAGAGTAACTTGAATTTTACCTTAGGCTTGATTTTGAGTAACCAAGAATTCAATTCGTCCATTTTTCAGTTTTTGGATGATGGGAGCGTTTTTGAACCTAACGCCTTAATAAATGAAGGTAGATTGCAAAATGACACTGAATACAATTTCAGTGATTTGTATTTAGGTGTACGTTACAGGCTCAAGACGGGCAAGTTTACGATAACTCCTGGGCTTTCGGTCCATGCCTATGGCAATCAGAATACACAGTTTGGTGAAACATTTGAAGATAATTTTATTAGGGTTCTTCCTGATTTTGAAACGAGAATTGATTTAAAGAAAAGCGAATCCTTGACATTGCGCTATGATATGCGAAATCAGTTTACTGATGTGACCAGGCTTGCAGAAGGATTGGTGCTCAATAACTTCAGCAATATCCAGTTTGGTGAATCTGAATTGCAGAATGCTTTGTCGCACAATGTAAGTTTGTTGTATAGTAGCTTTAATCTTTTTAATTATACCAATGTCTTTGCGCGCGCTGCGTACTCCAATAATATTGATCAGATTAGAAGTCTTACCGATTTTGAAAATGTAATTCGTACCAGTTCGTTTTTCAATTCTGCTTTTGCTGATGAGAACTTGAGTTTTTTTGGTAGGGTTCAGCGAACCTTCGGAAAGGTTCAAGCAACCTTGAACACCAGTTTTAATTACAGTCGGATTAATCAATTTATTCAAGGCTTACGTTCACTGAATGAAGGTTTCACCCAGACGTATACCCCAGGGCTACGCACTAATTTTAAGATTGCACCTAATGTTACCTTCAGATATCGATACAGCGTAACGAACAATAATCAAGGTGGAGGGGAGACCAAGTTTGTAACCAATGCCCCTTCAATTGATTTTGATGCGTATATCTGGAAATCAGTGACCTTAAGGTCAGATTACACGTATACCACTCAAGATTTGGGAAATGGCTCTTCGCAGTCTTTTCAAACTTGGAATGCGACATTAGCGTATCGCAAAGACCGGGATGCCAAATGGGAATATGAAATCAAGGCAACCAATATTTTAAATATTGATTCCCAGGTGCGTAACAATGCCAATAATATATCAGCTTTCACTGCGGAGACCTTTATTCAACCGAGGTTTTTGACTTTCCGTATGGTATATTCCTTGTAAAAAAATTCAATTGGAATTGAAAAATTCCAAGCTTGCTGCTGCAAAATTTTCCTGTTTGTAGGTATTGTTATGATCTCCAGTAACGATTTTCAGGTTGCTTTTGGGGATAAGCTTTTGTAGTTCTTTTAGGTCACCGTTATCGGTATCAACATCGCCACAAATGATAAGTACTGGAATCGAAATGTTTGAAAGCTCTTCTGGCGAAGTAACCGGTTGGTAGTCTTGTTGCAATCCCAAAATTTTCAAATTTGCCCCTATAGAAGTAGCATAATTCACAGCTCCACGGGTAAGTTCTGTTAACTCGGCCCTACCACTAAAGGCGTCTGCAAAGGCCAATCTTCGGTCCCAATCAGCGTTGGTAAAATCGGCTCCCATTCCTCCGATGATTGCTTTTTGAATTCGATCATCCAAAGTCAGTAATTTGGCCAATACAATGGAACCCCTAGAATATCCTATTGCCCAATAGTGCTCTAGTTTCAGATAATCGGCAAGAGCGACAAGGTCTTTGACTTCTGCATTATTTTGATAGGCTTCTCCATTCTCTGGCTGGTCTGAATTTCCATTACCACGTAAATCGGGCACTATTACGCGGTAACCTGATTTAAGTAATTCTTTCTTTACCGAACTTTTATTCCATGAGCTACCCGAATTGATAAATCCATGAAGTAAGACTATGGTTTGACCCGAACCTTCATCTGTAAACGCAATTTTAATTCCATCATGAGAGGTGAAATGGTGCGAGTAGTTTTCTTGGGCTTGTTGTTGATTTAGAAATAAAAAGGTCAGGACCAGAAGTAGGGCATATTTGATAGTCATCTATTTCTTAGGTTTAAGAATGGATATGTCAGCAGCAACGGAGTCAATTTTTTCTTTTGAAAAGAAAACAGGAAAATACTGATCCTCTGCCCAAGATTTAAAAAGGTTGTCGTAAAATGGACTATCAGGGTCGCCGGACTGACCTGGTCCGTTGGTGCCTACGGCAGTATCCCAGTCGCCAGTATTCACAATCAATCGGAAAGAGGCCCCACTACTTTGCCTATCGTTATTGCCCGTTGACCCAGGTGTGTAACCATTTCCCCCTCGCGGAAGTGGTCCAAGGTTCATTTTATCCTTCAAGCTGTCTTTTACAACTGAACCCAAAGCATGTGACATATAGGTGTGTTTATTTTTTTCTTGTCCATAATGCCATTGGGCCATGTCGCTGCCCAATCGTTTTTCAAGACTGACCAAAGCATCCTTAAAGGCATCCGAAATAAACTGGTTTCGAACGGATTCTGAATTTGGTCCAAATTTTTTGTTAGGATTTATAATCCAATCCATAACCGTTTTAAGTTGTAGGGCAGTAATGTACTTTTTAGCTTCCTCAGGAATGAACAGCCCTTCTGCTTTTTCCTTGAGTTGCGTTTCCCATTCCACATAAATGGCTGCTTCAATTGAATTGGGTAGTAATTGGTAATCCCAATCCATGAGCATTGTCTTGGCATTGGCAGCCTTATCACTAAAAACTAAATCATTCAATAGCGGTACCAATTGACGGGCCGGTAGTGAGGTGTAATCCACTTGTAGGGCCTTCATGTCCTCCATTGTCATTTTTTTTCCAGATTCCAGTACTTCCTCAACCCGCTCGCCTCGATATGGGTCCGACCAAGAAAAGCCGATTGCATCCCAATGTTCATAATTTTCTGGGGTTACATTTTGGTTCGCTGTGGCCAAAAAACCGTTATCAGGATTATAGGCATTCGGTTTTTCAATAATCGGTAGAAAACCATCCCATTCGTATCGGCCATCCCCAGGAACTGGTACCAAACCACTAAAATTTCTTCGGATGGGGGCAATTCCGACAGCTTGCCATCCGATGTTCCCTGCTGCATCGGCCCAAATCATGTTTTCACCAGGAATATGACTGTAGTTACAAGCTTCACGAAATTCTTCCCAAGTCTTGGCCTGGTCCATACGAAGTGATGCTAAATACGGAGAACCTCCTGGTTCAAGCCAAGCGCAACGAACGGCATAGGCTTTAAGGTGCTCTTCATCAACATAGGTGACCGGACCATGTAAGGTATATTTTAATTCAATGGATTTGGCTTCTTGCCCCTTAACAGGAATTATTTCTGTAAATGTTGTCATCGGTATCCATTCTCCTTGATACTTGTATTCATCAGGATTCTCAGGATTTAAATCATAGACATACAAATCTTCACCATCGGTTCTAAAAACCGTAAGTCCCCATGCCCCATATTCATTATGTCCAATTGAAATACCAGGTATTTCAGGTTCTCCGCCTCCGATTACATTCCATCCCGGAGCAACCAAATGCGCCATATAACGCAAAGAAGGAACTGCAATGGTCCGATGTGGGTCATTGGCCATATAGGTATTTCCATCTTCCATAAGTTTACCACTGACCACCCAATTGTTGCTACCCAATGCCAAGGAGTCAGTTTTGATTTGGCTCTTTTGCAAAAGGGCTGTGGTGGTTGAGGTATTACGGTATTTTTCAACAACATCTTCAGGTTGGAAAGCCACTGGTTTTCGATAAGCATTGTACAATTCGAGAATATCATCAAATAACAGGGATTTGTCGATTGCAGGGTCTAATGATAACTTTGGTTCCTTCGGGTGGAACCATAAGAGCTCCTTTACTTTTTCTTCTCCAATTGCTGCAACGGCCCGACCAATTTGTAGTTCTTGTCCAATATTGCCCAAAAGCCCTTGATGCCTAGAAATCACCACTTCTGGAGTCCATTTTTGAGGAAGGGTATTTAGTATTTTGAACTCAATTGGTAGAGAATCCGGATTTTCCAAAACTTCATTAATATAGGCATTGACCCCATCGGTGTATGCAGTAATAATCTCAACTCCTTCATCATGATAATAGTTCATTTCAGAAGTCATGTCTCCCCTAAATTTGAATAATCGGGTTCCGATATCACGCTTTAATTCGCGCTCACCAAGGAGTTCCGCAACCGTGCCGGTTGCCTGTCTTCTCCAAATCTCAAACTGAAATAAACGGTCTTTTGCAGCGGCATAGCCCTGGGCAAAAAACAAATCGTGTTGGTTGTTTGCATAAATATGGTTGATACCCCATTCATCACGAACAATTTCAACGTCATCCTGTAAACCTTCAATTACTAAGGTTTGAGCTGAGATATCGGTACTTTTTTTACAAGATAAAACCAGCAAAAAGAGTCCAAAAATGAAAAAGCGGTGCAAAGACATATTCTTTAGCGGTTGGTTTTTAAAGATAGCGAATAGTGTTTTATGTAGTTCAGTGCCTAAAATAATAGGCGATACGGACTAGTTCTTACGCCTGTAGAGGTAAGGATTACTACCTGGGGTCTCCTTTTTTAATTTGGGCAAGCGTTCAAATTGATTCGTTGCCAACATTTTCTTTTGAAATCGACTTCTATCCAATTTTTCGCCTAATATGGTTTCGTGAAGTCGATGCAATTGAGGCATGGTAAATTCTTCCTGCAGCAAATTATACGTCAGCTGTTCACGCTGAATATCCTCTTTTAGACGATTCCTTGCTTTTAGGATGATAGATTCATGGTCCAATCCCATATCAGGTAATTCATCAAAACTAAACCAGTCCACGGCCTCATCAAATTCACCCGGTTTGGGACTTAATTGTTCAATATCTACCAAAGAATAATATGCTAGGGTAACGAAGCGTTGGGCGAGCCAGTGGTCTTTTTGCCACGGTAATCCTCTTTCTTCAAAAAAAGCCTTGAATTCCGCCAAGAAATTTCGATTGCTATCTCCAAAAACACTCAAAAATTTAAAATGTGGCTTTTCAAGAGCGGTACGCTCCTTCAAAATTCGTTGTACTGCGGTGTCGACCGATTCTTCGATTTTAATATGACCTCCTGGTAGTACCCATTTGTCCGCAATGTTCAATAACAAGCATTTAAGTGCACCTTCTTGATAACCGATAATAACTAAATCAATCGAAAGGTTGGGCAAGAAGTCCCTGCCTTGATATTCCAGTACCTTTTCAATCCCCATAGTTCAAAAATACTGTTTTGTGTCGTTTCGTCACAAATAAAAATCTATATTTGTGACGATAAGCCACAAATATAATATCATGAAGAAAAAGTTTATTCTAGGTGCAAAAATCTTGGGGGTATTGCTTCTGCTATTTGGTATTGCCGCATTTTTCGGTTTCCGATATATCAGCAACAGTTTTTTGGATTTTGAAGGTGATTATACCGAGCAAACAGATTTGAAAACACTGAAGGATATGGATTATGTGTATCTCGATAGGAATGGAAATGGTAAGCTCGACACCTATGAAGATGACCGACTTCCCATCAAGATTCGGGTAGCAGATGTACTCTCACAGATGACAATTGAAGAGAAAATACATTTATTGAAAGGATCAGGTATTGCTTCTGCCATGGGGCAAAGTGAACCAGGAGGCATACCGGGAGCTGTTGGAACTATTGTGCCTACACCTCGATTAGGAATCCCTACTGTTTACCTTTCTGATGGTCCTGCGGGTCTTCGTATTCTTCCTGAAAGGGAAGGTGAGGATCGAACCTATTACTGCACTGCTTTTCCGATTGCGACCTTGCTCGCGTCATCATGGAATGAGGAGTTGATTTATGAAGTGGGAAATGCCATGGGCAACGAAGCCGTGGAGTATGGGATTGACGTGATTTTGGGTCCGGGTGCGAATATTCAAAGGCATCCCCTATGTGGCAGAAATTTTGAATATTTTTCTGAAGACCCATTGTTATCAGGTTATATGGGCGCTGCCATTGTCAATGGAATTGAAAGTAATGGGGTTGGAACCGCGGTCAAACATTTTGTGGCCAACAATCAAGAGACCGAGCGAATGGTAAATGATGTACGCATTTCTGATAGGGCATTTCGCGAGATATATCTGAAAGGATTCGAACATATTGTTGAACGGTCACAACCATGGACCATCATGTCATCCTATAACAAGATTAATGGTGTCTATGCTTCAGAGAATAAAGAAGTCTTGACCGACATTTTACGGGGAGAATGGGGCTTTGAAGGTTTGGTCATGACCGATTGGTTTGGGGGTAAAAATCCACCAGCACAAATAGCCTCAGGAAATGATTTGTTGGAACCAGGAACTAAAAAACAGTGGGAGGCATTATCGGAAGCTTATGAAAATGGTGAATTGTCCGAAACAGAAATTGATGTGGCTGCCACCCGCATATTGACCTTGATTTTTAAGAGTAGAAAGATGCAGGATTATGTCTATCAAGAAAATCCTGATCTGAAAAAGCATGCTGAAGTAACTAGGAATTCAGCTGCAGAGGGAATGGTGCTCTTGAAAAACGAAGGGGTCTTACCCTTGACCAATACTAAAAATATAGCTTTATTAGGGGTCACTTCTTATGAATTTATTGCAGGCGGAACCGGCTCGGGCGATGTGAACGAAGCCTATACCATTTCATTGGAAGAAGGATTGGCCAATGCTGGATTTGAAATTAATGAAGCTGGTAAAGTTGCTTTTGCAAACCATAGAAATACCAATCCAGAAGGATTTAAAAAGCCTGAAGGAATGGAAGCGATTTTCAACCCTTTTTCTCCACCTGAAATGAATTATACCACAGAACAATTGAATGAAATCATTGCAACCACGGATGTGGGTATTTTGACCCTAGGGCGAAATGCTGGTGAAGGCGGTGACCGAAAGGAAAAAGATGATTTTCTATTATCGGAAAATGAACAATCAATGTTAAAAATGGTAACCGAAGCTTTTCACAATGCAGGTAAGAAGTTGGTGGTGGTCATGAATATTGGTGGGGTAATCGAGACCGCTTCTTGGAAAGACCTACCCGATGCTATATTGCTGGCTTGGCAAGGCGGACAAGAAGGCGGGAATTCCGTTGCTGATATTTTAAGTGGAAAAAAGAACCCTAGCGGAAAATTACCCATGACTTTTCCAATCAATTTAGGGGATCATGCGTCACATGCCAATTTTCCAAAGAATCCCAAGCTCTGGAATATGAAGGATATGATGACGACCTTACTTTTTCCACCGGAAGAAAAGCTAGAGGCAGCTTGGGTTAAAGACGAAGATTATACGCAATACCAAGAAGATATTTATGTGGGATACCGTCATTTCGATAAGTCAAAAATGGATGTTTCATATCCGTTTGGGTACGGACTTTCATATTCGGATTTTGAGTATGGCGATGTTTCGGTACTAACTGAAAATGATACCATCAACGTTAGCCTTACCATTAAGAACATTGGAGAGGTAGCTGGCAAGGAAGTTGTCCAGATTTATGTTGAAAAACTGAATTCCAACATCGACAGACCAATTCAAGAATTAAAGGGGTTTATAAAAACCAAGCTTCTACAGCCTGAAGCTATCGATAGTATATCGGTAAAGATTCCAGTAAAGGAATTGCGGTATTGGAATGAGAAAACCGACAATTGGACCTTGGAAAATGGGGCGTATCAAATTAAAGTTGGTTCCTCTTCAAGAGACATTCGTAAAACTTCTGAACTGGAGCTTTAAATTTTATAGTGCGATTAGGAGAAGTGTGGCACAAGCATTTCTCCTAGTTCCTCTACAACCACATCTGCCGGTCTTGAACCGTATTTAAGGTTCAGTATGACATGGTTTACTCCATGATTTTCGAGGTTTTTGATGTAGGAAACTAAAAATTCGGAACCAGCTTGAAAACCTAAATGAATGGGTTTTGGCATAGCCTTCTCGTCTTCCATCAAGTCGATATAGAGTGATTGCATGTATGGTTTCCAAGATTGTTCAGTTCGTTCTAGACTGTTTTGCCAATCTTGCATGCTCTTCTTTAAAAAATCGAAATTTCTAGGATAATACAACCAACCATCTGCGTTCTCCGCAATCCAATCCAAGTTTTGTCCGGAATGACCAGTTACGAACATAGGGGTTTTTGTCTCGTATTTCGGAACCAGGTCTATAGTGCCATTTAATTGTCCATAGTCAGAACCGTTTAAGACCGGAAAACTACCTTGCAGGGTCTTTAGGTAATTGAAACTATCCTTGAATAACTCACTCTTTTCTGAAAGGGATTTTCCAAAAGCGGGAAATTCACTGGGTCTGTCACCAGAGGCAACCCCCAAGAGTACCCTCCCTTTTGAAAGTAACTGTATGCTGGCCAAAGATTTGGCGGTATGTACGGGATGGCGTAGGGGCAAAATAATACTTCCCGATGCCAGGGCGATTTGATTGGTTTGGTTCATGATATGGGTCATATAAACCCAAGTGTCGTAAAGTTGTCCAGCATCCCCGAAGGTAGGGTCATGGAATGGCACATCACGAAACCATAATGCTTTAAATCCCAGCACTTCCGCTCGTTTGGCCAAGACTTCTTGGTTTTCCATTTTGGCAATTGAACCTTGGTAGGACTCTATGGGAAAGACCAACCCTAAAGTTAATTTCCCTTTTGTTGCGACCTCATTAAAAACCGACATTGTCAAGAATTTTGATTGGAAAGCACTAGTTCCGTAGTCTTCAGTAATCCCTCAATTTTAGCTTCGGAATACGCATCTGGATGTGCTTCTGCGAACCGCCCTCGTGGGTCGCCTTTGTCATTGTCAAAGTACTTTCCACTTTCCCCTTCAAATTCAGGAGACACTGCCAAGTCAAACAAAATATTGGCGCCCTTATCGGCAGGTGACCAATGATTTCCGTAGGCTTCTTTCACCATTTTTGTGTTCAATAGTGACCCTGGATTTACTGCAATAACAGAAACATCTTTGAACTTTTTGGCCAAATCAAAACTCCACGTGGTCAGTGCCAATTTGCTTTGTGCATAGCTTTCTTGTTGCGTTAGCGATATTGTGCCTTGCAGTGCATCCGTTGAAACCGCGGCTTGTGCTGCCGAACTTAGGTTTATGATTCTTGAATTTGCTGATTTCTTTAGCAGCGGTAACATTTCTCGGGTCAATACATAAGGAGCTAAGTAATTTACCTTAAAACGGATATCGAGTTCCCCAATGTTATGTGGATGAGGTGTTTTAAAGACTCCGGCGTTGTTGATGAGTACATCAAGTTTTGATAGTTGAAAGGCGGTCTTTTCTGCGAAGGCCTTTACTTTCTTAAGATTCGATAAATCAGCTTGGGCACCAAAAACTTTCATAGAACCAGATTCCTTTCTTATCTCGTCTATGGTCCCCTCAATCTTTTCTTTGTTGCGTCCGTGGATGTAAATCTGGTGACCTTCCCTAGCAAGTTTTTTGGCAGCTAATTTGCCAATACCGTCGGTGCTTCCTGTGATTAAGATTGATTTCATTGTTTATTTATTTTATAGGTTCCGTTCGTTCTGATATATAGAAGCACTTCACTTTCTTGAGTTGAAACGGAATGGATTGCTTTAGAAGTGGAACTAAATGAACTCCCTGGGTCTAATGTTTTTATCACTGCGTTTTGAGGAAGGACATAATTCAATTCACCCGATATAACCACACCGTGCACAACTGTGCCTTCAGTTTCAATGTTACCCATGAACCCTTTTGGCAACTTTACAAAAGTGCCTATTGATTCACCATCATCCCATAGAAAACTTAATTTCGCTTCACTTTCTTTGGCAATCCAACTAGTTTCTTCATCGGTTAACCAAACAACATTTGAAGCGTCTATGTTAATGGGTCGTTCGCCATTATCAAAAGACTCACTAACTGGTTTTACCAAATAAGGCCCTTTATCTATTTCAACGAGCGCAATGTTGTCTTCACCATTGGCTGCTGTAATATGTGCTTCGCCTTGTGGTTGGGTCCAGAAACTACCTGGTTTCATCCACATTTTTTCGGCATTGGGGTCATCGTTATGAATGGCTCCTTTAATAACCACCGCCCGATAGGTTACGTTATGAATATGTGGAGGAGAGGAAAAGCCGTCAACAAACTTTGCCAGAAAACCTGTGGCAACTTCACCATTTCTATCGCCCCAAATAGTTCCAGCTTGAGGGCTTTGGTCGCCCCTTGCTGGGTTCAACTTTTGCCATACAATTTCAGAACGTAACAGCACTTTGTTTGTTGGATTCGCTACTGAAATAGGGCTGTTGTTTCCATTTTGATTATTGCCAGTTTTGTTTTCATTGCAAGCGTTTAAAAACAAAACTGCAACCAAGAAAAGGGGGAATTTCAATTTTAAAAACATTGGATTTTGTTAGTGTTCAATAACTACCTTTCCCATGGCCAGACCACTTTCTAAGCGTGCATGGGCTTTTCCTGCTTCAGCTAGGGAGAAAGACTGCTCATCCAAGATAGGTTTTAAATCTCCTTGCTCTATTACTTCAGCAATACTTTTAAGGATTTCTCCGTGTTCTTCACGTTTGAAGTTGTGCAACATAGGTATCAACATAAAGACTACGTGTAATGAAAGTCCTTTAAAGTGGGCAGTTGACAAATCCAATTCGCATAGCGACACTGTTGTTGCTATATGACCATTTAGGGCAGCTGCGTTAAAAGAATTGATGAGGTTTGGTCCGCCAACAGAATCGTAGACAATATCGAATCCTTTTCCATCGGTGTATTTATTTACATAGTCTTCAACAGTTTCGGTCTTGTAATTAATACCAGTGGCACCCAATCGTTCAATCAACTCCAATTGTTTTTCACCTCCGCCAGTCGAATAGACTTCAGCACCAAAATGTTTGGCCAATTGTAGGGCAATATGACCCACACCACCAGAACCACCATGAACCAATACTTTTTGTCCAAATCTGATGCCAGCACGAATCAAACCTTCATATGCTGTAATGCCCACCAGAGGAATTGCTGCAGCTTCCTGCATGCCAATATTCTTTGGTTTTTTTGCGATTAGCCGATTGTCTGCTGCAATATATTCGGCAAGGGTTCCAGGTAAACTGGCCAATCCTCCAACACACCCATACACTTCATCTCCAACCTTGAAATCGGAAACATCATGGGCTACGGCCACTACTTTTCCGGCGAAGTCCATTCCCAAAAGGGCAGGTGTTTCTGGCGATAAAGGAAGGTCGCTCCCCATTTTTCGAATCATGGTATCTACCGTATTTACACTTGATGCTGCTATTTTAATTAAGAGCTCTCCTGATTTTGGGGTTGGAACTTCTATTTCTTGCATTTCGAAGACAGAATTCTCTCCGTATTCGGTAATGATCATTGCTTTCATGGCGTTGTTTTAATAAACTATAAAAATTATAGTTGCAAACATAAGTAGGGTTGTATAGCTTTGCAATAACGGTCAAAAAGGATAGTATCAATTTTAACGGTTCGTTCACATGTATCAAATAAAAGGAAAAGAATACCCCTGTTGTACCAGTGTGACCATGGGCATTATTGGGGGAAAATGGAAGACGGTTATTCTATTTTACTTAATTGAAGGCCCACTACGCTATAGTGAATTGCGCAAGAAAATGATAGGGGTTACTGAACGCACCTTGAGTTTACAACTGAGGCAATTGGAAGAAGATGGTGTGGTCACCCGAACCGTTTTTACCTCAAAACCCCCGTTGCGTGTTGAATATGCGCTCACTGATTTTGGTAGGACCTTGATTCCACTTTTACAGTCAATTGCCGATTGGGGTGATTTTGTTGTAGAGAATTATAGTGATTAACTGTTTAGAAAAATTCGATTTGACTTTAAATCAACTTCATTTTTTCTCCAGAGGCTGCAAATAATTTGCAATAGCATAGTTGCCAATTTTGTTACCCAATCGATGCCCTTCTTCAGAATCATATCTGAAATGAATACCCAAATAAACTCTTGACATGGCAGCTTCGAGCCCTGCCTCTGAAAAGCTTGAAAAACTGCGGGTTGGAGGTTGCATCTTCACCTTTTCGGAGAACGGGCCAGCTTCTTCAACCGCTGCAGTCACCATGGTAAAGTCATAGTCATCGCCAGTTGATAACGTTTCGGCCAAAACGGTCATGGCAGCGGAACTGGCTGTGCCATGTGCCGAAGGATAAGATGGAAAGGCATAGGTATGATTATGTAGATTGCTCCATTCGGTATCGGCAACGGTATCGGGATTTTCATCATTTTCGGCCCAACGAATGGCCGTGTATGGGCGCCAATGATTATAGTGAAACTTGTTGTCAAAGACATTGATATACGCATCATAGACCGTCATGTTCATCAAGGCGAAAACCCTTGCCGCCTCCCATAGGTTCAGCTTTTCTTTTTGAATAAGCTCACGTGCTAGTCGATTGTGTGAATTCTCCACAAAGTCTTTCCACCACATGGCCAGATGCGCTTGGTCATCGGTTCTTGTAGTACTGTTATGACTACCGACGGTTTTTACTTCATTAAAGGCCTTGGTATAATCAGCGCTATTTATCTCAGGTGGTGGTGGCGACCGAAAATGGTCTTGTTTTGGCAACATAAAGGTTTTTGCTCTTGCCCATCCTGCACCAAAAATAAAACCTTCTGGTGTCCCACTATGCTTATTAAATTCAGCATATACTCCAGGGGCCATTGGATGCCAAGTATATTCAGCTTCCCCATTCCAAGAATCGTTCGTCCTCTTGGCAAGTATAGCTGTGGCACTGGCAGTTCCAAGTTCTTTGGCTAAAGAACTATCCTTTTCCTCTAAATTGACTAGCGATGCACTTAATAGTTCGTCGAATACCTTCTTTTGGTCTGGATATTGTTGGGTCGCAATCTCATACATCGCAAAGGCGGCAGTAGCCATGGGATTCACGTTTACTACCTCTTGTTCATAACTGTAGGCCCTATATTTTGGCACAATAGAATTTAAGGCATCATGAACTGCTAAGTGCATCAAGGTAGCTGTGCGCAATCCTTTTAAGGTCATAAGTCCATCTTCCTCTTTGGCAATTTGCATTACCTTTTCATTCCAAGAGATTAGAACGTTGGACTGAAAGTCTTGAACATTAACGTCCTTAGGTTTACAACCACTAATGAAGCATATTATGGTGAGCGAGAGGGCAAAATATGTTTTGTTTTTTTTCATGATTCAACAGCTATATTGTTGATTAAAAGGTATTTAAAAAATGAACGTATTAGTCTTAACGATGTGTCAATGGTACTGTTTTCAATGTTTTTGGAATTATTTCGGTTCATATTGAGACTAAACTTTGAATCAATTTCCATTTTAAGTATTTTACATTGCCATGACCCGCGATACTATAAACATCAATGATTTTATTGTTTTGGTTGAAGAAGCCAATTCAGATAAAGTCATTATTGATTCGTGCAAGTTTGATGAACCCTTGATTGCTGTTGCTTTTTATGGGGCGGGTAATGTGCATTTGAATATGCAGAATGGTGCTCAACAAAATGAATATGACAATACCAAAGGCCTTGCCATTTCATTTTTTGCCGATGAAACTGTAGAATGCATCCATACGGTTTCTCCAAATAAACCATTGGAATGTATATTGATTGCAACTGCACCAAAGAATTTGCAGAACCTACCTAACGGAGAGGGGGAGCTGTTTACTGATTTATTGCAGGAATTGGTGAATCCTTCAGATTCGTATGTCGAAGGCCCTCGCTTTTTTATGACCCCTGAAATGGAACAGATTGTCAACAATATCTTTAACAATCAGTATCAAGGAAAAGCGAAAATGATGTTTTTCAGAAGTCAGATTACTGCATTGTTATCCCACTTTTTCTGGCAACTATCCTTATTGGATTCTAAGGATATCAATTTTGTAGAACGTGAAAAGTTATTTCAGGCGAAAGAAATTCTCTCCAAAAATTTGGATGCGCCACCGTCGTTAACTGAGCTCTCCAGACAAATCGGTTTGAACACCTTTAAACTAAAAAAAGACTTTAAAGAACTCTTCGGCGTTCCGGTTTTTAAATACCTTCAAAATGAGCGCATGACGGCTGCCCATGACCTTATTCGAAGTAAAAAGGCAACCGTTCAGGAGGCTGCCTGGCACGTGGGGTACGATAGTTTGAGTTCATTTTCAAATGCCTTCAATAAAAAGTTCGGTTTCCGGCCCAGTGAAATAAAGGCATAAAAGGGCTTTCTCCTTTTCGAACAAATCATAATCCTTTTTGAACAAATCCCTGGTTCAATACCATTCTAGTTTTGTCTTGTAATTAAAAAACAAGCGATTATGGAAAAAATTAGAGCAATTATAATTGGAGTGGTAATATGGTTCTTTGGTGTTAGTGCTTTTACACTGTCGTTCTTCATTCCAATATTGCATGATGCAGAACTTCAAGCCAACTTGGTATTGTTTTTAACGGTTATTCCGTTGGTCTGGTTTGGAACTAAAATTTACTTTTTAAAAGGTGCTAAGACAAAAGGCTTTTGGGTCGGACTTACCTTTTTCTTTATTGCAGCATTGTTGGATGCACTTATAACGGTACCCCTTCTTATTATTCCCAATGGTGGTAGTCATTTAGAGTTTTACGCTGACCCAGGTTTTTGGTGTATTGGGCTCCTTTTCATTGGGGTTGCAACCTTATTTGGGCATTTGAAAAAAAAAAGAACAACCGAGTTTATTTAATCAATCAAAATCATAAAATGAATTATGGAATTAACAACAAGCAATCTGAGCTTATTTGCGGCCACCTTATTAATCGGTCTCACCGCAGGTCTTTGCTTCACATGGGGCAACGCAGTAACACCTGGTATTGGACAATTGGACGACCTAGGGTACCTGCAGTCCTTTCAAAAAATGAATCGGAGTATTGAAAACCCACTCTTTTTTATGGTCTTTATCGGTTCGTTTTTTGTTGGGCTGGCTGCACTGTTTTTTAATAAGACGGTCTCACCAGAACATTTTCGACTGTTATTGGTAGCGGTAGGCATCTATTTCTTCGGCGTGATTCTGGTGACGGTTATGGGCAATGTTCCGTTAAATCAATTGTTGGACAAGACCGATTTGACTACTAGTTCAACTGAAGAACTAAAGGCCCTTCGAGAGCGATTTGAAATTCCATGGAATCGCTTTCACTTGATTCGGGTATTGGCATCGATGGTGTCGTTCGCCATGCTCATCATAGCAGGAATTAATAAATAAGTATACATTCAAAAATCGAAAATCATGAAACAAAACATTTTAGTATTAGGTGGAAATGGAAAAACAGGAAGAAGGATCTTACAGCGATTGAACAAGCTAGGGCATCATGTTCGGGTTGGTTCTCGAAGAGAAACCCCAGCTTTTGATTGGCACAATCCTGCAGCTTGGCCAGAGGTGTTTGATGGGATGGAAAAAGTCTACATCACCTACCAACCAGATTTGGCCGTTCCTGGTGCAAAAGAGGCGATTGCTGCTTTGACCAAAGTAGCTCAGGAAAAGGGTATCCAAAAATTGGTCTTGCTTTCAGGTAAAGGCGAAGTAGAAGCAGAACGATGTGAACAAATCGTTTTGGATTCTGGTATTGATACAACGATTATCAGGGCGAGTTGGTTCAATCAAAATTTTAGCGAAAGCTTCTTTTTAGAACCCATTCAACAAGGAGTAGTGGCCTTACCAAAGGCTCATTTAAAAGCTCCTTATGTAGATGCCAATGATTTGGCTGATGCTGCTGTTGAGGTATTATTGAATGAAGGTCATGAAGGAAAAATCTACGAACTTACCGGACCGCGTTTATTGAATTTTAAAGAGGTAATCGCTGAAGTTGCCAAAGCATCAGGTAGGGATTTAGAATTCATCCCTATCAGTTTGGAAGCCTATGTCGAGGGAATGAAACAGCAAGGAATACCTGGAGATGTAGTCTGGTTAATGGAATATCTATTTACCGAAGTATTGGACAATGAAGACAATCAAGTCGTTACTAATGACATCGAAAGACTACTGGGTAGAAAACCAACTGACTTTTCAGAATTTGCAGCCAAGACTGCCCAAACCGGTATTTGGAATTCTGCAGTACCGATATAATTAATCTTTGGTTCCTAAAAAAGCAGGCTTTTAGTCTGCTTTTTTTGTCTAATTTAATCCCGATAAGTAGATAATGGCAGACAATAAACAACTTGAGTTACTTAAGAACGGAACAGCAGCTTGGAACGAATGGCGTAGCAAGGAACCAGAGGTGGAAGTTGATTTAAAAAGTGCTGATTTATTGGGTGCTGACTTAAGAGGAATCAACTTTAAAAATGCGGATTTACGGCGAATCAATTTAAGGGATGTTAATTTGTCGGGCGCTAATTTAGAGGGAGCCCAATTGTATCGCGCAAACCTAAACGGGGTAAATCTTATCAATGCCAATCTAAAACAAGCAAATCTATACCGAGCTTATTTGGGTCGTGCGGATTTGAGTGAAGCAGATTTACATAGCTCCAATCTACAGATGTCACTTTTTTCGCAGACAAAAATTGAAGGCGCCAATTTGAAAAGTGCGAGGGTCTATGGTATCTCTACTTGGAATTTGGTTGGGACCCCCAAAGACCAATCGAGTTTGGTGATTACTGCAGATGAAGAAGCTGAGGTTACGGTCGATGATATTAAAATGGCCCAGTTCATTTATTTGCTTCTGGCCAATAACGAGCTACGTGACGTAATTCAAACAGTGACCTCAAAAGCAGTTTTGATTTTGGGTCGATTTTATGAAGAACGAAAACAAGTATTGGATGCCCTTCGAGAAACCCTTCGTAAAAAGGACTTTGCCCCTATAATTTTCGATTTTGAACCCTCGAACAATCGAAACCTGACCGAGACTATTCAGCTACTGGCTAGCCTTTCAAAATTTATAATTGCTGATTTGTCGGATGCCAAAAGTATACCTCAAGAATTATCTGTTATTATCCCTTCTTTCCCTTCAATTCCCATTGCTCCAATATTGGTAGCTGGTGAACAAGAATATTCGATGTTTGAGCATTGGAACGCTTTTGAATCGGTACTGTCCATTTTTAGGTATAAGAGTCAGGAACACTTACTTGCAAATCTAGACGACCAGATTTTAGACCCCATTGAAAAATGGCAATTGGGAACCGACGCTGAATCAAAAGCTGAAAGGGAGCTTCGCAAGCAAAAAGAGAAGTTTGAAAGCTTAAAAAATTCAGACCCAGAATTGTATGGCCAATTACTAGCTGCAGGCGTTGTTGAATGAGCTGAACAATACCGTAATGTACCCCTCTTTATTCCAATAAAAGACTTTGTTGCTCCACCATATAGTCAAGGGCCAATGCTTCCAAACGTTTACCTTCGACCGTTGCGTTCCATGCACTATGACCAAGCCCAGTCAATTCGTAGAACACATAGGGTGCTTGATTTGCCTCATATATGTCACGAAGCTTTAGGGCCTCCTCAAAAAGTACGGTAGGGTCTTCTGTGCCATGGGCAATGAATAGGGCAGGACTGTTGGCATCAAACCGTTGAAACCCATAAATTTCTTCCAGCGCAAAAACGGAAATGTCAGAACCCCAAAAATCAAGAATGGTTTTTACCTCATAGCTTTCCCCAAGATTTGTGGTGTTCAAGGTTTCATCTAAGGTCGAACTAATTTCCGTTGTATAATCACCATCTTCAGAAACACTAATTCCGATTGCTGTTATGGCACCCGCAGAACCTCCGCCCACAGTTATGTAGTCTAAATTGATATCATAAGATGCTGCATTGGCCACGATCCATCGCATTGCAGCTTTTGCATCGCGATGCGCCGGATATATGGCAAAGAACTGATCCAGAAATTCGGCATCAACCAGATCTCCATAAGCCTCCCATTCTTGGGGAATTGTCCCTAGGTCTGCTTGTAGTCGATATGCAATAGAAAATACAACCCAACCACGTTCAGCAAAGTATTGCGCTAAACTTGCCATAACACCCTGTTTGGAACCTCCTATAAATCCACCACCATGTATGAGCATAAGTATCGGTCTATTCGGGCCAGCATCAACTGGAGTATAGGCATCTAGATATAGTGGTACACTGGTCGTTTCAGCACTATTGATACTAGTATGGCTAAGCCCGCGGGCATACTCAATATTTTCTGTTACGCTGACTGTATAGGTGGCATTGGCCTGAACTGTAGGAGCCCCAGTGGTATTTTCACCTTCTGAATTCTCTGTTGATGCAGTTACGCCATCGTCCGTATTGCAACTGAAAAGAAGAAGTAAAACAAAAAATAGCAATTGTTTCATAGCTGTTGATTTGGGATTTACCCTTTAGACCTAATCAGATTAAAAAGGTTTAATGAAGCAACGACCAATCGATGATAATTGTTGTACCGACTTTAGTATCTACTATTTATTCCAAGCTTCAAACAATGCTATTCTTTTGGCCTTTCAAGTGCATAACTTACTCGTGCTTTGACCATTTCATTTTCATTGGCATCAAGATAAAGTTCTTGGTCTTTGAGTAATTTAAAGGTGAAGGAATTACCCCCAAGAATGGAAAAGGTACTAATGACCTCACCCATTTTTTGAACCCTTACCGAAACTTCTGAAGTGCCTATGTTGTCAACAATGGCAAAACAGTCTTGACCAGCATACGGATTAATTGTGCCATCTTGACCGGGACCTTTACCGGTCATCAGCATACTTTGAGAGGGTTTCAGTTCAAATTCTGTTTGTGCAAAACCGAGTATTGGAAGACTGAATAACAAGGCTAGCAAGAGCGTTGATTTTTTCATTTTTTGATGATTTTAATGATTTCTTATTCGATGGGTCAGCTAACTTTTCGACGCCAATACTGAGTGCGGCCTAAAAGGGAGATGCCTAGATAGCCACGTACTTTTAACTTGCCATCATCCATCAGTTCAATATAACACTTATACGTCTTTCCATTTTCGGGGTCCATAATGGTGCCACCATTGTATTCATCACCATCTTCTTCTAATCCTTCAATGATGACCAATCCGGCTATGGGCTGGTCTTTTTTGTCGCCTTTACAGTTCTCACAGACGGCGTCTTGATCACTGATATAACTCCTAACGATTTTTGCAAAGTACTTGCCATTACTTTCGTAAATATTAATAAGCGCTTTCTTTTCTTGGGTTTCATCATCGTAGGTTTCCCACTCACCAGTTATGTTTTGTGCAAGACTTAAATTGGCAAATAGAAATAAACAAAATAGTCCAAATAGTTTCATTTGTATTGTGGTTTTGGGGTTAAACTTTTAGGTTTTTGCAAAATGAAAAATGTTAAACACAGAAAAGTTAATGACAAAAATTCGAAAAGAATCCTAAGCCAATGCCAAAATTCCCAAATTGTCAATACTTCTAGCAAGTGTGTATTGCTATAAACTGCTTTATAAAATTGATTGTTAGTGTTTTTAAAATAGAAGAAGAAGAGTAATAAGAAGCCAACAGCAAAGACACTCGAAAGTAATGCAGGTAACAACGCCTTCTCCTTTCGAACAAAACAATAGATGCTAACACTGAAGGGTGTCAATATGGCCAAAATGGTCAAAACGGTATAGAACCTACCAATGGACGGACCAAAATTAGCATAGTATTCATAGAAAGCAGTAGATTCTAGACTTTTCCAATAGGGTACCAATAGTAATGCTTCGGCCAATTGACTCCCAATAAAAATTGAAAAAATTATAATTGAGGCAAAGTAAATAGCATATCTCATTTGGGTATCTTTTTTGTTGTGAGGCAAAGATTCAACGGCGATACCAACTTCACATTTACATAGGTAAAGAAATTCAGGAATGCATCAATTTTCTTCGAATTCTACTTAATTGGGTAGGGGATATGCCCAAATATGAAGCTATGTGATATTGGGGAACCAAATTTTCAATTTTTGGAAAACGTTCCCTTAAAATCAAATATCTTTTATCCGCATCTAAAAGAGCCATTTCCAATTCTTTTTGTTCTTTTTCCATGAAATAGCTTTCAGCAACCCTTCGTCCCAACCGTTCTAAATCGTGAAAATTTTCATAGGCTTGCTCCAGTTTTTTGTAATCCAAAACAACAATTTCACAGTCGGTCAAAGCTTGTTGTGCTATCCTTGCGGGTTGTTTGTTCAAAAGAGAGGTATAGGCTCCGATAATAGAGGGCGCCATAAAAAACTGCTTACTGTATTCCCTACCCTCTTGATTAAGGAAGAAAGCGCGTACGAGCCCATTTGTCAAAAAACCAATGGTTGAAGCGATTTCCCCTGCTTTTACAAAAAACTCTCCTTTTTTTAATTCAACAAATTTGAGATTTGGCTTTAAGGCCATAAACGCCTTATCGGATATCGGACTTATCGTGTTGACGTAATCAAAAAATCCATCCAAATCTGGGGTATCCATTTGCTTTAGTTTTTTTTAGCGGTAAACCTGGTAAGACTCAAAAAGTCCAGATTAAAGTTAGTACTACCTTCTATAGCTAAGTCAACCAAGACTTCACCAATAACGCTGACGAACTTAAAACCATGGCCACTAAAACCACTGGCAACAACTATGTTCTTATTGCTGTTTGGTAGAAAATCCACAATAAAATGTTCATCCACCGTCTTCGTGTATAGGCAAGTCTTCATTACAAGGGTGTTTTGATATCCATCGGGAATAAACTCCTCTAAAAATTCGACTAGAGCTTTTTCATCCGCCTCTCGTGGAGTTCTGTCAACCTTGTCCGGGTCGGTAGCTTCACCACCTGGATGGTGCATGCCCAGTTTTAATCCCAACGGGCCACCAAACTGACCTACAGGAACAATAGGAAATCCATAAAAATCACGGCCACCATTGCGTATCAACCAGCAAGGAAACTTGGCTTTATCAAATTCCATCCACTTTTTAGGTTGTACCCAAGCTAAGGGTTGTCGGGTTATCGTCAATTTGGGAGCAAGATCGGTCGCCAACTTACTGGTCCATGGTCCCGCTGTTATGATTAACTTTTTTGCATGATAAGTGGCCTTGTCAGAATTGAGGGTTATAGTGTCTTGTCCTTGCTTCCAATGGGTGACCTTTTCACGGGTCTTAATGGTTGCCCCATGAAACAGGGCTTGTTGAACCATTAACAAAATACAGCGTTCCGGGGTCAGAAAGCCGGCATTGGGCTCTTCCAATCGCTCAAAATTTGAAGGGAGATTGAATTGAGGGTATTTCTCTCGGCATTCTTCTGCTGAAAGCTGGTTTATGGGAATGTTGTATTGCACAGAGGATTCTTTGACCGTCTGCAAGAATGGACTATCAGGAGTACCGAAGTATACCATGCCGTTTTTAAAGAAAACTTGGGTTCCAGTCTCCTCTTCTAAGGTGGACCAGTTTTCATAAGCACGCTCCAATAAGGGTACATAATTCGTTGCCTCACCGTAGGATTTTCGAATGATTCGGGTTTGGCCTGCATGGGAGCCGAGTTCATGGGGAATATCAAACTGTTCCAAACCAAGCACTTTATAGCCTCGCTTGGCCATATGGTAACAGGTGGAAGAACCCATACTTCCCACACCGATTACAATGACATCAAAGGTATTTTGAGGGAGGATATTGGCCATTATTTATGCAATGCAGCTTTGCATTAAAAATAGTCTTTTTCAGAATTCAATAAACTAGGCCTTGACCAAGGCCTTCAAAATTTTCTGAGCGGTATTGCTCAATTTACCCGGAGTCTTGGGTCCACTCTGATTCGTGATAATGGAAATGCCCAAATCATATTTTGGAAAAATGAACAACCAATTTTGCATTCCAGTAGTACCGCCATGATGGTTATACGAACGACCGTATTTATCTCCCCAGACCCGCCATAGATAGCCCACCTTTAAAAGTTCTTCACCTTCAAAAAGCACACGTTGACTTTCTTGAACAGTGGCATTATTTTGGTCTAATTGTAAGGCAATGAATTTTAGCATGTCAACTATGGTTGACTTTGCTCCACTTCCTGTGGCCCATAGGGTGTTCAACTGATTTGGCGATAGACTTGTATTGGTTTTCCAATAACCTTGGGTGAGGTTATCCAATTTAGTTGTTGGTAAGTGGATACCTGTATTTTCCATTTGGTTCGGTGTGAACAGATTTTCTTTTAATAGGGAATCAATATCCTTGTCATAGACCTGTTCCAAAATATGACCCAATAGGTCAACACCAGCGTTGGAGTAATTGTAAGTAGTGCCAGGTTTTTCAACAAGTTGAATTGATTTTAAATCTTCAAAAAACCGGGTTTTGTCGTATTGTTTTTCCAGTTCGAAATATTGGGTGGGTACATCGTCATTCAAGTTTTCAAAAAGCGGTCCCATAGCCTTGGGCAAGAAGGTTGGTAATCCAGAAGTATGGGTCAAGAGATGTTGAATGGTAATAGGGTCGCCTTGATAGGATAGATTTTGATAGTCACCTTCGAGATAGTTTTGTACAGTATCTGATAGTTGTAGCTTACCGTCTAAAACGGCCTTGGCCACGAGAAAGCCTGTCATGGGTTTGGTGACCGAACCGATCTCGTAAATTGTTTCATCTGTAGGGGTATCACCTTGGCCTTTATGCAATTCGCCAAAATGTTGGGTGTATATTTCACCCTTCTGGTAAATTCCGATCGTGGCTGAGCTAATGCTTTTGTCCTTTACAAATACCTTTCCGTATTTGGTGAGGATTGCATTCACGGTTTCATCCGTTCCTCGGTTTTGACAGAATGCAGTTTGTAAAAAAGTGAAAAGGAAAAAGAAGGAGGCTACGGTTTTAGTTCGCATTGTTAAGTTTTGGAGTTTCAAATCAAAAACCAAATCAAGACGATGCAGAATCGAAAATTTATGCTACAACCGGATTTGGAGTCTCACGAAAGTAAAAACAAAAGTGCGTATAACCAGAGTTAACCGGAATACGCACTAATCGAATTTAAGCAGAAATTCACTGCTGTTGAAGGGCTTATTTTTGCATCACTACAAAGTCTTGGGCAACAGCCCATTTGTTTGCAGTTTTTACCAAGGAATAGAAGTTCTTTAAGGTCGGTTTGCCAGGGCTTGTTAGTGTTACTTTGACCGTTGCCATGTTCTCTCCGATGGTGTCGATGGCGTGAATTTCTACAGTTCGTGGATATCCACCGAACTTCTTTTGGTCAATAAACTTTACATAAGTCTCTCTATTAAGAATACTTGTTTGGTCTTTGGTGGCGTCGAAGAGCAAGACCCTAAAATCCGTATGCAGGTAGTCTCGCAGTTGTTCTGCATTGTTGGTATCGCCTGCTTCTAAATAGTGGCCTAGCGCTGTCTTAATTTCATTTTCCATAGGGTTTTGTGCTTTTGTTGTACAGGAGACCAAGAATACGGTCAAAACGATAATTGGGTACTTCATTTGTTTACGATTTAAATAAAAGTTAGCTAGACAACTATATGTCTAAATTTTTTAGTTTTCGATATTTTCGGTCACACGTTTTAAGACGTCGATGGTAGTGGATAGTTCTTCATTTTTTAGTCCCTTAAGTCCTTTAAATCGAATTTCTTCAATTAAGGGCATCAATCGGGTCATCCATTCATTTCCTTTTTCTGAAAGGGAAATGTCAAAGGCCCTAGAATCAAGATTTGAACGCATTTTTTTAATGACTCCTTTATTTTCTAAACTGCGAATCATTTTAGAAATCGTGGGCTTATCTTTTACCAACAAAGCTCCAATCTGTGATTGATTGATGCTTTGGTGTTCATGTACCACCTTTAGTACCAACCATTGCTCTACGGTAATGCCCAATTGGTTTTGGTCCATAATCTCCTGCCCAAACTTTCGAATCTTTCTGGCCGCCAATTCTATTTCAAAATAGAGTACGTGTTTTTCCACAATTCAAAGCTACATAATAAAAGTTAGCTAGACAACTAAAATTTATTCTCCTCTTTTGACCAACGATACTATCGCTTTTCTTGGAACTGTATTTGGGATTTGGAATTTTAAAACTGTAGGAAGATATTTTTTTTGCCTGAAATAAGTGGAGCTTAAGAAAATTCAGCCCGAATTGTCATCGGGCTGATTCTATATTCTACTGCTGCACCATGCCCAAATTGCTATTGACCCATACCAGTTCTTTGGTTTCAACACTGGTCTTTTTCCAATTGCTGGCATCATCAAAATATTCGCCCACTTCTTTTTTGTACCGAATCTTTCCGGCAATTCCGTATTCATCTTCTGGAAAAATCAACTCTTCCCATACATAAGAAGTGCCATGGTCCAATATCTGTGAAAGTCGTGCCACATGGTATAAGCGCCCTTTTTGTTGAAAGAGGTAAATACCACCTCCTTCTTTTGCACCGTCTTTAGCTAAATAGTCCACATATAGGATTCCCTCAATATCGGGCAGCCCTTTTGATCCCATTTTGGTCAAATGAAATTGACCATTGCCCAAGCGCGTGGCCTTTTCAGTAAAACTGCCGTCTTCATTCAAACTGCGGATCAACAAATAATCAACACCATCGGTTCTACTTCTACCGAATAAATGAACCGTATTGTGAATTGATTTTTTCTCTAAGGCCAGTAGCCCCCCGAGCACATACCCCTCTTTTCCCATAAAATTGACCTTGTAAAAATGGTGGTCAACACCTTTGTAGCGCCATGAATTTTCATGCTTTTCCTTGACAATCAAATGTGTGCCAATGGGCAGGGTTTTGAGCACTTTGCTCTCAGTTGAAGGTGCTTCACGCAAATGAACATGGTCTCCAAAAAGGTAAACAACTTGCCCGGGTTCAAAACCACAATCGTCAAAAACGCAATGCGGCTTTTCTTGGGCGTTGGTAAACAAACAGATGGCTAGTAAGGTAAGGATTGATAACATCTGTCTTGTTTTCATCAGTAATGATTTTAATTATTAAAAGAACGTTGACCTATTTAAAGGTCTATTTGAACCGGGTTCAATTTATCTACGCTAACTGGTTGGGCAGAAGCCCATATCATCGATGAATCTGGAGATTTTTGGGTTCAACTACGGCATTTACAAAATCCTTAACAGGGTTATTGGGCTTGAATGTGCTATCGATTTTTTACTCCTTTTCTTTTCTTGGAAGCATGGGTGGTAATTTTTCCCCACCCAAAAAGTGAAGGTGCAAATGAAAAACCGATTGCCCGGCATCTTCATTAATATTCATGGCCAATCGGTATCCCGTTTCTGCAATATTGAACTGCTTTGCTAGTTTTTTGGCCACTAAAAAAAGCTTACCCATGACCAAGGCGTCTTCTTCTTCCAAATCATTGACGGTGTGGATTTCCTTTTTTGGTACAATCAGATAATGAACCTTCGCTTGTGGTCGAAGAGGCAAAAAGGCTATGACATCCTCGTCTTCATAAACAATAGTGGCTGGTGCTTCGCGATTAACAATTTTGGTAAAGACCGAACCAGCTGCTATTTTTTCAGCCTTTTGTTTTTGGTAGGCTTCGCTTTGGGCATTCATGTTTAATAGTACCAAACTACAAATGCTAACTAAGACTATTTTCATGACCTTTTATTTTAGGGTTTCAAAAACAGAAGTACTTATCCAATATATATCCTGCTTGCTGGTGTAAAACAAGTAATTACCATCAGCGGTAACAAACGGGCATAGTTCATGGCCTTCCGAATTTATCTTTTCACCCATGTTGACCGAAGTTGACCAGCTGCCATCGGTTTGTTTAAAACTGATGTACAGGTCGCCACGACCCATTCCTTCGTTACGTTGGGCGCAGAAAATGAGATATTGTTCGTTGGGATTAACGAATACGTCGGCTTCATAGGCTTCTGTATTTATGGCTTCCCCTAATTTGACTGCCTTTTGGAATTCACCATCAACATACTTGGAAAAGTAGATGTCATGATGGGATTGATTTTTATCTGAAGCGAAATACATCGTACCCTCATTCGTGAAGGAGATGTAGTATTCCTCCTTTTCAGAATTGATGTTGGGTCCAGCATTGATGGGTTGAGACCAGCCATTACCTTCTTTTTCTATATACCAAATGTCGATATCCTTAGCTTCCCCTTGGCCATCTATAGTTCGGTTCGAAATAAAGTACAATCGTTTTTCATCAGGCGATAAAAAAGGGTCGTTATAGCCATAGCGTTCGTGGGCCAATAGAGTAAAAGGTTTTGACCATTCTTCGCCTTCCAACCGAGAATACCGAATCTCATTACCGTTACCAGTATCGACTCCATAATAGAATTCGGTGCCGGCTTTATTGAACACGGAACCGAACTCATATTCTTCGGTCGAAATAAAATTGGGTGCGAATACTTTGGCGGTACTACCTGGCGGTTCTTGTCCAAGATACGGGCCTTTTGCAACTATTTTGCGCACCAATTCAGGTTTTGCACCATTGGCTTTGAGCCAATCTGTAATAGAATCAGCCTGAATGCGCATAGCGATTTCCAATGGGGTGCTGCCCTTAGAATTGGTGACATCCAGGTCAATGCCAGATACGGTTAAATTTTGGACAAAATTTAGGTCACGGTTTAAGATTGCCTTTTCAAATAGTAAACCACCATAGGTGGGTTTCCAACTGGTATCAGGAAGCAGTTCCACCAAACGGTTAAAAAGTACTTCATTTTGAAATCGCACAGCCATATAAAGTGGAGTTGCTCCTTCGTTATCTTCTAAATTGAGGTCGATGCCCTTGTTGACCAAATGTTCGAACATTTCATTTTTACCGCAGCCTACGGCCCAATGTAATAGTGAACGTCCCCGTTGGTCTTGAGTATTAATATCATTCGTTATCAACAAACTATCTAACCGAGCAATATTGCCTTGGCAAGCAGTGCGATAGATGGTTTGAGAATTTGCTGTGTATAAACCAGCGAGAAACAGGCAAACCAATGCAGTAGTTTTCATGGGTGATTGATGATTTTGATTGATGTGGAATTGTACTTAAAAGTACGAATTAGCCAGAATTCCTTGAAAATAAATGGTAAAGGCCAAAAATTGGACCCAAGACCAAAAAAGTATATACCCAAATGGAGGTTGAGTATTGGGTTAGAAAACTTAGAAACTGTATACTGATAATGGTTATCGTGTAGCCCAGACAATTTACTATGGTCAGGGCGGTACCCTTGAACTCTGGAATGGCATTTTGGGCTACCATTGTGGAAAATAGGGGGGAGTCTGCAATGACAACCATTCCCCAGAACACCAGAAAAGCTATATACAAGGTTTGATTACCCAAAAGGAAGAACAGGGGTAAAAGCAGGCAGCAAATTCCTGAAAGCAGGAGTGCAGAACGGGCCACAAGTTTTGGTCCTCGATTTGTTGACATATAGCCAGCAACAACACAGGCCAAACCGCCAACACCTATTATTACAAAAGACCATAGTGGGATATTGATTTTTGTGGCGTGTGTTACTGAAAAGGTCTGGAGCAGGAATGGGGTAAAGGCCCAAAAAGTATAGAGTTCCCACATATGACCGAAATATCCGAATGCAGCCGTTTTAAATTTTCGATTTTGGAATACCTTAAAAAAAGCGTTTAACTGAAGTTTTTGGCTCCGCTTTCTAAACGGTCCGTTGGGAACCATTGCCCAAAGTACTAATCCACCAAAAAACGCCAAAACAGAAGTAACTGAAATAACGCTTTGCCATGACAAACTTTCATCAAAATTTTTCAATAAATGAGGAAAGGAAGTGCCAACAACCAGTGCACCTACTAAATAGCCCAATGAAGTACCTAAACCCTTATCGTAATAATCTGCGGCAATTTTCATACCCACAGGATAAATACCCGCTAAGAAAAAACCAGTGAGATAACGAAACACGAGCAAAGTGCCAATGGTGTTGTCTGGCCATAACAACGCAGCATTGCACAATGCACCAAACAAGGCACAAATAAAAAAAACTCTAGAGGGTGAAAATCTATCGGTTATGGTCATGATTGCGAAAAGGAGAGTGCCCGAAATAAAACCAAATTGCACGGCGGAGGTTAGGTTGCCAATTGCCGCGTCACTTAACCCGAAATTAGCCACCAAATCTAGCATAACGGCGTTGCTGGCAAACCAAAGTGAGGTACAGCAAAATTGTGCCAACACAATGATGGGTAAGATGTGTTTTGGTGTTTTCATGAAAAAGAAAGATAGTACAAGTTGAATTCTAAACCGATAAGCGCCAAGGTGGATTTAGTCGGTTCTCACCTGCGTGATAAAAAATCAGTTGATTGCCATCAGGATCTTTTAAACGCGCCTCACGCCAAAGCCAAGGTTTGTCGTTAGGCATTTCATCGAATTGAACTCCTTTTTCGACCAAAGTCTTTACATCTTTATCAAGGTTTTCAAATTCGAAATAGACGATTACTCCTACTCCAACAGGTAGTTTTTCTACCAAGTGTACCGAAAAGGTAGTGTTTCCATTGGGGCAAACAAATCGTGCATAATGGGGTAATGCCTCAACAATTAGTTGCAACCCCAATTTCTTATAGAATGAGATGGACGCCGGAATATTCAATGAAGGTATGGTTACTTGATTAAGTAGCATTGATTTTTAATTTTAGTCGCCTTGCATGGCCTAACTTCATAAAAACGAAGATACCGATACCCCTTAAAAGCAAAAAGCCCCGGCAATTGCCGGGGCTTTTAATCAACAAAAAACACTACCCTCGTCTACCATCCTTCTGCATTTTCTTTTTGCCTTGCATATGCCGCATTAGGTTTAGTTTCTTCCATTGGGCATATTGCTCATCTGAAAGAATATCCTTCATCTGAGCCTGAATAGCTAGTTTGCGATCCAACATCGCATTTTGGCGTTCAAAAACTTCTTCAGCGGTGGGCTTTTTAAAAGTGCCTTCTTCCTTTTTTGCTTTGCGCTCCGCCATTTTTTGTTTTTTCAATTTCGCATTCTCTAAGTGAATCACCTGCACTTGTTCTAGTTGTTTGTCGTTTAGATCAAGGGCTAATGCCATTTTTTTACTTTGTAGGGTCGCCATTTGTTCAACGGTCAAATCAGCTTTGATTTGTCTTCTGTGTTCTTGATGACCTCCGCGTTGAGAAAACCCCATTGTTGTGGTCAAAATGACCAATGCTACTACTAAATTCTTCATGATTTTAATTTTAATGTTTGCCCTTTTGACATAACTGGGTCAAAATGGTTTAAAACCAAAATCAATTTTAGATTGAATTTAACAGGGTGTGTTAATCAGGGTAGTTGCTTTGTAGCAATTCGTCCTCCTCTAGGCTTTCTGCGTCTTCGGTTTCTAAATCGACTACTTCTGAAGGATTAAACTGTTCTTTGAAGTTCTCTTGTTGCTCGAATTGGTAGTAAACAATTGCGGCAATTACAAAACAGGAGAAAAAAATTAGGCTTCTAATCTTGTAGGCTTTCATATACTTGGGATTTGGGATTACTAAGATAAAAAAACTTAAAACGCACTTTTTTGATTAGTTGTGAAATGCGTAAATGTGTAGGTGAAAGGAAGGCTTTTAACAAAAAAAGGGATGAACTGCACGTTCATCCCTTTAAATTTTTATTAGTTAAGCTAATTAACTTGGGTCAAGAATCATATCAATGCGTTCGAGAGCATCTTGTAGATGGTATCGGCTCATAGTATCCGAAATTCTTGAAAGCCCGTTTCTAATATCACGTTTTAAGTTGTTTAACTCAGCCCTCGCTACTGAACGGATATCCGATTGGCTGGTGTTTACTACTGTAGATTTACGATAGCCTCCAAAATCAGGTAACTTTCTTTGGTTTTCTGCAGTCATTAAATATCCTAAACGATCGATATGGGCCTTTTGTAAATTACGTCTGTAGGTGTCTATTGAACGTCCGCTTCTTGTCTCGGACCAAATACCACGTCGCAAATCTGTCATTATCTCATTGATTTTGTAAGCGTCTTTACCATTTAGGGTTTCATTTTCAATGGATCTTGCCAGTTTGCCAAGACTTAATATGGTATTCAAAGTTCTTTCCTGCATGTTTCGAATACGCTCTACAGAACCTGAATACTCTACACGACTGAAAATATCTTTGTCCAACATCCATTCGGGTGTTTCAAACAGTTGCTTATGTAGAAACTGCAAGCACTCTTTTTGGTGTGCTTTTGGCACGTGGGTATAAACCGCTCCTTCTTGGTCGGCGGTTTTGTAGTGTTCATAAACACCACCAATATTGTTGGCAACATGACCCATATATCTTCTGTATTGGCTAACAACTTGGCCGTACATGGTTTTTAAATCATCATAATCTTGGCCATCTTCTGTAGTCCAATCCATCAATTTGGGTACAATTCGTTTAAGGTTGGCAATGCCATATTCGCTGGCTTTAATTGCATTATCTCCTAGATCTTCTGTTTGTGAGCTGGGGTCATGTATGTCACCAACTTGTTGGTGTCCAAAACGGTACATGGGGTCACCTGCATGTTTCAGGATCCATTCATTCAAAATTGGTTTTTCATCCTCAGCACTCTTGTCTAAAATTGGTCTGTACCCCCATTTTATAGCATGTTTATCGTAAACACCAATATTAGGCATCAAGGCAACATCGCCATCACCTGGTTGGGCAACATAATTAAAACGGGCATAGTCCATTATTGAGGGTGCTGTCCCAAATTTTTTGGTAAAACTGGGAGAACGAAGGGAGTCGACTGGGTAGGCAACGCTACTGCCCATGTTGTGCGGCAGTCCTAAAGTATGGCCAACTTCATGGGCGGAGACAAACCTGATTAAACGTCCCATGATTTCTTTTTTAAATTCCGTACCCTGTGCCTCAGGATTAATGGCTGCTGTCTGAACAAAAAACCAGTTTCGCAATAAGCTCATAACATTATGATACCAATTGATATCAGATTCCAAAATTTCACCACTTCTTGGGTCGCTCACATGAGGTCCGTTTGCGTTCGGAATTGGCGATGCCAAATAACGTACCACAGAATACCGAACATCTTCGGGTGACCACTCTGGGTCTTCCTCAGGTGTCGGTGGGTCTTTGGCAATAATTGCATTTTTGAAACCGGCTTCTTCAAAGGCAACCTGCCAATCTTCAATACCTTGTTTTATATAAGGTCTCCATGATTCGGGGGTGGCTCTATCTATATAGTATACAATCTGCTTTTTTGGCTCAACCAATTCACCAGCCTTGAATTTTTCAATATCCTCGTCTTTGACCTCCAAACGCCATCTATCTAAATAGGTAACTGTTTTACTCTTTTGCGCGTCCAACCCATAATCGACTTGACCACGCGCAAACCAACCAACACGCTCGTCAAAATAGCGACGCTTCATTTGTTCCTTGGGGAGTAAAATCATTGAGTTGTTAATTTCTATGGAAATGGAACCTAAACTTTGATTACTTGGCGCTGATTTGGCCGCATAGGTCTTCACATGTCTCGCTTCAACATTTAGAGGGTAACTTTTAATGGATTCAATATAGCTACGATCCCCATCCATACGACTAACCTTATACCTTGTTCTATAAAAACTTGGCATTCCCAAGGCGTTAACATCTTTGGTAAACAATGGATCTACTTGAATCACAGTTGCAGGATTCAACGAATCTTTTTTATTGAAGGCCTTAATATCAAATGAGAACAGTACCGGTTCGAAATTTGAGTTTACTACTGCTTCATGAATTGGAAGGGAATCTGCCGCATAGTTTTGGTATGATACCACGCGCAGAAGCACCTTTTCTGGTTTTTTCTCCCATCGCAACACTTGGGTATTTATTTTGCCACCTCCAAAACCAATTCCAGTGGCGGTTTTTGAAATTCGACTTACCATCAACATTTCCCTGTTGAAGAGTGAATCAGGAATTTCATAAAAGTGTTTACTATCTACTTTATGTACATGAAAAAGACCTTCGTCGGTCTTCGCATCCTTTGTGATTACCTTATCATAAGGTTTGATTTTCTCATCTTTTTTTGGCTTCTTTTGAGCCGGTGCCTCTGTTTTTTTCTTTTTCTTTTTGAAGAGCTGGGCATCAGCATTTTGGTAGGAAATCATTGCAAAACATAAGAAAAGGGTTTTGCAAAGTAATCTTAGAGTCATTTTTCGCATCATTTTTTGTTAGTCGATTCTATCAAAGAACCAAAAAATCACCCAATCAAACTGTTAAAATGGTGCTAATCAAAAAAATATTTTTAATAATGCCCAACCATCGGGACTCCTGAATTTTACTAAAGGTTCGGCTTGTATCGCCCAGTATAGTTGCGATAAGAGAATATTAGCTAATTGTTAAAAAAGTTGAATTTGTGTAACATTTTGAAAATTGCCTAGTCTTATAAGCATATAACATCAATCATCAAATCAATCAAAAAAATGAACAAGTTATTAGTTATTTATGGTAGTGTTCTTATAAGTGGAACAGCCATAGCAGAAGATCAAAAAAGTACGGTTTACGAGCCTTTAGTACAAAACAGCACAACCAGCCGTAGCTTTGAGAACAAATTAAGTCTATTAAGTTTTAATGTAGACCAATTAACCAGCGTAAGCGGTGTGTATGGAGATTCGGTAGAATCTGAAGTTGAAATGGATTTAGAAGATTCCAGTGTTTTATATGATTCATATTTAGACACTAGTAACGAAGAAAACGATGCCATTTTTGATTTTGATTCCGATATAACAGCCGAACTAGAAAGTGAAATTAATTTAGGTTTTGATACCGCTGATTATTTGCCAGCAGATTTTGATGCCTATAGCGCACCTGCTGATATTCACTCCATCGACTTTATTGAAGACGAAGAAATTGAACTTGGATTTAACACCGAAGATTATCTTCCTTCAGATTTCAATCCTTACGAAGTGTACTTCAATGTTCATGAGGTAGAATTTATTGAAGAAGTATTTGAATTGGGTTACAACCACAAATTAGACTTAATGGAAAATTTTGATCCGTACAGCGAAGTAGTTGATATTCACTCTATCGATTTCATCGAAGACGAAGAAATAGAATTGGGATTTGATACGAGACCGTATCTTCCAGAAGGTTTTGACCCTTATGCAAGGTCAAACTAGGTAGGATGTTTTCATTTTATCAAATTTTTGAGTTAGTTAGTTGGAAAAAGGCTCCTTTTTAAGGAGCCTTTTTTAATTGCAGTATAATATTGGCCCCAAAGGTTACATTGAGCCCTATTCGGGTACCCGCCCGCTCATAGGTGTTGTCAAAGGCAGCAACAATATCAACAGGGTAAGGACCTTCATTTTCAATTGAGTCGGATGGTCTGGGGTTAATAATATTTTCAAACTTGTTATCCCGTATTCTAACCCCAACCCCAGCATAGGCATTTATTCCAAAACTATTCTTTAAACGTGCCAAAATCCCAAATTTGGCATTCAGTGCAATTTTGTTTCTTTCGTAATCTGCCTGGTCAAATTGCAAGTAGGTTTGATTGTCCGGTTCATAAAACTCGTTTATTCTGGTTTCCACATGATTTAAGTAATGCACTTCAAGTGAAACATATTCACTTAAGGTTCTGGAAGATTCGAAGAATTTATAAAACTCTAAGCCTATTTCTTTCAACTTGTAATCGTTTTTCGGAAAATCTGAGTCCTTAAAAAAAGCGAGGCCTTCACTGCCATAACCTACATCAATACCAATTGAATAGTCTTGATCGATTTGCTTTATGAAGCCTAGGGTAAATCTTGGTACAGAAAAGTCTATTGGTTTTAAAAGGTGTGTAGTTAAAAAATCGCCTTCCAGTTTCTGACCGTTCACTTTTGATAGACTCAAAAGCGAAATGACGACTACGGCGATTTTTATATGGGGTTTCATACAATATTTTATTTGGGGCTTTATTAATCCGAAGATGCTAAAATACCCTGATAGTAGGGCAGTTAACAAAAAAATAACATAGATTTTCGATAAAGTGCAGGCTTAATATTTTCAGTTCAAACCTTGTCAATACGCTAACAAATGAATCTAAAATTTTCATTCCTTTCAAGAAATCGATAATTCCCTTAGCAATCTATTTTCGTGGTCATTTTTAGAATCTGTTAAGGCTGTCATAAGGTATACTAACGACTGATTTTAACAGTTTTACCTTTGAAATAAAATTCAAAAGACGAAAGAAATTATGAAGTATAAAATGTATCTGTCGACCGTTTTTATGGCATTTCTTTTATTGCCATTATTAAGCGCAAAGACAAATGAAATAGAATCTGTTGATGAATTCGATATCAGTTCTGTCGAATTCATTGAATTTGAAGATGGAATTAATTTGGGGTTCGATAGCTCTAGATATCTTCCAAAAGACTTTGACCCTTACACCAGTATAATTCAAATAGAATCAATTGATTTTATCGAAAATGAAGAAGTCCATTTAGACTTTAACACTGAAGATTATCTACCTGAAGGTTTTAACGCGTATAAAGAGTAATGGTACTACTATAGGATTTAAAAAAGCCCTTGCCTTGTGTAAGGGCTTTTTTGCATTAGAAAGGCCTATTCAATAGGCCTGCAGCTAAGTCCAACGAAAGACAAATGACCGTTCATCGATAGGTCGGAAACCGTTTATCGATGGTACCACAATTTTTTAGAGCGACACATCTCAAAACACTTGTTTCACCACTAAAATTTGTCTGTCTGCCACAAAGTTGCTTTTTTCGTAATCAGATTATCCCAAATCTTACAACTATGATTCTACCTAAGAAACTGAACTTGCTATTCTGCGCAGTAATTTTAACTGCCAATTCAACCTTCGCCCAAGAAGAGGTAAGCCAACGCGAAGTAATCGCACTCCTTGAATTACACTCACGTACCAACGGTCATGAATGGACACATAAATGGGATATGGATAAACCCATTTCTACATGGCATGGTGTTAGAGTAAAGGACGGTAAGGTTGTTGTACTTGACTTATCAGACAACAATCTGAAAGGAAACTTGCCATTAACGGTTGGTAACCTAACCAATCTTGAATATTTAGATTTATCAGATAATGAATTAAGCGGGAGGATGCCGCGTGAACTTCGCAAATTTGATGACCTAAAATATTTGGATTTAAGTGGAAATGAATTCAAAGGGAAATTGCCTATTACTTTGAATCGCATGTCTGATTTGGTGTATTTGGATTTTGGAGGGAACAATTTTGATGGTGACCTGCCTAGTTCACTAACCGAGTTAAGTAATCTTAATGCTTTGGTTTTGGCAGATAACAATTTCTCAGGTGGTATGCCAGAAGGCATGGAAAACCTAAAGAAATTGGAAAAACTATACATTTCAAAAAACAACTTTGACAACTTGGACAACCTTATGACATTGTCACAACAGCAGTTGGTGTTGATTGATGTCAATGTAAATGAAAAAGACTTTAAGGCAATCGACTTTTCAAAGCCAACAGAGGGTATGGCCGAATTGAAATTTGAAGACCACGAATAGACAATAAAAATATATTGAATTTAAAAGTCGGCAATTGCCGACTTTTTTATTTAAAAGAGAAGGGGAATAACAAATTGGAATACCAATATCAACAGGGCCACTGAAATTAGGTTAAGTACAACTCCTACCCTGGCCATTTGAGGTACTTTAACATAACCACTCGCAAAAACAATGGCATTTGGTGGCGTAGCCATCGGTAACATAAAAGCACAACTGCTGGCCATGGTAACTGGAATGAGCAAATAAAGTATCGGGATTTCTAAACCAATGGCAATACCTGCAACCACTGGGGCCAATACGGCAACTAAGGCCACATTGCTCATCAATTCCGTCATAAAGAGCATTAAAAGAATAAGAAGCGAGGCTGTCAATAGAATACTAATATCACTTTGGGCAATACCATTGGCAACTAAATCAACAATACCACTTACTGACATTCCCTTAGCTAAGGCCAACCCACCCCCAAATAGAATGAGAATACCCCATGCCAGTTTTGAGGTGTCTTTCCATTCAATGATAAAATCTCCTTTCTTGATGTTGTACGGAATTGCGAAAAGTGAAATTGCTGCAAATATGCTGATCATGGTATCCGACAAACCAAGACCAGGAAACAATTTGTTTATCAGCGTTCTAAAAATCCATAGAAATACAGTAACTCCAAAAATGATCAAGACCATTTTTTCCTTGCCAGAGGTCGGTCCTAATTTTTGAAGTTCTGTTTGAATGACCTCTTTCGATGCATTGAACTGAAGGTTTTTATTGGGGAACATCCATTTGACCAATACTAGGTAGATGATGGTAATGAGTAGGGCAGAGAAGGGTAGTCCCATAACCATCCATTTTAAAAAGGAAATTTGAATGTTATATTCATTTTCCAGTAGTCCAATCATAACAGAGTTCGGAGGTGTGCCAATCACAGTCGCAATACCTCCCGCATTGGCAGAGAATGCAATACCCAGCATAACGCTTAATGCAAAGTTTTGGTCGTCTTTTGTAAACCCATCTGCATCATCAATCAATAATCCGATGACCGATAGGGCTATTGGTAACATTACCACTGTGCTAGCGGTATTACTGATCCACATGCTCAGGGAAGCTGTTGCAATCATAAAACCCAGGACAACTTTGTTTGGGGTGGTTCCTGTTAGACGAATAATGTTTAAAGCAATTCTACGGTGCAAATTGACTTTCTCTAAAGCTAAAGCCATTACGAAGCCTCCAAAAAAGAGAAACACGATCGGGCTGCCATAATTGGCACCAACATCGGCTATGGGCAAGATTTTTAATAGTGGAAAAAGGAGCAACGGCAATAGGGCCGTAACGGAAATGGAGACCGCCTCTGTAATCCACCAAAAAAGCATCCAAAGGGCAACCGCAATAACGGCATCACCTTTTTCTGATAACAAAACAAAAGGCAGATTAAGGAATAAAAGAAAAATTGCCGGACCGGTAATCAGTCCAAAGATTTTTGATTTGGTCATGTGGAAAGCTACAATTTTCTATCGAAAAAATCAGCAGTGGCCTCAAAAGCGCGTAACCAATTGTCATGTAGCAAAAAACCATGAACCTCATCTGGAAATATCAGTTGCTCAAAGTAAACATCCAATTCTCGCAACTTGTTTGCTTTTACCACTGTTTCGTTGAAGGGAACATTGCGGTCATCATCACCATGAATCAACAAAACGGGAGATTTCCAACCATTCATAAAAAACACTGGGGAGGATTCATAGGCTAGTTTAGCGAATTCAGGCATCTCCAATTTATTATAACTGGGTATAAATCCTTTAATAATAGCATTCCAATCGTACACCCCGTGAATATCAACCCCTGCTTTAAAGATGTCGGAATTACGAGATAGGCCAAGTGCAGTTAAATAACCGCCGTATGAACCTCCATAAAGGCCAATTCTATTTGAATCAACATTTTGATGATTTTTCAAAAATGTTGCTGCCACAAGAACATCGTTATATTCGCTAGCTCCACCCGCTCCATAATTTAAGGCTTCTCTGAACTCCATTCCGTATCCAATACCACTTCTATAATTTACACTGAGCACGATATAACCTTTTGAAGCCAAATACTGGTTCATAGCATAAAAATTATGGTAATACCCCCTGTGATGAAAACCAAGCATCATCTGCCTTCTGGATCCACCATGAAAAAATAGAATAGCCGGTTTCTCTTCATTCGTATTTAAATTCTTGGGAAGGAACAACTGCCCATGAATTTTTATACCGTCCTTTGAGGTCATTATCACCTGTTCAGGCTCAATCAAAGAACTATTGGGGTAATCGATTTCAGGTGTAATTGTTCTTAGATTTCTGCTATCAATTTTTTTTACATCTGCAGGATTGGTTCCTGTAGAACCTAAACAAAAATAATTTCCGTCGCCATCAATTATCGGAGACCATTCCACCCCATTTCCACTGGTCAATTGGGATAATTGGTCAGAATATTGCCAGATATGTTGCCGGTCGATATCACCTTGATTTGAATTGAAAATCAGCTGCTTTTTATCAGGATTTTGTGAAACGTACTGTACTTCTAAATTTCCTGGTGTAATCGAAGTAGCTTTTCCACCAACGGCAGGAATGGAATAGAGTTGTGTCCAACCTTCTTTTTCCCAAGGGAAAACTATTTCATTATTCGCGGTCCAAAACAATTGATTGGTCGCAGCAATATTTCTAAAGACACTACCATTTCCTTTGTCGGCTGTAAAAATGGTCTTGGTTTCTGAAGTGGTTAAGTCTGAAACGAGAATGGAAAAAGGCTGTCCTTCCCTTTTGGGTATAAATATGATTGGCTTTTCATAGGCCTGACGTAAAAAAGCCACTTTTTGGCCATCTGTCGACCACACAGGATTGGAATCAAGATCAATGCTTGGGCTCAACAATTGCAGCGCTTTGGTTTCAAGATCAAAGACACCGATGTAACTATGGTCGCCCCTGCCATTCACAAAGGCCATTTGGGATTGGTCCGGAGACACTTTAATATTGGAAACAGAACCTCGGATGGAAAATAAAGAAGTGTCATTTTCACCTTGCAGGTTCATCATCCATGCCCCTCCCTTTTTAAGGTAAATGATGTTCTTGCCACTTATTTGCGGCGTATGGCCCATACCCAGTTCTTGTATGGATTTTGACGCAAGTTCAATTCTATGGATTTGCCTTTTAAATCCTTCAGGATTTGAAGTGGGATTGGGGAACTCACCACTTCTATTAGGTGCTCCACCCCGAACGTAAACCATTGAAGTTAAATCGTCTGTAAAGTTTAGATTGCTTATTTCTTGCCCATCATCATCTACATAATTTGTCAGCTGTATGGGTGTATAGTCAGGGGCCAATGCATAATGAATGTTACGCACACCTTCTTTGTTCTCGACCCACGCAATTGCTCCTTGGTTTTTGGAGGCGGTCAGCTCTGATGGAAAAGAATACGAAATCAAGTCGCGCAGGCTAGCCTCTTGGGAATGTAAGCTGGTTGCAATAAAAAGTAAAAAGAATAGTGCTATTGGTCTCATGCTTAATCGTATTTATGGATTTAAATAGTCTTAAAGTTTTTCATTTAAAATCGCCACCATGGTTTTTATACCATCACGATAGTTGCCTAATCGAATATTTTCATTGGGACTATGTTGATTGTTATCCCTATTGACCGTAGGAACGGTCACTGCAGGAATATCCAATGTAGTTACGAAAGGGGAAATAGGTATGGAACCGCCACTCATTCGAATCATGATAGGTTCTTCACCGAATGTTTTTTTCAAGGCTCTTCGCAACCAAAGACCAACATCAGAGTCAAAATCCGTTCTAAATGATTGATATGATATTTCATGTTGAAAAGTTGCGATTTTGCTATTGGTAAGCCGTTGTCCTTTTCTAGGAACCGAATCCAATACTAAATAGCCTTGGTCTTGAATATGGTTTTTTACCAAAGAAATTAAGCGTTCAGGGTCGGTTTCTTTGACCAATCTAATATCAATCTCTGCCCTTGCCCAAGCCGGAATGATAGTACGTACCTCTTCATCAATCCATGCCGATTGCATACCTCGAATGTTCAATGATGGATATTGAATAGCTTCTTGATAATAGCTTCCCACTTGATCCGTTTCTGCTATTTGAAGCCTATCCTTAATCTGGGCCTCATTATCAGGAACGGCTTTGAGAATTTTTTCAACTTCAGAAGAAATACTTACCCCATCATAAAAACCAGGAATCGTAACACGACCTTCATCGTCTTTCATTGAGGCCAAAAGTTTACTCAATCTTAAAGCTGGATTTGGGGCATAGTTGCCAAAATGTCCGCTGTGTTGGGCGACTAAGGGCCCATATGTTGTTAGTTGTATTGTTGCAATACCACGAGCTCCAAAAGTTAGCGTTGGCCTATTGGTTATATGCCTTGGACCATCGAAAATAATGAGCATGTCCGCTTTTAAAAGGTCTTTGTTTTTTTTAACGGCCTCCGGTAAGTTTGGTGAACCCATTTCTTCCTCAAAATCCATGATGATTTTAAGATTGTAGTTGGGCTCAATACCTTCTTTTTCGGCAATATCCATTGCAGTCAAAAACATGCCGACGGGGCCTTTGGCGTCACTGGCGGCACGAACGAATATCCGCCAATCATCTTCATAGTTTTGGATGGATTCCCATGGAATTTCTTCCCAAAGACCATTGTCGCCTTTTCTTTTCAACGCAGGTTTGAATGGGTGTTCTTGAAACCATCTGGTGGAATCTACTGGTTGCCCATCAAGTTGTAGATAGACCAATACTGTTTTTTTCTTGCCATAATCTCGTTCAGCTAATAATAAAGGGGCCCTTTTGGTTTCAATGCGGCTTGTTTTGAAACCTCTTTTTGAAAAGGAAGACTCGCACCATTGAACATTTTTCTCTATGTCTTCTAGGTAAAAGGCGTCATTGGGAATGCTGTACAATTCCCGCAACATAGGGAATGAAGCCTTCGTATATTGTTCCAAGATTGCTTCTGAGACCGGGAATTTCTGCCCGTAAGCCTCAAGTGCGAAGGTCAAAATAAGAAGACATATTATGGGTGCTCTAGAATGAATCATCGTATTGGTATTGCGGATGATTCTAAGCTAGGGGTTTTGCTTCTAAAATAAAAGTCTTACTAAAGTTTAGAAGCAGGTTAAATCTACGCTGTGAATACTATTTCAAGCGTAACTGCCCATTTCGTACCCGTTGGGGGTGATTACCGACAGGTATCTCTGCCACTATTTTACCGGAGGCATAGTCAACTACCGAGACTTTGTCCAGACCACTAATCGATACGTAAGCCCTAGTGCCATCTTTGCTTGAGGTAGCCCAATAGGGTTTCGCCTCTTTTGGGTCATCTGAAAGTTTTATGGTGTGGTATTTAAAGGTTTCTCGGTCAACGATGGCAATATATCCATCCATGGTACCGGCTACACAAAGTGTTTTATCATCGCCACTGATTGATATACCATGATGTGCCGAATTTAAAAGATGGTCACCTGGTGACATGTCTTTATTGGCTTCAGGGACGGGCAAATCCAATTTTCTGGTGATTTTATCATTTTCAATATCGTATTCAAAAAGACCATGGAAAAGTGAAATTTGTAGGTATGCAAATTTTTCATCTTTGGTAATGGCCATGGGGCGAATGGCGCGCTCCATCCATTCAAAACCAAATTCTTCTAACCGGTCCTTCATATCTACCCTACGAATTATCTCATAGTTCTCGGCATCAACGATTTGAAACCAACGATCACCTTTTAAAAAATCCAGCATAGGTGATGATATAAACGTTTTTCCAATGCTTGCGTGGTAGATTCGCTTACCATCTTCTGAATACGTATTTTCATGGGGTTGATCTCCAGATTCAAAACCACCAACAATCTTGCCTGTGGTAACATCGATGGCATGCACTTTTCTAGCGGTTGAAGCAGAAACCAAAAAAGTGTTTCCATCTGGTGATATGGCCGAGTGATCCGAACGAAGCCCCTCAATAGGGGTGCGCCAGGCGATTTCACCAGAGTTAACATCAATGGCCACAACATCAGCAAAACTGGGCCTTGAGGCATAGATAAATCTACCATCATTAGAGGTGAACATATCATCAACCAATTGATCGTTGCCCTCGCCGATGTACTCCCGTATAAAACCAGAGGCAAGCCTTCTCTTCAAACCTGAATAGATTTCTTCAAACCGTTCCTCCCGGTCAGGCATCGCACTTATCTTCTTTATAATTTCAAAGGTGTTGGGGTCAAAAATCGTAAGAACTCCATCCCAGTTATTACCCGCAACTACGACATCCCTTAATGGAATGCTATCATGAATCGTAGCCGCATTGTTTTCAGGATTAAGAGGGAATGAAGGATATTCACGGTCTGGTCGTTGACCTAAATTATACAGATGGATGCTCAAAAGTACCAGCCCAATGACCAATACCCCTAGGATTATTTTTTTTCGCATTTGTTTAAGTAGCTATTGAGTTGTCCTAAATATAGGTCAAATCAACGCTACGAACAATCCTTCATCTGTTTTGTTCACTGCTGTTATTTTGTTCTTGTTCAGCGATTTGATTGTTTTGTCCCATTTTTTATTGGACAGACCGCTTTGTGCTTTCAATTCATTCAAAGGCATTTTGGTTTCCTTTTTAAGGAGTTCCAAAACCAATTTTTCCTCTTCGGTCAATTCCACCTGCTTTTTCTCAGGACGCATTTGTGGGAAGAACAACACCTCTTGTATACTCGAATTGTTGGTCATGAGCATAACCAAACGGTCTATACCTATGCCTATACCTGATGTAGGAGGCATACCGTATTCCAAGGCTCGTAAAAAGTCTTGGTCGATAAACATGGCCTCATCATCCCCCTTTTCAGAAAGTTTGAGTTGCTCTTCGAAACGTTCACGCTGGTCAATTGGGTCATTAAGCTCTGAATAGGCATTTGCGAGTTCCTTACCATTGACCATTAATTCAAAACGTTCAGTAAGGCCTGGTTTGCTTCGGTGTGCTTTGGTCAAAGGGCTCATCTCTTTTGGATAATCGGTAATGAAAGTTGGCTGCACATAGAAATGTTCACATTTTTCTCCGAAAATTTCATCAATCAATTTTCCAACACCCATGGTCTCATCAACTTCAAGACCCAAACCTTTGGCAGTCTCTCGAAGTTCGTCTTCACCCATACCCGTTACATCAATACCGGTATGTGTTTTGATGGCTTCCAAAATGGGCACACGCGGATATGGCGCCTTAAATTCAATCTCGTTTTCCCCAACAGTGATTTTGGTTCCTCCTGTGGCATCATTGGCTACTTTTTCAAGCAATTGCTCTGTGGTGTCCATCATCCAATTGTAGTCTTTGTATGAAACGTAAAGCTCCATTACCGTAAACTCTGGATTATGGGTACGGTCCATGCCCTCATTTCTAAAGTCTTTTGAGAATTCGTATACCCCGTCAAATCCACCAACAATCAATCTTTTTAAGTACAACTCGTTCGCAATTCGCAAATACAAAGGAATATTTAACGCATTGTGATGTGTCAAAAAGGGGCGTGCGGCAGCACCACCAGGAATGGGTTGTAGAATAGGTGTTTCAACCTCTAAATAGCCCTTTGCATTATAAAACTCACGGATGCTATTGGTGATTTTTGTACGCTTGATAAAGGTCTCCTTTACCTTCGGATTCACAACCAAATCCACATAACGCTGACGGTATCTTAATTCAGGGTCATTGAACTCATCGTAGGTGTTTCCGTCTGCATCAACCTTAGGTAAGGGCAATGGTTTAAGGGATTTACTCAATAAGGTGAAGTTTTTCACCATTACGGTTTTCTCACCTACTTGTGTCGTGAACAATTCCCCTTCAACACCAATAAAATCTCCAATGTCCAACAGTTTTTTGTAGACCTCATTGTATTGGGTTTTATCTTCTTCTGGACAGATTTCGTCACGGTTAAAATAGACTTGAATACGCCCTTGACTGTCTTGTAATTCAGCAAATGAAGCTTTCCCTTGAATACGGCGAGACATTAATCGACCAGCAATGACCACCTTTTTTCCCTCTTCGTAGGACTCCTTGATGCTTTTTGAAGTATTGTCAACTGGATATAAGGCTGCAGGATAGGGGTCAATACCCATCTCGCGTAGTTTTGTCAATTTATCCCTTCGTACTATTTCTTGCTCGGAAAGCTGCATTGGTATAAAAAATTAAAGCGCAAAATTACACTTTTGCGCTTTAATTGAAACTACCTAATTAAGGGACTATTTTGTCTTTTGGGCGTAGTTTGGTGTGTATTGCTGTCCGCCAATGATTGCCACGAAATCTTGTTCTAAATTATTACGAGGGCTTTCTACCAATCGATTGACTTCCTTGCCATCTTTCAGAAATAGTAAAGTTGGAACGCGCTTGATATTAAGCCCCCATTCTTCGCCACCTGGACTCTTTTTGTAGAATTCTTTACGGCGGTCAACCGCTACTATCTTGAGTTGTTCCATGGGAAAATCGGCTTCTGCTAAAATCCTAACAATTCGTGGTACTTCGCGCTTGCTATCACCGCACCAAGTCCCCATAAACAACAATAAATTGTATTCTTTGAGTTTAGTCGAAAAGGATTGAATGGAATTGACGTCAACTTGGTAATTGGTAAAATTCTGGTCAAACCAACTTTGATATGGGGCTTTTTTTAGGTCATCAATACTGATTTGCCCAATCAAAAATTTCCGACCATTGTCCAAAGTGATTTCATCTTTGATTTGTGATTGAAGCAGTATTCCTGAAAAAAGGGCGATTGATAATAGTATATTCTTCATGATTTTATTTTTTCCCGAAAATCATGAGAATCGGTCTTTGGCCCTATAAATCAAGGTTTGAAATGGGGTCTAGACCCCGGGTGGATTTTAAAATTTGGATTGCAGTTCGGTACGTGAAGAAACACCTAGTTTTTTATAAATGTTGTTCACATGGGTTTTTACCGTGCTGTGGCTAATAAATAGTTCGGTGGCAATTTCTTTATTGGTTTTACCTGATTTTATGGCTTCAGTGATTTTCTGCTCTTGTGGTGTTAAGGTGGCAAAACCCTTGTTGCTTTTTCGTTTTTTGAGAATGTAAAAAGCACCGATAATGAACATTATCAGTATTATAAGGGAGACGATAATGTTTGAATTAAAAGCAAAACTATTTTCATCGGATTCAATCAAATTTTCGTCAGCATGTAATTCCTTCCTGTACTGTTCAGTGAATTTGGAATCTGGATACGTCTCTAATAAACTGTTTTGTAAATCGTTATAAAAAGTACTTGTGCTTAAAGACTCCAAATAATGATTGTAGGTTTCGTTTTTCCGGTCCGATAAAAACTCATAAACACTCAGTTCAACCAATGGTTCGTTTGTGCTATTTGCAAATTCTTGAAACTTTTTGAACCAATTATCATAGTGAATGGAACTAGCCGTTTTTGAATGGTGACCAATAAAATCGACTATCATTTCCTCCTTTAAAGATTCCATTTCCAATAATAAACCGGAAGCGTCATTTGACGAACTAACCTCGCAGAAGGCCTGACCTGATAGGAGTGGAATTGAGATGGTATCGTTGTTGTTTGCAATAAACAAAAGGCTTTCCGTTGTACTGCATTCGCGTAAGAAGTGATTTTTTCCATTTAAACCTTCTTCGCAACCGTCGACATGAATTCGGTAAATACGATTTTGTGCAGGCAATGAATTTCCCTCAAAGGAAAAAAAACCTAGCGAGTCAGCGACTGTAGTTTGAAAAACTTGGTTGAGATATACTCTGGAAGTCTTTCGATAGTCTTCAACCAGCGATAAGTAGACGTTTTGGTTTATATAATTTTCAGCTACTTGACCGCTAAAGTGGTATTGCCCTTGAAGCGTGTAAGCAGCGAGAATAGCAACCAACGTAAAAAACGGCTTCATTAAACTGATTTTCACTGTAACAAGTTAGTGTTTTTTGCGTCCCATAGGTACATCAATCAAAATCACATGAGTTTTTTACGCGTTCTTTTGGCCATAATTTTTCCGCCACTTTCAGTCATCGGAAAAGGTTGTGGTTCTTTTCTTATTGTTCTACTTTTAACCCTTTGTGGCTGGGTACCAGGCGTTATTGCCGCACTGGTCATTTTGAACAATCCAAATTAGAGCTAAAATGAAAAATTTAAGGGTCTTTTTGTCCATTTTAACGATAGGACTAATTACAGCATGCAATTTTACCGAAGAATTATTTATTGAGGATGACGGTTCAGGTCGAATAAATATTCACTTTGATGGTAACGAGCTTATGGCTGGTATAGCTTCGATGAGTCCAGATAGTACTCAGAAGGAAGAAGTAGTAGATACTACCTTGGTATTCAAAGACCTTTTGGAAGAAAAGAAGGATAGTATCGCTCTATTATCCCCTGAGGAACAAGAAAAATTAAAGAAATTGGAACCCTTCACCATGAAAATGGTCATGGATAGTAAGGAGCAAAAAATGCAGTTTGATTTATTCAGTGAGTTTAAGAATGTTAGTGAAGTAAATAATGCATTTAATGCCTTTCAAGACGCTTCTTCTGTTGGTCCGCAGCCAGGAGGTAGTGCACCATCGCAACAAGGACCACCGAGTATGCCCACTGAGGTCATTTATGGTTTTGATGGCAATACATTTTCTAGGAGCACCAAAATTTTTGATGAGACCCTCTTTGCACAAAGTGTAGACAGTCTTCAAAGTGCTGAAATGTTTTTGTCGGGTTCAACATATACATTTAAATATCACTTTCCAAGACGTGTGAAATCGACCAACGCAGAAGGAGCTACTTTTTCTATGGATGGTAAGACCATGATATATGAAGTAAACTTCTTGCAAATGATGAAAGACCCAGAATCAATCAACATCGAGGTAGAACTTGAAGACTGAGCTTTCCGTTGTAATTTTGTAGGATGAACAAAAAAGTCCTATTAAAAGATTTAGGTAATAAAGACTATAAAGAGACTTGGGATTTTCAAGAAACCCTTTTTAAGGAAATTGTCGATTTAAAAATTCGAAATAGGAGGGAAGCGGCCGGAATCGAAACCCCTAATCATTTTTTGATTGTAGAGCACCCTCATGTGTATACATTAGGCAAGAGTGGTGACATTTCCAATCTTTTGGTAGATGAAAAAGTGCTTGAAGAGAAAGGTGCTACCTTTTATAAAATTAATCGTGGCGGTGATATCACATATCACGGTCCTGGACAAATCGTAGGGTACCCAATTTTAGATTTGGATAACTTCTTCACAGATATTCATAAGTACCTCCGTCTTTTGGAAGAAATGGTCATATTAACTTTAGCCGAATATGGGCTAAAAGCAGAACGCTCAAAAGGGGAAACCGGTGTTTGGCTTGACGTAGGCACTCCCTTTGCACGAAAAATCTGTGCTATGGGCGTACGTGCTAGCCGCTGGGTGACCATGCATGGTTTTGCCTTGAACGTAAATGCTGATTTGGGCTATTTTGATTTGATGATTCCCTGTGGCATTAAGGACAAAGCAGTAACCTCATTAAATGTGGAACTGGGCAAACCAGAAATTGATATGGATGAGGTAAAACAAAAACTCCTCAGACATTTTGAGGAGCTTTTTGAAGCAGAACTTGTTAAAGAAAAAACCCCGGCCTAGGCCAGGGTTTAAATAAATTGGTTTGGTTGTTATTTTTGAAAGGACGCCAGCTCCATTCGGCTATCCAATTTCCCTTTTTTATTATAGGTTTCTTGCTTTACAATACCAACATCTTTCGCTAACCAAATCTTATCTGTAAATGTCATTTTGGCCATCATTGCTTTAGTGCTTATTGTTGCTGTGAGCACATAACAATCAAAAGTTCCTGCTGGCGTGCTCACCGATTCTTTGGCAACAACTTTTCTATCTGTCGTTCTAACCTCTGTATTCATTTTTATTCCACTCATACTCATTGCCATAATTATTTCAGCATCATCTAAATTTTGACCCACTGTCAATTCGTTCGGTATGACCACATTAACCCCTGAGATATCAACTTCTGCGTTCATTTGATCCATTTGTGTTTGCAATTGCGGAGATATCATACTATTGAAATCTATGGAAATACCATCGCCTGTGCAGGTGACGTCGTATTCAAGTTCCATTTGTTCTTTAGGTTTGTCACCGCCTACTTTCACACTTAGAGTTGCCACGGTGTTACCACCACTATTGTCGACATTGATTACTTCATACTCAGTGGTTCCACTTATTTTGTCTTTTTTGTCATAAATATTATAGCTAAAAGAAGCACCTTCTGTCATTGGGTAAAACGTACTGCAATTATCTTGTGCCTTACTGGATATTAAGACTACGAGTGATATTATCAGTGTTAATAGTTTAGTTCTCATATAAGTATTGATTATTGTTTTATAAATTCTACTCGACGGTTTTGTGCTTTTCCTTCAGAACTAGAATTATCAGCAACGGGCTCCAGTTCTCCTTTTCCCTCTGTAGATAATCTGGCATCATCCACATTGTACACATTTACCAATGCGCTTTTTACCGCGTCTGCTCTACTTTTTGAAAGTGAGAGGTTTGCTTCATCACTTCCATCAGCATCGGTGTGCCCTACAATTTTTAAATTTATGGAAGAGTCTTGTTGCAGTACTTGATAAATCTGTCGGATGATACCCATTGATTCGGGTTTCAGATTTGCTGAACCTGAATCAAATAGAATTCCGTTTGTTGAAATTTTACCTTCCGAAATTAGCTTTCTTCTGAGGTCAACCCCACCTTCCGAAATTTTAAGATTACTAATGAGTACCCTTTCGTTTTTTGTTTCCAAATCCATGCCATCAACCTTAAATTTCAAATACTTAATCAATTCTGGTTGGTAAATAAATTGTGGTAAATCGGTGATTTTACTCTCATTGATCCAGAGGCGATAGCGATTTTTGTTAACGGCAATTGAAACATGAACAACGTCTTGATAAACTTGTCGTAAATCTCGGGACAAACGATTTGAAATAGGACTGGGATTGCCTTTGAACCTATTATCAACCTGCACACCAATGGCAATATATTGGCAAAAGTTCAAAGCGCTATAGGCGTAACTTTCGTTAGTGGTTAGATTAGGTGTCTCGGCCAAATAGATACCTAGTCGAGCCCCCGAACTTGTCTTATTGGTTATACCAACGGCTTTTACATCAAATTCAATGGTATAATCTTCTGGTAACCCATTTGATAGATTTGGAATAGTAAGACTTCGATTTGTAACAGCATACCATTTTCCAGGAACATCACTTAAGGTAACCACTTCACCTCCGCCATTCGTATTCCATTTGGAAGGAAAATCACCTATAAATTCGTTTCCAAAATCATCGAAGAATAGTTGTTTGTCTCCAGGTACAAAATCAAACTTGCTGTAAACCTGAATGGTCTTGGGGCCAGAGTTTACATCGGAATCGTTTCCCGAATTTGATTGGTCTTGATTGCCACCCGATGGGTTTGGTGTATTCGGTGGGTTTGGCGTTTGAGGTGTTTTTTGACCTTTTTTTCCAGGTTCCAATATACTATCTAAGACTTCATCGGTTTTTTCGGAAGTTTCTTTATCTACTCTGCGTTCAATAGTACGTTCTGCCGCTCTTTCAGCCCTTTTGCCAAGTTTCTTTAGTAATTGTGAATTTACGGGTACGGAAAAAAATACTGCGCACCCTACCAACAGAAGAATTCTCTGGGGGTTTATTGTTTTCATTTTCAAAAGTTTTGATTCGTTTTAATTCAACTTTCAAATTATGAAAATGCCTGTTTCATCAACAGGGTAATTGTATAATTGTCACGAATTCCTGTGTAAGAAGTGGCTAATTGATCCCGTATAGGATTATTGAGTTTTCTTGGTCTTTAGCAACGAGTTCTAATTTTTTGTCACCATCAACATCAATCAAGTCAATGGCCGAACTACCGTAAACTGGAAAATTCGGAATGGATTCCGCTTGACTATCGAACAAATAAATTTTTTGGTTTTGTATATCCGTTACTGCAACATATATCTTGTCGTAGAGGTAAAAGATTTTTGGTTTGGAGTACACACCTAATTCCAATTCAATTTTTTTGCCTTTAATGTTCAAAATATTTTCATTCATGAGGGCTAGACTTTTGCTAGTCGCAAACATTCCATGATTCTCATTTAAATTGTATGGGGTGGCCGAAAGTTTGCCATTTGTGCCAACTTGATGCAACACACCTTTTTTATCGGTGACAGAGAATTTGTTGAGGTATAGGTAAACATCGTTATCCGAAAACTGTATGTTTCGATTCACCTTTATTCTATCTCCACCAGCCCGATGACGAATTTTTAGTTTGCCATCTTCCAATAAAAATGTCAAATAATCCTTGCCGCCAATTCTAAAATGTTTTGGTGGTTTAATAACAGGACTTTCGGCTTCTTTATACGAAAATGCATCCACAGTTTTACCATCATTATCATACATGAAAACCTTTCTGCCTTGAGTGACCACCATTCTATACTTGCGATTGTTTTCGTAATCGAAAACGGCAAGGCCGTTTAGGTTGCCACCATCATATTTTTTGTCAATACCTTTCGTTATTTCACCATTTCTATCCAATACCATGAATCGGTTATTGGTGCAAAATGCCATTTGAAGCCGACCGTTACGATAAAGATCTACTTGGTGTATTTTGCCTCTAATAAGACCATCTAACTGTTTTTTCCATAAAATTTTACCCTTGGCATCAATTAGATAAAGATTTTTATCACGGTCTTGAACAATGATTTCATAGTTATTGTTCCGGTGATTTTTCACGAATTGCGGGTTAAAGGCAATATCGGTGTCAAGTTCAACGGTCAGTAAGGGTGAAACATTTTCTGCTGCCCTTTGAACACCAACTTTGTTCAATATGAGTTGGGAATGAAATATTTCGCCATCAATTCCTATTTGTCCAGCAATAATAAAGTCATTTGTTTGAGTACTCGCCAAATCAGTTATAACATCTTGAGCTAAATATTTTGATAAGAAATTTGGTATGCCGCCTTTTTTTGATGTAAAAAATAAAGACGACTCAAATGGTAGAAATTCGCGAGCGTTCAAATAACCTGGTGAAGTGGAGAAAGTAGTGCCGCTGTTTTTATTGGCTACTACATTTTTAAGTAGTTCTTCGTTTTCGGAAAAAATGAAATTATTTTCAATTAAGGTATAGAAATTTGAACTGAACCCAGTCACCAATGGACTTAATTGATTGGTAAGAAAATCCTTTTGATTCAAACTCCTGATATCATAGCCTTGATAGTCCGAAACTTTGTCTGAATTGTTAAGTAGAAATTCGGTCAAGTTATTAGGGCCAAAAGACTTTAAGGCGACAGTAGTCTCGTTTGCAATCGTGAAAATTCCGATTTCATCGATTGTATTCAATAGGGTATCCTGTTCTTTTGAAATATCTAAATACTCTTTTCTGTTTTGGGAAAAGATGCTGAAATCGGCAATCCTAAATGATACCAAACCATCAACATTTCTGGGTGCAATGGAGGCAATTGATTCCGGCCCAGGAATTGTACCGCGGAATAAATTCAAGAAATTTTTTACGGAGTCATTGGCAACGGCGACACCACTAAAATGTAGGTTGTTATTCTGATTTGAAATATCAAGTGCCAGCCAATCCCCAAAGTTCTCAAATGAAAAAGGGCCTTTAGGATTCGTGATTGAACTTGTTAAGGCTCGGGACTCTTTGAAGTTTAGGAAAATTGAAGCGCTTTTTTCTTCTCCTGAAGCGTTGTAAAGTGTGTTTAACGATTGTGAAACGGCCACTGGCACTTCAGACCTAATTAGATTTTCAATAAGAAGTTGCGACGAAGCCAATAAATCAACTTTGTTTATTGAGGTTGAATAGTACGTGGAGTTCTCCAACGTTATTTTGGTTATTGTTTTATTCTCATAGGTAATGGTTTCAACCTTACGGTTTGCAACTTCATCCACATTGTTTATTGCGTTGAGATCTTTTGAAGCCAAAGCAAATTCCAGGTTATTTTTTCCCACTTCGTAAAATCCTATTACGGAAAGGTCTTCGAGCTCAAATTGTCCTAAGGGATTAATTTTTTCAGAAATTGAAGTGTAAATCTCCGTTTTGTTGATTTGTTGTAGAAACAAAGAGTTGTTAAGTTCTGTTTTAAGGTTATTTAACTGGTTTATTTTGATTATTAGAACAGGATTTTCCGGAAGATAGCCTAGTAGATTTTGTGTTGCCTTTTCCTCTTGTTTGCAAGCCAGAAAAAGTACCAATAGCAATAGAATTCTAAATCTCATTCCCTAAGGTTTGTACAAAGTTAGGGTATTGCTACAAATCGAGTTTGAGTTGTTCAGGTAGAAGTCTAAAACTTTGTCTATGGTATTTGCAAGGTCCATAATTTCGGATTGCATCCCTATGGTCTTTAGTGGGGTAACCTTTGTTTTTATCCCAATGATACATTGGAAATTCCTCATGAATTTTTTTCATGTAGGCATCTCTTGAAGTCTTCGCCAATATAGAGGCCGCAGCAATTGACATAAATTTGCCGTCACCTTTGATGATACATTCATATGGAACCTCTTTGTACGGTTTAAACCTGTTGCCATCAACAAGAATTAATTTAGGGATAAGGTTTAGTTGATCCAAAGAATGGTGCATGGCCAAAATCGATGCATTTAGAATATTGATTTCATCAATGGTCTTCTCATAAACATGTGAGACGCCGTAACTAACTGCCTCTGAGATAAGAATATGCAGAAGTTTCTCTCGTTGTAGGGTGCTTAGTTGTTTTGAATCGTTAAGCAGCTCATTTTGAAAACCTTCGGGTAACACAATTGCGGCGGCAGTGACAGGTCCGGCTAAGCATCCACGCCCAGCTTCATCTGTACCAGCTTCTAGAGAAAACTTAAACTTATTACTTAACATCTTCGTAAAAAATCAAACAAATTTGTAGATTATTTTAAAAAAAACCATCATTTTGGTTAAAAAGTAGAGAATAATTCAATCATTTAATTTTGTTTCAGAGAATCACTCAATTATTAAACAAAAATTAACAGTTAAAGTCTGTGACCCCTTATATTTTTTGGAATTTTAAGTGTTTTTTGAGACTTTTGGCGTTGACTAATTCAAAATTCAGATAAATGAAATCAAAGTTGACATGGATGTTAACACCCTTGTTGGTGTTAATTTTCTCGTTCTCTTATGCACAAGAGAAAACGGTTTCGGGAAATGTTACTGACCAGAATGGTCTTCCATTACCCGGAGTCTCTATTGTAGTTGTTGGAACTTCTACAGGTACCCAATCCGATTTTGATGGTAACTACTCCATCAATGTTGCTGAGGGCCAAGTTCTACGTTTTAGCTACCTAGGGCAAAAGACGGTTGACAGAACAGTTGGTTCTGGTTCAACCATTAATGTATTGATGGAAGAAGACGCTGAAACACTACAAGAGGTTGTGGTGCAAGGTTACCGAACTGCAACAAAGGAAAGATCAAGTATTGCAGCGGTAACGATCAGTTCTGAAACTATCGCAGACAGACCAAACGCTAACTTTATCAATACCCTTTCAGGTCAGGTAGCAGGTCTTAACATTATTTCTGGTTCAGGTCAGCCAGGTGGTAACACAAACGTATTGTTGCGTGGTGTAACTTCTGTAAACGGTAACAATGAGCCATTGTTCGTAATCGACGGTAACCCGGTAGATTCTGAAAACTTCAGAAGCTTGAACCCTCAAGAAATTGCATCTGTATCTGTATTGAAGGATGCTGGGGCAACTGCCATTTATGGTAACAGAGGTGCGAATGGTGTTATTGTGATTAAAACAAGACAAGGTAATTTCAACCAAGGTCTTCAAATCAACTATACTGGTATCGTTGGTGTGACTTCTGCACAAAATGATGATTATGATTTAATGGATTCACAAGAGCAATTGCTTTTGGAGCGTGATCAAGGTGCAGGTTTAGGTGCAACTTTAAGTGATGCCGAAATCGCTGCTTTTTCTACAACGGACTGGTTAGACGTATTCTTTAGAAATGGTTTATCACAAAATCATACGTTAACTATGAGTAGTGGTAGTGAGAATTTAAGGTCTTTTGTTTCCTTAGGTTTCTTTGACCAAGAAGGTATTTTGATTGAAAGTGGTTTGAGAAGATTTAACTTCAGAACCAACGTTAATGGAAAATCAAAAAATGACAAATTCAATTACGGATTTAATCTTTCAGTAAACTACTCTGAAAGTGATGAGCCAACTAGTATCGGTACAGGTGGTATCAACCGTAACTTTGTTTTAGGTGGTCTACAATCGGTACCTTATTTATCCCCTGCAGATTACACAAATGGTGCGGATTTATTGAGCCCACTTTTATTTAGTAACACACCATTGTTCTTATTGGACCTTGCTGCAACACACGACAGGGAAGAGGACGAATTAAAGTTACTAAGTACATTCAATGCAAGTTATCAGTTTAATGATTGGTTAACCGCTAACTTACAAATGAGTGCTGACTATCAAGACGAAGTGCGAAACAGAGCTGAGCAATCAAACTCTTTCAACGCTTTACTTTTCGGTGGCGCCGCTAATCCAAATGCTGGTTTCCAAGACAGTCAGTTTAGTCGTCAATTTACTTACAACCAAGTAACTTCATTAAATGTAAATAAAGCGTTTGGCAAGCATACTTTTGATTTAGGCGCTTATACCGAATACTTTAGAGGTTTCTGGAGAACATTTGGTTTTAGGGCCAACGGTTTGAATCAGGCGACTTTTGCTTTAGGTGATGGATCTGCATTTATTGCGGATAGTACAGCTGATGACTTATTCGTTGACAACATTAATGCCAACATTTTGGAAGCTGGATTGTTCTCTTACTTTGGTCAGCTTGATTATGATTATGATACACGTTATGGTTTAACAGGAACAATAAGACGTGATGCTTCATTCCGTTTCTCAGAATCTAACCGTTGGGCAACTTTCTGGTCTGTTTCTGGTAGATGGAATATCCACAACGAGGCTTTCATGGAAAACTCTGTTTTCAACCTTTTGAAACTTAGAGGTTCTTATGGTACAGCAGGTAACCAGTTTATCGATTTGACAAACGATGCACCAGGATTTATTTTCGATGCTCCTGATTTGACAAGGGATTTATTTGGAACAGGTGCAGGTTATGCCGGTGCTAACTCTTTATTCCTTTCACAAATCGGAAACACAACTCTGAAGTGGGAAACAGTTACTTCTTCAAACATAGGTTTGGATTTTGAAGTTTTCCAATCTAGGTTAAGAGGTAATGTTGATTTTTACCAACGAAACACTACTGATGTATTCCAAGACAATCCAATCTCTGCTATTAATGCAGCTACTACACTTAGAGCTAATACTGGTGAGATTCAAAACAGAGGTTTGGATGCATCGATTTCATATGACCTAATTAATGATACTCAAAACGGTCTTCGATTAACATTGAATGTTGTGGGTAACTACAACGAGACAGAAGTTATCGATGTTCCTACTGAAGATGGTCAGGTAATCAATGGTTTGATTCGATTGAATGAAGGCAGTGTAATCAATGAATATTTTGCTTACAGATATGCAGGCGTTAACCCTGCCAATGGTAACCTATTGTTCTTAGATGTTGATGGAAATGTAACTGAGAACCCTAACGTTGATACTGATAGGGTTGGATTGGGTAAAAATATTTTACCTGATTGGCAAGGTAGTTTTGGTTTCAACCTTGACTATAAAGGATTTTTCCTTACAACTCAGTTTAACTACGTAACTGGAGTTGACCGTTATGACTTTGATTTGTCAGGTTTCCAAAACCCAAACAACATTGGTCAGTTTAGAACAAGTAGAGACTTGTTCAGAGCTTGGACTCCTGATAATAGAATTACCGATATTCCAGCTTTAGGTGCTCAAAACTTTGCACTAAGCGGTAACTCTGATCGCTATTTGCAAGAAGCAGATTACTTAAGATTGCGTTTTGTGAACATTGGATACTCATTCCCAGAAAAATTCTTGGAAGGTACTGGATTGACAAGACTACGTTTCTTCGGTAACGCTGAGAATCTATTTACTTTATCGAAATGGAGAGGTTTAGATCCAGAGGTTTTACCTGACATCAACAACCCAACTCAAAGTCGATTGTTCCCTAGCCCAAGATTAGTATCATTCGGGATAGAAGTTGGATTTTAATAAAAAAGATGAAAAATAAAATGAAAAACTATCTAATAATTTTTGCAGTCGCTTTCGGCTTATTCAGCTGTAACGAGGCAATTGATATAGAACAGCCCGGTAGGCTTGGAGCAGCACAGGCGTTCCAGACAGTTGATGATTTAGAAGCTGGTTTGCTAGGGGCTTATGACGAATTTGACACTACTCCAGAAATACAGTTCAATGCTGTATTTACTGATGAAGTTGCCATTGGATTTGATAATGGTGGACAAGGTATTGGTAACGGTGAGTACGGTTTCATTTTGAACCCAGGAAGTGCAGCATCACAAGCACTTTGGGTTAATTATAATGACGGATTGAATGCCACTACGCGTGTTATTGAATCTGCTGCTTTGATAGAGGTTGATCCTGCCGATCAGGCAAGATTTAACCAAATCGTGGGAGAAACTTTAGCACTTAGAGCTTTTGCCCATTTTCAATTGCTGTCATACCTGTCAACGGATTACACCGATGATAGTGCTTTAGCAACAATTTTGGTAAACTTTATTCCAACGATTGATCAAGCATTGCCTAGAAATACAAATGCTGAGATTTATGCAAGTATCAATGATGACTTGACTCGTGCCCTTAGTCTTTTGCCTTCAGGTTCAACTGATGCTACGCGCGTTAGTTCGGATTTTGTATTAGCTCTTCAAGCAAGAATGGCTGCGTATAGAGGCCAATATGCACAAGCAGATGCTTTGGCTGCTGATTTGTTGACTCGTTATCCTATTGCAAGCAGAGCTGAGTACGAAGCAATGTATTTGGATACGGATAATACAGAGGTAATTTTCAAGTTGGAAAGAGCCTTCGGTGATAACTACGATGGACAAGGAACTACTGGTAGCGGTTTTGCTGGTGGTTGGGCTGGTGCCAACTTTGCATTCGTAAATGCTACATTAGCAGGTTCACCTTATTTCGAGATGGGTCGTGCGGTATTTAATGAACTTGATCCAGCTGATATTCGTTATGACGTGAATGTAGCACCTACTTCAGTTATTGATCCTGATTATACCACTAATCAAGACCCAGCTTTGGACATTTTGGTAATTCAAAAATATCCTGGTTCTGAAGGTAGGGATTTGATGAATGATCTTAAAGTGTTTAGAGCTGCTGAAATGTTATTTATCCGTGCAGAGGCTGCTGCTGATGCAGGTAATATAAATGGTGCTGCCAACAGTACTGCGGCATACTTGAAACAACTTAGAGATGCCAGATTTGGTACGGACCAGCCATTGCCAACTTTCGGAAGTCAACAAGAAGCATTCGGTGCTATTCTAGATGAAAGACGAATTGAATTGGTTTATGAAGGTCACAGATGGAAAGATTTGAAACGCCTCGGTGCAAGAGCTAATAGAGGTGTTGAAAGAGATGCTATCGATTGTGCTATTAACGGAGCTTGTAGCCTACCTGTAACTGATTTCAGGTTTACAATGCCGATTCCGTTGGTTGAATTGAACGCCAATAATAACATCCAGCAAAACCCTGGGTACTAAAAAAGAAATATGATGAAAAAGCAATTATTACTAGCAGTTTTGGCAATTTCAGCCCTTCTGCTCAATTCATGTGATTATGAAGAGGACCTAGTGATATTCGATAATGAAAGTGGTCAGACTTATGTGAAGTTTGCACAATCCGTTATTGATTTACCAGTTGTCTTCGATTCAAGTGCAGAGATAATGATTCCTGTGCAAGTAACAACAATTTCAAGTTCTGATAGAACAGTAAACATCAGCGTGATTAATTCAGGAGCTGAAGGTGCAGCGACTAGCGATCAGTTTAACGTTAGTAACTCTGTGACTATTCCAGCGAACAGCTACGAAGGTATGTTGTCATTTACCGGAATTGACGCTGGTATTGAAATTGGTGAGACAAAGACTGTTTCTCTTCAGATAGATGGAATAAATGGTTCATCTGACGCAAATGTTGAAAGCACTCCAACGGTTATCAGTATGTTCCAAGTTTGTCCGGTAGAAGAAGATTTCTTCATTGGAGATTATGAACTTACAACAACTGCTCCTGGTATTTTTGGTACTGTTATATTCCCACAGGGAACGGTAACTATAAGCCAAGGAGCTTCAAGTCCTGATGCTCGTGTATTCACTGCTCAAATTTATCCCGACTTAGGTACGTTTGGTGATATCGACTTCAACTTTACCCTAGTTTGTGGTACTGTTGTTGTCGCAGGTGGTCAGGTAACTGGTGTTGGTTGTGCAGGTAGCTCAACTACTATAGGGCCTTCAAACGCAACTGGTAGTTACACTGCTGGTGATGATTCAACCATTACCATTGATTTGGCTGATGATGAAGGTGGAGCTAGTTGTGGTTCTCAAGCGAATGCTCAATTTGTGTTGACCAGGATTTAATAGCTTACACAATCTTAATAAAAAAAGGGCTATCGAATACTCGATAGCCCTTTTTTATTTTATTGTTTTTTTTAAGGATTAGCTTTGAACTCCTGCATTGAGGGTTTTAAGCAATGCGATTACATCTTGTTCCGAATTCAATTTTGACTTGTTCATTTTAGCATACTCCTTAACTTTTTTCTCGCCTAAGAATTTAGCCAAATCACTTTTCTTAAGTTTAATTTCGGTTGCAGCTTCATCACCCATTTTAATATAATAGGTAATATCATCTACCAATTGTGGAGGCTTATTTGAACCATAGCTGGAGGTAGCTTCTTTCTCAGGAATGAACTCTTTTTGATGCCTTTTATATAATGAATATGCGCCTTCTTCAAGGGTGATTACATACCCCTTTTTATCTCCCATGGTTAAGATTTGATAATCATTGCCACCAAACGAAGCGGTAATGTAATCTCGTTTAAGCAAGGCAATACTTTCATTATTCTCATCCTTCATTTCAATTTCGTCGGCATAGGCATTATAGCGAAGCACAGCGTTATATTTTTTGTCCTTTACTTGCGCAATACCCGGTGAAAAAGTTTCGTCTAAAAATGGTGTTCCAACAAGGTTAGTAGGTAATATGTTGTTTCCCATTTGAAAATTGCGAACCATTTCTGTTGGCAACTCTGTTCGAACACCAGAAACTTGGGCGTAGAATAGAGAAGAGGTGCATAGTGCTAATAATAATACGAGTGATTTTTTCATAAGTGATTGTAATTTATTTTTGATTAATAACAGCAAAAATCAAGCCATAAGACCTGATAGTCCTATGGCATTGATATTAAATTTTAGATTTCTTTAGTTGACCCTGAATTCAAATATTTCCGACGTTGAGCTGTTCCCAAAGCTATCGGTGGTCATTACCGTCCAATAATAGGTATTGCCCGAGCTCACTGCAATATCAGTAATAGAACTCTCAGTGGTGTTTCCTAGGGAATTCGAAGGATTTTCGTCAGTACCAAAAAATACCTCATATCCAGTAATATCGTCGTCAACATCACTTGCAGACCATTCCAAGGTGATTGTAGTGGTCGATGCGTCTAAATTGGCCCCTCTTGTCGGTTGAACTGCTTCCGCTGGAAATGGCGAAAAATTTTCGATTCCTGGGCCTTCGTTATAAAAGCGCCAGGTTTCGCTGGTAGCGGTTGAATTTGTTCCAACTGCCTGAGAAACTACTGACCATTCAAAGGGCGTACCGCGATCAATGGTCAAAGTGGCTTCATTGGTGGTTACCGAAGATCTAGAGAAATTTCCCGTGTTTAGATTGGTAACGGTTATTTCGTAGCTATCGGTATTTTGAGAGGCATTCCATTCAAACGTAACAGCACTTTGTGTATCACTGACAACATCACCTGTATTACATTCGGTATCGTCCTCAGGAAAAATTAATGTTGCAGCAGAGGGTGCAGGAACTGGTGGGTCAACATCGTCATTGCCTGACATTGGTCCGTCGTCACCACCGGAGGAACTTCCTCCACAAGCAGCAAGTGCCAAAATTGAAAATAGGTATAGCAAATTTCTTTTCTTTTTCATCGCTTGATGATTTTATAACTTTTTAATGAATTTTCTGATTTTACATTTAATAGATAGAACCCAGAAGGTAATCCGTCTACACTCAGTCGCATTGTTGATTCTTGTCTTTCAATCTTTTTATGCATTACACTTTTTCCTGTTGAAGTAAATAGCGATACTTCAACTTTATCTGAAGTTGTATCACCAACGAAAATATTGAGATAACCAGAAGAGATGGGGTTCGGATAAATGAATAATTCATCACTCAAGACAATGGTCTCTGAGTAGGTGCCTTGACAATCCAAATCGGTTTTAACCAAAAGGGTATTCTCGATTTTGCTCAAGGGCAATGATATTTTTGAATCTGAAGTTGTGTAGGTAACATCGTTCAGAATAATAGTATAACTAACACCACCTTTTAAGTCAAGTTCAAGGGTATTGTCCAATGAACTTATTTTAGATGATACTGAAAGTGGTTCTGGTTGAGATATACTCAATTGTGAACAGACTTCAAAATCGGTTTGTCCTACAACAGTAAAACAAACTTGGTAGTTGCCCGCTGCTAAATTGGTAAAGCTCGTCGTATCGGTAAATGAGTTGTTTGTATCAACGCCTTCACCCGTCAACGTAGCAATGTAGTCCATGGTCATTTCTGCGGATATATTAATTGCACCGTTGGTATTGCCTACGCAAGAAGCGTCCACTGTTTGAATTCTGAAATTGGTTGTTGGTAACGTAAAAATTGGACAACCATCTACATCAACCGTTGAATTCTCAGGGGTGTCTGGGCACAGGTCATTGGCGTTCGGAACCCCATCGTTGTCAGCATCATTATCACATACATCCCCAATACCGTCACCGTCAGCATCTTCTTGGTCTGGATTGGCCGTAAATGGGCAATTGTCTTCCGTGTCCAAAATACCATCATTATCGTCATCATTGTCGCAAACATCACCATCACCATCACCATCGTTATCAGCCTGGTCGGCATTTGCGGTAAGCGGGCAGTTATCGTCAACATCTAAAATGCCATCATTATCATCGTCATCGTCATCTTGCACACCTTCAACCACAAAATCGTCGACAATTGCTCCCTCTTGTTCAACTCCAGGGTCAGATTGAAATACGATTCTAAATATTACATTGCTCTCAGTAGTCAGATCGGTTTCCCCGGCATTTGCATTGGCAACAAAATCGTAGGCGTATTCCGTCATTGTGGCGTTGGTTCCGGTCCATTGGCCACCAGGGCAATTTTGGCAATCATCCGAATCTCCCGAACTGGCATTCGTGCGATTACTGGTGTACCAATTCGGTTGGCTATCAATACCGCCTAATAGGTTCCATGTAGCTCCATCGTCCAAGGTGTATTCAACGTATATAATATCAAAATTTTGTTCCAGATCATAGGCCATTTGAAACTTTAGAACTGGGGCAACGATGGATGAAAGCTCATAACAACCACTTAAAATGATGCCTTTGGTGTTTGCAGGGTGGTCGCCATCAAGATTGGTTCCGTACACTTGGGTACCTGACGAAGCCGTGTTTAGTAATGTACCGGTAGGTACTCCACGTTCCCAAACATTGCCAGAATCGGTTTCATTAAAGGTTATCAAAGCCTCAGCCTCTGATTCAAAATCGAAGACATCATCACCAACTGCAAATTGATTTACGATAAAGGAAGTCGTACCAGAATTGTTGTCGGCAAAAGAATCTCCTATGATTTCAAGTTCAACATTCAAACTATTTTGACCAATAATCGTTTGTCCGGCAAGAGAAGGTAAATCCACCAAAGAAGTATTTTCGCTAGCCAAATTACCAGTCCAAGTAATGTTCTGTTCGCTTCCAGAATTAAGGGAATACGTAATTACTACTTCCGTTATAGGATTCAATCCTTTGTTTTCTATCTGAACTTGAGGGAAAATTTCACTACATAAAACATCTGTTGTGGTCGGAGAAATACTTAATAGGCGAACATCATTATCTGGTACTTCAACCGGTATCGGAGATTGAAAAGCACCACGTCCGTATGTTGAAGCGGTAATAATCTCATCATCCAATGTTATTTCCAAATCACTTACAGCTGTATTCGGAAGACCTTCAAAATACTCTTCCCATTCGGTCAATGAGTCATCGAGTCGGTAGATCCCCAAACTTGTTCCAACATAAATTGGATTTTGTGAATGTCTACCTTGATGCACAATACTAAAATAGGATTGGTCAGTAGGTAAATTAAGGGTGATGTCTTCCTCAGGTCCAGCATCACCACTGGCATTTACCGGAACCCTAAAAACACCTCTGTCCGCAGTTTGACCGGCTTCACTGGTACCTACGCGTTCTGAAGTCGTAACGTAAATAAAGGAATCGTCAGTGCCATTAACAGCAATATCAGAAACTTGAGAGTCAAAACGGTTGAAAGCAGAAAAGGTTCTACCACCATCATTGCTGCGGTAAACAAAATCTTCGTCGGCGACATACATGATGTTGGGGTCGTTCAAGTACACTTCAATATCGTCAAGATTATTTGAACCAAAATCATTGGACCATTTTTCCCAAGCATTACCCACCAATTTGTAGACGGCACGGTCATACCCAGCAAAAACTTCACCAAGTGAATTCACGGCAAGTGGCGTAATCCAGTTACCGGTTTCGCCAGCAGGCGCAGCAACTTGACCAGCCGATTCACCTGCATTATTGGTGATGAAAAGCGGATCCCCAAACTGAACAAAACCGTAAATGATATCTTCATTGTTAGGATCAATTTCATAATCCATACCATCACCGCCGGTATAAACATTCCATTCAGTACCGTTAGCCACATAACCAGCGTTATCTTGTGTACCCCCGGCCAAGCGATTTGAATTATTACGTGCTACAGAAAGACGATAAAACTGGGTCACGGCCATATTACCAGTCTTATCGGTAAACGCCGCACCACCATTTTCGGTAATGTATAATCCTCCATCCGTACCGGCATAAAGAATTCCATTGAAGAATTTAAGGGTGTGGATATCGGCGTGTGCGTACGCAGCATCATTCCTGAACCATTGGTTCAATCTGGTAAAGGTGTCTCCGCCATTATCACTGCGCCAGATATTTAGACAACCCATATAAAGCTCATTTTCATCGGTTGGCGAAACGGCTAAGGCCAAATCAAACCAGGCTTGGCTCGACTCCATTATATTAACGGTATTTGGGCTTTCCGCAAATGTTTCACCACTATCAGTAGATTTATATAATCCTTGGTATTCGTAACCTTCAGATTGAATCTTAGCCGTAAGTATGTAAACCACATCAGGGTTTGCTGGGGTTACATCTATTACCCTTCTTCCCGACGCAGATGGGAGAATATCGGTTATTTCATTAAAATCCTCACCATTGGTAGACTTAAAAAATCTAGAATCCGTTATAGCGTAAACCGTATTGCTATCGCCTGGCTTTAATCTGAAATCGGTAATGTTTCCAACTCTTTTTCTATCCCAACTGGCTCCAGCATCGATTGATTTGTATAATCCGAAACTTGTGGCAACCCAAATTGTATTGGAGTCTGTAGGGTCAATAGCAATTTCACTCATCAGCCTATTGTTGCCCCAATTGGGATCAGATGACGGCCCTAAGGTTGTTTCTGCCCAACTTGCGCCACCATCTATACTTTTGAACACACCTACGCTAAATGAATTTGCAGCGTCGTCATCTCCAGTGGCTATATAAATGATATTCGAATCATTAGGATCGATTGCAATACCCGATACCCCGATTTGAAGAAATTCATCGAAAAGGTTGGTCCAGGTGCTTCCGGCATCGGTAGATTTCCAAATACCACCTGAAGGGGCGCCTGCGTACCAGATATCAGGATTGTTTGGATCAACCGCCATGGCATTGATTCTTCCCGTTCCGGGTAGACTTCCACCTAAAGTACCTGGATTAAATGGTCCAATGGCAGTCCAATTAGCTGTGGGGTTTGGAACCAATTTTGAGGCTTGTTTGTTTTTGAAACTTTGCAAAAGTTCGGCAGCGGTTGGCAAATATCCTTGGGAATCAACTTGATATTTCCAAAAATTCTCCCAACGCTTGTAAGGTTTAAAACCACTTCCTTTTTTCTTCCAATCCTTTCCTTTCCAATAGGTGTTAAAAGCCTCACTCAACTCATCAATGGAGTATCCTTTTTCAGCTTCTTTGGCAGTAAGTGATTTTGTTTTTTTTAAATTTTGCATCCATGGGGCGCTTTCAATATATTGGGCACGCCCAATGAACACCGTTAATAGGAGCAGAGGTAAAATCTTTTTCATTCTTCTTTTTTTATTCGGGCATACAAAATACTCAAATTTTAAGGGATATGTTTGGTTTTAGCACTAAATATCGATGAATTAGCCTCAGAAGTATTTTGCAAGTAAACGGGAGTAACTTTCACATTTCTTTAGTAGCGAAATAGTATAACTTTGCCACTTTGACTTTTTAATGAAGCAGCTCCAATTTTTATTTTTATTTCTTTTAGTTAACCTCTCATTTAGTCAGATAGATTCAACTGCGACCAATAAGGTTACTGATTCTACTCAAAAAGACACCACTTTTTTTAAAAAAAGACCTGGTAAGAAAAAGGGAAAACCAGATGAAAACAAGATTTCAATTGAGGATTACAAAATTATCTCAGGAGCAGGGGACACTACTTATTTAGATACTACCCTGACTATACGCAAGGAGTACAAGTATAATGTATTGCGTAGGGATGATTTTGAACTGATGTCTTTTTCAAATGTAGGTCAGGCCTATAATAGCCTTGGAGTTGATCTTGATCAAAATGATGTGCTTCCAAATATGGGAGCTATGGCAAAACATGCCGGATATATTGAAGAGGGTCAGATCAATTACTTTAGGGTGCCAACACCCATGACCGAATTAATGTTCAAAACCACATTTGAGCAAGGTCAATTTTTAGATGCATTGCTAACATTTAATACGACCCCAAGATTAAATGTGTCTGTGGCTTATACAGGTTTTAGGTCATTGGGTAAATATATCTACGAACAAACGGAGTGGGGTAGGTTTCGAACTACCTTTAATTATAGGACGGCCAATAATCGGTACTGGATGAGGGGTCATATGGCCGTACAAGACTTACAGGCTGAGGAAAATGGAGGGTTACTTCAAAAAGAATTGCAATTCGAATCAGGTGAAGAAGAATTTTTAGATCGTTCACGTATAGATTTGGTGTTTTCAGACGCCAATTCAAGACTGCTTGGCCGAAGGTATTTTTTGGATCATCAATTTAATTTGGTAAGGCCAAGAAAAGATTCACTTAAAAATCGTTCGACACTATTGGCAATCGGTCATAAATTTCAATACGAATCGCGTTATTTTCAATATTCCCAAAATAGTGTGCCAACTATAGACGGCGAACCGGTTTTCGGAACTGTTTTTGAATCACCAATTGACGATAGGTCAAATTTAAAGGTAATGCGAAATCAACTTTCAGCTTCCTTCTCAAATAGTGTTTTGGGCAACTTAACCGGTACTGCCGATTTCTACAATTACAATTATTTCTTTAGCAGTTTATTGATTCGTGAAGACGAGGTTATTCCTAACAAATTAGAAGGCAATGAGATTCTCTTGGGCGCAACCTACAAAAATCAAATAGGTCCCTTGAGTTTAAATGGGCAAGTACGCTATGGCATTACGGGAGACTTCTCCGGTACTTTGGTCAATGCATCTGCGGCGTATCAATTGAATGACAACAATAGAATTCATGCTTCTATTCATGGTTCCTCAAGATTGCCGAATTTTAATTTTCTACTATTTCAAAGCGATTTTCAGAACTTCAATTGGAATAAGTTTGGAGAATTTGAAAAGCAGCGGACCCAATCAATAAGTTTTGGTTTTGATTCTAAATTCTTTGGTGATTTCTCGGCAAAATATTCAGCGATGGAAAATTACACCTATTTCAAATCGGAAGCCACAACAGACCAATTTGATTTAGGATTGCAGGATGTATTGGTGCAACCTTTTCAAGAGGCCCCAACACTGAATTATTTGAAAGTAAGATGGAATAAAGAGTTCAAATGGCGTAAGTGGGCTTTGGACGCTACGGTTCAATATCAGAACGTAAATCAAGAAAATAATGTCTTAAATGTTCCCGAACTATTAACAAGAAACTCACTTTATTTTTCAAGTGATGTCTTTAAAAAGGCAATGTTCATACAAACAGGGGTTACCCTAAAGTATTTTTCGGCTTACAATATGAATGCCTATAATCCTGTACTTGGAGAATTTTATGTTCAGGATTTTGAAGAGCTTGGGGCTTATCCGTTAATTGACGTTTTTATCAATGCAAAAGTTCGCCAAACAAGAATCTATTTTAAGGCGGAACATTTAAATACAATTTGGAGTACAGACTACAACTATTATGCAGCGCCAAATTACCCTTATCGAGACTTTGTTATACGGTTTGGTTTGGTCTGGAATTTCTTCTCATAAAATTTTCATAAAACTTTTCAATCAGATTACTCATAATCAAATACTTAGTTCTTTTTCAGAAAAGAAATAAAAAATTATTTGAAAGGGGTTTGTTCAAAGTAAAAAGAGGTTATATATTTGCACCCGCTTTGCTGATGAGGCGAGGTGTTGAAAGAGGGGAAAAACGGGTTTTGAAGCCTGCTTTTTTTGTCTTTTGGAAGAATAAAAAAGTTCATATTGACATATTGGAATACGACAGCGTAGAATCAATGAGGATTTTAGATT